>NZ_JBEZHS010000001.1:0-1297851 GCF_040650695.1 Amycolatopsis sp. NPDC048633
AACGTCCTGAGCCCACTCTCGAGCGCCCCAATGTGGCCTTCGGTGCGTTGAACGCACCGAAGGGCCCCTTGGGTGCGTTGAACGCAACCAAGGCCACATTGGGGCGTTCGGGAGTAGCCGGAGACCGTCGGTATCCGGTAACGTTCGTTCGAACGAACGAGAACTTTCGGGGGCCGCCATGACAGCCACGAGCCTGGACTTCGCCGGTCTTGCCGAGCAGGCCGCGCAGCTCGCCGCCGGTGAGGTCACCTCGGCCGAGCTCACCGCGACCGCTCTCGGGCGCGCGCACGCGAGCCAGCCGACGCTCAACGCATTCCGGCACCTGCGCGACGACGCGGCTCTCGCCGAAGCGGCCGACGCGGACGAGCGGCTCCAGTCCGGCGACCGGAAACCGCTGCTCGGCGTCCCCGTCGCCATCAAGGACGACGTCGACCTCACCGGCCTGCCCACGTCCTTCGGCTGCCTCGGCGAGTTCCCGGTCGCGACGTCCGACGCGCCCGCCGTCGCGCTGCTGCGCGAGGCCGGCGCGGTCATCATCGGCAAGACCAACACCCCCGAACTGGGCCAATGGCCGTTCACCGAGGGCCCGGCCTTCGGTGCGACGCGCAATCCGTGGCACATCGGCCACACCCCAGGGGGTTCTTCAGGCGGGAGCGCGGCCGCGGTGGCGTCGGGGGTCATCGCGGCCGCGCTCGGTTCCGACGGCGCCGGCTCGGTGCGCATCCCGGCCGCGTGGACCGGGCTCGTCGGCATCAAGACCCAGCGCGGCCGGATCCCGACCGACGGCGAGCTGTTCCACGGCCTGACCGTGCTCGGCCCGCTCGCCCGGACCGTCGAGGACGCCGCCCTGCTGCTGGACGTCGCCGCCGCCACCGGCACCGCGTTCCGAACCGCGGCCAGGCGCGAACCCGGGCGGCTGCGGATCGGGCTGTCGACGCGGATCCCGTTCACCGCCACCAAAACCCGGCTCGACCCGGTCGTCGAAGCGAACGTGCGGCGCCTCGCCGAGTCGCTCGCCGGGCTGGGCCACGAGATCGTCGAGGTCGAGCCGGACTACGGGCTGATCGGCCTGACGTTCCTGCCGCGCTCGCTCACCGGCGTCCGCGACTGGACGCTGCGGGTGCCCGACCGCACCGGGCTCGACCCGCGGACCCGCAGCAACGCCGGCCACGGCCGCCTGCTGGCCGGACCCGCGCTGCGGCTCGCCCGCGCGCTCGAACCGGGACTGCACCGGCGGATCGGCTCGGTCTTCGGCCGCGTCGACGTCCTGCTGACCCCGACCACCGCGACCCCGCCGCCGCCGATCGGCACGTTCGACGGGCTGTCCGGCTGGGAGACCGACCAGGCCATGATCGCCGCCTGCCCGTACGCTTGGCCGTGGAACGTGCTGGGCTGGCCGGGGGTCAACGTCCCGGCCGGGCTGACGGCCGACGGCCTGCCGCTGGGCGCGCAGCTGCTCGGCCCCTCGCACGCCGAGGAGCGGCTGGTTTCGCTCGCCGCCCAACTGGAAGAGGTCGAACGGTGGCCGGAGCGGCATCCCGAGACAAGCTGGTAAGCACCCGGGACGCCATCCTGCGCGGCGCGCTGACCGTCGTCGGCGAGCACGGCGTCGGCGGGCTGACGAACCGCCGGATCGTCGCCGCCGCCGGCGTTTCGCTCGGCACGCTCACCTACCACTTCCCCAGCCAGACGGCGTTGCTGCGCGAAGCGATGCTGATGTTCGCCGCGGAGGAGACGACGAAGCTCGGCGCGATCGTCGACGGCTACCGCGCCGACGGCCTGAGCGTCGAGCAGGCCGCGTCGGTCGTCGAGCACGTGATCGCGCAGCTGCCGTTCGGCGCCGACGAGCTCGGCGCGCACGAGCTGTATCTCCAGTCCGCCCGGGATCCCGAGCTGCACGAAGCTTCTTCGCGCTGCTTCGCGGCGTACGACGAACTGGCCGTGACGATCCTCGAAGCGATCGGCGTGCCGGAGCCGCGGCGGCTGGCCGCGCCGGTCGTCGCGCTGATCGCCGGGCTGCAGCTGCGCCGGCTGGCGACCGGCGAGACGGACACCCCGGTGGCCGAGCCGCTGATGATGCTGCTCCGCGGGGCTTGATGGCTCCGCCGATCGTCCGCGGCACGGCGGCGTGGAAGTACTTCGGTGACTTCCGCGACGGGCTGCTGGCGGGGCAGGTGCTGGTGCTGCAGGTCGCGCACCCGGTCGTCGCGGCGGGAGTGCGCGACCATTCGGACTACACGTCGGATCCCTGGACGCGGCTGATGCGGACGGGCGCGTCGCTGTCGATCTACGTCTACGGCGGTGTCGCGGGTGCGCGGGTGGAGGCCGCACGGCTGCGCTCCTTGCACCGTTCGTTCACCGGTTCCCTGGACGGACGGCGCTACAGCGCGTTGAACCCGGAGGCCTACGCCTGGGTGCACGCGACCCTGGTGAAGGTTCCCGTTGACGCACAACGGTTCTTCGGACGCCCTTTGTCCGATGTGGAACTTGAGCAGTACTACGCGCAGATGTGCGCCATCGGCCGGCTGCTCGGGGTGCGCGAACGCGACCTGCCGCCGGACTGGGCGGCTTTCGAGCGCTACTACGACGAAAAGGTGGCCGGTTTCGCCGGGAACCCGACGATCGACCAGCTCTTCGAGACGATCCGGACGGTGGACAAGCCGGTGCGGTGGCTGCCCGACTCGTGGTGGCGGCTGCACGCCCGGGTCCAGATGTTCCTGCTCCGCGCGACGCTGCCACCCGCACTCCGCGATCGCCTTGGTCTACAGTGGACTCTTCGTGACCAGCGGCGGTTCCTGCGCTTTGCCCGCGTGGTAAAGGTTCTCGCGACACCGGTCCCGGCCGGGTTGCGGACGGCGCACATGCGCTGGATCGGCAAGCTCAACGTCTGGCTCCGCGCGCACCCGAGGGTCTACCAACGCCTGGTCGGCGGCAACGGCCCGGGTTCGGCGAGCTAGTCGTCGCGGCCGCTGACCCGGGCGTAGTGCGCGCGGGCCTTGGCGCGGTTCCCGCACCGGGCCATCGAGCACCAGTGCCGGTTCCGCCGCGGCGACGCGTCACAGAACCGCAGCCCGCAGTCGTCCGCCGCGCACACCCGCACCGATGCCTCGCTCGTCGCCAGGTCGATCGCGTCGGCGGCCAACGTCGCGAACGCCACCGCGACCGGATCCTTCGAGGCCGGGACCTCGCGCCGCAGCCGACCGCCGGCCACGACCAGGCGCGGCGGTGGCGCGGAGGCCGAGGCCGCCGCGTTGTTCACCAGGTCGACGTCCATTTCGGCCGGCAGCCCGTCCGCGAGCAGCACCCGGTCCACCGCTTCTCGCAACGCCTTCGCCGCCAGCACGTTCCCGGCCGTCACCGGCACCGGGCCCGTCGTGAAGCCCGCGAGCGAGAGCCACTCCGCCAGCGCGTCGGGCCCGGTCAGCAGCTCGACGCCCTCGGCGTACCGCGAGCGCAGCGTGTTGACCAGGTCGAGGCACGGCCGTCCGCCATCGAAAGCCCACTCCATGCCCTCATTCTAACCGTTGCGAACAGTTAGAAGTGCCGCTACCTTCTAACCGCATGAACAGGTTAGAAAGCATGGCCACGGTCAACGGCATCCGGATGCACTACGTCAGGGCCGGAGAGGGCCCGCCGCTGTTCCTGCTGCACGGCTGGCCGCAGACGTCGCACTGCTGGCACAAAGTCCTCGGGCCCCTCGCCGAGACGCACACCGTCATCGCCCCCGACCTGCGCGGCTACGGCCGCACCGACAAACCGAAGACCGGCTACGACAAGCGCACCATGGCCGCCGACGTCGCCGCGCTCGCCGACCACCTCGGGTTCCCGAAGATCGCCGTCGCCGGGCACGACCGCGGCGGCCGCGTCGCCCACCGCTGGGCGCTGGACCGCCCGGACCAGGTCGATCGCCTCGCCGTCCTCGACATCGCCCCGACCCGCGCCATGTGGCAGCGCCTCGACACCGGCATCGCGAAGGCCTACTGGCACTGGCTCTTCCACCTCCAGCCCGATCTGCCGGAGCTCCTCGCCGGCCAGGACATCGCCGCCTACCTCGGCTACTTCTACGAACGCTGGACCTACCAGCGCCACCGCCTCGACCCGGACTCCGTCACCGAGTACGTCCGCGCCTTCTCCCAGCCCGGCGCGCTCAGGGCCGGTTTCGACGACTACCGCGCGTCCTTCCCGGACGACGCCGAGGCCGACGACGCCGACTACGAGGCCGGAAAGCGCGTCACCCAGCCACTTCTCGCCCTGTGGGGCGCGAACGGCCTGCTGGGCACCCTGCCCACCCTCGAGATCTGGCGGGAGTACGCGAACGACGTCACGGGCGTGGCCCTGGCCGAATGCGGACACTTCCTGCCCGAGGAACAGCCCGAAGAAGTCGTCGCCCACCTGCGGAAGTTCCTGCACCCCTGAGACCCCCGGGGGCTCCGGTCCCCCGCACTGGGGACCGGAGTTCCCTCGCCGCCGTGACGCCCGCCACCCGTCGCCGTCGATAGGTTCACCCCACAATGGGGACCAAATCGAGAACCGTGTTGCTGATGCTGCTGGCCGTGCTGGGGTTCGTGGCCGGCGGCGGGACCGCGCTCGCCGACGGCGCGCCGTCCGGCACGGACATCCAGGTCGCGCAGACGCTCGGCGCCCGCGAGCTGACCGTGATCATCCGCCGGGTCGACGTCACGCCGTCGCCGCTGCGGGTCGACGTCGTCACGCACCAGGGCACCGCGCCCGGGACGCTACACCTGGCCGTCGCGGCCGACGGCGTCGTGACGTCCCGGGGCGACGTCGTCCTCGGCGCCGAACCGGGCGTGTACGCGGGAAATCTCCAAGTCGACAAGCCGGGACCGTGGGAGCTGTCGCTCGGCGACGGCACCGGAACCACCGCGACCATCCCGTTCATCGTGCCGGCGCGCGTGGTCCCACCGTGGGAGAAGGCCACCTACGGCGGGTTCGTCGCCGCGGGCGTGTTCCTCCTGCTCGCGCTCGTCGTGGCGATGCGGGCGAAGCGGACCGCCTTCGCACTGATCCCCGCCGGTGGCGTGGTCGCCGCGCTCGCCGTCGCGGTCACCGGTGCGCTGCTGTCGGCGAGCACTCCCCCGCCGCCCGCGCCCGGCAGCCAGCTCGATCCGACGTTCGACAACGTCACCGACCCGTACGCCAACGCCCAGTTGTCCACTGTGGACTACTCGCGGCCGCCGGTGAACCTCGCGGCGCACCCGGCGCCCGGCGGTCTGCGGCTCGGCCTCACCGACGGCGCCACCGGCCGCCCGGTCGACGACCTGCTGATCCACGACAACGCGCTCGTGCACCTGGTCCTCGTCTCGCCGTCCGGCCGGATGAGCCACCTGCACCCGGTGCGCGTCGGCCCCGGCGACTACCGCGTCAGCGTGGCCGATCCGGAAGCGGGCACCTACACCGTCGCCGCCGAGCTCGTCCGGCGCGGCGGCGGGGTCCAGCTCGTCCGGTCCACTGTGGACATGACGGGCACCGCCGCGCCCGCACCCGAACCACCCGGCGCCGGACCGCGGACGGTCGACGGCACCCCGGTCGAGCTCACCATCTCCCCCGGCACGCCGACGACGATCACCGCGCACTTCCGGACCCAGGACCTCCAGCCGTGGCTGGGCATGCTCGGCCACCTGATCGTCGCCGGGCCGATCACCGGGCAACCGGGCACCGACGCCGCGACGGCACCGACGTGGGCACACGTCCACGCCATGATCCCGCCGGTCGCGGGCCAGCTCGACCGCCCCGACGAGACCGTCGCCGCGTACGGCCCGGACGTCAGCTTCACCTACACCTTCGCCGCGCCCGGCCGGTACCGGATCTGGCTGCAGGCCGAGCGCGGCTACCGCGTGCTCACCATCCCCGCCGTGGTGGACGTCCCGACGACAGGAGCCGGCCGATGAAACGCCCGACGTTGCTGATCATCGTGGTCGCGCTGGTCGTCGTGGCCGGGGCCACCTGGCTGCTGTGGCCGGGCGGCAGCGCGAAAGCCACCACCCAGCAAGCGGTTTCCGGGCCGTACACGGTCCAGTTCTCCGCGGACGAGCCGCGCATCGGCGGCAACACGTTCGCGGTGGCGGTGACCGGGCCCGCGCCCGACGCCGTCACGGTCGCGCCGGTCATGGCGCAGATGGGACACGCGTTCCCGGCGGTGCCCGCCGGGCCGGACGGGCCCGGCCACTTCCGCGCCGCGGACGTCGGGCTGCCGATGGCCGGGCAGTGGGAGATCACCGTGTCCCTGAGCGGCCCCGGCGGGCCCGCCCAAGTCGTTTTTCCCGTGTTGGTCAAGTAGAAGGAGGAGGTCGGGGGAATGGATCTCACCGCATCCGGCGTCAGGACGGCGTCGGTCGCGAAACAGGCGCGAACGGGGTTGCTGCCCGCGAACGTCGTGCTCGGGGGGTCACTGCTGTCACTGGTGGGGCTCACCTGGGACATCCAGTGGCACAGCGACGTCGGGCCGGACACGTTCTTCACGCTGCCGCACCTGTTCCTGTACGCGGGCAGCGCGGTCGTCGGCCTGGCGAGCCTCGCCGTCGTGCTGCTGACGACGGCGGCGCGGCGGGCCGGGCGGCCGGTCGACCCGCGGGTCGGCGGGCGCGTGGTCAACGTGTTCGGCAAGACGTTCGCGGCACCACTGGGTTATCTGGTTTCCGGAGTGGGCGCGGCGACGTTCCTGCTGTACGGCCTGTGGGACCAGTGGTGGCACGGGCTCTACGGCTTCGACGCGGTCATCGACTCGCCGCCGCACATCGGGCTGCTGCTGTCGATCACGGTGTCGCTGATCGGCACGACCGCGGTGTTCGCCGCGGCGCGCGAGCACCGCTGGGGCCGGATCGGCACGCTCGCGTCGCTGACCGTGCTGCTCACGTTCGGGCCGGTGCTCGCGCTCGGGCTGCAGCAGGTGCCGGACGACTACGCCGACGCCGTCTCCATCGGCTGCTCGATGATGGCGGTGCTGCTGGTCGCGGTCGGCGCCGGGTTCTTCCGCCGCCCGGGCGGGGCGGTGGGCACCGCGGCGATGGTCGCGGCCGTCCAGGCGGTCTTCTGGTGGTTCTCGCCGTGGGCGGCGGTGGCCTACGCGGACCTGGTCGACCTGCCGCTGCGGGACGCGGTCTCGGGCGTGCCGCAGATGCCGTCGCTGACCCCGATGGCGCTGCTGCCGGTCGCCGTGCTGATGGAGCTGCTCTACTTCGCCGGGCGGCGCCGCGGATGGCGCGTCGGCCGGGTGTCCGTGCTCACCGGCGGGATCGCCGGGCTGCTGCTCGGGCTGAGCCTGCCGGTCCAGCGCACCCTGCTCTACACCGGCGCGCACCTGCCGCCGGCCTGGTACCTGGCGACGACGGCCGTGCTCAGCGGCCTGCTCGGGCTGCTCGGCGGGTTCGCCGGGTGGCGGTTCGGCGGGATGCTCTGCCTGCTGGCGCCCGCGAAGAAGGGGGAAACCGCTGATGCGTAAGCCGTTGCCATTTGGGGCTCCGCCCCAACCGGGGGCTCCGCCACCCGGAACCCCCAAAAGAATCGTGCTAGCCCTGGCCGCCGTCACTGGACTGCTGTTCGCCACGGCGGCGCCGGCGAACGCGTACGAGCCGGTCAACATCGTGCACACCGAGCACGTGCAAGCCGGGCCGTACGCGATGACGATCGGGTTCAGCACCTGGCCGCTGAAGGCCGAGCAGTCGCTGGACTTCACCTTCATCCCCGACGGCGGGATCGAGGACAAGTCCGGCACGCTCACGATGATCAACCCGGAGGGCGGCAAGAACCGCGTGCAGCCCCTGGTCCGGCACCCGCGCAAGCGCGAGGTCTGGGGGCTCGACGTCCGCTCGATGCCGCGTCCCGGTGAGTGGACATTCCGCTTCACGGTCAACGGCCCGGCCGGGTCCGGCACCGGTGACCTGCGCGCGCTGCCGGTGCTCGAACAGCCGGGGCCGCCGATGGGCCTGAGCTGGGCGATCAGCACGTTGCCGCTGATCGGGCTCGTGGCGCTGGTCGTGGTGGCCTGGCGCCGGACCCGGAGCCGGTTGCGCGGGGGTGCACTTCCGGCAACCGGGTGAGATTCCCCTCACAATCGGCACCGGACGTATCCGCGCCGTCGCGAAGGCCTCCTTCACCAGAGATGGGGAAGGGGGCCTTCGCGATTTCTGTACACAGGCGGGTGATCACGATCACCGCCCCGGGTGACGGATCAGGCGGGCAGGTCGAACTGACCGGCCTTCACGGCGACCAGGAACGCTTCCCACTCGGCGGTGTCGAACACGAAGACCGGGCTGGTCGCGAGCTTGGTGTCGCGGACGCCGATCAGGCCTTCCCGGCCGAGGTTGACCTCGACGCAGCTCCCACCGTTGGGCTCGCTGGCGAAGGACTTCTCCCAGGCAGCCTCTTGGAACAGGGACACGGCCGTGTTCGGATCGTAATCCGCGAACGACGGATAATCCGCCATGGGTCGTACCTCCGTGGATCGATGGGGGGCGCGGCCGGGACCAGGTCAAAAGTACCCGCGTCCGGCTACTCAGTGTCTCAATGGAGTACGCCGCACGGCCAAGCGGGTGATCAACTAGGTCCGGCCTCGACATGAAGATTATTCCAGGAGTAGGATTAATCGCATCGGCCGGGGCGCTGGCGTCGGTGAATGACTGGCTGCATGCGACGGGCGGTCTCCGAACGCGGGCCACCGGCTGACGACCGACCAACCACCACCGCAGGACCTCATGGGGGAGGATCAGCGTGATCGTCGAGGACAGCGCGCCACCGGGCGTGCTCGTCGTGGGCAGGTTCGCCCGCGGTGCGACCGAGCTGGTCCGAACCACAGGCGGGGAAGCGTTTTCCCGCACCGCGACCGAACTCTGTCCCGGACCGGCCATCGCCCGGTCACCGCGACGAGAGCTGGGGGTGTAGACGATGGCCGTCCGGCTGAACTCGCTCTTCCGCCGCGAGGAAGAAGAGCACCGCGGCCGCCGAGGGATCGGCAACGAACTGAGGAACCGCTTCGGCTTCAGCCTGATCCAGGCGCCCCTGCGCAAGACGACGACATGGGCGACGGACCAGGACCCCCCGCTGCAGCGCCACTCCGACGGGTTCCGGACCACCCGGCCCCTGGAAGCCGCGATCGACCTGAGCCCGCTGCTGCGCGGCCGGGTGGGCTCGCGCGCCTGAACACCTGAACTGCCGTACCACCACAAGAGCCCCGGTTCCCTGATGGGACCGGGGCTCTCGCTGTCTCGGGGCTACGGTTTCCGCAGGCCGGCGAATCCGATGTCATGAACGACTCGTTCATGGCGCCGGACGACATGAAAGAGTCGTTCATGACATCCGGCGCGGCAGCCTCGTCCGTTGCGGCTACGGTTTCCGCAGCAGCAACCGGCCCTGGCGGAACGGTCGCTCCCCTTCCGTGGCTTCGCGGTACATCCGGCCCACCTCGACGAGTCCCGCCGCGGCCGCCAGCGCCATCAGCTCGTCCAGCGGCCACCGGTAGGCCGTCGTGACCTTGTGGTCGAACTCCGTCACCGAGGCGCCCTCGAAGCAGCCCAACAGAACGTGACCGCCGGGCGCCAACGTCCGGGTGAATTCGGCGAAGTACCCGAGCATCTCCGCAGGCGGCGTGTGGATCACCGAGTACCACGACAGGATCCCCGCCAGCGACGCGTCGGGCAGATCCAGCGCCGCCATCGAACCCACTTCGAACCGCAGGTCCGGGAGTGCGGCGCGCGCCAGGGAAACCATCTCCGGGGACACGTCGACGCCGAACGCGTCGAGCCCCAGCGAACGCAGGTGCGCCGTCAGGTGGCCGGGGCCGCAGCCCAGGTCGGCGACCGGGCCGCGGCCGCGCACGAAATCCGCGAACGCCGCCCACGCGGCCCGGTCCAGCGCGTCGCCGTCCCAGATGTCGCGGACGAGCTCCGCGTACTGGACGGCGACCGCGTCGTAGGCCGCCGTCACGGTTTGCGGCCGAGGCCGCAGATGTGGCCGCTGAACGCCGGGTCGTTCGCGAGCTTCTTCGTGGCCCGCGACTCGATCTCCTCCGGGTGCCACTCGGGCAGGTAGACGATGCCCGGCTCCACGAGCTCCAAGCCGTCGAAGAAGCTCGTGAACTCCGTCTTGCTGCGCAGGTACAGCGGGGTGCTGGACTTGTTGTACTGCTCCACGATCGACGTGCGGCTGTCGTGGTCGGCCAGCGCGTCGAGGCCTTCGGTGGTCAGGTGCGAGGACAGGAAGTACGAGCCGGACGGCAGCAGCGACAGGTACTTCTGGATGATGTCGGCCACCGGCTCGTCCTTGCCGAGGAAGTACAGGACGCCGACGATGATCAGGCCGATCGGCCGGTTCGTGTCGAGGACGCCGGTCTCGAGCGCGCGCTTCCAGATGTCGGCCGGGTCGCGCAGGTCGCCCTGCAGCACGGCGTGCCGGTCGGCCACGCCCTCCTTCTCCAGCAGGACCTGTGAGTGCGCCACCGCGACCGGCTCGTTGTCGACGTACACGCACCGCGCGTTCGGGTTCACCTCGGCCGCGACCTCGTGCACGTTCCCGACGGTCGGCACGCCCGACCCCAGGTCGAGGAACTGGTCGATGCCGTTGCGGGCCAGGTACCGGACCCCGCGGCCGAGAAAGTCACGGCCGACGCGCGCGACCGTCTTGATCATCGGGAACGTCTTGACCGCCTGTTCGCCGAACTGCCGGTCGATGGCCCAGTTGGCGTCGCCGCCGAGGAACCAGTCGTAGATGCGGGCCGCGTTCGGCCGCTCGAGGTCGACGCCTTCGGGGGCTTCGGGATCCTGCGTCGTCATTTCCGTCCTCCAGGCTTGCGGCCGACACCGCCGACCACGCTCGCAAGGGGGACCGGGGCGGCGCCGGGCTCGGGGCGCCACTCTCCCACAGGCACGATCCCGGGGTCGACGACGTCGAAGTTACCGAAGAACGCGGCGATCTCGTCGAGCGACCGGGAAACCGCCGGCGAACTCGACCGCTCGGACAGCTTCACGAGCCGCCGGATCTGCGCCAGCTCGTCGCCTTCGACGCCGGATTCGGTCGCGTGCGAGAGAACGTAGGCCGATCCCGGCGCCAGCAGCGTCCGGTAGTCGCGGATGGCTTCGCGGACGCCGGTGACGTCGGGCAGGAAGTGCAGCACGGCCACGCTGAGCAGGCAGATCGGCCGGTCGGGGTCGAGCACGCCGGTGGCCAGCGCCGCTTCCCAGACCTCCTCGGCGTCCCGCAGGTCGGCGTGCAGGACGGCCTGGCGCTCGGGATCGCCCTCCTCGTCGAGCAGGATCCGCCCGTGCGCGACGGCCACCGGCTCGTTGTCGACGTAGACGCAGCGGCTGTCGTCGGCGTGGTCGTCGGCCACCTCGTGGACGTTGCCCGCGGTCGGGATGCCGGACCCGAGGTCGAGGAACTGCGTGATGCCCAGCGAAACGCAGTGGCGCACGGCCCGGCCGAGGAAGTCGCGGTTGCCGCGCGCCAGGGTCTTCGCCAGCGGAAACGCTTTCACGGCCAACTCGCCGTACTGCCGGTCGATCGCCCAGTTCGCGGTGCCGCCGAGCGCCCAGTCGTAGATCCTCGCCACGTTCGGCCGGTCGAGATCGACGGACTCGGGAAGGAAGTCGGGGTCCACGATGTCCCCTTCGGGCGGCACTTCCGGTGGGATCGGGCGCAAACAAGCCCACTCTACCGACAGTTGTTCACCACTCGGGACTCTTCGCGCCGCCGTTCGCCCTATTGGATCTGCTGCATCTGGCCGCGGTAACCCTCTGCAAGCTCCTTGAGGAACTGCCGGGTCTCCTGCCGCTCCAGCGCCGCTCCACGCAGCCTGTCCCACGAGTCGACGAAGATGTTGAAGTCCTTGACGTCGTCGAGGTACAGACCGCCGGCGGAGTGCTCGATGTAGACGAAGTCCCGGGTGCGGTCCGGGAAGCGCATGATCGTGAAGTCGTTGGGCACCGCGGCCAGCCGCGCCCCGAACGGCAGCACGTGGACGTAGACCCGCGGGTGCCGCTCGAGCGAGAGCAGGTGCTCGACCTGGTCGAGCATCACCGCGGGCGCGTACCCGCCAGGGGCCCGGCGCAGCGCGCCCTCGCTGATGATGAACCGGTAGTACGGCGGCTGCTGCTGCTCGAACACGGCCTTGCGGTCGAGCCGGTTGCGCACCAGGGACGTCACGTCCGTCGCGCCGGCCTCGGTGAACTGCTTGAGCATGTAGTGCTCGGACTGCAGCGGACCCGGGATGCGCTCGCCGTGCCAGGTGAGGATCTCCGCGGCCGCGGGCTCCAGGTCGGTGAAGGTGCGGAACCAGTGCGGCACCACCGAGCGGTAGCCCGACCAGTGGCCGCGCTGCCCGGCCGCGGCCCGCGCCAGGTTCATCAGGGTGTCGGCCTCTTCGCCGTTGATCCCGAACGCGTTCAGCATGGATCGCACATCCCCGAGCTTCACCCCGACGGCACCGGACTCGATCTTGTTGACCTTGCCCTGGGTGCAGCCGAGAACCTCGGCGACCTGCTGCTGTGTCATCCGCGCCGCGGTGCGGGCGTGCCGGAGCTCGTTTCCGAGCTGCTTCCGGCGCGAGGTGACGGTGCTGGCCATCGCCCTGCTCTCCCGGACCACTACCAAGCGACGACGGCCACCGGCCGCCGTCGCACGCGAACTATCGAACCCACCCAGGTTAGTGCTTCACCTTGCGGATCTCGATGATGACATCGCGCAGCGTTCCAGGAAACGCCGCGGAACGCCAGTCACCTAGGTTGTCACTCTCCTGGACCAGTGAAATTCCGAATTATTCCGCCAACCGGGGGAGCGCGGTCTCGGGCATAGTGAGCCGGTGACCGATCGTTCGCCCGCCGCCGCCGCCGCCGTCACCCGCCTGGCCGACCGGGTCCACGGCTACGTCCAGCCGGACGGCTCCTGGTACATCAACAACTGCGGGTTCGTCGATGCCGGCGACCACACCGTGCTGATCGACACGTGCTCGACCGAGCGCCGCACGCGCGCGCTGCTCGAGACGGTCGGCGCCGCCACCGGCAGCCCGGTGACGACGCTGGTGAACACCCACCACCACGGCGACCACACCAACGGCAACTACCTGGCCGAAGGCGCGACGATCATCGGGCACCGCAAGACGCGCGAGCTGATGGTCGCCGAGGGCATCCAGACGTTCGAAGGCATCTTCGTCGGCAGCGACTGGGGCGAGCTGCGGTCGCGGCCGCCGGAGGTCGTGTTCGACGACCGGCTGACCGTGCACGCCGGCGACGTCACCCTCGAGCTGATCCACCCCGGCCACGCGGCGCACACCACCAACGACGTCCTGGTCTGGCTGCCGGAGCAGCGCGTGCTCTACGCCGGTGACCTGGTGTTCAACGGCGGCAGCCCGTTCGCGCTGATGGGCTCGGTGGCCGGCTGGCGCGCCGGGCTGGACGTGATCCGGGAGCTCGAGCCGGCCGTGATCCTGCCCGGGCACGGGCCGGCGTGCGGGCTCGACGTCGTCGACACTGTGGACGCGTACCTGAAGTTCGTCCAGGAGACGGCGTCGCGCGGGAAAGCTGCCGGGTTGTCGCCGCTGGAGCTGGCCAAGGAGACGGACCTGGGCGAGTTCGCGTCGCTCTCCGAGCAGGAGCGGCTGCCGGGCAACCTGCACCGCGCGTACGCCGAGCTGGACGGCGCCGAGTGGGGCGCGCAGATCGACCTCGCCGCCGCGGTGATGGACATGGTCGCGATCAACCGCGGCCCGATCCGCTGCTTCTCCTGAACTGAGTGAGCCACCGCTCCGTGCCCTCCCATGAGGCGTCGATCGGACTAGGGTCTGAATCGAGAGAGTCTTCGAGAGGATGCGGATGAGCAAGAAGGCGAGCATCGGGGTCACCGGCCTGGCGGTCATGGGCCGCAACCTGGCCCGCAACCTGGCCCGGCACGGGCACACGGTGGCCCTGCACAACCGGTCCGAGGAGCGGACCCGCGCGCTGGTGGACCAGTTCGGCGACGAAGGTGACTTCATCCCGGCGTACTCGGCGCAGGCGTTCGTCGACGCGCTGGAGCGGCCCCGGCAGGTCGTGATCATGGTCAAGGCGGGCGGCCCGACGGACGCCGTCATCGAGGAGTTCGCGCCGCTGCTCGAAGAGGGCGACGTGATCATCGACGCCGGCAACGCGCACTTCGCCGACACGCGCCGCCGCGAGCAGGCGCTGCGCGAGCGCGGGCTGCACTTCGTCGGCAGCGGCGTCTCCGGCGGCGAAGAGGGCGCGCTGCACGGGCCGAGCATCATGCCCGGCGGCTCGAAGGAGTCGTACGAGTCCCTCGGCCCGCTGTTCGAGGACATCTCGGCCAAGGTCGACGGCGAGCCGTGCTGCACGCACATCGGCGCGGACGGCGCCGGCCACTTCGTCAAGATGGTGCACAACGGCATCGAGTACGCCGACATGCAGCTGATCGCGGAGTCGTTCGACCTGCTGCGCGGCGCGGGCGGCTACTCCCCCGCCGAGATCGCCGACGTGTTCCGGACCTGGAACACCGGCCGGCTCGACTCCTACCTGATCGAGATCACCGCCGACGTGCTGGCGCACGTCGACAAGTCGTCCGGCAAGCCGTTCGTCGACGTCGTCGCGGACGCCGCCGAGCAGAAGGGCACCGGCCGCTGGACCGTGCAGATCGGCCTCGACCTGGGTGTCCCGATCTCGGGCATCGCCGAAGCCGTCTTCGCGCGTTCGCTGTCCGGGTCGACTTCGCTGCGCTCGGCGGCCCGCGGGCTCGGCGGTCCTTCGCGGACGCCGCTGTCCGGCTCGGAGCTGGAGCGCTTCGCGGACGACGTCGAGCAGGCGCTGTACGCGTCGAAGGTCGTCGCGTACGCGCAGGGCTTCAACCAGATCCAGGCCGGCGCGACGGAGTACGGCTGGGACATCGACCTCGGCAAGGTCGCCTCGATCTGGCGCGGCGGCTGCATCATCCGCGCGAAGTTCCTCAACGACATCACGTCGGCCTACGCCGAGGAGCCTTCGCTGCCGACGTTGCTGACGTCGGGCGGCTTCCGCAAGGCGGTCGAGGACGCGCAGGACTCGTGGCGTTCGGTGATCTCGACGGCGGTCCGGCTCGGGATCCCGACGCCGGGCTTCTCGACGGCGCTGGCGTACTACGACGGCCTCCGCGCGGACCGGCTGCCGGCGGCGCTGGTCCAGGGTCAGCGTGACTTCTTCGGGGCGCACACGTACCGCCGCGTGGACCGCGACGGCTCGTTCCACACGTCCTGGGCCGCCGACGGCCGCCCGGAAGCCTCCGCCTGATGCCGTGCTCTGACCGGGAAGACCCCCTGGTCCTTCCCGGTCAGAGCAGCGTCACCAGCAGCAACGCGAGTAGCGCGGCCACGCAGAAGAGCCTCACTGTCCCCGGGCGGCCAGGATTTCCGCCAGGACCGCGACGATCTTCTCCTCGGCCTTGTCCTTCTTGATCCCCAGGCCGTCGAGCACCTGGAAGCCGACGCCTTCGCCCTGCTCCAGGAGCGCCAGGAGGATGTGCTCGGTGCCGATGTAGTTGTGCCCCAGCCGCAGCCCTTCGCGCAGGGTCAACTCCAGTGCCTTCTTCGCCTCGGCACTGAACGGCATCGGGCTGGGCACTGCCTCCGCCCGCTCGGGCAGCTGGGCTTCGGCGGCCTCGTGGACGGTCTCCAGCGTGACGCCCTGGGCCAGGATCGCGCCCGCGGCGAGGGCCGCGGGCTCGGTGAGCAGGCCCAGCACCAGGTGCACGGTGTCGATGGCCGGGCTGGCGTTGTCGATCGCCGCCTTCTGGGCCGCGACGATCACGTGCCGCGCGCGGTCGGTGTAGCGGCCGTAGACCCGCTCGATCGCGCCGGAGACGTCACCACCCGGGTCCACCTTCGGCACGAACCGCTTCTGGGCCGCCTGCTTCGTGACGCCCATGCTCTTGCCGATCTCGGTCCAGGACGCGCCGGAGCGGCGGGCCTGGTCGACGAAGTGGCCGATGAGGTGGTCGGCAACATCACCGAGGTGCTCGCCCATGTAGACGGCGTCGGAGAGCTGGGCGAGGGCGTCCTTGTCGTTGTTGCTCTTGATCGCGCTGATGAGGTCGTCGAGCTTGATGGGGTTGGGTAGCGTCATGCCGTCAACTTTAGGTTGACGCTCTCCAATCGTCAACCGCGAGTTGACGCTACCTTCAGGTGCTCCTTGAGGTTGAACTCGCTCGCCGCCAGGTCCGCGTACGCGGGGTGCGGGTTCGCGGTGAACAAGCGCCGCGCGGCGATGTGGTCGGCCGGCCGGTTCACCGACTCGACCGCGATGAGGACGTCGTCGCGGAAGGACAGCACCGAGAACTTGCCCGCGGCCTGGTCGCCCGCGACCACCGTCCGGTCGGCGCCCGAAAGGATCCCGGCGATCTGCAGCTTCGCGCCGGACTGGTCGGTCCAGAACCACGGCAGGCTCGCGTACGGCGCGGGCGCGCCGGTGATCGCCGCGGCCACGCACCGGGCCTGGTCGACGGCGTTCTGCACCGACTCCAGCCGGGTCGCGGCGCCCGCCTGCACGCACGGGAAGTTCGCGCAGTCGCCGATCGCGAAGATCTTTTCGTCGGCTGTCCGCAGGTGCGCGTCGACGACCACGCCGTTGTCCACCGCGAGCCCGGCCGCCGAAGCGAGCGTCGTCTCCGGCACGACACCGACGGCGATCACGACCAGGTCGGCGGGCAGCCGGCGGCCGTCGGACAGCTCGACCTCGCGCACCCGCGAGTCACCGTGCAGCGCCGAAACGCCCTGGCCGAGCAGCACCGTGTGCCCGGCTTCGCGGTGCAGCGCGGCGAAGTAGGCGGAAATCTCCGGCGTCGCGACGCGGTTGAGCAGCCGGTCCTGCGCTTCGACGATCGTCACCGGGCGGCCGGCGTGTGAGGCGAACTCCAGCCCGATGAAGCCGCCGCCCACCACGACGACGTTTTCCGAGGTGGTGAGCGAAGCACGCAGCCGGTCGGCGTCGTCACGGGTGCGCAGGGTCAGCACGCCGGGCAGGTCCGCGCCGGGGACGGGCAGCGTCCGGTTGCGTGAGCCGGTGGCCAGGACGAGGTGGTCGTACGTCAGCTCGGCGCCGTCTTCGAGACGTATCAGCGAAGCCTCGCGGTCGATCGAAGCGACCCGGCCGGCGACCAGCTCGATGTCCTTGTCGGCGAAGAAGTCCTCGCCGCGCAGGTGCAGCTGCTCGAGCCCCGCGGTCCCGGCCAGGTAGGCCTTCGACAGCGGCGGCCGCTGGTACGGCACGCCCGGCTCGTCACCGACCAGCACGACCCGGCCGTCGAAGCCGCGGTCCCGCAGCGACGCCACGGCCTGGAACCCGCTCTGTCCGGCCCCGACCACGAGAACGGTGGTCATCCCCTGCTCCTCACCCATCCGGCAACCCTCACCGCCATCCGACCACACCCCGCCCGGCTCGTCGAGGAACGGAGTTGATCAGTGGGGTTCGCCGGTGGTCCGCAGGGCCCGCGGCGCCCGGAGCACCCGCGAAATCCCCCGCGCCGCCGCCCGGACCGCCGGGACCAGCGTCCGCGGGTCCGTCCCCTCCGCCGGGACCACCACCGAGATCGCCGCCACCACCTCGTCCGTCGAGTCGTAGACCGGGGCCGCCACCGACAGCGAGATCAGCTCGATCTGGCCGTCGCTGATCGCGTACCCGTCGCGGCGGACGTCGGCCAGTACCCGCCGCAGCTGCGAAGCCGAGCCGATCGTCTTCAGCGTGAACGTCTTCAGCGGCGCGGCCAGGACCTCCTCCTGGGTTTCGGCCGGGGCGTGCGCGAGCAGCACCTGGCCGACGCCGGTCGCGTGCGCGGGCAGCCGGCCGCCGACGCGCGTCAGGACGTTGACCGCGCCGCGGCCCGAGATGCGCTCGACGTAGACGACCTCCGGCCCGTCGAGCACGGCGAGCTGCACGTTCTGGTGCGTGGCCTCGTAGAGGTCCTCCAGGAACGGCATCGCGCTCTCTCGCAGCTCCGCACCGTGCGGAGCGAGCGAAGCGACTTCCCACAACCACAACCCGACGCGGTAGACGCCGGCTTCGTCGCGCATGAGCGCACCGCGTTTGGTCAGCTCCCCGGCCAGCCGGTGCGTGGTCGACAGGGGCAACCCGGCACGGCGGCTGAGCTCGGACAGCGTCAGCTGCGGCCGCTCGGCCGTGAAGGCGTCCAGCAGATCGAGGACGCGATCCACGACCGAGGGCGGCCGCCGCGCGCTGTGTCGCACGTCAGAGGTCGTCGTCCGGCAGGAGCGGGCGCATGAACGTCCGCCGGTACCGCACCACGCAACCGCTCTCGTCCCGGATCTTGTCGGCCTCGATGAAGTCCGGGTCGACGCCGAACAGCGTCCGGTAGCGCTCGTACGCCGCGAGGCTCTCGAAGCTGAACAGCGCCCGGGCTTCGTCGCTCGCACCCTCCGACGGCAGGAAATAGCCGTGGTGGATCCCGCCTTCGCGCTGCACCAACCGCATCCACGCGGCGGCGAAGCGTTCGAAGTCGGGAAGCTTCGCGGGGTCGATGACGTAGTCGACGACGCAGGTGATCATCAGTGGCCGCCCCAGACGCGGTCGGCCGTCGCCACGAGCAGCTCCAGCTTCCGCAGCTGCTCGTCCGGTGTCAGGTCGTTGCCCTCCTCGGTCGAGGAGAAACCGCACTGCGGCGAAAGGCAAAGCTGGTCGACATCGACGTACTGCGAAGCCTCCTCGATCCGCCGCACCAGGACGTCGGGGTCTTCCAGCTCCGCCCGCTTCGTCGTGACCAGGCCGAGGACGACCTTCTTGTCCTTCGGCACGAACCGAAGCGGTTCGAAGCCACCGGAGCGTTCGTCGTCGAACTCCAGGAAGAACCCGTCGACGGCCAGGTCGCCGAACAGCGCCTCCGCGACGAATTCGTAGCTGCCCGAAGCGACCCACGACGACCGGAAGTTGCCGCGGCACAGGTGGGTCGTCACCGCCAGCCCCTCGGGACGGCCGGCCAGCGCCGCGTTCAGCGTCGCGATGTTGCGCAGGTGCTGGGTGTCCGGGTCGCCGCCCATCCGCGCGACGAGCTCCCGCTGCGCGGGGTCGTTGAGGTAGGCGAGGCTGGTGTCGTCGAGCTGCAGGTACCGGCAGCCGAGGCCGGCCATCGCGGCGATCTGCGCTTTGTACGCCGCACTCAGGTCGGTGTAAAACTCTTCGAGGTCCGGGTAGACGGTCTCGCTGACCGCCGCCCGGCCGCCGCGGTAGTAGACCATGCTCGGTGACGGGATGGTCAGCTTCGGCGTCACGCCGGGGTCCACATGGGACTGCAGGAACCGGAAGTGGTCGGCGAAGATCGGCTCGTCGAGCCGCACCTTGCCGTCGACCTGCAGGCCGGGTGGGCTGAACTCGAGATCGCCCGCCAGGTTGTGGAACTTGACGTGCAGCCGTTCGTCGCTCTGGGAGATCCCGCCGAGCGCGTAGATGAAGTCCATGTGCCACGAAGCACGCCGGAACTCGCCGTCGGTGGCCGAGCTCAGCCCGGCCACCTTCTGCATCTTGATGACGTCACGGATCGCGTCGTCCTCGACCGCGCGGAGCTGCTCCACGCCGATCTCACCGCTTTCGCGCCGCCGTCGCGCGTCGCGCAGCACCGGGGGCCGCAGGAGGCTCCCGACGTGATCAGCGCGAAACGGCGGGCCCACCTGGGAAATACCACCCGAAGTCATGCACCGATGGTCACACATCCGAGACCGTTCCGCCGCCCCCGGAAACGAGATCATCACGGCGGAGACTTGCTACCGTCACGCGCGAAGCGTCAGATGTACCGCGGGAAAGGGGCTTGATCATGACGAAACCCGCGGTGCACCCCGTCGACCAGGGCCTGCCCGCCGGCCGGCTGGCACTGCTCGGCCTGCAGCACATGTCGATCATGTACGCGGGCGCGGTCGCCGTGCCGCTGATCGTCGGCAGCGCGCTGAAGCTGGACCCGGCGACGATCGGGCTGCTGGTCAACGCCGATCTCCTCGTCGCCGGCATCGCCACGCTGATCCAGTCGATCGGCATCGGGAAGATCCTCGGCATCCGGCTGCCCGTGGTCGCGGGCGCGACGTTCAGCGTCGTCAACCCGATGATCCTGATCGCGTCCCAGTACGGCCTGCCCGCGGTCTACGGCGCGATGCTGGCGTCCGGCGTGTTCGGGCTGATCATCGCGAAACCGTTCGCCAAGCTGATCCGGTTCTTCCCGCCGCTGGTCACCGGGACGCTGCTGCTCGTCATCGGCGTCTCGCTGCTCGGCCCGGGCGCGGGGCTGATCGCGGGCAACGACCCCACCGCGCCGGATTACGCGGCCCTGTCGCACATCCTGCTCGCGTTCGGCGTGCTCGCGCTGCTCGTGCTGTTCACGCGGGTGCTGCGCGGGTTCGCCAACCAGATCGGCCCGCTGCTGGCCCTGGCGATCGGGCTGGTGGCCGCGATTCCGCTGGGGCTGGTGCACTGGGACGGGCTCGCCGCGGCCAGCTGGTTCGGGCTCGCGTCGCCGTTCCACTTCGGCGCACCGACGTTCCCGATCGCCGCGGTCCTTTCGATGTGCGTGGTCATGCTCGTGACGTTCACCGAGTCGACCGCCGACATGATCGCCGTCGGCGAGATCACCGGGCGGCCGCCGACCGACTCCGACCTCGCGCGCGGCCTGGCCACCGACGGCTTCTCGGCCGTGCTCGGCGGCGTGCTGAACTCCTTCCCCGACACGGCGTTCGCGCAGAACGTCGGCCTGGTGCGGATGACCGGCGTGCGCAGCCGCTGGGTGGTCGCGGTGACCGGCGGGATCCTGGTGCTGATGGGCCTGGTGCCGAAGATCGGTGCGTTCATCGCGGCGATCCCCCAGCCGGTCGTCGGCGGGGTCGCGGTCGTCATGTTCGCGATGGTCGCCGCGGTCGGCGCGCAGAACCTCAAGACGGTGGAGTTTTCGGGCAACCACAACACGTTCATCGTCGCGGTGGCCCTCGGCGTCGGCCTGCTGCCGGCGTTCGCGCCGAAGATCTTCCAGCACTTCCCGGCCTGGCTGCAGACGATCTGCGGCAGCTCGATCACGGTGGCGGCGGTGCTGGCGTTCGCGCTGAACCTGTTGTTCAACCACCTCGGCCGGCACGCGGAGCCGGATCTGCTGGAAGCGCCATGAGCAACCGCTCGACGAGCCGGGCCCCGGTGCCCGGCTCGGCCGGGCGCCGGAACAGCACCCGCAGGTAGAGCGGGGCCAGGACGAAGTCCAGCACCTCGTCGACCGACGGCACGGGTTCGCCGCGTGCCGCGGCCTTGTCGAGCGTGGCTTGCAGGTCGTCCCCGCGGGCCCGGAGGTATTCGAGCGGTTTCTCGTCCGGGCTCATTGTCGCGACGAGCGCACGGAGCAGGATTTGGCCGCGGGGGTCGCGCATCGCGCGTTCGACGCCTTCGGCCCAGCCCCGCAGATCGCCGTGCAGGGAGCCGGTGTCCGGGATCGGCGACGTCGCGCGCAGGCGCGTCACGGCGGCGTCGAGCAGCAGGTGGTCGCGGCTGCCCCAGCGCCGGTAGATGCTGGTCGGGTTCACGCCCGCACGCTCGGCGATCCGCGGGATCGCGGCGTCGATCTCCCCGGCGGCGAGCAGCTCGACGACGGCGTCGTGCACCGCGTCTCGGACGCGGGCGCTGCGGCCACCGGGTCGGGTCATCCGCCCATCCTAAAGCAAACACACTTGCCTTAACTCGGCGAGCGTGCGTACCTTTAAGGCAAATCAGATTGCCTTAAGGAGTCACGGTGGCCCGGAAGATGACCAAGGAAGAGCGCGAAGCGTTCCTCGCCCAGCCGCAGGTCGGCGTCCTCAGCGTGACGGCCGAGCCCGGCCGGGCGCCGCTGACCACGCCGATCTGGTACCGCTACGAGCCGGGCGGCGACGTCGTCGTGATGACGTCGCCCGGGCTGCGCAAGACCCGGCTGATCGAGGCGGCCGGCCGCTTCGCGCTGTGCGTCCAGCAGCAGGACGGCGTCTACAAGTACGTCTCGGTCGAAGGCCCGGTGGTGGAGTCGTCGCCGATGACCAAGGCGCAGCGGCACGAGATGGCGGCCCGCTACCTGCCTCCGGGCGCCAGCGAGGCCTACACGGACGCGACCGACGACACCCACGGGAACAACATCGCGATCGTGATGCGCCCGGAGCGCTGGAACACCGCGGACTTCAGCGACATCGCGGAAAAAGCTCGCCTGCTCACCAGCAGATGATCAGGATGCACGACGGCCGCGGGGGCGGCGGGGTCGCGCTCGGCGGGCGCTGCCCGGCCGGCGGAGTCGTGGTCGGGGTGACCGAGGAGTCCGGACCGCCACTGGTCGGAGTGGTGGTCGGCGTCGTGGTGCTGGCACTGCTCTCGGTGTCCGGCGTGCTGCCCGGCACTTCGGTGACAGTCTCTCGGGGCACCCCGACGCCGGGGACGACGTCACCGCCGCCGGTGCCACCTTCCGGCGGCGAGTCCGTGGCCTGGCCGGCGCCGCCCAGCCCGGTGGTGCGCTGGGGGAACGGGATGACCTGGATCTGGTCGACCGGGGACGCGTTCTCAGTGCCCTTGCCGCCGAGCCCGACCAGCACCGCGGCGGCTCCGCAGCCGATGACGACGGCGACCATCACCGCGAGCACACGCCAGCGGGACTGGCCCTGCGCCGAACGGTCGCCCCAGCCCTCGCGCACGAGCAGCTCGGCAACCGATACCTCGTCGTTCACCCCGACAGACCTTCCCGAGAGAGCCTTTCGGCCGACGTCGTGATCATATTTTTACCGCACAAAGCACCCGAATGGGTGAGGTATCGGCAAAAATTCGTCACGTAACGTTCGGTTTGACGGTGAGTGACATTCCACAGCGGATTCACAGCTGCGGTTCGGGAGACTCCCAGCATGACCGTCGAGACTCGAACCATGCTGCTGAAAGCCGATCGGCCGCTCCCCCGGATCGCCGTTTCGCGTCGCAGCCTGTCGGCGTTCACGAAGATCATCCCCCAGCCGAAGGTAACCCCCTTCACGTTCGGTTACCTCGTTCTCCTGCTCGGCACGACGCTGCTGCTCAAGTTCGCCGACCCGGAGCTGACCGCCCGGCTGCTCCAGCTGTCCAGCACCGACGCCCACAACCTGTGGCGGCGGCCGCTGACCTCGCTGCTGACCAGCGCGATCTGGCTGTCCGACGAGGGCTGGCTCGCCTACGTCGTGATCTTCACGATCGCCGTCGCGCCGCTGGAACGCCGCTTCGGCGCCCGCCGCGCGGCGACCGTGTTCTTCTCCGGCCACGTGCTGGCCACCCTCGTCACCGAGCTGCCGGTGATGGCCCTGATCAGCGCCCGCGTCCTGCCGAACTCGGCCGGGCACTGGCTCGACATCGGCGTCAGCTACGGCTTCTTCACCACCGCCGGCGCGCTCGTCTTCCTGCTGCGCGGCCGCGCCCGCCTGGTGGCGCTGGCCGCCATGGAGGCGTTCATCGCGGCGATCTGGCTCGGCGACGACCCGGCGAGCCTCGACTCGGTCGTCACGCTGCTCGGCCACCTGATCGCCGCGCACTTCGGGCTGCTGTTCTGGGGCCCGCGGCTGCGCGGCCCAGCCGCAGGCCGGACCCGGATTCCGGCGGGTAGGCAGGCGCCGGAGTCGGTGGTGTAATCGACGGGCCACAGCCGCGAAGCATGGGGGACGGACGCTCATGGAGGCTGACTCCCTCGGCGAGCTGGTCGAGCTGAGTCCGGACGCGATCTGCGTCCACGAGAACGGCGTTCTGACCTATGCCAACCGCGCGGCCCTCGAGACGTTCGCCGCGCGATCCGCGGCCGAGGTCGTCGGCCGCCGCTTCACCGACTTCGTCGCCGAGGACTCCCGTACCGCGCTGGTGGAGAAGCTCGCGCTGCTCACCGAGCCGGGGCAGGCGAGCGAGCCGGTCGAAGCGCTGATGTCCCGGCTGGACGGGAGCAAGTTCGCCGTCGAGACGGTGTCGGTGCGCCTCGGCGGGCTCGCCTACCAGGTCGTCATGCGGGACATCACGGCGAAGAAGGCGGCCGCGGACGCCCTCCGCTACCAGGCTGCGCTGGTGTCGCACGTCAGCGACGCGCTGATCGCGACCACCGGCGAAGGCGTCGTGACCAGCTGGAACCCGGCCGCCGAAGCGGTGTACGGCTGGACCGCCGCCGAAGCCGTCGGACGGCGGGCGAGCGAGCTGGTCGGCGCGCCCCTCGACCTGCGCGGCGGCGGGGTCACCGAGGCGTTGCACCGGCGGCGGGACGGCGCTCCCCTGGCGGTCCGCGTTTCGGCAGCTGAGATGAACGACGGGTACGTGCTCGTCTGCGCAGACGAAACCGCGCGGCGGCGGGCCGAGCAGAACCACCGCACGGTCGTCGCGTCCCTCGACGAAGGCGTGCTGGTGATGGGCCCGGGCGGGCTCATCGAAGCGGCGAACCCGGCGGCCTGCCGGATCCTCGGCGTCGCCGAAGCCGAGCTGATCGGCGTCCCGTGCCACACGCTCGTGCTGTTCACCGAGTCCGGGCAGTGGATCCCGCCGGACGAGACGCCGTCGGTCCGGACGCGGCGGACCGGCGTCGCGCACAACGGCCTGGTCGTGCGCCTGCGCCGGCCCGACGGCCGCGACGTCTGGGTGTCGCTGACCTCGCGGCTGCTCAACCCGGACGACCCGGCGGCGCTGGCCGTGGTCACGTCGTTCACCGACATCACCGAGGCCCGCGCGATCAGCGCGCAGCTCGCCCACGACGCGACCCACGACCCGCTCACCCGGCTGGCCAACCGGACCCTGGTGCTCGGCCGGCTCGACGGCACCGGCCGCGGCGCGCTCACCGTGCTGTTCCTCGACCTGGACAAGTTCAAGGTCATCAACGACTCGCTCGGGCACTCGGTCGGCGACCAGGTGCTGCGGATCGTCGGCGAGCGCCTGCGCCGCTGCTCCGGCCGCGACGACCTGGTCGGCCGGCTCGGCGGCGACGAGTTCGTCGTCGTCACCGGCGAGGTCACCGAGCCCGGCGAGGTCCGTGCGCTGGCCGAGCACCTGCGGGCCGCGCTGGCCGAGCCGATCGGCGTGCTGGGCCGGCAGCTGCACCTCGACGCCAGCATCGGCGTCGTGCTCGTCGGCGGCGCGGACCGCCGCAGCGCCGAGGACCTGGTGCGCGACGCCGACGTCGCGATGTACCAGGCCAAGACGCTCGGCCGGGGGCGGCACCACTTCTTCGACGTCGGCCTGCGCGAGCGGATGCAGCGGCGGCTGCGGATGGAGCAGGACCTGCGCGACGCGGTGCACGACGGCCAGCTCTGGCCCGCCTACCAGCCGGTCGTCGACCTGCGAACCGGCGAGATGGTCGCGGTCGAGGCGCTGCTGCGCTGGACGCACCCCCGCCACGGCGCGATCTCGCCCGCGGAGTTCATCCCGCTCGCCGAGGAAAGCGACCTGATCAACGTGATCGGCAAGGAGATGCTCCGCGCGACCACGCGCGAGCTCGCCGCGCGGCGCCGCGACCAGGGCCTGAACCTGACGCTGAAGGTCAACCTGTCGACCCGCCAGCTCGACGACCCGCACCTGGTGCCCGCGGTGCAGGACGCGCTGGCCAACACCGGGCTGCCGGCCGGCGCGCTGTGCCTGGAGGTCACCGAGAGCGCGTTGATGCGCGACCAGGAAGCGGCCGCGGAAGTGCTGGCGTCCCTGCGGTCGCTGGGCGTGCTGCTGGCGATCGACGACTTCGGCACCGGGTATTCGTCGCTCGCCCAGCTGCGCCGGCTGACGCTGGACACGCTCAAGATCGACCGCTCGTTCATCACCGGCATCGCCGAATCACGGGACGCGGCGGCGATCGTCACGAGCATCATCGCGATGGCCCACGCCGTCGACCTGACGGTGATCGCCGAGGGTGTCGAGACCGCTGAGCAGCTGGACCTGCTCCGCTCGCTGGGGTGTGACCAGGCGCAGGGCTACCACCTCGGCCGGCCGGTGCCGGCGGCCGAGCTGTTCGGTCAGTAAAGGGTTTTGAGCCGGCCCAGCTCGTCCGCCGTCAGCTCGATGCCGAAGTCCTTCAGGGTCGTGTCGAGCTCGTCCGGGGCGACGGTGGTGGTTTCGCTGCTGCCGCCGGGCTTTTCGACGGTCAGCTCGCGGCCCAGCAGCTTCCGGCTGACGCCCGGTTCGAGCGTCATGATCACCAGGCGTCCGGTGAACGGCGACTTCGGGTGCGTCGAGGTGTAGTGGTGGTAGACCTCGTAGTCGATCGGGTGCATCGCGTCGAGCCGGAAGTCGAGCAGGTCCTCGTCCGCCTTCTTGAGCGTCCACCAGCCGTTCTTCTCGGTCAGCCGATGCGGCCAGCCGGCCTGGTCGGTTTCCTGACCGTCGACGAGCGGCGTCGGCGCGAAGATCCCGGCACCGAACCCGACGTCGGCGTGGAAGCGTCCGCCGTCGACCTCGACGACCAGCGTCATGTGCGTGTACGGCCCCGGCCGCCGCGGCTGGACGCGCCCGGCGAGCCGGTGGACGGTGTAGCCGAGCCGCTCGAGGACGGCGGCGAAGAGGCCGGACTGCTCGTAGCAGTAGCCGCCTCGCCGCCGCCCGACGAGCTTCGCGCTCACGACGTCGAGCGAAATCCCTTGGTGCTGCTGAAGAACGACGTCGATGTTCTCGAACGGAATGGTCCGGACGTGCGCGCGCATGAGATCTTTCAACGCCTGCGCCGAAGGCGGGGCCGCCGGCTGCCCGATCCGCGCGAGGTACGCGTCGAGGTCGACGGCGTCGATGCCCCATTCCCCTGCAGTGGTCATGCTTCCAGCGTGCACCCTCGACCTTGATCGAGGTCAACCCTCGTGGATGATCTTCCGCACCTCGACGGCGGTGTACTGGGCGTCGGGGATCATCGCGGCGAGCTCGACGGCCCGCTCCTCGGTTTCGACGTCGACGATGTAGTAGCCGCAGAAGAAGGCTTCAGCCTCGATGAAGGCGCCGTCCTGGACCTGCGTCTCCCCGTCCTTGACGCGGACGGTCCGGGTTTCGGCCGGCTCGGCGAGCGCCTTGGTCCCGACCATCTCGCCGGTGTCGGTGATGCGCTTGGTGAAGTCGCCGTGGCCTTCGTAGACGCCGTTCTTCTGGTCGTCGGTGAGGGTGGCCCAGAGGGTCGGGTTCATGTGGAGGGTCAGGAGGTATCGCATGTCGGCTCCCCGGTGTGGGTGGCGGCCCGGGGTGGGCTGCCTTTCACCGGGTGGTCGGCGCCGGCCGCACGGACCGGACATGCGCTTTCGCGGTTCACTCGTTCGGCCTAACGGGCAGGGTGGTGAGCCGGTCGTGCTCGTCGCGGGCTTGGGCGAGACGCGAGAGGAGGTCGTCCCCAGGCCCCGGCATCGATCCCTCGCAGGCGATCCTTCAGCGCCGGACGGATGGCAGGGGACGACGATGACGGGGACTATGGGCTCCGCGTGACACGGTTGCCCTTCTCGTCGCGCTCGGCAAGCACCAGGTAGTCAAACGCCAAGTACAGAAAGAACAGCACGAAGACGAAGACCACCATGGCTGTCAGCACTGCCCACCAGTGGTCGAGCGCGTACAACACCACCCCGGCGTAGCTGAAGCCAAGCGCAAAGATGAAGCACCAGATGGCCGAAAAGGGTTTCCTTGAGCCTTCCCGCTCAACCTTCGCCATCACGTTGACGCGGTCCTCGATGTGCTCCGCCAATCGCTTGTATGCCTCGGAGTCGGGCGGCAGCTCCTTCAAGATCTCAGCGTCGTATCTGATGTTGGCGCGGCTACGGCGCTGGCCTTTCATCAGCCCTGCGATCGCCGTGCCAGCCGTCACCACCACGGGGACAATCTGTCCCATCCAGCTCAAGTCCATCGTGTGAGACTAAGCACGGCCACCGACAACTCAGCTAGGCGTGCGACTAGCGACGGCGACGGCGGTCAATCAAGGTCAACAGCGGCCGGCCAAAGACCAGGCCCCAGAAACGAGGAAACCGCCCTGACCTGGGTCAAGGCGGTTTCTACCAGCGTGGCCAGGGCCGGGGTCGAACCGGCGACCTTCCGCTTTTCAGGCGGACGCTCGTACCAACTGAGCTACCTGGCCGGGAACGCCGGCAAGGAGCCGAACGATCTTGCGACCCTGACGGGACTCGAACCCGCGACCTTCGCCGTGACAGGGCGACGCGCTAACCAACTGCGCCACAGGGCCTTGCATACTGCTTTACTACGGTACTGCGTACTCCCAACGGGATTCGAACCCGCGTTGCCGCCTTGAAAGGGCGGAGTCCTAGGCCGCTGGACGATGGGAGCCCGGTCGGTTTCGGGTGACCGACCGACCGCGCTCTCAGGTCCCCCCGGGAGCGATTACAAGCATAGGGCACGCCACCACCGCTTTGCACGGGGGTTCCCTTAAGCCTCCGGCGCGGCCACGACCAGCGCAAACAGCTCAGCCAGACGACGATCGAGCTCCGCCTGCTCCGGCGCCGCCAACGTCGAGGCGAGCAGCTCGTCGATCCGATCGTCCGTCAAGGACTCCGCGCGCTGCCAACGGTCGCGCAGATCCGGCTTCCGCGAAGCCGCCGCCAGCAGCTCGTCGGCCGCCTCCGCCGGCCATGCCGTGCGCAGCAGCCGCTCGCGGCCGCCCTCCGGGTCCGCGATCACCGCCTCCGGCACCGACAGGCCCAGCGCCCGCAGCGCCGCGAAGTGCAGGCCGCCGCGCAGCTCGCGGAAGACCATCAGCGCGAACCCGAGCCGTTCGACGTCCCCGGAAGGACGTGCGGCGTTCTTCCAGCCGGCGAATAGCGCCAGCCCGCTCGCGTCCGCGGCGTCGACCACGCGGAACAGCAGGTCCGCCAGACGGCCGGGCTCCGATACGGCCGAAAGGCTGACGCGCGACCACCGAGCCGATGACTCCGCGTAGGCACGGACGGACGCCGGTGCATCCAAGGCCGCCGTCGCCGGCGGCAGGACGAAGTCGAACAGCCAGTGCGGGAAGATCCCGAACAGCTCCGCGGCCACCTTCGGCGGAACGTCGCCGAGCACCGCCGAACGCCCCCGCAGGTACAGCGAGCGCGGCGGCAACCCGGCCTCCGCCTCGACCGCCGCCAGCTCCGGCGAAGTCATGAATTTCCCGCCCAGCACCTGGACGACCGGGCGGATCCGGTTCGCCAGCCCCGCCGCGCCCTCGATCGTCGTCATGTCCGTCCCCTTTCGACGCGGCAAACGTAACACTGTTACGAAACGCCCGTCAAGAACCTCGACAGCCTTGTCAGTCACTTGCCGGAAACGGCGACAACCAGCACGAACATCACCGGACAGGCCCGGCGGCACCCACACCGCCCACCGGACCCACCGGCCCGCACCCACACTCAGCGCTGAACCGGCGCCCGCCCATCCTCATCCAAATCCAGACCCAGCATCTCCAGCAGCTGCACGCAGTCCTCGACCCCCAGCGCACCATTCGCCACCGCCAGCCGAGCCCGCCGAACCTGATCATCCGACACCCGCTGCGCATCCGCGGCCCCACTCCGCTGCGCCGGCAACCCCCCGGCGAACGGAGCACTCCCCCCATCGGCACCTTCGTACCGAAGGAGGAACTGCCGCACTTCAACAGACCCGCTCATAGCCCCTCCATACGGCTCACAACAGCTTGGCCGCGAGGCTAGCCAGCACCGGGCGCCACACACAGCCCCCCGGAGAGTGAACCTGAGGCCACGCTCCGCTCAACGCAGCGCAATCAGCACGCAGAGAGAACGGGACCACCCGAACGACGGTCACCTGGGACGGAAGTGACACCAGACGCGGAAATTTCCCGCTCTCCACTCGCCCAGAGGGTGAACTCGTGCAACAATCGAAGTGCTGACACACCCCCGGTCAGCGCCTGTGGAGATCCCCTCCGACCCCCGCGTTCCTCCCCCTGGCGCGGGGGTCCTCCATTTCCTGGGGCGCTTCGCTTGCCCCAGTCATTCCGGCGTATTGCCCGGGGGCCGAGCCCCCGGACCCCCACGGTGCCTCTGGCTCCGCTTCCAGCCGGTGCAAGTTCTCGCTTCGGGCGCTGCGCGCCCTGGCGAACTGCCTTCCGTGCGCCGTTCGTCTTGCGCTCTCCGCGGCTCTCGTTTCGTTCGATGCCGCCCCCTGCTACTCCGGGCACTCCTGTTGCCGTGGCTTGGCAGCCATCCCCTTGCTGCCGGGCGCCGGGCGCCTGCTCGTCGCCCCGGCCTCCTCTGCTGCCGCGGAGGCTCGTCACCTTGGCCGATTGCAGGTGTTGGCCGTGATCGACTCATTGCGTTAGGTGCCTGTTGCGCTGCGCTTATGCTGCGCTGCTCTGTTTGGGTAACCGTTGGGCTGATCGGGGTGACCGTTCGGCGTGTTGTGGCTCACAGTGGTTTGTGTGGTGAGACCTAACCGTTATCGTGGCTGGCGTGCCTCTTCCCTCCCTTGGCCGCTTGAGCAGCCGGACGAACCTCAAAGCCGCGTCCTCCGGACGCCATCGTGGTGCCGCTAAGCCTGCGGATGATGGTGTTGTCGAGGACAAGGAACTCACCTCCTACCTCGCCGCCCTGGCGCCCGATGCCGACAACGAGAGCACCGGGACCGGCAAGCGGTTCGGTGAGGCTCAGGTCATCCAGCTCCGGATGAGCCTCATCGCCAACCAGCAGCTGAAGGACATCGCCGCCGACCGGGACATCTCGCCCCAGGCGCTCGCTCAGGAGTGGATCCTCGAGCGGCTCAACTGGGAAGGCCAGGCCTCCTCGCTGCAGGACCAGCGGCAGCACGTCGGCGAGCTCACCGACCTCACCGACGAGTTCCACTTCCCCGCCGACGCCTTCGACGCGCCGGCCGTCGGGCGGCGCTGACGTCTTCATGAGAAAGGGCCCCCGACAACACGCCGGGGGCCCTTCGCTCAGGCCTTAAGACAACGCTAAAGGGCCTGTCTCTCAGATCGCGCGGACCTTCTGGGCCTGCGGGCCCTTCTGTCCCTGGCCGACCTCGAACTCCACTCGCTGGTTCTCCTCGAGCGTGCGGAAACCGCGACCCTCGATCTCCGAGTAGTGAACGAACACGTCGCCTTCGCCGCCGTCCTGCGCGATGAAGCCGAAGCCCTTCTCCGCGTTGAACCACTTCACAGTGCCTTGCGCCACCGCTGTTCTCCTCGTTACACAGATCCGCTTCGAATGCCACCGAAGCGGCACCCCGGCCGTCCCGGGCGGTTCCAACGAGACGAGTCAAGAGCGTGTCGGCTCCATGGCTCGCGTCAGAAGTTCCGCGAGTGTGAAGCCACGAACACGCAAAACGACGGCCTGCAAGCAGACTACCGGGATCTGGCCAAAGTTGAACCCCGTGATCGAGGCGAAAAACGCCTGTCCGGGCCAAGGTCACCGGAACGTCGTAGGGCTCCCGGCCACGTTCTGTCGGACCCACCGGTTAGTCTTGCGCGGCAGGCGACGCCGTGATCACCGGATACGGCTCGGAGTCGCCCGTGCCCCCTCAGTGAAAGCCTCCGCGGCCACTTGTGACCTTCGTCACGCGACTCTTGCTCAACGTCGCAGGTCCGCGGGACGTCTTCGAGGAGGGGAAGCACCAAAGGGGCAAAGGGGAATGGGTTGACGGTGAGGACTTCCACGCGGCGCCGGGGCGCTGCTGTGGCACTGGGTTTGATCGCGGTGCTCACGCTGGGGGCGTGCAGCAGTGAACCGACGGTGTCGGCGAGCGGGACGTCGGGCGGGGGCCCGACGCAGCCACCCGCGCCCACCGCGCAGCCGGCGAAACTGACGGTGACGCCGGCCGGCGGCGCGCAGGACGTGCCGCCCGGCGAACCGGTCGAGGTCAAGGTCGACAGCGGCACGATCGTCTCGGTGACGCTGACCAACCCGGACGGCAAGCAGGTCCAGGGCCAGACGTCGGCGGACAAGAAGAGCTGGAACACCACCGAGCAGCTCGGCTACGGCAAGACTTACACCTGGTCCGGCCAGGCGCAGGGCGCCGACGGCAAGAACCTGCCGATCGGCGGCGCTTTCACCACGGTGAAGCCGAAGCGCCAGATGTCGGCCAGCCTGAACGTCGGCGACGGGCAGACGTACGGCATCGCGATGCCGATCGCGCTGTCCTTCCCGAGCCGCGTCACCGACAAGGCTTCCGTCGAGAAGGCGCTTTCCGTCGAGACGACGCCGAAGACCGAGGGCTCGTGGGGCTGGACGGACGGCGACACCTCGGCGCACTGGCGGCCCAAGGAGTACTACAAGCCGGGCACCACGGTGAAGGTCAACGCCAAGATCTACGGCGTCAAGATCGGTGAAGGCGTGTACGGCAAGCAGGACGTGTCGGCCAGCTTCACGATCGGCCGCTCGCAGATCGTCAAGGGCAACACCACGCAGCACACGATGCAGGTGATCCGCGACGGCCAGCAGATCGCCGACTACCCGGTGAGCTACGGCCTCGACTCCGACCCGGGCCGCGTCACCCACAGCGGCGTGCACGTCGTGATGGGCAAGCAGTCCACGTACGCGATGAGCAACCCGAAGTACCACTACGAGAACGTCGTGGTGCCGTGGGCGGTCCGGATCTCCAACAACGGCGAGTTCATCCACGGCCTGGCGGCGTCGGTCTGGGCGCAGGGCAAGAAGAACGTCTCGCACGGCTGCCTGAACCTGTCGCCGGCGCGAGCCAAGGAGTACTACGACGGCGTGCTCACGGGCGACCCGGTCGAGATCACGGGAAGCACGCAGACGCTGAGCGCCAAGGACGGCGACTACAGCGACTGGACGTACGACTGGGCGAGCTGGCAGAAGCTGTCGGCGCTCGCCGGCTGAGACCACACAGGAAGACCGGGCGGCCGGGAAGTCCCACGCGGACTTCCCGGCCGTTCGTCGTTCCGGCCGCAACTCCCCACCCCTGCCGAACGTCTTCAAGATCGGCCGGAACTCGATGCAACCCCGCCGACCACCCGCCGCATGACTAAGGGCAGAGGCGCGGCGATCGACGGCCGCGCCCGCGAGAAGAGGAGCTGTCTTGCGTATCCGTATCGCCCTTTCCCTCGGCGCTCTCGTGCTCGCCGGTGGTGCCCTGACCGGTGGCATCGCGCTGGCTTCGGAGGCGCAGCCGCCGGCACCGTCCGCGACGACCCAGCCGACCAACCCGCCGTCGGCGATCCCGACGACCAGCCGCCAGCCGACCAAGGCGCCGACCGCCGTGCCCGCGCCGCCGCGTGAGGCGACGAAGGCGCCGTCCGCACGCCCGCAGCGCGTCCCCGTCGCCGTGCCCGCCGGGCCGACCGGTGACCTGCACCTGCCGGCCATCGGGGTGACCCGGTAGCTCGGTGATCTCCCGCTCCCGTCCGTCGACCGGGCCGGGCTCGCCGTGGGACGGCGAGTTCGCCCGGTACTTCGGCGAGCGCGCGCACAGCCTGCGGTCCACCGCCTTCCTGCTCTGCGGCGACTGGCACCAAGCCGAGGACCTCACGCAGGCCGCGCTGCTCAAGCTCTACCTCGCCTGGCCGAGGCTGTCGCGCCACGACGCCTTGGACGCCTACGCCCGCAAGGTCGTGCTGCGCACGTTCCTCGCCGAGCACCGGCGCAGCAGGTGGAAACGGGAGCGGCTCACCGACACCCTGCCCGAGCTCCCGGCGGAACCCGCCGGGAGCGACCAGGACATGCTGGTCCGGCACGCGCTGGCCGTGCTGGCCCCCAAGCAGCGCGCCGTGCTGGTGCTGCGGTACTTCGAGGATCTGAGCGTCGAGGAGACGGCGCAGGCACTCGGCTGCAGCACCGGCACGGTGAAGAGCCAGGCCTCGCGGGGCCTGGCGACACTGCGCAACCGGCTCGGCCCGCACTACGAAGCGCTGACCTTCAGCGCGACCACGGAGGGGAGGTGACGAACATGGACCCCGAAGACGACGTCCGCGCGATCCTCACCGGCGCTACCGGTGACACCCCGCCGATGCGGCTCGAGGCCGCCGACGTGATCGAGCGCGGCGGCCGGATCCGGCGACGACGCAAGCGACTGGCGGTCGCGGGCACCTCGTCCGCGACGGCGGTGGTCCTCGCGGTGGCCGCCTTCCTGGCCGGTCACCGCGTCGGGCCGCCGGAGCCGGTGCAGCCCGCCGGCCCCGTGCTCTCCACGATCGGCACCACCGCTCCCAGCTCGCCGTCGCCCACCGAGGTCCCGGCGACCTCGATCGCGCCGCCCCCGGCCGAGCCGGGCCGGACCCCGCGCGCGTCGAAGACGACGCAGCCGACCCCGTCCTCGGCCCGGAAGGTGGAGCGACCGACGTCACCGCCCTCGGCGAACCCGACCTCGACGAACCCGGAAGCGCCCGTCGCGACGACGTCACGCTAGCTGTTTCCGCAGGTCAAAGACGTGGCGTAGATCACCGTTCAGAAGTGGGTTTTTGACGAAATACGCGAGCGGCCCGTGGCGATGAACCCTGTGGTGGTCCGATCGGACGCCGGACAAACTGCTCAGCCGGACGCTTCGTCGCCGGCCCGAGAACCCGAGGAGGAAGCACATGGTGTTCGCCGCACTCATCGTCGAAACCGGAATCGCTGTTGTGGTCGCAGGCGCACTCGCCGCTTGGTCTCGTAAGCGCTTCACTCCTCGGCGCGACGCGAACTGACCCACCGCGCACGTGTGCCCCGCCCGGTGATCCGGACGGGGCACACGTGTTTCCGGCGCGAGCCGCTCAGCGCTGAGCGGCCGCGGAGGTCAGCTTGCCCCCGCTGCCTTCGGTGTCGATCTCGTCCATCGGCACCTGCGACGTTTCCGGGATCTTGATGATCGGGATGATCGCGATCAGCGCCGCGGCCATCAGGTAGTACGCCGGCCAGTCCGGGTTGCCGGTGCTCTGGATCAACGCCGTCACGATGACACCGCAGGTACCACCGAACAGCGACGTCGAGATGTTGTAGCCGATCGCGAACGAGCCGTACCGGACGCGGGTCGGGAACATCGCCGGGAACGTCGAGCCGATCACCGCGAGCATCAGCACCAGCAGGATCGCCACGATCAGGAACCCGACGAAGAGCCAGAAGATGCTGCCGGACTGCATCAGCTTGAGCGACGGCCAGCTCAGCACCAGGAACCCGATGGCCGCGGTGAGCAGCAACGGTTTCCGGCCGATCTTGTCGGACAGCGCGCCGAGCGGGATGATGATCGCCATCTGCAGGATCTCGACGGCGATGATGATCAGCGTCGACGTGTTGTCGTTGATCTTCAGCGTTTCCGTGAAGTACGTCGGCATCGTGGTCAGCAGCAGGTAGTCCGCGACGTTCAGCAGCAGCACGATGCCGATCAGGTTGAGGATCATCCGCCAGTTGCGGGTGAAGATCTCCTTGAGCGGCGCCTTCTGCGGCTTCCCGCCCGCGGCCTCCATCCGGCGGAACTCGGGGGTGTCCTCGAGCTTATTCCGCAGGTAGAGCCCGACCAGGCCGAGCGGCAGCGCGACGAAGAACGGGATCCGCCAGCCCCACGCGTCGACCTGGTCGGCCGACAGGGAGAGCGTCACGGAGAGCACCACGAGGTTGCCGAGCACGTAGCCCGCCAGCGTGCCGAGCTCGAGGAAGCTGCCGAAGAAACCACGGCGCTTCGTCGGCGAGTACTCGGCGATGAACGTCGCCGCTCCGCCGTACTCACCACCGGTGGAGAAGCCCTGGATGATCCGGAGCAGCAGGATCGCGATCGGGGCCGCGATGCCCATGCTGTAGCCGCCGGAATACGTCGGCAGGACGCCGACCAGGAAGGTGCAGCCCGACATCAGCAGGATCGTGATGGCGAGGACCTTCTTGCGGCCGATCTTGTCGCCGAGCGGGCCGAAGAACGCCCCGCCGAACGGCCGTACGATGAACCCGACGGCGAGCAGCGCCAGCGACTTCAGCACCGCGTTGCCCTCACCGGGGAAGAACTCCGAGCCGATGCTGACGGCGATCGCGCCCGAGGTGAAGACGCCGTAGTCGTACCACTCGGTGGCGTTTCCCATCGCGGACGCCCACACGGCGCGCTTGACGGTTCTCTCGTCCACTGCTGGTTTGCCCGTCGTTGCTGCTGGTTCGCTCATGCCGGCGACGACCTCCTCCGTGCAGTGCCCATTGGGCCGTTCGAGCTCATCCGTCCAGTCTTGCCCGGCTCCCTGAGCTCGGCAGCCTGAACCGCGAAACATCTACAGTGGGGAACTTTCCGGCTACTGAGAGATGTACGTTGCCTGCATCCGGCGCGGGTCGCGCGCGAGCGCCGGCTACCGGCGAGTTAACGTCAGCGCATGAGTCGTGTTTCTCAACCCTGGCCGCCGGTGGCGGTGGAGCCGGCGGTCCCGCACCCGAAGGCGCCGGCCCCGGGCACCGAGCTCGGCGTGCACTTCAGCGAGTGCTTCGGCTGCGGCGACGAGGCCGACGCCGGGCTGCACCTGCGCTCGACCGTCGGCGAGGGCCAGGTGATCCACTCGCGGTTCACCGTGACGGCGGCCCACCAGGGCGCGCCCGGGCTCGCCCACGGCGGCCTGCTGGCCTGCGCGTTCGACGAAGCCCTCGGCTCGACGGTCGGCAACCTGATGCGCCGCCCGGCGGTGACGGGCAAGCTCGAGACGGACTTCCGCCGCCCGGTCCCGGTCGGCTCGACGCTGTTCATCGAGGCCCGCCTCGACGGCCTCGCGGGCCGCAAGATCTACGTCAGCGCCGACGGCAGGCTCGACGCGGAGGACGGCCCGATCGCGGTGAGCGCGCGGGCGCTGTTCATCGTCGTGGGCTTCGAGCACTTCAGCACGCACGGCGACCCCGAGGCGCTGGAGAAGCTGGCCGCGCAGCACGAGAAGAACCAGCAGCGCGAGCGCGACTGGGACATCAACCCCTGACGCCGGTCAGGTTAGGGTCCGCGGGCGGATGGCGTTCGCCCGGTCCACGAGCTTCACGCGCTCGTCGACCGTGCTCGCCAGCCGCGCCAGGGCGCGGTAGCACCGCTCCAGCCCGAACCGCAGCTCGCGCTCGTCCAGCGAGCACCCCAGCACCCGCGCGCCCGGCGTGGGCTTGCCCTGCCGGAGCCAGTCGTGCGCCGCTTCGAGCACGCCAGCGGACAGGCGCGTCTGGCGCTCGAGGTCCAGCCGGAGCCGCTCCAGCCGGGACGACGCGTCCAGCAGGTCGTGCTCGGTCACCGGCGTCTCGCGGCCGTTCGCCTTGGTCGCCGTGGTCTTGATCCTGATCGCCGCGACCTGCGCGTCGACGTAGTGCGTCGAGGACGGCGGGACCGTCTCCAGGACCTCCACCGCGCTGTTGCGCGCGCCCTGCGCGAGGTACACCCGCGCCAGGCCGAACGCCGCGCTGACGTACGTGCGGTCGGTCCGCCAGACCAGCTCGTAGAACCGCGCGGCCGCGAAGTAGTCGCCGACGCCCTCGGCGCTGATCCCCAGCGCGAGCTTCGGGGCGACCTCACCCGGCAGGTCGTCGTACGCGGACTCGAACGCGACCTGCGCGACCCGCGACCGGCCGCCCGCCAGCTCGATCAGGCCGCGGTACCAGTCGATCCGCCAGTCGTGCGGGAAGCCGTTCTTGATCGCCAGGTACTGCCCGGCCTGCAGCTGCCGCTGCGCCTCGGCCAGCTCGCCCAGCTCGATCCGGGCGCGCACGATCCGCAGCCGCACCTCGATCGACTCGCGCGGCGCGCCGGCCAGCGCCTCGATGGCGCCACGCGGGTCGAGCGCGGTCGTCGTGGCGAGCACGCCCGCCGCCGGGTCGTCCGTGTCGACCTGCGGGATCGGCAGGCCGGCGACGACCTCGTCCGCGCCGGGCAGCGGCACGCTCTGGCCGGCCTCCGGCACCACCAGCTGCACGCCGAACGTGCGGCTCTCCGGGCCGAACACCGTCGACGCGCCGGGGCGCGGCTTGCCGGTGCCCAGCGCCATGATCTCGCGCAGCACGCCGGTCAGCTGGTCGCCCATCTCCTCGGCGGAGAGGAACCGCCGGTCCGGGTCGGCGTGCGTCGCGCGTCGCAGGAACCGGTAGTACGAACCGAAGAGCGCGAACAGCGGGACCGCGTCCGGCGCGGGCAGCGTCGTCTTGAACTTGCTGGTGTAGCCGGTGAACTCGAAGCTCAGCACCGCGAGCGTGCGCCCGACGGTGAACAGGTCCGACGCCACCGACGCGCCCTGCTTCGCCAGCTCCGGCGCGCTGTAGCCGGTGGTGAAGAACAGCGGGCTCTCGTAGTCGTCCATCCGCCGGACCGCGCCCAGGTCGATCAGCTTCAGCTGCTCGTTGGTCTGGATCACGTTGTCCGGCTTGAGGTCGCAGTAGAGCAGGTTCTGGCTGTGCAGGTACCCGAGCGCGGGCAGGATTTCCAGCCCGTACGCGATGACCTGGCCGATCGGCAGCGGCTCCGGACGGCGGCTCTCGCGGTGGTGCGCCAGCGCGAGCTGCCGCAGCGACTGGCCGCCGACGTACTCCATGACGATGTAGCCGACGGTCGTCCCGCTGTGGGCGTCCGGGTGCTGCACGAAGTTGTGGATCTTGACGATGTTCGGGTGCTCGACCTCGGCGAGGAACCGCTGCTCGTTGGCCGCGGCCGCCATCGCCGTCTGGTCGCCGGTGTCGATCAGTCCTTTGAGGACGACCCAGCGGTCGCTGACGTTGTGGTCCTGCGCCAGGTAGATCCAGCCCAGGCCGCCGTAGGCGATCGCGCCGAGGACCTCGTACTGGCCGCCGACCAGCTCGTTCGGCTGCAGCTTCGGGACGAACGAGAACGGCGCCCCGCAGTTCTCGCACTTCCCTTCCGGGACACCGGGTTTCCCGTCCTTTCCGCGGCCGACCTTCGCGCTGCAGCTGCCGCAGAACCGCTTTTCCTCCGACACCACCGGGTTCGTCAGCACCGCCGACGCCGGGTCGCGCGCGGGCACCGGCGGGACCTCGACCAGCCCGGCGCCGAGCCGGCCGCGACGCGAGCGCGACGTCCGCGACGACGTCCGCCGCGAGGTGCCGGGGAACGAACCCGAGCCGGAGCCCGGGCCGCTGCCGGTTCCCGAACCGGTGCCGGTGCCGGTGCCGGTGTGCCGGCCTTCGCTGCTGCGTTCGGGCAGCACGCTTTCGGTGCCCGGGTCGGGCAGCGGCGTGTCCGGACCGGTGGCCGGCCGCGGCATCGGCGGCATGATGCTCTGGGTCTCGGGCGTCGGCGAGGCGAGCACGCTCGTCGGCTGCGGCACGTTCGGGTCCGGGCGGACCACCTGCGTCGGGGGCTGCACCGCGTGCGTCGGCTGGACCGGCGGCAGGACGGGGTTGATGCGGCCCGGCGGACGGGTCGGATCCTCCGCGCCCGGGATCGTCCCGCGCACGACCGAAGGCTGGCCGCCCGGCGGCGTCGGCGGACGGCGCACGGGCGCGTGGATGACGGTCTCCTCGCCACGGGACGGCTCACCGTCGTCGAGGCGGCCCGAGATCGACGGCTCCGGCGTCTCCCACCGCACCGGTGGCGGCGGCTGCCAGCTCGGCGTGGCCACCCGGCGCTCCTCGTCCGGCGCGGCGTGCCGAGGACGGCGCGGCTCCTCCGACACTGCTACCTCCCAGATCCCCGGCCTGCGGGGACCAATCCTAGTCGCGACGCGCTCACCGGTACTGCGGCGACGGCGGCGAGGCCGCCCCCAGCGAGGGCTCCACCCATTTGCGGTAGCTGTCCTGCCAGACGCCGGTACCGCGGATCTCCTCGAGCACGGCGTTGACGTAGCGGACCATGTCCTCGTTGTCCTTCGGCACGCCGATGCCGTAGTTCTCCTGCGTGAACTGCCCGCCGACGACCTTCAGCGTCGGGTCCTGCGCGGCCATCCCGGCGAGGATCGTGTCGTCGGTCGACACCGCCGCGACCTGCCCCTGCTGGAGCATCACCAGGCAGTCGGACCAGTTGTCGACCGAGATCGGCACCGGCTTCGCCGGGTCCGTCGCGATCTTCGCCAGCGACGTCGACTTCTTCGCCGCGCACACCCGCTTGCCGCTCAGGTCGGAAAGCTTCTCCGTCTTCGACTCCTTCGCGACCAGGATCTGCTGCCCCGCCTGGTAGTAGACGGACGAGAAGTCGACGTCCTTCTTGCGGGAGCAGGTGATGCTGTAGGTCCGGACCACGACGTCGACCTGGTGGTCCTTCAGCACGTCCTCGCGCTGCGAAGACGAGATCGCGCGGAACTGGACGCGCCCCTCGGAGGTGCCGAACAGCGCCCGGGCGATCGCGTTGACCATGTCGATGTCGAAGCCCTCGAGGTTGCCCGTGGTCGGGTTGCGGAAACCGAAGAGGTAGGTGGTCTGGTCGACGCCGGCGATCAGCTTCCCGCGTTCCTTGATCTTCGCCATGGTCGAGTCGCTGCCGATGGTCCCGTTCGGTGGGAGGCTGGCCAGCGGGTTGCAGCTGGTGTCCGCACCGCCGCCCGCGGTCGCGTCCGGCCCGCCGACGTGCGCGGGCTGCGGCCACGCCGCGTTGCTCACCGGGGCCGGGTCGACCGGTTTCCCGGGACTGCCGCACGACGCCGCGAGCAGCGCGACGACCGCCAGCACGCCCGCCCGGACCGTGTTCCCGCGCCTGCTCACCGGTACTCCCTCAGTCGCTCCCGGATCCCCATGGTGACACCCGCCGCGGCGATGACGGCCAGCACGGCCAGGCCGGGCGCGAGGAACGTCAGCGCGCGGTCACCGTCGTGGGTGTCGTCGAGGAACTCCTGCCTGCCGACGTCGATCGCCGCCTGGAGGCTGTCGTCGAGCCGCCGGAACGCCGGCGCCGAACCGGTCTTGCGGTCCTCCAGCACGGCGGTGTCGACCGCTTCCTGGTACTGCCCGGAGTCGTCCTGGCTGCGGACCTGCTTGTGCGCCTTCAGCCAGTCTTCCGCGGCCCTCGTCGCGTCGGCGACCTTCGCGGCGCCTTCGCCGTCCGTGATCAGGCCGCGGGCTTCCGCGAGCAGGCCGCCCTGCCCGTCCGGGCCGACCAGCTGGGCCGCGTTGGTGCCGAAGTCCCTTTCGTACGTCGCGCCGTCACCGCGGGCGACCAGGGTCAGCGTTTCGTCGGCGCGGGCCTGCAGCGCGGCGATCCGCGCGCGGACGAGCACGTCGACGCGGTGCGAACCGTCGTCCTGGCCGCTGCCGACCAGGCTGCCCTGCACGACCAGCGCAGCCGCGCCCCACAGCAGCGACACCACGACGGCGGCCGTCGCGACGACGAGCCCGACGTTGAGCAGCCGGTTGGTGCGCCGGGTCAGGTAGACCTGGGCCGCGATCAGCGCGGCGAGGAACGCGACCACGAGGATCGTGGCGAGCCACGGGAACCCGGTGGCGCTGTCCTGCTCCTCGATCAGCTTCTCGGTGTCGACGCGGTAGAGGTCCTGCGCCGCGGGCAGGATCTTCGCGCGCATCAGCTCGGACGCCTCGCGCAGGTAGGAGGCGCCGACCGGGTAGCCGAGGCGGTTGTTCGCGCGGGCCGTTTCGACGAGCCCGGTGTAGACCGGCAGCGACTGGTTGAGGACGTCGACCGGGGCGGCCGCGTCGGCGACGTCGGAGGAGTCGGAGGCGGCCTTCGCGAGCGCGGCGCCGGCTTCGGCGATGTCGCGCTCGTAGCGCGAGCGGAGCTCGGGCGGCTCGGTGCCAATCGAAAGGAACGCGCTGGCCGCGGTCGCGTCGGCGTCCGACAGCGACTTGTAGACCTGCTGCGCCGCGGCGGCCAGCGGCTCGCGGTGGTCGATGACGCCGCTGATCGTGTCGTCGCGGTCCTGCACCGACAGCGTCGCGATCAGCCCGGCGACGAGGGCCAGCAGCACCAGCCCGACGGCGATCACGGTGAGCCGGCCCGGCATGGTCGCGGCGGACCGGATGATCGCGCGAACCGCCTGGCCCGGCAGGTCCAGCAGCCCGAGGAGGCCGCTGCGGCCCCCGGCGCGGTCGCGGCCGTCCGGTGGCGACGGCGGTGGGGGTCCCGGCGCGGGCGCCGTGGGACCCGGGGCCGTCGCAGTGCTGGTCATCCCCGATTCCTCCCCGAAAGCGTACCCGCAGAAGGTAGCCGAGTCGCCGTGCGCGCGGGCACGGGCACCGCCCGCTGTCACCAGCACGTGATCTCGAGGCGGGCAGGTCAGCCCCGGATCTCCGCCCGTACGCGCCAGTAGCCGTCGTCCGGTCCCGATTCCAGCGTGCCATCGGCGAGGGCCAGGCGCTCGCGCATCCCGGCCAAGCCGAAACCTTCACCTGTCCGAGTGAATTCGCCGAGCTTGCTGCGGACGTCGAGCCGGACGACGCCGGGCGCGTAGCCCAGCCGCATCCGGACGTCTTCGCCGGGCGCGTGCTTGCCCGCGTTCGTCAGGGCTTCCCGCGCGACGCTCACCAGCGCGACGACCGCCGCGGACGGCAGCGGCCGGGCCTCGCCAACGGTGTCGAAAGCGACTTCGACGCTGTGGTTGCCGGCGTGCTCGGCGGCCACCGCGGCGAGCGCCTCGGCCAGCGGCGGGACGTCACGGCGGAGCGCGGCGACGGCGTTGCGGGCTTCGGCCAGCCCGTCGGCGGCCAGCCGCCGTGACCGCCGGACCGACCGCAGCGCACCGTCCACATCGGACCGTTCTTCGAGCAGCGCCTCGGCGAGCTCGAGCTGGACCCCCAGCGCGCCCAGGGAATGCGCCAGGACGTCGTGGATCTCGCGGGCGATGCGCGTGCGTTCGTCGAGCGCGGCGGCGCGTGCGTGTTCCGCCTGGGCGAGCCGGGTCTGTTCGAGCAGCGCCCCGGCCTGGATGGCCTGGACCTCGTACTGGCGGCGGTTGAGCCCGACCAGCACGAGCAGCAGCATCACGGCGGGGTCGGCGAGCGCCGCGCCGGCGAAGTGCCCGGCGACCAGGTGCGCGGTCACCGCGAGCACGATGTCCAGCAGGCCGACCCCGAGGATCACGCCGACGCCGGCCGTGGTGAGCGCCGCGAGCCTGCCGAGCGCGATGACGGACAGGACGATCGCCGACGAGTCCCCGGCCCGGCCGACGAGCGCCGCCGGCAGCGCGCTGGCCACAGCGAGCAGCGCGACCGCCGTCTTCGGCCACCGGGGCGCGAGCACGACGAAGCCGAGCCAGCACGCGCTCGCGACGCCGTAGGCGGTCCAGATCCAGGGGTCCGGTTCGCGCGCGGTCACCAGCGTCCCGGCGAAGAACAGGGTGCCGAGCACCTGCACCACGAGCCAGCTCGGCGCGATGGTGTCCGGCAGCAGGGGACGTTTCGGCACGTCCCCCATCTTCCCCGGCGTGATCAGCCGCGGATGGCCGGGGCGAGCGAGTGCGGCAGCACCTCTTCGGGGCTCGGCGGGCGCCGGACCAGCACTTCGACGTCGTCGGCGAAGCGGTACGGCTTCGCGCCGAGGATGCCGCCGAAGTGGCGGCGCAGCCGGGACATCTCCGCGCGGACGGTGACCGTGCGGCCCGCGTCGCCGAACAGGTCGGAGGACAGCTCGGACGCCGAGCGGCCGGCGCGGTGGCTGGCCAGCACGTACAGCATCTCGGCGTGGCGCGGGCTGAGCCGGTGCGTCCAGGTCCCGGCCGCGCCGGCCACGGTCAGCTCGGGTTCGCGTGGCGACCGGACGTCGAGGACGACGCGGGTCGGCGGAGCGGCGTCGCCTTCGGTGGGGCGGACCAACCAGCCGCCGGGCACGGGCTCGACCGCGCAGTGGCCGTACGCGGGCAGCCAGACCCCGCCCGGCGCGAGGTTCGCGGGCAGCGCGATCCGGTCGACCGGCGCGAGCCCGGCGGCCGCGGCGACCCAGCCGTGTTCGTCGGCGACGACGGCCTGCCCGCCGACCTTCGCGAGCACCGGGACGGCGAAGCTCCGCAGCCGTTCCAGCTCGGTGAGGTGGGTGGTGCGCAGCTGGGACTCCGCGAGCCGCGTCACGGCGTCGACCAGCGCCAACGTCGTCGCGTGGACGGTCGAGGCCGGGCCGGAGAGGTCGACGATGCCGAGCAGCCTGCCGTCGCGCGGGTCGTGCAGCGGCACGGCGGCGCACGTCCAGGAGTGGTGCGCGCGGACGTAGTGCTCGGCGGCGTACATCTGGACCGGGCGGCGCGTGACCAGGGCCGTGCCGATCGCGTTGGTGCCGACGGCTTCCTCCTGCCAGTCGACGCCTTCGACGAACCCGAGCCGGTCGGCGCGGCGGCGGACCGCGGCGCTGCCGTCGCGCCAGAGCACGCTGCCGCCCGCGTCGACGATCACCATGATGTGCGCGGCCTGCTCGGCCAGGCTGTTCAGGCCGCCTCGCAGCGTCGGCAGAGCTTCGGCCAGCCCGCTCGTGCGGCGACGCGATTCCAGCTCTTCGACGGTCAGGACGGGCGCGGCCGACCGGCTGTCGGGATCGATGCCGAGCCGGCGCATCCGCTGCCAGGACGCGTCGATGACCGGCCGCGGCCGGCTGGGCAGGGCTTTTCCGGCCAACGCCGCTTCGTGCACCCGCGCGAGGACATGGGCGTGCCGCCGGGGATCCACCCCGGCAGGCAACGCTGCCTCGAGGTCTCGCTGCCCCAACCGCCGCTCCTTGCGCTCCGCCTCCTCAGTCTGCCTTTTCGGTCCGCTGATCGGAAGGTGGCGACAATCTCGCCGAAGGGCTCTTCGCCGGCGAGGGAGGTGCCGGCGAAGAGCCCTTCAGCGGCCTCCGGTGGGGCCAAGAGCCACCGGAGGCGCGGGGCGGGTCAGCCCGTGATCGCGGCGAGCACGGCGCCCGGAGCCTCCAGATGCACCATGTGCCCGGCGTTCTCGACGTACACGTCCGCGTTTCCCGGCGGCAGGACGGCGTCTTGGCGGCCCCAGATCGTCTTGGTCGGTAAGTCCACTTTGGACAGCAGTGGAGCTGCGGCGATGGCCTGCGCGTCGCCGTCGAGGAGCGTGTCAAGGAGCGTCGCGAGGACCTGGCCGACGCCGTCTCGCCGCTTGTACCTGAGCAGGTCGTCGGCCAGCTGGCGGGTGACCAGGCCCGGGTCGGCGAACAGGGCGCTCAGGTGCGGTTTCAGCTCGCGCCGGGTCGTCGCGGCCGCGAATCCGCGCAGGTAACCGGCGTTGACGGCGGTGCCGAACCCGGCCGGGGCGATGAGCGTGAGCTTTGTGATCTTGCCCGGTGCCTTCGCGGCCGCCGCCGTGACGACCGCGCCGCCCAGCGAGTGCCCGACCAGGTGGGCTTTTTCGATGCCCAGCGCGGCGAGGAAGCCGAGGACCGCGTCGGCCAGGGTGTCGAGGGAGCCGTCGCCGACGTCCTTGGTCGAATCACCGTGTCCGGGCAGGTCGAGGGCGTGCACGACCCTCGTCCGGGCCAGGGGCTCCTGCACGAACAGCCAGGAGTTCTTGTCGCCGCCGAAGCCGTGGACCAGGACGACGACGTCGCCCTCGGTACCGAGCGTCGCATAGGCGAGTGTTCTGCCGCCGACCTCGACGGTGCCGGTGACCGGGCCTTCCGGTGCCTCGACCGCGCCCGCGTCGATCTCCGCGCGGGCTTTCCGGGCGGCTTCGTCGAGTTCCTGCTCGGCTGTGGTCGCTTCGGCGAGCAGGGCGATGGTGCCGCCGACCGGCACCTCCTCGCCGGCCTCGGCGATCACCCGCCGGAGCACGCCGTCACCCGGGGATTCGAGCGTGCCGTTGATCTTGTCGGTGTCGATGTCGGCGAGGTCGTCACCCGTCTTGACCTCGTCGCCTTCGGCCACGAACCAGTCGGTGACCCGGCCGCGTTCCATCGAGAGGCCCCACTTGGGCATCGTGACGGGCCGGATCATCGCCGGTACTCCACAACCGCCTTCGCCGCGTTGAGGACCTTCTGCGCGTCCGGGATGTAGAGGTCCTCGAGCGCGTCGGAGAACGGCACCGGTGTGTGCGGCGGCGTCACCATCTCGATCGGGGCGCGCAGCGAGCCGAACGCCTCCTTCGCGACGAGCGCGGAGACGTCCGTGGCGAGGTTGCAGCGCGGCGAGGCCTCGTCGACGACGACCAGGCGCCCGGTGTTTTCGACGCTTTCGAGGATCGTCTCGGTGTCGAGCGGGCTGGTGGTGCGCGGGTCGATGATCTCGGCTTCGATGCCGCTGGTGGCCAGCTCTTTCGCGGCTTCTTCGGCGATGGCGACCATGCGGCCGAAGGCCACGATCGTCACGTCACCGCCGTCGCGCACGACGTTCGCCTCGCCGAACGGGATCGTGTAGCTGTCCTCGGGGACGTCGCCGCTGGTGTCGTAGAGGGCCTTGTGCTCGCAGAAGATCACCGGGTCGTCGTCGCGGATGGCCTGGATGAGCAGGCCTTTCGCCTCGTACGGGCTCGACGGGAGGACGACCTTCAGGCCCGGGATGTGCGTGAAGATCGGGTACAGGCACTGCGAATGCTGCGCCGCGGCCCGCAGCCCGGCGCCGTACATCGTCCGGATCACCACCGGCGTCCGCGCGTTGCCGCCGAACATGTACCGGAACTTGGCCGCCTGGTTGAAGATCTGGTCGAAGCAGACGCCCATGAAGTCGATGAACATCAGCTCCGCGACCGGCCGCTGCCCGCGCGTCGCGGCGCCGATCGCCGCGCCCATGAAGGCGGACTCGGAGATCGGCGTGTCGAGCACCCGGCCCGGGAACTTGTGGAAGAGGCCCTTCGTGACGCCGAGGACGCCGCCCCAGGCGTCGTCGTCACCGGGGCTGCCGGCGCCGCCCGCGTTGTCCTCGCCCATGACGATGACCGTCTCGTCGCGCTCCATCTCCTGCGTGAGCGCCTCGTTGATCGCGTCGCGGTAGCTGATCGTCCTGGCCATGACGGCGCTCCTTAGTACGACACGTAGACGTCGGTCTCGAGGTCTTCCTTCGTGGGTTTCGGCGCGGCCTTTGCTTCGGAGACGGCGGCTTCGATGAGCTTCGCGACTTCGGCGTCGATGTCGTCGAGAACCCGTTCGCGCAGCTCACCGCTGTCGGTGACCCGGGTGCGGAACTGCTTGAGGCAGTCGAGGTTCTCGCGGGCTTGGGCGACTTCACCGGCCCGGTAGGTCTGCTGGTCGCCCTCGAAGTGCCCGAAGTAGCGGGTGAACTTGACCTCGATGAGCGTGGGGCCACCGCCGCCGCGAGCGCGTTCGACGGCCTCCCCCGCGGCTTCGTGGACGGCGAAGAAGTCGAACCCGTCGACGATCACGCCCGGCATGCCGAACCCGGCGGCGCGGTCGGCGATGTTGTCCGAGGCGACGGACCAGGTGCTCGACGTCGCTTCGGCGTAACCGTTGTTCTCGGCGATGAAGAGGGCGGGGAGGTCCCAGACCGACGCGAGGTTCAGCGCCTCCAGCGTCGTTCCCTGGTTGCTGGCGCCGTCACCGAAGAAGGCGACGCCGACGCCGCCGGTGTTCTGCTGCTTCGCGGCGAGGGCGGTGCCGCAGATGAGCGGCGGGCCGCCGCCGACGATGCCGTTCGCGCCGAGCATGCCCTTCGAGAGGTCGGCGATGTGCATCGAGCCGCCTTTGCCGTGGCAGGAGCCGGTCCGGCGGCCGTAGATCTCGGCCATCATGGCCTTGACGTCGACGCCCTTGGCGATGCAGTGGCCGTGCCCGCGGTGGGTGCTGGCGATGGCGTCACGGTCGTCGAGGTGGGCGCAGACACCCGCGGCGGAGGCCTCCTCACCGGCGTAGAGGTGCACGAACCCGGGAATTTCGCCTGTCGCGAACTCCTCGTGCACCCGCTCTTCGAACGCTCGGATGGTGCGCATCACGCGATACGCCTCCCGCAGGGTGTCCGTCATCTTCGACGCTCCTTCCCTAGTTCGGTTTCCGTGCGCAACAGCCCTTTCCGTGCCGCTTCCGCCATCGCCGCCCGGACGTCCACGACCCACGGGCCGTCCGGCTTGAGCTCGACGAAGGCGCTTTCGCCGATTTTCAGTTCGAGTTCGCGCTCCCCGTCGAGCGCGATGACGCCACCCGACGCGGCGAGCTCGACCCGCATCCCGGGGGTGAGCACGCCCCACCCGCGGACCCCGACGGGCCGGACGAGCCCGGGCGCGATGGGCGCGTGCACGACGTACGGCGTCTCGTCGACGGGCCCGAGCTGCAGCGCGACGCCGTCCGGGCTCGACCGCGGGCTCGGGCACAGCTGCCCGGGCACGCTGGAGAGGCCGATGCCGTCGGGTTCGGCGAAGGTGCAGTAGAGCTCGGTGAGCGAAGACGGATCCCACAGCGCCCGCGCCCCGATGTGCCGACTCAGCGACACGCAGACGTCGACGAGCGCGATCTCCCGGCGGGCTTTGGTGACGACTTCGAGCATGCTGACCCGGTGCGTGACGAGATCGGGATCGATCTGCCCGGTGGCGATCAGCCCGGCGGCCAACCCGGCGACGGTCGCCTCCCGCATCTGCGGAAAGGCGTTGTTGGTCCCGGTGGAGAGAGCAAGGAGCGGAACGTCTTCGCAGGCCGCGGCGGCAACGCGAGCAGTGCCATCCCCACCGAGGACAACGATGACCCCGGCCCCGGCTTCGACCATCCGGCGGACGGCATTGGTCGTGTCGGCGGCAGTGCCGGTGATCGGATCGTCTTCGCAGAAGTCGACCTTGGGCCAGGTCCCACCCCGCCCGAGCGCTTTGAGAACCGAGGCGGAGATCCCACCCAGATCGGTGGACACGAGAGCCCGATCAAGCCCGGTCACAGCGAAGGCGGCCAGCAGCCGCTGGACCATGTTCGCCTTTTCCGCGGTGGGGAACACCGAAGCCTGCGCAACCAGCCGGCGGATGTCCCGCCCCGAAGCCGGATTCGCGACGATCCCCGCCACCGTCTCGCCCAACCTGGCCTCCTGTCACCGCACCGGAGAACAGCAGACTCCTAGGGCGGGCGAAAAGGAAGGGTTGCAGGCCGTTGCAGTGTTCACAGGGGCAGCCGCCGGCGGGCTGTGCCGTCCGGATCGTGGGTCTGTGCCGGTCGGATCGCGAGGCTGTGCCGCGCCCATCGCGGGGCTGTGCCGTCCGGATCGCGGGATTGTGCTGTCCGGATCGCCAGGCTGTGGCGGTCGGATCGCCGGACTGTGCCGTCCGGATCGCGCGGCCGCGCCGCGCCCATCGCGGGGCTGTGCCGTCCGGATCGCGGGTCCGCGCCGGGCCTACTGCGGCGATGCCGCGTCCATCGCGCAGCCGCGCCAACCGGCCGTGCCGTGCACACCGCAAGCGCCGGTGCCGGCCACGCGCCTGACGTGCTGCTTGGCCACCTTGCTCGCCGCGCGGGCTCTGGCACCGCGCGGTGCCGGTCGCGCGCAACCCGGCCACCCCACGGGCGCGTGCCATATCGGCGACCGCGGCCCGGCTGAGCCGAAGATCACACCGGGCCGGGATCTCCAGTGGAGTGTCCACCCTGGAGATCAACTCGCCGGAGAAGAACGAACCGAGCTCCAGCCCCGGCGAAGAGCTACGAGACCAGGCTCGCCGTGCCCTCGTAGGAGAAGCCGGCCTCCTCGACCGCGGTCCGCACGTCGTCCTCCACCAACGGGCCTTCGGCACGAACGACCACCCGGCCGATCGCGACGTCGACGTCCACTTCGGTCACTCCCGGCAGGCCGGTGAGTTCTTCGGTGACCGACTGGGCGCAGTGCCCGCAGCTCATCCCGGAGACGGTGTAACCGTGCTCGATCATGGTGCGCAGCATACGAAAAGGGCCGCCACCCCGAACGGGTGACGGCCCTTTCCCAAGATCAAAGTCAGATCACGGTGACCGACGTGGCCTGCGGGCCCTTCTGGCCCTGGCCGATCTCGAACTCGACGCGAGCGTTCTCCTCGAGGCTCTTGAAGCCGTTACCCTGGATCTCGCTGTAGTGAACGAAGACGTCGCCGCCACCGTTGTCGGGGGTGATGAAGCCGAACCCCTTCTCGGAGTTGAACCACTTCACAGTGCCCTGAGTCATCAAAAATCTCCATATGCAACCACAAATCAGGAAGCCACTTCGGCGCCCCGGGTCACCACCAGGACGGTTTGCTTCCTCGGCGAGGAGACACTACGCCCGCTGAATTCTGCGAGCGTGACTCAACACGAACACAAAAATCTAGACCATCGTCAGTAAAGCACACCTTGAGCAGGGCGGACAAGCCATCGTCACCCGAGCGGGGTGAGCTATTCGCCACTCGCCGGGCGCAGCCCCTCCGCGGTGAACGGCGAACGCCAGGTCGTGTCGCGTTCCGCCGCGACCACGGCGTCGTCGTGGGCCTCCGAGCTGGCGCTGAACAGCACCGGTACGACGCCGGAGGACTTCCGCGCTGGTTCGGATGCGTGCTGGTGATCGGTCACGTCGAAACTCCCCTCGTTCCCTGCCCGCTTCGGCGCGGGTCATGACCGTGATGGTGCCATGCGGCACCGACAGAAACCGGTTGTTCCCGCCGGGACCCGGCCGGGAAGGTTCAGCGGCGAACCACCACCGGAACAACGCCAGATTACCTGAGCCGCCGCCGTGCTACCACACAACTTCCCCGGCGTTTTCCGAAGCGAAACCGAGCAAACCCTTACTGGGCGGGCGGTTGCGGACGAGCCTGCCCGAGCAGGGCGGAAAGCCGCACGTCCGGGGTCACCACGTCCGGGTCGGTGCGCACGTCGATGACGCACGGCCGCTGCCGCACCAGCGCGCTGGCGATGATCGGCTCGAGCTCCTCGCGATCGTCCACGGTGTACCCGGCCGCGCCGAGTCCACGCGCCCACGACGCGAAGTCGGTCAGCGGAATGGACACCCCGGACAGCCTGCCGTGCGTACGGGCCTGGTGCATGGCGAGCGCGCCGTGCACGCCGTTCTGGAAGACGACGACCATCACCGGCGCCCGGTACCGCACGGCCGTCTCGATCTCCTGGCCGGTCATCAGCGTCCCGGCGTCACCGACCATGGCCACGACGGTCCGCCGCGGCTCGGCTAGCTTCGCCGCCACCGCAGCCGGCACGGCGTAGCCCATCGCGGCGTTGCTCGGCCCCAGCTGGCTGCGCGGCGCGGTGAAGCACCAGTACCGGTGCATGAACTGCGCGAAGTTGCCGGCATCGCTGGTCACGATGGTGTCTTCGGGCGCCAGCTTCCGCAGCGCCCGGACGACGTCGACCGGGTGCACCCGGGTGTTGCCGCTCGTGTCGGGCGGGGTCATGAAGGTGTGGACGGCCGCGTTCGCCGCCGAAGCCCGCCGCGTCCGCGGCGACGCCACCTCGCGCAGCTCCCGCAGGAACGGCTCGACCTCGGAGTCCACCCGGAACGTCAGCCCGCGCCGCCGCATGCTGACCTCGATGCCGGTACCGACCATGACCAGCGTCTGCTGGGCTGTCGGGTAGCGGTAGGCCTGGGTGGTGACCTCATCGAGCTGGGTGCCGAGCGCGAGCACCAGATCGGCCCGTTCCAGGGCGTCCAGCTGCCGCGCCGGGATGCCGAGCCCGAGGTGACCGGCGTAGCGCGCGTGGTTCTCCGGGAAGGCGTCCTGTCGCCGGAAGGCGTTGTAGACGGGCAGCGCGAGCTCGTCGGCGACCGCGATCAGCTCGTCGCGCGCGGACCGCGCCCGCCCGCCGACGATGACCACGGGGTACTTCGCCTCGTCCACCAGTTGCGCCACGGCGTCCGCCGAACGGCCCAGCGTGCCCGAAGCCGGCGGCCGGACCCGCGCCATCGGCTTCGCCGCGTCGTAGGGCATCCCCCAGATGTCGCAGGGCACGCCGAGCACGACCGGCCCCGGCCGCCCTTCCTGCGACGTGGTCAACGCGTGCGCGAGCAGCCCGGGCAGGCTGTCCGGGTCGGTCACCCGCAGCGTCGACTTGGCGATCGACTCGAACATGTCCGTCAGGTCCGACGTCGGCAGCTCCCCCGACGACGACGGCACCGGTTCGGCCGCCGGCGTCTCCAGCAGCACGACCATCGGCGTCTCGTCCTGGTACGCCGTCTGGACGCCGATCGCCAGGCTCGCCGCGCTCGGCCCCCGGCTGGCGAGCAGCACTGCGGGCCGCTCGGTGAGCTTGCCCTCTGCCTCCGCCATGAACGCCGCGCCTGCGTCGTGGCGCGCCGAGACCAGCGTGATCTCCCGCTCGCGTTGCAGGGCGTCGAGCAGTTCCAGGAAGGACTCGCCGACCACCGCGTACACGCGACGGACACGCGCCTCGGTCAGGATCCGCACGGCCGTCTGGGCGACGGTCGCTCCCAGTTGGTATCTAATGAGGAGAGCTTAGGCGGGCACCGTTCAGTGCAGTCAAGTGATCTTCGCCGAAACCCGGTAAGGATGGACTGAATGTCCGCTTTGACCGACTGTTAGCCGATCAAGGGAGCGAGGACCTCAGTCTTGGCCGCGACCGAACATGAAACCGTTTTTACTTATGGCGCACCGGCGTTGAAGTACGGCACCGGCGCCAGCGACGAGATCGGCTACGACCTGACCCAGTACGGCGTGCACCGTGTGCTCGTCGTGACGGACCCACAGGTCGCCGCGACCGGCTGGCCGCGCCGCATCGCCGACGGGATCGCGGGCTACGGCATCGAAACCGAGATCTTCGACGGCGTACACGTCGAACCCACCGATGTCAGCATGCAGAAGGCGGTTGACTTCGCCCGCGGAACCGGTCCGTACGACGCCTTCGTCGCCGTCGGCGGCGGGTCGGCCATCGACACCGCCAAGGCGGCGAACCTGCTCACCAGCAACGACGGCGAGCTGATGGACTACGTCAACGCTCCCGTCGGCGGCGGCCGCGCACCGGACCGCCCGCTGAAGCCGTTGGTCGCCGTTCCCACGACCACCGGCACCGGCTCGGAGAGCACCACGGTCTGCGTGCTCGACGTGCTGTCCCTGCGCGTCAAGAGCGGGATCAGCCACCTGCGGCTGCGCCCGACCCTTGCCGTCGTCGACCCGCGGCTCACCGTCAGCCAGCCCGCCGGCGTGACCGCTGCCAGCGGCATGGACATCCTCTGCCACGCCGCGGAGAGCTACACCGCGAAGCCGTACACCGAGTTCGAGCGCAAGCGCCCGGAGCAGCGCGTGCCGTACTGCGGCTCGAACCCGCTGGCCGACATGTTCGCCGAACAGTCGCTGCGGCTGCTGTCGTGGGCCCTCCCCGCCGCCGTGCGCGAGGGCGACGACCTTAAGGCACGCGAAGCCATGGCCCTGGCCGCGACGTTCGCCGGACTCGGGTTCGGCAACGCCGGCGTGCACATCCCGCACGCCAACGCGTACCCGATCGCCGGTCAGGTCAGGGATTTCCACCCGGACGGCTATCCGGGCGAAGAACCCATGGTGCCGCACGGCATGGCCGTGTCCCTGACCGCGCCCGCCGCGTTCCGCTTCACTTTCGACGCGGCACCGGACCGCCACCTGCGCGTCGCGCGCCTGCTGGCGCCCGACTTCGAGTGGCCCGGCGACTTCGCCGACCACCTGCCCGCGGTGCTGATCGACCTGATGCGGCGGATCGGCATCCCGGACGGCATCGGTGCCGTCGGCTACACGGAGTCCGATGTGGACTCCCTGGTCGAGGGAACACTGAAGCAGCAGCGGTTGCTGGCCACCGCGCCCCGCGAAGCGTCGGAGGAGGACCTTTCCGGCATCCTGCGCGAGTCGGTGTCACTGTGGTGAACGGGTACCCGCACTGGCAGACGGTTCCGTTGCGCTGGAAGGACAACGACGTCTACGGGCACGTCAACAACGTGGTGCACTACTCGCTGATGGACACCGTGATCAACACGTGGCTGATCGAGCAGGGCGGCCTCGACATCGAAGCCGGGGAGGTGATCGGGCTGTGCGTCGAGTCGCACTGCGGGTATCACTCATCGGTGTCCTTTCCTGGAGCGTTGCGGGTGGGCTTGCGTGTGGCGCACCTCGGGAAGTCCAGCGTGCGCTACGAAATCGGCATGTACGCCGCCGATGAGTCCCTGGTCGCGGAAGGGCACTTCGTGCACGTCTTCGTGGACCGCGAGTCCCGCCGGCCGACACCGCTCGCCGGCAAGCTGCGTGAGGCGTTGGAAGCGCTGCAACCCGGATGACGTCGACCGCCGGCGGTTCACCTCCTCTCTGACGGTGCCGGTTCCGGGCCGGGTTCTTCCCGCGCTTCCGATCATGCATCACGGCACCGACAGAACCGGTCGATCGGCCCGAGTTGTCCACAGGCAGTGCGAAGATCGGCGAGTTGTCCACAGATTCGCGTCGAGGGGTTCCGCGGCCCCTCGACGCGGATAAAGTGGAACGCATGAGATCCGTCCACAGTGGAAGGACGGTCAGCTCACCGTGCGGCTCGCGACACGGATGGCGACCTAGGCGTCGATCCGGTGGCACCGGAATCACGATGAGCTGACGGCCTCGCGGTGGCCGCGAACCCGTCGTCGGCAGGCGCCCCGCCGACGGCCGCGGATCCGCTGCCCACATGAGGACGAACAGTGGTTGCGGACCCGTTGCCGGAAGGCGCCCCGTCAACGGCCGCACCACTGCCTGGAGACGGCGTGGCAGAGATCGCGGACTCGTCGCCGGAAGGCGCCCCGCCGACGGCCGCGTCACTGCTCACAGGCGGCGAACCCCTGGTACCGGGTGGTTGGCTGCCCGCGTCCGCCGTCGGGCCGGCACCGGTGATCGCTTCCCCGGTCACCGGTGTCGCCCACGCCTGCATGAGTTCGGCGTACCGCGCCGACCTGGCCAACAGGTCGGTGTGGCGGCCCAAAGCGGTCTCGCGGCCGTCCATGACGAGCACGCGGTCCGCCCGCAGAGCCGACGAAAGCCGGTGCGCGATCACCACCAGGACACCACCCCGCGCGGCGAAGGCCCGCTCCGCGCGGGCTTCCGACACCGGGTCGAGATGGGAGGTCGCTTCATCGAGGATCACGAATTCCGCCGAACTGGCGTAGACCCTGGCCAGCGCGAGCAACTGTGCTTCGCCCGCGGAGATGCCTTCGCCGCCGTGGCCGATCTCGGCGTCGAGACCGCCGAGGCGCCGGACCAACGCGCCCGCGCCCACCGCATCCGCGGCGGCCGAGAGTGCGTCGTCCGGGGCTGACGGGGCGAAGAGACCGACGTTGTCCCGCACGGTTCCCGCGAAGACGTACGCCTCCTGCGGGATCAGCGCCACGAGCTCGTGCCGGAGCGCCGCGGGCACGTCCCGGACCGGGACGCCGCCCAGCAGCACCATGCCCTCCTGTGGGCTGAGCATCCCGGTCAGCAAGCCGGCCAGCGTCGACTTGCCGATACCACTCGGTCCGACGACGGCGAGGTGCTCCCCCGGCCGCAGCCCCAGGTCCAAGCCACGGACCACGGGCTCTGCCGTCGCGCCCCAGCCGAACGTCAGGCCGCGGACCCGGACGTCGGTGCCGCGCGGGGTCGCGGTCCCGTCGGGAACGGCGGGCAGCTCGGCTGTCTCCGCAAGCCGGCGGAGGGCGACCAGCAGGCGCAGGACGACGGTGCCGGCCGTGGCCGCGAGGCCACGCAAGGCCGGCTGCATCGTCGTGGCCAGGTAGACCAGCGCGCCCAAGGCCGCGCCCGCGGTCAGCTCGCCGCGGGCCACCAGCCCCGGGGCCAACGCCAGCGCGAGCAGCAACGGGACGAACCCGCCGATCGAGATCACCAGCGACCGGAGGGCGCTCGAGCGCGCCACGTGGATCGCGGCCGTCGCCTGGGCGTCGACCGCGTCGTACATCGCCAGCGCGGCGATCGGCTCGGCACCGCAGGCCACGATGTCGCGCATCCCGGCCAGGGACGCGCCCGCCGTCGCGGCCGTGTGCTCATCGGCCAGGGCGAGCGCGCGCTGACGACGAGCGAGAGAAGGAAGGAGGCAGACGAAGGCGACCAACGAGACGACCACCGGCACCGCGACCGGGACCACCAGCGCGCCGGCGACCGTCACGAGGCCGGCGAGCGCGGACGCCGTCGTCACCAGCATGCCGCGGGCTTGCACGAGCAGGCCGGCGGTCGCGTCGCGGACCACCTCGACGTGCTGGGTGATCCGGGCGACGCCGCTGGAGTCCGGCTGGTTGCGCGGCGGGGACTCGTCGTGCAGCACGCCACGGACGACCGCGGTCACCAGCGCGTCGCGCAGCGGCTCGACCACCTTGCCGAGCTGGTGCCACACCATCCGCGAGCCGAACGCGCCGAGCACGGCGGCGAGCCCGAACAACGCCAGCCAGCCGAGGCCGGCCGCCGGGTCGCCGACCGAGAACCCCCGGTCCACGGACAGCTCGACGAGCCGTCCCGAGAAGAAAGCAGGTACGCCTTCGAGCAGCGAACACACAAGCAGCACCGCACCGCCACGCCACTGCCCGGCGAGAGCGGACCAGTACAACCGGCGCAGGCTCACTCGTCGTCCTCCGTGAAGACACCCCGGTAGCCGGGCTCCTGCCAGAGGGCGGCGTGCGGGGCCACCGCGCGGATCCGGCCCTCCTCGAGCCAGACCACCAGGTCGGCGCGGGCGGCGGTGCCCGCGCGGTGGGTAACGACGACGCGGGTTCGGCCGGGCAGCGCGCCGGCCAAAGCGCGCTCGACCGCGGCCTCGGTGACCGTGTCGAGGCTGGCCGTGGCGTCGTCGAAGATCAGGACGCGCGGGTTGTGCACGAGCGCGCGGGCTAGGCCAAGCCGCTGAGCCTCGCCGCCGGAAAGCGGCGTCTCGGTCAACGGCGTGTGGTAGCCGTCGGGTAGGCGGACGACGACCTCGTCGACCTGTGCGGTCCGGCAGGCGCTGCGGACCGCAGCCTCACCGGCCCAAGACCCGTAGCCGACCGCGTCGGCGACCGTGGTGCCGAGCAGGGCGGGCCGTTCGAAGGCGTAGCCGACGACCGCGCGCAGCTCCTCGCGGCGGAGGCGCTCGAGCTGGCGGCCGTCGAGGAGGACCTGGCCTTCGTCGGGCGTGATCAGCCCGCCGAGCACACCGGCCAGCGCGGACTTGCCCGCGCCCGACCGGCCGACGACCGCGAGGAAGGTGCCGCCTTCGATGCGCAGGTCGATCTCCGCGAGGGCGCCGGTGACGCCGACGTGGCGGAGGTCGAGGGTGCCGTCGCCGGGCAGGAGCGGGAGCTTGCCGGGCTCGGGTGCGGGCTCGTCGACGACCTCGACGAGCCGTTCGGCGCAGCCGCGGGCCCGGGACAGCATGGTGAGCAGCGGGATCTGGGTGACCAGGCCGAGCGCGAGGGTGACATAACCGAGCGTCGCGACGACGTCGCCGACGCTGAGCCGGCCCGCGAGGACGCCGAAGCCGGCCGCGGCCAGCACGGAGATTTCCACCGCGGGCGTCAGCAAGCCGGCGCGCCAGACCATGCGGGCCTGCGTGCGCCAGATGCCGAGCCCGGCCATGCCCAGCTTCGGCAGGGGGCGCAGCACGCGCTCGGCTTCGCGGTCGGCTGTGCCGGACGCCGCGATCGTGCGTAGGCCGGCGACCGCGTCGACCATCCGGGCGGCTAGTTCGCCGGAAACCTGCTGGTACGTGAGGACGTCGTCGGCGGTGTGCTTGAGGTGGCTGCGCGCGAGCAGCAGCGCGAACGGGATGCTGCCGAGGAAGACGAGCGCCAGCCACCAGTCGAGCAGGGCGAGCAGCACCACGGCGCCGGAGGAGATGACCAGCATCGAGCCGCACTGGACGACGATAGTCACGATGCCGCCGGCACCGACGCAGTCGCCGGTGAGCCTGCTGATCGCGTCGCCCTCGGCGAAGCGTGAACGGGCGCCGAGCGCGAAGAGCTTGTCGGAGAGCGTGCGGCGCAACCAGGCGGACGCCGTCGCCGTCACGCGGGTGGTCAGGATCCCGCCGACGACGTCGGCCGCGATCTCGGTACCGCCGACGAGCAGCAGCCACGAGACTTCGCGGCCGCTCGGGCGGCCCGCGACCACTGCGTCGACCGCGGCCGCGAGCGCGCCGGGAAGGAGCAGCCCGGCCGCGGTGGCGACCAGAGCGGTGACGATGATGGCGGCGAGCCGCGGTCGGTCGAGGCCGGCTACCCGGACCAGCAACCGATCGGCGGAGCCGCGCATCTCACTCCTTCGGACGAGGTACCGCCGAGGCGGTTCCGGGGCCAGAATGAACGTGCGGGAGCGGCGCACTTGGCCTGTGCCGCTCCCGCACCGTTCACCTAGGCACTACTTGCCGGCGGACTTGCCAGGTCAGTGGCAGGTCAGCAGCGAGATGGTGCTGTTGGTGCAGGAGGCCAGCAGGCTCAGGTTCGACGGCGCGCCGCCCCCGCCGCCGTGACCACCGTTGAGCACCTCGGGGGTCTCCAGGGCCTGCAGCTCCAGAACGAGTTCCATGGTGTTCCTTTCCTCGGTTTCTTCGTATCCGCCGGTCTTAGCGACCGGAGGTGTGTGGGGACGGCGTGCCGCCCAGGAAGGGCAGCACCTCCTTGCCGTCCAGGAGGGCGGCGAGTGCGAGGAGGATCCCCGCGCCGCCGGTGGTGACGTCCATCGACAACCGCAGCAGCTGGTTGCCGGGGAAAGCGAGCCCGCCGCGGAACGGCACCGCGTACCAGGCCAGCCGGGCCAGGTGCAGGTCGATCGCGTCGCGGACGCGCTGCTCGGGTTCGGCGCCCATGCCGAGGGCGACCGCGAGCCCGAGCCGGCCGTAGAGCAGGCCGGGGTGGATCACGAACTCGCCGCGGCACGACTGACGCAGCTCGGGCAGGCTTTCGCAGGCGACGGCGTCCGGACGGTGCCGTGCCAGCTGCTCGGCGACCACGAGGATTCCCGCGCTGCCGATGCCGGCGTACGGGAGAGTGCGGGTGGCACCGTCGCGGACCTGCAGTGACGCGTCGTCGGCGAGCGCGCATTCTTCAAGGTCACGGCGCAGCGCCTGGTCGGCGAACGCCAGCCAGGCCGGCTCGCCGGTGCCTTCGAAGAGCCGGATGAACAGCAGCGCCGGACCGGACCAGCCGGACAGCAGTCCGGCGCGGGCGAAGTTCCCGGGCGGCGCGGCGGTTTCGAGCGCCTCGGCCAGCCGGACGGCGGTGGACAGAGCCTGCCGGCCGAACTCGTTGTCCTGCCGGGCCGCGGCGAAGTGCAGCTGCGTCAGGCCGATGCCGGCCAGGCCGCCCTCGAGTGCGTGGTCGGTGGTCTGCTCGACGAGCCGCGCCGACGACGCCAGCAGCCGGCTCGCCTCGTCGTGGTGACCGAGGTTCTCCAGCACGTACGCGATGCCGTAACTGCCGTCGTAGAACCCGGGCCGGGTCGGCGGCTCACGGCGGACCGAGTCGATCAGCCAGCGCTCGTGCTCGGGGAACCGGCCGGCGCCGGTGACGTCGAGGGCGTGCAGCACGCCCGCGGCACCGACACCGAAACAGGCGCCGCCGACCCGGAACTGCTCGATGTCGCCGGGGAACAGCCGGTCCTGGCGCTCGGGAGTCGCGCTGGCCAGGATCGCCTCGGCGATCTGCTTGCGGACCAGCGGCCAGTCCGGTTTCTCCTGGTCGAGCTCCGTGTGAACCGGTGCCGGCTCCGCGGTCTTCTCACGCGAAGCCAGCACCGCGACTGCGGCGTCGGCGTAGCCCTCGGGCAGGCCGAACCGGCGTTCGACGAAGTCGGCGATGCCCCGCAGCTTCGCCGGCGCGAGCTCCAGCAACGCCGACAGCGGCAGGAAGATCCACAGCCGTAGCGCCGCGAGGGCGTGCTCGTCGATCTCGAAGCCGGTCCGGTCGGCCGGTGCGCGGAAGCCCGGCGCGCCGAGCGCGGGCCGTTCGCCGGACTCGATGCCGGAGGCCATCTCGAAGTCGATGAGCGAAACCCGGCTCTCGTCGTCTTCGTCGATCAGGATGTTCAGCGCGTGCAGGTCACCGAAGACGAAGCCGCGGGCATGGATCGCCTCGACCATCTCCTCGACCTTCGCGAGCACGGCCAGCGCCCGAGCGGCGTACGTCGTGAGGTCGGCTTCGGTCGTGTCGCGCCTGGTCAGCGGGTAGTTGCGGGCCAGCCAGTTGCCGAGCGACGTGCCGGGCATGTACTCCATGGCGAGGTAATGGTGTTCCCAGACGGTGAAGCGCTCGAAAGCACGGGGCACGCCGGGGATGCCGGCCAGCGCGTCGAGCACGTCGTGCTCGCGGCGCAGCCGGGCGACGGCGTCGATCTGGGCGCGGTCCAGGCCGGCGTGGGGCCGGGCCTCCTTGAGCACGACCTCGTCGCCGCCCGCCTTCGGGTCGGCGAGGTAGACGCCGCCGCCGTTGGAGAAGTGCAGCGAGCTCGTCACCCGGTAGGGGAACTGGCTCGGGTCGCCGGCCTTACGCGCAGCGATGCTGCTCCGCAAACAGGCCGGAACTTTCACCCAGTCGGGGATGGAGAACGTCGGTTCCCGCTTGTCCGGCACCAGCCTGCCGTCCGGCTTGCGGATCGCCAGGACGCGGTTGCCGTCGTGTTCGACCCACTGTTCGGCGAATCCGCCGTAACGGACGTAGAGTGGCCCGTCGCCGTATCGCAGGTCGCTCAGGATATAGGCACCGTGCTCGCCTTCGAGCCGGGTACCCAGATCTTCGAGAACACGCCCCAGCTCGTCTTCATCGGCCGGGTAAATGGTGATGAGCTTGGCACTGCCGTCACGAGGGGCATATTTCGAATTCCGGGCGAGCAGGATCAGCAACGAGCGGAGGTGCTTGAAGGAGATCCGGTGCTCGATACAGTACTCGTGCACCTGCACGAGCACCCGGCGGGCATTGTCCAGACCAGCGGAAACGTGGATTTTCCAGCCCTGGCCAGGGAGTTCGCGACCTTCGGGATGCAGCACACGCCAGACCCCCCGGCCGGCGGTGACCCAGCCGGTGACCGGCATCGGCAGCGCCTGGGCAAAATCGTCGACCGGCGCGCCGATTTCCAGTTGTTCGTCGTAGAACAACGGGTCGGCGAAGCAAAATGCTTCGTAGCGCAGGTCCATCGAAGATACCCCTCCATGTGTTCCCCCGGGCAACACCGCTCCGGGGACGAGGAATATTCCCCCATGCCGGAGGGCTCGGGGGGAATCCGCCAACCCGGGGGTTCAACTGGGCTATCCGAGGTAGGCAAAAAGGGCACTTACCAGTCGGTAGTCGAACCCAGCGTGATTCTTGGCCGATGGCCAACCACCCTGTCGGGGTGTAACACGAAGCTTTTTGCAACATTCCCGCAGGTCCACACCAGGATAACACGGAATAAACCACCGAATTGGCAGAATGCCATCAAGGCCTTCTGGTGATCAATTCACCCGGTGAGAACACACCTGGTTGGCTCGGAGAGTCCACTTTGGAACATTCCGGGTGGTCTACGCCACGCTCGCGGCACCTCGACGGACGGACCCCCGGGTACTACGGAGTAAGTTGGCGGCCGGCGGACCGGAAGGAGGAACGGGTGATCTTCGGATTCGCCGTGACGGTCGCCGTGGCGGCCACGCTCGTCGCGCTCTGGAGCTTCGTCCAGTCGGCCCGCAACCGGCTCCCGGACAACCCGCTCCTGATCGGGATCGCGGTCGTCGAGGTCCTGCTGGTCGTCCAGCTGGTCATCGGGATCGTGCTGCTCGCCGGCGGCGACCGGCCAGGCAGCATGGCGACCTACCTCGCCTACCTGATCGGCAGCCTGGTCGTGCTGCCCGTCGGCGCGGCCTGGGCACTGGCCGAACGCAGCCGGTCGAGCACGGCGGTGCTCGGCATCGCCTGCATCGCCATCCCGGTGATGGTGCTGCGACTGAACGAGGTGTGGAGTGGAGCAACAGCGTAGGACGGCCTCCGGCCCCGGGCGGGTGCTCGTCGCCGTATACGCGATCTTCGCGCTGGCCGCGACGTCGCGGGCCGGCGTCCAGATCAGCACGAAGTTCCACGAAGCACCGCTGGCCTACCTGCTCTCGGCGTTCGCCGCGGTCGTGTACATCGTCGCGACGATCGCGCTGGCCCGGCGCGGCGACGGCTGGTGGCGCGTGGCGCTGGTGGCCTGCTCGATCGAACTGCTGGGCGTGCTGACCATCGGCACGCTGAGCCTGGTCGACGCGGCCGCGTTCCGGCACCCGACCGTCTGGTCGGTCTACGGCGAAGGCTACCTGTTCATCCCGCTGGCGCTGCCGGTCATCGGGCTGTACTGGCTCCGCCGCACCGCCCCGGTCAAGGTCACGGCCTGACGCCGCAGTCGAACAACACCCCCGCGGTGGCGGCGTCCGGGCCGATCCGCGCGGGCGGCACCGGACGGCAGTGCTTCGCCTCCCAGCCGATGCGCCCGGTCAACTCGCCCGCGTCCCCGACCGCGGCGGCGGTCCGCTGCTGCGAGCCGCCGCGGCCGATCTCGAGGAACACCTCCGGCAACAGCACGAACCGCAGTTTCCCGGCCGCGACCCACCGCGGCAGGTCGGCAGCGGACGGCGCCGGATCGAAGCCGAGATACCCCCCAGCGGCGCCACCCGCGCGTCGGTGTTCAGCAGGAACGGGTCCGCACCGTACGTGCCGCCCTCGACGGCCAGGACAACTCCCGCGGACGACGCCTGCGCGTAAGCGAGCACCTCCCGCTGACCTGCGCTGAGCCGATACGCGTCGTCGATGAACCGGACATACCCGGCCTCGGCACCGGCGCCGGTATTGAGGCCGACGACTGTGCGCACCGCATCCGTCGACGGTGGCCCGGCACCCGGATCGGCGGTCTCCAGCACGCTCACCGGACGCACCGCGGTCTCGACGACGAAGGCGGCGGGACCGGCCACGACGACGGCCAGCCCGGTCACAACCGCGACGCGCGGAGCCGGCAGGAGCACCGCGACGACGGCGAGCACCGCCAGCGCGAGCACGGTGAACCGAAGCCACCGCAGCCAGTCCGGCGTCCGGTCGAGGAGGACGTACGCGAGCGCCGCCGTCCCCGCCGCCGTGGCCGGCAACGCGAACCGGGCCGCTCCCGATGAGCGGCGCCACCGCCAAGCCGTGGCCAGACCGGCCGCGGCGAGCGCCGCGATCGCCGGGGCGAGCTCGGCGGTGTAGTACGCGTGGAAGATGCCACCGGTGAACGAGAAGACCGCGGCGCCGACGACCAGCCAGCCACCCCACAACGCCCAGCCCGCCTTCGTGCGCGGCGCGGCGCCACGAGCGCGGCAGGCGGCGACGACCAGGGACACCAGCGCGAGTGGGAGCAGCCAGGCGATCTGCCCGCCGACCTCGGCGTCGAACAACCGCAGCGGACCCGCGCCGCGCCGACCGTGGCGCCGTAGCCGCCGCCGATCCCGGTCGACCCGCCGACCAGCCGCGTCACGCCGTTGTAGCCGAAGGCCAGCTGCCAGACCGAGCCGTCCGTGGTGCTGCCGACGAACGGCTTCGCGCCCGGCCACAGGGTGACGACGACGGGCCAGGCCAGCGACACGACGAGCGTCACCCCGCCGGCTATCCGATCCACGCGAGACGTCGTCCGCGAGAGCCGGGCGCCGCGAAGAAGTACGCCAGCGCCAGCCCGGGCAGCACGATCCACGCGGCGAGCATCTTCGTCATGAACCCCAGTCCGACGAAGACACCGGCCAACACCAGCCACCGCGCGTCTTCGATCGCGCCCGGAGTCCTCAAGCTCCGGATTGAAGTGACCTTCCACCCGTGGGTTGAGCGCGGAACAGTACGGGAACTGCACGTAGTCCATTCGGCGAGATAAATACGGATACGACCGGACTTTCGTCGGTTCCGGACATTCCCCGAAAACTCGGACACTCTTCTCGTTCGGTCCCCACCGGCTTTCCCGTGCGGGTTCTCCGCACGAAAAGGAGTGAGCGTGAAATTCGGCAAGTTCGTGCTGCTGGCCGCGAGTACCGCACTGGCCGTCGTCGGCCTCGGCGGCCCGGCGACCGCCCAGACCACCCCGCAGGCCCAGCCGTCGATCATCGGCGGCAGCACCGCCTCGAGCGGCCCCTGGGCGGCCCGGCTGTTCGTGAACGGCCAGCAGAACTGCACCGCGACGATTATCGCGCCGCAGTACATCCTGACCGCGAAGCACTGCGTCAGCAGCTCCGGGACGTACACGTTCCGGATCGGCAGCCTGGACCAGACCAGCGGCGGCAAGACGGCCACCGGGTCCACGATCACCAGGAATGCGAGCGCCGACCTGGCGATCGTCCGCCTGACGACCTCGGTGAGCGCGACGTACGCCCCGCTCGGCTCCGTCGGCGACGTCTCGGTCGGCCAGAACGTCTCGGTCTACGGCTGGGGCGCGACCAGCCAGTGCGGCTCCGAGATCAACTGCCAGTCGAGGTACCTGAAGGTCGCGACGGTCCGGGTGAACTCGATCGGCTGCAGCGACTACGCGGGCGGCGTCGCGGTGTGCGCGAACCGCGTCAACGGCATCACGGCCGGCGGCGACTCGGGCGGCCCGATGTTCGCCTCCGGACGCCAGGTCGGCGTCGCATCGACCAGCGACCGGTCGAACAACACGGCGTACACGAACATCACGCGATACCGCAGCTGGATTTCCTCGGTCGCGGGAGTCTGATTCCCTCCGGAAAGGGCCCGGCAGTTTCCCGGCCGGGCCCTTTCCCGTCAGGACGTTTAATCGCGAGGGCGGAAGAAGGCTTCGAGTCGCGCGGTGGCGAGGTCAGCCCAGGTATCGGCGGTGGCGAGCACAGCCGCGGCACCGGTGGGAAACTTGGCCCGGACCAGCCGGGTGTCATCCCCGTAGCCGGCGAGCTGCAGCGTCAGCTCACTGACACCGGGCTCGTGCCCGACGAGGGCAAGCGTGGTGACCTGCGCCGGAACCCGGCGGACGGCTTCGAGGAACTCTTCGAGGCCGGCACCGTAGAGATCTTCGTCGTACTCGACGGGCGGCTTCTCCGGGAGGGCCTCGCGCACCCGCTCCCAGGTTTCCCTGGTGCGACGGGCGGTGGAGCAGACGACGCGATCGGGGACGTAGCCGTGGTCACCGAGCCAGCGGCCGAGCTTGGGCGCGTCCCGAAGTCCACGGGGTCCGAGGGGGCGTTCGTGGTCGGGGACGTCGTCCGGCCAGTCCGATTTGGCGTGCCTGAGGACGATGAGCCGCCTGGTCGCGTCCATGTACACCGCCTGTCGCCTCGGTGGACCGCGCCGAGGAATGGTGGGCCGCCTGGGGCTCGAACCCAGAACCTACGGATTAAAAGTCCGCAGCTCTACCAATTGAGCTAACGGCCCGTACCGCAAGTTTAGCCAGGACCCCGTCACCCACCCGCACACCGGGTCCGGCTGGCGCCTCACCGAAGGTCAAGACTGGTTCTCGGCGGGCTGGGCTCGCGTCATGCGTGCATGTCAGGTTCGCTGCTGATCCTCACCGGGCCGCCCGGTGCCGGGAAGTCCACTCTCGCGCGGCTGGTCACCAAGGATGCGCCGCAGCCGACCGTGCACCTGCATACACGTCTGGATCCGGACAGAGTTCGTGGCGCCGTACCTGCCTGAGGCCGCGCGGGCACGGCGCATTCGCCGACCTGGGAGCAGGCCCGCACCTTGCCCTGAACGGACGGACGCGCGGGGCCCGGCGTGGGCCCCGCGCGTCGTCAGCTCGTCAGCACTGCACGAACAGTCCGGTGTAAGCCGTGCACTTCTTCGATGCCGTGTCGTTGGCCGCGGCCGGGTCGGCCGGGGTGCTGGCCGCGCGCTGGGCCGTTGCCGTGAACGCGCCCCATGCGAAGACGCCGCCCTCCGACGTGAACTTCGCTGTCGCCGAAGCGCCCGGTGCCAGGGTGCCGATCGCGCAGTTCAGGGTCGTGCCCGAGCGGGTGCACCCCGTCGCCGACGTGACCGAGCGGCCCGAGCCGGCGTTGGCCGTCACGCGGACGCCGGTCGCGGTGGCCGGGCCGCTGTTCGACACCGTGATCACGTAGTCGACTCGGGCGACCAGGCCGACGCGCGGGGTGGCGGTCAGCGCGACCTTGACGTCGGCCTTCGCCGCCGGGGTGATCGTGATGGCGGGGCCGTCCTCGACGCTGAACGCGTAGTTGTCGCCGGCGAACTGGTGCTGCAGCGTGAACTGGCCGCCGGTGACGTCTTCCTTCACGCGGAGGGTGAACGTCACGGTGCGGCTTTCGCCCGCGCCGAGGTCGCCGACGCCGCCGCGGTAGCTGCTGAGGTACTGGTCGCAGCCGAGCGTGCCGGCGCAGGAGACCAGGTCCACCAGCTCGCTGATCGGCTTTTCCTTGGTGTAGATCGCCGCCTTCGCGCCGGTGACGGTGAAGTCCGTCGGGTTGTACAGCTGCTCGGTGACCGTGAACGTGTCGCCTGCGCGGACCGACGTGTCGCTGACGTCGATCGTGCTGGGGGCCGGCGCGGCGGACGCGACGGCGGGGGCCGCGATGAGGGCCGCTGCGGTCAGCGCGGCCAGCACGGCGGTTCTTCGACCGGTTCGCTCCATGGTCGTGATCTCCTGATTCCGGACGAGGGGTGCCGCTCCAACCGGTGGGGACGGGTGATCGCAGCAGCTGACGAAGATCAGATCGTCACTCCCCGGCATTCGTTACCTGGTTCGCGAAACCGTGTCTGAACTGGGGTTTTCCGCCGTTGCCGGGTCACCGGACACGCAGATGGACCGAAAATTGTCGGACCCCCGTGGCACGCTCCGCACATGACCGAACACACCACCCCGGTGGCCGTCCCGAGCCGCTTGGCCGGCGAGCGGGCCGACCCGACGCCGGTCGCGGACGAGCGCCGAGCTCTGACCGAGAGCCTCGACTACTACCGGCGCACCTTCGAGCTGAAGTGCGAAGGCCTGGACCCGGCCCGGTTGTCCGAGCGCTCGGTACCACCGTCGACGCTGACGCTGCACGGCCTGCTGCGGCACCTCACCGGCGTCGAACGCTGGTGGTTCCGGATCCAGTTCGCGGGCGAGGACCTACCGAACCTGTACTACTCGGACGACGACCCGGAGCAGGACTTCACAGCGCTGGACGGTGACGTCGGCGAGGCTTTTTCCTTGTGGCACGCCGAATGCGGGCGTTCCCGGGAGATCGTTGCCGCGAGCTCCCTGGAGCAAACAGGCACGCGGATCAGCACCGGCGAACCGTTCACGCTGCGCTGGCTGATGCTGCGGATGATCGGCGAGTACGCGCGCCACATCGGCCAGGCCGACCTGGTCCGTGAACGGATCGACGGCGCCACCGGCGAATAACGGCTCAGGCTCGCGCCGCCGGACGGCGAAGCCGGAAGAGGAGGTTGCCCACGAACGGAATGACGATCCAGCACGCGTAGGCCCAGTGCGTGAAGAAAGCGACCGGGATCGACACGGCGAAGGCGGCGATCATCGTGCCGAGGCCGCGGTAGAACTCGCCGAAGAGCTCCGGCGGGGTGTCCGCGCGGTGGAGGTGCTGCCGCTGGATCTGCCTGGTCATCACGAGGAACAGCGCCAGCGCGACGACCTGCACGAGCGCGTACAGAACGAACCGGAACTCGAACCCGCCGTCCTCGGCGATCACCTTCGTGGCGAAGGGCATGAGCACCATCATCAGCAGCCAGCCGAAGGTGATCGGCAGGAGCCCGCCACACACGGTGGTGACGTGGTGGAACAAGCGGTGGTGGGCACGCCAGTGCCCGGCGATGACGGCGAAGCTGATCAGGAAGGAGATGTATTCGGAGCGATGATGCCCGAGTGAACGCAGCAGTTCGGCGCTGGTGGCGCCCTCCGGCAGCGGCAGCTCGAGCGCGAGCAGCGTGATCGCGATGGCGACGACGGCGTCCGAGAAGAAGGTGAGGCGCTCGGCGGCGAGGCCCCGGGCTTCGGAGCTTGCGGTGTCCTCTTCGGACTTGGCGCTACTCATGGCGGGTGAGCCTGCCAGACCCGGCTGTGGGAAGGCAGCCGAGGCCGGCAGCGTGCGATGCTGAGGCCATGAGCGTCGCCCCCGATTCCGGACTCCTGTCCCCGGTCCGGGCCGGTACGCGGGCCGAAGCGTCGACCGGAGACGAGGCCTGGTTGCGCGCCATGCTCGACGCCGAGGCGGCGCTCGCCAGGGCGCAGGCGCGGCTCGGGACGGTGCCGGCCGGGGCCGCGGAAGCGATCACGGCGGCCGCGGGCAGTGCGCGGATCGACGTCGTCGAGCTGGCGCACGGGTCGCGGGCGACGGCGAACCCGGTCGTCGGGCTGGTGAAGGCACTGACGTCGGCCGTCGGCGCGATCGCGCCCGAGGCCGCCGAGTACGTGCACCGCGGCTCGACCAGCCAGGACATCTTCGACACGGCGATGATGCTGGTCGCGGACCGGACGTTACGGCCGCTCGCGGCCGATCTCGATGCGACGGCCGAGGCGCTGGCCGAGCTGGCGCGCGAGCACCGGGACACGACGATGCCCGGCCGGACGCTGACGGCGCACGCGGTGCCGACGACGTTCGGGCTCAAGGCCGCGGGCTGGCGGCAGCTGGTGCTGGACGCGGCAGTCCGGGTCCGGCGGGTGCTGGACGGCGGGCTGCCGGTCTCACTGGGCGGCGCGGCCGGGACGCTGGCGGCGTACCTCGAGTACGCGCGCTTGGCCGACGACGCGTTGCCCGGGCAGCCCGGGCAGGCCGGCGCCGGCGAGCGGGAGGGCGGGGGCGGGGGCGGGGGCGGGGGCGGGGGCCAGGATCTCGCCGACGCTGCCGCCAGGGCCGGACACCCCGGGGCAGCCGCGGGCGGACACCCCGGCGGAACCGCGGCCGGACACCCCGGCGCGGACGCGGCCGGCGTCGACTACGCGGAACGCCTGACCGCCGCGTTCGCCGAGGAGACCGGGCTGGCCGCGCCGGTGCTGCCGTGGCATTCGCTGCGGACGCCGGTCGTGGACCTCGCGAGCGCGCTCGCGTTCGCCGCGGGGGCGCTGGGGAAGGTGGCCGTCGACGTCGCGACGCTTACCCGGACCGAGCTCGGCGAGGTCGTCGAACCGGCGGCTGAGGGGCGGGGCGGCTCGACGGCGATGCCGCACAAGCGGAACCCGGTGCTCGCGACGCTGATCCGTTCGGCCGCGCTGCAGGTGCCGGTGCTGGCCGCGGGCGTCACGCAGTCGATGCTGACCGAGGACGAGCGCTCGGCCGGGGTCTGGCACGCCGAGTGGCAGCTGATCCGCGAGTGCCTCCGGCTGACCGGTGGTGCCGCGCACACCGCCGTCGAGCTGGCGCGTGGGCTCACCGCGCAGCCGGGGCGGATGCGGGCGAACGTGGCGTCGACGCACGGGCTGATCGTGTCCGAGCGGCTCTCCGCCGTGCTCGCGCCGCTGCTCGGCAAGGCGAAGGCCAAGGAGCTGCTGGGCGAGGCGTCGCAGCGGGCGGTGCGCGAAGACCGGCCGCTGCGCGACGTGCTCGACGAGCTGCCCGCGATCACCGAGGTCCTCACCCCGGCGGCGCTGGATGCCCTCCTCGACCCGGCCGCGTACACCGGCGCGGCGGGGTCGCTGGTCGACCGCGCCCTCGGCGAGCCGCGGCCGGGCGGCGCTTCGGAGTAGCGGCCGCAGCGTTCTGACCAGGAGCAGGCTTCGGCCGAAAATTCTTTGAACCGCCTCCGCCGGGGGTCCGTGTAGTGGGTATCAAGGCAGCCGCACCGAGCGGCGGGAAACCCCAACGGACACAAGGAGAACTTCCATGCTTCGCACGCGCATCGCCGTCTCCGTCGCCGCTGCGGCAGCCGGGCTGGCAGTGCTCACCGCTTGCTCGGGTGCCGAAACTGCTCAGCCGGTCATCGCCCCTGCGGCGGCGGGCGGCACCGGTGGCGGCCAGATCGCCAACGGGCAGGTCGGCAACGCTGCACCCGCGTCGAACGAATCGAAACTGGTCGTCGCGGACGTGGCCAACGTCGGGCAGGTGCTCACCGACCAGAACGGCATGACCCTCTACCGCTTCGACAAGGACACGGCCAAGCCGCCGAAGTCCAACTGCGACGGTGACTGCGCCAAGGCCTGGCCGCCGATGCTGGCCACCGGGGACGTGCAGGTTCAGGGGGTCGACAAGAACCTCGTCGGGAAGGTGACGCGCTCCGACGGCACCGAGCAGATCACCGTCGGCGGGTGGGCGCTCTACCGCTACGCCAAGGACGCCAAAGCCGGTGACGCGACCGGCCAGGGTGTCGGTGGCGCCTGGTACGCCTCCAACGCCAAGGGCGGCAAGGCCGGGCAGGCCGCGAGCGAAGCCGGCGTCGTGAAGCTGAGCGCCAGCAACATCGACGGCCTCGGTGCGGCGATCGTCGACCAGAACGGCATGACGCTCTACCTGTTCCAGAAGGACACCAAGAAGGCCAAGACGTCCGCCTGCAACGGCGACTGCGCCAAGACCTGGCCGGCGGTCCTCTCGAACGGCAAGGTCGAGCTGCAGGGCATCGACTCGAAGCTCCTCGGCAGCATCAAGCGCGCCGACGGCACCGAGCAGGTCACCATCGGCGGCTGGCCGGTCTACACCTTCTCGAAGGACACGAAGCCCGGTGACGCGAACGGCAACGGCGTGAACGGCACGTGGTTCGTCATCGAGCCGGCCGGGTGCAAGATCGGCACCGGCCCCAGCGCCGCCGCCAGCCAGGCTCCGGCTGACAGTGGCGCCGGGACCAGCAACTCCGGCTCGGGTGGCACCACCTACTGAGCCACCCAGTAATTGCTTCTAGTGGGCGAGGCCCGGCGGACGCTCTTCACGAGCGACTTCCGGGCCTCGTTCCGTGTGGCCCCGGCGCAGGAACGAACGGCGACGCGGCTCCTCGGCCGGAAGCGTTTCCGTGCGGTCGGTGTCCGTGACGCGGTCGGTGCGCTGCTCGACGACGGTCGGCTCCTCGACCACCTCGTCCTCGGGGACGTGGATGGTGCGGCGGGCCGGCAGGACGGCGATCAGCAGACCGAGCGCGGCGACACCGAGGTGCAGCCAGGTGTCGGCGCGGCCCATGTCCATCGGGTTGCCGGCGTTGGCGAACGGGTTGGTCGAGATGAGGCCGTCGATCATCAGGCCCCACACGAACAGGGCGCCGTAGAAGATGAAGAGCAGCCAGCCGAACGTCCGGGCGCGGCCCGAGCCGAACGCCAGCAGCAGGCCGACGACGCCGGTGACGACGCGGACCAAGCTCATGAGCGGGTTGCCGGAGAACCGCCAGAATCCGGCGTCGTGGTGGCCGGCGAAGTTCCCGACGCCGGTCCGGGTGAACCCGATGATGCCGACGATGAGAAACGCGATCCCGGCCAGTCCGGCCAGCACCTGCGCCGGCTGCAGGCCGCGTACCCGGATGCGTGCGCCTTTCGCGTGAGTCATGACTCCAGTCCTTCCCAGAGTGTGGTGACGATCGTCACCGCACACAGGTACCCCGCGAACACACTGCGCGAAACGATGGTGCTTGCCCGCAGGCCACCGGTGCGTTCCCGGATCCGGGCCGATCCGAGAGCTATCCCACAAATTCACCCGATTCGGGGAACGCTGAGCCGCTCTTCCGGCAATCCGGATCATGCGCAAGCTGAGCGGCATCTTCCTGGTGGGACTGTGCGTGGGGGCGATCGGCGCGGTGGCTGTGACGATCGGTCACGGTGTGGCTCAGGCGCCGCAAGCGGTCGCCGTCGCCGAAGCGGTGACAACGATGTCCGAATCGCCGAGCCCGAGCCCGAGCCCGCGCTCGACTCCGACGCCCACCCCGTCGCCCTCGCCCTCACCCAAACCTGAATCCAAGCCCGGGTCCAAGCCCATGTCCAAGGTGGACGCCGCCGAGCTGGACCGGCTGGTGGCCGGGGGCGACGTCAGCGTCGTCGTGTTCGACCGGCAGGCCGGGGCGACGACCGTCTCGGTGCACGCGGATCGCGGGTACACGTCGGCGTCGCTCGTGAAGCTGCTGATCGCCTTGTCCGTGCTCGAGCGCGGCGGTCCCGTGTCGCAGGTGCAGCGGATGCTGTCCCGCAGCGACGACGACCTCGCGAGCCAGTTCTGGTCGACCTACGGCGGGCCGTCGATCGTGACGGGCTGGGCCAAGAAGATCGGGTTGACCGGCACCCGCGCGCCCGCGGATCCGGGGCGGTGGGGTGACACGCGGATCACGGCGAAGGACGTGGTGCGGATCTACCAGTACGTGCTGGCGCACGCGCCCGGCGCGATCCTGACCGCGCTGCGCGCCGCGACCGAGGTGGGTTCGGACGGTTTCCGCCAGTACTTCGGCATCCCGGACGCCGCCGGCGACCGGCCGTGGGCGGTGAAGCAGGGCTGGTCCTGCTGCCGGCCGACGCGGATGCTGCACACCTCGGGCCTGCTCGGCGAGGACGGCCGGTACATCGTGGCGGTGCTCAGCGAGCACCCGGCCTCGGTCGACTACGCGACCGCTTCGAAGCGGGTGACGGCGGTGGTCTCGGCCCTGCTCGGCTGAGCGGCCCGCCACGGCGAACGGCTTGGGGGGAAGGCTTCGGCGACGCAGGTGGACAGCGGGACGGCCACACCCAGCGCGGCGACACGGGTAGGCGGCCCGAACGGCGACACCCGGCACGGCGACGCGGGACGGCGGCACTCGGCATGGCGACGCGGGACGGCGGCGCGACGGCGACACCCGGCGCGGGCCGGGCACCGCGCGCTCCCCTACTGATCCGTGTCCGCCAAGGCGCCTTGTGCCCCGGAACGCGGCAGGGGCCACGGCTGCACCCCGCCGGTGGTCTCGACCTGTCGCCCGGCGGGCGCCGGGGCCAGGGTGTGGGCGCCGATCCACGCCAGGATGTCCGGGATCTGCGACTTGAACGTGTTCATGTTGTGCCCCGCGTCCGGGATGATCCACGACGAAAACTGCAGCGGGGGCCGGGCCGCCGCGCGGATCTGGCCGATCGCGAAGCTCTCGTAGCTCTCCTTGTCCCCCGAAATCGCCAGGATCTCCACCGGGGAGGGGTGCAGCCGCACGTTCACCCGGACGTTGTTCGCGTCGTCGATGTCCCGGCGGCCGTGGAACAGGTCTTCCGTCTCGGCGTCGACCTGGGCCTTGTCGTAGCCGCTCGCGCTGACCGCCTGGCCGTACCACTGGGGGTGGCGCGTCACCAGGTTCATCGCGCAGTAGCCGCCGGACGACCAGCCCGCCATCGTCCACGCCCGGCGGTTCGGCGAGACGCCGAGCTTCTGCAGGGCCCAGTCGCGCAGGTCGGCCGTCAGGTACGTGTCGTTCGCCGTTCCGTTGACCTCGTCGACGCATTCCGTGTCGTGGCCGACCTTCGGGACGCCCGTCGGGTCGGGGACGATCACCACCGTCGGCGGCAGCGCGCGCTTGGCGATCGCCGCGTCGAGCTGTTGCGGCATGCCGTAGACGGCGAAGACCTCGGGGCCGGACGGGTAGTTCGGGATCCACTCGACCGCCGGGAACCGCAGCTCCTTGTAGGCCGCGTCGAAGTACTGCGGGGGCAGGTAGACCGTGACGTCGCGGGTCAGCTTCGTGCGCCGGCCGGTCACCTTCATGTGGACGACCGTTCCCTTGCCCTCACGCGCGTGCGCCACCCCCGTGTCGCGCAGCTTCTCGAGGTCTTCGCCGTTCTGCGCCGCCTCCGCGTCGGTGCCTTGGCCGGAGTAGACGCCGGTGCCGAGCAGCGACCCGACCGTCGGGAAGAACCCGCCGATCATGTTGCCCGCCATGCCGGTCGAGACCACGAGGAGCACGACCGCGAGCAAGATCGTCGCGCTGCGCCACAACCGCTTGCGCTTCCAGCGGTCCCAGAACCACGGGACCGCGATGATCGCGAGCAGCGTCAGCACGACCACCACGATCATGTTGACCGGCGAATCCAGCCGGATGCTGCTGATGCTCATGGGAACGGTCCTTCCGGGCGGGCAGTAATGCGCGCCCGGATCGATCGGGAGTCGCGTATATATCACGTTTGAGCGGGCATGCACGTTGCGGCCCTGTGAGTTGGGTCATAGGGCCGCAACGTGTCGCGAACTCAGCGTTTTCTCAGTTATTCCTGGAAAGTCACTGCTCGAAAGCACGCGTCAGCACGGTGACGGCCTGGGTGATCGCGGCCTCGGCAGCATGGGTCTCGCGCAGCGCGTTCACCATCACGAAGTCGTGGATGACCCCCTGGTACCGCACGGCCGTGACCGGCACACCGGCCTGGCGCAGCTTCGCCGCGTACGCCTCGCCTTCGTCGCGGAGCACGTCCGCCTCGCCGGTGATCACCAGCGCCGGCGGCAGCCCGGCCAGCTCGTCGAGCGACGCGCGCAGCGGGGACGCGGTGATCTCCGCTCGCTGCGCGGGATCCGTCGTGTACTGGTCCCAGAACCACTTCATGCCATCGCGGCCGAGGAAGTAGCCCTCGGCGAACTTCGTGTACGACTCGGTGTCGAAGTTCGCGTCGGTCACCGGGTAGAAGAGCACCTGCTGGCGGAAGGTGACGTCGCCGCGCTGCTTCGCGAGCAGGGTCAACGCCGCGGTCATGTTCCCGCCGACGGAGTCGCCGGCGATCGCGATGCGCGAGGCGTCCAGCCCCTTCGACGCGCCGTGCTCGGCGACCCACTTCGCCACCGCGTAGTTCTCTTCGATGGCGATCGGGTAGCGCGCCTCGGGCGAGCGGCTGTACTCGGGGAAGACCACGGCCGCGCCGACGCCGGCCGCCAGTTCGCGCACCAGGCGCTCGTGGGTGTGGAAGTCGCCGAACACCCAGCCGGCGCCGTGGATGTAGACGATCACCGGCAGCGGGCCGTCGACGCCGGCGGGACGCACGATCCGCGTCTCGACCTCGCCGTTCGGGCCACCCGGGACGGTCAGGACCTCGATGTCGGCGGCGGCCATGGGGACGTCGCCGTCCTGAACGCCGTCGACGGCCTTGCGTCCCTCCTCCGGCGGCAGCTGGAACAGGTACGGCGGCTGGTCGGTGGCCTCGGCGAACGCCTGCGCGGCCGGTTCCAGGGCGAGGTTGTGCGGGTTGGCGGTCATGTCGTCCTCCTCGGGGCGGTGAAGCTGACACGACTGAAGGTAGCCCGCAACTCAGTTGTACACAACTTAATTGGACTCAATGAGATTAAGGGCACTTGAGTTGCCTCGCGAAGCCGCGTCGAGGACCATGGGGTTGTTACGAGCAAGGAGGACGCGATGGCATCACTGCGACTGGACGACCAGCTCTGCTTCGGCCTGTACTCGGCGTCGCGCGCGGTGACGTCGCTCTACCGCGTCGTCCTGGACGACCTCGGCCTGACCTACCCCCAGTACCTCGTCATGCTGGCGCTCTGGGAGCGCGACGACCGCCTGGTCAAGGAGCTCGGCGCCGAGCTGAACCTCGACTCGGGCACGCTGTCGCCGCTGCTCAAGCGGCTCGAGACGACCGGCATGGTCAAGCGGACCCGGCAGGCCGACGACGAGCGGTCGGTCCGGATCAGCCTCACCGCGTCCGGCGAGGCGTTGCGCGCGAAGGCCGCGGGCATCCCGGACGTGATCGGCGCGGCGATGAGCCTGGACGAAGCCGGTATCGCCCGGATGCGCGGCGAACTCGACCGGTTGACGGAGTCCGTGAACGCCTATCGGGAGGCGTTGTCCCCGGCGTGACCGCGCCCGTGACAGCATGACCGCGAAGGGGTGATCATGATCAACCACGACGACGCCCTCAAGGCCGTCGAGAGCAGCCTCGACCGGCCCTCCGCCGCGCGGATCTACGACTACTTCATCGGCGGGAACACGAACTACGCGATCGATCGCGCGTTCGCCGAGAAGGTCCGCGCCCGGCTGCCGCTCATGGGCGAGTACTGCCTGACCAGCCGTCAGTTCCTCGGCCGCGCGATCCGCGAGTGCGTGCGGGCCGGCATCCGGCAGTTCGTCGACATCGGTTCCGGGCTGCCGACCGCGGGCAACGTCCACGAGGTCGCCGACGAAGAGCGCGAAGAGCTCGACACCCGCGTGCTCTACATCGACAACGAGCCGATCGCCCTCGCGCATTCGACGCTGCTGCTCGCCGACACCGCCGACCCCGAGCGCCACCACGCGATCGCCGCGGACTTCCTGCAGCCGGAGGACCTCTGGGAGCGGGTGCGCGCCTCGGACATCATCAACGTCCGCGAGCCGGTCGCCCTGGTGATCAACGCCGTCATGCACTTCATCAAGGACGACGCGAACCCCGACCGGCTGCTCGAGTTCTACCGCCGGCGGCTCGCCCCCGGCTCGCTGCTGGTGCTGTCGCAGATGACCAACGAGAACCCGGTCAACGAGGACGAGCGGCAGGCGCTGATCGACCTGCTCGAGTACTACGAGACCACGACGAACCCGGGTTTCCTGCGGCCGATGGCCGAGTTCGAACGCTTCTTCGGCGGGTGGCCGATGCTCGAGCCTGGGCTGGTCTACGCGCCGGCTTGGCACCCCGACGAGCAGACGGTGTTCGCCGGCTCGCCGTCCGAGTCGCGGGTGATCGGCGGCGTCGCGCGCAAGCCCTGATCCACCTGGCTTCAACCCTGGGGTTGACGTCCCGGCGGCCGGGTCACGCGCACCCTGGTGATCGAACGGATCACCAGGGGGAATGCTCGTGAGCGGCTCGGCCAACATCCTCGTCGGACTCGTCGTCGTGGCCTGGATCCTGTGGCGCCAGGTGCAGCAGCGCCCGGTCCGCGAGGACCGCAAGCCGACCGTGCTGCTGATCCTGCTGGTGCTGGGGGTCGTCGCGCTGGGCGCGTACTTCAAGAAGGAACCGGCGACCGGGCTCGCGATCGCGCTGCTCGCCGGCAGTCTCGTGCTCGCCGCCGGCTTCGGCGTCGTCCGCGGATACACCGTGCGGCTGTGGCGGCAGGACGGGGTGCTGTTCCGCCAGGGCACCTGGCTGACGATCCTGCTGTGGCTGGCCGCGATCGGCAGCCACCTCGGCCTCGACGTGCTGATCGACAGCGGCGCGAAGGGCCTGGGCGGCGCGTCGATCCTGCTCTACCTGGCCGTGTCGCTGGGCGCGCAGCGGCTGGTCGTGCAGGCGCGGGCGACCCGGCTAGGAAGCTTCGCGTAGCCCTTCCAGGACGTCGAGGACCGCGCTCTTGCCGAGCTCGACGGCCTTGCGCAGCACCTCGGGGTCGCGCTCCAGCACCGCCACGTCCGGCGAGCCGGTGGGCGGGCGGATGCTCAAGATCCGCGGGTCGGACGCCAAGATCTCCTCGTCCTCGACGTCGTGGCGATAGGTGTCACGCCACGCGGGAATCGTGCCCGGGGCCTGGCGGCGCAGGAAGCGCGGCACCACGACGTCGTACGCCCGCGATGGCGGCACCGGCAGCTCGTCCGCGCGGCGGGTGCGCAGCACGAGGACGTCGGTCGCGTCCTGGGCCAGCGCCGTGCGGAACGGGATCGGTTCGGCGACCCCCGCGTCGACGAACCGGCGGCCGGCCATCGGGATCGGCGGGCCGGCCAGCACCGGCATGCAGGACGACGCCGCCAGCGCGACCTTCACCGCGTCGACGTCGTCGAGAAAGGGGTGGAGGTCGGTCGACTCCCCCGTGTCGGCGTCGGTCGCCAGCGGGTGGAACGTCACCGGGTTGGCCAGGATCGCCGGGAAGTCCATCGGCTCCAGCACCGAATAGACCTGGTGGACGAGGTATTCGAGGTCGATCACCGCGCGGCCGCGCAGGGTGTGCAGCGGGTTGATGATCCGGCGCATGACGACCGGGTTCCACCAGGTCCGCACGCCCGTCGACGAGCACCCGCTGAGCAGCCAGGCGGCGTTCAGCGCGCCGGCCGACGAGCCGTAGACGGCGTCGAACACCGGGACGGCGCCCAGTTCGTCCAGCGCCAGGGCCATGCCGCTCGAGTAGGTGCCGCGGCTGCTGCCGCCTTCGACGGCCAGCGCGAGACGGCGGCCGTCGGTGCGTTCTCCCGGGACGCTGCCCGTCGCCATCCGTTCGGAGATCAGTTCGAGTACCGGGTGCACTCCTCCCATCCTCGTCGTTTCGGGCGATCCGTCGACCCGATTTATCCCACCCAGGGGGGTGAAGTGACGTGCGCCTCGTTGCACTGCAACTCGTTGCATAGGACCCTCGGGCCATGGCCTTGGAGCACGCGATCCTCGTCTCGCTGTCCGAGCGCGCCGGCTCGGGCTACGAGCTGACGCGCCGCTTCGAGAAGTCGATCGGACTCTTCTGGAGCGCCACCCACCAGCAGATCTACCGCGTGCTGAAGCGGATGGAAGAGGCGGGCTGGGTCGCCGTCGACGTCGTCGCGCAGTCGGGCCGGCCGGACAAGAAGGTCTACACGGTCAGCGACGGCGGGCGCGCCGAACTGGTCCGATGGCTCGCCGAGCCGGACCCGTCCGCCGGGCCCATGGAACTCGCGGTGAAGATCCGCGGCGCGACCTTCGGCGACCCCGGTGCCGTCGCCGCCGAGATCGTGCGCCACCGCTCGGCCCACGCCGAACGCCTCGACGTCTACCGCCAGATCGAGAAGCGCGACTTCCCCGCGCCCGCGGGACTCCAGGGCCAGCACCTGCACCAGTACCTGGTCCTGCGCGGCGGCATCCGCGTCGAAGAGGGCCAGGTCGAGTGGTTCGACGAAGTTCTCGCTGCTCTCCACCACGAGAAGGACGCCTGATGACCGACTACCCGAACTTGCTGGCCCCGCTCGACCTCAGCTTCACGACGCTGCGCAACCGCGTCCTGATGGGGTCGATGCACACCGGCCTCGAAGACAAGGCCGCGCACTTCCCCGAGCTGGCCGAGTACTACGCCGAGCGCGCCCGCGGTGGTGTCGGGCTGATCGTCACCGGCGGGTTCGCCCCGAACCGCACCGGCTGGCTGCTGCCGCTCGCTTCCAAGCTCACGACGGCCACCGAAGCCCGGCAGCACCGGCAGCTCACCACGCCCGTCCACGAGGCGGGCGGCAAGATCGCGCTGCAGGTCCTGCACGCGGGCCGGTACGCCTACCACCCGCTCAGCGTGTCCGCGTCGAGCATCAAGGCGCCGATCAACCCGTTCCGGCCGCGTGCCCTGACCGGCTACGGCGTACGTCAGCAGATCCGTGCCTTCGCCGACTGCGCCGCTCTCGCGCGCGAAGCGGGCTACGACGGCGTCGAGATCATGGGCTCCGAGGGCTACCTGATCAACCAGTTCCTGGCCGAGCGCACCAACAAACGCACCGACGCCTGGGGCGGCTCGCCTGAGAAGCGACGCCGGTTCGCCGTCGAGATCGTCCGGCAGACGCGTGAGAAGGCCGGCGACGACTTCATCATCATCTACCGGCTTTCCATGCTCGACCTCGTGCCCGGAGGCCAGCGCTGGGAGGACGTCGTCGCGCTCGCGAAGGACGTCGAAGCCGCTGGCGCGACGATCATCAACACCGGCATCGGCTGGCACGAGGCCCGCGTGCCGACGATCGTGACGTCGGTGCCGCGCGCCGCGTTCACCTGGGTCACCGGGAAGCTCAAGCCGCACGTCGGGATCCCGGTCGTCACGTCGAACCGGATCAACATGCCGCAGGTCGCCGAGGAGGCACTGGCGAGCGGTGACGCCGACCTCGTGTCGATGGCGCGGCCGTTCCTCGCCGACCCGGAGTGGATCCGCAAGGCCGAGACCGGCCGCGAGGACGAGATCAACACGTGCATCGCCTGCAACCAGGCCTGTCTCGACCACGCCTTCAAGCGCAAGCTCGTGTCCTGCATGGTGAACCCGCGCGCCGGCCACGAAACCACGCTGACCCTCGCCCCGGCGCGGCGGTCGAAGCACGTGGCCGTCGTCGGCGCGGGTCCCGCCGGGTTGTCCGCGGCGACCGCGCTGGCCGAGCGCGGGCACAGCGTCGAGCTGTTCGAAGCCGACGACGAGGTCGGCGGCCAGTTCGGCATCGCGCGGAAGATCCCCGGCAAGGAGGAGTTCGCCGAGACGATCCGCTACTACCAGCGGCGCGTCGAGGTGACCGGCGTGAAGCTGCACCTCGGCACCCGGGTGACCGCGGCCGACCTGACCGGCTTCGACGAGGTCGTGCTGGCCACCGGCGTCGCGCCGCGGGTGCCGTCGCTGCCCGGGATCGACCACCCGAAGGTGCTTTCCTACGTCGACGTCGTCCGGCACGGGAAGCCGGTCGGCGAGCGGGTCGCGGTGATCGGCGCCGGCGGGATCGGCGTCGACGTCAGCGAGTTCCTGACCCACGCGGACTCCCCCGCGCTGAACCTCGACGCGTGGATGGCCGAGTGGGGCGTCACCGATCCCGAACAGGCGCCCGGCGGGCTCGCCGAGCCGAAGCCCGAGCCGTCGCCGCGGCAGGTCTACCTGCTGCAGCGCAAGAAGTCCGGGATCGGTTCCGGGCTCGGCAAGACGTCGGGCTGGGTGCACCGGGCCGCGCTCAAGGCGAAACGCGTCGAGCAGCTCACCGGCGTGACGTACGAGCGGATCGACGACGCCGGCCTGCACCTCACCGTCGACGGCGAAGCGCGGCTCCTCGAAGTCGACACGGTCGTCGTCTGCGCCGGTCAGGAACCCGTGCGGGACCTCGCGGACGAGCTGCGCGCCACCGGCCTGCCGGTGCACCTCATCGGCGGGGCCGACGTCGCCGCCGAACTCGACGCGAAACGGGCGATCGACCAGGGAACGAGGCTCGCCGCCGCGCTGTAGCACCAGATGCGTCCGGCACTGGCAGGATGGGCCCCGTGCGAGACGTATGCGTGATCGGGCTCGGGCTGATCGGCGGTTCGCTGCTGCGCGCGGCGGCCGCGAGCGGCCGCACGGCGTTCGGCGCCGCGGTTTCCGAAGTGGACGCCGACGCGGCCAGCAGGGCGGGGTTCGACGTCACGACGGACGTCGAAGCCGCGCTGCACCGGGCCGACGCCGGGGATGCGATGGTCGTGCTGGCCGTGCCGCTGCCGGCCGTCGAGGACCTGCTGCGCCTGGTCGCCCAGCACGCGTCGCACTGCCTGCTCACCGACGTGACCAGCGTGAAAGCGCCGGTACTGGACGCTGTCCGCCGTCGCGTGCCGTACACGCGGTACGTCGGCGGGCACCCGATGGCCGGGACGTCGAGCTCGGGCTGGCTGGCCGGGGACGCCTCGCTGTTCCAGGGCGCGGCGTGGGTCGTCGCCGTCGAAGACGACACCGATCTCGAAGCGTGGGCCGAGGTCGCGGGGTTCGTGCTGGACATCGGGGCGCACGTCGTCCCGCTGCCCGCCGAGTCGCACGACGAAGCCGTCGCCCGGATCTCGCACCTGCCGCACCTGCTGGCGGCGATCCTCGCCACGATCGGCGCCGAGGGCGGGCCGCTGGCCATGTCGCTGGCCGCCGGGTCCTACCGGGACGGAACGCGCGTCGCGGGATCGAACCCGCAGCTCGTGCGCGCCATGACCGAGGGCAACCGGGACGCGCTGCTGCCGATCGTCGACGAAGCCCTCGGCCGGCTCGGCGCCGCGCGCGGTTCGCTCGCCTCGACCGGCGGGCTGGCCGCCACGATCAACGCGGGGTACGAAGGCGCGCAAGCGCTGGCCGCCAGCCTGGACGTCGAGCGCGCGGGCGTCCGGATCAGCCTGTCGGCCCCGGACGCGCGGCAGGGCCTGATCGCGCTCGGCGAACGCGGCGGCCGGATCACCGGCCTCGCGGACGGGATCGCGACCGGCGAGGTCCAGTAGCTACTGGGTCGGGGGCTGGGCCGGGGGCGTGTCCGGCTTGTCGTCGAACTTGTCGAGGAAGCTCTTCGCCTTCTCGATGCCGCTGTCGATCTGCTCGTCGTGCCCGGAGAACTTCGACTTCGCGAAGTCACCCGCCTTGTCGAGGCCATCCTCGATCTTGTCGCCGTGCTCGCGCAGGGCCTCTTCGGCCTTGCCTTTCAACGCATCGAAGTCGATTCCCATGGGAGCAATTGAACAGCACGCACGTCACGTGCGCCGGTGGTAGGGCAGGAACCGCCGGACGAGCCGCAGCGGCGTGCGTTCCACCAGGTCAGGCCCGCGGACGGCGTCGAACGCCGACTCCAGCTGGTCGACCACTCCGGCCAGCTGCGCGCTGTCCGGCAGCGGCATCGACCGCGGCTCGCGCTGCTCGCGGATCGCCGACGCCAGTTCGTCCAAAGCGGCGGTGAGCAGCTCGATGTCATCCTGGCCCGGCGGTGCCACGCCGCGCCCGATCGTCACGCCGACCTCGGTGACGGCGTCCGCCACGCGTTCCTGCGCGGCGATCACCGGCCACCACGCCACCGCCTGGCGGCCGTTCGCGGACGGTTCGACAACGACCTGCTGGAACGCCGTCCGCAGGTCGGCCAGCGCCCGGTACGCGCCGCGCCGGGCCCGTGACCGCGCGAGCCGCGCGTCGCCGGACGACGCTTCGACCAGCGCGCACGAGACGTACTCCGCGACCGCGTCCAGCCCGTCCGCGAGCCGGCCGCCGACCTGGGGACGGCGGCTTCCCGGCCACAACAGGTAACCGAAGACCAGCACGATCACGCAGCCGAGCACGGTGTCGACCAGCCGCGCCAGGACGACGTTCCAGCTGCCGGTGTTCGCCAGGTCCATCTGCAGGATGATCAACGGTGTCACGAACGCGCTGAGGATGCCGTAGTTGCGCACCTTCCCGACCGCGACGCCGCCGGCGAAGATCGCGATCAGCGCGACCAGCAGCCAGCCGTGTCCGCCGACGCCGAGCACGATGGCGCCCACCCCGACGCCGACGACCGTGCCGATCCCGCGCAGCACCGCGCGGCCGAAGACCGAGCCGAAGTCCGGCTTGAGGACGATCCCGACGGTCAGGGTGATCCAGTAGGACCGCTCGAACGGCACGAGCAGCCCGACGACCTCGGCGATCGCGACGCACAGCGTCAGCCGCAGCGCGGCGATCCAGGTCAGCGGGCCGGACGCCAGCGAGCCCGCCCACGTCCGCAGCCGCCGGTACCAGGGCGTCGGCTCCCGGCGCTTCCGGTCGTCGCCCTTGCCGATCCGGACCAGGCCGGCGTACAGCGCGGCGAGCACCGGGTCGGCGTCGTCGGCCGGCCTCGGCGGCGGTTCCGGCAGCGGCTGGCTGGCCAGCACCGACGCCGACAGCGCGACGAAGTGATCGATGACGTCCTGGGGCGTGCGCCGGCCGGCGTTGACCATCGCCACCGACGCCTCGACCGCGGCCGTCGTCGCCGAGAGCAGGTTGAGCAGGTGCCGGTAGGCGGCGTCACGGCCGGACAGCCACGAGCGCGCGGTCAGCAGCTGGTCGTACGCGGTGTTCATGGCCGTGGTCAGCCGGTGGCGGGCGACCCGTGAGACGGCTTCGTCGGTCGCGGAGAGCATCGCGGCCAGCTCGACGTAGACGTGCGCGACGGCGGAGCGTTCGGGGCTGGTCGCCCGGAACGTCCAGCTGGCGAGCGCCACCGCGAGGCTCCAGACCGCGCCGAGGCAGAAGAAGCCGAGCAGGATCTCGACCCGCACGCCGGTCGCGTGCTGGCCGGTGCCGAGGACGCAGAACACGAACATCTGCAGCCCGGCGACCGAGGCGTTGCTGCCGGCCGCGCTGATCAGCGCGGACACCGCCGCGACCAGGATCACCGCGGGCACCGACAGCGCGGGCGTGCCGCCGGTGAGCAGCCCGACGACGTACCCGGCCGTCGCCGCCAGCGTCGCGCCGCCGAGCCGGCGGGCGCGGTAGCGGTAGGGGCCGGCCGACTCGGACAGCACGGCGGGCAGCGCGCCGGTCGAGATCAGCGCGCCGACGGCAATATCACCTGCGGCATAGGCGACCGCGAGCGGCACGGCCAGCGCGATGACGGCGCGGGCGACCATGTTCCACGGCACCGGGACCGGCTTGCTACGCAGGAGCTGGGTCAGCCAGTGCGGCGCGGCGATGTCGGGACGCGGCGTGCTCACGCCCCCATCTTGACCTACGCTGCCGGGAACGCTTAATTATCAATCTGTCAACAAGCTGGAGGGTCGATGCCGGGCCGCAAGTTCTCCTTCGAGGTCAACCGCACGAGCACCGCGTCGCCGGACGCCCTGTTCGAGCTCGAAGCCGACGGCCCGAGCTGGGCGAAGTGGGGAAAGCCACTCATCGTGCAGGCCCGCTGGAAGCGCCAGGGCACCGATGACCCGGCCGGCGTCGGCGCCGTCCGCGAGGTCGGCCTCTGGCCGGTGCTGATCCGCGAGGAGACGCTCGAGTACGAGCCCGGCCATAAGCACGTCTACACGTTCTTCGGCGGCAACCCGATCAAGGACTACCGCGCCGAGGTGCTCTTCACGCCGACCGACGGCGGCGGCACGCACCTGCGCTGGACCGGGTCGTTCACCGAGCCGGTCAAGGGCAGCGGCCCGATCCTGGCGGCCGGCCTCGAACGTGTGATCCGGCTGTTCTCCGGCAAGCTGGTCAAGGCGGCAGAAACCGGGCGCTGACCTGGGTGGTTCCGGCCACACAAGATCAGCTCACGCAACTTGGCCCACCGTCCCCGCGTCACCCTTTCGGGTAGTTCTGCACTACGCGGGAGGGGGACGCGGGATGAAGCGCGTCGTAGCACTGGTCGCCGCCGCGGCTTTGGCGTTGACGACACTGACGGCCTGTTCGGCGAACGAGCCGGACCAGCGGGAGTTCGGCACCAGCCAGCCGAACCCGGCGCCCGGGGGCGGGCCGGGGGCGACGACGCCGGGACCGTACCCGTTCGGCACGGTCCAGCAGAAGGCGCCGGCGATCGCGAACGGCCAGGTCCCGGTGGTCAAGCGGATCACCACCGACAAGCCGTACGTCTTCCTCACCATGGACGACGGCGCGGTCAAGGACCCGGACGCGCTGAAGCTGATGCAGCAGAACGGCACCCACCCGGTGCTGTTCCTGAACCAGAAGTACGTGAAGGGCCACGAGGCCTACTTCAAGCAGATCCTCGACGCCACCGGCGCGACGCTCGGCGACCACACGGTCGACCACCCGAACCTCAAGGGCAAGCCGTACGAGTTCCAGCGCAAGGAGATCTGCGACGACGCGGACGACTTCCAGCGCGGGCTCGGCGTGCGGCCGTCGCTGTTCCGGCCGCCGTTCGGCAACTACGACCAGAACACGCTGCGCGCGGCGGCCGCGTGCGGGATGCGCGCCGCGGTGCTGTGGACGGCCGCGGTCAACGACGGGCACGTCCAGTTCCAGGCCGGCGACAAGCTCAAGCCGGGCGACGTCGTGCTGATGCACTTCCGCAAGACCTTCAAAGAGGACTACACGGCGTTCGTCGAGCAGGCCGAGAAGGACGGGCTCATTCCCGTCCCCCTGGCCGACTTCCTGGGCTAAAGCACGACCGTCGGCGTCACGACGGTCCGGCGGCACGACACGTCACCGAGGTGCACGAGGATCTGCGTCGTCCCGCTCGGCACGTTGTCGAGCACGAACCGGCCGCCTTCGTCGGCGGTCGTGGACGACGTCCCGTGCTCGGCGACCCGCACCTCGACGCCGTACTGGCCGGCCGGCACCAGCCAGCCGTCGATGCGGTGCAGCTTGCCGATCTTGGTCAGGTTGATCATCACGGTCAGGTCGCTGACGGTGAAGGTGATCGTGCCGGTGCCGCCGCCGCGCACGCCGGCGAGGGTGTCCAGCCGTTCCCACCGGGCGACCTCGACGTCGAGGTCTTCGAGGGCGAGCGCGAACTGGACCCGCTGCACCAGGTCGTCCGGTGGCGGGTCCAGCTCGTCGAGGAAGCGGCCGATGCCGGCCAGGATCAATTCGTCGGAAAAGGCCTCGCCCGGCGCTCCGAGGTCGTTCATCGGGTTCCCCCTTCACTGGCGAGGAGATCGCGCATCTGGTCGAGGCAGCGCCCTCTGGTGGGTCCGACACTGCCGCGGGGCATGCGCAGCGCCTCGGCGACGAGCTGGTACTCCGCGCGACCCGCGAGCACGGTCAGCCGGAGCAGGTCCTGACAGCGGTGGGGCAACCGGACGAAGGCACGCCAGACGCGGCGGTCGCGATCGGCGCGGACGGCTTCGTCCTCGGGTGCCGGTTGGGTGCTCGGCATGGCCTCGGCGACTTCGTCGCTCAGCGGCACGGGCTGCACGCGGCGGCCGAAGGGGTGGGTGGCCTCGCGGCGGGTGGTCGTGATCAGCCACGCGGCGAGGGCCTTGGGGTCTCTGAGCTTTCCGAGCTGGCTGAAGAGGGCGAGCCACACGGTCTGGACGACGTCCTCGGCGATGGAGCGGTCGAGGCCGTTGGCCCGGGCGACGTGCCAGACGAGCGGGGTCAGCTCGGCGACGAGACGGTCCATCGCACGGCGGTCACCGTCCCGGGCGGCCTGCATGCACGCGGCGTGCAGTTCGGCGCCGGTCAAGCCCTCCCAAGGAGGGTCTACCTCTGTGGTTTGCACGTCGGTCACGGTATCTGCCCCTCTTCGGAAAAGTCTTCGAGTCGGCTTCGGCAGTATCGCGGGTCCTTCGGGGGGAAGGAGCGTGCAGGTGGATCTCGGATACATCAAGTCTCTTAGTTCGTCGGTCGCGCTCCGGTCAAGGACGATCGAGGGAGGCACCGGCCGACGCGGGCGGTGAGCCCACGCCGGCCGATACTCCCCTCCCTCAAGGGCCCGCTCCCCAACGGGCCCCGCCGGATGTCCCCTCCCCCGAAGGGCACCCGGCCGACGGTGTCCGGCAGCCCCCTCGGCTCCCGGTCACCGCGCATTTCGAACTCGGCACCCCCTGCCGCGTTCCCAATCTCGTGCTTGGCTGCCCCACAGGACGCACTGGCGGGACGGCCAGATACACGAACCTCGAACTTTTTTTGAAGATCGACGCAGTGCGGCTAAGCGATCACCGAACGTGCTTCGGCAAGCGTTTGCGCCCACCGCGCATAGCCCGCCGGCCCGGGGTGGAAGCGATCGGACGCGAACGCGGCCGGGTCGAGCAGCCGCGGGTCCATCGGGAGGTGCGTGACGCCGGGGAGCTTCCCGAGGGTCGCGGCCGCCGCGTCGAGGGCGGCCGAGCGGGCAGCGAGGAAGTCCCGCAGTGGCCGTGGCAGCGCCGGGAAGCGGGACATCGGCGGCACGCCGGCCAGGAGGACGTCCACGGGACCGAGGCGCCGCCGCAGCTCGACGACCAGTTCCAGCAGGTCACGGCGGTAGCCCGCGGCCGTCCGGAGCTCGATGGTGTCGTTGACGCCGAGGGCGATCACGACCAGGTCGGCCGGGCGCACGAGCGGGACCAGCTCGGCGCGGACGACCCGGGCGTTGGCACCGGTTCGGCCGACTGCCTGCCACCGGACCGCCCGGCCGTCGCGCGCGAGCTCGCGGGCGAGGCAGCCGGTGAGCGCTTCCTCGTGGTCCCCCGCGCCGACGCCGTCCACTGTGGACTCGCCGAGCACGGCCAGTCGGAAGGGTTCGCCGTTCCCTGCGACCAGTCCCTCGGTCGGTCCCGCGGCGCCGGGGAGCCGCGGGGTCTTCCGCTTGACGTACAGGGCTTGAGCGAGGATCACCATGCTTAGAAGTTAAGCGTTCTTCTCCGCGCGAAGCTTGTGCCAACGCTCGTACATGCCGTTGAGCTCATCCAGCATGAACGACAGGAAGTCGCGCATCTCGGCGAGCCGCTGCCCGGCGGGCGAGTCCTCACCGAGGGCTTGGATGCCGTCGCCCGCCGCGTCGCGCCACATGATGATCATGCGGTCGCGCTTGAGGAACGTCGCGTACCAGAGGTCGTCGAAGAGGCGGTAGTGGTCGCGGCGCTCGCCGGGCTCGCGTTCCTTGGCGACCAGGCCGATCTGCTCGAGGAAGCGCACGGCGCCGGAGATGGCCGCCGGGCTGACCGACAGCTGCGAGGCCAGGTCGGCCGCGGTCAGGCGGGCGTCGTCGGTGGTCATCAGGGCCGCGAACACCCGCGCGGACATGCGCTGCATCCCGATCTGCGAGAGCACCAGGGCCAGGCTCTCGACGTACCGGCGGACGGCGTCTTCATCTCGCTTCGTGTCAGGCGTCGTCATCGGCCCATCCTCCCGTACCGGTCCGTCAAGATCACTCCATCTAGACATTTTCTTAACTTCACAACTTCGTGAAATCAGTGTAGCTTCCGAAGCATGGAAAACGCCATCGCGATCTCCGGCTTGCACAAGTCGTTCGGCCGGACCAAGGCCTTGGACGGCCTCGATCTGCAGGTACCTACTGGGGAAGTACACGGCTTCCTGGGCCCGAACGGCGCCGGGAAGTCGACCACCGTCCGGGTCCTGCTCGGCCTGCTCCACGCGGACTCCGGGGACGTCCGGCTGCTCGGCGGCGACCCCTGGAAGGACGCGGCGAGCCTGCACCGCCGCCTGGCCTACGTGCCCGGCGACGTCAACCTCTGGCCCAACCTCTCCGGCGGCGAGGTGATCGACCTGCTCGGCCGCCTGCGCGGCGGGCTCGACGAGAAGCGCCGCGCCGACCTCGTCGAACGGTTCGACCTCGACCCCAAGAAGAAGGGGCGGACGTACTCGAAGGGCAACCGGCAGAAGGTCGCCATCGTCGCCGCGCTCGCCTCCCGGGTCGACCTGCTGATCCTCGACGAGCCGACGTCCGGCCTCGACCCCCTGATGGAGGCGACGTTCCAGTACGCCATCCAGGAGGAGCGCGAACAGGGCCGCACGGTGCTGCTCTCCAGCCACATCCTCGCCGAGGTCGAGGCGCTCTGCGACAAGGTCAGCATCATCCGCAACGGCGCCACGGTCGAGTCCGGCACGCTGGCCGAGCTGCGTCACCTGACCCGGACGTCGATCACCGCCGAGCTCGCCGGGCCGCCGAACGGGCTCGCGAAGCTGGAGAACATCCACGACCTCAAGGTCGACGGCAACCGCGTCCGCTTCGACGTCGAAACGCGCTCGCTCGACGAGGCCCTGCGCCAGCTGACCCAGGTCGGCGTGCGGAGTCTCGTCAGCCAGCCGCCGACGCTGGAAGAGCTGTTCCTGCGCCACTACACGACCGAAGCGAGCGCGAAATGACCGCGACGCTCTCCCGTGCCGAAGCCGAGGTCGCGCCGGCGCACGAACTCGCCGGCACCTGGCACCTCACCCGGCTCGCGCTGCGCCGCGACCGCGTCGTCCTGCCGATCTGGATCGTGCTGCTGAGCATCGTCCCGGCCAGCACGGTCAAGACGTTCACACAGTTCTACCCGACCGTCGCCGACCGGCTGGCGCTGCAGGCCGGCGCGAACACCAACCCGTCGTACGCACTGCTCTACGGGCCGCCGTTCGACCTGACCACCGCCGGCGGGTTCATCGCCTGGCGCATGTGCGGGTTCCTGGCGCTGCTCGCCGGGCTGATGGTGGTCTTCACGGTCACCCGGCACACCCGCGCCGAGGAGGACACGGGCCGCGCGGAGCTGCTCGCGTCCGCGGTCGTCGGCCGGTACGCGGCGCTGACGTCGGCCGTCCTGGTGGCCGGCGGGGCGAGCGTGCTGATCGGCCTGATCCAGTACGGCAGCATGGTCGGCGCCGGGCTGCCCGCCGCCGGGTCGCTGGCCTTCGGCGCGTCGGAAGCCTTGGCGGGCCTGGTGTTCACGGCCGTCGCGGCGGTCGCCGTCCAGCTCGCCGAGTACTCCCGCACGGCCAACGGGATCGGCACCGCCGTGGTCGGCGCCGCCTTCCTGCTGCGCGGCGCCGGAGACTCCACTGTGGACGCTCAGTGGCTGTCGTGGCTGTCGCCGATCGGCTGGGTGCAGCAGATCCGCCCGTTCGCGGGGGAACGCTGGTGGGTGCTGCTGCTGCCGGTGGCCGCCGCAGTGGTGGTCGGCGCCGTGGCGTACTGGCTGCTGCCCCGCCGCGACGTCGGCGTCGGCATCCTGCCGCCGCGGCCGGGTCCGGCGCGGGCCGCGGCGAGCCTGCGGACGCCGTTCGCGCTCGCCGTGCGGCTGCACCGCGGCCCGCTGCTCGGCTGGACGGTCGGGATGGCCGTCGTCGGCGCGGTGTTCGGCTCGATCGCCAGCGGCATCGGCGGTTTGGTCGGCTCCAGCCCGCAGGCGCAGGAGATCATGGCGCGCCTCGGCGGCAGTGAGGCGCTCACGCAGGCGTTCCTCGCTGTCATGGCCGGGCTGTTCGCGATGGTCGCGTCGCTGTACGGGATCCAGGCGGTGCTGCGCATGCGCGGCGAGGAGACCGCGATCCGGCTCGAGCCGGTGCTGGCCACCAGCGTCGGCAAGCTGCGCTGGGCGGCGGGTCACCTGGTGTTCGCGTTCTTCGGCACGGCGTTGCTGCTGCTGGCCGGCGGCCTGTTCATGGGCCTGGCCAACGGGTTGCGCACCGGCGACGTCGGCGGCTCGGTCGGCGACTCCCTCGCCGGGATGCTCGTCCAGCTGCCCGCGGCGTGGGTCGTGGTCGCGCTGGCGGTGACGATCTTCGGGCTGCTGCCGGGCTTTTCGGCCGCGGCCTGGGCGGTCGGCTCGCTGGCGCTGCTGCTGAGCCTGTTCGGCCCGGTCGTCAACCTGCCGCAGGCGGTGCTGGACGTGTCACCGTTCCAGCACCCGCCGAAGATCCCCGGCCAGGAGCTCGTCGCGACCCCGCTCGTGTGGCTCACGGCGGTCGCGGCCGTCGCCCTGGTCGCCGGCCTGGTGGGCTGGCGGCGCCGGGACGTCGGCTAACGCGGTTTGATCTCGTGGTCGGCCCCGGCCACGAGCTGAGCCTGCGGCCCCGCCTTCCCACAGGCGGGGCCGCCCGGTTCGCTGAAGGCAGGCGTGACGACCGCGGTGTGCGGCTTGCCGTCGTCGAAGCGGACGGTGACCCGGATCGGCTCGGCCTGCAGGCCGGGGATGTCGGCGAAGCCCTGCAGGCCGCCGGTCTGGACCATCGAGACGCCGCAGGAGTCGTCCGGGCCGGTCCCGGTGCAGGTCTGGGTGCCCGCGGCCGTCTCGGGGAAGAGGTCGACCGGGCGCGTGACGCACTGGTCGCCCCAGCAGGCGTCGAGCGTCGCGCGCGTGACGCCGGCCGGGTTCGGGACGGTCAAGCCGATCCCGATCCGGGTGCCGATCGCCGGGCAGGCGACCTCCGTCCCCGAGCCGGCCTGGCCGCACCCGGCGGCGCCGAGCAGGAGAGCCGCGATCCACGGAATCCTTCGCATGCCGTCCAGACGGAGTTACCCGCGCTGGGGTTGCACGGGTCAGTCGCGCGAGACGCTGGTCAACGGCAAGGCGGGCGACGTCGACGTCGGCGTGGCAGAGGTCGGCGAAGAGGTCACGGTCACCTCGACGACGCTGGTGGTGGTACTCGGCGGCGAGGTCTCGACCGACGTGACGGTGGACGGCGGCACGGACGCGGTCACGGTGATCGGCACGGCGGGAACGGTGCTGGTCGGCGGGGCGACGACATCGGCGGGCCGGGGGGCCGGCCGCCCGGCGACGAGCAGCGCGGCCACCAGCAGCCCGGTGGCGAATCCCGCCAGCCCGGTGACCGCGGTGGAGCCCCAAGTAGGTCGGCCACTCATCCGGGCACCCCCTCGCCACGCGCAGCGCAGGTACGAGGACTAACTCGCGTTGATCATAGCTGTTGTTACAGACCGTGCGACTTGAGTCTGCTTGACGCAACTTTGTTGAGCGTGGTCTCAGCTGGATGAGGCTCGCAGCCCGTCGACCACGATGCGGACCAGGTGACGGCTGCCCGGCGAGTAGCGCTCGACCGCGAGGCAGCCGACGATGAGTGCCCTCAGGTCGTCGCCGTCGATGTCCTTGCGGACCGCACCCACCGCCTGGGCCCGCCGCAGGAGCTCTCCGAGCGCCACGCGGAAGTCGTCGCCCGCGCCGGCCTTGAACGCGTGCCCGCCCGACTCGGCGAGCGCGTCGCAGATTGCGCGGTTGAGCGAGGCCTGTTTGATCACGCGGACGAAGTAGTCGAGGAAGACTTCGCCGGGATTCTCGGCGGCGGCGAGCCCGCGGGCCTCCTCGGCGAACTGCTCGATGCGTTCGAGGACGACGGCCTGGAAAAGCGCCTCCTTGCTGGGGAAATGCCGGTAAACGGTCCCCGCGCCGACTCCGGCCAGGCGCGCGATGTCGTCGAGCGGCACCGCGAGCCCGTCGGCGGCGAACGCCTCTTCGGCGGCAGCCAGGACCTTCGCCCGGTTGCGCCGCGCGTCCGCGCGCATCTTTTCCATGTGTCTTCTCCTCGTTGACAACCGGAACGTACGCTCCGTATCGTCGTAAGCGGGTGCACCGTTCCGATTCAACGTCCAGTCTTCCAGGAGAATTCCGATGCCACGCACCGTGCCCGAAATCGCCGCCATGGTCAGCGAGGGGATGTCCACGTTGGACACCACGCCGTTCGCGGACCTCTTCGCCGCCGACGCGGTGTACGAACTGCCGTTCCTCGGCCAGCGCGTCGAAGGCCGGGAAGCGATCCTGTCCCGGCTCACCGCCGCCGGCGCGCGAGCCCGTGCCCTGGGCGTGCTGGAAGCCCAGGTCGCGGCGGAGGTGACGGAGACGGGGTTCGTGCTGGAGCTGGCGGTGTCCGGCCGCCCGTCGTCGGTCGGGGTGGTGACGGTGGCAGGCGGAGAGATCACGGCGTACCGCGACTACCCGAACCTCGCGCTCGCTTCGCTGCGCACGCGCGAGGTCTTCGACCGTTTCCTGGCCGCCTCCGTCGAGAACCGCTGGGACGACCTCGCCGACCTCTACGCCGAGGACGTCACCCTCGAAATGCCCTTCACCCTCCCCGGCGTGCCGCGAGTGACGAAGGGCCGCGAAGAGCTGCGCCGCCGCTTCCGCCGCGCGGGCACGGCCCGCCGGATCACCAAGGCGGACAACGTGATCGTGCACGAAACGGCCGACCCGGCGGTGCTCGTCGCGGAGTTCGACCTGCACCAGGAGCTGAACGGTACGGCCTTCACGGTTTCCTACGTCATGGTCATGACCGTCGAGGACGGCCTGATCACGCACACCCGCGACTACACCGACACCGCCGCGGCGGCGGAGCGGTTCACGGCGTTGTCGCCTGCTGGCTCGCCGGTGGGATGAACAGGCGCTCGACCGTGCTCACCGAGTAGTCCCACACCCCCGGCACCAGCAGGACCGCGAGCACCGCGAACACCGGGAAGATCAGGCGCTTCTCGACCTTCTTGCCCGTCTTGAAGCGCAACGCCCGGGGTGGGCGGATCTCGTACCAGGTCTCGCCGGCGATGGGAACCGGGAACAGGAAAGGACATCCGGCCTCGGTGAGCGCGTCACCGAGGCAGTGGGTCACGCACCCCGCTGCCACCGCGATGCCCAGCCAGCCCGTGATGGACTCCAGCTCGCCCACCCGGTCGGGCGGCGCCGTGAAGAACCACCAGGCCACCGCGGCGCCGCTCACCGGCAGCAACCAGTCGCCCAGGGCGCCTTCCGCCAGCATCAGCCCGAAGATCACCACGCCGACGACCGCCCACGGGCCGCCGGCTTCGGTACCCCAGGACGTCAACGCGCCGAGACCCGCCGCGAACAACACCGTGTGGGACAGGTGGCGGTGCTTGCCCGTCACCTTCTCGTCGCGGGGTCCTTTGGTCAGCGCGTAGAACGCCGACGACACACGGCGCAGCAGCCACGACAAAGCACCCGTCAGCCAACCGAGCAGACGGGACGCACTCGCTCCGGGGTGGTCGAGGTCGGGCAGCAGGGCGAACCCCGCCGTCGTGGCGGCGAAGACCACCGCCTGGTGCACCGAACCCGCCCCGACCGCGGGCGCCAGGGCCAAGCCCGCGCACCAGCCGGTCAGGGCATGCGTGCGCCCCATCATCGTGCTGCCCCCAAGGTCCACGCACAAAAATCAGTCCGCGGAACCGTAGCGGGCGGTCAGGCTTGGGGGTCTTCCGACACGCTCAGGTGTTCGGCCACGCCGGTGAGCTCGATCACGCGGCTCACCGCGGGGCTGGGGACGACCTCGAGTTCGACGTCCTGCTCGCCGGCCTGGCGTTGTGCGCGGAGCACCACGTTCAGCGCGGAGGAATCGAAGAAGGTCACCCCGGTCAGATCGGCCACGACCCGCTGCGCGCGCTTGTCCGCGATCAGCCCCGCCAGGGCCTCCTGCAGCTGCGGACTGGTGAGCAGGTCGAGCTCGCCGGTGACCACCACCCGGGGCTCCGTCGCGTCGGTGTCCAGCGTGATGCCGAACCCGGGCGGGGTGGCGTTCTGGTCGGCTGCGGGCATGCAGTTTCTCCTCGTCAGGCGCTGCTCCTGCGCCGGGTACGCGCCTGTTGTTTCAAGCGGCAACCGTGTCACCGTGCCTTCCCCAAAGCTCGCGGTGGCACGGTCAAGGCAACTCCGGGGCCAACCCTAACCCAGGAAGCGACCGAGCCCGCCACGGCCGCCGCCCTTTCGCGCGGAGTGCTCACGTGCGATCGAATCCTGCCTGGTCAGTGCGCACTCATCACCTTCCGCGCCGCCCGGCGCTGGCGGAGGAACAGCTGCCGCCGTTCGATCTCGCCGAGGCCACCCCAGATGCCGTAGGGCTCCTGTACCGTCATCGCGTGCGTGCGGCACTGGGCCAGGACCGGGCAGGTCTGGCAGATGGCCTTGGCCCGCGTCTCGCGCCGCTCCCGCGCCGAACCCCGCTCGTTGTCCGTGTGGAAGAACAGGCTGCTGTCCGCGCCACGGCACGAGCCGCGAAGCTGCCATTCCCACTCTTCAGCAACCACGTTGGGCAGCCGGCTGACGTCAGCCATGTCGTCCCTGCCTTTCCCAGGATCAGCATGTCGATCGCTACATGCCCGCCGGTGGAGCGGATCAAACCCGGGTTTGGTTTGCTCACCCCACGGGCATCTCGCGACCGGGCGTGAAGAGGACACCGCCGAACCCTGGAGCGCGAGCCGGAGAAAGGAACAAACGTGGAGGACAACGCCCCGCTCGTCCCGGAAGGCGCGCAGGTCATCGAGGTGCGGACGGCCGCGATCCCGCACGTCGTGCCGACGCTGCGCACCATCGTGGCGGACATCGCCATGCGCCAGGACTTCGACCTCGATGCTGTCGAGGACCTCCGGATGGCGGTGGACGAAGCCTGCTCACTGCTGCTTCCCGCCAGCTCGGACGGCCGCCTCACCTGCATCTTCTCGTGGAGCGGGCCGCGCATCGAGGTCTCGGTGTCGGTGCTTTCGGACACCCCGGACCACGAGGACGACTCGGGCCTGTCGTGGCAGCTGCTGACCGCGCTCGCGACGTCGGCCCAGCGCACGGTGACCCCCGAGGACGGCCGCTACCTGTCCCGGGTCGACCTCGTCCGGGAGAGCCAGGCGGCGGACTCGTGAGCGATCCCGCCGGGAGCAGCGGGAGCGACCTCGACGTCGGCGCGCTGTTCACCCGCCTCGCCGCGCTGCCGGCAGGCTCCCCGGAGCGGGAACGCATCCGGGACACCCTGGTGCGCAACCACCTGGAGCTCGCGCGCAACCTGGCCCGGAAGTTCCGCAACCGCGACGAGGCGATGGAGGACCTGGTCCAGATCGCCACGGTCGGGCTCATCCACGCCGTCGACCGGTTCGATCCCGAGCAGGGGACGGACTTCCTGGCCTTCGCCGTCCCCACCATCTCCGGGGAGCTGCGGCACCACTTCCGGGACAACAGCTGGTCGGTGCGGGTGCCGCGGCGGCTCAAGGAGCTGAACGCGAACATCTCCGGTGCGCGCGAAGAGCTCACCGTGCAGCTCTCGCGGGCGCCGAAGCCCAGTGAGATCGCCGCGCGCCTCGGCGTCCCGATCGAGGACGTCTACGAGGGGCTTCGCGCCGGTCAGGGCCGCTACGGCGCGTCGCTGGACCACCTGCTGGAGAACGCGGCGCACACGCGGTTCGGGGCGCCGGACGCCGAGCTGGGCCAGGCCGAGCTGCGCGAGGCGCTGCGCCCGATGCTGGACAGCCTGCCGGAGCGGGAGCGCAAGATCGTCGCGCTGCGGTTCGGGTCCGGGATGAGCCAGTCGGACATCGCGCGCCGCGTCGGGGTCTCCCAGATGCAGGTATCGCGGTTGCTGGCCGCGACCTTGAAGAAGCTGCGTTCGGGCCTGGACGAATCCGAGCTCGCCGACGGCACCTGATTAGCCGCTCAGCCGCTTGGGTACCTCGCGGACGGTACCGGAACTCACTGGGAGGGGGACCGATGACGATGTCGAAGATGCCGCAGCGCACGGCGCGAGCCGAGCAGCTGACGGTGTTCCTCCCGGCGGACGTGACGGCCCCGGCGCGGGCGCGCCACGAGGTCCGCTCCGCCCTGCTGCGGTTCGGCCTGACCGAGAGGCAGTTCGACGACGTCCTGCTGGCGACGTCCGAGCTGGTCACCAACGCCTTCGAGCACGGCGAGCGGCCGCAGCGGCTGGAGCTGTCGTACGCCGGTGGACTGCTGAAGATGCGGGTGCACGACACCGGCAGCCGGCTGCCCGAGCTGCGGGCGCCGTCGCCGGCCGAGGCCCGCAGCCGCGGGCTCGTCCTGGTCCAGGCGCTGTCGGAGGACTGGGGCTTCGAGCGCTGCCCCGGTGGCAAGTTCGTCTGGGCCGTCTTCCGCATCCCGGGCGCCTGATCAGGGCAGCAGCTCCCGCGCGGCGTCGGTCTCCCCGATCCGCTCCCGGAACGGCTTCCGTTCGAGCGCGGCCATGATCGCGTCCAGCACCCCGCGCAGCGGGTACGGCAGCTCCGCTTCCAGTGCCTCCGACGCCTCGGTCGTCGCCGTCCACTCCGCCTCGATCAGCGGCAGGAGCTCGCGCGTTTTCTCGGTGAGCGACACGATGCGCTGCCGGGCGTCCGCACCCGGTTCGAGGCTGACGAGCCCGGTGCGGCTCATCTGCGCGACGGTCTGGCTGGCCGCCGAGTGCGTCACGCCCATCTCCGCGGCGAGGTCGCGGATGGCAAGCGGGCCGCGCGCGAGCAGCGCCCGCACCACCCCCGAGTACCGCGGGCGGTAGTCGTCGAGGCCGATGTCGGCGAGGAACTTCGCGACGTCGCCCTCGAGGATCTCGAGGACGTGCCGCATGCGGGTCCCGAGTCCGTCCGGACCCGACGTCATGGCCATGACGGCCGATCATAGGCGGGGCCGTGTGCTTGGATCGCGGCATGGAGAACCGGAAGATCACCCGGCTGGGCCGCGAGGTGTCCGTCGTCGGGCTCGGCTGCTGGCAGCTCGGCGCCGACTGGGGCGAGGTCGACGAACAGGACGCCCTGGCGGTGCTGCACGCGGCGGCCGACGCCGGCGTCACCTTCTTCGACACCGCCGACGTCTACGGCGACGGGCGCAGCGAGCGGCTGGTCGGCCGGTTCCGCGCCGAGCGCGACGTGTTCGTGGCGACCAAGATGGGCCGCCGGGTCGAACAGGTGCCGGAGAACTACGTCCGCGCGAACTTCCGCGAGTGGAACGACCGCTCGCGCCGCAACCTCGGCGTCGAGACGCTCGACCTGGTCCAGCTGCACTGCCCGCCGACGCCGGTGTATTCGTCCGACGCGGTGTACGACGCCTTGGACGAAATGGTCTCCGAGGGCCGCATCAAGGCGTACGGCGTGAGTGTCGAGACGTGCGAAGAGGCGCTGACGGCGTTGGCGCGGCCGAACGTCGCTTCCGTGCAGATCATCCTGAACTGCCTGCGGCTCAAGCCGCTGGAGCGGGTGCTGCCCGCGGCGGCGGAGGCGGGCGCGGGGATCATCGCGCGGGTGCCGCTGGCCTCGGGCCTGCTGTCCGGGCGCTACACGGCTTCGACGACGTTCGCGGAAAACGACCACCGGAACTTCAACCGCCACGGCGAGGCGTTCGACGTCGGCGAGACGTTCTCGGGCGTGCCGTACGAGGTCGGGCTGGAAGCCGTCGAGCGGCTGCGCGGGCTCGTTCCGGAGGGTCAGACGCTGGCGCAGTTCGCGTTGCGGTGGATCATCGACCAGCCGGGCGTGAGCACGGTGATCCCGGGCGCGCGCAACGCTTCGCAGGCTTCCACGAACACCACGGCGGCTTCGCTGCCGCCGTTGTCGGCCGAGGCGCTGGCGGGCGTTCGCGAGACGTACGACGAGCTGATCCGGCCGCTGGTGCACGATCGCTGGTAAGCCCGGCATGATAGGCCGATGATGACGCCCGAAGAGCTCCTGACGACCACCAGGACCGTGCGCAAGCGGCTGGACTTCGACCGGCCCGTGCCGCTCGACCTGGTGAAACACTGCATGCAGGTCGCGCTGCAGGCGCCGAGCGGTTCCAACACCCAGCGGTGGCAGTGGCTGGTCGTCACGGACGCGGACCAGCGGGCCGCGCTCGGGCGGATCTACAGCCGGGCGTGCCACGAGTACCTGGAGTCGCCGGGCGCGGCCGGCAAGCAGTTCGCGGACGACCCTTCGCGGGCCCCGGTGCAGAAGCGCGTCGGCGACAGCGTCGCGTACCTGGCCGACCGGATGGGCGACGTCCCGGTGCTGGTGGTGCCGTGCCTCGAAACGGCGTCCGCGGAGCTGCCGGCCGGCAACCAGGCGGGGATGTGGGCGTCGCTGCTGCCGGCGGTGTGGAGCTACATGCTGGCGGCCCGCTCGGTGACGCTGGGAACGGCGTGGACGACGCTGCACCTGAAGTACGAGCAGGAGGCGGCGGAGGTGCTGGGGCTGCCGAAGAACGTCCACCAGGCGGCGCTGATCCCGACGGCGTTCTACACGGGCGACACGTTCAAGCCGGCGGCGCGCCAGCCCCTGGAAGAGGTGCTGCACCTCGACCGCTGGTGAGCCATGAGGCCTCCTTGCCGGGGCGTAGGGGGACGTCGGCAAGGAGGCCGTCACGGCCTTGCGGCCGTCCGGTGCTCGTGCGTCGTCAGCGCACGGTCAGGGTGAGCCGCTGGATGCCCCAGGCGTCGGCCTGCGAGCCGGGCAGCCAGATGTCGACGATGTCGTCCTTGATCCAGCTGCCGATGTCCGCGGCGTAGCACTCGCCGTAGCCCGGCACGGAGAACCTGGTGCCCCACGGGATGATCCGGGCGTCGACCGCGCAGAAGCCCGAGCCGGCGCTGTAGCCGAGCGCCGTCTGGGCGACGTCGTTGTAGGACGTGACGCGGTAGTTCAGCGTGGTGCCGGCCGGGATGCGGTAGGTGGCGAGCCGGTTGCCGCTGTCGAGGCGGTACGCGGTGGAGATCTGGCCGAGCGAGCCGGGCGAGTTGTCCTCGGCGGTCATCGCGTAGAGCTGGTAGTTCGCGTTCTGGCAGGGGCTCGCGTCGGTGACGGTGAGCGTCGGCTGGCCCCAGTCGCTGATCCACTGGAGGGCCTGGCCGTTGCGGAACGCGCGGTAGGCCCTCGCACCGGAGACGCGGGCGAAGGTGAAGGTGACCTTGCCGTCGGAGCCCAGGCCGCCGGCTACCGAGCCGGGCGCGGGCAGGCGGTTGCTCACGTTCACGGCGCCGGTGAGTGTGCCGGGACCGTGGCCGCCGGTGACCGGGCGGTCGGGGATGGTGCCCTGGTAGAAGTGCTGGCAGGCGGGCAAAGCGGCGGCCGACGCGGGTGCGGCGGGAGCGACGAGGAGGCTGCCGGCGGTGAGGGCCGCCAGCCCGAGGACCCTGGCGAAGCGCATGACGGGGAGACCTCCGAGGTGGGGACCGGGGTGGAGGTGACGCGGGGGAGGTGCGGGTTCGCCGCGAAAACGACGTTAAGTGGCCTGGACCACACAGTCAATAGGTCTAGACCTTTAAGTTGGCCGATACCCCGAACGGCTCAGAGGTATCCGGTGAAGTCGGGGTGGCACGGCTGGATCGCGGGGCCCGAACGTCAGGAAAGAGTCGTTCAGGGCGTCGGACGAGGTGAACGAGTCGTTCACAACATCTCGGCGGCTGGGGTCTTGGGCACAAGAGCCGTAGGGGGCACCTTCAGGGACATATAAGCCCTGAAGGTGCCCCTCACGGCTTCAGAGGTAACTGACCAGCAGGTCGGCGATTTGCGCGGGGTGGCTCAGCGGTGCGCAGTGCGGGCCGTCGACCTCGTCGGGCTCGATGCCCAGCCGTTCGCGCGCGACGCGACGCTGGAAGTCCGGGGTGAAGAACCGGTCGTCGCGGCACAGCAGGACCCGGGTGGGGACGTCCGGGTGGGCCGGCAGCGGCCACGGCTCGTCCCACTCCTTGCTCACCTGGTCGCGCCCGTGCGCCATGCCTTCCTCGGCCAGCGGCAACGGGACCCCGTTGAAGTACGTCTCGATGTCGCTCAAGCCCGATGGCGCCGCGAAACCCGTGTTGCCCCACCACTGACCCGGCTGCTCCCCCGGTGCCGGGATCATCCCGGCCAGGTACACCAGCACCCGCGCCCGCACCTTCGCCGCGACCAGCGGTGCCGTGAACCCGCCGTACGAGTGGCCGACGACGGCGACGTCCGAGGCGTCGCCCAGTGCGGCCAGGACCGTCTCCGCGAATGCGTCCAGCCCCGCCGTCTTGTCCGTGATCGGCAGGTCCGGCGCGACGAAGTCGTGGCCGCGGGCGACCAGTTCGGGGCCGAGCCGGTGGAAGTCCCACCCGCTGCCGCCTCCCCCGTGGATCAGCGCGAAGGTCGTCATGCCGGCCAGCTCAGCAGCGCCGCAGCATGTCCGTCAAGGCCGTCTTCTCCCCTTCGGTGACGGTCAGCCCGTAGTAGTGCTTCACCACGATCCAGTCGGTCGCGTAGGTGCACCAGAACGCGACGAGCGGCGGTTTCCACTGGTCGGGCGCCTTGTCGCTCTTCTGCTGGTTGAGGTTGTCGGTGACGGCGAACAGCTGCGGGCGGGTGAGGTCGTTGGCGAACTGCTCGCGCTTCTCGGTCGTCCACGCCTTGGCGCCGCTGGCCCAGGCCTGCCCGAGCGGGACCATGTGGTCGATGTCGAGGTCGGTCGCCTTGGTCCAGGTCTCGTCGTCGTAGACGCTCTTCCAGCTCCCGGCCGTCGCCTTGCAGTCCTTGTCCGTCTTCACGTCCGCGCCGGCGCGCTTCAGCACGACTTCGCGGGTGTCACACCCTGACCCCTGGCTGTCCCAGTGCGGGAACTTCTCGCGCGAGTAGCCGTCCATGGACGTCCGCGCGGCGACCTTCAGCTCGCCGAGCTGCTTCTGCACGTCGGCGGCGGTGGCCGGAACCGGTGCCGGGGACGACGACGGCGGCGGGGTCGCACCGGAGCTTCTGCTGGTCGCCCAGTACCCGAAGAGGGCGACCGCCAGGATCGCGACTACCAGCAGAGATCGTTGGGTCACGCTGAGCCGAAAACCGCGGGCCGCCACCAAATTCTCCTCTCGAGTTCACCTGAGCGCGGCGTAGTCTCACCCCTGCCGGCCTGGGAAAACCGCGCCGACACGACGACCTGGCGCGAATGTGATCTCGCCCACCCATGGCAGAGGTGTCACACCGAGCCCCTCAACTGCGACTACCGGAGCAGGACCCATCCGGAGGGAGCAGCCGATGCCCGGCCGGCTCAAGAAGTTCGACGAGTTCTTCCAGCGCAAAGCCGCCGAGGGCGGCAACGTCGTCGCGATGGCCCGCATGGGCTCGGCGATGCGGGAGCGCGGGGACCTCGCCGAGGCCGAGACGTGGTTCCGGCAGGCCGCCATGGGCGGCGACCGCGTCTCGATGACTTCGCTCGCCCACCTGCTCGCCGAACGCGGCGTGCCGGACGAAGCCGAGCGCTGGTACCACGAGGCCGCCCTGGCCGGCGATCCGCACGGCATGCTGAACCTCGCCCGGTCCTACGAGCGGCGCGGCAAGCGCGAAGACGCCCAGCACTGGTACGGCGAGGCGGCCCGCACCGGCGACCTGCCCTCGATCGCCGCGCTCGGGCACATGCTGCGCGAGCAGCACCGGACCGAAGAGGCCGAGTCGTGGCTGCGGCAGGCCGCCGACGCCGGGATCACCGGCGCGATGATCGACCTGGGCATCGTGCTCCGCGACCGTGGTCAGGCCGCCGAAGCCGCCCGCTGGTGGCGCTCGGCCGTGCAGGCCGGCGACCTCGCGGCCACCTGCCAGCTGGGCAGGCAGGCCGAACGGCTCGGCCGGCCCGGCGACGCCGAGTCGTGGTACCGCCAGGGCGCGACCGGCGGGCACGTCGAGGCGATCGTCCGGCTCGGGCTGCTGCTGCACCGCCGCGGCGACCTCGAAGAGGCCGAGAACTGGTACCTCGACGCCGCCGAGCGCGGCGACCCGGCGGCGATGACCAACCTCGGCGTGCTCGCCCGCAACCGCGGCGACGAAGGCGAGGCCGCCGCCTGGTACCGCAAGGCCGCCGAGCACGGCAGCGTCCCCGCGCTCACCAACCTCGGGCACCTCGCCGAGCACCGGGACGACCTCGCGGACGCCGAGCGGTGGTTCCGCCGCGCCGCCGAGACGGGCGACGTCCAGGGCATGCTCAGCCTGGCCCGGATGCTGCGCTCGCGCGGGTCCGGCCAGGAGGCCGAACAGTGGCTCGCCCGGGCGGAGCACGTCCAGGAGGACCGCGAGCACCACGTCTGAGCGGCTGATCTGACCCAGTTGGCGGAGCAGAGACCACGTTCGATCTCTTGTGTGATCCAACTCACAGCTCTAGCCTGAATGGGCTCCCACCACCGAGCAGCTCCCCGAGGAAGTGCCGCGATGTCGTGGTCACCGAATCACCCGGACTCCGTCGACGCCCTTTTCGAACGCCGCAAGGCACCCGTGCTCGCCCTGGCCGAAGACGCCAGGACGGTCGCCCAGGCGTGCCACGGCATGGCCCGCCGCTTCCACCGCGGCGGCAAGCTCGTGGTGTTCGGCAACGGCGGCCCCAGCACCGACGCCCAGCACGTCGCGGTGGAGTTCGTCCATCCCGTGATCGTCGGCAAGCGCGCGCTGCCGGCGCTCTCGCTGACCGCCGACGTCGCGACGGTCACCGGCGTCGCCAACCGCGTCGGCCTCGAAGACGTCTTCGCCCACCAGCTGCGGATCATCGGCGAACCGGCCGACATCGCGCTGGGCATCTCGACCGACGGCGAGTGCGCCAACGTCCGCCGTGCGCTCGAAACGGCCCGCGACCTCGGGATGCTCACCGTCGCGCTGACCGGTCGTAACGGCGGCGCGATCGCCGCGACTACTGGGCTGGACCACGTATTCATCGCCCGCTCGGACGACCCCCGGATCGTCAAGGAGGTCCACGTGACCACCTACCACGTGCTGTGGGAGCTGGTGCACGTCTTCTTCGAGCAACCCGGCCTGCTGACCCCGGAGGTGGCGTCGTGAGCGCCCGTGACGCCGACAGAGAAGTCGGCCCCGTCTGCCACGACGGGGTGTGCATCACCTGCTCCGACACCGCGGTCGAAGTGACCGTAGTCGAACTCCTGGACCTCGGGTTCGCAGTCGTGGATACCGGCTCGGGCCGGGAAGAGGTGAGCGTCGCGCTGGTCACGGCCGGCGTCGGCGACCGAATCCTGGTGCACGCCGGTGAAGCCATCGCTCGTCTGGAGAATCCCTAGCCGAGGGAGTTGACGCGCCATGACGCGGGAACAAACCCCCGTGGGCGCGGACGGTCTCGAAGCGCTGTACCCGTTCCTCTACGCGGGTTCCAGTGACGTCGGCGCCGTCCTCGATCAGGTCGAACACTCCACTGTGGACAAGGTGCGCGAGATCGTCGCCCTGCGCGGCGAGGTGCTCGCGGCCGACCGCGACCGGTTGTTCGCGTGCGCGCAGGACGTGGCGCGCGCGTTCGCCGCCGGCGGCCGGCTGCTCGCCTTCGGCAACGGTGGGAGCTCGACCGACGCGCAGGACCTCGCCAGCCTGTTCCTCAGTCCGGCCGGTGACGCGAAGCCGTTGCCCGCCTTCGGGCTGACGAACGACATCGCGGTGGTGACCGCGCTTTCGAACGACATCGGGTTCGACGTCGTGTTCGCCCGGCAGATCGGCGCTTTCGGGCGCGCCGGCGACATCGCGGTGGGCCTGTCCACCAGCGGGAACTCCGCGAACCTGGTGCGCGCCTTCGACGAAGCCGCCCGGCGCGGCATGGTGACCGTCGGCATCGCCGGCTACGACGGCGGGAAGATGGCCGAGCTGGACAGCATCGACCACCTCTTCGTCGTCCCGTCACCTTCCGTGCACCGCATCCAGGAAGCCCAGACGACCCTCTACCACGCGCTGTGGGAGCTGACCCTCGGCGCGCTCGACGACTTCGGGGTTGAAACGCCGTGACTCATGCCGCAGAGCAAACCGAAGAACAGCCCATCCACATCCTCTGGATCAACGCCGGCCTGTCCTGCGACGGCGACTCCGTCGCGCTGACGGCCGCCACGCAACCGAGCATCGAGGAAATCGTCCTCGGCGCTTTGCCCGGCTTGCCCAAGATCGCGGTCCACTGGCCGTTGATCGACTTCGAATGCGGCCCCGACAAGGGGGCCGACACGTTCATCGAGTGGTTCTACAAGGCCGACCGCGGCGAGCTGGAGCCGTTCGTGCTGGTCGTCGAGGGCTCGATCCCGAACGAGGCGATCAAGGAAGAGGGCTACTGGTGCGGCTTCGGGAACAACCCCGAGACCGGCCAGCCGATGACGACGAGCGAGTGGCTGGACCGCTTGACCCCCAAGGCATTGGCGGTGCTGGCCGTCGGCACCTGTGCCACCTACGGCGGCATCCACGCGATGGAGGGCAACCCGACCGGTGCCATGGGCGTGCCCGACTACCTGGGCTGGGACTGGAAGTCCGGCGCCGGCATCCCGATCGTCTGCGTGCCCGGCTGCCCGACCCACCCGGACAACCTGTCCGAGACCATCGTCTACCTGCTCTACCAGGCCGCCGGCCAGGCGCCGATGATCCCGCTCGACGACCAGCTGCGGCCGCAGTGGCTCTTCGGCGCGACCGTGCACGAGGGCTGCGACCGCGGCGGCTACTACGAACAGGGTCAGTTCGCCACCGAGTACGGCTCCCCGAAGTGCCTGGTGAAGCTGGGCTGCTGGGGCCCGGTCGTGAAGTGCAACGTGCCCAAGCGCGGCTGGATCAACGGCGTCGGCGGCTGCCCGAACGTCGGCGGGATCTGCATCGGCTGCACCATGCCGGGCTTCCCGGACAAGTTCATGCCGTTCATGGACGAGCCGCCGGGCGCGCACGTGTCGTCGCTGGCCAGCGGCGCGTACGGGTCGGTGATCCGCCGGCTGCGGAAGATCACCGAACGCAAGCTCGACAAGGAGCCCAAGTGGCGCCACACGGGCAAGAAGCTCGGCACCGGCTACAAGTCCTCCTGGCGCTGAAAGGGATCGGAAGATGACGGACAAGGGCGTCAGCACCAAGGGGCGGACCGACCTCGTCGAGATGGCGTGGGACCCGATCACGCGGATCGTCGGCAGCCTCGGGATCTACACGAAGATCGACTGGGCGGCTAAACGGGTCGTCGAGTGCCACAGCACGTCGTCGGTCTTCCGCGGCTACAGCATCTTCATGAAGGGCAAGGACCCGCGCGACGCGCACTTCATCACCAGCCGGATCTGCGGGATCTGCGGTGACAACCACGCGACGTGTTCGGTCTACGCGCAGAACATGGCCTACGGCGTCCGCCCGCCGCACCTGGGCGAGTGGATCCTCAACCTCGGCGAGGCCGCCGAGTACATGTTCGACCACAACATCTTCCAGGAGAACCTGGTCGGGGTCGACTACTGCGAGCGGATGGTCCGCGAGACCAACCCCGGCGTCCTGGAGCTGGCCAACCGCACCGAATCCCCGCACGCGGGCGACCACGGGTACAAGACCATCGGCGACATCATGCGCTCGCTGAACCCGCTGGAAGGCGAGTTCTACCGGGAAGCGCTGCAGGTTTCCCGGAGCACGCGCGAGATGTTCTGCCTGATGGAGGGCCGGCACGTCCACCCGTCCACGTTGTACCCGGGCGGCGTCGGCACGGTCGCCACCGTGCAGCTGTTCACCGACTACCTGACCCGGCTGATGCGCTACGTCGAGTTCATGAAGCGCTGCCTGCCGATGCACGACGACCTGTTCGACTTCTTCTACGAAGCCCTGCCCGGCTACGAAGAGGTCGGGCGGCGGCGCGTCCTGCTCGGCTGCTGGGGCAGCCTGAACAACCCGGAGTACTGCGACTTCAGCTACGAGAACATGGAGTCCTGGGGCCGGAAGATGTACGTGACGCCGGGCATCGTCGTCGACGGCAAGCTCGTCACCACCAGCCTGCTCGACATCAACCTCGGCATCCGGATCCTGCTCGGCAGCTCGTTCTACGAGGACTGGGCCGACCAGCCGATGTTCGTCACGCAGGACCCGCTGGGCAACCCGGTCGACCAGCGCCACCCGTGGAACCAGCACACCATCCCGCGGCCGCAGAAACGTGACTTCGACAGCAAGTACTCGTGGACGATGTCGCCGCGGTGGTTCGACGGCAAGGACCACCTGGCCCTCGACACCGGCGGCGGCCCCATCGCGCGGCTGTGGGTGACGGCGCTCGCCGGGCTCGTCGACACGCCGTACGTCAAGTCGACCGGACACAGCGTGACGATCACCCTGCCGCGCACGGCGACCAAACCCGAGGTCGCCTACGAGTGGAAGATCCCGCAGTGGAGCAACGCGCTCGAGCGCAACCGCGCCCGGACGTACTTCCAGGCGTACTCGGCGGCGATGGCCCTGCACTTCGCCGAGCAGGCGCTGGGTGAGGTCCGCAAGGGCAATACCAAGACGTGGGAGCCGTTCAAGGTCCCCGACGAGGGCGTGAGCTGCGGGTTCACCGAAGCGGTGCGAGGCGTGCTCTCGCACCACATGGTGATCAAGGGCGGCAAGATCGCGAACTACCACCCGTACCCGCCGACGCCGTGGAACGGCAGCGTGCGCGACAGCTTCGGCACGCCGGGGCCGTACGAGGACGCCGTGCAGAACACGCCGATCTTCGAGGAGAACACGCAGGAGAACTTCAAGGGCATCGACATCATGCGCGCGGTCCGCAGCTTCGACCCGTGCCTGCCCTGCGGCGTCCACATGTACACCGGCAAGGGCAAGGTGATCGAGCGGCTGCACACCCCGCACGCGTTCGGCGGGGAGATCGTCTGATGACGGAGGTCGACCGGGTCGGCGAACGCATCGAGCAGCTGCTGGGCGAGTTCGGCGGCGCCGACGCCGAGCTCGCCGAGGACCTCGTCCACACGCTGCTCGAGTTCTACGGCGCCGGCCTGGCCCGGATCGTGGACGTCGTCGGCGACGCGGACCGGCCGCTGCTGGACCGCCTCGCCGAGGACGACCACGTCCGCGGCCTGCTCGTGCTGCACGACCTGCACCCGAGGTCGACGCACGAGCGGGTCACCGAAGCGCTCGACAAGGTCCGGCCGTACCTGGGTTCGCACGCCGGCGACGTCGAGCTCGTCGGGATCGACGACGGTGTCCTGCGGCTGCGGCTGCAGGGCACCTGCGACGGCTGTCCGTCCTCGACGGTCACCGCGAAGTACGCCATCGAGCGGGTGGTCCGGGAAGCGGCGCCGGAGATCTCCGACGTCGTCGTCGAAGGCGTCGTGCCGGAAGAGACCGGGCCCGGTGGCCGGCCGCTGCTGCCGCTGGTGCCGTGTCCCGTGGAGATCTCGTGACGGGCGGCCTGCGCAGGTTCCGCACCCCCGCCCCGCGCGCCGCGCCGGGCGAGAAGTGCGAGATGTGCGCGGAACCGATCGGCGCGGAGCACGGGCACGTCATCGACCTCGAATCCCGGACGATCATGTGCACCTGCCGGGGCTGCTACCTGCTCTTCACCCACCGCGGGGCGGGCGGGAAGCGGCACCGCGCGGTGCCGGACCGCTTCCGGCACGCCCCGCGGTTCGGGCCGGGGACGGCGCTCTGGGAGACGGCCGGGATCCCGGTGAAGACGGCGTTCCTGTTCCGCAACTCGGTGCAGGACCGGACCGTCGCGTTCTACCCGAGCCCGGCGGGGGCGACCGAGTCGCTCCTGCCGCTCGGCACCTGGGACGAGCTGCTGGCCGGCACCCCGGCGTTCGCCGACGTCGCCGACGACGTCGAAGCCTTGCTGCTCAACAAGCTCGACCTGGGCTTCGAGTGCTTCCTGGTGCCGATCGACGTCTGCTACGAGCTGGTCGGGCTCGTCCGGACGACGTGGCGCGGCTTCGACGGCGGTACTGAGGCGCACGAGGCGATCGACGGGTTCTTCGCGCGCCTGCGCGAGCGCAGCGAGGTCGTGACCGATGACTGAGCTGACCTTCGACTGCATCGACGTCCGGCCGCTGAAGTACGCCGCTTCGCCGACGCTGGCGTTCAAGCTGCGGATCTCGGAGCTGACCGGGCAGCCCGTCCACGCGATGGTGCTGCGCGTCCAGATCCGCATCGAGCCGCAGCGGCGCCGGTACTCCGACGACGAGTCGGAGCTGCTCACGCACCTCTTCGGCGACCGGTCCCGGTGGGGCGACACGCTCAAGCCGTTCCAGTTCACGACGGTTTCGGTGGCGGTGCCCGGCTTCACCGGCGCCACCGAGATCGACGCCGAGGTGCCGTGCACCTACGACCTCGAAGTCGCGGCCGGCAAGTACTTCCACGCGCTGTCCGAGGGTGTCGTGCCGATGGTGCTGCTGTTCAGCGGGACCGTGTTCGGCAAGGGCGGGCCGGGGTTCTGGGTGGAGCAGGTGCCGTGGCACACGCAGGCCGAGTGCCGGATGCCGGTGGCCGTCTGGGACGAGCTGATGGCCCGGTACTTCCCGAACGTCGCGTGGATCAAGCTGCCGCGCGAGACCGTGGACGCGCTGCTCAAGTACAAGGCGGCAAACGCCATCCCGACCTGGGAAGCGGCGATCGAACAGCTGCTGGCCGGTGGGCCGTGAACGCCGGAGACCAGGCCCGCGCCATCGGCGACGCCGTGCTCTACGAGGGCTACCTCCTCTACCCGTACCGGGCTTCCGCGGGGAAGAACAAGGTGCGCTGGCAGTGGGGCGTGCTGGTGCCGCCGTCGTACGCGTCGGCCGAGATCGGCGAGCACGCGTCGGCCCGCGTCGAATGCGTCCTCGAACCGCTGGCCCACACGATCCTGCACGTCAAGGTGCGGTTCCTGCAGACGCGGACGCGGCTCACGTGGGACGAAGCCGTCGAGCACGAGACCGACTTCGAGCTGCCGCTTTCGGAACTCCCGGCCGAGACGGAGTTCCACGTGCCCGGCGAAGAACGGACCCACCCGCTGTCCGGCGTCCTGACCGCGCGCGTCGACCCGCTCGACGGGCCGTTCGGCGGCGCCCGGCTGCGCGTCGAGGTGCACAACACGACGTCGTGGCACTCCGACGGCGTCCGCGAGCACGCTCTCCGGCATTCGCTGCTGGCCGCTCACCTCGTGCTCAGCGTCGACACCGGGCACTTCCTGTCCATGCTGGACCCGCCGGAGTGGGCGAAACCCGCGGTCGAAGCCTGCCGGCAGGAACGGCTCTGGCCGGTCCTGATCGGTGACACTTCCCGCAGCACGGTCATGCTCGCGTCGCCGATCATCCTCTACGACAACCCGTCGATCGCCGAGGAAAGCCCCGGGGACCTCTTCGACGGCACCGAAATCGACGAGATCCTGACGCTGCGCACGATGACGCTGACCGACGAGGAGAAGCGCGAGGCCCGGGCCACCGACCCGCGCGCGGCGGCCATCGTCGACCGCGTCGACGCGATGCCGCCCGAACTGCTCGACCGCCTGCACGGGACCGTGCGGTACCTGCGGTCGGTCACCGGCGAGCCCGAGTCCGAGACGGTGACCGTCGCCGGCGTCGACGTCACCGCCGGGTCGAAGGTGCGGCTGCGGCCCAGCCTGCGCGGCACCGACGCCCAGGACATGTTCCTCGCCGGGCTCACCGCCACGGTGCGGAACGTGCTGTCCGATGTGGACGGTGTCACGTACGTCGCGGTCACCGTGGACGCCGATCCGGCCGCCGACCTGCAGACCACGCACGGCCGGTTCCGGTACTTCTCGCCCGAAGAGATCGAACCCCTGGAGGTCGCGGAATGAGGCCACGAGTCCTGGTCGCCGGCATCGGCAACATCTTCCTGAGCGACGACGGCTTCGGCGTCGAGGTGATCAAGGAGCTCGAAGGCACCGAGCTGCCGGAGTGGGTGCAGATCGCCGACTACGGCATCGCCGGCATGCACCTCGCCTACGACCTGATGGGCGGCTACGACACGACGATCCTGCTCGACGCGACCCCGCACGGCCGGCCGCCCGGGACGCTTTCGCTCATCGAGGCGGACACCGGCGACCTGGCCGCCTCGGCCTCGATCGACGCACACGGCATGCAGCCCGAAGCGGTGTTCCGGCTGCTCGGGCTGCTGGGCGGGGACGCCGGCCGGGTGCTGATCGTCGGCTGCGAACCGGCGTGCCTCGACGAAGGGATCGGGCTGTCGCCCGAAGTGACCGCGGCCATCCCGGCCGCGGTCCGCGCCGTCACCGAACTCGCCTGGGGCACCAGCCCCGAGCTGCCGGTCAAGGAGAAGACGGAGGTCTGAGCCATGTGCCTCGGCATACCCGGCGAGATCATCGAGATCAGCGAAGACCGGCCGGACCTCGCGAAGGTCTCGGTCAGCGGGGTCAAGCGGCTCATCAACATCGGCCTGCTCGAAGACGACCCGCCGAAGCCCGGCGAGTGGATCCTCATCCACGTCGGCTTCGCACTGTCCAAAATAGACGAAGCGGAAGCGGCAGCCGCGCTGGACTTCCTCGAAAGCATCGGCAAGGCGTACGAGGACGAGATGGCCGCACTGCTCGAATCCCAGATCGATTAGGAGTCGTCATGCGATTCGTCGACGAGTTCCGCGACGCGGAGAAGGCGCGGGCGCTGTCCGCGAAGATCACGTCGCTGTGCGAGCCGGGCCGCCACTACAAGTTCATGGAGGTCTGCGGCGGGCACACGCACACCATCTACAAGCACGGCCTCGAGGACTACCTGCCCGAGAGCATCACGCTGGTGCACGGGCCGGGCTGCCCGGTGTGCGTGATCCCGATGGGCCGCATCGACGACGCCATCCACATCGCCCGGCAGCCCGGCGTGCTCATGACGTCGTTCGGCGACATGATGCGCGTGCCCGGCTCCGGCGGGAACTTCTTCGACTCCAACGCCGAGGGCACCAACATCCGGATGGTCTACTCGCCGCTCGACTCGCTGAAGATCGCGCGGCAGAACCCGGACCTGCGCGTCGTGTTCATGGCCATCGGGTTCGAGACGACGACGCCGTCCACCGCGATGACGCTGCTGCGGGCGGCCGCCGAAGGCATCGAGAACTTCTCGGTGTTCGGCAACCACGTCACGATCATCCCGGCGATCAAGGCCATCCTCGACTCCCCCGACCTGCGGCTCGACGGCTTCATCGGCCCGGGGCACGTGTCCACGGTGATCGGCTGCCGGCCGTACGAGTTCATCGCCCGCGACTACGGCAAGCCCGTCGTGGTCGCCGGGTTCGAGCCCCTCGACATCCTGCAGTCGATCTACCTGCTGATGGTCCAGCTCTCCGAGAAGCGCTCCGAGGTGGAGAACCAGTACTCCCGGGTCGTGCCGTGGAACGGCAACATCGTGGCGTTGAAGGCGATCAACGAGGTGATGGAGCTGCGGCCGTACTTCGAGTGGCGCGGCCTCGGGTTCATCACGCACTCGGCGATGGCCGTCCGCGAGAAGTACGCCGCCTTCGACGCCGAACGGATCTTCGAGATCCCCGGCCTGCGCGTCGCGGACCCGAAGGCGTGCCAGTGCGGCGAGGTGCTCAAGGGCGTGCTGAAGCCGTGGGAGTGCAAGGTGTTCGGCACCGCGTGCACCCCGGAGACGCCGATCGGGACGTGCATGGTCTCCCCCGAAGGCGCCTGCGCGGCGTACTACAACTTCGGCAGGTTCAGCCGTCAGCGCGTCCGGGAGGCGAGCCGCGCATGACGACCACGGAACGCGAGCAGCAGGTCCTCGACCGCATCGAGCGGGCCCGGCGGCGACGCGCGAAGGTGCGTGAAGAGCGCATCACGCTGTCGCACGGCGCGGGCGGCAAGTCGACGCACACGCTGATCGAGGCGGTGTTCCTCGACGCGTTCCGCAACCCGCTGCTCGAGCCGCTGGAAGACTCGGCGTCACTGACCATCGGCGACGCCCGGCTGGCGCTGACCACCGACTCCTACGTCGTCTCGCCGCTGTTCTTCCCCGGCGGGAACATCGGCGACCTGGCGGTCAACGGCACGGTGAACGACCTCGCCGTCTCGGGCGCGCGGCCGCTGTACCTGACCGCCGGGTTCATCCTCGAAGAAGGCTTTCCGGTCGAGGACCTGCTGAAGATCGTCGACTCGATGAAGAAGGCCGCCTCGGAAGCCGACGTCCAGATCGTCACCGGCGACACGAAGGTCGTGCAGCGCGGCAAGGCCGACGGGGTCTACATCAACACCGCCGGGGTCGGGGTGCTCACGCGCACCGGGCTCGGCGTCGCCACCGTGAGGCCCGGAGACGCCGTCCTCGTCTCCGGGCCGATCGGCGACCACGGCGTCACGATCATGCTGGCCCGCGGCGAGCTCGACATCGACGCCGACCTGGAGTCCGACACCGCGCCGGTGCACGACCTCGTCGCCGGGCTGCTGGCCGCGGTGCCCGGCGTGCGCGCGATGCGGGACGCGACCCGCGGCGGCGTCGCGACGATCCTCAACGAGATCGCGAAGGCCGCGGAGGTCGCCGTGGTCGTCGACGAGAAGGCCGTCCCGGTGCGGGAGGAGGTCCGCGGCGCGTCCGAGCTGCTCGGCATCGATCCGCTGTACGTGGCGTGCGAAGGCCGGATCGTGGTCGTCGTGGACGGCTCGCAGGTCGACGCCGCTCTGACGGCGTTGCGCGGGCATCCACTGGGCGCGGAGGCCGCGGTGATCGGGCGGATCGCCGACGACCCGCCGGGGATCGTGCTGCTGAACACCGCGTTCGGCGGCACCCGGATCGTGGACCTGCTGGTCGGGGACCCGCTGCCGAGGATCTGCTGAATGCACGAAATGGCGGTCACGCAGTCGGTCGTCGACGCGATCGTCGCCAAGCTGGGCACGCGACGGTGACGGGTGTGCGGCTGGAGATCGGGCGGCTGTCCGGCGTGGTGCCGGACAGCGTCCGGTTCTGCTTCGACGTCCTCTGCACGGGGACGTCGCTGGAAGGTGCCCGGCTGGACATCGCCGAGCCGTCCGGGCGGGCGCGCTGCCGCGACTGCGGCGAGGAGTTCACCCTCGACGACTTCATCCTGCTGTGCCCCTGCGGCAGCGCCGACGTTTCGGTGCTCGCGGGGCGCGAACTGCGCATCACCTCGGTGGAGGTCGGTTGACATGTGCGACACCTGCGGCTGCTCCGACTCGGCGGTCCGGATCACCGACCACACGCACACGGTGGTCATGGAGCAGGACATCCTGGCGAAGAACGACGAACTCGCGTCGCACAACCGCGCGCACCTGCGCGCGTCGGACGTCTTCGCGATCAACCTGATGAGCTCGCCCGGCGCCGGGAAGACGACGCTGCTGGAGCGGACGATCCGGGTCTTGGACACGCCGTGCGCGGTGGTCGAGGGCGACCAGGAGACGCTGCTCGACGCCGAGCGGATCAAGGCGACGGGCGCGCCGGTGGTGCAGATCAACACCGGCGCCGGCTGCCACCTCGACGCGTCGATGCTGCACCGGGCGTTGCATTCGCTGGCGCCTTCGCCCGGTTCGAAGCTGTTCATCGAGAACGTCGGCAACCTGGTCTGCCCGGCGTTGTTCGACCTCGGCGAGGCCGCGCGGGTCGTGATCCTGTCGGTCACCGAGGGGCCCGGGAAGCCGCTGAAGTACCCGCACATGTTCGCCGCGACGGACCTCGTGCTGCTGAACAAGGTCGACCTGCTGCCGTACGTCGACTTCGACGTCGCCGAGTTCGAGCGGGACACCCGGCGCGTGAACCCGTCGGCACAGATCTTGCCGATCAGCGCGACGCGCGGCGACGGGCTCAGCGACTGGTACGACTGGCTACGGCAACCTGTCCGAAGCTGATCCCGCCGTCGTTGGCCGGCACGTTCCGGTGGGTCAGGACACGGAAGCCCTTTTGTGCCAGCTGTTCGATCGTCCGGTCGAGCAGCAGGACGTTCTGGAAGACCCCGCCGGACAGCGCGACCGTGGTGCTGTGGTCGCGGAACCGGTCGCAGGTCCGGGCGATCGCGTCGGCGACCCCGTTGTGGAACCGCGCGGCCCTCTTCGCCGTGCTGCCGGGGTCGTCCAGGAGGGCGGCGATGAGGTCCTCGCCGTGGACGACGTCGTCGACGCGGGCCCGGTAGGCGGACTTCTCGGTGAGATCGGCCAGCTGTTCCAGCTCGATGGCGGCCTGGCCCTCGTAGGTGATGGTGTCCCGGACGCCGAGCAGCGCGGCGGCCGCGTCGAAAAGGCGTCCGGCACTGGACGTCAGGGGTGAGTTGATGCCGCTGCGCTTGAGCTTGACGACGTCTTCGCGCGCCGGCCGCCCGAGTTCGTCCACATAGGACGCCGCCATCCGCCACGGCTGCCGGATGGCCATGACGCCGCCGGGCATGGCGACCGGCCTCAGGTGGCTCAGTCGCTGGTAGCTCGTGAGATCGGCGAGGAGGAACTCGCCGCCCCAGATGGTGCCGTCGGGGCCGAAGCCGGTGCCGTCGAAGGCGACGCCGAGGACCGGGCCGTCCTCGCCGTTGTCCGCCAGGCACGCGGCGATGTGGGCGTGGTGGTGCTGGACGCCGAGCAGCTCGACGTCCTCGCGGTCGAGGGCGTACTTCGTCGACAGGTACTCGGGGTGCAGGTCGTGCGCGACCAGCACGGGATCGACGGCGAAGAGGCGTTCGAAGTGGGCGATGCCCTCGGTGAAGGACTTGAGCGTCTCGTAGTTCTCGAGGTCGCCGATGTGGTGCGAGACGAACGCGTGGCGGCCCTTGGCCAGGCAGAAGGTGTTCTTGAGTTCGGCGCCGCAGCCGAGGAGGTGCGTCGTCGTTTTCTTGATGCTGAGGGGCTCGGGCGCGTAGCCGCGCGAACGCCGTTGGAGCTGGGGTTTCTTCCCGACGATGCGCACGACGGAGTCGTCGGTCCGGACGTGGATCGGCCGGTCGTGGACGAGGAACGCGTCGGCGATGTCCTTCAGGCGTCCGAGGTCTTCGTCGCGGTACACGATCGGCTCGTCGGAGACGTTCGCGCTGGTCAGGACGATCGGCCCGGTGTGCTCCAGCAGCAAGTGGTGCAGCGGGGTGTAGGGCAGCATCAGCCCGATCCGCCGGTTCCCGGGCGCGACGGCGGCCGCGAGGTGTCCCGTTTTCGCCAGCAGCACGATCGGCCGTCGTCGGCTGGTCAGTGCTTCTTCAGCCGCTTCGCCGACCTCGGCGAGTTCCCGGGCCTGCTGGAGGTCGGCGACCATGACGGCAAAAGGCTTGTCCTCACGGTGTTTCCTGGTTCGCAGGTTCTTGGCCGCTTCTTCGTGCCTTGCCCCGACGGCGAGGTGGTAACCGCCGAGCCCCTTGACGGCGACGATCGTGCCTCGCTTGATGGCCTCCGCGGCTGCGTGGATCGGGTCACCGCCACCGGGCTCGAACCGCAGGGTGGGCCCGCAGGCAGGGCAGCAGACGGGCTGGGCGTGGAACCGCCGGTCGGCCGGGTCCTCGTATTCCTGTTTGCACTCGGCGCACATCGCGAAGGCGGCCATGGTGGTGAGCGGCCGGTCGTAGGGCACGCCCTGGACGATGGTGAACCGCGGGCCGCAGTTCGTGCAGTTGACGAACGGGTACCGGAACCGCCGGTCGGCGGGGTCGCGCAGCTCGCGCAGGCAGTCGTCGCAGGTGGCGGGATCGGCGGAGATCAGCGTGTCGGCGGTCCCGCCGGCCGGGCTGGCGACGATGACGAACCCGGTGTCCCCGGTCGCGGGGGTTTCGCGGATCTCGATGTGGTCGACGACGGCCAGCGGTGGTGCCTGGTCCCTCAGTGCTGCGGAAAAGGCTTCGATCTGTTGCGGAGTGCCTTCGGCCTCGACGAAGACGCCGTGCACGTCGTTCCCGACGAACCCGGCGAGGCCAAGCCGGAGCGCGAGAGCGTGAACGAAGGGCCGGAACCCGACGCCCTGCACCACCCCGGCGACCCTGACCGCCACCCGCACCCGGTCAGTCTGCGCTCTCGTCGACCCACGGGGCCAGTGCCGGAAGGTCCGGCGGCTGCCGCAAGGCGTCCAAAACCACGTTCACCCCTGCGCGCAACGGCGTTCCCCTTCGCACCACCGCCGCGATCGTGCGGGTCACCGGGGAGGCCAGCTCGCGCGTCGCCACTCGATAGCGGCGGTCCACCGCCAGCCCTGGCAGCAGCGCGATCGACAACCCGGCCTCGACGTGCTGCAACGTCATTAGGTAGTTGCTGAACCGGCACACCACCCGCGGTTCGAAACCCGACTCGCGGCACAGGCGCAGCGTCAGGTTCGCCATGTACGACTGCGGCGTGTCCAGCGCCCACGGCGAGTCCGCGTACGCCGACAAGTCCGCCGGGCCGCGGGGGCCCTCCGCGGACGTCACCAGCACGATCGGGTCCGTCGCCAGCGGGACGATGTCGAGGTCCGGGCCCAGCGGCAGCTGCACGAAGTCGGTCGTCGTGATGATCACGTCCGCGTCGCCGCCGCGCAGGGCCGGGATGCTCTCGTGCGGCTCCAGCTCGATCAGCTCGACCTCCAGGTGCGGGTACGCACCCGCGAGCCGCGTCACCGCCGGGACCGCCATCGTGTGGATCGCGCTCTGGAACGCCCCGAGCCGGACCTGGCCGACCGGCTCGTCGCCGAGGCTGCGCAGCTCCGCCTCGACCGTGTCCATGTGGTCGAGGATCGCCCGCGCGCGCCGCGCCAGCATCAGCCCCGCCGGGGTCAGGCGGACTCTCCGACCCGTGCGTTCCAGCAGCTGGGTGCGGGTTTCCGCTTCGAGCACGGCCAGCTGCTGCGACACGCTCGACGCGCTCAGGTTCGCGTCCTGCGCCACCGCGCGGACCGTCCCCAGCGTGTCGAGCCGGCTCAGCAGCCGCAGGCGCCACGGGTTCAACATCGGCCCATTCTTGTACGGAAAATCCGAACAGGACAGCCGGAATTGTGAGCTGGACGTGTCGCTCGGACCGGACTTACCGTCGAAGGCATGGCTGCTCCGACTTCCGAGACCACCTCCGCAGACGTCTTCTGGGCCGACGCCGACAAGCACCTGGTGCGCTACGGCGGCGCGTTCACCCACGAGATCATCGACCACGCCGAAGGCAGCTTCGTCTTCACCGAAGACGGCCGCCGCATCCTCGACTTCACCTCCGGCCAGATGAGCGCGATCCTCGGGCATTCGCACCCGGAGATCGTCGACACCGTCCGGCGGCAGGCCGCGAAGCTCGACCACCTGTTCAGCGGCATGCTGAGCCGCCCGGTCGTCGACCTCGCGCGGCGCCTCGCCGAGACGCTCCCGGCGCCGCTGGAGAAGGCGCTGCTGCTGACCACCGGCGCGGAGTCCAACGAAGCCGCCCTCCGCATGGCGAAGCTCGTCACCGGCAAGCACGAGATCGTCTCGTTCGCCCGGTCGTGGCACGGCATGACGCAGGCCGCGGCGAGCGCGACGTACAGCGCCGGCCGTCGCGGGTACGGGCCCGCCGCGCCCGGCAACTTCGCCATCCCGGCGCCCAACGCGTACCGGCCGGACTTCACCGACGCGGACGGCCGCCTCGACTGGCGGCGCCAGCTCGACTTCGGCTTCGAGATGATCGACGCGCAGTCGGTCGGCAGCCTGGCCGCGTGCATCGTCGAGCCGATCCTCAGCTCCGGCGGCATCATCGAACCGCCGGCCGGCTACTTCGCCGCGTTGCAGGAGAAGTGCCGTGAACGCGGCATGCTGCTGATCGTCGACGAGGCCCAGACGGGGCTCTGCCGCACCGGGATCTGGTACGCGTTCGAGCGCGACGGCGTCGTCCCGGACATCCTGACGCTGTCGAAGACGCTCGGCGCCGGCCTGCCCCTCGCCGCGGTGCTGACCAGCGCCGAAATCGAGCAGGAGGCGCACGAGCGCGGGTTCCTGTTCTTCACCACGCACGTCGCGGACCCGCTTCCGGCGGCGGTCGGCAACACCGTCCTGGACGTGCTGACCCGCGACCACCTCGACGAGCGCGCGCTGCAGCTGGGCTCGTTGCTGCGCCACGGCCTGGAGCGCATCGCCCACCGGCACGAGGTCGTCGGCGACATCCGCGGCCGCGGTCTGCTGGCCGGGCTGGAACTGGTCGTCGACCGCGAAACCAAGCGCAGTTCGGACGAGCTGGGCGCCCGCGTCACGGCGCGCTGCCTCGAGCTCGGGCTGCACATGAACATCGTGCAGCTGCCCGGAATGGGCGGGGTGTTCCGGATCGCGCCGCCGCTGACGGCGTCCGAAGAGGAGATTTCGCTCGGCCTGTCGATCCTGGACGAGGCCATCGGCGACGCCGTCAAGACGCTCTGAACGCGAAAGGCCTCCTTGCCGGCCCGGGGAGCCGGCAAGGAGGCCTCCATTCACGACGGCGTCAGAAGCCCGCCGTCACCTTCGTGAAGTCCCAGTCGTTCTGGGCGATGCCGCTGCAGGCCGCCTGCACGCCACCACCAGGACAACCACGATCCCGGTTCACCGACCAGAACGCCAGCCTGCCGAGCTTGTTCGACTTGGCCCAGTTCGTGATCTGGGTCCACGTCGAAAGATCGGTCAGCTCCTGCTGGTCGGACAACCCGTTCATGCCCGAGATGCCCAGGTGGCTGTACGCCGTGGCGTCGTTCCAGCCGAACGTCGACTTCAGCTTGTCGCGCAAGCCGTTCGCCGCGTTCACCGTGCTCTGGTACATGTTCGCGCCGCCGCCGAAGTCGAACGGCATGATCGTGTACACGTCCACGCCGGCGCCCAGGGCCTTCGACTGGTCGATGAGCCGGTTGCCGTAGTAGTTCGGGCCGGTCGTCGACGTGCCGAACGTCAGGATCGTCTGCACGCCCGGGTTGTTCTGCTTGACGATCTTCAGCGCGTTCAGGATCCGGTCCTGCACGGCCTCGTTCTCGAACTCGTCGGAGTTCTCGATGTCGATGTCGATCGCCTTCAGCCCGTACGCGTTGATCACCTGCTGGTACGCACCGGCCAACGCCTGCGGCGTCGAGCAGTTCGGGCCCAGCTTGGTGCCGCTCCAGCCGCCGAACGACGGGACGACCTGCCCGCCCGCCGCCTTGATCTGCGCGATCGCGTTGGCGTCCGCGCTACCGGAAAGCGGACGGCTGCTGTCCCACGCCGGGTTGCAGCCACCGGAGGCGTTGATGAACGCCATGGTGAACCACTTGACGCCGGTCGCGTTCATCACCGTCTGCGGGTTGGGCGGGTTGCCCCAGCCCAGGTACAGGTACGGCGCGCCCTTGCCACCGGTCCCCGGCGGCGGGGTGGTGGTCGGCGGGGGCGTCGTCGTAGGCGGCGGTGTGGTGGTCGGGGGTGTCCCCCCGGCCGCACACGACCCGCCGTTGAGCTTGCAGTTCGACGGCGCGACGTACGAACCCGAGTACGCCACGTTGAAGCCGAAGCTCGCGCTACCGCCGTTGCCGACGTTGCCGTTCCACGTGTTCTTCACCGTGACGTGCTGGCCGGAAGCCGTGTAGCTGCCGTCCCACAGCGAAGAGATCTTCGCGCCGCTCGGCAGGTCGAACTCGACCGTCCACGCGGCGAGCGTCGAGCCGGAGCCGTTGGCGATCGTGTACTTGCCCTCGTACCCGGTGCCCCAGTCGGAGCCCTTCGAGAAGGTCGCGGACACGCCGCCCGCCGCGTTCGCCGGAGCGATCACGAACATCGCGCCGATCGTGGCGGCCGCGGCCGCCAGCCCGAGTGCGGGCAACCAGCGGCGCCTCATGACAGGCCGTTCTTCATCGCGGTGATGAGCTCGCCGTTGCTGGTGTCACCGGTCAGTTCCCAGAAGAAGGCGCCGCCGAGACCCTGTTGCTTCGTGTACGCCATCTTGCCGCCGATGGTCGACGGGGTGTCGTAGCTCCACCAGTTGCTGCCGCACTTGGCGTACGCGGTGCCCGCGATCGTGCCGGTCGACGGGCAGGTGTTCTTCAGGACCTTGTAGTCCTCGTTGCCCGGCTCGTACGTACCCGGCGCGGGGCCGGTCGCGGTGCCGCCCGGGGTGGCCTGCGTGACGCCGGTCCAGCCGCGGCCGTAGAACCCGATGCCCAGCAACAGCTTGCTCGACGGGACACCCTTGCTTTTGAGCTTCTGGATCGCCGCGTCGGAGTAGAAGCCCGGCGTCGGGATGCCCGAGTACGACGTCAGCGACGAGTGCGGGGCGGTCGGGCCCTGCGGCGAGAAGGCGCCGAAGTAGTCGTACGTCATGACGTTGAACCAGTCGAGGTACTGCGCCGCGCCGGCGTAGTCGGCGACGTCGAGCTTGCCGCCGTTGGTGCCGTCCGCCGAGATGGCCGAGGTGACCAGGAACGACGAACCGAACTTCGACCGCAGCGCGCCCATCAGGTTCTTGTAGGCCGCGGCACCGCTGGTGTCACAGGAGAGACCGCACGCGTTGGGGTACTCCCAGTCGATGTCGATGCCGTCCCAGATGTCGGCCCAGCGCGGGTCCTTCAGCAGGTTGTAGCAGGACTGCGCGAACGCGGCGGCGTTCTGCGCGGCCTGGCCGAAGCCACCGGAGTAGGTCCAGCCGCCGAACGACCAGATCACCTTGAGGCCCGGGTGCAGCTTCTTGAGCTTGCGCAGCTGGTTGAAGTTGCCGGCCACCGGCTGGTCCCAGGTGTCGGCGACACCGTCGACGCTCGTCGAGGCGTCGTAGGTCTTCTGGTAGTCGGCGTACGGGTCGTCGTTCGCCGTGCACTGGCCGTTCTTCACGTTGCCGAACGCGTAGTTGATGTGCGTCAGCTTGCTCGCCGAACCCGACGTCTCGATGTTCTTGACGTGGTAGTTGCGGCCGTAGACGCCCCACTGCACGAAGTAGCCGACGTTCTTCAGGCCGCCCGGCGGGGGCGGCGTGGTCGTTGTCGGGGTGGTGGGCGTCGTCGGTGTCGTCGGGGTGGTGGTCGGCTGCGTCGGGGTCGTCGGCGTGGTGGTCGGGGTGCCGCCGCCGGCGTCGCAGGAGCCGCCGTTCAGCCGGCAGTTCGCGGGCGCCGAGTAGGTGCCGGAGTACGCGACGTTGAAGCCGAAGCTGGCGGTGCTGCCGTTCCCGACGTTGCCGTTCCAGCTGTTCTTGACGGTGACGTGCTGGCCGGCCGCGGTGTAGCTGCCGTCCCAGAGGGAGGCGATCTTCGCGCCGGACGGGAGGTCGAACTCGACCGTCCAGGCGGGCAGCGTCGAGCCGGAGCCGTTGTTGATCGTGTACTTGCCTTCGTAGCCGGTGCCCCAGTCGGAGCCCTTCGTGAAGCTGGCGCCGACGCCGCCGGCGGCGCTCGCCGGCACGGTGACGAGACCGACCGCGATCGCGCCGACCGCGGTGAACAGACCGAGGAGGTGCCATCTCTTTCTGGACATCGCTCTCCTTTGAGCCAGGTGCGGGGACGGCGGTGCCACCTCAGGCGGGGGACCGGGTGGTGTTTTTGCGCCGTTTGCGAAGACGTTACGTGGTCCAGACCAATTAGGGAAGCACAACCACGGAGAGTGCCGACGGGCAGCTGACCAGCTAGGACGAAGGTGAGTTCACTGGTCCAGTCCAGTTACGCAAAGCAGCCGATTGGCTGTCTTGCCGCCGGAGCACGAGGACTACGCACCAACTGGGAGACAACACAAAAGAGCCCCCTCTTGCGAGGGGGCTCCAGTGCTGTCTCAACCAGACGTGCGCCCGAAGGGATTCGAACCCCTGACCTTCTGATCCGTAGTCAGATGCTCTATCCAGCTGAGCTACGGGCGCGTGTTCAGTTGTTCTCTAACCTAGCACCCGGCGAACCGGGTACCAGCGGAGGCTCCGGGATTTGAACCCGGGAGGGGGGGTTACCCCCAACCGCATTAGCAGTGCGGCGCCATAGACCAGACTAGGCGAAGCCTCCTGGGCCCAACGACCACTGCTCAGATAGGTTACACACCCCCCGATCACCCTCCGACAGCACCCCCCTCACGCCCGGCGCAGCAGCCTGAGCAGGCGCGGAGAGCGTCCGCCGAGGCCTTCCGCCTCGAACGTCGCGATGCCGACCCGGGGCAGTTCGCGCACTCCCGGGTACACCAGATAGCGAGGTACCCAGCGCGGCCGGAACTTCGCGTTGAACTTGTACAGCGTCTCGATCTGGATCCAGCGCGAAAAGAAGTGGAGTACCTTCGCCGCCGTCTTGGCGACCGGGCCGGCGCCGATGCGCTGGCCCTGTTCCATCAACGCGCGGAACGCGGCGAAGTTCAGGGACACCTGCTCGACGTCATGCCTCCCCGCCGCGAGCAGGAGCTCCGAAATCATCAGCTCGTTGACGCCGTTGTCGGCCGTGCGGTCGCGGCGCATGACGTCCAGCGAAAGGCCCGTCGCACCCCACGGCACGAACTGAAGGACGCCTCGGACGCGCCCGCCCTGCTCGGCCGTCACCAGCACCGAACCCGGGTCGCCCATGCGGCCCAGCGCCATCGAGAACCCGCGCTCGGTGTCCGTGCCGCGCCAGTTCGCGGCCAGCGTCACCAGCTCGTCCAGCTCACCGGGACGCAGGTCCTCGGCCCGGCGCACCAGCACCTTGTACCCCGCGCGCTTCGTACGGGCCGCGGCCTGGCGGACGCCGCGCATGACGCGTCCGTCCAAGGTGAACCCGTCGACGTCGACGACCGCTTCGTCGCCGATCTCCAGCACCTCCAGGCCGAACCGGGCCCAGACCGTCGCGCCGAGCTCCGAGACGCCCATCGCCGCCGGGACCCAGCCGTTGCGCCGGCAGACCTCCAGGTACTCCTCGATCGCGCCCGGCCACGCCTCGTGGTCGCCGAGCGGGTCGGCCGAGCACAGCGCCACCCCGGCGATCACGCGGTAGGTGACCGCGGCCTTGCCGGTCCGCGAGAACACCGCGAACTTGTCCCGCCGCAGCGCGAAGTAGCCGAGAGAATCCCGCTCGCCGTGCTCGTCCAGCAGCTTGCGCAGGCGGGCGACCTCGTCGTCGGACAGCTGGGGCGCCGGCTCGGCCGAGCGCAGCAGGAAGTACGCCGAGACCAGGATCGCGGCCAGCCCGAACAGCAGGCCGACGGCCGCGGTCATGTCCTCCAGCCACATCTGGTGGAACACGGCGGGCCCGCTGGCGCCGGCCAGCGCGAGCGCGGACTCCGCCAGCCGGTCCGGGAAGCTCATCGGCTCCAGCACCGCCCGCGACGCCACCGACAGCAGGATGACGTTGATCGCGAACCCGGCCAGCGCCAGCTGCAGGAACACGCGCACCGCGCGCCAGCGGCCGACCACCGGGTCCGGCTTCGCGACGAAGTAGCGCCGGCTCGCGATCAGGCCCACCAGCAGCACGACCGACACCAGCCCGGCACCGAAGACGTGCCGGAGCCCGATGTGCGACACCGTGAGCAGCACCGTCGCGCCGATCGCCAGCTGCCAGGCCCGGCGCTTGCGGCGCCGCAGCCCCGCGGCCAGGAGGAGGAGCAGCACGCCCGTGACCAGCGCGACGGTCGCCGCCGCGACCGTCGCCTCCTGTGGCAGCTCCAGCCACTCGGACAGGTGCCCGCGCAGGTTCCGCCGCCCGGCCGGCACCAGGACCGACACGAGCGTCATCAGTCCGGCCAGCCGGGTCACCCAGGTGATCACTCCCACCGTGGTGGCTCCCGCCACCCGCCAGGTGATCTGCGCGCGTGTCCCCGTCACCACCCGTGCAACCCGTTGTGGACGATCATGCTTCCCCCATCTACTGCGCCGTCTGTTACCGATCCGACCACAGTCACGGCCGGATCGGCCCCGTAGCGACGGTCACCTGCCGCTCGGAGGCCGGCCTACTTTTGGCCGGTTCGGTAACCCCCGGCGAGCTCCACGAACGGCGTCAACGCCGCCGGGTTCGCCAGCGCGTCGCGGCTGACGGCCCGGTCAGGAGCCACACCGGCGAGGATCTTCTTCACCGGTACCTCACACTTCTTACCGTTCAAGGTACGAGGAATCTCCTGAACCACTACGAACCGATCGGGTACATGCCTCGGTGACAGCGCGCTACGGAGCTCCTTCTTGAGCCGAGGCTCGACGTCCTCGATCTCGACGCCGTCGGCGAGCACCAGGAAACAGAGCAGCTGCCCGTCCTCGTTGCCGGCCGCCGAAGTGTCCACGACCAGCGAATCCGCGACCTCGTCGTAGCCTTCGACGACCCGGTAGAACTCCGCCGTGCCCATCCGGACGCCGCCGCGGTTGAGCGTCGAGTCGCTGCGGCCGTAGATCACCGCCGAGCCGCGGCCGGTGACCCGGATCCAGTCGCCGTGGCGCCACAGCCCCGGGTACATCTCGAAGTACGCCTCACGCAGGCGCGAGCCGTCGGGGTCGTTCCAGAAGAACACCGGCATCGACGGCATCGGCTTCGTGATCACCAGCTCGCCCACCTGCTCGACGACGGCGTTGCCCGCCTCGTCGAACGCGTTGACCGCGGCCCCCAGCGCCGGACAGGACAGCTCCCCCAGCCAGACCGGTACGTCGGGCGCCGACGCGACGAACGCCGCGCACAGGTCCGTGCCGCCGGAGACCGAGCAGATCTGCACCTTCTTGCCGACCTCGTTCACGATCCACCGGAAGCCCTCGACGCTCAGCGGCGCCCCGGTGGAACCGAGCGCGCGCAACGCCGTCAGGTCGTAGCGCTCGGCGGGCTTGATGCCCGCCTTCAGGCAGCTCTGGATGAACGGCGCCGACGTCCCGAAGTACGTGACGCGGTGCTGCTCGGCCAGGTGCCAGAGCGCGTTGAGGTCCGGGTGGCCGGGACTGCCGTCGTAGAGCACGATCGTCGTGCCGACCAGCAGGCCCGAGATGAGGAAGTTCCACATCATCCAGCCGGTGGTGCTGAACCAGAAGAACCGGTCGCCGGGCCCGAGGTCGGTCTGCAGCGCAAGGGCCTTGAGGTGCTCCAGCGTGATGCCGCCGTGGCCGTGCACGATGCCCTTCGGCAGGCCGGTGGTGCCGGAGGAGTAGAGCACCCACAGCGGGTGCGCGAACTCGACCGGCTCGAACAGCAGCGGCGCGCCCTCGTGCTGCGCGAGCAGTTCGGCCCAGTCGAGCGTGCCCGCCATCCGCCCTTCGCCGACGTACTGGACGAGCACCGTCGCGGCCAGCGACGGCAACTTCGCCTGCAGGTCGGCGACCGTCGTCCGGATGTCGAACTGCCGCCCGTTGTACGCGTACGCGTTGACGGCGAAAAGCACCTTCGGCTCGATCTGCACGAACCGGTCAGCGACCGCGCGGACACCGAAGTCCGGCGAGCACGACGACCAGATCGCCCCGATGCTCGCCGCGGCGAGGAACGCGACCAGCGTCTGCGGGCAGTTCGGGGCCAGCGCGACGACGCGGTCGCCCTTGCCGACGCCGAGTTCCAGGAAGGCCGCCCGGGCCGCACCGACCTGCGCGCGAAGCTTGCCGTAAGTGAGGTGGTCCGCGAAGCCGTCTTCGCGGTGGAAGATCACCGCCGTCTCGTCGTCGCCCTTCGCGGCGCCCGCGACGCCGGGGGTCAGCGCGTGCTCGGCGTAGTTCAGCGTGGCGCCGTCGAACCAGACGGCGTCCGGCATCTCGCCGGAGAGCACGTCGCCCGGCTGGTCGTGCCAGCGGACGCCGAGGAAGTCCGCGACCGCCGTCCAGAAGTCCGGCCCACGCTCGACCGAGAACTCCCAGAGCGAGCGGTAGTCGTCCACCTCGACGCCGCGTTCGGCACGCAGCCACTGGCGGAAGGCTTCGATCTTGGTGTCGGCAACGTGGCTCGGCTCAGGGCGCCAGAGCACTTCGGGGGCGTCGGCGGTGTGCGTCACGTCACGAGCGTAATCCTTCGGATCAGGATGTGACGGCGCTCGAAATCCCCTAGCGCAGGTGGGCGTCGAACCAGCTGAGCGTGCGCTGCCAGGCCTCGGCGGCCGCGCCCGGGTCGGCGTCGAAGCGGTGGTTCGCCCCCGGGTAGTGGACGACGTTCGTGGCGACCTTCGCCGACGCTGCGGCGTCGCGCAGCCGCTCGACGTCGGCGCCGCCCGCCTCGTCGCCGGCGTCGCCGTACATGCCGAGCCACGGGCTGGTGAGCTTCCCCGCGATCTCGACCAGCGCGGGCAGTTCGGCGGACTGCTGCCCGCCGACGCTGACGGCGGCGCCCAGCCTGCGGTGCGAGGCGACGACCAGTGCCGCGGTGCCACCCAGGTCGAAGCCCATGACACCGAGCAGGTCGGCCTGGACCCCGCGTTCGACGAGCCAGGCGAGTGTGATGTCCGTCGCGTCGAGCAGGTCCCGCTGCGTCAGCTCCGCGTTTTCGAGGTGCGGGGTGACGGTCAGCCAGCCCTCGATCGCGAGGCTGGCGAGCAGCAGCTTGACGCCGTCGGTGACCCCGTCCGCTTCGTGCAGCACCACCAAACCACCGCGCAGCGCGCCTTCGGGTTCCGAGAAGGTCAGGCGGAGGGCTCGGCCGTCGGTGCGCTGGTAGTCCACGGTGCTGGTCGACGTCATACGTCACTCAATCACTTCGAGGTGAACGGAAGGAACCCAGTTTGGCAGGTCTACCGGTCACATACCGCCTGAAGGGAGTCGCGGGGCGGCGGGCGGAAAAGATACGGTGGCCGGGTCGTCCCGTCGAATTCCAGGAGCGCCGAAGATGCCGTCCGTGTCCCCGCGTGCCGATCTCGAATCGTTGCCGAAATACGTTCCCGGCCGGACGATCGAAGGCGCGATCAAGCTGGCGAGCAACGAGGTGCCCGGCGGCGCGCTGCCGAGCGTCACCCGGGCGATCGCCGAGGCCGCCGCGGGCATCAACCGCTACCCGGACACCGGCTCGCAGGCCCTGCGCGAGCGGCTGGCGCGGGACCTGGACATGCCGGTGGAGCACGTCGCCATCGGCTGCGGCTCGGTCTCCCTGTGCCAGCAGACGATCCAGGCGGTCTGCGCGCCCGGCGACGAGGTGATCTTCGCCTGGCGCTCGTTCGAGGCGTACCCGATCGTCACGCAGGTGGCGAACGCCGTGTCCGTGAAGGTCCCGATCACCGAGGGCCAGGCGCTCGACCTCGACGCGATGCTCGCGGCGATCACCGACCGGACGCGCGTGGTCTTCGTCTGCAACCCCAACAACCCGACCGGCACGGCGATCCGCCGCACCGAGCTGGAGCGGTTCCTCGACGCGGTCCCGGAGCACGTGCTGGTGGTGCTGGACGAGGCGTACAAGGAGTTCGTCACCGACCCCGAGGTGCCCGACGGCGTCGAGTACACGCGGACGCGCTCGAACGTCATGGTGCTGCGCACGTTCTCGAAGGCGTACGGCCTCGCGGGCCTCCGGGTGGGTTACGCCGTCGCGCCGGAATCGATCGCCGACGCGCTTCGCCAGGTGTACGTCGCCTTCTCGGTGAACATGCTGGCCCAGGTCGCGGCGCTCGCGTCGCTCGACGCGGCGGACGAGCTGCTCCAGCGCTGCGAGGAGATCGTCGTCGAACGCGCGCGGGTGCGGGACGCGCTGCTCGAAGCCGGTTACCAGGTGCCCGAGACGCAGGCCAACTTCGTCTGGCTGCCGCTCGGGGACCAGGCCGTGCCGTTCGCTGAGCACGCGCTCGACCGCAAGCTCGTGGTGCGCCCGTTCGCCGGCGACGGCGTGCGCGTGACGATCGGGACCCGCGAGGAGAACGACCTCTTCCTGGCCGCGGCGCGCGAATTCAGTCGCTGAACTGCTTGACCACCAGCTGGATCACGGCGGCGACGCCGATCACGACGATCACGCCGCGCAGCACCGCCGGCGGCAGCTTCCGGCCGATCTTCGCGCCGAGGAAGCCGCCGGCGGTCGACCCGACGGCCAGCCACAGCACCACGGGCCAGCTGATCGGCGCGACGAACGCGTAGATCACCCCGGCGACGACGTTGACCACGGCCGCGAGGACGTTCTTGACGCCGTTGAGCTTCTGCAGCGGTTCGGACAGCAGCATCCCCATCACGGCCATCAGCATCACGCCCTGCGCGGCGGTGAAGTACCCGCCGTAGATGCCGATGAGGAAGATGAAGAACATCAGCAACGGCCCGGCTTTGTGCTCCTCGCCGTTGCCTTCGCGGCGTTTCGCGACCCACTTCGAGACGCGCGGCTGCACGATCACGAGGATCACGGCCAGCCCCACGAGCACGGGGACGACGGCTTCGAAGGCGTCCTTCGGCAGCGACAGCAGCAGGATGGTGCCACCGATGGCGCCCAGGAAGGACGCGACGGCGAACTTCGCGACCTGCGGCCAGTAGCCGGCGAGCTCGTGCCGATACCCCCAGGCCCCGCTGAGGGTCCCGGGCGCGAGACCGATCGCGTTGGACGTCGTCGCCGTCACCGGCGGATAGCCCAGCGCGACCAGGACGGGGAACGTCACGAGGGTCCCCGACCCGACGACGGCGTTGATGGTCCCGGCCCAGATCCCGGCGACCACGACGATCACCGCGTGCCACCACGTCATGAAGCACTCACGTGCGGAGCCTAAGCATCGTCGGCCGGTCCCGCGACGCAGATGTGTCTGGGCAGACACTCACCGCGGCGTGAAGACGCAGAACTCGTTGCCTTCCGGGTCGGCCATCACCTCCCATTCGAGGTCGCCGCCACGGGCGTGGATCAGCGTCGCGCCCAGTTCGGCCAGCTCCGCCGGGTCGCCGAAGACGTCCAGGTGCATGCGGTTCTTGACCGTCTTCTCCTCGGGCACCGGGTTGAGCCAGATCAGCGGCCCGTTGCCATCCGGGTCGACGATCGGGACGGGCCAGTCGTCCGGCCGGGTGTCGCCGGTGAGCGAGTCGCGGCGGACGTAGCCCATGGCGCGGCACCACCAGTCCGCCAGGGCCTGGTGGTCGGTCGCGTCCAGAGCGAGGTCCTTGAACCGTGCGGTCATGGCGTGATCATGACAGTCACCACCGACAGTTTCCGGAGCTGAGAGGATGGGCGCCGTGGACACCGAGCAGGTCTGGAGCGCGACCGTCGACCGGCTGCGGTCGCTGATCGACTCCGGGAAGCTGCCGCCGGGCTCTCGGCTGCCCGCCGAACGCGTCCTGTGCGAGGACCTCGGCATCAGCCGCGGCTCGCTGCGGCAGGCACTGCGCGTGCTCGCCTCCATCGGTTACGTCCAAATCCGCGCCGGCTCCGGCACCTACGTCCGCGAGCAGCAGGAACAGCCCCTGCGCACCTGGTTCACCGAGCACGACCAGCTCGTCGAGAAGCTGTTCGACCTGCGGGCGACCGTCGAGCCGACCCTCGCCGAACGGCTCGCCCGGCAAGCCACCGCAAAGACCGTGAGCCGGCTCGAGGACAACGTCGCCGAGATGGCGCGGGCCGCCGAGGACGGCGACATGCTGCACGTCATCGCCGCCGACGCCGAGTTCCACCGGGTCATCGCGCAGAACGCCGGCAACGACGACGTCGCCGGGCTGCTGCGGTCCGTGCTCGCCCTGGTCGGCGAGGAACGGCGGGCGGCGCTGCGGCTGCCCGGCCAGATCCGCAAGGCCGTCGACGACCACCGCGCCATCCTCGACGCCATCCGCCGGTCCGACCCGGCCGCGGCCCGCGAGCTGACCCTCAAGCACCTGGTCGACGCCAAGACCTACGCGCACGACTTCGCCGCCCACCCCGAAGAGCGCTAGACTTTTCACAACATTGTGAAACTTTTGGGGGTCGTGATGGAGAAGGTGCACTTCACCGAAGAAAAAGCCACCATGCTGGCCACGCTGTACGGCCGCGCGCTCGACAGCCGCGAGGCCGACCCGGTGCTCGGCGACCACGCCGCCGACGAAGCCGTCCGGCAGATCGACTACGACTTCGCCAAGCTGGGGATCACCCGCGACAGCGCCGTGAGCGTCGTCCTGCGCGCGAAGCCGATCGACGAGTGGGCCGCCGACTACCTGCGCCAGCACCCCGACGCCCTCGTGCTGCACCTCGGCTGCGGCATGGACACGCGCTTCCAGCGCCTCGCCCCGCCGGAGACCGTCCACTGGTACGACGTCGACTACCCCGAGGTCGTCGAGCTGCGCGAGAAGCTCTACGCGGCCGCGCCGAACCACACGAACATCGGCACGTCGGTGACCGACTTCGGGTGGCTCGACCAGGTGCCATCGGACCGCCCGGCGCTGATCGTCGCCGAAGGCCTGACCATGTACCTGACCCCGGAGAACGGCACCGAGCTCATCCGCCGGCTGGTCGCGAAGTTCCCGTCCGGCGAACTGATCGGCGACGTCTTCAGCAAGTTCGGCATCAAGGCCCAGAAGCTCAACACCCCGGTCCGGCGCGCGAAGGCAACACTGCACTGGGGCGTCGACGACCCGCACGAGCTGGAGCGCTACGGCCTGACGCTGGTGTCCTCTTTGGACGCCGCGCACTGGTCCCAGCCCGAGGTGATGGCCCGGCTGCGGCCGTTCACCCGGTTCCAGCTGCGGATGCTGAAGTACTTCCCGGCGATGGCGCGGATGGCGCACATCGTGCGGTACCGCTTCTGACGCGACTCCAGCACCCGCGGCGCGCGCTTCACGACTCGACCGCGGCCACCGGCAGTGGCCACGCATTTTCGGCCGTACGATCAACGCCGTGCGCAAGATCGCCGTCGGCAACTTCCGGGTGGTGCTGCGTACCAGCCTGGGCTTCGCCGGCCTCGGTCTCGGCTCCAGCGTCGCCGGGTCCGGGGTCGTCGCACTGCTCCTGCTGCTGCAGGGCCTACCAGGCGACGTCGGCGACCGCGGGTGGATCCTCGGCCTCACCGCCGCCGGGATCGTCGCCGTCTCGCTGCTCGCCGGGACACTGTGGACGGCCTGGCTGCAGCGCCGGACCGCGATCTGGTTCGTGCTCGGCCGCCCGCCATCGGAAAGCGAAGCGAGGCGCGCGCTGCGGCTGCCCGTCGACATGGCCGTGGTCAGCGGCACGCTCTGGCTGATCGGCACCGCCGTCCTCAGCGTGCTGGCCGGGGTCCTCGGCTCGAGCGACGACGCCGTCGGCATGGCCACGGTCATCGGGCTCGGCGGCCTCACCACCGTGGGCCTCACCTACCTCGCCGCCGAGTGGGTGGCGCGGCCGGTGATGACGATCGCGCTGGAGATCCTGCCGCCGCGCGGGTCGCTGCCGGTCACCGTGCTCACCCGGCTGATCGTCACCTGGGCGCTGGCCAGCGGCGTCCCCTTCGTCGGCGTCCTGCTCATCGCGACGCCGCCGGACCTCGGCTCGGGCAACCACACCGCCAGCCTGATCATGCTGTCGGTGATCGGGCTCGGCGTCGGCGCGATCGGCACCGCCCTGCTGGCCAGAGCCGTCGCGGCGCCGCTGCACCGGCTGCGCGTCGCCCTCGACCGGATCGCGCGCGGCGACAACGACGTCACCGTCGACGTCGACGACTCCAGCGAGATCGGCCTGCTCCAGACGTCGGTCAACCAGCTCGCCGCCGGCCTGCGCGAGCAGGCGCGGATGCAGGACCTGTTCGGCAGGCACGTCGGCGCCGACGTCGCCCGGCACGCGCTGGAGTACGGCGCGTCGCTGTCGGGCGACGTCCGCGAGGTCACGGCGTTGTTCGTCGACGTCGTCGACTCGACCGCTCTCGCCTACCGCACGCCGCCGGAGGAGCTCGTCGAGAAGCTGAACCGGCTGTTCGCCGCGGTCGTCTCCGCGGTCGGCGCGCGCGGCGGGCTGGTCAACAAGTTCCAGGGCGACGCCGCGTTGTGCATCTTCGGCGCCCCGACGCGGCTCGCGGACGCGCCGACGGCCGCACTGGCCGCGGCCCGCGCGATCCGGGACGCGGTGTGCGCGAACGGCGAGCTCGACCTCGGCATCGGCGTCTCGAGCGGCCCGGTGTTCGCCGGGCAGCTCGGCAGCAGCAGCCGGCTCGAGTACACCGTGATCGGCGACGCGGTCAACGAGGCCGCGCGGCTGACCGAGCTGGCCAAGGCGGTGCCGTCACGGATCCTCGCCAGCGACGCCGTCGTCTCCGCGGCACTGCCGAGCGAACGCGCGTACTGGGAGAAGCACGGCGAGCTGGCGCTGCGCGGCCGCCAGGAGCCGACGCCGACTTGGACAGCCGGCCCGGAACCTCAGGACAGCTGACCCAGCTCCGGCCAGCGCAGCACCGTCGAGCCCCAGGTCAGGCCCGCGCCGAACGCGCTGAGCAGCACTCGGTGCCCGGCGACGAGCGTTCCGTCGGCCTGGGCGTCGGCCAGGGCGAGCGGGATGGACGCGGCGCTGGTGTTGCCGACGCGGTCGATGTTGGCGACGACGGCGTCGGCCGGCATGCCGAGCTGCTTCGCCGTCGCCTGGAGGATCCGGATGTTCGCCTGGTGCCCGACGAAGCGGTCGACGTCGCCGACCATCCAGCCCACGCGCTCCAGCACGGTCCGCGACGACTCCGCCATCCGCGCGCAGGCGTGCCGGAACACCGCGGTGCCCTGCATCGCGAGGAAGCGGTCGCTCGGCTGGTCGGAGAGCCGCCGCCGCGCGCCGCCGGCTTCGACCCACAGCAGGTCGGCGAGCTCGCCCTCGCTGTGCAGGTCGAACGGCCCGAGCGCGCCGGGTTCGTCGGGCTCACCCGCGCGCAGCAGGACCGCGCCCGCGCCGTCGCCGAAGATCGGGACGGTCGTGCGGTCTTCGGGGTCGATGAGCGTGGTGAAGGTGTCGGCGCCGATCACGAGCACTCGCCCGGCGATGCCGCCCGCGATGAAACCCGCGGCGGTGGCCAGCGCGTAGACGAAGCCGCTGCAGACGGCGTTGACGTCGAAGGCCGCGGCCGTGCCGAGGCCGAGCCGGGCGGCGACCTGCGGCGCGCTGGCCGGGCAGGGCTGGTCGGGGGTCGACGTGGCGAGGACGACGACGTCGGCGGAGGCGCCCGCCAGTGCTTCGCGGCCCGCCCCGACCGCGAGGTCCACAGTGGACTCGTCGGGTCCGGCCACACGGCGCTCCCGGATGCCGGTGCGGGTCCGGATCCACTCGTCGGTGGTGTCGAGCCGGGCGGCGATCTCCTCGTTGCCCAGGACTGTCGTCGGCAAGCACGAACCGATTCCGGTCAGCACGGCGGCGGGTGCGGGCACGGGAGAGCCTCCCCACGCCGGCGGGTTGGCGGAGCGACCGGCTGGTCTTCCACTTGTATGGGCTACCCCCTGGTAGACCGGTGAGTTGTGTTCCAGGTCACGGAAAAAGTTGTTTCACTTTCCCCTCGGACGGAGTAGTGAGCGACGTCACGCAAGAGTGAGCGCGGAGCGAACGCCGGGCGAATCGTCGGGGGTCCCGGCTAGCCTGCTGGAGTGCAGACTCCCGACCTCGACCAGCTGGACACCGCCATCCTCGCCTGCCTCCAGGAGGACGCCCGCACCATCGCCGAGACCATCGGGGCGAAGGTCGGTCTCTCGGCCGCGGCGGTGCAACGGCGGATCAAGCGGCTGCGCGAAGCGGGGGTCATCGAGCGCGAGGTCGCGGTGCTGTCGCCGGAGGCGCTCGGGCTGAGCATGACGTTCGTGGTCATGGTCGAGATGGAGCGGGAGAACCTGGCGGTCCTGGACGCGTTCCGCCGCCAGATCCTCGCCGACGACTGCGTCCAGCAGTGCTACTACGTCACCGGCAACGCGGACTTCGTGCTGGTCGTGACGTGCCCGGACATGGCGGGCTTCGAGGCGTTCACCCGGCGGATGTTCTTCGACAACCCGAACGTCCGGCACTTCACGACGAGCGTCGCGATGGACCGGGTGAAGGTCGGGCTCACCCTGCCGCTCGGGCCGTAGGCGGGGTCCAGGACCACAGCTTCCCCGTCTGCTTCCGGATCACCGACGCGGGCGCGCGCATGCCCAGGCGGTTGATCGCGCACCCGAGCCGGGACGTCGTCAGGGCCATCGCGCCCTTCTGGCGGGCCATCCGCGCGATGCCGTGGGTCCGGGCGAGCCGGGCCTGGTCGTAGCCCTCGAGGCCGACCGCCGCGAGCGTCACCGCGTCCTCGATCGCCTGACACGCGCCCTGGCCCATGTCCGGCGTCATCGCGTGGGCCGCGTCGCCGAGCAGCGCCACCCGGCCGCGGACGTACGACGGGAGCGGCGGCAGGTCCGTGACGTCGTTGTGCAGCACCTTCGGCGTCGCGTCGAGGAACGGCTCGACGTGCCAGCCGCGGACCCGGCGCCGGACCTCGGCCAGGTCGTCGTCGTAGCGGACGCCCGGACGGCGTTCGTGCACCGCGAGCGCCCAGTACACCCGCTCGCCGCCGATCGGGTGGGCCAGGAAGTACGCGCCGCGGCCGAAGGTGAACGTGCCGGCCTCGGGAAGGCCGGGTTCGGTCACGCCGCGCCAGACCGTGTAGCGGAAGCGGGGCGTGACGCCGGGCCACAGCGCTTCCCGGACCGCACTGTGGATGCCGTCCGCGCCCACCACCAGATCCGCCTGGGTCCGCCCGGCATCGTGGACGACCTCGCCGTCCGCCGACACGGATCGCACCGTGCGGCCGGTCCGCACCACCCCGTCCGGCAGCCCGGCGGCGAGCAGGCGGTGCAGGTCCGCGCGGTGGAAGCAGGACAACGGCGTGTCGTGCGCGGGGTCGAAGCGCCGCAGCCGCTTCCCCGACGGGACGCACAGGTTGTACGCGGCCTGAGACGGCGTCGCGGCCGCGCGGACCTGCTCGCCGATGCCCAGCGCGTCCAGTGCGCGCAGGGCGTTCGGCGCGATCGACAGCCCGGCGCCGACCTCGCCCAGCTCGGGTGCGCGTTCGAGCACCTCGACGTCCCAGCCCGCCTGGATCAGGGCCAGCGCCGCCGTGACGCCGCCGATGCCGGCGCCGGCCACCACTGCTTTCATCGCGGTTCCTCCAGTGCCTTGGCGAGCCACGCGAACGTGTCCCGCGCCGCGCGGACCCGCTCCGCGCGTTCGTCGCCGGGTTCGAAGAGCGCCATGCCGTCTTCGGCGATGCCGACGAAGGAAGCGAGCGTGGCGATGCGCTCCCGCACGACGCGCGGCCAGGCGTCGTCGTCGATCCGGAAGTAGGTGGTGCGGTCACCCGGCACCCGCTGCTTGCGCACCAGCCGCGCGGCCGTCAGCAGGTTCATGTTGGACGTGAGCGACGCGCGGCTCGCCCCGATCGAGCCGGCGATCGCGGTCGCCGACTGGGCCGGCGGGTCGCACACCATCAGCCAGCCGAGGATGCGGCCGGCGATCGGCGGGATGCCGTACTGCTCCGCGAAGAAGCCCGCGGCCCGCTCGGCCCACGCCATCCGATCGTCCATGCTAGTAGACGCTAGCATGTTCTGAAGCGATATTCTGAAGCGCTGCCTTTCTGGGGGGAAGCATGCTTCGTCATCGCCGGATCTTCTTGGTCGCGACTCTGATCGACGCGCTCGGCAGCGGGCTGTGGGTGCCGTTCGCGCTGCTGTTCCTGGTGCACGGCCAGGGCATGGGCCTGCTCGACGCCGGGACGTCGCTGAGCACCGGCGCGCTGCTGGCGCTCGTCAGCGGCCCGGCGACCGGGGCCGCCATGGACCGGTTCGGGCCGCGGGCCCTGCTCATCGCCGGGAACCTCGTGCGGATCGCGGCCTTCTGCGCGTACCCACTGGTCCACACCAGCTGGCAGGTGATCGTGGTTTCGGTGGTCGCCGGCTTCGGCGACCGGCTGTTCTGGACGTGCAACGCGCCGATGGTGGCCCGGCTCACCTCGGGCGGCGAAACGGACCGCATGCTGGCGACGCAGACGGTGGGGCGGTTCGCCGGCGCCGGGATCGGGGCGGCGGCGACCGCGGTGCTGCCGACGATCACGAGCCCGTGGGCGTTCCACCTGCTCGCGTACGTGAACGCGGCGAGCTTCGCGGTGGCAGCGGTACTGATCGGACTGCTCCCCCGGGCCGAAGCACGAGTGGACAAACCGGCCGGGAGCTGGCGGACGGTTCTCACCAACCGGCCCTTCACCGGGTTCTGCGTCACCCACACGGCTTTCACGCTCGCCAGCGCGAGCAAGTTCGCCGTGCTGCCCATCGTCGTGCGCGATCTCCTGCACGGTCCACAGTGGATCGCCGGGACCGCGATCACCCTCGGCACCGTGGTCGTCGTGCTGGGGCAGCGCCCGATCGTCGCCCTGCTCGCCGGGCGCAGCCGGACGACCGGGCTCATCGGCGCCGCGACGTTGTTCGCGGTTTCCTTCGCCCTGCTGATCCCGTTGGAAATGGTCCCCCTGCACGGTGCCGCCGGCCTGATCCTCGTGACGAGCCTCGGCTTCTCCGTCGCGGAGGCGATGTTCGGCCCCACCGGCACCGCGACGGCCGCCGCGGCCGCACCACCCGGTGCCGAAGGCCGCGCCAGCTCGATCTTCCAGCTCTCCTGGGGACTGCCCGTCGCGCTCGCGCCCGGTTTGCTGGCCGTCCTGCTCAGCGTCAGCAACGCGCTGACGTGGTCGGTACTGGCCCTGACCTGCACGGCGGCCATCCCGGCGCTGCTCGTGCTGCGGAAGAAGCTGCCCCACGCCCTGCGTGAGCCGTCACCAGCAGTCGCCGAATGAACGCAAGGGGTATGTGCCGGACGTTACACCACAATGGACGGATGCAACCGATCAAGTGAACGTGAGAGTTTCTCCGTCATGGCGCATGGCCCCGGCCATCTCCTCCTCGAACAGTTCGCGCCGCGCGAACCACCCGAGACTCCAGGAGGGGCCATGCAGACCGACGCCGTTCACCAGAGCCAGTTCGTGGTGCTGAACGAGAGCACCACGCCCGTCCTGTCCCGCCTCTCCTACCACGCCGAGGAGCCGTTCGCGGTCACCGTCGCGTTCCGGACCGAGCGCGGCCGGTGGATCGAATGGACCTTCGCGCGTGACCTCCTCGTGGCCGGCCTCGACGACCCGGCCGGTCTCGGTGACGTCCGGGTCCGCCCGGACCTGTCCGACGACGAGGACTTCCTCACCCTGGAAATCGAGTCACCGGACGGCTATGCGTCGTTCGAGCTGGAGACCGAAGACGTCCGGACGTTCCTCGAGGCGTCCTACGAACTGGTGCCGCTCGGTGAAGAGAGCGCGCACTTCGACGTCGACGGGCTGATCGAGGAGATCAGCAACGTCTGACCCCGAACCTCCCATTCCCGCGGCGAGGACGAAGGGCGGGTTTCGAGTGCGCTGGAGGCACTCGAAACCCGCCCTTTCGCTGTTTCAGGAGAAGGTCAGCCGAGCCGCAGCGTCGTCCCGGTCGCCGACAGGGCGGCACCGATCGGGAAGAAGTACGTCACGGACGTGTTGCCACCGGACAGGATGCCCTGCGCCGTGTTGCCCGCGATGAAGCCGCCGCCCGAGTCACCGGCCGCCGAGCGGACGTTGGTCGCGGTCATGCCATTGACCGTGCCCTCGGCGTAGCGGACGCTCTGGTTCTTGGCGCCGACCGTGCCGCAGGTCCAGCCGGTGGTCGAGCCGGCCTTGCAGACCGAGGTGCCGGTCGCCGCGTTGGACGAGCCCGTCACGCGGGTGCCGTTGTTCATCTGGCCGACCGGGGTCCAGCTGCTGTTGGTCCGGACCGAGGCGTAGTCGCTGCCCGGGAACCGGTAGGTGCCCCACGAGCCGAGCGCGGCGCCGTTGGAGCCCGTCAGCGAGCCGCCCCCGGTGAGGGCCGCGCAGTGGCCGGCGGTCAGGAAGCCGGTCGTGGTCGAGAAGCCGACCGAGCAGCGCGAAGAGCCGCCGATGTAGTAGGCGTCACCACCGCGGATGTTGGCGTGCAGCGTCGGTTTCGCCGCCGCGTCGAGGATCGTCACCGACGACTTGTCCACACCGGACTGGGTGAGGAAGGTGTCGGCGGCGGCGCGCTGGCCCTGCAGGACGGACAGCGTGACGCGGTTGGTGGCGGAGTCCACGCCCCAGCCCGTGACCGCGTACGGTGCCGAGCTGTCGAGGGCCTTGAACTTGTCCACAGTGGAGTCGAGCTGGCGAGCGCTGAACTTCACGACCTCCGCCTCGGCCCCGGACGACCGGATCTTGGCGACTTCGGCGGCGCTCGTCGTCTGGATGTGCGCCTTGCCCGTGGCGGCGTTGTAGGTGGCGCCGCCGAACGCGTCGCCGAGCGTCGCGCTGACGGCCTCGGTGACCTTGTTCGCGACGTCCTCGCTCTTCAGCCGCGTCAGCACCTGGTCTTGGGTCAGGCCCAGGTCGCGCTGCATGGCGGGCACGATGTCCGGGTTCAGCAGGTCCTGGCCCGAGGCGGGGACGGCGACCGCGACGAGCGCACCCGTCGTCATCACCACGGCGGCAGCGGCACCGAAGAGTCTGGCGATCTTCATGCTTCTCCCTAGATGGTTACGCGCGGCGCTGAACCGGCCACGCAGTGGTACTCCCCCGGGTGAGGGTCCCCGCAGTGGGCGTTACGGTGCAATCCGGGCGCCCGGCGAATGGGTATACGCATTCACCCCGGACGTATCCCCTGCTCCAAGCGGTCCTGACCCTCGGTCGTCACCCGGACGGACAGGTCCTTAAGTAGGGTTTCCGTGAACTACTTTCAGTAGCCGTCACCCCTCCCGGAACGCGTTACGTGCGGCCGGAACGGGGTGATCACCGCGGTTTCGCACGCGCTGTGACCCGGGACCGGCGGATCCCGCGGCAAACCGGTGACAGCCGGTAGGCGGACGTGTGAGGGCGGTACCGACCACCTATTCGGTTAATGGTTTACGGACGGTTGAGCGCTGCTTAGGCTCCCGCGCACAGTCCCCGGTGCACGTCGAGGAGGTCGTTGTGTGGTTGACGGCTCCCCGTGCCACCTCGGTGTCCGTCCGGTCTGGACCCGCCCGGCTGACCGGCCGCGACACCGAGCTCGACGCCATCGTCGACGTGCTCCGGCGGCGCCCGGCCGCGGTCCTGATCGAGGGCGAGCCCGGCATGGGCCGGACCCGGCTGCTCGCCGAGATCGGGCGGCGCAAGGAGTTCGACGGCAGCCGCGTGCTCACCGGCGCCTGCCAGCCGATGCGGGAACCGTTTCCCTACGGGCCCATCCTGGAAGCGCTTCGCGCGGTGGGCGACGCACCGCTCGGCCCGCTCAGCCCGGTCGCCGGCGTGCTGCGGCCGCTGCTCCCCGAGCTCGCGGAAGCGCTTCCTCCCCGGCCCGAGCCCCTCGCCGACCCGGTCGCCGAACGCCACCGCGTCTTCCGCGCGGTGCGGGAGCTCCTGCGGGCGTGCGGGCCGGCGCTCGTGCTGATCGACGACCTCCAGTGGGCCGACGAGGACACCCGGGACCTGATGCGGTTCCTCGCCGGCTCGATGCCGCCGGAGCTGGCAGTGGTCGCCACGTACCGGTCGGCGACCGACGTCCGGCCCGGCCCGCTCGGCGCGCCGTTCCGCACCGATCCGGCCGTCCACTCCGCGCGCGTCGCGCTGGGCGCGCTCGACGTCACGGCGGTGCGCAAGCTCGCGGTCGAAATCCTCGAGCTGCCCCGCGTCACCGACGAGTTCGCGGCGAAGGTGCACGAGTGCACCGCCGGGATCCCGTTCGTGGTCGAAGAGACGCTGCGGGCCCTGCGCGAAGCGGCCGAGCGGCTGCCGGTCGGCGAAGTCCTCTCCGACCGGATGCTGGAGAACCTCGAAGTCCCGGTGCTGCTGCGCGAAGCCGTCACCGAGCGGCTTTCCACGCTGCCTGAGCCGGCTGTGCGGCTGGCCGGCGCGGCCGCGGTCCTCGGTGTCGGCGCCGAAGCCGCCGTGCTCGGCGAGCTGGCCGGGCTGTCCGACGACACCCTCCGCACCGCGCTGCTCGCGGCGTTGTCCGGCGGGGTGCTCGGCGAGGTCGGCGACGGCCGGTACGGCTTCCGGCATCCGTTGGCGCGCAAGGCGGTCTACGACACGGTGAGCGGGCCCGAGCGCGCGTTGCTGCACGCGCAGGCGATCCGCGTGCTCGCCGCGCAGCCGTCCCCGCCGCTCACGCTGCTGGCCCGGCACTCCCGCGCGGCCGGCCGCGTCGACCAGTGGCGGCACTACGCCGAAGCCGCCGCGGACGAGGCCGTCACCCGCGGCGAGACGTCCCGTGCGATCGACCTCCTGCAGTCGGTGCTGGCCGAACCCGGCCCGGCGCAGGCCGACATCGGACGCGTCGCCGGCAAGCTGAGCCAGGTCGCGCTGCGGGGGTTCCGGCCCGACGTGATCGGCACGCTCGAACGCGTCCTCGAAGAGGTGACGCTGCCGCCGTCGGTCCGCGGCTCGATCCGGTTGAGCCTCGGCATGCTGCAGGTCCGGACCATCGGCGGGCTCGGCCGCGGCCGCCTCGAGGTCGAGCGCGCGATCGGCGAGCTGACCGACCGGCCCGACCTCGCCGCGCGCGGGATCACGCTGCTCGCCCAGCCGATCGACGGCCTGACGCCGTTGTCCTGGCACGAATCCTGGCGCGCCCGCGCGGGCGAGGTGTACGAGCGGCTCGACGACCCGGAGCTGCGGCTCGCGCTGACCGCCGACCGCATCGCGGCCGCGTCGCACGTCGGCGACGGCTCGGCGTGGGCGGAGTTCGAAGCGCTGTCGGACACCGTCGGCACGGTCGCCGAGCGCGTCCAGCTGGCCCGGCTGTGGTGCAACCTCGCCGACGGCCAGTCGTGGGCGGGGCACCTCGACCGGGCGGACCGGCTGGTGACCGAGGGCGTCCGGCGGGCGACCGACGCGGGCGCGCTGTACGCGATCGGCCTGATCCAGGGCACCCGCGTCCGGCTGGACTGGGTGCGCGGGCGCTGGAGCGGGCTCGCCGAAGCCGCCGAGCAGCTGCGCGACAGCTATCCGGAGCTCGGCCCGATCGTCATGGAGTCGTCGCTGGTGCTCGGCGGGCTGGCCGCCGTGCGCGGGGAGTTCGCCGCCGCGCAACGGCACCTGACCGCGGCGAGCGTCCACGCGCCGGACCGCGGGCCGAACCCGGTGGTGCTTTCGGCGGCCGGGGTGCTGATCGCCGTGCTCCTCGCGACCGACGACGTCGACGGCGCGTGCGCGGCGGCCGACACGGCGGTGGCCGCGGCCGGGCGCAAGGGCGTCTGGATCTGGGCGGCGGCGCTGGTCCCGGCGGCGGCGCAGGCGTACGCGCGGGCCGGGCGCTGGCCGGAGGCGGACAGCGTGGTCGAGGCGTTCGCCCGCGGCATCGAAGACCGGGACGCCCCGGTCGCGACGGCGGCCTTGGTCGCCGGCCGGGCGGTGTTGCTGGAGGCGCGCGGAAAGCACTTGGCCGCGGCGGCCCTGTTCGACGAAGCGGCGTCGGGCTATGCGGCGCTACCGATGCCGTACCCGGCGACGGGCATGCGGGAAAGGGCGGCGATGTGCCGCCTCGCGGCGGGCAACCGCGACGCGATCGAGGAGCTGACGGCGGCGGCCGAGGCGTACGAACAGCTGGGCGCGACGCGGGATGCCGGGCGGTGCCGTCACCAGCTGCGCGAACACGGCGCCTGGGCCCCTTCGCAACGCGGGCGGCGCGGGTACGGCAGCGAGCTTTCGCCACGGGAGCGCGAAGTGGCACGGATGCTGGCGGAGGGGCGGACGAACCGGGAGATCGCGGACGGGCTGTTCCTCTCGCCGCGCACGGTCGAGCAGCACGTGGCGAAGGTGCTGCGGAAGCTGGGCGCGCGCTCGCGCACGGACGTGGCCCGCAAGCTGCCCGGCGAAGTCACCACGGCACCGGCCGGCTGAGGTCACGAACGGCCCGAAACGCCATGAAAGAGTCGTTCATGGCGTCTGGCGACATGAAAGGGTCTTTCATGGCATCGGCCGGGCCACTGGCGGGCCCGCGGTGACCGCCTTACGTTGGGCGCGTGACAGAACAGGCCCTTCCCGCGTGGCGCCGGCGGACCTCCGGGGAGACCCGGTGGACCGCCATGGGCGTCGTCGTCGCCACCCTGGTGCTGCAGGTCGCCCTGCCCGATGACATGGCGCTGCACCCCAAGTGGCTGCTGCCCGCCGTCTCCGGGCTGCTCGTCGTCGCGCTGCTGCTGGTCAACCCGGGACGGATGTCGCAGTTCAGCGCCGTCGAACGGGTCATCTCGCTGCTGCTGGTCGCGGCCGTCACCGCGGTGAACGGCGCGTCCGCGGTGCAGCTCGTCTACGGCATCGTCACCAGCTCCATCGGCGACCGCGCCGGGGCCGTCCTGGTCACCGGCGGGATCGTCTACTGGACGAACATCGTCGCCTTCTCGCTCTGGTACTGGGAGTTCGACCGCGGTGGCCCGGGCCGGCGGGCCACAGGCCGGGCGGAGTTCCCCGACCTGCAGTTCCCGCAGATGGCCGACCCGGACCTGGCGCACCAGGACTGGGAACCGTCCTACCTGGACTACCTCTACTTCTCCTTCACCAACGCGGCCGCCTTCAGCCCCACCGACGTCATGCCCCTGCGGATCTGGGCGAAGCTGACGATGATGCTGCAGGCCGCCATCTCGCTCGTCCTGGCGGTGATGGTGGTCTCGTGGGCCATCAACAACCTGAAATAGCTCAGTGGCGCGAGATCGTGAAGCTCTGGCCGTCCGAGCCGATCGCGCCCGGGATCCAGGTGTTCGTGCCGCGGTCGTCGGCGTTCAGGCCGGACGGGCTGGTCGAGGCCAGGTTCGTCCCGTTGAACTTGACGCCGGTGAACTTGATGCCCCCGGAGATCGTCGGGTAGGAGTCGGTCGGCGACTCGATGATCGCCTCCGCGGACGCGTGCTTCGACGTCAGCGACTTCGTGGTCGTCTTGGTCCAGCCCTTGGTCGTGTCGGACAGGTCGAGCCGGTAGGTGTTGGTGGCGGTCCGGGTCACCGTCGCGGTGATGTGGTCGCCCGCGCCGACCGACACGTTGTAGTACACCGGCGCGGCCGGGTACATCTCGTACCAGGCCGAGTACACCGGATGCCCGCTGGAGCAGTCCGTCTCGACGCCGGTCTGTTCCACTGTGGACGATCCATCGCCGTCGATGCCGACCCACGGGGCGAAGAGGTCGTTGCTCGACCGGCACGTCACCGTCGGCTCGGTCCAGCTCGCCGTCGCCGTGGTGAAGCTGCCGAAGCTGACGTAGCCACCCCAGTTGCCGCCCGAGAACTGGTGGCCGTGGAGGTGCGAGCCGTACTCGACCGCGGCGTGCGCGGTGCCCGACACCGCGAGGCCGGCCGCGGCCGCGGCGACCGCCGTGAGGACGCGGGCAGCACGCGACGAAAGGATTCTGGACATGCGGGGACTCCATTCACCGATGGGGACCGGGAAAGCCGTATCCCAAGTGTTGGAGCCGCGCTGAAAAGAAGGTAGCTACTTTCGAATGGTCTTCCCATTGCCCGAAAAGACCCGTAAAGGCCTCCGCGGGGGAAAGAGGCCTTTACGGGTCGATATCGCTCACCTACCGCCCGGTCAGGTGAGCGGGGCTCCTACTGCTGGGACTGCGCCCGCGCCACGTCCACGAACTTCGTCGTGTACGTCTGCGACAGGTCGATCTTGTCCTTCTTCGGCTTGACGTTGCTGGACGACTCGCCCAGCACCTTCAGCACGTTCTGCGCACCCGCCGGGTCCATCCGGCCGTCCTTGGTGAACATCGGCAGGCTGTCCTTCAGCGACTTCACGTACAGCGCCTTGTCCCCGCCGGCGAACGACGGCGGCATGATGTCGGCGACCTGTTCCGGTGTGTGCGTCGAAATCCACTTCAGGCTTTCGACGTACGCGTTGGCCAGTTTCTGCACGATGTCCGGATACCGCTTCACGATTTCGCAGCCCATGTACAGCGAACTGGCCGGGTACAAACCACCCAAAGCGGCCTTCGTGCCCTCGACCGTACGCATGTCGTAGAGCACCTTCGCCTGGCCGGTGTTCGTCAGCTGCGCGATCGTCGGGTCGGTGGTCATCCCGGCGTCGATCGAACCCTGGTTCAGCGCCGAGATGAACGTCTGCCCGGCGCCGACCTTGACCGGCGTGTAGTCCTTCGAGCTGACGCCGCCACGCGAGGCGAGCGCCTTCGTCAGGAAGTCCGTCGACGAGCCCAGCGACGTGACGCCGAGGTTGCGGCCCTTGAAGTCCGCGCCGGAGCGGATCTCCCCGGCCTTGCCGGTGGCGACCATCTCGGCCTCGCCCGGCACGTTCGCGAACTGCACCACGCTCTGGATGCACTGTTCCTTGGCCTGCAGGTCGATCGTGTGGTCGTAGAACCCGACGACCCCCTGCACCTCGCCGGCCAGCAGCGACGTCTCCGCGTTGGCACCCGACGGCTGGTCGAACAGCTCGATGTCCAGCCCCTGCCGTTCGTAGGCGCCGATCTGCTGCGCCAGCTGGCCCGGCAGGTAGATGACCTTCGAGATGCCACCGATCATGATCTTGATGTGCGGCCGGCCGGTGTCCCCGATGGCGATCTCCCGCGAGTCGCGGCACGCCGTGACCCCGGCCATGGCGACCGCGAGCGCGGCCACCACGCCGACTGTCCTCTTCAGACGCATGTCAGACCACTCCGTGCGCGGCGTCGGCGGCGGACGGCGGGCGCCACCGCAGCAGCCTGCCCTCGAGCGAACTGATGCCCCACTCCGCGAGCAGCGCCACGACGGTGATAATCAGCATCCCGGCGTACACCCCGGCCGTGTCGAACGTGCCCTGCGCGTTGGCGATCAGGAAGCCCATCCCGGCCTTCGCGCCGGTGTACTCACCGACGACCGCGCCGATCAGCGCGAACCCGAAGGCGACGTGCAGCGACGACAGGATCCACGACGTCGCACTCGGCAGCACGATCGACTTGAGCACCTGGCCGCGCGTCGCGCCGAGGATGCGGGCGTTGTCGATCAGGTTCCGGTCCACCTCGCGGGCCCCGGTGAAGGCGTTGAAGAACACCGCGAAGAACACGAGCACGACGACGGTCGCGACCTTCGACGACAGCCCGAGCCCGAACCAGATGACGAACAGCGCGGCGAGCACGATGCGCGGCAACGCGTTGGCGGCCTTGATGAACGGCGCCAGCACCTGGGCCAGGTAGGAGCTGCGGCCGAGGATCACGCCGAACACGACACCGGCGATGGCGCCGATGACGAAACCGATCGCGGCCTCCTCGACGGTCACCACGATCTGGTACCAGATCGAGCCGAAGTCGGTGCCGGCGCTGAACCACTCGACCAGCCGCTCCCAGATCTTCGACGGCTTCGAGTAGAAGAACGGGTCGATCCAGTACGTCGCGGTCAGCTCCCAGCTACCGAGCCAGACGACGACGATCGCCAGGCGCAGCAGCCAGATGTTGCGCTTGCGCCGTGAAGACGCCTGCTTCGCGCGGGCCAGGATGTCCTGCTCGGTCTCCAGGACCGGCAAGGGAGCGGACGGCGCCGCCGGAGTCTCAAGCGACATTGGTGGCTCCCTTCTCGCGGGCCTTGTCGACCTCGCTGCGCAACGATTCCCAGATGTCGGCGTAGAGCTTGCGGAACTCCTCGGTGAGCCGAAGCTCCTCGACCTTCCGCGGCCGCTCCAGGGGAATCTCGAAGATGTCCTTCACCGTGGCCGGCGACGACGTCAGCACGACGACCTTGTCGGACAGCGCGATCGCCTCGTCGAGGTCGTGCGTCACGAAGATCACCGCGGCTCCGGTCCCCGACCACAGCCGCAGCAGCTCATCCTGCATGAGCGCGCGGGTCTGCACGTCCAGCGCCGAGAACGGCTCGTCCATCAGCATGATCTTCGGCTTGGTGACCAGCGTCTGGGCCAGCGCGACGCGCTTGCGCATGCCGCCGGAGAGCTGGTGCGGGTAGTACTTCTCGAACCCGGCGAGCCCGACGCGGCCGATCCAGTCGACGGCCTGCGCCCGGGCCTCGGCCTTCGGCACCCCGCGGAAGCGCGGGCCGGAGGCGACGTTCTCCAGCACCGAGCGCCACGGCATCACGGCGTCGGTCTGGAACATGTACCCGACGCCGTCGGGGATGGACTTCACGTCTTCGCCGTTCACCTGCACCCGCCCGGCGGACGGCGGCTGCAGCCCCGAGACCAGCGAGAGCGTCGTCGACTTGCCGCAGCCGGTGGGGCCGACGACGGCGACGAACTCGCCGGGCTGGACGGTCATGGTCAGGTCGCGGACGGCCGTGTGCACGGAACCGGACCCGCTCGGGAACCGTTTGGTGGCTCCGGTGAGTTCGATCAGTGGGGGAACCATGGGGAGGTGACTCCTTCGTCACGTGGTGGGGATCACGCTGGAAGGCACGTTAAGCAGGCGTGGCGGCCAGGTGAAGCTTGTCGACGTTCTGCGTGCGAGCTGCGCGTTATGCATGTTTTGCTCGTTTAGCGCACGGGCTTGACCTGGGGGTATGTTCCCAGCCATGCCAAAGTGGGCGCTCTTCCCGCGGATGCGGTTCAGCAGGCAGGTGCTGCTGCTGCAGATCGGCGTGGTCGCCCTGGTCGTCGGGCTCGGGGTGGCGCTGGTCAGCGTCCTGCTGTCACGCACGCTCACCGACCAGTACGGGCGCCGCGCGCTCGCCATCGCCAAATCCGTCGCCGCGGACCCGGTCGTCGTCGCGAACGCGGCCGCGAAGCTTCCCGGCGGCCCGCTCGAAGAGCGTGTCCTCGCCGTCACGAAGGTCAACGAAGCGCTCTTCGTCGTGATCACCGACGACAAGGGCATCCGGCTCGCCCACCCGACGCTGTCCGAGATCGGCAAGCCGGTCAGCACCCCGGCGGACCGAGCCCTCGCCGGGGAGGACGAGATCAGCGCGGTGCAGAGCGGCACCCTCGGCCTGTCCGTGCGCAGCAAGACCCCGATCTGGCAGGGGCAACGCGTGGTCGGCGAAGTCAGCGTCGGCTTCGAAGTCGGCGACCCGACCGGCGACTTCAACCGGCTCTTGGCGATCACCCTGCTGTTCGCTGGCGGCGCGCTGCTGCTCGGCGCGGGCGCGTCGGCGCTGCTGAACCGGCGGCTGCGACGCGTGACGCACGGCCTCGAACCGCACGAACTCACCGAGCTGCTCTACGAACGCGAAGCCGTGCTGCACGGGATCGGCGAGGGCGTCCTGGCGGTCGACGAAACGAACCGCGTCTCGGTGCGCAACGGCGAAGCCGAACGCCTGCTCGGCACCGAGCTCCCGATCGGCGCGGCGATGGCCGAGCTGGAACTTTCCCCTCGGCTGCACAAGGCCGTCGCCGAAGGACTGCCGGTCGACAACCTCCTCGCGGTGGCCGGGAACCGGGTGCTCGTCATCAACTCGCGGGCGGTGCACCTGGACGAACGGCCGATCGGCACCGTGCTGACCTTCCGCGACCGCACCGACCTCGACACGCTCACCCGCGAGCTCGACGGCATCCGCGTGCTGTCCGACGGCCTGCGCGCCCAGCGGCACGAGTTCGCGAACCGGCTGCACACGCTCTACGGGCTGCTCCAGCTCGGCCACCACACCGAAGCCGTCGAATACCTGCAGACGCTGACGGATTCGACGTCGGCGCGGCCGAGCGAGCTGGGCGACGCCGTCGCCGACCCGTACCTGCAGGCGCTGCTGGTCGCGAAAACCGAGCAGGCGCAGGAAAAGGGCCTCACGCTCAAGCTCGCCGACGACACCTGGGTGCCCACGACCGTGACCGACCCGATCGCCGCGAACACCGTGATCGGCAACCTCGTCGACAACGCGCTGCACGCCGCCCGGATGGGCCCGCGGCGGCCGGCGACCGTCGAGATCAGCCTGCTCGCCGAGGGCGGCACACTCCATTTGTCCGTTGTGGACAGTGGGCCCGGCGTGCCCGGCGAGCTGCAGCGGACGTTGTTCGACGAAGGCGTCTCGACGAAGATCGCGCCCGGCCACGGCCTCGGGCTGGCGCTCGCCCGGCAGGCGGCCCGCGCCCGCGGCGGCGACGTCTGGCTGGCCGGCCCGGGCGACGGTGAGACGGGTGCCCTGTTCGTCGCGAAACTGCCCGGAATGCTGACGGAGGACCGATGATCCGCACGCTCATCGTCGACGACGACTTCCGCGTCGCCGGGGTGCACGCCGGGTTCGTCGAGGAGGTCGACGGCTTCGCGGTGGTCGGCACCGCCCACACCGCGGCGGAGGCCCGCGCCCGCGTCCGGGAGCTCGCGCCGGACCTGGTCCTGCTCGACGTCTACCTGCCCGACGAGTCCGGCCTCGCGGTGCTCCCGGAGCTGCAGACCGACACGATCGTGCTGTCCGCGGCGACCGACAGCGCGTCCGTGGCGGCCGCGATCCGGGCCGGTGCGCTGAACTACCTGATCAAGCCGTTCACCACGCGCCAGCTCGCGGAACGCCTGACGTCGTACGCGCGCTTCCGCGGCCTGCTCACCGAAGGCCGCGCCCTGGGCCAGGACGACGTCGACCGCGCGTACCGGGTGCTGCACGACCAGGACCGCACGTCCGCGCCGAAGGGCCAGTCGACAGCGACGTCCCGGCTCGTTTCGGAGCAGCTGCGCCGGGCGGGCCGTCCGCTGTCGGCCGCGGAGGTCGCCGGCGAGCTGGGCATGGCGCGGGCGACGGCGCAGCGGTACCTCACGGCGCTGGCCGAGTCGGGGACCGTCCAGATGCGCCTGCGCTACGGCGCCACCGGGCGCCCGGAGCACGAGTACCGCTGGTCCGGCGCCTGAGTCAGCGGCGGGTGGTCGGCGTCTCCGCGCGGTACTGGTACTGCTGCATCATGCTTTCGGCCGCGTCCATCCAGGACCGGACCGGGTCAGGCGCCGACGACGTCGGCGACGGCGGCAGGTCGACGCGCGCCTCGTCGTCCTCGGCCGGCTTCTTCTTGGGCTGCGGTTTCGCCTGCGCCTGGATGTTCTTCGGAGCCGGTTTCGCGGGCACCGCCACGTACACGGTGGTCGGCGGCGGCGTGACCGCCGGCGCCTGCGGGGCCTGCGGCGGGGGCGCCGGCGCCTCGGCGACGGCCGGGCGCGAGTCCGGCTGCGCGACGTCGTCCGGCGCGGAGCCGAACAGGCCGCCGGAGAGCATGCCGCCGCCCAGCCACCCGACGGCGACGAGCAGCACCGCGGCGCCACTGCCGAGCCACGTGCGGGCGCGCCGCCGGATCACCACCGACTTCGGCCGCAGGTCCTGGTCGCACACCGGCGGCCGGGTGTAGATCGGCTCGAGCTCGGGCAGGTCGTCGTCGGTGCGACGGCGCTTCGGCAGGCTCGCCGCGATGATGCCGGTGCGATCCAGCAGCTCCACCGCGGTGTCGCCGGACGGACGGGTCGCACTGCGCTGTGCGGTGCGAAGCATCAGGGACCTCCGGTACGGGGCTCGTGGACCTCACGCATTCTGGACCATTTCGGACGGCCCTGTCAGAAACGCAACTCCATTGAGTGAAGGATCCCCCTTGTGGCGCAACCGGAAATTCACCTTTCCATTTGCTTGAGGCCCATCCGCGCGAGGATCGCGAGCGGCCGCTGGTAGGCCGAGCCGAGCACGCGCGGGATGGCGTCGATGACGTAGGCGTCCGGTCCGATGAGGATCCGCGCCGACTTCCGCTCGATCCCGCGCAGGATCGTCTGTGCCGCCTTCTCCGGTGTGGTGCGGGCGATCCGTTCGAAGCCCTGCGCGGCCTTCTCCTGGTCGTCGGCGGCGCTGCGGGAGTTGCGCACGATGTTGGTCTTGATCCCGCCGGGGTGCACGCAGCTCACCGCGACCGGGTGCCGCACGATCAGCATTTCTTCGCGCAGGGCTTCGGTGAATCCGCGGACCGCGAACTTCGCCGCGTTGTACGCGCTCTGCGTCGGCACGCCGACGAAACCGAAGACGCTGGAAATGTTCACGACGTGCCCGTCGCCGGACGCGATCAGGTGCGGCAGGAAGGCCTTCGTGCCGTTCACGACTCCGCCGAGGTTGACGCCCATCAGCCAGTCGTAGTCCTCGAACGTCATCTCCTCGACGGTCGCGCCGAGCGCCACCCCGGCGTTGTTCACGATGACGTTGACGCGGCCGAACTCGTCGGCGACCTCGTCGGCATGGGCGAGCACGGCGGCGCGGTCGGCGACGTCGAGGACGTACGCGCGGGCGTTGTCGCCGGCCAGCTTCGCGGTCTCCTCCGCGTTCGCGGCGTTGACGTCGGAGAGGGCGACCCGCGCCCCGCGCCGGGCGAACTCGAGCGACAGCGCCCGCCCGATCCCCGAGCCCGCCCCGGTGACCACCACGACCTTGTCCGCGAACTGCTTCATCGGCGCTCCTTAGGTGTTACCCACGAGTTACGGATATTAGCGGCTGTGAGCTTGCTGTGGGTGTGCCGATCGTGTCGGTGCGGCACCTTAAGGTGATGGGGACGACAGACCGGGGGCGAGGACGACGAGGAGGCGATGCGCGTGCGGCGGCCCGCCGTCCTGCTCACCCTGGCCGCGGTCCTGCTGCTCGGCGCGGCTTTCGTCGTCTTCGCGGCCCGGCAGCCGCGGTCCGCGAGCGCGTCCCCTCCGGACACCGTCGAGGCCGTGCCGGTGTCGACGCCGGACCTGCCCGCGGAGTCCAGTCCCGCGGTCGGGGCGCTGTTCCTCGACGGGTCGCACTACTGCACCGCCAGCGTCGTGCACAGCCGGCCGGGTGACGTGCTGCTGACCGCGGCCCACTGCATCCACGACGGCGAAGGCGGCGGCTACCTCACCGGCGTCACGTTCGCGCCCGGCTACCACGACGGCGTCGCGCCGTTCGGCTACTGGACGGTGTCGGACGAGCTCGTCGCGCCCGGCTGGAGCGCGTCGTCGGACCCGGACCTCGACGTCGGCTTCGCCACCGCGCACCAGGCGGGGGCCACGAAGCCCCTGGAGACCCTGGTCGGCGCGAACGCCCTCGCGACGGGCACCGAGTTCGAGCAGGCCATCACGCTCACCGGCTACCCGGACGACTCCGAGGTCCCGGCGGTCTGCCGGAACACGACGAGCCGGCAGGACACCTACCAGCTCAAGGTGGACTGCGCGGGTTTCCCGACGGGCACCAGCGGCGGCCCGTGGGTGATCGGCACGGACCCCCGGACGAGGCTGGGCACGGTCATCGGCGTCATCGGCGGCTTCGAGTACGGCGGCGACGACCCGGACACGTCGTACTCGAGCTACTTCGACACGGACGTCCAGGCGCTGTACCGGCAGACGACCGCCCGCACCTGAGCGGCATGATGCGGGGTATGAGCGACCCCGTCGACGTACCGATCACCGGCGAGCCGATCCGGCTCGGCCAGTTCCTCAAGCTGGCCGGCCTCGCCGAAGACGGCTCCCACGCGAAGGACCTGATCGACGCGGAGGAGGTCACCGTCAACGGCGAGGTCGAGACCCGCCGCGGCCGCCAGCTGACCAACGGGGACGTCGTGGCCGTCGGCGCGAACCGCGGCAAGGTCATCCTGGTGCACTGACCCGAGCGCCCCAAGGCGGCCTTGGTTGCGTCTGACGCACCGAAGGCCGCCTTGGTTGCGTCTCACGCACCGAAGGCCGCCTTGGTTGCGTCTCACGCACCGAAGGCCACATTGGGGCGCTTGGGCCGGGCTAACCCACGCTGGTCAGCGGGGGCAGGCCGATCGACGCGGCCAGTGCGTCCAGCTCGCGGCGGACCGGGCCGGACAGGGGCACCCCCAGCGCCCGGCACTGCTCCAGGTGCTGGGCCTCGCGCCAGCCGGGGTAGCGGATCGGCGCACCGCCGTCCCAGCCGAGCATGCTGCCGAAGAGGGCGCTCGCCGCGCGGTAGAAGCCGTCGGCGCTGCGCAGCGTCGTCGGCGCGATCGCCAGCACCAGCAGGCCCGTGTCGTGCTCGTGGTCGGCCACGCCGGAGAGCACCCCGGCGAGGACCTCGACCAGCAGCGTCAGCCCGGCGCCTTCCGAGCCGGAGCGGTCCATGTCGAAGATGAACTCGGGGTACGCGCCCCCGGGCGCGGCCATGCCGAGCGGGTTCATCGGCTGGCCGGGTTCGCCGCCCGCGGCGAGCACCAGCCCGATCATCGCGTGCGGCAGGGCCCGCGCGGCGTGGTGCCCGGCCCGGCCGAACGGCCCGACGCCGCGCAGCGAGACGAGCCCGACGCCGAAGCGGCCGGCCCGCGCCACCGCCCGGTCCATCGCGTCGCCGACCGCCCACAACCCGGGCGCGCGGCGGTAGTCGAGCAGCGCGGCGGCCCCGCGGTCGGCGATCATCAGCGGCTCGGCGTGCGGCACGACGTGCCCGGTCTTCAGCATCGGCAGGTGGACCCGGGTCAGGTCGGCGACGCCGGTGTCCGGCGAACCGGTCAGGTCGCCGTGGCAGAGGGCTTCCGCCGCGATGCGGGCGCGTGCTTCGGGGAAGCCGTGGGCGGCGAAGACGTGTGCCACGAGGGTGACCAGCTCGTCGGCCCGCACGCGCGGCCAGGCCTGTTCCGGGATCGGGGTTTCGCGGGGTTCTTCTTCGGCGATCACGGGTTCGGGGCGGGCGGAGCGGAAGGGACGCGGTCTGAGAGGCACTTCCCCGACACTGCCCAACGGCGGGATCCGGCGTCAACGACGTGGGGCCGGGCCTACCCGACCGTGTGATCGAGGCGTCCGAAGAGTCGTACCCTGGGCTGCATGTGCCGAAACATCACCACCCTCCGGGGACTGCAGCCGTCCGCGACCGGCGAGGAGATCGAGGCCGCGGCCCGCCAGTACGTGCGCAAGGTGACCGGCGTGCAGTCGCTGTCGGACGCCACGCGCGAACCGTTCGAAGCGGCGGTCGCCGAGATCACCGAAATCACCACGCGGCTGCTGGAGCAGCTGCCCGAGCGCCGCCAGCCGCCGGCGACGATCCCGCCGTTGCGCCGTCCCGAGGTGCGGGCACGGATGGCCGCCCAGGCGTTGAAGCGTCCCTGAAACTGTCGGACCCCCTCGCTAGGCTGGCCGCATGAGCGGACAGGCTTTGGTGCTGGGCGGCGGCGGGGTCGCCGGGGTCGCGTGGACGACGGGGTTGCTGACCGGGCTGGCCGGCCACGGCCAAGACCTGACGGGCGCGGACCTGCTCGTCGGGACCTCGGCGGGGTCGGTGGTCGCGGCGCAGGTCACGAGCGGGGTTTCAATCGACGAGCTGTTCGCGCGCCAGGCCGAGCCGGCGCGGCAGACCCGGGAGATCCCGGTGGAGCTCGACTTGGAGAAGTTCGCGGCGGAGTTCGGCGGCGCGGTCACCGGCTCGGCGACACCGGCCGAGGTCCGCCGCGCGGTGGGCCGGCTGGCGCTGACGGCCGAGACCGTCCCCGAAGCGGACCGGCGGGCGGTGGTCGCGGAGCGGTTGCCGGTGCACGAGTGGCCGGAGCAGCGCCTGGTGATCGTGGCGGTCGACGCGGAGACGGGCGAGCCTCGCCGTTTCGACCGCGCGTCCGGGGTGTCCCTGGTCGACGCGGTGGCGGCGAGCTGCGCGGTCCCGGGCATCTGGCCGGCGGTGACGATCGGCGGCCGCCGGTACGTGGACGGCGGCGTCCGCTCGGCCGACAACGCCGACTACGCGACGGGGTGCACCCGCGTCACGGTGGTGTCGCCGCTGGGAACGGCGGATTCCCCGTTCCCGATGGAGAAGCCGCTGCTCACGGTGCTGGACGACCTGCGCGCGGCGGGCGCAGAGGTCGCATTGGTCACCCCGGACGAGGCGTCGGTCGCGGCGATCGGCCAGAACCCGCTGGACCCGGCGACCCGCACCCCGGCCGCGGAGGCGGGGCGCGCGCAGGGCGCGGCGCTCACGCTCACCTGGAAGTAGGCCCGGTGCACCAACCCCATGCCCCGGAGCACATCCCGGGCCCCCGGACTCCGTCGGCTACCCTCGTGGGGCGAGGTAGCGTGTCCGAGCGGCCGAAGGAACATGTCTTGAAAACATGCGAGGGGGCAACCTCTCCGTGGGTTCGAATCCCACCGCTACCGCTCCAGGCCCCGGGCGCGGAGTAGCCGCGCCCGGGTTCAGCCGTCCACCTCGGACAGGTGACCCAGCACCCGGTCGAACGCCGCGGCGATCGTCGCCTGCTCCTCGGGGCTCAGCAGGTCGATGAGGTGCTCGCGCACCCCTTCCAGGTGGGTGGGCGCGGCCTTCGCGAGCAGAGCCAGGCCCTCGTCGGTCAGCTCCGTGATGACCCCGCGCTTGTCCTCGGGGTCACGGACCCGCCGGACCACCCCCGCGTCTTCGAGCCGGCCGACCTGGTGCGACAGCCTGCTCTTCGTCGAGCCCATCAGCACGGCCAGCTCGGACATCCGCATCCGGTGGCCGGCCTGCATCTCGAGGCAGACGAGCACCTCGTAGTCGGTCAGGGACACGTCGTGCCGCACCGCCAGCTCCCGGTGCAGCACCTGCCGCAGTTTCAGGGTCGCCACGATGTAGGAGCGCCACGCCGCCATCTCGGCTTCGTTCAACCAACGCACAGGCCGCTCCTCGGTCATAAGGCAGCCTAGAACGCTGATCAAGGGACCGCGCGGTCCGAGTCCGAACTGCGTGCCGGTAAAAATGCCGTCGCAACATCGCCCGAAGGTGGGGTTACGAAAAGGTTGAGACTCGGCGGAAAAAGGCGCATTCTTCTTGTCGGCGGATGGTCGGCCAGGGTATGCGGCTCGACGACGGCGACGTGCCGGCCCGGCTCCCCGCCAGGAGAGGTCAGGTGGTTGCGTGACGGGTGATCCTCGCGGTTGACCGCCTGCTGCGTCCCCGCGACCGGAACGGCACATGAACGGGCCGGACGCGATTGTGAACAGCACCCGCGCGGGCTTCCATGCGTTCACGCATACGGCGTCGATCGGGCCTGTATCGGGTCACGACCTCGGCAGTCGTGACGACAGCGCCTGAACGCCGGCCCCCAGTCGCGGCCAACCGCTCGACCAAGACACAACCTCGGTACAGAGCCTGGGTGTGGCCGCCAGCGCGACGGCCGCACCCAGGCTCGTTCCGTGTAGTCGGCTTGACCACGAACAGCACAGTACGATTCGCGGGTGAGATTCGACGACGACGCCGGCCTGGACGCCTCAGAAGTCCAGGACCTGCGCGGAAGCGGTGGAGGCGGCGGCGGGATCGGCGGCCGCGTGGCGCTCGGCGGTGGCGGACTCGGCGTCGTCGGGCTGATCATCTACTTCGTGCTCTCCCAGCTCGGCGGGGTGAGCACCGGCGGCAGCGGCCTGAGCGGCGGGCTCGGCAGCGTCGGCTCCGGTCAGCAGGTCGACAACTCGAAGCTCTCCAGCGAGTGCAAGACCGGCGCGGACGCCAACAAGAACCACGACTGCGCCATCGTCGCGGTCGTCAACTCCGTCCAGGACTACTGGACGCAGCAGTTCGCGCGCTCCGGTTCGACCTACCGGAAGGCGCCGACGAACTTCTTCAACGGCGGCGTCCGCACCGGCTGCGGCAGCGCCACCTCCGACACCGGGCCGTTCTACTGCCCGGCCGACTCCGAGGTCTACATCGACCTCTCCTTCTTCGACGAGCTGAAGACCCGCTTCGGCGCGCAGGGCGGCCTCTTCACCGAGGCGTACGTGCTCGCCCACGAGTACGGCCACCACGTGCAGAACCTGCTCGGCACGTCGAAGAAGGGCTCCGGCAGCGGCCCGACGTCGGGTTCGGTGCGCCTGGAGCTGCAGGCCGACTGCTACGCCGGCGTCTGGGCCAACCACGCGTCGACGACGCCGACCGAGAGCGGCAAGCCGCTGATCACCGACGTCACCCAGGACGACATCGCCTCCGCGCTGGACACCGCGTCCCGCATCGGCGACGACTACATCCAGACCAAGCTCGGCGGCGGCCAGGTGAACAGCTCGCAGTTCACCCACGGCACGTCCGCGCAGCGCAAGAAGTGGTTCACCACCGGCTTCCAGACCGGCGACCCGGCCCGCTGCGACACCTTCGGCACCAGCAACCTCGGCTAGTCACGACGAAGGGGCCGTCCCAGCCGGGACGGCCCCTTCTGCCTGTGCTCAGGAAGTGAGCGCGTGCGGGTCACCGGCGACGGCGTGCGCGGAGAAGTTCCGCTGCGCGCCGCGGTCGGCGGCCTTCTGCTTGGCCGTCTTGCTCTTGCCCAGCTTCACGCCGTTGACGCTCTCGGTGCTCGTCGCGTAGACGCCGAGGGCCCAGGCGATGCCGTCCGCGTTGCGGTCCAGCGCGACCCGGTCGATGTTGCCCAGGTTGTCGCAGGCCTGGTGGTAGCACGGGTCGAACGCGATGCCGGCCGTGCCGCCCCACTTCGCCGCCTGCGCCGGGGTCTTCAGGACCTCGGCGCCGGTGTCGAGACCGCCGGCCGGGATGCCGACGGCGATGAACTCGCCGTAGTCCGAACGCCCGGTGAAGTCGGTGCCCTCGAGGGACACCCCGCGCGCGGCCTGCAGGTAGTCGACGAAGGTCTTCTCGATCTGCGCCGAGCCGTACGGGCCGGGGCCCGCGCCGACACCGTCGGAGTCGTCACCGTCGTAGGCGAAGTACCCGGCGTTCGGCGAGCCGATCATGTCGAAGTTCAGGTACAGCGCGATGTCGAGCTGCTGCTCGAAGGTCAGCGAGTCGACGTAGTAGGTGGAGCCGATCAGGCCGGACTCCTCCGCGCTCCAGAAGCCGAAGCGGACGCCGTTGTTGGCCTTCGGGCTGCTCCCCAGCTGCAGCGCCGTCTCGAGCAGGGCCGCCGAGCCGGTGCCGTTGTCGTTGATGCCGGGGCCGGCCGGGACGCTGTCGAGGTGCGCCCCCAGCATCACGACGTTGTCCTTGCGCCCGGTCTTGGTCTCGGCGATGACGTTGTAGCTGGTCCGCGCCTCCTGGAAGGTGCGCAGCTCCAGGGTCACCGGCTGGCCGCCGAGGGTGGCGAGCTGCGCCCCGGCCGCCGCCGTGACGCCGCCGGTCGGGATCTTCGCGTCGGCCGGGTCCCCCAAGGTCCCGTTCAGGTCGCCGTCGGTGTTGTTGTAGACGACCGCGCCGATCGCGCCCGCGGCCGCGGCGGTCGCCTGCTTCTGCGCGAACGAGCAGCCACCGCGCTTGATCAGCGCGATCTTGCCGGCGACGTCGGCGGGGTAGTCGGTGGCCTCGCAGCCACTGGTCTCGTCGACCGCGGCCACCGACAGCGGCGCGGTGATGCCGCCGACCGGCGTCGAGACGGTGTACTCCATCGCGATGACCGGGACGTCCTGGCCGCCCGCGGTCAGCTTCTCGGCCAGGGTTTCCGCGTAGGTGAACGGGAACTCCTGGCGCGTCACCTGGAAGCCGGCCGCCTCGAGCTTGGTCGCGATGTACTCGGCGGACTTCTTGTGGCCCTCGGTGCTCGCCGCCCGCGTGCCGCCGTTGGTGTCGGCGATGCGCTGCAGGGCGATCAGGTGCCGGTTGACGCCGTTGAGGTCGACCTTCTTGACGAGCTGCTTCGCCAGGGCAGGACCGTCGGGGACCGTGCTCGCGGCGGCGGCCGGGGTGAGGCCGAGCACCAGCGTCGCGCCGGCGGCCAGGGCCATCGGCGGGAGGAATCTCTTTCTGAAGAGTGACATGGTTGCTCACCTTTGTTCCGAATGAGTAGTACGTCAATGCGTCATTCGGCGGGAACTTCGTTAGCCGGTATACAGTCGACACATGTACGCGATCACCATCCGTGAACCAGGTGACCCGGACGTTCTCGAGTGGTCGGAGGTCGCGGAACCGCGTCCCGGCCCCGGCGAAGTGCTGCTGGACGTCGCGGCCAGCGCGGTGAACCGGGCGGACCTCCTGCAGCGCCAGGGCCACTACCCGCCGCCGCCCGGGGCCAGCGAAACGATCGGCTTGGAGTGCTCGGGCACGATCGCCGAACTCGGCGAAGGAGTCGAAGGCTGGGCAATCGGCGACGAGGTCTGCGCGCTGCTCGCCGGCGGCGGCTACGCGGAGAAGGCCGTCGTCCCGGCCGGGCAGCTGCTGCCGGTGCCCGGCGAGATCGACCTGATCACCGCGGCCGGCCTGCCCGAGGTGGCGTGCACGGTGTGGGCGAACGTCGTGATGCACGCGAAGCTCGCCGAGGACGACGTGCTGCTGGTCCACGGCGGCGCCGGCGGCATCGGCACGCACGCGATCCAGGTCGGCAAGGCGCTCGGCGCGACCGTCGTCGTGACCGCCGGTTCGGCCGAGCGGCTCGACCGCTGCCGCCAGCTCGGCGCCGACCTCGCGATCAACTACAAAGAAGAGGACTTCGTCGAGGTCCTCAAGAAGGAGACCGGCGGCGCGGACGTCATCCTCGACAACATGGGCGCGTCCTACCTCGGCCGCAACGTCGACGCCCTGCGGCAGGACGGCCGGCTGGTGATCATCGGCATGCAGGGCGGGGTGAAGGGCGAGCTGAACGTCGGCGCGCTGCTCGGCAAGCGGGCTTCGGTGTTCGCGGCGGGCCTGCGCTTCCGGCCCCTGGACCAGAAGGCGGCGATCGTCGCCGACGTCCGCGAACGGCTGTGGCCGCTGGTTTCCGAGGGTCTGGTCAAGCCGATCATCGGCCAGGTCGTGCCGATGGCCGAAGCCGCGTCCGCGCACCGCGCGCTCGAAGAGGGCAGCGTGTTCGGGAAGATCCTGCTGGCGGCGAAGTCTTAACGCAGTTCTTCGAGGACCCGCACGAGCTGATTGATTTCGAAGACGTTGGAGTAGTGGGCGAGCCCGATCCGCACGGCGCCGCCCACTTCTCCGACGCCGAGTGATGCGAAGACGCCTGCCGCGCCGTCATCGGCGAAGGCGCACAACCCCTGCGAAGCCAGGTATTCGGCGACCTCGGGCGACTTCTTGCCGGCGACGGCGAAGGCGAGCGCGGGAATGCGGCGCATGGCGTTGCCGATGACCATGATGTGGCGCAACGACAGCAGTTCCGTCGACAGCTGCGCGAGCAGCCCGGCGTGGTACGACTTCGCCGAGCCGAGCGAGGTGACGAGGCGCTCGCGGCGCGAACCGGACGCGGCGTCGTCGAGCCCGGCGAGGTAGTCGATGGACGCGATCAGCCCGGCCAGCAGCGGGTAGGCGTGCGGGCCGAGCTCGAGGCGGGCGGCGCCGCGCGCGGCCGGGTCGAGCGAGACGGACGCGATGCGTTCGATCAGCTCGGGGTCGCGGAACACGAGCGCGCCCACCGAAGGCCCGCCCCAGGCCTGGGCGGACACGACCATGACGTCGGCGCCGAGAGCGTTGATGTCCAGCGGCAGGAACGGCGCGGCGTAGGTGGCGTCGACGACGACGAGCGCGCCGACCCGCTTGGCGAACTCGATGATCGTCGGGACGTCCGGCCGGGTGCCGACCGAGCCGGACGCGAGCGTGACCGCGACGGCTTTCGTGCGCGCCGACACGAGCTGCTCGTACTGCCACGCGGGCAGTTCGCACGTCTCGATGTCGATTTCGCCCCAGCGCACGACGGCGCCGACGCGCTTCGCGGCACGCTGCCACGGCGCGAGGTTGGCCTGTTCGTCGAGCCTCGACACGACGACTTCGTCGCCGATGGTCCAGCGCTCGGCGAGCGCGTCGCAGAGGCGGCGCAGCATCACCGGCGAGCTCGGCCCGAGCACGACGGCGGCCGGGTCGGCCCCGACCAGGTCGGCCACGGCCCGGCGGGCCGCGGTCACGATGCTTTCCGCGCGTTGTGAGGCCGGAAACGCTCCACCCGGCCCCGACACCGGGGCGCGCATCGCCGTGGAAACGGCCGAAGCGACCTGTTCCGGGACCAGCATTCCGGCGGCGCCGTCGAAGTGAATCCAGCCGTCACCCAGCGCGGGAAAGAGCCCACGGATACGAGCGACGTCGAACGCCATGGGGACACCGTACGGACGTGCGGTTTCGCCGTGCGTCCGGGGTTGGGTGGAGAGCCACCGGGAAAGCCGGGAGCGGCTACGCTCGGAGACGGACACCCCGCGGGTGTCGCGGAGCGTGGCGAACGCGAGCCAGGATGGAGCACATGACCGAGCCGAACTTCCGGGAATCGGGCACAGCGGGTGACACCGACCACGAATCTTCACCCCACGTGGTGGTAGTCGGGCAGGACGGCTCGCCGCTTGAGGGCGCGGAGCACGCCGAGGCGGTGGGCGAGCTCATCGAAGAGCCGGCCAAGGTGATGCGGATCGGCACGATGATCAAGCAGCTCCTGGAGGAGGTCCGCGCGGCCCCGCTGGACGACGCATCCCGAACCCGGGTCCGCGAAATCCACCAGACGTCGGTGAAGGAGCTGGCTGCTTCGCTGGCACCGGAGCTCCAGGACGAGCTGGAGCGACTGGTGCGGCCGTTCACCGACGACGAGACGCCTTCGGACGCCGAGCTGCGCATCGCGCAGGCGCAGCTGGTCGGCTGGCTGGAGGGGTTGTTCAGCGGAATCCAGACAGCTTTGTTCGCCCAGCAGATGGCGGCGCGGGTGCAGTTGGAGCAGATGCGGCGGGGGTTGCCTGCTGGGCCTTCGGCTGCCGGTGCGGGGCATGAGCCGCACGGGCCGGGGATCTCGGGGACGGGTCAGTACCTCTGACGGTTGTCCCGGGGTTGTCCACAGACCGGAGGGGATGTGGACAACCCCTGTGGACAACTCGCTTCGCGGCGGTTTTGTCCGGGTGCGGCGATAGACTGGACAAGGGCACGCCCCCCAGGGAAGGGCGGGGCCAGGAGTGGCGGCCCCTCGCCTCGGCGGTGGCAGCCCGGACGTCATGAACGACTCGTTCATGTCGTCTGGTGAGGTGAAAGAGTCGTTCATGACAGCGCAGCGGCCCGCTGGTCGAACTCGACCCCTCAGGACATGCCCCGCCCTGCAAAGAAGAGGCGGGGCCGCTGCCCGACCCTGACCTTCAAGCCCTGAGAGCGCGGAAGAACTCGCGGATGTCGCCGATCAGCGCGTCCGGTTCCTCCAACGCCGGGAAGTGCCCGCCGCGAGGGAACTCCGTCCAGCGGACGATCTTGTCCGTTCGCTCCGCCAGTGTCCGGATCGGCAGGCCGATGTCGTCCGGGAAGACCGCTACCCCCGTCGGGACCGTGTTCGACGCCGGCGGTGCTCCCCAGCCTCCCGTCAACGCCGCGTACAACCGAGCCGATGAGTTGGCCGTCTCCGTGAACCAGTAGATCGACACGTCCGCCAGCAGATCGTCGCGGTCGATCAGGTCCACCGGACTGTTCGAGAACGAGCGGAACTTCTCCGCGATCCACGCCAGCTGGCCCGCCGGAGAATCGTGCAGACCGTACGCAAGCGTTTGCGGCTTCGTCGCCTGGATGATCGCGTAGCCCGTTCCGGAAGCCGAGAACGCCTGGCCCTTCTCCAGCGAACGCCGGCCGAGCTCCTGGTCCGGAAGGCCGTCGAGGTCCGACGCGGTCCGCGCGACCGCCGAGGCCAGCATCGTCACGTGGATCCCCAGCAGCCGCGCCGGGAACTGGATCGCCAGCTCTCGCGAGATGATCGCGCCCCAGTCGCCGCCGTGGGCGCCGAACCGCTCGTAGCCCAAGCTGGTCATCAGTGAGGCGAACGCTCGCGCGATCCGCTCCGGGCCCCAATCCGGCGTCGGCGTCGGGCCCGAGAAGCCGTAGCCCGGGATCGACGGGACCACCACAGTCAAAGCCGTAGAAGGGTCGCCGCCGTACGCGCGCGGGTCCGTCAGGGGGCCGATGACGTCCAGGAACTCGACGATCGAGCCCGGCCAGCCGTGCGTCAGCAGCACCGGCGTCGCGGACGGCTCCGGGGAGACCACGTGCAGGAAGTGCACGTTCGTCCCGTCGATCGTCGTCGTGAACTGCGGGAACGCGTTGATCCGCGCCTCCTGCGCCCGCCAGTCGAAGCCCGTCCGCCAGTACTCGGCCAGCTCACGCACGTAGTCGACGGGCGCCCCGAGCCGCCAGCCGGCGTCGGCGGGCTGGTCCGGCCAGCGGGTGTTCGCCAGGCGCGCGCGGAGATCGTCGAGCTGGGCTGGGGGAACGTCGATGCGGAACGGGGTGATCGTCATGCCTCAACGATACGAAGCATCGCGGACAGTTCCGGTCCTCGATTCCACCTGATCCAGCACTCGATCGACACCAAGTCCGTCCACTGTGGACGACGCTGCCGCCGACAACCGCCGCCGAAGAGCCGAGTCGGACAACAGTGAACGCAGAACCGCCGTCACCGCGGGCAGCCGCTCCGACAGGGACTCCGCGGGGCCGAGTCCCGCCGCCAGGCCAAGTTCCAAAGCCGCCCGGTAGCCCGGTTCCTGGTTGTCCACCAGCCGCACCGCCGCCGTCGGGACGCCGAGGCAGCACAGCTCCACGAACGTCACCCCGGCCGCGCTCACCGCGACGTCCGTGGTCGCGAACAGCTCCAGCAGCGCGGGGCTCGGCGCCGCGACGCGGATCGACTGGTCCGGCCGCAAGGCGGGCCGCGAAGGTTCGCCGCGCACCAGCACGTCCGCCGCGAACGGCAGTTCCGTGTCGCGAAGCGCGCGAAGCAGCAACCCGACCGTCGGGGCCCACTGGTCACCGCCGCCCAGAGCCACCGTAACGTGCGGCGGTGGCCCGGAAGGGACCCGGCGCGTATCCCGCACGACGTCCCGAAGCGGTGCGTACTCGATCCCCCGCAGCAAGACGTCCGAGCCGTCGTCAGGCCGAAAAGAAGGCGCGAAACCCGAGTCGACGACGATGTCCGCGGGCCGCCGCCCGAACACGTCGTCCTCGATCGAGACGAGCAGCGCACCCGCCGCGTTGATCTCTTTCCGCAGGTCACCGAGGCCGTAGTGGTCGACGACCACCGCGTCGAACCCGGAAGCGTCGAAAGGCACGCGCGGGACGCCCAGCTCGTCGAAGCGAGAAGCGAGCCACTCCGCGTTGTCGACCCGGCCCGAGAACGCGACCGAAAAGCCGCGCGCCACGGCCCGCTCGGCGTAGGCGACCGCCCGTGAGACGTGCCCGGCGCCGATCGACGCCGACGCGTCCGCCCGCAGGAGCAGCCTCACGATCCGACCTTCTTCTGCTCGACGTGCGCGTTCAGCGCCACCACCTCCGGCCGCGACCGCAGCAGCGCGACGACGGCCCGCCAGTCGCCGACGCCGTCGCCGAGTTCGCCGACCACAGCCGAAAGCAGCGACCAGTCCTCCGCGGTGTCCAACGTCACGCGCAGGTCGTCGGCCGCCGGGCTCACCACGACACCGGCGCACGAGTAGCGCGAAGGCTGCGAATAGATGCCTGAAGTGACGTGCTCGCGATCCGCCCCGGTGGCCGTCGAGACCTGGTCGAGCAGCACGGCGGCCCGCACCAGCTCGGCGTCGAACCCACGCGGCAGCGTCCGGACGAGCGTCGTGCTCACGTAGTCCAGCGACGGCTGGGCCCGCCACAGCGTCGCGAGCTGGCCGATCAGCGCCGGGTCCAGCAGCGGGCAGTCGGCGGTGAGCCTGATCACGGCGTCGGCGGGGTGCTCGGCCAGCGCCACCGCGAACCGGCCCAGCACGTCGTCGAGGGGACCGCGGACCACCGCGGCTCCGCAGCGGGCGGCTTCCGACGCGACGTCGTCGTCCGAAGCGTCCGAAGACGTCGCGACCACCACCTGGTCGACGCCGGGTGCGGCCGCCGCGGCCCGGACGACCCAGCCCAGCACGCTGCGGCCGCCGAGCGGGCGCAGCACCTTGCCGGGCAGCCTGGTCGACGACGACCGGGCCTGGATGACGGCGTTGACCACGGGCGCTGCACGCATGGGTGACATGATGGCCGACGCACACCGTCACCCGAACGCGGAGGTCAACGATGTCCGAGCTGGATGGCTCCAGCATCCTGCTCACCGGCGGGACCGGTTCCTTCGGCAAGGCGTTCATCGCGCACGCGCTCGCCGAACTGAACCCGAGCCGGCTGGTCGTGCTCTCCCGCGACGAGCTGAAGCAGTACGAAGCCCGGCAGTTGTTCAACGACGACCCGCGCCTGCGCTGGTTCATCGGCGACATCCGCGACCGGCGCCGGCTCGAGCGCGCCATGCACGGCGTCGACTACGTCGTGCACGCCGCCGCGCTCAAGCAGGTCGACACCGGTGAGTACAACCCGTTCGAATTCGTCCAGACCAACGTCATGGGCTCGCAGAACGTGATCGAGGCCGCGATCGACACCGGCGTCAAGAAGGTCGTCGCGCTGTCGACGGACAAGGCGTCCAGCCCGATCAACCTCTACGGCGCCACCAAGCTGTGCGCCGACCGGATGTTCATCAGCGGCAACCACTACGCGGCCGCGCACGTGACCCGGTTCTCCGTGGTGCGCTACGGCAACGTGATGGGCTCGCGGGGCAGCGTCATCCCGTTCTTCCGCAAGCTGGCCCAGCAGGGCGAGTCGCTGCCGATCACGCACAAGGACATGACCCGGTTCTGGATCACGCTCCCCCAGGCCGTGCGGTTCGTCGTCGACTCGTTCGACCAGATGCACGGCGGCGAGCTGTACGTGCCGCGGATCCCGAGCATGCGGCTGGTCGACCTGGCCCAGGCGATCGCGCCGGGCAGCGAGATGCACGAGGTCGGCATCCGCCCGGGCGAGAAGCTGCACGAAGAGATGATCGCGCCGGACGACGCGCGCCGGACGGTCCAGCTCAAGGACCGGTACGTCGTGCAGCCGCACCTCGCCGGCTGGGGCTTCCAGCCGCCGGCGGACGGCACGCCGATGCCGGAGGGCTCCGCCTACCGCTCGGACACCAACGACCTCTGGCTGAACGGCGAGGAGCTGCGCGAACTGGTCGAGCAGCATGCCTGACTTCTTGCCTTACGGGCGCCAGTCGATCAGTGAAGAGGACATCCAGGCCGTCGTCGACGTGCTGCGCGGCGACTGGCTGACCACCGGGCCCGCGGTCCAGCAGTTCGAGACGGACCTCGCCGGGTACACCGGCGGCTCGCCCGCGGTGGCCGTCACCTCGGGCACCGCGGCCCTGCACGTCGCGTACGCGGCGGCCGCGCTCAAGCCGGGTGACGAGGTCGTCGCCGCGCCGATGACGTTCGTCGCCACCGCCGCGACCGCCGTCCTGCACGGCGCCAAGGTGGTCTTCGCCGACGTCGAACCGGACACCGGGAACCTTTCGGTCGAAGCAGCCGCGGCCGCGGTGACCGAACGCACGAAGGTCGTCGCCGCGGTCGACTACGCCGGCCACCCGGCCGAGCTGGACGCCCTCGCCGAAATCGCCCACAACGCGGGCGCGCTGCTCCTGGAGGACGCGGCGCACTCTGTCGGCGGCTCCTGGCAGGGCCGTCCGGTGGGCTCGATCGCCGACCTGACGACGTTCTCGTTCTTCCCGACGAAGAACCTCACCACGGCCGAAGGCGGCGCCGTCGTCACCCCGGACGCGGGCCTGCTGGACCGCGCCCGGAAGTTCCGCAACCACGGCCTGGTCCGCGACCGCGCCGAGCAGCGCTACCCGGACGAGGGCGCCTGGCACCAGGAGGTGCACGAGTTCGGCCTGAACTACCGCCTGCCGGACGTCCTCTGCGCGCTCGGCAGCAGCCAGCTGAAGCGGCTCGTGGAGTTCAAGAAGCGCCGCGCCGAGATCCACGAGCGGTACACCGCGGCGCTGGCCGACGTCGACGGCGTGGCGACGCCGCCGAGCCGCCCGGGCGCCGACCCGGTGTGGCACCTCTACCCGCTGCGGGTCCTCGAGGGCCGGCGCAAGGCGCTGTTCGAGCACCTGCGCGGGGTCGGCATCGGCGTCCAGGTGAACTACATCCCGGTGTACTGGCACCCGGTGTTCGAGGACCTCGGCTACCGGCGCGGCCTCTGCCCGAACGCCGAGGCGTACTACGAGCAGGAGCTCTCGCTGCCGCTGTTCCCGTCGCTGACGGACGCCGACGTCGACCGCGTTGTCGACGCCGTACGCGACTTCTTCTAGATCAGGTCCCAGGTCAGGGGCGTGCCCTTCGCGGCGTCGACGCGGAAGGTGCGCCCCACGACCTTGGTGATCTCGGCCGGGGCCAGTCCGCCGGTGGGCCGGATCGACCGGACGTTCGCCGGTGTCACCTCGTCCCCGGCGCGCACGTCCTCGACGACGTAGAGGGATCGCCGCAGCCGCAGGCCCTCCTTCTCGCTCTCGCGCGGGCCCAGCACGGGCTCACCCAGCGCCTCCCAGGCCCGCCGCGTCTCAGTGACCAGGGCCGCCAGCTCCGCGGGCTCCAGCGAGAACTCCGAGTCGACGCCGCCGTCCGCGCGAGCGAGCGTGACGTGCTTCTCGATGGCCACCGCGCCCAGCGCGACGGCCGCGACCGGCGCCCCGATGCCCGGGGTGTGGTCCGACAGGCCCACCAGCGTCTGCGTCAGGCCGGCCAGCAGCGGCAGCCCGCGCAGGTTGCTCTCGGACGGCGACGCCGGGTAGCTCGCCGTGCAGCCGAGCACGATCAGCTGGTCGTTGCCCGCTTCACGCGCGGTGCGCACCGCGGCGTCGATCTCCGCGACGTTCGCCATGCCGGTGGAGATGACCAGCGGTTTCCCCGTGCGGGCGCACAGCTCGACCAGCGGCAGGTCGACGATCTCGGACGACGCGATCTTGTACGCCGGCGCGCCCAGGGACTCCAGCAGCTCGACCGCGGTCGGGTCGAACGGGCTCGAGAAGATCTCCAGCCCGCGCGCCCGGGCGCGCTCGAAGAGCGGTTCGTGCCATTCCCAGGGCGTGTGGGCCTTTTCGTACAGTTTGTACAGGTTTTCGCCGCCCCACAGGGAATGCGAGTCACCGATGCGGAACGCCGGGGTGTCGACGTCGATGGTGATCGTGTCCGGCCGGTAGGTCTGCAGCTTGACCGCCTGCGCACCGGTCTCCGCGATGACGTCGATGATCTGCAGCGCCCGGTCGAGGTCGCCGTTGTGGTTGCCGGACATCTCGGCGATGACGAACGGCGCGTGGCCCGGACCGATCAGGTGCGCGCCGAACCGGATGTCGTGCATGGTGCCTCCCCGGGGTGGACTGCGGGTCAGCTCAGAGTCTTGCGCAGCTGCCGGAAGCCGCTGACGGCAGGCGCGGCTTCGGTGTAGCCGGCGTGGTCGAACAGCTTCGCCGAAGCGGCGTTGTCCTGGTGCACGGCGGCGAGCACGACCCGGACACCGAGGCGCTCCCGCGCCGCCCGCTCCCCCTCGGCGAGCACCGCGCCGGCCAGGCCACGACCGCGGTGCTCCGGCGCGAGGGTGATGCTGACCTCCCAGCCGTCGCCGTCCCGGCGGTCGAACCGGACGGTGCCCGCCGGCGCGTCCTCGTGGTCCACGACCAGCAGCAGCCGGTCGGGGTCCGCGAGCACCCCGCGCAGCCACGCGAGGTGCTCCGCCAGGGCGACCACCGCCGTCGACCGCGACGACTGCCGGGTCCGCGGGTCGTTGCGCCAGCCCAGCAGCAGCTCGGCGTCCGCCTCGGTGGCCTCCCGGGCGCGCAAGCTACTGGGCGACGGGCTGCTCGACCCGGTCCTCGATGCGGCGGAGCCGGTCCTCGTAGCGGGAGATGCCGGCGAGCCGGACGCGGATCTGGGCGTGCTGCCGCTGGATCTCCTCGATCAGCGTGCGGGCCTCGGCGATCTGCGCGCTGTCGGTGCTGGGCACCAGCGACATCGACTCGCGCAGCGTCTCCAGGCGCCCTTCCTGGGCGGCCACGTGCGGGATCAGGCGGTCGAGCTCGGCACGGGCCCAGCGCAGGTCACCACGGGCCTGCTCGAGGTTGTGCTCGGCGTTGTCGAGCCGGCGCCGGTGGTCGGCGGTGGCGTGCTCGAGGTTGTTGACCCGCTCGGCGAGCCCGCGGGTGCGCTCGTCCACGCGGAAGTCGACGACCCGGACGATCCGCTCGAGCAGGCCTCTGCCCAGTTTCTGCACTGCCATGGGGTGTTCCTTACGTGGGGTGGGGACGCGCGTTTCAGCGCAGGAGGGTGGTGTCACCGGTCTTGGTCCAGGAGTCCAGCAGCCGCCCTTCGGCGGCGATCTGGTGCTCCGGGCCGACGATGCAGGAGTCGCCGGCGGCGTGCTCCCACGAGGTCTGGTCCGGGTTGTCGATGAACGAGAACCCGGTGAGGACGAGCTGGGCGGTCGGGAACGACGTCCGCGCGACCCAGGCGGCCAGCGTGCCGGTGGTCGACCACGTCGGCTCGTCGCGGGTCGGCAGGCCCAGAGCGTCCGACAGCGGCAGCACGACCTCGCGGTTCGACACCGGGACCGCACCGAGGTCGGCGGGCCACCAGCCCGGCACGTCCTCCGGTTCCCAGTGCATCCGGCCGGGCTCGACCAGCAGGTAGAGCCGTTTCCGGTAGTCCTGGAAGACGTACGGGGTGGCCCGGATCGCCCGGTTGAACACCACGACGTGGGTCCGGGAGCCGACGACCTCCTCGCCCGGCTTGTCGACGACGAAGCCGTTGACGCGGATCACGAGGTCGCACGCGTCGATCGCCTTCGCCCGTTGGGGGTCGGGCGGGAGCGGCTGGTTGCCGACGACGGCCACCGAACGCGGGTCTGGCCGGTCGGCGTAGGCCGCGAGCAGGTTGACCATCAGGCTCGCCGCGCCGAGAGCAGCAGTCATAAGCCGAGAAAGTACCAGCACGGACGAGTGACCCACCGCGTAGCGGGTCTCCGAGCTCTACCACACGGGCGGGGTGGCCCGGACGCCGCTCATCCCATCGGTACCCTCGTCCACGTGCATGCCACCAGCACGGTTCAGGCCGCGAACTCTCCCGCAGCGACGTCGGTGCCCCCGCCGTCCGACAGCAAGACGTTCGCGCGCGCCTTCGCCGACATCAAGACCGGTTTCTCCGCTCGCGAGCTGTGGGGTCACCTCGGCTGGCAGGACATCAAGCAGCGGTACCGCCGCTCGGTGATCGGGCCGTTCTGGATCACGATCAGCCAGGCGGTCATCGCGCTCGGGCTCGGGCTGCTGTACTCGCAGCTGTTCCACTCGCCGATCGAGGTGTTCCTGCCCTACCTGTCCACCGGTTTCATCCTGTGGGGCTTCATCAGCGGGTGCCTGGCCGAGGGCATGGAGACGTTCATTGCCAACGAGGGCCTGATCAAGCAGCTCCCCGCACCGCTGAGCGTGTACATGCTGCGCACGGTGTGGCGGCAAACGCTGCTGCTGGCGCACAACATGATCGTCTACGTCGTGATCCTCGTGATCTTCTTCTCGGCGCTGGACAACAACTACTCGCTGGGCTCCCCGGACGGCCTGTGCCACGCGGACCTGTACTGCCACCCGGGCCTGAGCTGGAACATCCTGCTCGCCATCCCCGGGTTCTTCCTGCTCGCGCTGAACGCGGGCTGGGTGACGCTGCTGCTGGGCATCATCTCGACCCGCTTCCGCGACATCCCGCAGGTCATCAACTCGCTGATCCAGCTGCTGTTCTACGGCACGCCCATCGTGTGGCCGGTCGACCAGCTGCTCGGCGGCGGTGCCCGCGCGAGCATTTCGTGGGTGCTGCCGATCATCCAGCTGAACCCGCTGTACCACTTCATGCAGGTGGTCCGGGCACCGCTGCTCGGCCAGTCGTTCACACTGGGCAACTGGATCGTGGTCGTCTCCATCACCATCGTCGGCTGGGCGCTCGCGCTCGTCGCGATGCGCAATTACCGTGCTCGCGTCTCCTACTGGGTGTGACAAATGGTCAGCATTGACGTTCACAACGCCTTCGTCGACTTCCCGATCTTCGACGCGAAGACCCGGTCGATGAAGAAGAAGGTCCTCGGCAAGGTCGGTGGCAAGATCGGCACCGACACCAAGGTGCCGATCATCGAAGCCCTGCACGACGTGACGCTTTCGCTGCGCGAAGGCGACCGGGTCGGCCTCGTCGGGCACAACGGTGCCGGCAAGTCCACGCTGCTGCGGCTGCTCGCCGGCATCTACGAGCCCACCCGCGGGTCGTCGCGGATCCAGGGCAAGATCGCGCCGGTGTTCGACCTCGGCGTCGGCATGGACCCGGAGATCTCCGGGGTCGAGAACATCATCATCCGCGGCCTCTTCCTCGGGATGAGCGCCAAGGAGATGGAGAAGCGGGTCGACGACATCGCGGAGTTCACCGAGCTCGGTGACTACCTGCAGATGCCGCTGCGGACGTACTCGACGGGTATGCGCGTGCGGCTGGCGCTGGGTGTCGTCACCTCGATCGACCCGGAGATCCTGATCCTCGACGAGGGCATCGGCGCGGTCGACGCGGCGTTCCTCAACAAGGCGCGCGACCGCCTCAAGGACCTGGTCAAGCGCTCGGGCATCCTGGTGTTCGCCAGCCACGCCGACGAGTTCCTGTTCGAGCTCTGCGACTCGGCCCTCTGGATGGACGAAGGTCACATCAAGCAACGGGGATCGCTGCGGGAAGTCCTCACCGGGTACAAGGGCCGCGACCCGTTCGTGGACATGAGCAAGGAAACGCTGCAGCGTCTGGGCATCGAACCGGCGACGGCGACGACGAACGGCGGGGAATGATGGTCAGCGAGACCCGGCAGCTGCCCGACGGCGCGGTCGTCGGCGTGGTCGTCACGCGGCACCGGCGCGAGCTGCTCGCGGACTCGCTGAAGATCATCGCGGCCCAGACGCGGCCGGTCGACCACCTCGTGGTGGTGGACAACGGGCCGGACGACTCGGCCCGTGAGGTCGTCGACAACTACCCGCTGCCGCACACGTACCTGCCATCGCACCGGAACCTCGGTGGCGCGGGCGGGTTCGCGCTGGGCATGCTGCACGCGCTGTCGATGGGCGCGGACTGGGTCTGGCTGGCCGACGACGACGGGCGCCCCGCCGACGAGAACGTGCTGGCGATCCTGCTGGCGGAGGCGGAAAAGCGGAACCTGGCGGAGATCTCACCGGTGGTGTCCAACATCGACGCCCCGGAGAAGCTGGCGTTCCCGCTCCGCCGCGGCCTGACGTGGAAGCGGTCGCAGTCCGAGCTGGGCGTCGACTTCCTGCCCGGCATCGCGTCCCTGATGAACGGCGCGCTGTTCCGTTCGTCCACATTGGACGTCGTCGGCGTGCCGGACCTGCGCCTGTTCTTCCGCGGCGACGAGGTCGAGCTGCACCGCCGGCTGGTGCGTTCGGGGCTGCCGTTCGGCACGTCGCTGAAGACGAAGTACCTGCACCCGGACGGCTCGGACGAGTTCAAGCCCATGCTGGGCGGCAAGTTCCACGCGCAGGACCCGGAGAACGAGGTCAAGCGGTACTACACGTACCGCAACCGCGGATACCTGTTGTCCCAGCCGGGAATGCGCAAGATCGGCGCGCTGGAGATCCTCCGGTTCGGGCTGTACTTCGTGGGCGTGAAGCGCGACCCGAAGGCGTTCCTGCAGTGGCTGAAGCTGGTGCGGCAGGGCCGGGCGGAGAAGTTCTACCGCTACTGAGACTTCAACGAAAAGGGCCCCCGCTGCTCGGCGGGGGCCCTTTTCGTTCGCCTTATTCGCCGATGACCGGCGGAGCGGTGCGCATGTCGGTGCCGAAGACCTCGTCGGGGTCGCCCTCGACCAGGTACGTCGGGCGCGAGTGCTCCGTGTCTTCGTCGCCCTCGCCCTTCTGGCCGCGGCCCATGCCGCCCCCGCCCATGCCGCCACGGCCAGACGCGCCGCCGCCCGAGCCGAGGCCGCCCATGCCGCGTCCCGCGGCCGCTTCGGCCGCACCGATGCCGCCCGGCCGGGCCGCACCCGACGCGGCGCCCGCGCCGGTCGAACTGCCGCCGGCGCCCGAGCCCCCGGGACCGAAGCCGCTGCCGCGACCGCCGCCACCCCCGCCGACCTTGGAGTTGTAGGCCTCGTCGCCGCCCATGTTCATGCCACCCATCGGCATCGGGCTCATCGGCGGCATGCCGCCGAACGACTGGTTCGGGTTCTGCGTCGACCCACCGGGGATCGCACCCGGCGTGAAGCCGGACGGCGTGGTCGTGCCGGCCGGGAGCAGGCCCGCGCCGGTCGTCGAGCCGGGACCGGAGATGTGCGGCGTGATGTTGGGACCGGGGATGTTCCCGGTGGTGAAGTTGTTGTTCGTCCCGCTCGGCGTGTTCACCGGGTTGCCGCTCGGCATGGTGATGCTGCCGACGTGGTCGTCGATGCCCTTCCCGTCCCCACCGTTCGGGTCACCGGAGCCGCCTCCGGTGCTGAAGCTGGGCGGCGGCGCGAAGGCCGGCTGCTTCGACGCGGACTCGTACAGGCTCTTGTCGTAGGTCGACATGACGCCCGCGGCCTCGTCGTGCGCCGCCTGGCTGTCCTTCTGCTTCTGGAGGGACTTGTCGACGTTGTCCGGCAGGCTGAACGGGTTCGACGTCGCCCAGGACTTGAACTCGTCGCCCCAGGAGAAGGGGATCGGGGCGGGCATGGAGTTCTTCGCCGTGGACGCGGCTTGGCCCTGGTCGTAGATGGTCTCCGAGGCGAGCTTCGCGTTCTGCGAGTTCGCGTCGGACCACGTACCCAGGCTGGTGAAGTACTGCTGCGCGTTGGTCGCGGCGGTGCCTTCCCAGGTGCCCTTGGAGGCGTTGACCGCGGTGTTCATCGACGTCGCGAACTTGTCGAAGACCTTGTGCACCTCGTGGTACGCGGTCGAGACCTCGGACACTTGGTCGACGTTCAGGTTGCTGTTCAGGTACGCCTGGAGCTGGGTGTGATCGTTGCCCTTGTAGTCCGAGTTCGGCGCGTTCAGGCCCTGGACGTACTCGACGTCGCGGCCCTTGGTGGCGTCGGCGACGTTCTTGTCGCCCATCTCCTGGGCCTGGTTCTTCGCCTTGGCCTGGGCGATCCACTGCTGGACCGGTCCGAACAACCAGCTGCCCGGGTCGACCCCCTCGTCGGCCTTCTGCTGCAGGTAGGCATCGCGCTCGGCAGGCGCCATGTCCTGGACTTCTTGGGGCGTCTTGTCCGCGGCCTTCGGCGGCGGACCCTGTCGCGTCGTCATCTGGGTTCCCCTATCCCTTCGGCAACCGCGGTTCGACAGCGGCCTTCGCGACCGCTTCGGCGATTTGGCAAGCCTCGTCCGCCGAATCGGCGCCGATCACCGCCACGTCCACCCGTGACGATTCACCCACCGGCAGGGCGAGCGTGCAACCGGCGACAGCGCTACCGCCGGGCGCCTCTTTGGCCTTACGCCCGTTGATGTCGCGATCGACCAATCCGCCGCCGGTGTCGTTGATCTGTGCGACCGACGCGCTGTCACGGATGTTCGCGCCGATCACCTTGGAATCATCACTGGCCGAGGCGATCTTCTGCTGGTAACTGCAGGATCGAGCGCCAGCGAGCGTCTTCTTCTGCGGCTCTTTGAACTCGCCGTAGCTACTGAGGTCGCTCATCTCGATGAGCGAGCAGGGATCCGTGATCGACTGGGTGCCACCGCCCGAAGAGGAAGAAGTCTCCGGGACACCCGAATCGCTGGCTGACGGCGACGGCGCAGGTGATGCCGTTCCGCCCTGGGTACTGGTGCACCCGGCAAGCAAGAATCCGCCGGCGACGAGCGGCAACACGACACGGATGAGAAGTTTGGTCATTACCTCAAGCCTGCTTGGTCTGGAGCGCGGCGAAGGCGTCGTTCTCGGTTCCCTTGTACAAGCCCGCGGCCCTGGCGAGCGCTTCATCGGCCTGCTTCGCGACCTGCCTGAGCTGCTCCAGGACTGCGGTCGCCGAACCTTCGGCTTCCGAGGCGCTCTTCTGGTCGTGCTTGGCGATGGTGTGCCCGTACGGGTGGCTACCGAGTTGTGGTGCCTGATCGAGCATGGAGCTCTGATATTGCAGGGTTCCGAGGTCGTTGATCAGGTCGGTCAGGGCGTCCCGGATCGGTTTGACACCTTCGGGGGTGATCTTGAAACCGCCACCCTTGGCCGCGTCGACCAGCTTCTGCGTCTCCGCCGTGACGCTCTGGACCGCGGCGCCCATACCGGCAGAGGAAAGCGGGTTGACGATGTCCGAGATCGAGCCGCCGCCACCGTCAGCCATCAACATCGCTGTTCCACCCCGAATCGCTTCGCCGTGCGTGTGCACCCGGAAGTCTACTAGCCGGGCACCCTGTGCGACGGCCGTTCACCGATCTTCACCTCGGACGCAGCGGCCCCGTGCGTGGTTCCCGGCGCTCAGAACTGGCCTTCGAGCTGCGCGTACAGCTGCTGGGCCAGGCGGGCGTTGTCGGCCGGGGCGTAGGTGACCCAGCGCTGGCCGTCCGCGGCCGCCCGTGAGGACATCAGCCAGCGGCCGGACGGGGTGTCGAACCAGGCCAGGGGCGGGAACGTGCCGCCGCGGGTCTGGGTCGTGAACTGGCCGACGCGCTTCTTCGGCTCCTGGAACACCCGCTCGATCATGCGGAGCTGCGGGCCGCCGCCACTGCTGCCCTGCGAGCGCGGGCCGCTGACGCCGGCGAAGGGGTCGTACGCGTCGTCGCGGCGCTGGTGGCGGGGCTGCTCCACCGGGCGGGCGATGGTGACCGACTGGCCGGGCGCCGCCGGGGTCAGCGGGAGGAGGTCGACGATCGCCGGGACGATGCCCGTCGGGCGGACCTCCTCGAAGACGATGAGGTTCTCCTCCTGGCGGGCGAGCACCGCGAACTGGCCATCGGACGCCACGCGGGCGAAGAGGTGGCGTTCGCCCAGCTCGGCGGCCGCGTTGATCACCACGCTGCCCCGGACGAAGGTGGCCAGCGCCAGCTCGGCGTCCGGGTCGAGCCGGCCGCGGCTCCACAGCCCGCGACCGTTCAGGTCACGGACGACGGCGTCGCGGATCATCGCGCGCTGCTCGACGGTCGTGCCGACGTGCGGGACCTCGAACGGCGTCGGCGCGCGGCCCAGCCCGAGCTGTTCGAGCAGGATGTCCACCGCCGCCAGCGACAGCGAGAACGAGTGCGGCATCTTCTCTTCCCCCCGCGGGTTCCTTGGCCTCCGGAAACGGTAGTCCACGACGTGCCCCGCCCGCAGCCGGATGCTGCGCCGACAGCGAACTCCCTTGTCAGCGCAAGATCAGCGCTGGTCCGATGGAGGCATGGCTGACCCGAAACCCGCACTCGTACTGCACCTCGCCACCGGCGGCGAACCGCTGCTGTTCGCCTTGAAGGCCGACGAATCCGCGAAACTGACGGGCAAGCTCGCCCAGCTCGTGAAGACCGGCGCGGTCGAAACGGTGACCACCAAGGACGGCTCCGAGGTGGCGATCAACTTCGCCCACGTGGCCGCCGCGTACCTCGACGACCTGAACCGGAAGTCCACGGTCTTCGGCATGCACGGCTGACCCGGTGAAGGCCGCCTCACGACGAGCGTGAGACGGCCTTCGGCAAACGTCGGTCAGAGCTTGTACAGGCGCTTCCAGTTGTCGCGCGAGGTGAGCTCCGGCATGGCGCGCTTGTACTGCTCCTGCACCGCCGCGCCTTCCTTGCGCAGCCGCTGGACCACCTTCGCGCCGCGCTTGGCCAGGTCGAACATCTTGACCTTGTCGTACGACCGGACGCGGACGCCTTCCTGGTTCGCGTCGGTGACCACCGCGGTCTCGAACAGCGCGATGTGCCACCAGTTGGCCTCGTCGATCGGCACCGCGCCGAGCCCGAAGCGGCTGCGGCCGAGGACCCGGTCGAGCACCCGCTTGATCAGCACCAGGCGCTGCATGCTGGGCCGCGGCGCGCTGTTGATGATGCCGATGTCGTTGGACGCGATACCCGGGACGTCGGTCGCCTTGTGGCGCTTGGTCTCCGGGTACTGGTCGCGGATGCGGCGGATCTCCTTCATCGCCTCGACCCCGCCGTCACGCAGGATCTCGGGCCCCTCGAGGAAGTCCTCGACGGCCTTGATCAGCGTCGCCGACAGGCCGTACTGCATGCCCAGCAGGTAGCGCACCAGCTGCGCGAGCAGGACCCGCGAGAGCAGGTTGAGGTTGAACGGCGAGTGCAGCGCCGCGGTGATGATCGAGTTGCGCAGGTTGAAGTACCGGTGCCACTCGTCCCAGTCCTTCATGTGGAAGTCCGCGTGCCACACGCCCGCACCCGGCAGGGTGACGGTCGGGAAGCCGTGCGCGCGGGCGCGGTAGGAGTACTCCGCGTCGTCCCACTGGAAGAAGAACGGCATCGGGTAGCCCGTGGCCTGCACGACCTCGTAGGGGATCAGGCAGGACCACCAGCCGTTGTAGCCGGCGTCGAGGCGACGCTCCTGGCGGTTCGGCTTCAGCGTCTCCTCGTCCACGCCGAGCAGGTCGGCGGTGGTGAGCGAGTGCTCGACCGGCTGGCCGGGCTCGAGCGTGTTGAGCCGGGCGTACTCGGCGCCGACGTGCAGCTGGTTCGGGTGGAACAGGTTGAGCATCTGGCCGCCGACGATGATCGGGTTGGCGGCGCGGTTGGAGAACGCCGTCATCCGGATCACCAGGTCCGGCTCCAGCAGCACGTCGTCGTCCATGAACAGGACGTTCGCGTGCTCGGTCGCGGTGTGCCCGGCCACCTCGAAGAGGCCGCGGGTGAAGCCGCCGGCGCCGCCGAGGTTCGGCTGCTTGATGTAGTGCAGCTTGTCGGCGAGGTCCTTCGCGACCTGCTCGAACCCGTCACGGGACTCGACGAGGTCGGTGCCCTGGTCGGCGACGTAGATCGCGTCCAGGGTCTCCAGCGACGACACGTCCGCGGCCAGGGCCTGCAGGTTCTTCAGGCAGTCGTCGGCGCGGTTCATCGTGCAGATGGTCACCGCGGTCGGGCGGATCTTCTCCGGCGCCTCGACCGTCCAGCGGACCTGCTCGACGCGCAGCGTCTGGCCACCCTCGGTCTCGAGGTCCAGCCAGAGCGCGCCGCCGTCGTAGAACTTGTCCAGCTGCGAGGTCAGTGTCACCTTCGCCTGCTTGACGTCGGCGACCTGCTCGGCGGCCACCACGCGGGGCTCGCCCTCGACGTCGGAGGCGCCCATGGACAGCAGGCCCGTGCCGGTGACGACGGCCTCGACCGAAACCTCGGTCACCGTCGACCAGCGCTGCCAGTAGCTGGCCGGGAAGCGGCCGAAGTACGTGTTGCCCGACACCTTGGAGGCGGGCTCGAGGGTGATCACCGCACGTTCCCGCACGGCCGAGCCCCACTCGAGCTCGGCGTAGAGGTCCTTGCTCACGATCGGCGCGGGGCCGGCGTAGAGCCCCCGCTGCGCCGTCAGGCGACCCTGCGGAGTGTGCTCGGTGAACCGCGTCTCGGCGGCCGCGCCGGCTTGGGTGGTCGGCGCCGGGGTGGCTGTTTTACCGGGCATTGAGTTCCTCAGTTCTCCTCAGTCGACGGCTCGCGGAAGACGACCCACTTGAGCATCACGAAATTGATCACCGTGGCGGTTGCCTGCGACACGGCCCAGCACAGTGTGTGCTGCCACGCGGACTCCGGCAGCACCTGCAGCATGAGCTGGTTCACCCCGACCGCGACGAAGAACGTCACGGTGTAGAGCAGGACGAACGAGCCGACCTGGGCCTTCCCGTCGCGCCGTCCGCCCGAAAAGGTGAACTTGCGGTTCAGGAAGAACGCCGTGGTGGTGCCCACGATGAAACTGATAGCGCGAGCGACGTCGACCCACGGTGAAGTGGCCATCCCGGCCACCTGGGTCAGCAGCGTGTACGTACCCAGGTCGATCAGGGCGCAGAAGCCGCCGATCAGGGCGAAGCGAATGAGCTGCCCGAGCAGTCCGATGGAGGACGGCTGAGCAGCTGCGATGTCGGCTTGCGGATCGGTCGCCACCACTGCTTTACCTCGTTGCCTGAGTCATGGTCACCCGCGCGGGCGCTTGTGCCTTGATGCGCAAAGTGTAGAAGCGAGCACTTCAGGGTCACGTTCCGGGCGTCCTTCGGCGTGGCTACCCTGGTCGGGTGACCCAAGGACCCGAGACACAGCGTCGCACGCTCACGGGCTGGGCGCGGACGGCACCGACCACCGCCGACGTGCTGAGCACCGCAGACGTCGAAGTCATCGCGCGGGCCGTGACCCAGGCCGGCGAGCGCGGTGTCATCGCGCGCGGCCTCGGCCGCTCCTACGGCGACCCGGCGCAGAACGCGGGCGGCCTCGTCATCGACATGACCGCGCTGAACCGGATCCACTCGATCGACCCGGACAGCGCGCTAGTCGACCTCGACGCCGGTGTCAGCCTCGACCAGCTGATGCGTGAGGCGCTGCCGTACGGCCTGTGGGTCCCGGTGCTGCCGGGCACGCGCCAGGTGACCGTCGGCGGCGCGATCGCCAACGACATCCACGGCAAGAACCACCACAGCGCGGGCAGCTTCGGCAACCACGTCGTGTCGATGGACCTCATCACCGCGGACGGCAAGGTCCGCACGCTGACGCCGGAGGGCCCGGACGCCGAGCTGTTCTGGGCGACCGTCGCCGGCATCGGCCTGACCGGGATCATCGTCCGGGCGACGATCCGGATGACCAAGACCGAGACGGCGTACTTCCTCGCCGACAACGAGCGCACGAACAACCTCGACGAGACCCTGGAGCTGGTCAGCAACGGCTCCGACGACAACTACACGTACTCGTCGGCGTGGTTCGACACGATCTCCACCGGCTCGAAGCTGGGCCGCGCCGCGTTCGGCCGCGGCTCGCTGGCGAAGCTGGACGAGCTGCCGCCGAAGCTGCGCGCGAACCCGCTCAAGTTCGACGCCCCGCAGCTCGCGACCCTGCCGGACGTCTTCCCGAACGGCCTCGCGAACAAGCTGACCTTCGGCACGATCGGCGAGCTGTACTACCGGAAGACGCCGAAGGACGCCCGCGGCGTCATCCAGAACCTGACCGCCTTCTACCACCCGCTGGACATGTTCGGCGAGTGGAACCGGGCCTACGGTTCGAAGGGTTTCCTGCAGTACCAGTTCTCGACGCCGCTCAACGCGCACGAGCCGTTGCGGAAGATCGTCAAGAAGATCGCCGAGTCGGGCCACGTGTCCTTCCTCAACGTTTTCAAGCGGATGGGTGAAGGCAACGCGGCGCCGCTGTCGTTCCCGCACCCCGGCTGGATGGTCTGCGTCGACTTCCCGATCAAGAACGGCCTCAGCCGGTTCTGCCAGGAGCTCGACGACGACGTCCTCGAGCTGGGCGGCCGGCTGTACACCGCGAAGGACTCGCGCACCTCGCCCGAGACGTTCGCGAAGATGTACCCGCGCCTCGAAGAGTGGCGCAAGGTGCGCGCCGCCGTTGACCCCGAAGGCGTTTTCGCCTCTGACATGAGCCGGAGGCTCGAGCTGTGATCGACGCTGTTGGCAACCCCCAGTCCCTGCTGCTGCTCGGCGGCACGTCCGACATCGCGCTGGCGATCGCCGAGAAGTACCTCACCGAGAAGCCGCTGCGGGTCGTGCTCGCGGCCCGGCCGTCGCCGCGGCTCGACGCGGCCGCGCAGCGCCTGAAGGACAAGGGCGCCGAGGTCGCGACCGTCGACTTCGACGCGAAGGACCTGGCCTCGCACCCCGGCGTGCTGGACAAGGCGTTCGAGGGCGGCGACATCGACGTCGCGGTGGTGGCGTTCGGCCTGCTCGGCGACCCCGAGGAGCTGTGGCAGGACCACGCGAAGGCCGTCGAGGCGGCGACGGTGAACTACACCGCCGCGGTGTCCGTCGGCGTCGCGCTGTCGGAGAAGCTCAAGGTCCAGGGCCACGGCACGGTCATCGCGCTGTCGTCGGTGGCCGGTGAGCGCGTCCGGCGCTCCAACTTCGTCTACGGCTCGTCCAAGGCCGGTTTCGACGGCTTCTACCTGGGCCTCGGCGAGGCTCTCGCGCCGCACGGCGTGCAGGTGACGGTCGTCCGCTCGGGTCAGGTGCGCACGAAGATGACCGACGGCTTGAAGGACGCTCCCCTGACCCAGAACGCCGACCAGGTCGCCGAGCAGGCCGTGGCGGCCGCCCGCTCGGGCAAGGACCTGATCTGGGCGCCGGCGCCGTTCCGGCTGGTGATGTCGGCGCTGCGGCACGTCCCGCGGCCGATCTTCCGCAAGCTCCCCATCTGACGTCTCCACCCCGGGGTTGAGGCGGGGTTCCATCCGAACCCCGCCCGCACGCCGATGTGCCGTGGTCGTCGTCGAAACAGACTGTCACCATGGCAAACACGACGAGCGACCGCGGCGGGCTGACGGTGCTCCTGCGCGACGTCGCCCTCCCGATGGCCCTGTACTACGTCCTGCGCTCCTTCGACGTCGACGCGCTGTGGGCGCTGCTGGCCGGCGCCGTGCTGCCGGCGCTGCGGACCGGGTACGTCCTGGTGCGGCACCGGCGGGTCGACCCGGTCAGCGCGTTCGTGCTGGCCGTGCTGCTCGTCAACAGCGCGGTGGCGGTGTTCTCCGGCGACGCCCGCCTGCTGCTCGTCCGCAGCGCCTGGCTCACCCTGCCGCTCGGCGTGGTGATGCTGGCGAGCCTGCTCGTCGGCCGGCGGCCGCTCCTGTTCCGGGCGGCGTGCACCTTCCAGTCCGCCCGCGCCGGCGACCTCGAGCGGATGTGGGGCGTTTCGGCGGCGTTCCGGCAGCGGTGGCGTTCGGCGACGCTCTGGTGGGGCGCCGGCTGCGTCCTGCTGGCCTGCGCCGTCGTCGTGATGGCGTTCACGCTGCCGGTGGACATCGTGCCGATCCTCGACACCGCGCTGACGATCGGGACCGTGGTGCTCGGCGTGAAGTTCACGCGGCAGCGGATGGGCATCAACCGGACGGTGGATGCCTGACAGCCGGCTCGACGATGTGCCCGGCGGCGCGGATCCCCGATGCTCAGGAGCATGCTGGTCACGCTGCTCTGCGACATCGCCGCCCCGGTCGGCGGCTACTACCTGCTGCGGGCGTTCGAGGTGGCGCCGATCTGGGCGCTGACGCTCAGCGGCCTGCCCCCGGCGCTGCGGGTGCTGTACCTGGCCGCGCGGCACCGGCGGGTCGACGGCATGGGCGTGTTCGTGCTGGCCATCGTGGCGCTCGGGCTCGCGACGTCCCTGCTGACCGGCGACGCGCGGCTGCAGCTGGTCCGCGGCGCGTGGTTCAGCGTGCTGATCGGGGTGTGGATGCTGGCGAGCCTGCGCATCGGCCGCCGCCCGACGACGTACCAGGCGACGCTGGCGTTGCTGCCGGGCCGGGCTTCGACGCTGGAGGCCCGCTGGGCGGACACGCCGTCGTTCCGGCGGGTGTGGTGGGTGCTGACGGTCGTGTGGGGCGTCGGCGGGCTCTTACACAGCGCGGGGAGCATCGCGATGGCGTACACGCTGCCGGTGGACGTGGTGCCCGGGCTCGACACGGCGTTGTCGATCGGGAGCTTCGTGGTGCTCCAGGTGATCACGCAGGTGCTGCTGGCCCGGGAGGGGACGATGAACCGGATGTTCCGCGGCGGTGATCAGCTGCCGGCCGCGTGAGCGGGCATCAGGTAGAGGTTCTGGGTGCCCATCCACGGCGAGTCGATGCGCCAGGTCGCCAGCGCCGTCGGGGGCGGCGGCCGCCGGGTCGTCGCCAGGATCAGGTCGGGGCTGATCGGGGCCACGCTGTGGTCGAAGTTGTGGAAGTTCGCCTCCAGCAGCGCGCGGCCGAGGTCGCCGCTGCGGCGTTTCGTCTCGGTGATCGCCGGGTCGACCGCGCCGCGGTCGGAGAACTCGTCGACCAGCTCGCAGTCGCAGGCGTACGCCAGCGCGCCGACCTCTCCCGCCGTCTCCACCGTGCGGCCGTGGGCGATCGCGGCCAGCTCCTCGCCGATCTCGCGGTACTCCGTCGTCGAGGCGTGGTTGCTCGTGATCGGGGCGAACTGGCGCGGGAGCCCCGGCACCGCGTACACCGCGACGCTCGCCGCGAGGACTCCGCCGGCCAGCGTCCACGTTCCGCGTCGCACGCGTTCTGGCACCGCGCACGCGCACGCCGCCAGGAAGATCGTCGCGCCGATGATGCTCGGCGCGTAGTACCAGTGGTACGGCGGGACGCCGAGCTGGCTGTACGCCAGGTAGTGCAGGGCTCCCGCGACGGCCAGCGCCGCGAACGGCGTGAGGCGGCGGGCAAGCTCGGAACCGCGGCGGTACTGGACGACCCAGACCACGCCCACCACGGCGGCGAGCAGCAGCGGCAGGAACGACAGCGCGGCTTCGGCCGGGAAGTTCCGCCAGTACAGGAGCGGGCCGTTCGTGAAGCTGAACGGTCCCCACGACTGCTGGCTGATCTTGATGACCAGCGTGTCCGGCACGGCCGAGCCGAGCACGACCCAGCTGAACCCGAACCACGGCAGCGTCACCGCGAGCGCGGCGAAGGCCGTCCGCCAGATGCCGGTCCAGAACTCGCGACGGGCCGCGAAGAGCACCACCGCGATGAGCAACAGGTCGATCCGGACGAGGGCGAGCAGCCCGATCACGACGCCGAGGCGGCCCGCCTTGCGCTCGCCCGCGTAGACCAGCGTCCAGACGACGCCGGCGGCGCCGAGCGCGACCTCCAGCCCGACCGAGGACAGCAGCAGCGGGTTGACCAGCAGCAGCGCGAACGTCACCGGCGCGAACGCGGCTGGCAGCCCGGTGCGCTCGCCCAGCCGGCGCAGGCCGAGGACGAGCAGCACCTGCGCGGCGACGAACACGATCCCGGCGGCCAGCACGGCGTCGCGGACGACGAACGTGACCGCGGCCAGGGCCAGGACGTTCAGCGGGGACGTCGCGGTGTTCGCCGTCCCCTGTTCGACCAGGCCCCAGTGGGCGTGGAAGGCGAGGTTCTTCGCGTAGGACAGCGTGATGTACGTGTCATCGATGAGATGGCTGCTGACCAGGGCGAACACCAGCGCGGAAGCCGCCGCGGCACCCGCCGGCAGCGCCCACGAGCGGGCAAGGGGCAGCGCCGCCGGCAGCGCACGGGCGGCTTGGGGAAGTTCTGCGGAGGCGCTTCGCATCCCGAACACCGTACCCCGCCCGTGATGCTTCTGTGATCTGAGCGAGGTACGGGTGGCTCAGACCACAGCGATCAGATGCCGTTCCCGGAGCCGGAATCGCCCGAGTTGCCGGAGTTGCCACCACCGCGACCGGGGAAGCCGCGGCCGTCCGGGCCCTGGCCGGGGCCGTCGTACTGGCGGTGGATGCCGGGGCGGCCGTCGCGCGGACCGTGACTGGTCGCGGCGGCGATCCCGCCGACGATGCCGCCGCCGATCAGCAGGCCGAGCACGCCGACGCCGACGAGCTGGGTGGCGCGGTGCCCGACGAAACGCCGGAAGCCGCCGGGCTGCCGTGGAGCGGCCTGAGGCGGGCCCCAGGCGCCGTAGGCCTGGCCGGGACCGGGCTGGGAAAGCTGCGGCGTGGGTGGGGCGGGTGGCGGCTGCTGACCGTGGACGGCGGTCCCCTCGGCCGTCGGCAAGGCGTTCCCGGCCGGGGCCTGGGCCGCGGTGGGCACCGCCTGAGTCGCAGGCTCGCTCTGCCCTGGCGCAGCGGCCGCCGGCTGCTGCGTGGTCGGCTGGTCAGCCGCGCCGGCCTGGGCCGTGGGCTGCTCGACGGTCGGCTGGTCGGCCCCCTCCGGGGCCTTCTCCTCGCGCGGCTGGTCGTTCATCGTGGCTCCCCTGGTCACGGGGACGGGCCAGTGCCCGCCCCCACCACTTCAGGGTGCGCCGCTCAGCTGTGCGTCACCTGAAACGAACCTGTCGATCCGCCATGAGTCACAGGTAGAACGACAGGAACAGCGTGGCCACCCAGGTCGCCCCGAGCACCTGCAGCACGCGGTCCTTGAGCGCGATCTCCTCGGGCTCGCCCGCGATGCCGCCGTCGACGTCCACCGCGTACCGCAGCACCGCCACCACGAAGGGCACCATCGAGATGAGCGCCCAGACCGAGTTGTGCTCGGTCTGCCGGATCTCGAAGGCCCACAGGCAGTACGACATGATCAGGATCGCCGCCGACGTCGCCCAGACGAACCGCAGGTAGCTGGCCGAATACTTCTTCAGCGACGAGCGGATCTTGGCGCCGGTGCGCTCGAACAGCATGATCTCCGCGTAGCGCTTGCCCGCGACCATGAACAGCGAGCCGAACGCCGTGACCAGCAGGAACCACTGCGAGAGCGCGAGGCCGCCCGCGACACCACCGGCGATCGAGCGCATCAGGAAGCCCGAGCCGACGATGGCCAGGTCGACCACCGGCTGGTGCTTCAGGCCGAAGCAGTAGCCGAGCTGGACGGCCTCGTAGACGCCCAGCACGATCGCCAGCTGCCAGCTGGCGAAGAACGACACGCCGAGACCGGCCAGGAAGAACACGACCGCGGCCCCGTACGCGACGGGGACCGGCACGATCCCGGCCGCGATCGGCCGGTTCCGCTTGGTCGGGTGCGCCCGGTCGGCCTCGACGTCGACGGCGTCGTTGATGAGGTAGACCGAGCTCGCCACCAGCGAGAACGCCACGAAGGCGACGATCGCGTCGAGCAGGAGGCCCGTGCGGTCCGTCGACTTCGAGAAGGCGAAGAACGGGGCCGCGAAGACCAGCACGTTCTTGACCCACTGGCGCGGCCGCGCCGTCTTGATGACGCCGCCGACCAGGCCGAACGGCCCGCGGGCGGCAGTCGCCGTCGTCGTCTCCGCCGTCACCGGGGTCTCCGGTGCCTCAGGAGTCACGGCCGCTTCGTCGCTGTTGCGCTGCTCGGTCGTCTCGCTCATGGGTTCTTCTTCAGCTTCCGTCGTATCAGACCACCGACGAGCCCCCCGAGGGCCGCACCGGCCAGAACGTCTGTCGGATAGTGAACGCCGAGCACGAGCCGCGAGGCGAGCATCGGCGGTACCAGGGCGGGCACCAGGTTACGCCCGGTCAATCCGGAGTAGAGCACCGCCGCCGCCGTCGTGGACGTCGCGTGCGACGACGGGAAGCTCAGCTTGCTCGGCGTGCCGACCAGTACCTCGACGCTCGGGTGGTCCGGTCGGGGCCGCCTGACCACGCGTTTCACCGCGATCGAGGCCGCGTGCGCACCGACCACACCGGCCGAAGCGACCAGCCAGTCCTTGCGTCGCTTCTTGTCGACCACGGCACCGATCAGGCCGATGCCGAACCAGCCGATCGCGTGCTCGCCGAAGTGCGACATGCCGCGCGCGGCTTTCACCGAAACGTCACTCCTCAGAAAGCCCTGCGCCTTCGAGAGGACAGCGACCTCGCCCGTCGGGGCGCCCTTCTCAAGCATCGAGGGACCCGTCGAGCGGCGCGCCGTCGGTCAGGTGCGGGGCGATCTTGTTGTCGAACGCCGACAGCGCCGACCCGATGGCCATGTGCATGTCGAGGTACTTGTAGGTGCCGAGCCGGCCGCCGAACAGCACGTTGCGCTCGCGCGCCTCGGTCTTCGCCAGCTCGCGGTAGGCCTCGAGCTTCTCGCGGTTCTCCGGGGTGTTGATCGGGTAGTACGGCTCGTCCTCTTCCTTCGCGAAGCGCGAGTACTCCCGGAAGATGACCGTCTTGTCCTTGGGGTAGTCCCGCTCCGGGTGGAAGTGCCGGAACTCGATGATGCGGGTGTAGGGCACTTCCTGGTCGTTGTAGTTGACGACCGAGGTGCCCTGGAAGTCACCGGTCTCCGCGACCTCGGACTCGAAGTCGACGGTGCGCCAGGTGAACCGGCCCGCCGAGTAGCCGAAGTAGCGGTCCAGCGGCCCGGTGTAGACGGTCGGGGTGCCCGCCGGGATGTGCTCGCGCACGTCGAAGTAGTCGACGTTCAGCCGGATCTCGATGTTCTCGTGCTCGGCCATCTTCTCGAGCCACGCGGTGTACCCGTTGACGGGCAGGCCCTCGTAGGTGTCGTTGAAGTACCGGTTGTCGAAGTTGTAGCGGACCGGCAGGCGCGTGATGATGTTCTCGCCCAGGTTCTTGGGGTCGTTCTCCCACTGCTTCGCGGTGTACCCGCGGATGAACGCCTCGTAGAGGGGACGGCCGACCAGCGAGATCGCCTTCTCCTCGAGGTTCTGCGCGGCGCCGGTCTCGAACTCCGACGACTGCTTGGCGATGAGCTCGCGGGCCTCGTCCGGCGTGTGGGACTTGCCGAAGAACTGGTTGATCAGGCCCAGGTTCATCGGGAACGAGTAGACCTGGTCCTTGACCCGCGCGAACACCCGGTGCTGGTAGTTCGTGAACTCGGTGAAGCGGTTCACGTACTCCCAGACGCGCTTGTTCGAGGTGTGGAACAGGTGCGCGCCGTACTTGTGCACCTCGATCCCGGTCTCCGGGTCCGCCTCCGAGTACGCGTTGCCGCCGAGGTGGCTGCGCCGCTCGAGGATGAGGACCTTCTTGCCCAGCTCGGTCGCGGCCCGTTCGGCGACGGTCAGACCGAAGAAACCGGACCCGACGATGACGAGGTCGTAACCTGCGAAATCGTCTTCAGTAATCTGTGCGGGGTTCGTGTGCGCGCTCACGGGCGTCGAGGGTACGGGGGTCGCTGACCCGGCTCGCATCCGACTATCACATTTCGGCCTACGACACACCTGGAAAGCAGTGCCTGCACCCGAGGACTTCTGGAGCTACTTCACCGCCGTGGCCACCTATCTGGCCGTGCTGGCGGTGCCTGGCGGCGTCGTGGGCTGGGCCGCCGGCGTCCGCGGCTGGGCTCTGGCCGGGCTCGCGCCGCTGCTCAGCTACGCCATCACCGGCCTGGCCGGCCCCTGGCTGGCGATCGTGCACGTGCCGTACGGCCCGCTGAGCGTCGCCGCGTGCACCTTGCTGCTCGCCGGCGTGCTCCACGGCCTGCGCCGGCTCTCGATCGCGCGGGGCTGGATGACGCCGGGGGCCGAGGAGCCGCCGCACCCGTGGACGCGCCGCGCCCACCTGGCCGTGGGGGCCTGCGTCGCGATCGCCACCGCCGTGTCGATCGCCGTCGTGGTCACCGGCCGCGGCGGGACGACCGCGGTGTTCCAGCGCTGGGACACCGTCTTCCACGCGAACGGCATCCGGTACATCGCCGAGACCGGCGATGGCTCCCTGACCGGCATGGGCACCATCAACTGGTACCCGGACGGGTCCTTCTACCCGAACGCGTACCACCTGGTCGGCGCCCTGGTCTACCAGCTGTCGGGGACGTCGGTCCCGGTCACGCTCAACGCCGTCACGATGCCGATCGCCGGGCTGTTCGCGCTGGCCATGGTCGCGCTGGTGCGCCAGCTCGGCGGCCGCGCGGTGTTCGCCGGCAGCGCGGCGCTGGTCGCGGGCGGCGCGACGACCGGGGCGTACGAGTCGGTGTCGAGCGGCCTGCTGCCGTTCGCGCTCGGCATCGTGCTGACGCCGCTGGCGGTGGTCGCGCTGCAGCGGTTCGTCGTGCGGCCGGGCGTCGACACGGGCGCGGTGCTGGCGCTGAGCGCCACCGGCCTGCTCGCCGCGCACTCGAGCGCGCTGTTCGGGGCGATCCTGTTCGCGTTCCCGGTGGTGGTGCAGCGCTGGTACCGGGCATTGCGCCGACGCCGGATCGACGGCGTTCCCGACGGGCGGGCCGCGTGGCGGGTGGCCGGCGGCGACGTCCTGCGGATGGTGCCGGTGATGGTGGCGACCGGGCTGCTGGCCGCGCCGATGATCCTCGGCGCGATCAGTTTCACGTCCGGGGCGTACCCGTACCACGCGTGGGGCTCGCACATGCCGGTGTGGAAAGCACTGGCGATGCTGGTGACCTTCAAGCAGGTGCTGCCGGTGCCGCAGATCTGGCTGACGGTGTTCCTGGCCCTCGGCGTGTTCACGCTGCCGCGGCTGCGGCGGATGCGCTGGGCGGTGCTCTCGGCGCTCGCGCTGTCGGCGCTCTTCGTGGTCGTCGCGTGCTTCGGCGGCGAAGACTGGGTGATCGCCCTGTCGCGGCCCTGGTGGAACGACCGGTTCCGGCTGATGGCGCTGGCGGCGATCCCGATGTGCCTGCTCGCCGCGCACGGGATGAGCGAGGCCCAGCAGTGGCTGGCGAAGGTCGCGAGCGGACGCGCCTGGGTGCGGGCGCGGCCGTGGCTGACCGGCCGGGTCGGGCTGGCCACGGCGGTGCTGCTGGTCGTCGCGATGGGCGTGCTGACCGGCGGGTTCTACCGCGCGGCCAACGCCAAGACGGTGTCGCTGCTGTACTACAACGGCCTGCCCGGCGAGACCGTCCCGCCGGTCAGCCAGGACGAGATCGACGCGATGGACCACCTCGGCACGCTGGGGATCCCCGCCGACCAGAAGGTGCTCAACGACCGCATGGACGGCACGGCGTGGATGTACGCGCTCACCGGCGTGCACCCGGTGGCCGGCCACTACGACGCGGGCATCGCACCCCCGGACGCGCTCTACCTGGCGTTGCACTTCGGCGACTACGACAGCGACCCGCGGGTCCGCGCGGCCACCCAGCGGCTCAACGTGCACTACGTGCTGGTCGGCAGCGGCACGATCCGCCGGGACACCCCGATCGCGCCCGGCCTGCAGCACCTGGACGGCCACGACTTCGTGCACGAGGTCTACCGGAACCCGGGAGCCGTGATCTACCGGATCGTGAAGTAGCCCGGGCAAGACAAAGCCCTCGTGGCCGCGGCGCCCCGTGCCGCGGCCACGAGGGCCCTCCGTCCCCCAACCACCCCCGGGGTGATCTCTGACGTCTGCAGTGATGGACGCCCGAGGGACGGCAATCGGTTTCCCGGCGGCCCGGATGTCACCCGTTCGGACTAGCGTGGAGTTCCGGGAGGACGTCGCTCGCCACCTGCTCCAGCACCGCTTCGCGGCCTTCGTACGGCGACGACGACCGCGGCCAGTGGGCGATGACGTCGGTGAAGCCCAGCTCCCCCGCACGGCCTGCCGCGTCGCGGAACGCCTCCACGCTGCTCAGTGAGAACACCGGGGACGCGTCCAGGCTCAGGTGCCGCTGGATGCTCGCCCGCTCGCGGCCCACCGCGTCCAGCCGCTGGTCGAAGACCTCCGTGAGCTGCTTGATGCCGCCCCACCACTCGTCCTCGGTCGCGCCGCCCTTGCCCGTCGTGACCCAGCCCGCGCCGAAACGCGCCGCCAGGGTCATCGTGCGGGGGCCGTTCGCCGCGACCACGAACGGCAGCCGGGGGCGCTGGACCGTGCCCGGCAGGTTGCGGGCCTCGCGGGCCCGGTAGTACTCGCCGTCGAAGTCGAACTTGTCCGTCATGAGCAGCCCGTCGAGCGCCTCGACGAACTCGGTGAACCGGTCCGCGCGCTGCTTGGCCGACAGCTGCGGCGCGTCCAGCACCTTGCTGTCGTAGTACTGGTGGTCGACGCCCGCGCCGACCCCCAGGACGAACCGGCCGTCCGAGATGTCGTCCAGGGTGGTCAGCTCCCGCGTGAACGGCACCGGGTGCCGCGCGACCGGGGAGGCCACGAACGTGCCCAGCCGGATGCGGGACGTCACCATCGCCGCGGCGGTCAGGGTCGGGACCGCGGAGAACCACGGGCCGTCGACCAGGTTGCGCCAGCCCAGGTGGTCGTACGTCCACGCGTGGTCGAAGCCGTATTCCTCGGCGGCGCGCCACTTCGGCTCGGCGGCCCACCAACGATCTTCCGGGAGAATCACGATGCCTACTCGCACAATGCCGGACCGTATCGGTAACCACCGACAATCGCTCGGATGGGGACGAGGCCACCCGGACGTGTCAGGGACAATGGCGGGGTGGAGAGACCTCAGTTGATCGCGTCCGACGTCGACGGCACCCTGCTCGGCCCCTCCGAATCCCTCAGTGCCCGCACCATCGCGACCGTCCGCCGGGCGATCGAGGCGGGCGTGCCGTTCGTGCTGGCCAGCGGCCGGCCGCCGCGCTGGATCGCGCCCGTGGCCAAGCCGCTCGAGCTGACCGGGTACGCCGTGTGCGCGAACGGCGCCGTCCTGTACGACTGCGGCCGCGAAGAGGTCGTCGCGGTGCACGGCCTCCTGCGGCCCGAACTGCTCCAGGACATCGCGCACGCGCTCGACAAGGCGCTGCCCGGCTGCCGGCTGGCCGCCGAACGCGTCAGCACCGGCGCCGACCACGAGATGCGCAGCTTCGTGATCGAGCCGAAGTACCACAACCCGTGGGGCGACGGCGAAGGCCGCACCGCGCCGCGCGCCGAGGTGCTCGGGCACGCGGCCATCAAGCTGCTGGTCAGCCACCGCGGGATGTCGTCCGAGGAGATGTCCGACGCGGTGAACGCGCTGTTCGAGCGCGAGGTCGACGTCACCTACTCGTCGTCGGGCGGCCTGGTGGAGCTGTCCGCGCACGGGATCACGAAGGCGACCGGTCTCGCCGACGTCGCCGAGCGGCTGGGCGCCGAGCGCGAGCGGGTGATCGCCTTCGGCGACATGCCCAACGACGTCGAGATGCTGCGCTGGGCCGGCCACGGGGTCGCGATGGAGAACGGGCACCGCGCGGTGCTCGCGGTGGCCGACGAGGTCACCGGCCCGGCCGGCGAGGACGGCGTCGCGCAGGTCCTCGAGCGCTGGTTCTAGCCGTCCTGCGGGGGTCCGGGTCGCGGAGCCCCGGCCCGGGGCGACGCCCCGGATGTCACTGCCGGTCGAGCTCGGCGGCTTCCTCCGGGGTCGGCGCGGTCCCGCCCAGGTGGGCGGGCAGCCACCAGCGTTCCTCGTCGGACGCGGGCTGGTCCGGGTAGCCGGCCTGGGCGCGGTCGACGAGCGCGCTCATCCGGTCGCGCAGGTCCTTCGTCACGACGTCCCAGTCGTCGCCCTTCGCCGGGTGCATCGGCTCGCCGATGAGGATCGAGATCGGCACGTGCCGGCGGGTCAGGTCCTTCGGCCGGCCCTTCGTCCAGAGCCGCTGGGTGCCCCACAGCGCCATCGGCACGACCGGGACGTTCGCCGCCGCGGCCATCCGGACGGCGCCGGACTTGATCTCCTTGACGGTGAACGACCGGCTGATGGTGGCTTCGGGGAAGACGCCGACGACCTCGCCGTCCTTCAGCTTGCCGAGGGCCTCGCGGTAGGAGGCGACGCCGGCGGAGCGGTCGACGGAGATGTGGTGCATCCCGCGCATCAGCGGCCCGGCGATCCGGTTGTCGAAGATCTCCTTCTTCGCCATGAACCGCGTCAGCCGCTTGGCCGGGCGCGCGCCGAGGCCGCAGAAGATGAAGTCGAGGTAGCTCACGTGGTTGCACGCGATGACCGCGCCGCCGCGGCGCGGGATGTGCTCCGCGCCCTCGATCCGGATGCGGTTGTCCAGTACCCGGAACATCGTCCGGGCCGCTCCGATCACGGGCGGGTACACCAGGTCAGCCATCGTGCCAGGTTACGGGACCGTAGGTTCCTGGCGGCCGTTCGAGCGGGGAAGAACACAAAGCATGACCGCGAGCAGGATCGTGAACAGCGCGACGGACTGGTGCTTGATGCCCTCGATGCCGTCGCCGAGGGCCGCGGCGCCGAACTGCGTCACGGAGACGGCGAACAGGAACGCCAGCACGACGCCCAGCGGGCCACGCCGCTGCGTCCACGCTCTGACCAGCACGAACAGCCAGATCGGGACCAGTGCGAACAGGCCGAGCGGACTGATCAGGCCGGTCAGCCACGACACCACCGGCACCCGGTACTCCTGCGCGTTCGGCGCGAAGCCCGCGTCCTGGTCGAAGCTGCCGAGGTAGCCCGGGCGCGCCGTGAGCTGGTCGGTCGCGGCCCGGTTCAGCACCTCCAACGTCCGGGCGGGATGGCCCGCGAAGTAAGCGACGACGTTCCCGCGCGTCATCTGGTCGCGGTACCGCGCGTAGAGCGGGTCCATGGTCGCCGGGTGGGGGTGCCACCAGCCGTTGCCCGCGTACTGGGCGAACGTCGGCGGCAGCCCGAGCTCGGCCAGGTCGGCCTGGGTGTCGTGCCGCCCGTCGACGATGTTCAGGAAGATCGAGTTGAAGACGTTGATCTCGCGCGAGTCGTCGCCGGGCAGCTCGGCGAGCGTGCCGTCGGGCGCGACGGCCGGCTCGACGCTCTGCTGCGCGGACAGTGTGGCGGCGCCGAGAGCACCGACGACCAGCACCGCCGCCGCCCACCGCTTCGGCCCGCGCAGCGTGCCCGGCCGGACGAGGAGCACCGCGAGCGCGAGGATCGGCAGGATCGTCAGCGTCTGGACCTTGGCGTTGACCGCCAGGACACCGCCGGCGAGCGTCACCGCCATGCCCGCGTAGCTCCACCAGCCTTCGCGCGCGGTCAGCAGCAAGCCGCCGACGACCAGCAGCAAACCGAGGAAGGCCGCGCCTTCGCCGAGTATTGCGGCGAAGTACCCGAAGAACGCCGAGTCGGCGACGACCAGCAGCAGCCCGGCCGCCACGGCCAGCCGCGCGCGGGAGGAGTACGGCAGGCCGAGCACGATCGCGGCGATCGCCGCCGCGGCGATGACGCTGCTCAGCAGGCCCAGCACGACCAGGCCGAGCGTCCCGGGCAGGCCGACCAGGCGGCCGATCCGGACGGCCAGGTCCGCGAGCCAGCTCTGCGTGAGCAGGTACGTCGGCCGGCACGGCGGCACGCCCGGCGCGGGCGTGTAGGCGAGGTGCACGAACGGCTCGGGCAGGCCCTTCCAGGTGATCCCGGCGCCGCACAGCACGCGGCCGCCGTCGCCGTTGTTGGACATCGCGACCGGGCGCGGCACCAGGAACCGCAGCACGAACAGCGCGAGCGACGTCCCGAAGACCCCGATCCCGAGCTTCGCTTCGGCACCGAGCCGGCGTTTCGGGACCTCGAGCTTCACGAAGGACAGGGTACGTAGCGGAAGTCCGGATCCTTGTCGAGGTCCGTGACCACGGACTTCGCCTGCTCCGCGCGGGGGTACACGGAGACCCAGTAGGGCGTGCCGACGCGGCGGAACGTGGCGACCTCGTACCGGCCCGCGTAGACCGGGTCGATCGCGCAGTGCTGGCGGTCGGCGTAGCCGCTGTCGGCGGGCACGGCGACGGTCGGGCGGCGGCCGTTGACGACGTAGTCGTAGTCGGTCGCGACGCCGCCGACGTGCCGCCCCTCGCGGGCGATGTGGTCGTCCGTGCGGCCGAGGACGTCGATGATGAGCAGCTGCCCGCCGTGGGCCGCGAGCGCGCCGGGCGCGGCGGCGCTGACGACCGACCCAGGCGGCAGGTACCGGCCGAGCCAGCCGCCGATCTCGCTCAGCTCGGTGCCGTGCGCGCGCCAGTCGCGCACGCGGTCGAGCATCTCCGGGCTGAACACCGAGACGAGCACCGCGATGCCGGCGAGCCCGCAGGCGGTCACCGGGACGAGCCGCGTCGCGGCGGGCCACGCCCTCGGCCGCGGCGACGGCTTCGCCTCGACGTCGACGGTGAGCACGCCGTACGCACTGACGGCCGCCACGGCGATCAGCGGCGGCAGCGGGGCCAGCAGCCGCCACGACGGACCCGGGTCGCCACCGATCAGCACCGCGGCCGCGGCGAGCGCGACGGCCGTCGCGAACAGCAGCCAGATCAGGGCGCGCGCCTCGACGGCTGTGCCCACCTGAGCTGTGACATCCGGGGCTTCGCCCCGCGCCGGGGGCTCCGCCACCCGGAACCCCCGAAACGCGGGTTCGGTGACAACCGGGGCTTCGCCCCGGGCCGGGGGCTCCGCCACCCGGAACCCCCGAAACGCGGGTTCGGTGCGACGCAGCAGGAGCGCGACCGCTGCAACCAGCCCGAGCAGCAGGAAACCCTGGTGCGCCAAGGCGAACCCGGACAGGTACGGCCAGCCGGTGGCGACCTGCGAGCTGAACGACCCGCCGAGCTTCGCGGCCAGCGGCGCCGGGACGTAGTGCTGGTAGAACGTCGCGCGCCAGGCCAGCCGCGGGATCAGGAACACCAGCGCGCCGAGCGCGTACCCCACCGGAGCCCACCAGCTGTGCTTCTTCTTCAGCGCGGCGCCGGCCAGCCAGAAGCCGCCCAGCACCGCAATCACCAGCCCCTCCGGGCTCGTCATCACGGCGAAGGCGACGAGCACGCCGGCGACCACCGGGCGGCGGGCCGCGAGCGAGTAGCAGACGGCGAGGAGCAGGAGCACGAACAGCGGGACCTCGGAGCCGGACGGCCCGTAGACGGCGAGGCCGCCGGCGCTCGCGGTGAGCACCGCGGCGGCGACGCCGATCGCCGGCCGCGGCTGCGTGTCGGCTCCCGCAACGATCCGGTTCACCAGGAAATAGGAAACGAGTACGCAGCCGAGCGCGGCGACAACGCCGAACACGACGGCGGTGGTCTGCACGTCGGCGCCGAACGCGGCCCGCGGCAGGGCGATCAGCACCAGCCAGAGGAAGTTCGTATAGCCCTCGACGCGTTCACCGGGGTTGAAGACCGGGCCGGTTCCGTCGGCGATGTTCTGCGCATAACGGAACGAAACGAGCGCGTCCTCGGTGACGGTCGCGAACAGCAACTGGTGCAGCAGGGAAAGGCCGAGGGTGAGCGTGAGGACGAAGCCGCGCCAGCCGCGGTCGGTGTCAAGCCGTCCCCAGGTCAGCACCACGATCGCGGCGAGGACCAGCCACGCCACCACGACCGCGTAGACCACCCGGCCCCCTCGTGAAGATCGCTCCGCCCGGCGTCAGTCAAGCAGGGAAACGCACCGGTCAATATAACCCGTTCGGGTATCGCGAAGAGACATTCGCGAATCGTCCCGATCGGACTGCTCACCCCGCAGCGTCCGACTGATCCTTGTCGGCTTAGTCTCCAGCGTGCTCTCCGTCTGCGTTGCCATTGTCGTCATCGCCGTCCCGGGCCTCCTGACGGGACTCGCCGCGGGACTGCGCGGCTGGGCCCTGGCCGGATTGGCCCCGTTGCTGAGCTACGCCATCGGCGGCCTGACCGGGCCGTGGACGGCGGCCGTGGGATGGTCGTTCACGCCGCTGACGTACGCCGTTTCGACCGTCGTGTTCGCCGCGATCGCTTACGGTGTCCGGAAACTGACGGTCCGGCGTTGGGCACCCGAACCGGAACCCGGGCTGTGGGACCGTCGCGGGCACCTCGCGGTGGGCGCGTGCCTGCTGTTCGGGGCGGCCGTCGGCTTCTACGCGACGTTGCGTGGCCTGGGCCACATCGGCGCGCTGCCGCAGGGATTCGACGCGGTGTACCACGGGAACGCCGTCCGCTACATCGCCGACACCGGCGACGGCAGCCTGTTCGGCACGGGTCACGTGAACTGGTACGGCGACGCGGCGCCGGTGTTCTACCCCAACGCCTACCACCTGCTGGCGGCGATGACGAACCGCCTGAGCGGGGCGTCGATCCCGGCCACCCTGGACGCGAACACGCTGCTGCTGCCGGGTTTGCTGGCGTTGTCGCTGGTGACGCTGGTCCGCGAGTTCCGCGGGCGCGCGGTGCTGGCGGGCGCGGTGGCGCTGACGGCGGTGGCGCCGGTGGTCGGCGTCTACGAGTCGATGGACCGCGGCCCGCTGCTGCCGTTCGCACTGGGGGTCACACTGACGCCGCTGGCGGCGGTCGCGTTGCGACGGTACTTGGAGCGCGTCGCGCCGGACACGGGTTTCGTGCTGCTGCTGGCCGCGGTGGGCTTGCTGTGCGTCCACTCGTCGACGTTGTTCGGCGGGATCCTGTTCGCCGGGCCGCTGCTGGTGCAGCGCTGGCTGTCGGGCTGGCGCCGGATCGGCCGCGACCTGCTGGCGCTGCTGCCGATCGCGGCGGTGTCGTTCCTGGTGGCGTGGCTGCAGTTGTTCGGGGCGCTGGGCCTGGCCACGGGCAGCGACATCCAGTACTTCGGCTGGCCGATCGAGTGGCGCGCGTCGACGGCGCTGGGGGCGTTGCTGGGGTTCCAGCACTTCGAAGCGCATCCGCAGGTGTGGCTGTCGGTGGCACTGTTCCTCGGGATCGTGTTCTTCGCGCGGGCGGGCGCGTTGCGCTGGATCGGGCTGACGGCGGGGGTGACGGGGCTGGCGTACATGGCGGTGGCGTCGTCGAACGCCCCGCTGGTGATGGCGTTGTCGCGGCCGTGGTGGGACGACCCGTACCGGTTCTTCGCGATGGCGGCGATCCCGCTGTGCGTGCTGGCCGCACACGGCTTGGCCTCGACCCAGGCGTGGCTGCGCGACCGGCTCCCCGCGCGCGTGCCGGCGGTGGCGATCGCGGTGGTGGTGCTGCTGGGTTTCGTGGCGCTCACGAACGGCTTGTACTTCCGGTCGAACGGCGCCCGCGTGTACACGGGCTACCAGGCCGCGGACCCGTCGAAGCTGCACGTGACGCCGGGCGAGGAAGTGGCGATGGAGCAGCTGGGCAAGCTGGCCGCCCCGGGCGAGTGGGCGATGAACGACCGCTTCGACGGGACGGCGTGGACGTACGCGCTGTCGGGCGTCCGCACGGTGGCGGCGCACTACGACCAGACTTCACCCCCTTCGGACGCCGTATTGCTGGCCCAGCGGTTCCGGGATTACCAGACCGATCCGACGGTCCGGGCGGCGGTTCAGCGGCTGAACATTCATTGGGTGATCCTGGGCGTGCCTTTGGCGGCGCCGGCGGAGCCTTATCAGCCTGGGTTGGTGGGATTGGCCGGCGAGCCGTTCTTGAAGGAAGTTTGGCGCAATTCGGACGCGGTGATTTATCGCTTGCTGCCGTGAGTTGGTGATTCACGGCCGGGCTGACTGACCGGAGTTGTCCACATGTGCGTAACGCCTGTGGACAACTTGGGGGCAGGCGGTGGACAACCCCCGGACGTCATGAACGACTCTTTCATGTCGTCTGGCGAGGTGAACGACTCTTTCATGACGTCCAGTAGCGCCGGGCGGGTGTCGGCGGGGCGGGTAGGCCCAGGTCAGGCGGGGGTGACCGCCGGGCGGGTCGAGCGGGCTGCCACCGCGGCCATGCCCGCCGTCAGGAGGTCGGCCACTGTGAACATCACCCGGGAGGCCACCGCGAACGCTGTGGCCTGGCCGACCGTCAGGCCGCTGGCCGTCAGGACCGCTACCTGGGCCACCTCGCGGACGCCCACTCCGCTCGGGAGGATGAACGCGAACGTGCCCACCGTCATCGCCACGGCCATCGCGCCCACGCACAGGACGAAACCGCTGAAACCGGGCGTGCCCACCGAGTTGGCCAGGAGCCACAGGTGGATCCCCTGCAGGCACCACGCCGCCGTCGAGGCGCCGAAGACCTTGCCCACCACGCGCCAGCCCAGCGGATGCTGCAGCGGCGGCCGGCGGAGGATTCGCAGCACCAGGGACGTGCCCCAGGTCAGGATCTTCGGGTGCAGCATCGCCAGGCCGACCGGGATCAGCACGAACAGCCACAGCGCACGCGGGCTGTTGCTGAACACCGCCGGCGCCGCCAGGAGGGACACCACCAGCGCCGACACCACGCCCACGCCCAGCTGGATCAGTGAGCCCGTGAAGATCCGGGCGCGAGCGAGGCCCGCCTTGCGGCCCAGCTCCATCTGCAGCAGGTACGCCCAGACCGAGCCCGGCACGTACTTGCCGAGCGAGCCGACCAGGCAGATCTGCGCTCCCCTGGCGTAGCCGATCGGCTTGCCCAGGTCGTCGACCATCGCCTGCCAGCCCCAGGTCGACACCATGATCGCCGCGACCAGGGCCAGCAGGCTCAGCAGGGACGACTGCCACGCCACGTCACGCAGGGTGTGCCAGAACTCGCCCCAGTTCGAGGCCAGCTGCTTCGCCGCGAAGCCGATGACCAGCAGGATCGCGACCCATCTGACGACGTCGAGGATCTTCGCTTTGGTGGACTTCCGCTGCTTTCCGGCAGCCGGGAGCTCCTCCGGCGTCTCAACTGTCGTCATCGACGGTCTCCTCAGGCCTGCACCGTGACCAGGCGGCTGAATTCGGCCAGCAGATCGTAACCGTCCCAGACCGCGGAGAACGTCAGGGCGCTGCCGAACGGCACGATCCGGTCGACGCCGCGGCCCGCCAGCTCGTGCGCGAACGCCGTCAGCTCCTCGGCCGTGAAACCGAACTGGCCGACCGTCTGGTCCTTCCGCAGGACGATCGGCACCAGATCGGACAAAGTGGACACTCGCGCGTTCGCGAACGTGCCCGCGCCGAGCCACTCGCGCGGCAGGACCGCCGGGTCGGTCAGCTCCAGGGTGGCCAGGCCGTTGCCCTGGAACGCGATCTCCTTGACCAGCCCGTCGACCGCCGCGCCGTACGCCGAGACGCGCTTCTGGACCGCCATCGCCGGCTCTGTGACGTGCTGTTTCGTCTCCAGCACCGACGCCAGCAGCGTGCGGAACTCCTGGCCCGCGGCCTGCGCGCCGGCGGCGTCGCCGACCCAGAACACCGCGCGCGGGGACGAGCAGGCGGCTTGGTCGAACCAGTACGAGTCGTTGTAGAAGCCCTCGGCGGCCGTACGACGTTCTTCCGAAGACGCTCGCTGCCAACCCGCCACCGACGCGATGGCGAACGACGAGCGGTCCGGGAACGTCAGGTCACGCGCGTGCGGCGCCAGCGGGTACTTGCGCAGCGCCGCGACCGAACTGTCGCCGCCCCAGATGACGCGCAGGTCGGCGGCCAGCGACAGGGCGCCGCTCACCTCGTCGCTGCGGTCGTACGTCACCATGCGCTGGGTGGCCGTGATCGCCGCCGCGGTCGCCGGGTCCACTTCGGACAGTGCCGCGTTCAGCGCCTCCAGTACCGCCTCGGCGGCCCCGGCCGAGCGCGACGACACCCGCACGACGTTGTGGTTGCCCGCCAGCGCCGACAGCGCCCACGAGTAGACGAAGATCGTGTCGACGTTCGCCGGCGGCACGTGGAACACCAGCCCGCGCGGGAACCGCAGCGAACCGGCCGAAGTGTCCAGAGTGGACAAAGCCTTGGCGATCTCGCCCTTGCGCAGGAAGAACCCGAGCGAGGCCAGCTCCGGGAACCGGCGCGCGGTGGCCGGGGCCAGCAGCTTGCGCGCGAACTTCGTGACGAACTCGACGACCCGCGGGTCACCGACGCGCAGCCGCCCGCCCGGCGGCGAAGCGCGCAGCTCGGAGACCAGGTCGCCCACCGAAACCGCGTCCGACAAAGGAAAACGCTGGGTAAGAGTGCTCACGCCGCCGCTCCCGAGAAGGTGTCGGAGCAACCGCGGGCCTCGGCCTTGGGCAGCCGCCCGAGCACGGAGAAGTGCTTGCCCGGCCAGTCACCGTCGTCGATCCCGTTGTACACGCCGAGGTCCTCGGTCAGCAGCACGTGCCCCGGGTACGACCGCGGCAGCGTCGAGACGACCTCGATCACGCCCGGCTCCCCGACCGGCTGCTCTTCCCACGTCTCCGGGTTCCGGATCACGACGTCGGCGAAGTCCGGGCAGTACAGCGAGTTCCCGGACGGGCCTTCGAGGAACACCGTGCCGATCTGCTCGATCATCCCGTAGTAGTTGTGGATCCGGGTGAGGCCGGTGTCCTCCTTGAACCGCCGCCGGAACTCGGTGTTGTCCACCGCGCGGTCGATCAGCTTCTTCCAGCCACCGGAATGGACGAGGATGCCGTTCGACAGGTCGAGCCGGTGCTCCCGGGCGACCTCGTACAGGTACTGCCACACCATGAACGTGAAGCCGAAGATCAGGAACGGCTTGCCGCCGTACTCGGCCAGGAACTTCTTGACCGCCTCGACGTCCGGCTGGTCGTTCTCGTCGAGCACGTACGTGTGCTTGCGGCCGAAGTTCGCCATGCCCAGCACGCCCGCGCCGCGCGCGGAGAACGACCGGCGGTTCTTGATGATGCCGATCGTGTCGACCATCAGCATCGGCAGCCGCTCGCCGCCGAGGACCTCCTGCAGCGTGGCGCCGAGCTGCTTGGTCTGCGCGCCCGCCGCTTCCTTGTCCAGGTAGATCCGCGACGCGCCGGCGCCGGTGGTGCCGGACGACGTGAGGGTCTTGAACACCTCGCTGTCCGGCACCGACTTCAGGTCGTGCGTCTTGAACATCCGCACCGGCAGCCAGGGCAGGTCGGCGATCGTGGCAAAGGAAGCGGATGGCGCGATTCCCAGCGACGACAGGATCCGTTCGTAGCCTTCGGAGTTCGCCCGGTGGTGTGCCGTCAACGAGGCGAGCTCGGGCAGCAGCAAGGCCTCCCGGTCAGCCTGCGACCGAGTGAACACACTCATACCTTCGCCTCCAAGGACCGGTAGTCGATCTTGCCGCTGGCCAGCAGCGGCACGGTGTCGATCGGGCGGACGTCGAACCCGCTGACGTGCAGGTGCAACCGCTCGGACAGCGCCCGCGACGCGTCCTTGCAGATCGCCTTGTCGACGCCCTCCGCGAACAGCACGACCTTGTCGCCGGCGGGCACCGCCGCCACGACGTCGATCCCGACCGCCGCCGCGCGGGCCGCGTTCTCGAGGTCGTCGAGGCTGACGCGGTTGCCGAACACCTTGCCGATGCGCTTGAGCCGCCCGGTGATGAACAGGAACCCCTCTTCGTCGAGGTACCCGAGGTCACCGGTGGCGAGCACGCCGGCGTATTCGTCGCCCTTGGCCAGGCCGGACTCGTCGTCCGCGTAACCCAGCATCACATTGGGCCCACGGTAGACGACCTCACCGACAATTTTCGGGTGCGTGGTCTCCGACCCGTCGTCGCGGCGGACGGCGAACTTGCCGCCCGGCAGCGCCGGCCCGGCGGAACCGAGCTTTTCGGCCAGTCTTTCGGCGGGCACTGTCGTCATCCGCGGCGCGGCCTCGGTCTGGCCGTACATGACGTACATCCGGCCGCCGACGGCCAGCATCTTGTCGTTGAACTCGGCGATCAGCTCGTCGCGCAGCTTCCCGCCGGCCTGCGTCAGCGTGCGCAGCGTCGGGTACTTCGCGGGGTCGAACTTGAGCCGCCGCAGCATTTCGTAGTGGTACGGGACGCCCGAGAGGGACGTGACGCCGTAGGTCTCGACGGCGTCCCAGAAGCCGCGGCCGAGCACGCCGGACGGCTCGATCACGATGGTCGCGTCGCGCACCAAGTGCGAGTTCAGCACCGAAAGGCCGTAGCTGTAGTGCAACGGCAGGCAGGTCGGCGCGACCTCGTCGGCGTCGATGTCCAGCACCTGCGCGATGGCGTCGGCGTTCGACAGGATCGCCTGGCGCGAGAGCCGGACGAGCTTCGGGTTGCCGGTGGACCCGCTGGTCGGCAGCAGCACGGCCAGGTCGGGGTGCGGCTGCACCCCCTCGGCCGACGAGCGAACCCAGTCGGAGCCGCGCGTGACGTACCCCGGAGGCGCGTCGCCCGAAGCCGACAGCACCGCCGCCGGCCGGAAGCGCGAGACCAGCCCGGCCAGGACGTCGGCGTCGAGCGCCGGGTCGATCAGCGCGATCGCCCGCCGGGACTCGAACGCGCCCAGGTAGGTCAGCACGCTCGGCAGGTCGATCGACATCCGCGCGAACACGACGCCGGTCGGCAACGAGGCCAGCGCCTCCATTGCCCGGCCGACCTCGGCCGACAGTTCCGCGCCCGCCAGCGTGCGGCCCCCGGCCACGTCCACCAGCCGAGCTCCCGCACCCAGCAAAGTCACAGCACCAAGCCTCCGTCGACGCCCAGCACCTGGCCGGTGATGAAGGACGCCTCATCACTCACCAGGAACCGGATCGCGTTCGCCACGTCTTCCGCCCGGCCGAGGCGCCCGAGCGGCGTCTTGCCGGTGTTCTCCGCCTTCGCGTCCTCGCTCAGGCCCGCGGTCAGGTCGGTCTCGATCACGCCCGGCGCGACCGCGTTGACCCGGATGCCGGAGCGGCCGAGCTCCTTCGCCGCCGAACGCGCGATGTTGGCCACCGCCGCCTTCGAGGCCGCGTACACCGTCTGGCCGGCTTTTCCGTATTCGCCGACGATCGACGCGAGCACCACGATCGAGCCGGTCTTCTTGCGCATCATCGCCCGGGCCGCGGCCTGGACCGTGTGCAGCGTGCCGGCGACGTTCGTGCTCAGCGTCGTGTCGATGAGCTCTTCGCGGATCATCCCGAGGAGCGCGTCCTCCATGATCCCGGCGTTGGCCACGACGATGTCGAGCTTGCCGTGCTCCTTCGCGACGCCCCTGACCAGCGAAGAAACGGCCTTCGCGTCGGTGACGTCCAGCGCGAGCCCGGCCGCGGCGCCCACCGAAGAGGCTGCCTCCTTGGCGCGGGCCTCGTCGCGGCCGGTGAGCACCACCGTCGCGCCCGCTTCGGCGAGCGCGCGCACGGTGGCCAGGCCGATCCCCCGCGTCCCGCCGGTGACGAGCGCGACACGACCGGACAGATCAGTCATTCTTCGCCTGCAGCTCGGTCACCATGTCCACGGCGACCTTGAAGCTCGACATGTCGATCACCTGGTCGGTGTCGAACTCGACGTCGAACTCGTCCTCGATGGCCGCGACCAGCGCCATGTGGCCGACCGAGTCCCACGCCTCGAGGTCGCGGTACTTCAGGTTCTCGACGTCCACGTCCGCGTCGAGGTCCAGCGCCTCGACGAAGACCTCGCGCAGCTTGGGGGCAACCGACATGTTCGTGACTCCTAGTGCTCTTCGCGCGGGCGGGCGTCCCACGCCTTTACCAAGGTAGAGAGTTCGCCGGGCAACGTGTTGTCCGGGAGGCTGCCTTTGCCCTTCAGCCACGGCCCGAGCGCCTCGATCGTCGCCTCGTCGACGCCGCGGCGGGACAGGCCCACGACGTTGACGCCGGTGACGCGGGCCGGGTTGCCGACGGCGATGGTGAACGCGCCGATCTCGCGCCGGACCGCCGAGCCCATCCCGATCATCGCGCCGGGGCCGACGACGACCTTCTGGTGCAGGATCGCGCCCATGCCGAGGTTGGCGCCGTCCCAGATGTGGCAGTGCCCGCCGGTGACGGCGTTGGAGGCGATCGTCACGCCGTCGCCGACCAGGCTGTCGTGCGCGATGTGGGAGTTGCGCAGGAAGTAGCCGTCGCTGCCGATCGTCGTCGTCCGCCAGGTCCCTTGGTGGACGCTCACGTACTCGCGGATGCGGTTGCGGCTGCCGATGACGACGCCGTGGCCGTCGTGATCCGCGTCACCGGTGGGGACGTCGTCCCACGCCGCCGGGTGGGGGCGATGACGGTCCTCGCCGGGCGTGCCGATCGTCACGTGCGGGCCGATCCAGTTGCCGTCGCCGATCCGGGCCGGCCCGACGATCACCGCGAACGGCCCGATCACGTTGTCGTCGCCGAGTTCGACGCCTTCACCGAGGACGGCGGTCGGGTGGATGCGGTTGGGCACGGGCGGGTATCCGTTCGTCGGCGGCTGGGTACTGGGCGTGCTACCGCGCCCGGTAACGTGTGGCCCGCGTTCATGCAGGGCGGCCGGGCGCAGAACCGGCGGCTCACTGTACCGGACGCGCCGAAATCGCCTGCCGAGAGAGACTGCCCATGATCCCCATCACTGTGGTCGACGTCCGCGACGCGGAGGACCTCGTCGTCGAGGTGCTGCGCTCCGGCGCCATCGCACAGGGACCGATGGTCAAGCGCTTCGAAGACGCCTTCGCGGCCGTCTCCGGGACGAAGCACGCGATCGCGGTCAACAACGGGACGACCGCGCTCGTCGCGTCGCTCCAGGTGCTCGACCTGAAGCCGGGCGACGAGGTCATCACCTCGCCGTTCACCTTCGTCGCCACCCTGAACGCGATCCTCGAAGCCGGCGCGACCGTCCGGTTCGCCGACATCCGGCGCGACGACTTCGCGATCGACCCCGACGCCGTCGCCAAGGTCGTGACCGACCGCACGAAGGTGCTGATGCCGGTGCACCTCTACGGCCAGACCGCGGACATGGGCAAGCTCGCCCCGCTGGCCGCCGAGCACGGCCTCCAGGTCATCGAGGACTCCGCGCAGGCCGTCGGCGCGTCGTTCGAGGGCAAGCAGGCCGGCTCGTTCGGCATCGGCTGCTTCTCGCTGTACGCGACGAAGAACATCACCACCGCCGAGGGCGGCGTCATCACGACGGACGACGACGCGCTGGCCGACAAGCTGCGCGTGCTGCGCAACCAGGGCATGCGCGCCCGCTACCAGTACGAGGTCGCCGGGCACAACTACCGGATGACCGACCTGCACGCGGCCGTGGGCATCCCGCAGCTGGCGAAGCTCGACCAGCTGACCGCGGCCCGCCAGGCGAACGCGAAGCGGCTGTCGGAGGGCCTCGCCGGCACGCCCGGCCTGGACATCCCGCAGGTGCTGCCGGGCCGCGAGCACGTGTGGCACCAGTACACCGTGCTGGTCGGGCCGCACGCGTTCCTCTCGCGCGACGAGCTGGCCGCGGCGCTCACCGAGCGCGGCATCGGCAACGGCATCTACTACCCGAAGATCGTCTTCGACTACGACTGCTACGCGGGTCACGACCTGACCCCGGGCGCGCGCGTCGAGGACTTCCCGGTGGCGCAGGCGGTCGCCAACCAGGCGCTGTCCCTGCCGGTGCACCCGCACCTGACCGAGTCCCAACTGGACACCATCATCGAAACCGTTCGTGAGGTACTGGGCGCATGACGCATCGGATCGCTCTTGTCGGCACCGGGAACATGGGATCGCTGCACGCCCGCGTGCTCGCCGGTAACGAGCGCGTGGACCTCGTCCGCGTGATCGACCCGCGCGAAGAAGCCGGCAAGGCGGTCGCCGAGCGGTACGAGACGAAGTGGACGCCCGAGCTCGGCTCACTGTCCGATGTGGACGCCGTCGTGCTGGCCTCGGCCACCGAAGTGCACTACGACCTCGCGCAGGAAATCCTGGGCCAGGGCAAGCCGATGCTGGTCGAAAAGCCGGTCTGCAACAGCTACGAGAAGTCGCAGGAAATCGTTGCCCTGTCGAAGAAGCAGGGCGTCGCGCTGATGTGCGGGCTGCTCGAGCGCTACAACCCCGCCGTCATGACCGCGCGGGCGCTGGTGCAGGAGCCGATCCACCTGATGGCCCGCCGCCACGGCCCGTACGCGCCGCGGATCAAGACCGGCGTCGCGTGGGACCTGCTGGTGCACGACGTCGACCTGGCGATCCAGTTCTTCGGCGGTGCGACGCCGGCGCGGGTGACGTCCGGCGCGGGGTACTTCCACCCGCAGTCGGTCGACGGCGCCGAGGACACCATCGAGACGGTACTGTCGTTCCCGACCGGCCTGGCCACGGTTTCGGCGTCCCGCTTGGGCCAGAAGAAGGTCCGGTCGCTGGTCGTGTCCGAGCTGGACCGCCTCATCGAGATCGACCTGCTGCGCCGCGACGTCACGATCTACCGGCACATCTCGCACGACTCCGTCACGCCGGACGGCCTCGGCTACCGGCAGCAGACGGTGATCGAGATCCCCGAGCTGATCACGGCGCGCGAGCCGCTCGCGTCTCAGCTGGACCGGTTCTGCGACCTGCTGGAGGGCAAGGTCGACGCCGACACCGAACGCGACCTGATCCTGCCGTCGCACCACGTCGTCGAGCAGGTCCTGACTCAGGCGGCGGCCTAGCTCACCGGCACCGCGGGCGGCTACTTGGTGAGGCGCTTGCCGTTCTCGTCGTAGGCGACCAGCGGGGTCAGCGACCCCGAGTCCGGCACCTCGACGGGGTCGAACCAGAAGAAGACCACGCTCGGGTCCTCGGTCCACTTGGTCAGGCTGGCGTCGACGGTCTTGCCGTGGACGGTCGTGGTGATCCGCGCCACCGGGCCGGCGAAGTAGCCGAAGACCGGGATGAGCTGGTCGCTGATGAGCTCGCCGCCGTCGGTGGCGTGGAAGCCGAACGACCGGTCCGAGCCGCGGACCTCGTTCGTGGCCAGCGCGGCCTGCAGCGAGGTGCCCGAGCGGAACCCGGCGACCAGGCCGAAGTGGATCTCCGGCAGCAGCGACGGTTCGTCGACGGCCCGGGCGAACAACACGATCTCGCCGGCGCTCGTGCGGATCCCGGTGCCGACGACGTCGCCGAGCGGCGGTTTCTCAGGCGGGCCGGTCGTCGACGCCGGTGCGGCCGACGTCGGCGGTGCGGGCGGCTGCGCGACCGGCGCGGGCGCGGGCTGCCGCAGCTGGACCGCGAACACGACCACCAGCACGACGACGGCCGCGGCGGTGATACCTGCGGTGGTCGTCAGCACGCGGCGGCGACGCCGGATGCGCGTGCCGTCGGCCATGATCCGGGCCAGGTCCGGCTCGGCGAAGGGCTCGCTCGGTGACCGGCGGAGGGCGGCGCGGAAATCGTCGAGGTCGTTCATCGTCCGCTCCCTCCGATCAGCGTGTCCTCGTCGGTGTCGGCCTCGACGCGCAGCTTCGCCAGCGCCCGCGAGTTCGTGCTCTTCACGGTACCCAGCGAGACGCCGAGTTCACGGGCCACGTCGGCTTCGGGCAGGTCGAAGAAGTGCCGCAGCACGACAACGGCGCGTTCGCGGGCGGTCAGCGTCCGCAGCACGGCGGTGAGCCACGCGCGCTGGGTGACGGCCTTGTCGACGTCGAGCCGGTCCTGCTGGTCGGGCATCGCCTCGGTGGCGTACTCGCGGATCGGGCGCCGCCAGCCGTCGATGACGTGGTTCATCAGGACGGTGCGGGCGTAGCCGTAGGCGTCCTTGTGCCGGACCCGCGACCAGGCCGCGTACGTGCGGGTGAAGGCGGTCTGCGCGGCGTCTTCCGCCTGGTGGCGGTCGCCGGTGAGCAGGTAGGCGGCGTGCGTGAGGCGGGCCGAGGAGGCACGGACGAAGTCCGCGAACTCGTCGTCGCCGCGCGCCATCGGTCACCTCGTTCCGTCTTCTCCCAGCGACGGCCGGGCCGCGGAAAGGTTGCTCTCAACCTTTTCGAGCCTACGCCCGTCGTTCCCCCCGGACGATCTTGTCTCCGAGGGAGGAACGCATGAGGAAACGCCTCGTCATCGCCGGCACCGTCGTCGCCGCGTGCGGCGCGCTCGCCGTGTCCGGCGTGCTGACCAGCGCGAACGCCGCCCCTGCGGCGCCGGTGGCACCTGCCGCGCCGGTGGCTCTCGCCGCCGCACCGGTTTCGCCGCCGCCGACCCGCGTCACCGCGCCCGAGCACGAGGTGCTGGGCGACGTGATCCCGTCGGGCCTGGGCGACCTGGTCTTCTACGGCGTCAAGGTGCAGGAACCCCGGCTCCCGGAGACGACGTTCGGCATCATGGCGGGCACGCGCGACGCGTCAGGCCTGAAGGACCTGGTCATCGTGAACGAGACGTCGGGCTCCGACAAGGCGCCGGGCTTCCACGCGGTGAACGGCGGCCTGAACGCGGACGGCCACGACGTGCCGGGCTTCGGCTACTACGTCGGCCCGGCCGCGAAGATCACGGGCTCGACGGGCGTCGCGCACCAGGCCCGCTGGAGCGCGGACCCGAACGTGGTCGTGTTCTGGTTCGACCCGGGAACGGCGGACCCGGAACACCTCGAGGCCTTCGACGCGGCGGGTAAGCAGCTCCCGTCGGGCAAGACGGGCGTGGGCCACGGCTGAAACGTTGCGTAACCGCAATCCTGCGCTCGGTTACGGAGCACTAGATTGTCTTGCGGGCGCTTCAACGAGGAAATCTTCGCCGCCGCACGCCTGCTGACCTGCGTCACAGCGTGTTGGGGCGGTTCCACGACGGCGGTGCCGGCGATGACGTCGGCGCCGCCGTCATCCACTTCGTGAGCAAGCGGACGGGCTCTAAGGACGCTGGGCGCGCCGGGTGGTGAGCGCATCCAGGTCGATGGTCAGCACGTCGCCGTCGAAGTCGAGTTCGGCGACGCCGGACTGCTCGCCGAGACTCTCGTAGTCCTCCTCGACCAAGCGGTAAGCGATCACGCTGGCCGGACGAGCGAGATCGACGATCCAGTAGTACTCGATCCCAGCCTCGGCATACTCGGAGAATTTCGTGACCTGGTCGGTCCGCCTGGTGCCCTCGGACAACACCTCGACGACCAGCCGCGCATCCGCGGCCTGCAGCCGCGCCGGATTGGTCTCCACCACGGCGGTCGGGCCCACGATCACATCGGGCACGCGGACGGTCAGCGGCGCCTCCGCGACGACCATCTCGACCTCGCTCAGCGCCCAGTATCTGTCCGGGAGCTGCTCGTTGATCAAGTAGCTCAGCCGCGTAAGGGCGGACTGGTGGAACGGCATCGGACGCGGCGCCACGACGAGAACCCCTTCGACCACTTCGACCTGGTACTCCGGGGTTTCCGGCAGGTCGATCCAGTCTTCAAGGGACAAGAGGTGGTGAGGCCACTCCATGACACTCATCGCCTTCTCCTCGCCGCAGTAACTGGACGTCATCTTCGCACGTCAGGCTGCCACAAAGCTACTGCTCCGAGTAGTCGCCCGATGGGGCTCCCCAGCCCGAAGTGTTCTGCCCGTGTGACTCCGCGATCTCGCGGCGTCGCGCATTCTCCCCGCGGACCCGGTCCACTTCGGACTGGATGTACTCCTCGTCGTAGCGCTGGAACACCCGCGCCGGGTTGCCCGCGACCAGGGTCCGGGGCGGGACGTCCTTCGCCACCACCGAGTTCGGCTGCACCGTCGCGAAGTCGCCGATCGTCACGCCCGCCATGATCACCACCAGGCCGCCGATGAAGCAGCCCTTGCCGATCTTCACCGGCTTGCGCTCGATCAGGTCGCTGCCCGAATGGTTCTGCAGCGTCATGTTCGCGAGCCAGCTCGAGTGCGTGAAGATCAGCGTGTTCAGCCCGATGCTGGTGTGCTCGCCGATCTCCAGGCCGCCGCTCGCGTCGAGCGCCGCGCCTTCGCCGACCCAGCAGTGGTCGCCCATCTTGAGGTTCTCGGGGCTGATGATCTTCACGCGCTCGCGCACGCGGCACGTCTCGGGCAGACCGTAGAACTGCGCCCGCTCGGCGTCGTTCATGTACTGCGAGACGAGCTCGGTCAGGATCTGCGGGCGCAGCCGGTGGCTGCGCTCGTCATCGAAGAACATCCGCTTCCGACACCAGTTTCTCGAACGTACGAAGGTGTTCCTCGGCGACGACGTCGAGCCCGAAGTTCGACCGGACCATCTCGCTCTCGCGCTGGGCGATGAGCGCGCGGCGATCCGGGTCGTCGAGCAGGTCGATCACCGTGCGCGCCACGGCTTCCGCGTCGTCCGGGCGGACCAGCAGCACGTTCTCGCCGTTGCGCAGCTCGATGCCGGGGTAGTTGTCCTCGGTGACCGACGCGATCGTCGCCGTGCCGGACAGCATCGCCTCCAGCGACGCCGTGCCGCAGCCGCCGTTGAGGTCGTGCGTCACGATGTCCGCCGCCGCGAAGTACGCCGGGACGTCCGCCTTCGGCACCGCGCCGGTGACCACGAGCGCATCCGAAACGCCCAGTTCCGCGGCGCGCTTCAGGAACGCGTCGTGGTAGACGCGGCCGACGACGACCACCCGGACCCCGGGGTGCTTGTCCAAAATGGACGGCAGGGCTTCGATCAGCGGCAAGCGGTTGCGCAGCGGGATGACGTGCCCGAGCGAGACGATCAGCGGCGCGTCACCGATTTCGTGCTCCGCGCGGACGTCCTTCGTCACCGGCTTCGCGAAGTGGCCGGTGTCGACCGCGATCGGGAAGTACTCCGAGTTCGCGTCGCTGGTGCCGTAGCGGTCGACGCAGTAGTCGACGCCCAGCTTGTCCAGGATGACGTACTTCGGCCGGATGTAGCGCAGGATCGGCTTCACGAGGACCGCGTCGAGCATCCGGAACACGCCGCCGTACAGCTTGTTGTCGCTGATCAGCAGGGTGTGGATGGTGAGCAGCACCGGGATGTTCCGCCGCCGCGCGTAGATCCCGGCCAGCCACGACAGGTCGAAGAACTGGCCGTGCAGGTGGATCGCGTCCGGCTTGAACTCGTTCAGCAGCTTCCACAACCGCCGCCAGTTGCCCGGCCGCAGCGACGCGAAGCTCATGTCGAAGTCGATCGACAGGCCGACCTGCGGCATCTTCACCGCCGGGAGGCGCACGACGCGGTAGCCGTCGCGCTCCTCCTCGGCCGGGGCGTCGGCGTACGCGGCCGTGATCGCCAGGACCTCGTGCCCGGACTCGACGAACTGCGCCGCCAGCGATGCCGACATGTGCGCGCTCCCGCCCACCCGGGGCGGGAAGAAGTTGTTGACCACCGCGATCCGCATCGCACGTCCTCGGGCAGGGCCCGCGGTGGCACTCACTCGGAGTCCTCGACCAGCTGCCGCATGCCTTCTTCGACAGTGATCCGCGGCTCCCAGCCGAGCACCTCGCGGGCGCGGGTGATGTCGGCGGCGCGCCGCGAGACCAGTACGTCACGCTCGTTGAACAGCGGCTCGACGTCGACGCCGACGGCCTCGATCAGGATCTTGGCCAGCGCGGCGATCGACGTGTCGATGCCGGTGCCGATGTTGATCGGCAGGTTCGCCTGCTCGGACTCCAGCGCCGCGACGACGGCCCGCGCCAGGTCGGTGACGTGCACGAAGTCCATCGACTGGTCGCCGCGGCCGTCGATGATCGGCGGCTGGCCGGCCCGCAGGCGCTGGATGAAGTGGTTGATCACCGAGGTGTAGTACGCCTCGATCTTCTGGCCGGGCCCGTACACGTTGAAGAACCGCAGGGCGTTCCAGGACAGGCCCTTCTGGCGCTCGTAGAAGCCGAGCATGTCCTCGCCGGCGCGCTTCGAGATGCAGTACGGCGTGAGCGGCTTGAGCTCGTCGTCCTCGTGCATCGGCAGCCGCTTCGGCTCGCCGTAGACCGACGCCGTCGACGCGAACACCAGGCGCTCGACGCCTTCGTCGGCGGCCGCGGCGAACACGTTGTGGTTGCCGGTCATGTTGATGTCGAACGACTCGTGCGGGTCGGCGATCGACTTGTTGATCGAGACCGTGGCGAAGTGGATGACGTGCGTGCAGCCGCGCATGGCCTCGCGCACCGCGCCGCCGTAGCGGACGTCCTTCTCGACGAGCTCGACCTTGCCGGTGGCCACGAACTCGTTGACGCGGGCGCGGTCGCCGCGGGTCATGTTGTCGAAGATCCGCACGGTGTAGCCGCCCTCGATGAGCAGCGGGATCACGTGCGCGGCGATGAACCCACCCGCCCCGGTGAAGAGCACCTTCTTGTCGGACACCAATTTCTCCTCGGTCGGCGGGGTCAAGACAGGGACTGCACGGCTTCGCGCACCACCTCGCCGACGCGCGTCACTTCGGCGTCGGTGAGGTTGGCGTGCATGGGGATGGCGAGTTGACGCGCGAACGCGTCGGCCGACACGGGCAGCGGGGTCTGAGCGCCGTAGATCGGTTGCAGGTGGGAGGCGTACGTGCCGAAGTTGCACTGGACGCCCCGCTCGCGGATGCGCAGGGCGAGGGTGTCTCGGCTGATCTCGAGCGCCACCGTGAGCAGGTAGGCCTGCCACGGGTGCTCCCGATCGGACAGTTCCACCGGGACGGTCAGCGCGCCGACGTCCTCGAAGGCCTCGTGGTAGCGCTTCGCGACCGAGCGGCGGGCGGCGAGGAGATCCGGGAGCCGGTCGAGCTGGACGTTCATGATCGCGGCCTGGATGTCCGACATGCGGAAGTTGTAACCGAGCTCGTGGAACTCCGGGATCGGCAGCGCACCGGAGCCTTCACGGCTGATCGCCGGCTCGATGCCGTAGGTGTGCAGCTTGCGGGCGTGCGCGATGAGGTCCTCGCGGTCGGAGACCAGCGCGCCGCCTTCGCCCGCGGTGATGCCCTTGCGGCCGTGGAAGGAGAACGCGGCGAGGTCGGCGAGGCTGCCGGCCGGGCGCGTCCGGTACGTCGCGCCCGCGGCGCAGGCGGCGTCCTCGAAGAGCCAGAGGCCGTGCTTGTCGGCGATCGCGCGGTACTCGTCGAAGTCACCGGGCTGGCCGGCGACGTCGACGACGAGGATGCCGACGGTCTTCGGGGTGATCAGGGACTCGACGTGGGCCGGATCGGCACTGAAGACGTCCGGGCGGATGTCGGCGAACACCGGGATCGCGCCGGCCTGCACGACGGCGTGGCCGGTGGCCGGGAACGTGTAGTCACCGACGATCACCTCATCGCCGGGCCGCACACCGAGGACCTTGAGCCCCAGGAAGAGCGCCGAGCCGCAGTTCGCGGTCGTCAACGCGTGCGCGGTGCCCGTCACCTGCGCGAACCGTTCCTCGAAGCGGCGGCACGCCGGTCCGGCGCCGGCCAGCCAGCCGGATCTGAAGACCTCGGCGACGGCGGCTAGCTCCTCTTCGCCCACGGTCGGTTGACCTAGGACAATGCTGTCGGTCGACATACCTCTCCCATTGCGTGGGGACCCGGCGAAGTGTATATACGGTCGCTCAGGTGATTCACAGGCCCACGCCGAAGACCACTTTCGAGTGACGACTTCCGCAGGTCGGGCGACGTCTTAGGCTGAACCCCATGCGATTCGGCGTACTGGGGGCGGTCGCCGCGTGGCGCCCGGACGGTGAGCAGGTGGCGGTGGGCGGCCCGCGGTCGCGGACACTGCTCGCGCTGCTCGCCTTGGAGGCCGGGCGGTTCGTCCCGGCCGAGCGGCTGATCGACGGCATGTACGGCGAAAACCCGCCGGACGGCGCGGCGAACGCCCTCCAGTCGCAGGTCTCCCGGCTGCGGACGGCGTTGAAGGAGCTGGCGCCGGTCGAGTTCACCGCGGCCGGGTATCGCTTGGTCGTCGAACCGGACGAAGTGGACGTTCTGGCCTTCGAAAGGCTTGCCCGCGAAGGCCGGACGCTGCTGAAGAACGGCGAGCACGCACGAGCGGCGTCCACTTTGGGCGAAGCGATGGCGTTGTGGCGCGGGGCGGCGTTCACCGACCTGACCGACGCGCCGTTCGCCGCGGCCCAGGCCGCCCGGCTCGAGGAGCTGCGGGCCGACGCGGCGGACGACCACGTCGAGGCCCGGCTGGCCCTCGGGCAGGCCGAAGACGTGCTGGCCGAGCTGCGGGAGACCGTCGCCGCCCAGCCGCTGCGGGAACGGCCGCGCGCCCAGCTCGTGCGCGCGCTCGCCGCCGCGGGCCGCTCGGCCGACGCGCTGGCCGCGTTCGAAGACGCCCGCCGCACGCTGGCCGACGAGCTGGGTGCCGACCCTGGTCCCGACCTCGCCGAAGCCCACCTCGCCGTGCTGCGTGGCGGAACCCAGAAGCCGGCGATCGCCGCGTTGCCCGCGCAGCTGACCACCTTCGTCGGCCGGGCCGGCGAGCTGCGGGAGGTGGCCGAGCTGCTGGGACGCAGCCGGCTCGTGACGCTGACCGGGCCGGGGGGCACCGGCAAGACGCGGCTGGCGATCGAAACCGCGGCGGCCGAGGCCGGGCCGGTCGCGTTCGTCGAGCTCGCCCCGCACAGCGGCGCCGGCGTCCCCGGTGCGGTGCTGGCCGCGCTCGGCCTGCGCGAGAGCTCGCGCGGCGGCCCGCAGGACCCGGCCGACCGGCTGATCTCGGCGTTGCGCGACCGCTCGACCCTGCTCGTGCTCGACAACTGCGAGCACGTCGTCGACGTCGCGGCCCGGCTGACCGCGCGGCTGCTCGGCGCGTGCCCGGGGCTGCGGGTGCTGGCCACCAGCCGCGAGCCGCTCGGCATCACCGGCGAGCAGCTGGCGCCGGTGCCGCGGCTGGCCGTCCCGCCGCCGGGGACGCCCGCCGCCGAGGCGCTGGCGTACCCGGCGATCCGGCTGTTCGCCGACCGCGCGGCCGCGAGCGACCCCGCGTTCGCCGTCGGCGAGGCGACGATCGGCGACGTCCAGCACGTCTGCGCGGCCCTCGACGGCCTGCCGCTGGCGCTGGAGCTCGCCGCCGCGCGCGTCCGGAGCCTCGACCTCGGGGAGATCGCGGCCCGGCTCGACGACCGGTTCCGGCTGCTCGCCCGCGGCAGCCGGACGGCCGAAGAACGGCACCGCTCGCTGCGCGGCGTCGTCGAATGGAGCTGGGACCTCCTCGGCGACGACGAACGCGAACTGGCGCGGCGCTTGACGGTGTTCCCCGGCGGCGCGACGCTCGCCGCCGCGTCGGAAGTCTGCGGCGCCGACGACGGCCTGCTGCTCGAACTGGCCGACAAGTCGCTGGTCGAGGCCGTCGGCGGGCGGTTCCGGATGCTGGAGACGATCCGCGCGTTCGGCGCGGAGAAGCTCGCCGAAGCGGGCGAGACCGAGACGTTCCACCGCGCGCACGCCGAGTACTTCCTGCGGTTCGCCGAGGAAGCCGACCCGATGCTGCGGACCGCGGCCCAGCTGGCGTGGCTGGACCGGATCGACGCCGAGTACGACAACCTCCTGGCCGCCCTGCGCTGGGCGACCGACCACGACGTCGTGCTGGCGCTGCGGCTCGTGCCGCTGCTGGCGATGTACTGGTGGATGCGCGGCCGCCGGTTCGAGGGCGCCGGGTTGTCGCTCGCGGTCGTCTCGCGATGCCCTCCGGAGGCGCGCGAGGAGTACGTCGAGGAGTTCCTGGTGTGCGTGCTCGGGGCGATGTCCGGGTCGCCGCACGAGTCGCTGGAGCAGTACCTGCCGCTCGTGCGGCGCTACGCGGTGGACGGCGACTGGGCGCCCCGGAACCCGATGCTGGTGATGCTGCTCGGCGTCGTCGTGGGCCCGCCCGGCGACGATGAAGAGCTGGCCGGCCGCGGCGAGGGCCTGCTGGCGGCCGGGGACGCCTGGGGCTGGGCGCTGCTGCCGACGGGCATGGGCCTGCGGGCGATGATGACCGGGCACCTGACCGAGGCCGAGGAAGGGCTTCGCGAGGGCGCGGCGCAGTTCCGCGCGCTGGGCGAGCGGTGGGGCCTGTCGATGGCACTGGACCATCTGTCCCAGCTGCTGACCTGGCGCGGCGAGCACGCCGCCGCGGTGCCGCTGATGGACGAGGCACTGAGCCTGATCCACGAGATCGGCGCGACCGACGACGCCGCGGACCTCATCTGCCGCCGCGCGTGGACCCGCCTGCTGTCGGGTGACCGCGCGGGCGCGCGAGCGGACTACGAACTGGCCGCGGCGACGGCCCGCCGCACGGGGATGCCGGAGTCCCGCGCGGCGGCCTACATCGGGCTGGCGAACCTGGCCCGGTACGAAGGCGACCTGGCCGCGGCCAGCGCCCTGTGCGAGCGCGCGCTGGCGGAGTGCCCGGGCGGCTCGTTCGCGGCGGAGACGGTCCGCGCGACGGCGCTCATCTCGCTGGGCTGGCTGGCGCTGGCCGAGGGGCGGCCGGCCGAGGCGGCCCAGCTGCACCGCTCGGCCCTGCTGACCGGACGGCAGTGGCACGCGGGCGACGTCGTGGCGTTCGCCCTGGAGGGCTTGGCCGGCGTGGCCCAGCCCGAGCAGGCGGCCACCCTGCTCGGCGCGGCGGCCGGGGTGCGGGGGACGTCGATCGCCGGCGACCCGGACGTCTCCTCGGTGCGCGCCCGGGGCGTCGAGTCGCTGGGGGCCGACGGGTTCGAGCGGGCTTACGGGGTGGGCTTGGGGATGAACGCGCAGAAGGCGCTGACCACGGCCGGGCTGGCGGACTGACCTTCCCCCGGACGTCATGAAAGAGTCGTTCATGACGTCCGGCGACCTGAAAGAGTCGTTCAGGACGTCCGGGGCGCCACCAGCGGGACCGCGTGCCGGTCGCCCGAGCGGACCATCGCCAGCAGCGGCTTCACCAGCACGCCCAGCGCCCGCGCCACCCCCGGCCGCCCGTTCTTCCGGGCGAGGTCCGGACCGAAGCGGTCCATCAGCGCCACCAGGCCCGGCAGCGTCCGCACGAACAGCGTCGCCTCCTCGATCAGCCCGTCGGAGTTCAGCCGCACCAGCGTCGCCTCTTCGATCGGCTCACCGCCGATCCGGGCGGTGTAGACCACCACTCGCGTCCGCTCGTCCCCGACGTCGGTGTGGAAGCGGATCTCCGACAGGTGCGCGTACGCCACCTCGATCAGCGGCCGCAGCTGCGCGTGCCCGGTGAACCGCACCCGCGAGGTGAGCGGCGAATGCAGGACCGCGTCCGGCGCGAACGCCGTCATCGCCAGGTCGACGTCCCCCGCTTCGGCCGCGCGGCGGTAGGTCTCGGTGCTCATCGTTCCCCCTCGGTCAGCGTGGCCAGGCCGCGCCACAACAGGTCCACCGTCAGCGCGACGACCTCGTCGCGCGGAACTTCGCGGTGCCGCCACCACCACGTCGCCACCGCGTTCAGCGCGCTCTTGCACGCCTCCGCCAGCACCTCGTCCGCCAGCGGGCGCGGGATGCGGGCCGTGAGGTCCAGCGGCACGCCGTGGAACAACGCCGCCAGGTTGGCCGTCGCCCGTTCCTGACCGCGCCGGTGCACCGACGCGACCGCCGGGTCCGACGGCGTCTCCGCGAAGATCATCCGCCAGCCACGCTCGTGGTTCTCGATCCACGCGAAGATCGCCGAGACGCGGCCGCGCAGCAGCACTTCCGGGTCGTCCGACGGCGGGGGCGAGCCCCAGCCGGCCAGGAGGTCGTCCACTTCGGACTCCAGGAGCGCCGCGTACAGCTCCGCCTTCGCCGGGAAGTGGTCGTAGAGCACCGGCGTGCTGATCCCGGCGGCCGCGGCCACCTCGCGCATCCCGGCCGCGTCGTAGCCCGCCGATGCGAACACCGAGCCGGCCGCGGCGAGGATCCGCTCGCGCCGAGCTTCCCGCGTCAACCGCTTACCTGACATTGGTTAGGTACTGTACCTGACAAGTGTTAGGTAACGCCAGGGAACAGCGGCTGAAGTGCACTCGCGTAGCCTGGTCGATCGTGCGCAACGTGGTGGTCGTCGGGGGCGGGATCGTCGGTCTGGCCGTGGCCTGGGAGCTGACCAGGCGCGGGCTGGACGTCACGGTGCTGGAGAAGGAGCCGCGCTGGGCGGCGCACCAGACCGGGCACAACTCGAACGTCGTCCACGCCGGGCTCTACTACAAGCCCGGGTCCTTCAAGGCGCGCATGTCCGTCGCCGGCAACCGGTCCATCGTGGACTTCGCGCGGCAGTACGGCGTGCCCGTCGAGGTCTGCGGGAAGCTCGTCGTCGCCACCGACGAAAAAGAGATCCCGGCGCTGAACACCCTCGCCGAGCGAGCCGAAGCCAACGGCGTCCCGGCGAAGAAGATCTCCCCCGCCGAAGCCCGCGAGTACGAGCCCGAAGTCGCCTGCGTCGCCGCGCTGCGGGTCGAGTCCACCGGGATCATCGACTTCCCCGGCGTCTGCCAGGCACTCGTCCGGCTGCTCGACGAAGCCGGCGTCGACCTGCGGCTCGACAGCCCCGCGATGGCCATCCGCGCCGGGGCGAACGGCGGGGTCGAGGTGGCGACCGGGTCCGACGTCATCGTCGCGGACGGGCTCGTCAACTGCGCCGGCCTGCACTCCGACCGCGTCGCGCGCCTGGCCGGGCTGACGCCGTCGGCGAAGATCGTGCCGTTCCGCGGTGAGTACTACGAGCTCAAGCCCGAACGCCGCGGCCTGGTCAAGGGCCTGATCTACCCGGTGCCGGACCCGACGCTGCCGTTCCTCGGCGTGCACCTCACACGGATGCTCGACGGCAGTGTGCACGCCGGCCCGAACGCCGTGCTCGCGCTGCGCCGCGAGGGTTACCGCTGGAGCGACTTCTCCGCCAAGGACGTCGCCGAGGTGGCGGCCTTCCCCGGCGTCTGGCGGCTCGCGAAGAAGTACGCGTTCCCGACCGGCCTCGACGAGGTCCGGCGCTCGTTCTCGAAGAAGCGGTTCGCCGCGAGCCTCGCCCGGCTCGTCCCGGCCGTCACCGAGGACGACATCGTCCGCCACGGCTCCGGCGTCCGCGCGCAGGCGATGCGCCGTGACGGCTCACTCGTCGACGACTTCCTCATCGAGACCGCGCGCAACCAGGTGCACGTCCTGAACGCGCCGTCGCCGGCCGCGACGAGCGCGCTGGAGATCGCGCGCCACATCGCCGACCAGGTTTCCGAGGCTTAACCGGGCAGGTTCGCCGTCACCAGCGGCAGGCCCTGCTTGACGAGGTCGCACGTCTTGGTGTCGTCGCCGATGAACCCGCTGACCACCTGCACCGACGACGTGTCGGTGATCGGCAGGGTCGCGCCGCAGGTCGCGCGGAGGCCGCCCATGTTCGGGAAGACGCCCCACTTCTTTCCGCCGACGTCGACGGTCTCGGTCGGGGTCACGCCCTTCGTGCCCGGCCAGTCCCCGACCGGCGTGCTGGGACCGAACCAGACTTCGAACGCCTTCTGGCCCTCGTCGCCGTCGGTGTCGTCCCAGAGGCAGTACATCGCGTTGGGCACCGCCGATGAGCTGTCCTTCTCGCCGGTGGGCGAGACGTTCTTCAGCTGCGCCACCTGGTCCGGCTTCAGCGTCGCGCACGGGTCGGCCGACAGCAGCGGCCCGCCCGGCTCCGTCTTGGGCGGCGCCGTCGGGGTGATCGACGGCGCGTCCTGACCGCCGGGCAGGTGGGCCGCGACCTGCGGAACCGCGGCTTTCGCCAGCTCGCACGACTTCTCGAGGGGCGGCTCCGACACGCTGACGTACGCGAAGGACTTGTCCCCGAGGAGGGCGTAGAGCACGCAGTCGTCGGACAGGATCGACGGGTACTGCGTCCAGCTGAAGCCGGCGATCTGCTGCGGCTCGCCCTTCGGGACGGCGCCGGCGATGTACTCGTTGAAGTCGATGTCCGTCGTGTAGCCGACGTTGAGGATGGCCGACGGCTCGAGGTCGTCCTTCGTGTTCCACAGGCACATCGCCGTCTGGTTCCGGTCCTTGTTCTCCTTGACCGAGCGGCCCTTGGCCTCGTAGCCGAGCGCGTCGAGCTGGGACTCGTCGAGCAGCGTGCAGGCGTCGATGTCCTTGACGATCGGGCCCTGACCCGGCACTGGCGACGCCGACCCACCGACGGCCACCGTGCAGCCGGACACCACGGTCAGGGCCGCCAAAGCCACCGCGACCTGCCACTTCATGCGCATGCGAAGAGTCCTCTCCCGTTCGGCCCGGACCTTACTGGGCCGAACGGGTGCGCACCCGGCATAACCGCAAATCAGCGGGGCGTGAGGACTTCCTTGCCGCCGACGAACGGGCGCAGCGCCTCGGGCACGCGCACCGAGCCGTCCTCCTGCTGGTGGTTCTCGATGATCGCGACGATCCACCGGGTGGTGGCCAGGGTGCCGTTGAGCGTCGCGGCGATCAGCGGCTTGCCGTTCTCGCCGCGGTAGCGGACCGACAGCCGGCGGGCCTGGAACGTCGTGCAGTTGGACGTCGAGGTCAGCTCGCGGTAGGTGTCCTGCGTCGGGATCCACGCCTCGCAGTCGAACTTGCGGTGCGCGGACGTGCCGAGGTCGCCGGTCGCGGTGTCGATGACCCGGTAGGGCACCTCGATCTTGGCGAGCATCTGCTCTTCCCAGCCGAGCAGCCGCTCGTGCTCGGCCTCGGCGTCCTCCGGCTTGGTGTAGACGAACATCTCCACCTTGTCGAACTGGTGGACGCGGATGATGCCGCGGGTGTCCTTGCCGTACGAGCCGGCCTCGCGCCGGTAGCAGGACGACCAGCCCGCGTAGCGGTTCGGGCCGTCGTTCAGGTCGAGGATCTCGTCGGCGTGGAAGCCGGCGAGCGGCACCTCCGACGTGCCGACGAGGTACAGGTCGTCGTCCTCGAGGTGGTAGATCTCGCTCGAGTGCTGGCCGAGGAAGCCGGTGCCGGCCATGATCTCCGGCCGGACCAGCGACGGCGTGATCATCGGCGTGAAGCCGTTCTCGAGCGCCTGCGCGATGGCCATGTTGAGCAGGCCGAGCTGCAGCTGCGCGCCGACACCGGTGAGGAAGTAGAACCGCGAGCCGGACACCTTGGCGCCGCGCTCCATGTCGACGCCGCCGAGCGCTTCGAGCAGGTCGAGGTGGTCGCGCGGGGTGAAGTCGAACTTGGTGGGCTCGCCGACGTGCTTGAGCACGGTGAAGTCGTCTTCGCCGCCGACCGGCGCGTCCGGGTGCACCAGGTTGGCCACGGTGCGGAAGAGCTGGTCGAACTCCTCCGACGACGTGTTCTGCTCCGCTTCGGCGGCCTTGACCTGCGCGGAGAGCTCCTTGGCCGTGGCCAGCAGCTGCTGCTTCTCCTCCGGCGGCGCCTTCGGGATCTGCTTGCCCAGGATCTTCTGCTCGTTGCGCAGCTTGTCCGCGGCCGCGATCGAAGAGCGGCGCCGGGAGTCGAGGGAGAGCAGCTTGTCGACCACTCCTTCGTCCTCGCCTCGGGCGCGCTGCGACGCGCGCACGGCTTCCGGGTCATCGCGCAGAGTCCTGGGGTCAATCACGAAGACAGAGGGTAGTCCGTACAGACTGTGCGTCCCTACTGGGTTATCCCGACAGTCTGATCGTTGAAGCGCTGTTCACGGCGTCCTCATACTCCAGGGAAACCCCCAGAGGAGGCGCCCGATGACCGACGAGCTGCTGGCCCGGCACCGCGCAGTCATGCCGTCGTGGATGTCGTTGCTCTACGAGGAGCCGATCGAGATCGTGCACGCGCACGACCGGCGGATGACGGACTCGCAGGGCCGCACCTACCTCGACTTCTTCGCCGGCGTGCTGACCAACTCGATGGGCTACGACGTCGCCGAGATCGGCGACGCGGTCCGCAAGCAGCTCGACACGGGCATCCTGCACACCTCGACGCTGTACCTGATCCGCTCGCAGGTCGAGCTGGCCGAGCGGATCGCTTCGCTGTCGGGCATCCCGGACGCGAAGGTGTTCTTCACCAACTCCGGCAGCGAGGCCAACGACACGGCGTTGATGCTCGCGACGCAGTTCCGGCGCAGCAACCAGGTGCTGGCGATGCGGAACTCCTACCACGGCCGGTCCTTCGGGACGGTCGCGATCACCGGCAACCGCGGCTGGTCGGCGTCGGCGCTGAGCCCGGTCAAGGTCAACTACGTCCACGGCGGTTATCGCTATCGAAGCCCGTTCCGGGACCTGTCGGATGCGGCGTACATCGACGCTTGTGTCGCGGACTTGGTGGACGTGCTGGACACGGCGACGGCAGGCGACGTCGCGTGCCTCATCGCCGAGCCGATCCAGGGCGTCGGCGGGTTCAGCCTCCCGCCGGACGGGCTGTTCCGGGCGATGAAGGAGGTGCTCGACTCCTATGGCGTCCTGTTCATCTCCGACGAAGTCCAGACGGGCTGGGGACGCACCGGTGAGCACTTCTGGGGCATCGACGCGCACGGCGTGACGCCGGACATGATGACGTTCGCGAAGGGCCTGGGGAACGGCCTGGCGGTCGGCGGGGTGGTGGCCCGCGGGGACGTGCTGGACTGTTTCCAGGCCCAGTCGTTCTCGACGTTCGGCGGCAACCCGGTCTCGATGGCCGGCGCGACGGCGGTGCTGGACTACATCAAGGACCACGACCTGCAGGCGAACTGCGCGGCCCGCGGCCGTCAGCTGCTCGACGGGCTGCGCGCCGCTTCGTCCCCGCTGGTGGCCGAGGTGCGCGGCAAGGGGCTGATGATCGGGGTCGAGCTGATCAAGCCGGGAACGACGGTGCCATTTGTCGCCGCGGCGGCTCGGATGCTGGAGGAGACGAAGAAGCGCGGGCTGCTGGTCGGCAAGGGCGGGTTGCACGGGAACGTGCTGCGCCTGGGCCCGCCGATGACGCTGACGGCTGATGAGGCCCAGGAGGGGCTGGACATCCTGGTCGACTCTCTGGCGGCAACCCACGCGGCTTTGTCCTGAGGTCTCAGTCCACGTCGTTGACGTCCGGCCGCGGCAGGTTCAGGTCGCAGTAGGAGTACAGCTCGGTGCGGCTGTCCTCCGCGTCGGGCGGGATGTCCTGCAACGGCACGACCCAGGTACTGCGTTCGCCCGGCGAGCACGATGGGCTCGCCGGGCGTTGCTGCGGGCTGCCGGCCGGATTGCCCTGGCCGTCGGGTGGGAGCAGACCACCGCCGACGATCTTCCCGCCCGCGTCCCGGAACACGACCGCGGTCCGGCGGCCGGCCAGTGCCCGGCAGTTGGCTGAGCGTTCGGTGTACCGGACGACATCGGCCGGCAGCGAGGCTTTGACCCGGCTGGTGGACTCGTAGGTGTCGGTCACCGGGCTCAACCCGCCGAGGGCGCCGGTGGGCAGCCAGGTGGTCGTCTGCACGTCGACGTCCGCCGAGAGCACCTTGTTCGTCGCATTGACGGTGATGAGCGGCCGGCCCACGCCCATTCGCTGCCCGGGCAGCATCACCGGGATCTCCATGGTCATCAGGGGTCCCTGAACGGGCCCTGGGGGCAGCCCGTCGACGGAGACGATCACGTCGAGTGACACTTTGGTCCGGTAGGCGATCCGGTCGCTGGTGTTGCGCAGGACGGCGCCCATGCTCGCCAGACCCGAGGAGGAGACCCCCTTGTCCTCGACTTCGACCCCGCCTCCCCCCGGCGCGGTCTTCGCCGAGGTCGCCTGCTCCCGAACCGAGCCAGGGATGTCACACGGCTCCGCCGACGGCTCGCCGCGCGTCGCCAGCACCACCGCCGTGACTCCACCGGCAGCGACCACCACCACGGCGATCGCCGCCAGGACGAGCTTACGTTTCGTCATTCGTAGTACCGCTTCTTGAGCTCATCCACCTGGGCCTGAAAGTTCTGGATCACCTTCATGGCCGCTTCGGCGGCGTTCGCGGCGAACCGGTCTTCAGGTATGTCCCGGGTCGTTCCCGCCGCGATCCGAACGGAGAAGTCCGCCATGCCGACCGCGGTTATCGTGATCCGCTCGTCGCTCGACGTGCCGACGGCTTCGACCTTGGCGCGGTCGGCGAAGAAGTTCGCATCCCGCAGGTCATCGGCGTCGATGTGGAGGTCGGTCTCTTCGATCGCAGCGCGGTATTGGCGCTGCCAACCGGCCCACAGCAAACGCGCCAGAGCGACCAACACTCGTTCGAGTGCGGATTCATTGATGAACTCGTAGACACTTTCCCCGAACGACAGCGTGATCCCGGTGCGCCGGCGCAGCTCCGCTTCGATATCCGCACCAGGAGCCTGCACTCGCACGCGGATGCCGTCCAGCCTTTCGGCCAAGTCCGTCACAACGCCCCTCCCCTCAGTCCGACTTCCCCATACCGCTGTCGCCGACGAGATCGCGGTCGTTCATGCCGGCCAGGTTCGGGCGAGCGGAGACGAGCTTGTCCTTGTTCCCCTGCACAGCTTCGGTCAACGCACGCACCTTTTCAGCGATCTGCTGCGTCTCGACCTCCTGAACATGCCTCGTGAGCTCGTCGATCGCCTGCTTCATCGAGTTGACGATCTTCTCGGCCGAATCCCCGGCCGCCGTGAGGCCGGCCACACCCGCGCTGCCCACCGACGCGAGCGCCCCGATGGCGGCGAGAGGAACGACACCCCCGGTCGCGACCGCGACGACCACTCCGCCGACCGCACCGACCGCGGAGAGCACCGAGAAGTCGAAACTCCACTGGTTCTTGCCACAACCACCGGCATTGTCGAGCGCGTTCTTGGTGTTTTCCGCGATCTTGTCGATGTCATCGCGCGCCTTCAGCCACATTGCCCGGTGCGCCTGCAGGACGCCCTTGAGGATGGACAGCACCGTGAACTGGTTTCCGGCGATCGACTTGAAGGTGTCTACGAAGTTGGCCTTGAACGCCATTGCGGCATCGCCGGTCCAGCCCTGCAGATAACCACCATCTGTCGTCATCTTGTCGAGGTGAGGGTTCGTCAAGCTCACATCGTTGCTGAGTTCGGTCGTGCGAACGGAACCGGTGTTCAGCTTCGCCATGGCCGCGTTCACATCGGCGATCAGTGGGTCATACCGCACCGGGTCGGGCAACCTGGAGAACGGCTCGAACATCCCTTCGATGAAGGCGTAGGACTGCCGGATGGCGTTGCGGTCGGGGTTCGCCCCGGACTGTGTCGCCTTCTTCTGGGCGATCTCCTTCGCCGTCAGGTCGACGGCCTTGTCCGTGATGTCCCTGGCGTGCTCCATGAGCTGGTCGAAGCTCACAGCTTCCCGCCCAGTTCCGGGTCGTTCTGCGCACGGCGATAAAGCTCATCGCGTGCCGCTTGATCGGTCGACGCGTAATGCCGCGCCGCCTTGTCCAATACCGTCGCCGTGTCGTCCAGGTTGGTCTTGGTATCCCGGATGAACCCCAATACGGTGTCGTGCAGGTCGAGATAGGCCTGGTACACCGGCCCGAGCGCGTCGCCCCCGAACTGCTCCGGGCGTCGCATCGCCTGGGCCAGGTCGCCACGGGCGCGATCGCAACTGCCGATCGCGTCGCCGTAATCCGCTGAGATGGTCGGGAAATCCACCTTCGCGACTTTTTCCAGTTCGTACAGGTCGACGCCGAACTCTTTACCTTGATGAACCATGTTTCCCCCTCGGTCCCCGGTTCGCCGACCCGACTGTAGCCGATCGATCACCATGAGATACCGACTTCGCACGGACAGACGAACGAGGGGCGCCGATTCTGTCGGCGCCCCTCGTCGGCGTGGAAATCGTGGGCTGCTCAGCCCCGGATGAAGCGCACCACGTGCTCGGCCAGCTCCGCGCCCGCGTCCTCCTGGAGGAAGTGCCCAGCTCCGCCGAGCACCGGGTGCTCCACCCCCTGCGCCCCCCTCATCGAGCGCTGCAGGATCGGGGCCATTCCGCCGGTGATCGGGTCGCCGTCGGAAAACGCCACCAGGAACGGGATGTCCAGCTCCGTCAACGTCTTCCACGCCGCGCGGTTCGCCTCCGACGCCGGGTCGTCCGGCCGGTACGGCACCAGAGACGGCATCGCCCGCGGGCCGGCCTTGTACATCTCGTTCGGGAACGGTGCGTCGTAAGCCGCGCGCTCGGGCTCGGTCAGCGTCGAGCGGCATCCCGACTGGACGAACCGTGCGACGTCCAGCACCTGGGCCTTCTCGACCGCCTCGCGGAACGAGTGCCAGACCGCCGGCATGTCGATGTCTCCCGTGGGCAGGCCCGTGTTGGCCGCCACGACCCGGGAAAACCGGGAGGGGTTCTCGGCGACCAGCCGCAGCCCGATCAGGCCGCCCCAGTCCTGGCCGACCAGCGTCACGTCCCGCAGGTCCAGCGCGTCGAACGCGAAGCCGCGCATCCACTCGACGTGCCGCGCGTACGTGTGGTCGACCTGGTCGCCCGGCTTGTCCGAACGCCCGAACCCGACCAGGTCGGGCGCGATCGCCCGGAGCCCGGCCGTCGCCAGCACCGGCAGCATCTTGCGGTAGAGGAACGACCAGCTGGGCTCGCCGTGCAGGAGCAGCACCGGCCGGCCGTCGGCCGGACCGGCCTCCACGTAGCCGACTCTGATCACGCCGCCGTGGGGGTCGTCGAGTTCGACGTACTTCGGCTCGAAGGGGAAGTCGGGCAGGTCCGTGAACCGGTCGTCCGGTGTCCTCAGCAGGCGCACGAAGCCCACGCTAGTGCGAACGGACGAACGCGGCCACGCCCGTGGGCCATCCCCACCGGATGGCCCACGACGGCTGGGTCAGGAGATGCCGACCGCCACCACGAGGCCCAAGCCGATGTGCGCGGCCGCGACGACGATGCTCACCGGGGCGAACTTCTCGCTCTCGATGGTCGACGCCACGTCGATGCGGGTCGCCCACTCCAGCAGCCGGACCGCGACCACCTGGACGATGATCCCGAGCAGGCCGTAGACCAGCGACGTGATCAGGCCCTCGGTGAGGTCGCTCGCCGAGTTGAAGATCGCCACGACGACGATGAACGCCATCGAGAGCATCCCGGACGCGGTCACGATCACCGCGTTCGGCAGGCCCTGCGTGACCAGCTTCGACAGCTTGCCGGGCGTGGTCCAGTCGATGGCGTAGAAGCCGGCGAACATCAGCAGCAGGCCGATGACGCCGTAGAGCAGGATCGCGCCGATCCCCCGCACGAGGTCGGAGCCGAACGTGTCGGACAGCGCAAGGGTCGTGTTCACGAGTTGTCTCCCAGTGAAAAGAGCTGATCAGCAGCGGTGTTGTATCACGACTCGGGGATGCGATGTGGGACGAATGCGGCACCGTCGTCGGTGACCAGGCCGCCGGTCTCCCGGATGCCCAGGCCGGCGGAGCTGTCGCCGACGATCCACGCGCCGAGCGCCGGCCGGTAGCCGTCGAACTCGGGCAGCGGGTCGAACGCCTGGTAGACGAACCCTTCGGCGCCGTAGACACCGTCGGTCTGGGTCTCGTAACCGGTGGCGACGATCTGGACGTTCGCGCCCTCGCGGCCCAGTTTCGGCTTGCGGACGTACTCGGTGAGCAGGCCCGGGTCGTCGGCGAACGCGGGCAGCAGGTTCGGGTGCCCCGGGTAGTTCTCCCACAGGATCGCCAGCAGCGTCTTGTTGGAGAGGATCATCTTCCAGAGCGGCTCGATCCACAGCGTCCGCGGCAGCGACTCGACGGCGTTGCGGCCGAACTCCTCGTCGACCACCCACTCCCACGGGTACAGCTTCAGCACGGTCGCCATCTGCGACTCTTCGAGGTCGACGAACCGCTTGAGCACCGGGTCCCAGCCGATCTCCTCGATCGCCAGCCCCACCGTGTCCAGCCCGGCCTCGGCCGCCGTCTCCTGCAGGTACGCCGTGGTGACGTTGTCCTCGCCGGACGGGTCGGCCGCCGACCAGGTGAAGTGCAGCTCGTTCGACGGCAGCTTGTCCTGGAGGAACGACCAGCGCTCGACGAGCTTCTCGTGGATCGAGTTCCACTGGTCGTCGTCCGGGAAGACGTCGGTCTTCCAGTGCCACTGCAGCAGCGACGCTTCCAGCAGCGTGGTCGGCGTGTCGGCGTTGTACTCCAGCAGCTTCGCCGGCGACTTGCCGTCGTAGCGCAGGTCGAACCGGCCGTAGACGTGCGGGTCCTGCCGCTTCCACGACTCGGCGATGTGCGGCCAGACCCACTCCGGGATGCCGAAGCGCTGGTAGCCCTCGGTCGTCACGACGTTGTCGACGGCCTCCAGGCACATCGAGTGCAGCAGTTCGACGTCGGCTTCGAGCGAGAGCACCTCGTCCATGTCGAAGACGTAGTGCACCGACTCGTCCCAGTACGGCCGCATCCGGCCGCTGCTGTCACGGGCCGGCGTGCCGTAGACGAGCCCCTGCTCCTCGACGATCCGCTGCCAGTCACGCCGCGGCTCACGCCGGTCCCGGTACACCTAAGATCCCCCGCTCTTGCCGTCGGTGCCGGAGCCCCCGGTGCCGCCGCTCTTCCCGCTGATGCCGAAGCCGCCGCGCTGGACGGACTTGCCGGACTTCGTGTTGACGTTGGTCCGCGACGACGGCGCGTCGAACGAGCCACCGGACACGCGCTGGCCGATGTTGCCGCTGCCGCCGTAGTTGTAGCGGTAGCTGTTGTACCCGCCACCGCCGATCGGCAGGAACAGGAAGCCACCCTGGGAGTACCCGCCGTGACTGGTCACGTAGGTCTCGTCGCAGTTGTCGTCGCCCTGGACGATGCCGTTCGAGTCGGTGCAGACCGCGGTGACCTCGCCGGCCGGCTTCGCGACCGCGTAGAACGTCGCGACCAGGCCGACGAGACCGACGGTCACGCCGCTGCCGATCAGGATCTTGCGCCGGGTGGCCGCCTTGGCGTCCGCCTGACGGGCCAGCTCCTCGTCGCGTTCTTCCTGCGCGAGCGCCTGCTGACGCGCTCGCTGCTCCGCGACCGAAGGCTGCTTCGCCTGTGTGTTCGAGTCCTGGAATCTCATCGAACCGCGCTTCGGCGGCTCGGGGGGCGGCTGGTCCCCAGTGTTGCTGTCCTGCGTCATGTGCGCTCCGTAATCCCGGCCACCACGAAACCGTGACCCACCCTAACCACCCAGGTCGCGCACGTCTCGCGCGGCGCGGGCATCATGGACTGCGATGTCTCCCAGCGCCGATCGGTTCCCCACCGCCACGCAGACGCTGCGCACCCGCGTCGTGATGGGCGGGATCTTCGCGGGCGCGCTCATCGCGCTCGCCCTCAGCGTCGTCTTTTCCTGGAGCGACGGCATCACCGGCGGGTCCGGCGGCGGTGCCGGCAAGCTCTCCGAGGAGGCCGAGGCGGCCTTCCACTCCCCGCCCGGCAGCTGCCTGACCTGGACGAACCCGGACGCGAGCGACGCGCGCAAGGTGGCCTGCACCGAGCCGCACAAGTTCGAGGTGACCACGCTCGTGGACATCGGCGCGCAGTTCCCGGAGGGCGCGCCGGTGCCGTCGCTGGAGCAGTGGCAGCAGATCGCGCAGCAGAAGTGCACCTCGGACGTGAAGCCGTACCTCGGCCACAACCTGGACCCGTACGGCAAGCTCACGACGAACCTGCTGCGCCCGACGCCGTCGCAGTGGGACGACGGCGACCGCCAGCTGCGGTGCGGCCTGCAGTGGGCGGGCCCCGGCGGGACGCTGCTGACGACCACCGGGCCGGCGAAGGAGCAGGACCAGTCGCTCGTGTTCGAGCCGGGCACCTGCCTCGCGCTGCAGGGCAAGGGCGTCGGCGACCCGGTCGAGTGCACGAAGCCGCACTCCTACGAGATCATCGCGACCCTCGACCTCAAGGCGAAGTTCAAGGACGCCTACCCGGCGCAGGACGACCAGAAGGCCTGGCTCGACACCGAGTGCACCAAGCAGGCGTCGGACTACACGGGCGGCGCCGACCTGGACGCGAAGAAACTGGTCCTGACCTGGGACCTGCGCGAGCAGGAGAGCTGGGACGCCGGTTCGACCAAGGTCAACTGCAAGGTCGCGGCGCTCCTGCCGGACAAGAGCGGCCTGCAGGCGGTGACCGGCAGCATCAAGGCGGCCCCGCCGGGCACCGACGGTGGCCAGCCGCAGGACGGCGGAGCGCCCCAAGACGGCGGACAGCCTCAGGACGGCGGCCCGCCTTCGGACGGGGGCGGCGGCCCCGCGACGTCGAGCTCCGCGCCGCCGACGTCGAAGCAGAACGGCTGATGCCCGTCGAGATGAGCCGGGAGCGGTTCGAGGAGCTGGTCTCGGAAGCCCTGGACGAGGTGCCGGCCGAGTTCGCGAAGGCGATGGACAACGTCGTGGTGCTGGTCGAGGAGTTCAACGACGAGGCGCCGGACATCCTCGGGCTCTACCACGGGATCGCGCTGACCGAGCGGACGTCGTCGTACGGCGGGGTGCTGCCCGACCGGATCTCGATCTACCGGCAGCCGATCCTCTCGATGTGCGAAGACGAGGACGAGGTCGTCGAGGAGGTCCTCATCACCGTCGTGCACGAGCTGGGTCACCACTTCGGGATCGACGACGCCCGGTTGCACGAGCTCGGCTGGGGCTGAACGCGCACTAGTAGTGACACCGTGACCACCATCGGGTGACACCGCCTTTATCCTGTTACCCGAAGTCATTGGGTGACTGCGATCGGTGTGGGGGCCCCGATGAACCCTGCTCGAAGACTCACGTGGCTGCTGACGTCGAGTGCGGCGTCCCACCTGGGCGACGGCATGGGCAAGGTGGCGCTGCCCCTGCTGGCCACGACGCTGACCCGCGATCCCGTGCTCATCGCCGGGCTGTCCGCCACCCAGTTCCTGCCCTGGCTGCTGTTCGCCGCCGTCGCCGGCGCGCTGGTCGACCGGATCGACCGCCGGCGCGCGATGATCGTCGCGAACACCGCCCGCGCCGTCGCGGTCGGCGCCCTGGCCGTGCTCGTCGCCGCCGGCGGGATGACGATCTGGCTGATCTACCTGACGGCGCTGGTCATCGGGACCGCCGAAACGATCGCGGACAGCGCGGCCAACGCCCTGGTCCCGGCGGTCGTCGGCGACGGCTCGCTCGACGCGGCCAACAGCAAGCTGCAGGCGTGCGAGATCGTCGGCCAGACGTTCCTCGGTGGCCCGATCGGCAGCCTGACCTTCGCGCTCTTCGCCGCCTTCCCCTTCATCCTCAACTCCGCGGGCTTCGCGATCGCGGCCGCCGTGCTGCTCGGGCTCGCCGGCACCTACCGCGGCCAGGCCGAGGTGCGCCAGCCCACGCGGCTGCGCACCGAACTGGCCGACGGCCTGCGCTGGCTGCGCGGGAACGCGCTGCTCAGGCGCCTGGTCGTGATCGCCGGGCTGCTCAGCCTGGTCAGCGAGCTCGCGCAGGCACAGCTGGTGCTCTACGCGCTCGACGACCTCCACCTGTCCGACGCGACCTTCGGGTTCTTCGCGTTCGTCGGCGGCATCGGCGGGCTGCTCGGCGCCGGCGTCGCCCCACGGCTCGTGCGCGCGACCGGCCGGCGCGTGGTCGTGCTCGGCGGGATCCTCTGCTGCGGTGCCGGGTTCGGCGGGATGGGCCTGGTGCGCTCGCCGGTCGCGAGCGCGGCGCTGTTCGGCCTGTTCGCGGCCGCTGTGGTCGCGGTCAACGTCGTGCTCGCCACCGCGCGGCACACACTGGTGCCCGGCGGGCTGCTCGGCCGGGTGCTCGGGGTGTGGCGCACGGTCGTCTGGGGCGCGATCCCGCTCGGCGCCCTGCTCGGCGGGGTGCTGACCGAGGCGCTCGGCACCGCGGCGGACACGTTCGCCGTGTCCGGGCTGGCGATGGTGGTGATCGCCGCGTTCGCTTCCGTCGCGCTGCGGCGCTTCCCGCTGGATGACGAATCGGACTCAGCCGGGGCGCTTCAGCACCAGGATCCGCATTTGTGAGCTGAAATGTCTCATCACCCAGGTGGTGGGAGGCGGCTATGCGCACCGTGGACACCGAGACCGGCACCGACGCCGGGCCCGACTTCGAGGAGCCTTCGACCGAGTCCGAGGAGGTCAAGGCGACACCACCGCCATCACGCCGGCTGCTCGTGCTGTGCGCGGTCGCCGGGTTCGTGCTCGGCGGCGGCGTGCTCGGGCTGCTGTGGGGCCTGTCCGGCGTGCACGCGGGCGCGCTCGACGACGCGCTGGCCGCGTGCCAGTCCCTCGACCGCGTCGGCCAGCTGCCGGACACGAGCCGGGACGCGCAGCCGAAGCTGACGCCCGGCCTCACGCCCGAACGGCTGCACCGGATGACGGCGGCGCGCGAGCTGTCCGCGGCCGCCGCCCAGGTCAACGCGGCCTACCAGCCGCTGGCCGACCACATCGACGGCGTCAGCCGCATGGTGCTCAGCCTGCACTTCAACGACATCTCCGGCCAGCGGCACCTGGTCCAAGCCCAAGAAATCTGCGGCCGCATCTAGGACGTGTGGACCGTCTTCACCGAAAGCTGGTTGCCCGGGATCTTCGTGCTCGCGCAGGCCGTGCCGTCGGTCGGCACGAAGTTCGACGCCGTCTCCTGCGGCAGGTAGATGCGCAGGCCCTTCACCGCCGTCGGCTGGCAGGTGCCCGCGTCGAAGTTCCGCACGTTGACGAACTGGATGTCGGCGACCGCGCTCTGGCCGGGGTTCAGCTTCACCGCGTTGCCCTTGGTGCCTTCGCGGAACGCGTCCTTGCCGACCTGGTGCCCGTCGGTGCCCGCCACGTAGGAGACCCCGGGGAAGCCCTGGATCTCGCACGGCTTCGAGCTGGTGTTCTTGATGAGCAGCGGCCGGTACACCGAGCCGGCGCCGGCGTCACCCTGGCCGAGCGACAGCCCGACGTCGCCGGCCTTGCAGAGGCCGTTGTCCGCCGGCTGGGCGGGCGGCGACGAGGCCGGCGTCGAGCTGCTCGGGCTCGGCGAGGCCGTGGTGGCGGCGGTGGAGGTGGGCGGCGCCGTGGTCGAGGGCGTCGAGCTGCTCGCCGCGTTCGTGGTTCCGCCGCTCCCGCAGGCGGCGAGCGCGAGAACGCCCGCCGAAGCCGCGATGACGGGGAACAACCGTGAAAGCTTCGTCCGAACCATGTCTATCGCCTCCCTGGTGTGGTGCTTCTGGGTAGACGTACGGATCTTCGGCAGGTTGGTTCGAACCGTTAATTCCCCACCAAACGTGTCTTAAACGTGACGGGATCACACTTTCGTGACGGTCAGAGCGGGGTGTCGACCCAGGTCAGGCAGTGCCACCGGCCGTCCGGACGGACGTCCAGCTCCACTAGGCCGGTGTTCGGGATCAGCGCCGCGTTGGCGATGTCGGCGTGGACGTTCGGCGCCAGCCACTCGGCGGACAGCCGGATCGCGCCACCGTGGCTGACCAGCGCGATCACGCTGTCCGGGTCCGCCTGCTCGTGCTTGGCGCGCAGCCGGCCGACCGCGTCGAGCATGCGGGTGCGCACGCTCGTGCCGCTCTCGCCGCCGGGCAGCGACGGCGTCAGCTCGCCGAGGGTCCACCGCTTCACGACGTCCATGTAGACCCGGATCGACTCGTGGTCGGTGGCCCCTTCGAGGTCACCCGCGCCGACTTCGTGGACGCCGTCGACGACCTGGACGTCCAGGTCGAACCGCGCGGCCAGCGGCGCCGCCGTCTGCTGGGCACGGGTCGCCTGCGACGCGTAGACCGCGGCGATCGGCTCCCCCGCCAGCCGGACCGCGAGGTCTTCGGCCTGGGCGCGGCCGAGCTCGGTGAGCGGCGGGCCGGGCAGGGCGGTGTCGAGCGCGCCGCGGACGTTCCCGTCGGTCTGACCGTGGCGGATGAGCAGCAGCCTCACGCCAGGTCCCCCTTGCGGACGGCGTCGGCCCACACGGCCGCGTCGACGAAGTCGTCGTTGCCGGCCCCGGGCTCGATCGTGGTGCGTGTCCCGTCGGCGCGCGGGTGCGAACCGAGGAACCGCAGGTTGCGGCAGTGCCGGCGCAACGCCGTCAGCGCGTCGAGGATCCGTGGCTCGGCCACGTGCCCCTCGAAGTCGATGAAGAAGCGGTACTCGCCGAAGTTGCTGCGCGTCGGGCGGGCGTCGAGCCGGGTGAGGTTGATCCCGCGGTCGGCCAGCGCGGTGAGCAGCTCGGCAAGCGTGCCGGTGCGGTTCACGGCCGCGGCGACCACGGACGTCCGGTCGGCACCCGTCGGCTCCGGCAGCTCGCCCGGCGGGCGAACCAGCAGGAAGCGCGTCGCGGCGTCGCTGACGTCGGCGACCTCGGTGGCCAGCACCTCGAGGTCGTAGTGCTCGATGGCGACCGGCGCGCAGACCGCGGCGTCGAACTGGCCTTCCAGCACGCCGACCGCGGCCGCCGACGTCGACGACGACGCCACCGGGTGCGCGTCCGGCAGGTTCGCCTCGACCCACTCGCGGACCTGGGCGAGCGCGTGCGGGTGGCTGGCGACGGTCTTGATGTCCCCGCCGCCGCGCCGCGTCAGCACGCTGAAGTGGATCGGCAGGATGTGTTCGGCGACGGCGACCAGCGGGGTCGACTCGCTGAGCGCGTCGAGCGTGGTGGGCACCACGCCCTCGACCGAGTTCTCGATGGGGACGCACGCGGCGTCCGCTTCGCCCTCGCGGACGGCCGTCATCGCCAGCCGGACGGTCTCGACCGGAATCAGTTCTTCGCCGACGGCGAGAGCCCGCGCGGCCTGTTCGGTGAAGGTCCCCTGGGGGCCGAAGTATGCGATCCGTGACACAACAACCAGGTTACGGGGCCCGGGCGTGGCGACTTTCACTCGGACAGCCGGTACCAGAACCGGTTACGCCGGGTGGCATTTTTTGCGATGCTAGGGGCGTGACCGCCGACTCGGGCACGCACACCGGCCGTGAGGGCACGCACCCGCCGGTCTCCCCTCGCACACCGGAGCTGGTGCTGTGCGCCGTCGATGAACCACTCGCCACCGCATGGACCACCGCGGCCGAAAACGCGACCGGCCGGGTCCGGGTGCACCGCGGGTCGGTGCTCGACGTCGTCGCCCAGGCCGTGGTCAGCCCGGCCAACTCCTACGGCTGGATGCGCGGGGGCATCGACGCCGTCTACGCGCGGGCGTTCCCCGGGGTCGAGCAGAGTGTCCGAAGTGCCGTTTTGGCCTTTCACGGCGGTGAACTGCCCATCGGCGACGCCGTGATCGTGCCGACCGGCGAGGCCGAGCCGGCGTGGCTGATCAGCGCGCCGACCATGCGCGAGCCCGGCGAGCGGCTGCCCGCCGACACCGTGCACCCGTACCTCGCGGCGCGCGCGGTGTTCCTGCAGTGGCGCGACGGCCGGCTCGACCACGGACCGGTGCGGGAGTTCGTCGACACGATCGCGATGCCGGGGCTCGGCACCGGTGTCGGCGGCGTCGACCCGGCGACCTGCGCGCGTCAGGTCGCGGCGGCGTGGGACGAGGTTTTCCGTAACTCGCGGTGATCAACCCGAACCCGGGGTGGACTACATCACAGCGCGTTCACCGGCCGTAAGCCCTACCGTTAATCACGCAGGTGAAACGTCCGCCAGTGCAGGCGACGGCCGGAGGAGTGTGCGATGACCCGGGTCCGCGAACTCAGCCCGTATGTCGAGCTGCACCGGGAACAATGGAAAGAACTACGAAGTTCGACCCCGTTGCCGCTGACCGCGGCCGAGCTGCTGCGGCTGCGCGGGCTCGGCGAGCAGGTCGACCTGGCCGAGGTGGCCGACGTCTACCTGCCGCTCTCCCGCCTGATCAACCTGCAGGTCGCCGCCCGCCAGCGGCTCTACGAAGCGACCACGACGTTCCTCGGTGACGACTCCCGCGGCACGAAGGTCCCGTACGTGATCGGCATCGCCGGGAGCGTGGCGGTCGGCAAGTCGACCACCGCCCGCATCCTGCGCACGCTGCTCGCCCGCTGGCCGGACCACCCCCGCGTCGACCTGGTCACCACCGACGGGTTCCTGTACCCGCGCGCCGAGCTGATGCGCCGCGGGATCATGCACCGCAAGGGCTTCCCGGAGAGCTACGACCGGCGTGCGCTGCTGCGGTTCGTCACCGAGGTCAAGTCGGGCGCCGAGCGGGTCGCCGCGCCGGTGTACTCGCACCTGGCCTACGACATCCTGCCCGGCCAGGAGCAGGTCGTGCAGCAGCCGGACATCCTCATCGTCGAGGGCCTGAACGTGCTGCAGCCGGGCCCGCGGCTGATGGTGTCCGACCTCTTCGACTTCTCGATCTACGTCGACGCGCACACCGACGACATCCAGCGCTGGTACATCGAGCGGTTCCTCAAGCTGCGGCACACGGCGTTCGCCGACCCGGCGTCGCACTTCCACCACTTCGCCGACCTGCCGGACGACGAGGCCCGCGCCGAGGCGCGGCACCTCTGGCGGTCGATCAACGAGCCGAACCTGATGGAGAACATCAAGCCGACGCGGCCGCGGGCCACGCTGGTGCTGCGCAAGGACTGCGACCACGCCATCAACCGGGTCCGCCTGCGCAAGCTCTGACGCCGGCCCGATTCGTCGGACGGGTTACCCGGCCCGTCACCCACATGCCGGGCATTCCCACCCTGGGCGAACAGCCGAGCACTCTTCGTCGTGTACCCGCGACTCTCCGCGCCGGAATCCGGCCGAACGGCCGAGGTGCCGTAACCGGTTGGCCGATACCGGTGGCCTCCCGCGAAAGCGACCCTGAAGGAGTCAGGAAAACGGCTCTGAGCTGGGGAGGAGGCCCACCGTGTTCGTCATGATCCTCACGTGGGTCGGTGCGGTGCTCGGTCTGGTCCTGCTGATCGCGATGGCCGCCGGCACGTTCGCCGTGGACTTCGACGACCGGCTGCAGGAGCGCCGGCGCAAGGCGAAGCCCGCCGAACCGGCGAGCCCCCTCCACTAGACGTCAGAGCTCCGCCAGCGCCTCCACGTACCCGTCGGCGTCGTATTCGAGCGTCTCGGTGTCCAGCAGGCTGCCTTCCAGCGCGTCGATCAGCTGCTCGAAGACCTCGTCGCGGTCGAGTTCGCCTTCCTGGAGGCGCTGCGCGGCCTGCCAGGCTTCGACGGGCTCGTCGTCCCACAGCTGGTCGACGATGGTCGCGCGCAGCACCAGCCGCTGCTCTTCCTCGTCCTCGTCGGCCTCGGCGATGACCAGCGCCCGGCGCTGCTCGGGGTCGGCGGGGTCGAGGTCGACCTCTTCGTCCTCGATCTCCGTGGTCAGCGACGGCACCGCGAACATCCGGCGTTCCAGCGCGTCCGCCAGCTCGGTCGGCGACAGATCGCCGACGTCGCCGAAGTAACGCTCCAGCGGGGAGTCGTCTTCGTCGGCGTACTCGCTCAGGTAGTCGGCGACGGCCTCGTCGAGCGTGGCGACCGCGGTCTCGGTCAGCCCGGCCCGACCGGCCGCCCACTGCACCCAGGCCAGCACGACCGGCTCCACGGCCTCCTCGTGGTCGGCATCGAGCTCGAACTCTTCGCTGAGCAGGCCTTCGAGGAACCGCGCGATCTTCTCCGGCCCGACGCGCAGCGGGTTCGCGGGGTCGGTGGCCAGGCCGTGCTCCAGCAGCAGGCGCCCGATCGCGCGGGCGGCGCCGGCGTCCTCGCCGCTCGCCGCGACGAACTGCTCGACGACGGCGGCGCGCTCGGTCTCGGACCACTCGGCGACCTCGGGGACGAGCGCGGGTTCCGGCAGCGCGCGGGACCACGTGAGCGCGACCGCGTGGAAGCGCGCGTAGTCCTCGCTGACGTCGGCTTCGTCGAGGTGGTCGGTCACGGCGAGGCCGTCGGAGAGCAGGCGGTGCGCCTCGGCGGGGGCGACGGCCTCCAGCACGACCAGCTCGGGGTCGGCGTCGGCCTGCGCCCGCATCTCGGCGAGGACCTCGCCGGGCTGCTCGATCACGACGAGGTCCCGCACCCGGCCGCCCTCGGTGAAGTCGAGCAGCGCGAGCAGGCCGTGCGCCTGGTCGCCGTGGGTGAAGACGCAGAGCAGGGACGACTCGTCGCCGAAGACGTCGCCGGTCCGCCAGCACTCGCCGGCGGTGACCTGGCCCAGGTCGCCGGCCCAGTCCGGCGCGGGGATGCCGCGGCCGAGGACGACCTGCAGCCCGTCTTCGGCGGCCTTGCGCTCGACGTCGGTCTCCGCGACGACCCTCAGCGCGGCCAGCAGTGCGGCGGCGCCCGGCGTGATCTTGCGCTGCGCGAAGGCGATCAGCTCGAGGCCGAGCGAGTCTTCGCCGTCCTCGACCGGCACGTCGTGGAACTGGCCGAGAACCTCGGAGGCGAGCAGCTCGACGTCGACCGGCGCGGGGTCGGCGCCCAGCGCCGAAAAGTCGTTCAGGATGTCCTTGAACAAGCCGGTCACGCTGTGGGTGACGGGCTGCGGGGCTTTCTTGCGGGCGCGGCTGACCGGACTCATACGCCCATGCTTTCAGAGCTGGTCGCGGTGGCCCTGGCGCGGGTCCCGCCGCGGGCTCGGCGGGGAGGCGCCGAGCCGGACGGCGGAACAGGGCCACCGCGACATCGCTGGCCAAGAGCGTCGCCGCCTTGGCGGAACCTTCGATGTCCCGGTGCACGTGAAACACCGGTTCACCTCGGTCAACGAGGTGCGCGCGGCGAGGATACGGCTTTGGGCAAGGCAATGCGCGCGGCACGGATTTCCGTGATCAGCCGGGTTTTCCGGCGGTGGGTTTCCACCAGGGTGGCGAGGTGAGCGGTGAATTCGTCCGAGGTGTCGGCCCGCTTGTGCAAGGTGCGCAACAGCTTCAGCCGGCGCGCGGCTTCCTGGTAGGCCTGCGGGTCCTTGCGCTCGATGAGCTCTTCGACGTGCTCGCGGAAGACCGGGATCGTCTCGGCCGGGTGCTCGGCGGCCCGCCGCTCGGCCAGTTCGAGCTTCAGCTCCGGTGACGCCCCGAACCGCACGCACGCGCGCCAGGCTTCGTCCGGACGGCCGTCGTCGAGCAGGACGCGGGCCAGTTCGTCGGCGTGCCGGACGTCCTCGGCGGCCAGCTCGCGCAGGCGGGCCAGCGCGGCCCGGCGCTGCGTCGTCCACTTGCCGTCGGCCATCGCGGCTTCGCGCAGCGCGGCGAACGTCTCGCGGTCCGGCCCGGCGTCGAACTCCTTGCGACGACGGGAGGTCTCGTCGTCCGGCACCGGCTCCGGCGCGTGCCCGTTCTTGTCGTGGGTGAGCGCGCGGGCGGCGTGCGCGATGGCCTCGCTGTGCCGCCCGGCGGCCCGCAGCACCCGGACGATCTTGAGGCTGACGTCACGCCTCGGCGGCTTGGCGGACAGGATCGCGACCAGCTCGTCGACGTCGCCGTGGACCTCGGCCAGCTGCTCCCGCAGCCGTTCGGCGACGTCCCGGCGGTGTCCCGGCCCGCTCGCCGTCAGCACGTCGTCCACAGTGGACTTGATCCGGCGCAGGCCGGGTTCGCCCAGCGCCGTCGCGAAGTCGGCGAGGTCGATCGACGGCCGGCCCGGGCCGTCGAACTCGACCTCGAGGATCCAGTCGGCCAGCTTCTCCGGGTCGGGCGGCCGGGCGGCGCACGCGCGGGCGTACAGCTCCACGGCGCGGTCCAGCCGGTCGCCGAGGTCGCCGGCGTGGTCGCCGGACAGTTCGAGGACCTCGCTGATGTCGTCGACCGTGCGGCGGGCCAGCGGGGCCAGGTCGGCGCGGCTCCCGAGGTCGAGCATCCGCTGCAGCGTGTCGAGGACGGCGCCGACTTTCGCGGTGTACTCGCCGTTCCCGTCGGTCACCGCGGTGTCGAGCAGCCGGTGCGCCTCGCTGACGTCACCGGATTGGGTGGCGGCGCGCAGTTCGAGCGAATGCCGCAACTCAGGGTCACGCTCGGCCTGGGCGTGCAGCAGGTCCGCCAGCGTCTCCGCGTCCAACGTGCGCAGGTAGGGGCGAAGATCCGAGTGGGGACTCACGCGGACCAGTCTGCCCGAGCCCGGCCGGTGCGCGTGTGGGCCAACCGCGTGCTCTTTTCGGCATAGTCAGTGACTTTGCGTGAGGTCTTCATCGGCGCCGCAAGTCGTCGAGCACGGCTTTCATCGGCCACGGTTCCGGGACGCGCGGCCGTCGTGACCGTGCGTGCCGGGGTCGCGGGATCGCGGACTGCATCGTCGGCACCATGATCGGGACGACCGGCACGGGCACCCGTGCGACGAGCCGGCGCACGACGACGAGCAGGAGCGCGGCGCCCAGCAGCAGGGCCGCGCCCGCGGCGATCGCGGCGGCGAGGGTGCGGCGGCCGTCGTCGAGGGTGAGCTGCACGGCGTACTGGCTCTGCTGCGAGTACAGGAGGCCGAGCTGCTGGGAGACGCTGTACGCGGCGCCGCGCCACGTGGACTCGGGGATGGGCAAGGGTTCTCCGGCCGCGAACGCGTCCTCGGCGGCGGCCAGCCTGCTCCAATCGGCGCTGCGGGTGAGCGACTCGTACGCCACCCGGCCACTTTCCGTGAGCTGCGGGGCGATCCGGTCCAGGTCGGCCCGGTAGGCGGCCACGGCCGCGGTGAACGGCCGCCGCGTCACGCCGTCGATCCCGGCCAGGGCGAGGGAATCGGAGCGATCCATGCCTTCGGCGACGGAAAGCAGGTCGACGGCGGTGGTCTGCTGGTACGCGGATTCGGCGTCGGGCGCGCGGCGGGCGTAGTCGCGCAGCCCGGCGATGGCGACGTCGATCCGCTGGGTGAAATTCGCGTACGCGGCGGTCCGTTGGTCGGGCGCGGACATCGCTTCGCTGCGCTGGCCCTGCAGGGCGACCACGGCGCGGGCGGTCCGGCCTGCGGCCTCCGCCGTGTCCATGGCGCTGTCGCGCGTCCGGTTCGCTTGGTGGACCAGCAAGAACGCGATCACGAGAGCCACGACGACGAGCGCGCCGCCGGGCACGAACGCGATGCACAGCATGCGTCCGCGGACGGATCGCAGGTACTTCAAGACGTTCCTTCCCGTGCTCCAAGCCCCGCAAGCATCCCGACCAAGTTCAACCTATTGAGTGAGAGATTCACCGGTCAACGGCAGTCCGCCATACGGCTGCTAGCTCACCGTGACCACCTAGGACAATCACCGAGTGACCTTCGACGACGTGACCCAGCGCCTCCGCGGCTTCGCGGCGGCCCGCGCCTGGGAGCCGTACCACACCCCGAAGAACCTCGTGATGGCGTTGTCCGGCGAGGTCGGCGAGCTGACCTCGCTGTTCCAGTGGCTGACGCCGGAGGAGTCCGACGCGTGGCGCGAAGACCCCGCGCTGGAAGCGAACGTCCTGGACGAGATCGCGGACGTCACGCTGTACCTGCTCCAGCTGGCCGACCGGCTGGGCGTGGACCTGACGGCCGCGGCCCACGCGAAGATCGACCGCAACGAGGTCCGCTTCCCGCCGCCTGCGAGCTAGCCCCAGAAGATCCCGTCCGGGTTGCGCTCGACCTCGGCCAGCAACGGCGTGGGCGTGCTCGCGACGGGAGCGTCCGGGTGGGTCAGCCACCGGCCGTTCCGATCGGACCAGCGCACCGACCAGATCCCGAACTCGTCGAGGCGCAGCTGCGCGATCTTCTGTTCGGTCCACTCGGGCCCGGCCTGCGGCGACCAAGGCGCACGGCACTCGACGATCGTGACCGCCCGGCCCCGGGTCCGGCACTCGACGCGAACCTGGTCGTGCAGGTGCTCGGGGACGCGTTGCGCGCACCACCGTTCGATCTGCCGGAGCGCGAGTTCCGGAATTCCCGCCATGGTCACAGTGAACCCGAGCCCGCGGTCGGCCGCCGCCCCACCCCCGGGTCAGCGAGGGTCACCGCGGTGTCGGCTCGGCGATCCACCAGCCGCCGAGCAGGGCGCCGACGCCCAGCACCGCGAGGAAGATCCCGCCGGCCAGGGGTGTGCCGCCGAACATGCCGATGACCACGATGAACATCAGCAGCAGGCCGACTCCCATGAGCACCCGTCCCCCGAGCACCTTCGTCACCCGAGCGGACGGGGCGGCCGTGGCTCGCACCGCGGGCGGTGGTTCGAAGCCGAGCGCCACCGGTGCGACGCGGACGTCGACCACTTCGGCGCCCAGCTCGGCCGCCCGGGCCAGCCGGGGTTCGTTGGCCGATACGGTCGCGTCGGCCACGAGGTGCGTGACGCTCGCGGTCAGCTTCTTGGCCAGCTGGACGCCTTCGGCGAGCACCCGGGCCCGCATCCGGTCCGCCGCCACGGTGGTGCCGAGCACCAGCACCCGGGTCGCCTTGCCGCCGGCCGAGGGCTGCAGGTCGGCGCCGGCCACCCCGAGGGCGGTCGCCACCTCGCGCAGCTCGCGCGCTTCGGCCGCGGTCACGACGCCGTCCCTTTCCGCGATTTCCCGCAGGGCCGTCACGAGCTGCTCGTGCGTCGACCGCACCCGCCGTTCGGACAACCCGGCCTCGGTCGCCGTCGCGGCCAAGGTGGCCACTTCCTCATAGGACAGGTGCTGGTCCGCGAGGACTTCGGCGAGCAGGTCCAGGTAGGCGTCCCCGCTCCGGCCGGCCGCGACCCGCTCGAGCGCCTCGGCCATCCACCCCGGCTCGACCGGCAGCGCCTCGGCGCGCGGGAGCAGCCGTCCGCCGGCGAACCGCGGCAGACCGGGAAAGACCGGTGGCGACGCGAACGTGAACCCGTACCGCCCGAACAGGCCGGTGACCAGCTGGGCGACCGTCCGCGCGCCGGACAACGCCGACCGTCCGGGCCCGGTGGGCACCGCCAGGGCGTGGGCCACCGTCGCGAGCCGGTAGTTGGGCAGCCGCACCACCGACTGCGCGGCCGCCAGCGTCGAGACGCCCGGCAGCACGGGCATCCGGACGCCGAGGGACCTGATCTCGAAGTCCAGGAAAGCCGTGACGGAGGCCAGGTCGTGGGCCACGACCACGCTGCCGGCGCACAGGTCGAGCAGCGGCCCCAGCACGTCGCCGAACGACGGCGCGTCGTCGAGTTCGGCGCGCGTGATGCCGTGGACGACCGCCGGACCGGGCGGAACCCCGGCGCCGGGGTTCACCAGCGTCGTCAGCTCACCCACGATCGAGCCGTCGGCGTGGACCCGCACCGCGGCGAGCTCGACGACGCGCCCGGGGCGCAAGCCGGTCGTCCGGATGTCCACCGCGGTGAAGTCGGTTCCGTGCGCGGGGTGGCCACCCGCGCCGAGCAGCGAGAGGGATTCGATCACGCCCGCTGGTCGTTTCCCGGCCGCACCTTGTGACAGCTTTTCGGCGCGCGGCCGTTGTTCGTGACGCGATCGTGACGGCAACAATCCGCCGGATAACGACTGGTGGGCGATCACCAGCCGATCCGTAACAAGGGCGGGAGATTTCGCGAGTACACCGTCGGCACGTCGCGTTCGAGGAACGAGGAATCCCGGCATGAAGCGTTTTCCGAACTGGCTGAAGATCGTCTTGGCCGCCTTCGCCGTCCTGTTCGTACTGGGCGCGATCTTCGGGAAGGCCCCGGAGCCGAAGCCCGCGGCCGTCGCGGCGCCGGCACCCACGACGACCGCGTCGAGCAGCACGCCACCCGCTCCTGTCACCTACACGATCGGGTCCGTGACGGACGCCGCGACCGTGGTGGTGAACGGCACCGACGGCACCAGCAAAACGGTGCGCGTCCTCGGTGTCACGGCGCCGGTCGTCACCACCGGGTGCTACTCGGCGGAATCACTCGCTTGGGCGACCACGACGCTTTCCGGGAAAGCCGTGACGCTCGGCGCGGAAACGGCGCAGGGCATCGCCGTGACCTTGGCCGGCGGCCAGGACTACGCGGCTCTCGCGATTCAAAGGGGTTATCTGAAGTACGCGACGGACGCCGCATTGCCCGCGCTCGCGGCCGCCGAGACCGCGGCGAAACTGGCGACCAGCGGTCTGTGGGGACCGCCGTGCAACGGGACCATCGACGTCCCGGCGCCGACGCCCACACCCACGCCGACGCCGACCCCGGAGCCGGTGGTCACGAAGGCGCCGCCGGTGGCCCCGCCCGTGCGGACCACCGAGCGAGAGCCCACCCCGGAGCCCGATTCCTCCGCGTACTACAAGAACTGCGCCGCGGCGAAGGCCGCCGGAGCCGCACCATTGCACCGCGGCGAACCCGGCTACCGAGCCGGCCTCGACCGTGATGGCGACGGCGTGGCCTGCGAATCGTGATCTAACCTGGACCGATGACGACCGCCGACGAGCTGCTCGGCAGGCTCGCCGCCCTTGACCGTGAAGGCCTGGCGAAAGTGCTGGCCCACCGGCCGGACGTGCTGCACGAACCGTGGCCGCGGCGGCTCGACGTCGTCGCGGCCCGGCTCGCGTCCGCGCGGTCGGTCGACGATGCCGTGCTCGGGTTGTCGTTGCCGCAGGTGCAGGTCGTGCGCGCCGTTCAGCTGTGTTACGCGCTGGGGCGGCGACCTACGCCGATCGCCGAGATCGGCCGGCTCCTCGGCACGACCACCGTGGAGTCCTTTGTAGACGACCTCGCCGAGCGGGCCCTGCTGTGGCGTGACTCCGACGGCGTCCGGCTCCCGGAACTCCTGCACCGGAGGAGCTTCAGCGCCGAAGGCCTCGGCCAGCCCGTCGCGGACCTGCTCGCCGAGATCGGCCGGAGCCGCGCGGCGCACCTGTCCCGAACCCTCGGGCTGCCCGAGGGCCTGAAGGAGCTCGTCCACTTCTTCCGCGACGGTGACCGCGTGCGCGAACTGTTCGGCACCGCCCCCGAACCCACCCGGAAGCTGTTGCAGGACATGGCCGACGGCGTTCCCGAGGCCGACGGGGTGCTGCCCTTCCACACCGTCGAGGGTTGGGCGTTCGAGCACGGTTTCCTGTTCGGCACCTACCACGGCAGCGCGGCCATGCCGATCGAGGTGTCGCTCGCCCTGCGCGGCCCGGACCACCAGCTGCCGTTCGCGCCCGACGAACCCGAGTACGCCGTCGTCCACATCGGTGCCGAGTCGGCCGAGGCGACGTCGTCGGCCGCCGCGCTGCGGCTGCTCGACCGCGTCTCGGCCATCCTCGAACTCGCCGGCGCGGAGCCGTTTCCGCTGCTCAAGGACGGCACGATCGGCTCGCGGCTCGTCAAGAAGGTCGCCAAGGAAACCGGCGCGTCACCTGCGGAAATCGAGCTGGCCATCGACCTCGCGGCGCAGGCCGGCCTGCTGCTGGCCGACGAGCCACCGCCGCCGCGCCGTGGTCAGAAGGCGCCGCCGCCCACGCTGGCGCCGGACCCCGACCTCGCGCGCCCCACGCCGGCGCTGCTCTACCGCCTGCTGCTGACGACCTGGTGGGAGCCGGCGCCGCCGCCGGAGGACGAGATCGATGTCGACGCGCTGGTGCGGCGTGTGATCGTGCGGCTGCTGGCACGGCTCGAGCCCGGTGCCGCGATCGCCGACGCCGACGCGCTGGCCCGCCTCGCCGAGTGGCACGCGCCGATGCTGCCGACCGAGGAGTTCGCCGCCCAGGTCCGGGACGCGCTCGCCGAGTCGGAGCTGCTCGGCGTCGTCGCGCACGGCGCCGTCACCGCCACCGGCCGCGCCCTCCTCGGCGGCGCCGGGCTCGTCGAAGTCACCGACGAACTGGTCGCCCGCGCGCGGACGACGGCGTTGTTCGGCACCGACCTGACCGCGATCGTGCCCGGCTCACCCGACGCCCGGCTCGCCGCGTCGCTCGACCGCGTCGCCGACCGCGAGGCCCAGGGCACCGCGACCAGCTGGCGGTTCTCCCCCGCGACCGTCCGGCGGGCGTTCGACCAGGGCGCGACGGCCGCCGAACTGCTCGACGAGCTGGGCGCGATCGCCGCGGGCGAGCTGCCGCAACCGCTGGTGTACCTGGTCAACGACGTCGCGCGGCGCCACGGCGAGGCACAGGTGCTCGACGTCGCGAGCGTCGTCGTCGGCGAACCCGCCGTCCTCGCCGAGCTCGCCGCGCACCGCAAGCTCGCGAAACTCGGCCTGCGCGCGGTGGCGCCGACCGTCCTGACGTCCACTGTGGACTTTTCCGGCACGCTCGACGCGTTGCGCGACGCCGGGTACGCGCCGACCCACCACGCCGCCGACGGCAGCATCGTGCTGCCCGCCCGCGAACCGACCGAGCCCAAGGCCGTCGTCCGCGACGCCGGCCCCGGCGAACGGCCGCCCGATCCCCTCGACCACGCCGAGCGGCTGCTCGCGGCGCCGCTGACCGGCCCGAACCTGCTGCGCGGGCAGCTCGCGCGGGCGATGAGCGACCGCTACGCAGGCCGTCTCACGACGAAGCAGCAACAACTCTGCTGGCAGCTCGAAGCCGGGATCCCAGCGGACGTCGTGTATCAAGCGGACAACGGTCCGACCCGGCTGGTGATCGCGTACCCGGAGCTCGACGGCGACGTCCTGGACGTCTGGTCGCTCGGCGACCACGCATACCGGCGGCTCGAGCTGGCGCGGATCGACCTGGGCTAAGCCTCGACGGCGGTGAGCCGCGCGAAAACCACGACGTTGTCGAGGTAGTTGCCGCTCGACCGGTCGAACGCCCCGCCGCAGGTGATGAGCCGCAGCTCGGCGTCGGCCGTGTCGCCGTAGACCTGGTCCGTCGGGAAGTCCGCCTTGGCGTAGCGCTCGACGCGGTAGACGGTGAAGACCGCCGTCCGGCCGTCGGTGCGGCCGACCTTCGCCTGCTCACCCGGGTGCAGGTCCTTGAGCCGGGAGAAGGCGCCGGGGACGTGCTTGTAGTCGACGTGCGCCGCCAGCACCGCCGGGCCGGCCTCCCCGGGCGACGGCGCGCCGGTGAACCAGCCGACCGTCGTGGCGTCGCCGGGGACCTCGAGCTCACCGCCCGAGGTCAGCCCGAGGTCCTTGATCCCGTCGGCCCGCACCCCGATCGCCGGGATGCTCAGGGAGGCCGGTTTCGCCGCCGGGAGCCCGTCACCCGACGGCGTGGTGGTGGTCGACGGCGCGATCCCGACAGGCGTGGCGGACGGTGGGGCGACCTGCTCCGGCGCGTGCGGCGAGAAGGCGAGGACGAAGGCCACCACCAGGATCGCGCCGAGCGCGGAGACGACCGCCGTGACCGCCGGCCACAGGCGCGGGTGCCTCAACTCGCGCGCCGGCGCAGGTAGAGCACCATGCCGCCGGACGTCGCGGCGGCGAGCAGTGCGCCGCTCAGCACCAGGAACGCGGGGGCGCCTTCGTCCGGTTCACCGCCGCCGGTGGCCACGCCGCCGACCGGCTTCACCTTCACCTGGCCGCCCGTCGTGGACTTCTTGGTGCTGGTGGATTTCGGTGCGGTGTGGGTCTTCGTCGTCGACGGCCGCTCGGCCGTGGGCGTCGACGTGTTCTGCTGCGGACGGTGGGGCAATGTGTCGCAGGCGATGCCGTCGTGATCCGCGTCCAGATTGTTCGGGTCGCCCGGCGTTGCGTCGAGGACCGCTTGTGCCTCTTCTTGGTATTTGAAGTCAGGGCAGTCGACGTCCGCGGCGAGCGGCGTCGCGAGCTGCGCGGACGCGAGGGAAACGGGGCCGAGAAGAGCGAGCCCGGCGACAGCCGTAGCGGTCGTCAGGACACGACGAAACAAGGACACCGGAAGGTCCTTTCAGGGAGAATCGGGGTGATTGCGTGGTTACTATCGCGGCCCCGGCGGGGCTGTTACGGACTATTCCGGAATTCCGGAAATGCCAGCAGCCCACCAAAATCCGGGAGGCTGGTGATTCTTCGCCATTCGCCTCTGACCAGCGGAATCAGCGACAAGAATGCATACCGAAGGGTTTGTTACGAGATTCGCGGTCACACTTTGGGGGTAATTGCCCGGGCTCGGCCGGTGTGACGTGCGGACCAGCCGTCACCGCGGCGCGCTCGTACCCCGTAACCTGGGGATATGCCGATCCAGGTACTGCTCGTCGACGACCACGAACTGGTCCGCCGCGGGCTTCGCGACCTTCTCGGCGACGAGCCCGACATCGAGGTCGTCGCCGAAGCGGGCAGCGTCGAAGAGGCGCTCGCGGTGGCGATGCACGTCGAGCCGGAGGTCGCGGTGGTCGACGTCCGCCTCGGCGACGGCGACGGCATCACGCTCTGCCGCGAGCTGCGGTCCAAGCCGAACCCGCCGGCCTGCCTGATGCTGACCGCGTTCGACGACGAAGAGGCGATGGTCGGCGCGATCATGGCCGGCGCCGCGGGTTACCTGCTGAAGCAGGTGCGCGGGCAGGACGTGGTGTACGCGGTGCGCGAGGTCGCGGCCGGGCGGTCGCTGCTGGACCCGGTGAGCACCGCGCGGGTGCTGGACAAGATGCGGCACCCGCCGACGGACGACCTGGCGACGCTGACCGAGCGCGAGCGCGACGTGCTCGAACTGATCGGCCAGGGCCTGTCGAACCGCGAGATCGCCGAGCGGCTGTTCCTCGCCGAGAAGACGGTCAAGAACTACGTCACGTCGGTGCTGGCGAAGCTCGGCATGCAGCGCCGGACGCAGGCCGCCGCCTGGATCGCGCGCCGGGAGAAGTAACTCCGCGCAGCCGTCTCGTCCGCAAGCCGCCGTTCGCTGCGTCCTTTTCACCTGTCGTCACGGTCCGCCACGTCCATCAGCGGTTTCACCGCGCCACATTCACTCGAATGTGAGTCGAATATATGTTCGATGGGCCGGTACGATCTTCGGTGAGGGCGATGAAGGGAGGCTGGATGACCCGAGAAGGATAGGTCGCGGTCAGTCAAGTGGGAGGTCGAACGCGACGAGCGTGCCGAGACTGGGCGAGGAGTTCAGGAAGAACTTTCCGCCCGCGGCGTCCGCGCGTTCGGCGAGATGACGCAGGCCACGGGTGGCGACGCCTTGGGGGACGCCGGAACCGTTGTCCCGGACACGGAGTTTCACGCCGTCTGAGTCCCTGGCCAGGGTCACGCGGGTTTCGCTCGCACCGGAGTGTCTGACCACATTGGACAGAGCTTCGCGCAGGGCGGCCCGGATGTGGTCGGCGCTTTCCGCGGGGATGTCGGCGAATTCGCCGGACAGCTCCAGGGTCGGCGGGTACCCGAGCAGCTCGCCGGCGATACGGACCTCGCCGCGCGCCGACTCGGCGAGGTCGGTGGGCGTGCCGGTGTCGTGGCGAGGCTCCGGTGACCTCAGCGCGCGCACGGTGCCCCGGATCTCCTCGATGGTCTGGTCCAGCTGGTCGATCGCGTCGGATAGCCGCGCGCCATCGGCCTGGGCGAACCGCTTGCGCATGTTGCGCCGAACCCGGTCGAGCTGCATCCCGGCGCCGTAGAGCCGCTGGACGATGACGTCGTGGAGTTCGCGAGCGATCCGTTCCCGCTCTTCGTAGAGCGCGACGCGGTGGCGAGCGTTGGCGCCTTCGGCAAGCGCGAGCACCACCCCGGCCTGCGCGGCGAAGGCGACGAGCATCTCGACGGTCCCAGCGGAGAACGGCTCCCGCCCCCGCTTCCGGTAGACGGTGAGCGCCCCGAGAACCCGCCCCCCGGACCCGAACGGCGCGGCAGCGAACGGCCCGTAGCCATGGAGCTCGGCGGGCACGTAGGGCGCGGTCCGCGGATCGACGACGAAGTCGGCGCTGGCCACGGGCTCACCACCCCGGGCCACCCGCCCGGCAGCGGAGTCGGCGGGGAGGGAAAGTCCCCGCAAAGCCTCCCCGGCGCTCACGAGGCTTGCTGCGATGTCCGCGGCCGGGTCGCCGAGCGAGGTGACTGGCTCACCGGCGGACTCTGCGGCCGCTGGCCCGGCGCTTCGCTCACCGAGCGGAGTGGCGGTCTCGGCTCCGGGTGTCGCAGGGTGGGCGGTGGCGTAGTGGGCTGCTTCGACCATCACCCGGCCGTCTTCGGCGCTGACCATGGCCAGGCCCAGGTCCGCGTCGGCCAGTTCGGCCGCCCGGGCGACGACCGTGTCGAGCACCGCTCCCGGGTCGTCGCCGGACAGGGCGGTGCTCGTGATCTCGGTGGCGGCGGACAGTGCCCGCGCGGCAAGCGTCGGATCCATGAGTTCCGTCATTATCGCGCGACGCTGCGGCGGCGCGGCAAGCACGCTTCGAGAATCGATCACGACACCGGCACCCGCGCCACGACCCGGCCGTCGCGGACCTCGAGGACCACGTCCGCGCCGTCGGCTTCTTCCGCGCGGTGGGTCACGTGCACGACCGTCCGGCCGGCCAGCGCCTCCCGCAGGTGCGCGCGCACGACCTGCGCTGTCGGCTCGTCGAGGTGGGCGGTCGGCTCGTCGAGCAGCACGAGCCCCGCCGACGGCGCCCCTAGCAACGCCCGCGCCAGCGCGACGCGGTGTGCCTGGCCGCCCGACAGTCCGCTGCCGCCGCTGCCCAGCAACGTCGACGGGTCCAGGTCGGCCAGCGCGGCCTGCCGCAAAGCCTCGCGGAGGTCGTCCGGCGTGGCCGTCGGCTGCGCGAGCCGGAGGTTCTCGGCCACCGTGGTGCCCGCGAGCATCGGCTCCTGAGGCGCCCACACAACCCGCCCCGGGACGGCGACCAGGCCACGCCGAGGAGCGAGGAAGCCCAGCAGCGCGGCAACGAGAGTCGACTTGCCGGCACCGCTCGGCCCCACGACCGCGACGTACGTGCCGGGCGCGAGGTCGAGGTCGACATCGCGCAGGACCACCGGCCCGCCGGGCCACCCGAGATCGGCTCCACGCAGCAGTACACGGCTCCCGGCCCCAGCCTCGACCGGCTCGCCGCGCTGCCTAGCGTCACCCGGCGTGCCAAGGCGCGCGCCCCCGACCGACTCGCCGCGGAACCGGGCCTCAGCCTCATCCGGCACACCGCGCTGCCCAGCGTCGCCCGCCGCGCCAGAGCGCTCGCCCCCGACTTCCTCCAGTACGACGCGCGCGGGCTCGGCCGGGGCCGGTGTGTCGGCCAGGCGCTGCCGGGCGCGCTGGAGGGTGTCCCAGTGCTGTGCGGCCGGTGGGAGCAGCGCCAGGACCTCCGCCAGTGCCAGCGGTACCAACGCCAGCAATGGCGCCAGCACCGCGTCGAGGCTTCCCGCCGCGACCGCCTCGGCGGCCAGCGCCGTGCTGACCACCGCACCCGCTCCACAGGCCAACGTGATCAGGGCTTCCGCCGCGCCCGCGCCGAACGCCTGGCGGCGGGCCTGCCCCACCAGGTGCGTGTCCGCCTCCGTGAGCGCGAGGCGGTGGTCGCGGTCCGTGCCAAACGCCAGCAACTCCGCCGCCGCCTCGAACAGCACCAAGACTCGCGATGCCACTTCGCGACGGCCGTCCGCCAGGGCCGTTGTCGCGCGGCGTTCGGCGCGCAATGCCACCCAGGGCGCGCACAGTCCGAGCGCCACCGCGACCGTCAGCGCCAGCCCCGCGGCGGGCAGGACCCACGTCTGCACCGCGATCGCCCCCGCCGCGACCAGCGCGACCACCAGCGGTGGCGACACCACCCGCGGCAGCAAGTCGCGCACTGTGTCGACGTCGGCGACCAGGCGACGCTGTCCCTCGCCCGCGCGCAGGCTCCTGGCCGGCCCGAGCCGGACCAGCGAATTCCACAGCCGCACCCGGAGGCGGCCGGCGATGCGGAACGCCGCGTCGTGCGTGACCAGCCGTTCCACGTACCTCAGCCCGGCGCGGCCCAGCCCGAACGCGCGGACGCCGACCACCGCGACCGTCAGCGTCAGGATCGGCGGCTGCTGCGACGCCTTGGCGATCAGCCAGCCCGACGTCGCCGTCAGCGCCACCCCCGCCAGCAGCGCCAGCGCCCCCAGTGCCGCGCCGCCGAAGAGCCGGCCGTCGAGCAACGCGCGCCACGGCAGCGGCGGCCGAGCAGCGTCCACAGTGGACTCCGCCGCAGACGGCAAGACGTCGGGCGGTAAGTCGACCGCCGCCGTGTGCTCGTGGGCCGCGATGATCGCCGCGGCGCCGGCGTCGACCGCTCGCTGGACCGCGTCGAGCACCAGCCGCGCGTTGGCCTCGTCCAGGTGGGCCGTCGGCTCGTCGAGCAGGAGCAGCCACGCGCCGTCGCGGATCCGGCCCAGCGCCCGGGCGACCGCGACGCGCTGCCGTTGCCCCAGCGAAAGCTGAGCCACCGGACGGTCCGCGAGCCCGCTCAGCCCGAGCTCGGCGAGGAAGACGTCCGAACCCAGCTCGTCGCGGACCGTGCCGCCGGCGAACACCGGCGACTGAGGAACCCACGCGACCTGCTCGCGCCAGCGCGCGAGGTCGGCGTCGGCCAGGTCCGTCGAACCGACCGTGATGACGCCGTCGTGGACCGGGACGAAACCGAGCAGCGCCGAGAGCGTCGTCGACTTGCCGCCGCCGCTCGGGGCGCGGAGCCAGACCGTCTCGCCCGGGCGGACCGTGAACGTCTCGCCGTCGGGTGCGAACCCGCCGCGTCGTGCGATGCGCAGGGACGACACCCGAAGTGAGCCACGCGAAGGGACCGCGGTCCCCGTCGTGGGTGCCGGCTCGGCCAGCAGGTCCGCGACGCGCCGGACCGCTTCGACGCCGTCCTCGCTCGCGTGGAACGCGGCGCCCACCGCGCGCAGCGGCTGGTAGCACTCCGGCGCGAGGATCAGCACGCCCAGGCCGATGGCCAGCGGCAGGTTCCCGCCGACGAGCCGGACGCCGATCACCACCGCGACGAGCGCGACCGACAGCGTCGCGATCAGTTCGAGCACGAACGCCGAGGAGAACGCGACCTTCAACGTCTTGAGCGTCGCGCGGCGGTGGCGTTCGGACAGCCGCCGGACCGTCTCGCCCTGCGCGGCGGCGCGGCGGAACGCGGTCAGCACCGGCAGCACGCGCACGAGCTCGAGGAGCCGTTCGGACATCCGGTGGGTCGCGTCGGTCGCGCCGGCGACGCGCCCGGCCGTGAACTTGCCGACGAGGATCGCGAACACCGGGAGCAGTGGCACCGTCAGGACGACGATCACGCCGGACGGCCAGTCGGCGAACAGGATCGCCGCGCCGGCGCCGAGCGGCACGACCGCCGCCGTCACCAGCGCGGGCAGGTACTCGCGGAAGTACGCGTCGAGCGCGTCGAGGCCGCGGGTCGTCAGCGCCGTCAGCTCGCCGTGGCCGCGGCGGGCGATCCACTCGGGGCCGAGGCGCAACGCGTGGTCGACGGCTTTCGCGCGCAGCTCGCGTTGCGCGGTCGCGGCCGCGCGGGCGGAGACCGTGCGCACCGCCCAGCCGATCAATGCGCGCGTCGCGACGAGCGCGAGCAGCGCGGCCAGCTGGGCGGTGCGTCCCCCGGATCCCGCTCCGACGATCGTCGCGAGGACGTCGGCGAGCAGGAATGCCTGGGCCACCAGGGCGGCGGCGTTGAGGAACGACAGGAACCCCACCAGGGCCAGCGCTCGGCGCACTTCCGGCACGAGGGCCGGCAATGCGCCGAGCGGGCCCTTTCCCGGCCGCGCCGAGTCCACTGTGGACTCCGAGGCGGAAAGGGGAGCACGGCCGGGAAGTTTGTTCATGGCGCGTGGACCGCCGGAATGTGCTGGGTGCCGATGCGCTTGCGGAACACCCAGTACGTCCAGCCCTGGTAGATCAGCACCGCGGGGGCCCCGAAGACGGCGACCCAGGTCATCACCGTCAGCGTGTACGGGCTCGACGCCGTGCCGGCGATGGTCAGCGTGTTGGCGACGTCGGCGGTCGACGGCAGGACGTTCGGGAAGAGCGCACCGAACATCGTGACGGCGGCCCCGGCGATGACCACGCCGAGCGCGGCGAACGCCTGCCCGTCGCGGTCGGCGCGCAGCCGCAGCCAGGCGAGGACCGCGGCGACGGCGCTGATCCCGAACGCGAGCAGCGTCCACAGCGTGCCGCTGCGCCACTGGACGACCGAGAGGAACGCGACGATCGGCACCATCGCGAACGGCAGTAGCCGAACAGCCAGGGTCCGTGCCCGTTCCCGCAGTTCACCGGTGGTTTTGAGGGCGAGGAACGCCGCGCCGTGGGTGATGGAGAAGGCGGCGACGGCGACCGCGCCGAGCAGGGTGTCCCAGCGGAAGGCGGCGAACGCACCGCCGACGCGGTTGCCGTCGGCGTCCAGGGGCAGGCCGAGGACGGTCGTCGCGAGGATGAGCCCGACGCCGAGCGGCGGGATCCACGAGCCGGCCACGATCACGCGGTCCCAGGTGCGGCGCCAGCGGTCGGAGTCGACCTTGCCGCGGTACTCGAACGCGACGCCGCGGCCGATGAGGGCGACCAGCACGAGCAGGAGCGGCAGGTAGGCGGCGGAAAAGAGGCTGGCGTACCACCCGGGGAAGGCGGCGAACATGGCGCCGCCGGCGACGATGAGCCAGACCTCGTTGCCGTCCCAGACGGGCCCGATGGTGTTGACCATGACGCGACGCTCGGTGTTGTCGCGCGCGAGGACCGGCAGCAGCATGCCGACACCGAAGTCGAAGCCTTCGAGGAAGAGGTAGCCGAGCCAGAAGAAGGCGATGACGACGAACCAGACCGTGGCGAGCGTCATCGGGCCCCTCCTCCAGCGCGGTAGCCGTGAGTTATCCACAACCTGCCGAGTTGTCCACAGGTCGGCTGTGGGTAACTCACGAGAGTGAAGACACCAGCACTGTGGGTGTCCATCGAGTCCACCACCTCAGTACGCGAAGGCGAGCGCGTCGCCCTCGGTCTTGTCGGAGTCCTTCGGAGGCGGCATCACCGCGTCGACGCCGCCGCGGATGTACTTGCGCATCAGGTACAGCTCCACCACGCCGAGCACCGCGTAAACCGTGGTCAGCGCGATCAGCGACGTCCACACTTCGCCCGTCGTCAGACGCGAGACCGCCTGGGCCGTGAACATCCACACCCCGTCGACACCCGAGGGGTTCGGGACGACCACGAACGGCTGACGGCCCATCTCCGTGAAGATCCAGCCCGCGCTGTTGCCCAGGAACGGCGTCGCGATGCCGCCGAGGACCAGCAGCGGGAACCAGCGGCCGCTCGGGAGCCGGTTCTTGCGCGTCAGCCACAGGGCCAGCAGGCCGATGCCCGCCGACACCGCGCCGAAGCCGATCATCATGCGGAAGCCCCAGTACGTCACCGGCAGGTTGGGCACGTAGTCGATCGGCTTGCCCGCCAGCGAGCCCAGCTCGGGGTCGTCCGGGTAGTTCGTGCCGTACTTCGCCTGGTACTCGGTGATCAGGTCCTCGACGCCCTTGACCTCGGTCTTGAAGTCGTTGTGCGCCAAGAAGGAGAGCAGCGCCGGAACGGTGAACGTCTTGACGTCCTCGCAGTTCGAACCCGCGACGTCGCCGATCGCGATGATCGAGAAGCTCGCCGGCTGCTCCGTGTGGCACAACGCTTCCGCCGACGCCATCTTCATCGGCTGCTGCTCGAACATCAGCTTGCCCTGCGTGTCACCCGTGATCGCGAGGACCGCGAAGGCCGCCACGCCGACCCAGCCGCCGAGACGCAGTGAAGTCCGCCAGACGTCCTCGTGGTCACCGCGCCGCCAGAGGTGCCAGCCCGCGACGCCCACCAGGAACGCCGCCGCCACCGAGAACGCGCCGGCCAGGGTGTGCGGGATCGCGGCCAGCGCCGTGTTGTTCGTCAGCACCGCCCAGATCGAGTTCATCGTCGGCTTGCCGTCCTCGAACGTCACGCCGACCGGGTGCTGCATCCACGAGTTCGCCGCCAGGATGAAGTACGCCGACGCCATCGTGGCCAGCGAAAACGCCCAGGCGCACGCCAGGTGCACCTTCTTCGGCAGCCGGTCCCAGCCGAAGATCCACAGGCCGAGGAAGGTCGACTCGACGAAGAACGCGACGAGCCCTTCCATCGCGAGCGGCGCGCCGAAGACGTCGCCGACGAAGCGCGAGTACGCGCTCCAGTTCATCCCGAACTGGAACTCCTGCACGATCCCGGTCACCACGCCCATGGCGAAGTTGACCAGCAGCAGCTTGCCCCAGAACTTGGTCATCTTCAGGTGCCGCAGCTCGCCGGTGCGGACCCAGCGGGTCTGCATCGCCGCGACCAGGATCGACAACCCGATGGTCAACGGGACCATCAGGAAGTGGTAGACGGTGGTGATGCCGAACTGCCACCGCGCTAGCTCAAGGACCTCCACGTGGTCCAGCGTGCTCCGGGGCCGGGGCCACAGCCAGATCAAGTGGTCCTGTCCGGCCCAGGACCAACGTCCTGGGTGACTACAGCTGGTCGAGCGCCTGCCGCGCCTCGTCCGCCACCGCGCGCCGCGGCCCCGTGTCGCCGAGCTCCAGCACGTGCTTCAGCGCCAGCGCGTACGCCGTGCCGAACGCCTTGTCCGCGTCCACCGGGAGGTCCGGCCGGACGCCGGTGCCTTCCCAGTTTTCCCCGGTCTCCGGGTGGAACGAGCGCGCGATCGACACCGTCACGTCGAGGTAGGTGTCCACTTTGTACTGCTCACGCGGGTGGGCGCCGCCGCGGCTCGCCTCCCCCACGGTCTTCGCCCGGCCCTGCTGCTGGAGGGAGAAGGCGAGGTCCTCGCCGCCGGAGAAGGTCCGCGGCCCGGTGAGCACCCAGACCGGCTTGGTGCCGCCGAACCGGAGGCCCGGGACGTACGGCAGCGTCCACATCTGGAGCGTCTTGTGGCCTTCGCGCTCGTAGATGTCGAGGTAGTGGACCTGCTCGTCGACGAGGTAGGTCTGCAGCAGCGCGCTCGTTCCGGGGGTACCGCCGCGGTTGCGGCGCACGTCCAGCAGGAGGGCGTCGGTGGGCGCGAGCAGCGTCATCGCCGCCGCGATCGCGGGGCCGGCCAGCTCGGGCGGGTAGAGCATCGTCGTGTCGAGGTAGCCGACGTTGCCGGCGAGTCTCTTGACCTCGGCGATGCCGAAGCCCTCCAGCTCGGCCTCGAGCCGGAAGCTGTCGGAGTTCACCGCCGCGTCGCCGTCTTCGGCGACCGGGTCGACGTGGTGGCGCAAGCGCAGGTGCTTGTCGCCGTTCACCGACTGCAGGTCGGTCGTGACCAGCGCCGCGAATTCCGCGTCGCCGAGTCCGCCGTACGCGCCTTCGCCGAGACGCTGGCGAAGCACCTCCGCGAGCTTCGTCGCGACGTCCGGGAAGACGTAGTGAGCTTCCAACCGGCGGATGACCTCGTCGACCTGCGCACCACGCGCTTCAGACCCCATGGTGGTCAACCTACCCCAGGCCACAATCGAATTTTCGGTATGCCGAAGAAATTTGTGTGACGCGACTGGATGACAAATTCATGACCACCGATCCAGCAATTTCGCGGAAGCCATCAGCTTGCGAGGTTCCGAATCTCCCCTTTATCGTTGCAGTGAAAGGGGCGAGAAATACATATGACTTCCGCGATGGTGGCGCTGATCAGCGCGTTCGGCCTGGTCCTCGCCGTGGAGCTGCCGGACAAGACGCTGGTCGCGACCCTGGTGCTGACCACCCGTTTCCGCGGTGGCCCGGTATTCGCCGGGGTCTGCGCGGCGTTCGCCGTGCAATGCGTCATCGCGGTCGCGTTCGGCAGCGTGCTGACGCTGTTGCCGGACGTCGTCCTTTCGCTGGTCGTCGCCTCGATGTTCGGCCTCGGCGCTTTCATGCTCCTTCGCGAAGGATTCAGCGAAGCGGACGAAGCAGGCGATGACGCTTCGCGCGTCGGTTCCGCTCCGGTGTCCTTCCTGCGCTCCGCGATGACGTCGTTCGGCGTGCTCTTCGCCGCCGAGTGGGGCGACGCCTCCCAGCTCGCGACGGCCAGCCTCGCCGCCCGGATCGGCAACCCCGTCGCCGTCGGTGTCGGCGCGTTCGCCGCGCTCATCGTCGTGGCCGGGCTCGCGGTGTTCATCGGCGGGAAGATCCGCAACCGGATCCGGCCGAAGCTGATCCAGCGCTGCGCCGGGTTCGCGTTCGCCGGTTTCGCGGCGTTCGCCCTGCTCCAGCTGGCCTTCTGACCGCCGGCTCACAGGTTCACCCGGTAACCTTTCGGAAACGAAAGGGTGGAAGCCAGGTGAACAAGCCCCTGCCCGCGGTCTCGCCGCTGCACGGCCGGATCGCGCTCGGCGGCATCGGCCTCGCCGTGGCCATCTCGATCGACCTGCACCTGCGGCTCTCCGGCCAGGTCAGCCCGATCTGGCAGACGCTGTCGGAGTACGTCTACGGCAAGCTCGGCTCGTCGTCGGCCGCTCCCCTGTTCAGCGTGATGTGCCTGGCCCTTTCGCTCGGCTCGGTCGCCCTGCTCGCCGGCATCGCGAAGGCGCACCGGCCGGGCACCACGGCCGTCTGCCTGCTGGTCGGCGTCTGGTCGGCCGGGCTGCTCGTGTGCGGGCTCGTGCCCGTGGACCCCGACGGCCAGGCGCGGACGCTGTCCGGGCAGGTCCACAACCTCGCCGCGCTCACGGCGTTCGTCGCGCTGCCCGCCGCCGCGTTCGTGCTGACCAAGCGCGGCCGCGAGCGCTGCCCCTGGGAGCCGCGCCGGACGACGATCCGGCGGCTCGCCACGGCGAGCTTCGCCAGCATCGCCGTGGTGCTCGGCGGGTTCGTCGTGACGCTCGTCGTCGGCCCCGCGCAGCAGGACGTCACGCTGGGTCTGTTCGAGCGGCTGCTGTTCTCCGTCGACGTCGCTCTGCTGCTGACCATGGTCCGGCCGCTGCTGGCGGTTTCGCGCCGCTAAGTACGCAGGATGTCGGCCAGCCGGACGGCGGCCGCGACGACCTGCGGACCCACTTCGGCGGCCTTGAGCGGTTCCAGCGAGACCACTCCGACGCTCGCCTTCAGCCCCGGCACCCCGCGGACCGGCGCCGCGACACCGGACGCGCCCGCCTCGAGCTCACCCGTCGACGTCACCCAGCCGTCGCCGCCCGGGCGCAGGGACATCGCCTTGCCGGCCGCGCCCGACGTCAGCGAGTGCCGGCTCCCGACGCGGTAGGCGACGTGGAAGCTCGTCCACGACGGCTCGACGACGGCGACCGCAAGCGCTTGCGTCCCCTGCGCGACCGACAGGTGCGCGGTCGCGCCGACCTTCTCGGCCAGCTCGCGCAGCACCGGGCCGGCCGCGTCCCGCAGCTGCGGGAGCACCTGCCCGGCCAGCCGGAGCAGGCCGACGCCGAGCCGGACCTTGGTGCCGTCCCGCCAGACCAGCCCGCGTTCCGAGAGCGGCACGAGCAGCCGGTAGACGGCCGCGCGGCTCGCCCCGATGGCCACGGCCAGCTCGGAGATGGTCGCCGCGTCGCCGCCGGCGTCGGCCACTGCCTGCAGCAGCGCGAGGCCCCGGTCGAGCGTCAGCGACCCCTCCCGGCTGGTCACAGCAAGCCGAGTTCGCCCATGTCGGCGACGGGCTGCGCGAACGAGGCCGCCGCGTACGACGCGAAGAGCGCCCGAACGGCCTTCGCGGCCTGCTCGGACAACCCGCGGGCCTCCTCGGCCAGGGCCTCGGCGTCGGTTGACTCCAGCGCCGCCCGGACGTCGCCGCCGGAGAGGCTGCGCGCGGAGGCCACGAGCAGGTTGAGGAAGCCGTGGTGCACGAAGCCGGTGCCGGGGTCGGCGTGCCGGACCGCGCGATGCAGGCTGTTCGTCGCCTTGAACGACGCCCCGCTGGACCCGCTGACGACGGCGAGGAAGTCCGCCACCTCGTCGACGCTCGGGAAGTTCTCGCCCGCCTTGCCGCCGCAGCGGATCTTCGGCCAGCTGCCGTGCTCGATGACCTTCCGCACGCCGTCCAGCCAGCCGACACCGCGCCGCGGCTCGACCACGCGGATGACGTCCTCCGGGACGAACTCCGAGACGCGCTCCAGCCAGACCTCGTCGACGTCCGACGGCGCCGGCATCTCGACCATCCGCAGCGCCAGCAGCTCGCTGCGCGACTCGACGATCGAGATCGCCTTCGGCACCCCGCCGAGGCCGGTGTCGATGATCAGCGAAAGCGGCAACGGCTGCTTGGGCTTGATCTTGATCAACTCGGTGATCAGCTCCGGCAGCCGGGAGGCCTGACAGAGGAAAACCCCCAGTACACCGGCGTGCTCGGAGTCCCGGCTCGCGAAGTGCTCGCGCAGGGCTTCGGGCATGGCCGCATCGCCCGGAGGGAACAGCGCCGAGTCGTCGACGAGCCTCGCGAACAGGGGAGGAATTCCACGGGGGCCGGGGGGAGTGAGTTCCACAGCGCTTGACACGAATGACACGCTAGTAGCGTACGACATGAGGACAAAATCGTTCGCACAACGGACACGTCAGAAGGGGTTGTCGATGCCTTACTACCGGCGAGTAGGTGAGATCCCGCACAAGCGGCACACCGCGTTCCGGAAGCCGGACGGCGGGCTCTACGCCGAGGAGCTGATGGGCGTCGAGGGCTTCTCCGCCGACTCCGCCCTGCTCTACCACCGCGGCCTGCCGACGGCGATCGTCGACGCCGTGGCCGTCGAGGAGGACCGCGGGGCGCTGACGCCGAACCACCCGCTCAAGCCGCGGGCCTACCAGACGAAGGACCTCAAGTTCGGCGGCGAGGCCGACGCGGTGACCGATCGGCGCCGGCTGTTCGGCAACAACGACGTCACCATCGGGTTCGTCACGGCGACCGCCCCCAGCCCGCTGTACCGCAACGCGGCCGGCGACGAGCTGTTCTACGTCCAGGGCGGCTCCGCGACCGTCGAGACGATCTACGGCAGCCTCGAGGTCGGCGACGGCGACTACCTCGTGCTCCCGACGTCGTGCACCTACCGCGTCCTCCCCCACGGCGAGGTCGGCCTCTTCATCCTGGAGGCGCGCGGGCACATCGGGCCGCCGAAGCGGTACCTGTCGGCGAAGGGCCAGTTCCTGGAGCACTCGCCGTACTGCGAGCGCGACGTCCGCGGGCCGGCCGAGCCGCTGCTGGAAGACGGCGAGGACGTCGAGGTCCTCGTGCGCCACCGCGCGGGCCTGACGCGCTACACGTACGCGACGCACCCCTTCGACGTCGTCGGCTGGGACGGCTGCCTCTACCCGTGGGCGTTCACCATCGACGACTTCGAGCCCATCACCGGCCGCGTCCACCAGCCGCCGCCCGTGCACCAGACGTTCGAGGGCCCGAACTTCGTCGTCTGCTCCTTCTGCCCGCGGAAGGTCGACTACCACGAGGACTCGATCCCGGTGCCGTACAACCACGCGAACGTCGACTCCGACGAGCTGATGTTCTACGTGCGCGGCAACTACGAGGCCCGCAAGGGGTCGGGGATCGGGATCGGCTCGCTGTCGCTGCACCCGTCCGGCTTCACGCACGGCCCGCAGCCGGGCGCGGCGGAGGCGTCGATCGGCGCGGAGTTCTTCGACGAGACCGCCGTCATGGTCGACACCTTCGCGCCACTGGAGCTCGGCGAGGCCGCCGAGGCGTCCGAGGACCCCGGTTACGCGTGGACGTGGTCGCGCCGCGGCCCTAAGGGATAGTCAAGTTTCGGAATTACCGTCCCCTTCCTGTTCCGCTGCCCGATAATGGTATTTCGGCGGTGGCACGGGGAGGGTTCGATGATCAATTCCCAACCAGCACGGCGAAAGAGAAAGATTCTCCCGTTCGTGGCCGCGATCGTGGTGGCGGCCGCGCTGATCATCGGGATCCGCGCCTGGACCAGTGGCTCGGGCGATGAGGCGGACGAGGTGAAATGCACCGGCTCGGACGCCGTCGCCCTCAACGTCGCGTCGTCCCCGGAAAAGGTCGGAATAGTCCAAGAAGCCGCCAAGGCCTACTCCGGACGGTCGGTCGCCGGGCATTGCGTCGACGTCATCGTGAAATCGAAGTCGTCGGGCATCGCGATGCAGGCGCTGGCGAACGGCTGGAACGAGGCGACCGACGGGCCGCGCCCCGACGTCTGGACGCCGGCCGCGAGCGGCTGGGTCAACCTGCTGCGCGTCAACGCGAAGGGCGACTCGGCGTCGATCGTGCCGGACGGCGACCCGCAGTCGGTCGCGAACTCGCCGCTGACCGTCGCCATGCCGAAGCCGATGGCCGAGGCACTGGGCTGGCCGGCGAAGCCGATCGGCTGGAAGGACCTCGCCACGCTGGCGACCGACCCGGCCGGCTGGGCGAAGTACGGCCACCCGGAGTGGGGCAAGTTCCGGCTCGGCAAGACGAACCCGAACATCTCCACCGCCGGCCTGAACGCCACCATCGGCGCGTACTACGCGGCCACCGGCACGTCGTCCGACCTCACCGCCGCCGCGCTCGAGAAGCCCGAGGCCAAGCAGTTCGTCACGAACATCGAGCAGGCGATCGTGCACTACGGCGACAACACGCTGACCTTCCTGACGAACCTGCAGAAGGCCGACGACCGCGGCGCGGCGCTGTCCTACATCTCGGCGGTGACCGTCGAGGAGAGCTCGCTGATCGGCTACAACCAGGGCAACCCGACGAACGACCCGGCCAAGGTCGGCCAGCACGCGCCGCCGAAGGTGCCGATCGTCGCGATCTACCCGGCGGACGGCACGCTCAACTCCGACCACCCGTTCGTCACGCTGAACTGGGCCGACGCGACCCGCAAGCAGATCGCCACGGACTTCCTGGGCTACCTGCGCGGGCCGGAGACGCAGCCGAAGTTCGCCGCGCTGGGCTTCCGGTCCTTCGACGGCAAGCCGGGCCCGCAGGTGACGACGGCGAACGGCGCCCAGCCGGACGCGAAGATCAGCTTCCTGCGGCCGCCGTCGCCGACGGTGCTCACGAAGCTGCTGACCACGTGGACCGAGCTGCGCAAGAAGGCGAACGTGCTGCTGGTCGTGGACGTCTCGGGCTCGATGGGCGACGAGGTCAAGGGCACCGGCAAGAGCAAGATCGACCTGGCCAAGCAGGCCGCGATCGACGCGCTCGGCCAGTTCGTGCCGCGCGACCAGGTCGGGCTCTGGCAGTTCTCCACCCACCTCGATGGCGACAAGGACTACCAGGAGCTGGTGCCGGTGCAGGCGCTCGGGACCGGCGGCAAGGAGCTCCTCGCCAACCGGCTGGGCGGGCTGACGCCGCAGGCGGGCACCGGGCTCTACGACTCTTCGCAGGCCGCGTACGAGTACATGAAGGCGCACATCGACCCGGCGGCGATCAACGCGGTCGTGGTGCTGACCGACGGCCGCAACGAGGACTCCGGCGGCGTCGACCTCGAACACCTGCTGCCGCAGCTGCGGCCGGAGGGCAACGCGGAGACGGTCCGGCTGTTCACCATCGCCTACGGCTCGGACGCCGACCAGGACGTGCTGAAGCAGATCGCGGAAGCGACCGAGGGATCGGAGTACGATTCGTCCAAACCGGACTCGATCAACCAGGTGTTCACCTCCGTGATTTCGAATTTCTGACATGAAGTTCGCCCGTGAGCTCGCCGAACCGTGGGGGCTGCTGCTGGCCGCCACGTCGGCCGGGGTGGCGTGGGCCGTCCAGCTGCCGGTCGTCGCGTCGCTCGGGGTGGGCGTCGCCGTGCTCGCGGCCTGGGCGGGCGTGGCCGTCGCGACCCGCGAGAAGGAACCTGCGCCCCGCGAAGCGCGGATCCTCGACGTCGCCGCGGGTTCCGCCGAGGAGAACTGGCTGCGCCGGGCCGAAGGCGCGGCCGACGGGTTCGCCTCGCTCAGCGAATCCCTCGACACCGGCCCGCTCGCCGACCGCGTCGCGGACATGGAGCCGGTGGTCCAGGAGACGCTGGCGACGCTCCGGCGTCTCGCGGGACGCGCGTCGGCGACCGGAAAGGCCCTGTCCCGCGTCGACCTCGACGTCGTGACGCGGGAGCGGCGCCGGCTGGAGCAGTCGATGGGATCGGCGCGCGAGGAGGTCCGCGGTGATCTCGAACAGGCGTTGACGGCGGTGAAGGCCCAGGAGGACGTGCACGCACGGCTTTCCGGCGCGCGCGACAAGCTGCTGGCGCAGCTGCAGTCGGGCGCGCTCGGGTTGGACAGCCTGGTGGCGCGCGTCGCGGAGCTGACGGCCGCGACGACGGACTTCGCGGTCGACACCGGGGCGGTGCGGGAACTGAGCGACCAGCTGGAGGGCATCCGGCAGGGCGTGCTCGAGACCGAGCAGGCGACGCGGAAGTCGCTGGGTTAGGCGGCCACCGGCGTCCGGTCCCGGCGGGGCAGCAGCAACGGCGTCACCAGCACCAGTACCCCGGCGGCGCCGATCGCGACCCGGATACCGGTGAAGCTCGCGAGGACACCCCAGAGCGCGGTCAGCGCGGCGATCGACGCCTTGGTGCTGACCGACCACGCCGAGAGCGTGCTCGCGACGCGGTCCGCCGGGAGCTGCTCGAGCCGGTAGGTCGCGAGCACCGGGTTGAACACGCTGCAGCAGACGATCAAGCCGAGTTCGACGACCATGACGAAGGCGAGCCCGCCGGCGCCGGTCGGCAGGAAGGCCAGCGCGAGCAGCCAGCACGCGCGCAGCGTCCCCGACGTCAGCAGCACGGGGTGGCGCCCGAACCGCGCGACGAGCCGCGGGGTCAGCCGCGACCCGGCGAGCCCGCCGAGGCACGGGACCGCGAACGCGAGCCCGTACTGCCACGGCGTGAAGCCGAGCTGGTTCAGCATCAGCACGGCCAGCAGCGGCTCGGTTCCCATGATCAGGCCGTTGAACAGCAGGACGTTGAAGTACAGCGGCCGCAGCCCGGGGTGCGTCAGGATCGTGCGCCAGCCGCCGGCGAGGTCACGCACACGCGGCCGGGCGGTCTGCCGCGGCCGCGGCTCGTCCCCGCCGATCGCCCGGATCCCGAGCGCGGAGAGCAGGAAGCTGACGGCGTTGGCCGCGATCGACGTCACCGGGCCGAAGAGCGCGAACGCCGCCCCGCCGAGCGGCGGGCCGAGCGCGGTGGCCGTCCAGTTCGTCGACTCGAACCGCCCGTTCGCGACGAGCAGGTCTTCGGGCGGCACGAGCCCCTTCAGGTAGGCGCCGCTCGCCGACGTGAAGGTGATGTCCGCCGCGGCGACGACGACCGAGACGACGAGGAGCTGGGCGAAACCCAGCGACCCGATGGCGTAGAGGGCGGGCACGCTGACCAGCGCGGCGAACCGGACGAGGTCCATGGCCACCAGCACCGGGCGCTTGCGCTGCCGGTCGACCCACGGCCCCAGCGGCACGGCCACGAGCGCGCCCACGGCCGGGCCGACCGCGGCGAGCGCCGAGACGGCCGCGGGTCCCGCGTGCAGCACGAGGATCGCCAGCATGGGAAAGGCGCCGAAACCGAGCCAGGTCCCGAACGCGCTCACGGCGTAAGCCGTCCACAGCAACCTGAACCGCCGCCCGAGCGACCTTCCGCGCATCACCGGAGGATCAAAGCCGGGAACGGCCCGGCGAAGCAAACAACCGACGCGGCGGCGAGCCACAACACCGCGTTGTGAACCTAGAGTCGTCCGCTGTGGACCTCGATGCCGTGCGCACGTTCGTCGCCGCCGTGGAGGCGGGCCGGTTCCAGGACGCCGCGGCGGATCTCTCGATCACCCAGCAAGCCGTCTCGAAGCGCATCGCCGTGCTGGAGAAGTCACTCGGGACGCGGTTGTTCACGCGCACCGCGCGCGGAGCCGTGCTCACCGGTGACGGGCAGGCCTTCCTGCCGCACGCCCGTTCGCTGTTGTCGGCCGAAGCGCGAGCGCTCGCGTCGGTCCGCACCGGCCCGCTCCGGGTCGACGTCATCGGCCGGCGGCTGTGCCCGGCGACGCTGCTCCGCGGATTCCACGAGGCTCATCCTGAGTTCGCGCTGCAGGTCGTGACACTCTTCGACGCCGCCTCGGCGTTCGCGGCCGTCCGGGAAGGCAGCGTCGATGCCTCCTTCCGCGCGGTGGACGTGCTGCCCGACGACGTGGAGTCGGCCTGGGTGTTCGACGAGCCGCTCGAGCTGCTGTGCGGACCCGGGCACGTCCTGTCGAGCACGGCCGCGGTCACGCCCGGGGACCTGCGCGGTCATCGGATCCGGATGCCGGGGATCGTGCCCGGCACGGAATGGGGCGCGTACTACGCCGAGCTCGCGGACGTGTTCGGGTTGTCGATCGATGCCGCCGGGCCGAACTTCGGGACCGAGGTGGTGCTGGACGAGCTGGCCGGATCGGGCGAGGTGGCGACGCTGGTCGGGGCCGGCGTGCGGCTGTCGTGGCCGGCCGGCCACGACCTGCGCCGGGTCGCGATCCAGGATCCGGCGCCGGTGTACCCGCATTCGCTGGTCTGGCGACGGGGCAACGCGCACCCGGCGCTGGCCGCGCTGCGGACGCACCTCAAGAAGGGCGAACGGGCCGCCGGCGCTTGGCGGCCGAGCTGGGCTCAGCCGAGCCAGACCGTGCCCAGCACCGGGTAACCGGGCACGCCTGTCTTGGCCGCGCCCGGCCTGGGCACCCCAGCGATCCACAGCCGGCCCGTCGCCGCGATGTTCGCCGCCATCGAGGGGTCCGCCTTGGGCAGGCGGAACCCGATCACCTGGCCGTCGGCCAGCATGGTCAAGCCGCTGAGCCGGGCGGCGCCGTGGCGGCCCATGCGGACCGGGCCGTCCAGGACCGCGCGCAGCTCCGTCCAGTGGTCCGCCGGCAGCGGACGCTGGTAGGTGACCGATCGCAGCGCGGTCACGAGCGCACCCAGCAAGGCGCCGGCGGCGAACGCCCACGCGATCCACCCCATGACCGGGAAGTCGAGCCGGACCCACCCCGCGAAACCCGCCAGGACCAGCAGGAACACGGCCGTCGCGCGCAGCTCGCGGGCGATCTGGCGGCGGTGCGCGGTCAGCACGGGATCGAGCCTCGGGGACCAGGACCCGGCCGGTTCCGGCACCGCGACGGCAGCCCACGGCGGCGCGTCGAGGATCCGGGCGCGGCGCAGCCGCACCACCCCGGAGAAGCCGACGAACACCTTCGGGCCCCGCCCCAGCAGCCAGACCCGCCGGTGCCCGGCCACCAGCAGCCGGTGCGCCTCGTCGAGCCGGACGCGCAGCCACCGGCCGTCCGGCAGGCGCACGCCGACCGTCCGCCCGGCCGCGACCAGGCCGTCGGCGGTGATGTCCACCCGCCGGAACGCTTCCCGCTTCAGCCGCGTTTCGGGCACCTGGACGTACGCGCGGTAGAGCCACCACGCCTCGACCGAGCCGGCCAGGGCGATCGTGCCGACCGTCAGCGCCACCCCGGCCCCGGTGAAGAACTGGGCGACCCCGAACACCAGGAAGAACCAGGCCAGCAGCCGCCGGTTCGCGAGGTCGCGGCCGATCCGGTCGACGTACTCGCCGAAGATCGGCAGCGCGCCGGACGGCATGGCGGGATCGAGTTCGAACGCGAGCACGCGTTCGGGAACCGGGACGATCTGCACGCGGAGCCCCCACCGTGTCGACACTGGTCACCGGTCTTTTCGGAATTTTGCACATCGGCGTTACGGATACTCCGTTCGGCGGAACGGCCACGTGACCCGGCCCGCAATCGAGCGACTATCCAGACCGCCAGATTCAGGTTAGGCTCACCTAAGTAGGAGGTGAGCCGTGACCGAAGCCCCGACATCCATCCGCCGCCCGCCGGCGCCGAACCCCGCCGAGCGCGCCAAGACGATCGCGACCCGCAACGGTCCCGCGACCTTGATGCCCACCTGCGAACGCGCCGGTCTGGACGGCGAGCGCGTCGTCCCGGTCCTGCACCACGTGCACCACAGCGGCAGCGTCAGCGTGCTGCTGCCCGACGACCACGCGATGGTCCGCGCGGCCAAGCAGACCCAGCGCGGCGAGCTGGCCGTGATGGTCGAGCTCGCCGACCAGGCGCCGGTCGAACTGCGGGAACCGATCCGCGGCCTGCTGTGGATCACCGGCTGGCTGCGACCGCTCACGCCGGTTTCGGCCCGCGCACGGGCGATGTCGATCGCCGAGTCGCGGCCGGACGAACGGCTCCTCGACGTCGGCCACGGCGTGACACTGCTGCGGCTCACCCCGGCGTCGCTCGTGCTCGCCGACGCCGAAGGCACGCACTCGCTGCGCCCGCACATGTTCAGCGCGGCGCCGCCCGACCCGTTCCACGACTACGAGGCCCAGTGGCTGCGACACCTGGAGAGCGACCACTCCGACGTCGTCGAGCAGCTGGCCAAGCACCTGCCCGCGGAGCTGCGCGGCGGCCGGATCCGCCCGCTCGGGCTCGACCGGTTCGGGCTGCGGCTGCGCGTCGAGTCCGACGCGGGCGACCACGACGTCCGGCTGGCGTTCTCGAAGTCCGTCGACAGCCCGCCGCAGCTCGCGATGGAGCTGCGGCGGCTGGTCGGCTGCCCGTTCCTGCGGGGTGCGTCAGGCTAGTTCGGCGGGGAAGCCGCCCTTGGCCAGCGGGCCCCAGCTCTCGATCGTCACGCGGATGATGCTCTTGCCCTGCTTGACCATGGCTTCGCGGTATTCGTCCCAGTCCGGGTGTTCGCCCGAAATGCTGCGGAAGTAGTCCACGAGCGGTTCGACGGAATCGGGGATGTCCAGCACCTCGGCGGTGCCGTTGAGCTGGACCCACTTGTCGTTCCACTCGTCGGACAGGATGCAGGCCGAGACGTTCGGGTTGCGCTTGATGTTCACGATCTTCGCGCGCTTCGGGTAGGTCGAGATGACCAGCCGGCCCTCGGCGTCGACACCGCAGGTGACGGGCGAGAGCTGCGGGCCGCCGTCGGCCTTCGTGGTCAGCAGGATCGCGCGGTGGCGGGTGGACAGGAACTCGACCAGCTCGGCGCGGTCGACGGTTTCGTTGGTGGCGATGCTCCTCGGCATACCCCGAAGGTAGCGTGCGCACATGACGTTCACCGCGCGATCGTGGCTGGCCCCGGCCCGGCCGGAGTTTCCCGGGACGATCGAGGACCCGCGGGAACGCAAGGCGATCAAGATCGAGCTGCTGATCGTCTTCGGCATCACGCTCGGGCTGTCCGGGGTGCGCAGCCTGCTGTCCCTTGTGGACTCGCTGCTGCAGCCGGCGCCGCTGGCCCAGCAGCAGGTCCAGCTCAACGTGCCCCAGGCCGCGGCGAGCCTGATCGACCTGCTCAAGCAGCTGCTCTCGGCCGCCCAGCTGGTCGGCTGGGGCGCGCTCGGGCTGTACTTCCTGTGGCGCGCCGGGATCAAGATCGCCCAGGTCGGGCTGGACCGCCGCGCCCCCGGCCGCGACGCGCTGCTGACCCTCGGGCTGGCCGCGCTGATCGGGATCCCCGGCCTCGCGCTGTACTTCATCTCCTACCACCTTGGCTTCAGCCTGGCGGTGCAACCGTCCACTTTGAACGACACGTGGTGGCGGCCGGTCACGCTGACGCTTTCCGCGTTCGGCAACGCCTTCGCCGAAGAGGTCCTGGTCATCGGCTACCTGCTGACGCGACTGCGCCAGCTCGGCGTCCGGGAGAACACCGCGGTGTTCGGCGCCGCCGTGCTGCGCGGGTCGTACCACCTGTACCAGGGCTTCGGCGGGTTCGTCGGCAACTTCATCATGGGCCTGGTGTTCGGGCGGCTGTGGCAGAAAACGAACCGGCTGTGGCCGCTGGTCGCCGCGCACACGCTGTTCGACTTCGTTTCTTTCGTCGGGTATGCCCTGTTGAAGGGGCACGTTTCCTGGTTGCCCTGACTAAGCTCGAGGGGTGATCGACGAAACGGCACCTCCCCGGGTGGACAGCGAAGTCGGACCCCTGCGCGCGGTGCTGCTGCACCGGCCCGGCAACGAGCTCAAAAGGCTGACGCCCCGCAACAACGACCAGCTCCTGTTCGACTCGATCCCGTGGGTCGACCGGGCCCAGGCCGAGCACGACGCGTTCGCCGACGTGCTGCGCGGCCGCGGCGTCGAAGTGCTGCTGCTGGCCGACGCGCTCCGGACGGCCCTCGAAGACAGCCGGGCCCACGCGGCCGGCGTCCACGCGGCGGTCGACGACCGGCGGCTCGGCGGCGACCTCGCCGACTCGCTGCGGTCGCACCTGTCCGGCGTCGGCGCGGCCGGCCTCGCCGAGGTGCTGATGGCCGGGATGACGTTCGAGGAGCTGCCGTCCGCGGAGGGCGCGTCGCTGGTGCGGATGATGAACCACCCGCACGACTTCGCCGTCGACCCGCTGCCGAACCTGCTGTTCACGCGCGACTCGTCGGCGTGGATCGCCGACCGGGTGGCGATCTCGTCGCTGACGATGCCCGCGCGCCGCCGCGAGACCGCCGTGCTGGACCTGATCTACGCCTACCACCCGTACTTCCGGCACGCGGCCCGCGCGTACGGCGCGCATTCGGCGCCGATCGAAGGCGGCGACGTGATGCTGCTGGCGCCGGGCGTGCTGGCCATCGGCGTCGGCGAGCGGACGACCGCGGCCGGCGCGGAGTCGCTCGCGCGGTCGGTGTTCGCCGACGGCATCGCGCACACCGTGCTGGCGGTCCCGATCGAGCAGTCCCGCGCGACGATGCACCTGGACACGGTGTGCACGATGGTCGACGCCGACGCGGTGGTGATGTACCCGCTGGCGCGCGACTCGCTGACGGCGTTCACGATCCGCCCGACCGGCGACGGCGGCGTCAAGGTCGCCGGCCCGACGCCGTTCCTGGCCGCCGCGGCCGAGGCGATGGAGATCGACCGGCTGCGCGTCATCGACACCGGCCTCGACCCGGTGACGGCCGAACGCGAGCAGTGGGACGACGGCAACAACACGCTCGCACTGGCACCCGGCGTCGTCGTCGGCTACGAGCGGAACGTCGAGACGAACGAGCGCCTGGAAGCGGCCGGCATCGAGGTGCTGCCGATCGCCGGGTCCGAGCTGGGCTCCGGCCGGGGCGGGCCGCGGTGCATGTCCTGCCCGATCCGCCGGGAACCGTTGCATTGATTTAAGTAAGCCTTCCCTAAATGCGTTCGACAATTTAGGGAAGGCTTACTTAAATTAGGGTGGTCTTCTTTAGGAATGGTAACCCTAATAGGGGAGAGATCACTACCCCCAAGTGGCCTTTCCGCCAATCTTGACCTATTCTGATCTGCATGGCCCTCACCAAGAAGAAAGAACCGCGCTCCAAGTTCTACGAACTGCTGCAGGCGCAGATCCACAACGAGTTCAACGCGTCCCAGCAGTACATCGCGCTCGCGGTGTGGTTCGACGCCGAGGACCTCCCGCAGCTGGCGAAGCACTTCTACAAGCAGTCGGTCGAAGAGCGCAACCACGCGATGGCGCTCGTGCAGTACATGCTGGACCGCGACCACCACGTCGAGATCCCCGGCACCGGCGAGGTGCGCACCGAGTTCTCCGGCGTCACCGAGATCATCGAGCTCGCGCTCGAGCAGGAGAAGGAAGTCGCCACCGACATCTCCGCGATGGCCAAGGCCGCCCGCGCCGAAGAGGACTACATCAGCGAGCAGTTCACGCAGTGGTTCCTCAAGGAGCAGGTCGAAGAGATCTCCCAGATGAACACGCTGCTGAACGTCGTCAAGCGCGCGAACGGCAACCTGTTCGAGGTCGAGAACCACCTGCACCGCGAGTCCGTCGGCGACGGCGGCCGCGACTCCGGGATGCCGCCGGTGGCCGGCGGAGCGCTGTAACTCGTCGAAAAGCCGAAACCCGGGCTCTCCCCCTGTGGACAGCCCGGGTTTTCGCATGTCGCCGGCGCTCAGCCGGCGCAGTCCTGGTTGACGCTCGCGAGGCTGGTCTGCACGACCCCGGAGTCGTCGAGCCGGAAGTGGTACGCGGCACCGGTGGTGATCGGGGCGACGACGCCACCCGACTCGTCCTTCGCCGCGGGGTAGGTCGCGAACACCTGCTCCTTGGTCGAGCCGGCGCCGACGCCCTCGGCGGTGTGCGCCGCCTGGTCCGGGGTGACGACGACCAGCCCGACGGTCTTCGAAATCACCACGCTCGCCGAAGCGGGCACGCCGCTCCCCTGCACGCTGTAGACGGTGCAGCTCGCGCCGGCCTGCGCCTCGGTGAGCGTGACGCCCTGCGCGGCGACCTGCGTCTCGGACATGCCGAGCTTGACGGCGCCGAAGCCGTCCGCGTCGAGCAGCGGCCCGCTCAGCACGGGCGGGAGCTTCGACGGCGGCTGGGCCGACGACGGCCGCGAAGCCTTCGACGGCGGCGAAGCCGGGGGCGCCGAGACCTCGATGTCCCGGGTGCTGGTCGGTCCCGGGACCGAGGTTTGGGGCTGCCGCCCGGCCGTGAGGTTCTCGGGCGGCTTGACGCTGATCGAAGATCCGTCGGCGGTCATCACCGCGGTGCCGTCCTCGGCGTGGAAGCGCAGCATCGTAAGCCCACCCGAGACGACCACCACGGCCGCCGCGACACCGGTCGCGGCCAGCACGCCCTGACGACGCCGTCGACGTCGTCGCGCACCGGCGACGATGGTCGTGCCGGCCTCCGGTGGTGGCGGCAGGTCCAGCCGTTCGTCGGCGAACAGCTCTCGCAGGCGCTGCTCGAGCTCGTCCTCGGAGATGTTCAACCCGCGTCACTCCCTTCGCCGTGGATGTCGGCCACCGTCAGTTTCACCCGCAGCGACGCGATCGCCTTGCTGGCCTGGCTCTTCACGGTGCCCTGCGTGACACCGAGGGCACCGGCGATCTCCGCTTCCGAGAGACCTTCGTAGTAACGCAGGACCATGACGGCCCGTTGTCTCGGCGGCAGCGTTCGTAACGCGCGCCACAGCGGCTCGTGCTCGAACGGGTCGTCCGGCACGTGCGGGCTGGTGTCCGGCAGATCGGCCACGAGGTTCTCGCGGCGCGTGCGGCGCCAGCGGCTGACGTGCGCGTTCGCCATCGACCGGCGGACGTAGGCGAGCGGGTCGCCCGTCTTCTCGTGCACGTAGGTCCAGCGCGAACCGATCTTCTCCAGCACGGTCTGCACCAGGTCGGCCGCGTCGTGCGGGTTGCCGGTGAGCGCGTGGCCGTACCGCAGCAGTCCCGGCAGGGTGGCCTGCACGAAATCGCCGAAGTCGACCAGCTCACCCGGCAACGTCGCGGCCCTCCCTCGGCCTGCGCTGGTCACCCAGGTATCTCCCCCGGTGAAGACGGGTGCCGCAGCCGTCACCGTATCGCCTCCCAACGGGGTCGGACAGTCGCTTTCCCCCTGCACACGCATCACAGCCCCCTCAGGTTGCCCGCGTTCCCGCCCGGATTCGTAGACGTCCGGGCGGGTGATGAGTTGTCCACGTCAGCGGTGCGCGAGCGAGTCCGGCAGCCGGAAACCGCCGCCGGTCGTCTCGGTGAACGCGTGCACGCCGACGACCGCGGCGTGCGGAATCGGCCCGTAGACGTGCGGAAACCACACCCCGGCCGGATGCGGCGGCGCGCCGTCTTCCCACCGGACGGGCGCGCCTGTTTTGGCCGGGTCGATCTCGAGCAGCACCAGGTCGGTACGGCCCCGGTAGAGCGCGTTGGCCGGCAGGTGCGCCGTGCCGAAGTCGGAACAGTGGACGAACCCGACTTCCCCCAGTGAAGACGGCCGGTACTCGCCGCCTTCGCCCACTTCGGCCCATTCGGCCGCCCCGCAGATGTGGAGTATCACGCGGAGAATAGTCCCACCACGACGATCCGGCGGCGGTGTCTCGTACGCCACATAACGCCTGGTTGAACGCTCACCGAGCAGTTTCCGGTCACCGGTACGGACCGGTGGTCCGGTGCTTTCCGACGGCGCACCTTCGAGCCGGGGGCCCGTCGCAGCGAGGCCCGGACGAAAACCGCCGCCGAGCGCGGTGCTCGACGGCGGGTCGTTGGTCCGGTGCGGGGTCAGCGCAGGGTGAGCTGGCGGCCGATCAAGCCGTCGCGCGCGCGGCGCTCCGCCGCGTTCAGCGGTTCGGCGTCGAGGGACTTCAGGGCCGTCTCGAGGCGGGTGCCGAGGGCGTCCTTCGCCTCGGCCCACTCGCGGGCGTGGGCCTCCGAGTCGAGGTCCCAGACCGGGACCAGCAGGCCGTGCGCCCGGAACGAACCGGCGTAGCGCGAGTTTTCGCCGAGGCCGAGCTCGCCGGCCGCGGACAGCCGGGCCAGCGCCTGGAGCAGCAGGTTCTCCGGCTCCGGGCGGACCCAGCGCAGGTGCGCCTTCTCGCCGGCCAAGACCCAGTAGGCACCGTGGCCGAGACGCTCGGTCGGCATGATCGCGGCGTTGGCGCGCTCGAGGGACACCGCGACGTCGCCGGTGGCGTCCGCGTCCTCCGGCAGCCACCAGGCGAAGTCCTTGTGCAGCGTGACGTCGAGCTCGGCGCCGGGGGCGAGCAGGTCCTGGAGGCGGGCGTGCTCGTCGGCGGACGGCGGGGTCGTCGTGTCCGGCACGCCGAGGACGTCGCCCTCCTTGGCGTCCAGCAGCCACTTCAGCGAGCGGCCGAGGTCGCGGCTGATGTCGGAGGAGCGGGTCTGCACCTGCAGGCCGAGGTAGCGCTCGCCGTCCGAGCGGACGAACGCGGCCGCGGCCATCGGCAGCACGGTGCCGAGGGTGACGTCGCCACCGTCGGCGAGGGTCAGCTTCGCCGTCGCGGACGGCACGAACTCGCGCAGCGCGATCAGCTCGGGCTCCGCCGCCAGCCCCTCGAACGGCTGACCGACGAAGACGTCGCGCACCTTCGGCTTGCGGTCCGACGCCTGCTTGGGACCCTTCTTGCGCGCGCCTTTGCCCACTGCTGCCTCCTCTGGCTCGGCTTGGAACGCTATCGAAGGGTTAGTCTCGCGACGTGTTCGACCCCCGCGATCTCGCGTTCCTGGAAGACCCGTACCCGGCGTTCGCCGCCCTGCGCGAGCAGGGCGACGTCCATTTTCACGACAGGCTCGGCTTGGCCGTGGCGGTGTCGCACGCCGCGTCGTCGGCGGTGCTGCGGCATCGCGGGCTGGGCCGGATCTGGCAGGACGCGCAGCCGCTCGAACGGTTCGCGTCGTTCAACCTGCTGCACCGCAACTCCCTGCTGGAGAACGAGCCGCCGGCCCACACCCGCCTGCGCCGCCTGATCGCGGGCGCGTTCGGCCGCGGCCACGTGCAACGGCTGCAGCCGATGGTCGCGACGCTCGCCGACCGGATGGTCGACGACCTCGCGGCCGCGATCGCCCGCGACGGCAGCGCGGACCTCCTGGAGCACCTGGCCCAGCCACTGCCGGTCGCGGTGATCGCCGAGCTGCTGGGCGTCCCCGGCACCGACGGGCCGCGAATGGTCGAGCTGTCCAACGCGATCGTCAAGATGTACGAGTACGGCCTGCCCGAGGACGGTCGCGACGCCGCCGAGCGAGCGGCCGCCGAGTTCGTCGAGTACGTCCGGTCCGTGGCTTCGGCCCGCGCCGACGCCCCGGGAGACGACATCATCAGCGACCTCCTGCGCAGCGAACTGACGCCGGACGAGCTGGTCGCGACCGCGGTGCTGTTGCTGATGGCCGGCCACGAAGCGACGGTCAACGTGCTCGGCAACGGCATCACGGCGCTGCTTACCCACCGGGACCAGTGGGAGCGCTTGCTGGCGGCTCCTTCCTTGCTGGATTCGTGCGTCGAAGAGCTGATCCGGTTCGACGCGCCGCTCCAGCTGTTCGAGCGGACGGCGACCGAGGATGTGTCGATCTGCGGTCATGTCGTTTCGCGGGGGCAGAAGATCGGCGCGCTGCTGGGTGCGGCGGCCCGCGACCCGAAGGTGTTCGACGCGCCGGACACCCTCGACATCGGACGGACACCGAACGCGCACCTCGGGTTCGGCCTGGGGATTCACTACTGCGTGGGAGCTCCTCTCGCTCGGGTGGAGATCGCCGCGGCGTTGAGTGCGCTGGCCGCGAAGCTGCCGGGTCTGCGGATCGCCGCGGCTCCGCGGCGACGGCCCGAGTTCGTGATCCGGGGACTGCGGGAGCTTCGGGTCACGGTGTGAGCCCGGTTCGGCGTGATCCGGGGCGGATCTCGCGTGACCGGACGCGGAACTCACGTGATTGAAGGCGGATCTCGCGTGATGGGAAGGGCATCTCGCGTGATTGGGGAGGCATCACGCGTGATTGGCGGGGCGACACGGCGTTTCATGGGGTTACTCCGGTGAAGAGGTCCTCCTCCAGGTTGGGGCCTGGGGTCGGGTTGGCCAGGTGGTAGTCCTCGTGGGGCCAGGCTTTTCGTTCGATTTCGCGTGAGTGGGCGAAGAACGGGTGGGCCGGGTCGACCTGGGTCTTGTGGGCCAGGAGGGCACGGTCGCGCGTGGCGAAGTGGGACTCGCAGCGGATTCGGGTGGTGACCGTCGAAGGGTCTTCGAGCGGGAGTTCGGAGAGGACGTCGGCCATGGCGGACTCCAGGCCGGCGGCCAAGGTCGCATCGTGCAAGGTTTGGAACCACGCGCGGCTCAGGGTTGCTTGGTAGTACAGCTTTTGTGGTCGCCAGGGTTCGCCGGTGCCCGGGTAGCGGGCGGGGTCGGCGGCCGCGGTGAAGGCTTCGAGCGTCACCTCGTGGGTGCGGATGTGGTCCGGGTGGGGGTAGCCGCCGGTCTCGTCGTAGGTGATCACGACGTGAGGGCGGAACTCGCGGATCAGCGCGACCAGCGGAGCGGCCGCTTCGGACAGCGGAAGGGCCGCGAAGCAGCCTTCGGGCAGGGGCTCGCCTTCGCCGGGCAGGCCGGAGTCGACCAGGCCGAGGAAGCGCTGGCGGACACCCAGGATCTCGGCCGCGGCGGCCATCTCACGGCGACGGATCGCCGGGAGGTCAGCGCGGGCTTCGGTGGTGTCCACGGCCGGGTTGAGGATGTCGCCGCGTTCGCCGCCGGTGCAGGTGGCGACCAGGACGTCGACGCCTTCGGCCGCGTAACGGGCCAGGGTGGCCGCGCCCTTGCTGGACTCGTCGTCGGGGTGGGCGTGGACGCTCAGGAGGCGGAAGGTCATCGGATGCTCCTTCGAGGGAAGAAAGCCGCGGGAACCAGAGTGAGGGCGGACAGGGCCAGCGCCCAGGTGAACGTGGTGCCGAACGCCGTAGCCGGGGAGGACGAAGTCAGTGCACTGTGGAGGATCGCGGCCAAGAGGGCCGTGCCGAGCGAGCCGCCGACTCGGTTGACCACGTTGAACGCGCTGGCCGCTCGGGGGATGCGGGACCGCTCCAGGGAGCCGTACAGCGTGGTCATTCCCGGGGCGGTCGCCGCACCCAACCCGGCTCCGCGGATCAGGAGCGAGACCGTCAGCAGGACTCCGCCGGGCGCCGAGCCGAGCTGGGTGAACGCGACCGTTCCCAGCAGGGACAAGCCGATGCCGGCCAGCATCATCCGGCGGGGCCCGAAGCGGGCCAGCAGGCGGCCGCCCGCCAGCAGGACCGCTGCCGAGCCGAGGGCTTGGGGAGCCAGCAGCAGCCCCGCCTCCCACGGGCTCGCGTGCTCCACCTGCTCGTAGTACAGCGGCAGCAGCAACATCGAGCTGTACAGCGACGCACCCAGCAGAAAGGTGCTGACCGAAGCCACCGTGAAACCCTTGTCCCGGAACAGCTTCAGGTCGAGCACCGGCGACGGCGTCCGGGACGCCCGGATGCCGTACGCGGCCAGCAGCACAGCTCCGGCCACCCAAGCGACGACCACACCTTCGGCCAGGCCGTAGACGAACGCCGCGAGCCCCGGCGACAGCAGCAGAATCCCGCGAACGTCCAGCGGCGACCGAGCACCGGAAGGTGAAGGGGCCGGCAGCAGCCGGCGGGCAACCACGAACGTCGCCAGGCCCAGCGGGACGACGCCGAAGAACATCCAGCGCCAGCCGAAGTCCGCCACCAGGGCGCCGCCGAGTAGCGGGCCCAGGGCGGGGGCCACCGTGGCGGGCAGGGTGATCACCCCGATCATGCGCCCCAGCGCGGGCCCCGCCGACTGCGCGAACACCGCCTGCCCGACCGGCTGCATCAGCCCGCCGCCCAGGCCGTGGAGCACCCGGAACGCGATCAGCGCCGGCGCCGACCAGGCGAAGCCGCACAGCAACGTGCCCGCCGTGAAGATCGCCACCGCCGTCAGCCACACCGCGCGGCCGCCGAAGCGGTCGGTCAGCCAGCCCGACAGCGGGATCGCCGCCGACGCCGCGAGCAGGTACGCGCTCGCCACCCACTGCACCGTCGTGACCGGACTGCCCAGGTCACGGGCGATCGAGTCGATCCCGACGGTCACGATCGTCGCGTCGAGGATCGACAGCACCGCGCCCATGATCAGGACGCCGCCGAGCTTCCACAGCGCAGCGTCGGGACGGGCTATCGCTGTCGTCACCATCCACCCCCTCTAATTAGGTCGAACCTCAGATTAGGTCCGACCTACTCGCTGGGTCAAGCACAAACTTGGGTCCGACCCAGTAGAGTGACGCCCATGAGCGAGGGACTCCGGGCCCAGAAGAAGCACGAGACCAGGAAGACGATCTCGGACGTGGCGACGAAGCTGTTCATCCGCAACGGCTTCGAGGACGTGACGATCGCGGAGATCGCCACCGAGGCACGGGTCGCCAAGATGACCGTGACCAACCACTTCCCACGCAAGGAGGACCTGGTCTTCGACATCCGCGCGGACTTCACGTCCTGGCCGGCCACCCTGGTCCGCGACAGCGTCTTCCACGACACCCGCGAGCTCTACTTCGAAGCCCTGGGCGCCGAGCACGCGCTGGTCGGCTTCTCGGGCCCGGGCTTCGTGCGGATGATCAAGGAGAGCCCGATCCTGACGAACGCCCTGCACGAGATGCACCGCGAGCGCGAGGCCGCCCTCACGCACCTGCTGATCCGGCGCCACCCCGAGCAGGGGCTCGAGCCGGTGCTCGCCGCCGCCCACCTCGCCACGGTGCTGCGCGTGCTGTTCCAGGAGGTCTTCGACCGGACCCTCGAGGACGAGAAACAGATCTCCGACGCGCTGTGGCCCGCCGCCGAACAGGCCTTCGACCAGCTGGAACCGGTGCTCGGCCGGTACTAGCGCGCGGCGCCGGCCGGCCGCGCGTTGCGCAGCTCGGGCTCGGGGGCCCCCGCCACCTTCAGCACGCGCATCGAGCGCACGGCCCGCGCGTCCGACGGTGCCAGCAACGCCGTGAACCGCCGCACGACGAGCGCGGTCACCACCGCCAGGCCGGCCGCCGCCAGGTCGGTCAGCGCGACCAGCACGACGCTGTCGGCCATCGACTGGACGTCGTCGCGGAAGCGCCAGACGATCGTCACGCCCAGCAGCACCCAGTTCAGCAGCCAGGCGCCCCACCACACGAGCACCTGCCGCGACGGCTTCGGCCGGACGTCGCGCGGGCGGCTCAGCACCGCGTGCTCCAGCTCGCCGGCGATCGACAGCGCCATCGGCAGGTTCGCGATCGGGACGAGAACACCGACCAGCACCTGCCAGACCGGACGCGGCGGGTCGTCGCCCGAGACGTCGGCCGCCGCGCGACGGGCGACCAGCAGCCACCAGAGCGAGAGCCCGGCGGGCAGCAACGCGAGGATCGAGGCCAGCAGGCCCGCGGTGAGCACGAAGCCGTCGGAGAACGCCACCACCGACCGGTTCAGCGCGGACTCGCGGCCCTGGACGAGCAGCACGTACCGCCAGATCTCCGCGCCGGCGGCGACCACGGCGAGGACGGCGAACGCGAAGAGGACACCGACCAGGCTGCGGCTGAGCACCGGCATCCGGTCGATCGGGCGGACCTCGTCCGACGCCGTGCCGGGCACCGAAGTCGGGCGGCGCCAGACCAGGTTGGGGAAGCCCCAGCGGGGCGGCACCGGGTACGACGGCGGCCCGAAGTACCGCTCAGGAGGCGCGACCCGGCGACGCGGCCACGCGCCCGGCGGCGGGGTCGCCACCCAGCGCAGCTTCGGCCGGGGCCCGGGACGGCGGTGGTACGGGTACTGCTCCGGCCGGGCGGCCAGCGTCCGGCCCTGCAGCTGCTGGGCGTTCGGCGGCGGCGCCTGACGCGGCCAGTACCCAGGGGGGTACTGCGGAGGCTGACCCGGCTGCAAGGCTAGATCACTTCGGGATCGATGCCGGGGTGCTCGCCGACCATCGGCCGGCCTTCGCGCTGCCACGCGCCCATGCCGCCGGCGACGTTCACCGCGTCCCAGCCGCTCTGGTTGAGCCACGCGGTCGCCCGCGCGGACCGGCCGCCGCTGCGGCAGATCACGTGGATCGGCTGGTCGTCGGGCAGGTCGGTCAGCTCGCCGACGCGGGCGGGCAGCTCCCCCATCGGGATGTGCACCGCGCCGGGCGCGTGCCCGGCGGCCCACTCGTCGTCTTCGCGGACGTCGAGCAGCACGAGGCCGTCCTTGGGCAGGTCGCGGACCTCGGCGGTCGGCAGTTCAGCAGGGCTCACCACGATCTCCATGCTGCCATGCGGGGGCGTTGCCCGCGCGTGAGGTCCGACGTGCGCGGGCAACGCCAGTGACAACCGGGGCTCCGCCCCGGGCCGGGGGCTCCCCCACCCGGAACCCCCGAAAGCGGTTGGTCAATGCGTGACGGCCTTCTCCGCGCCCGCGCCGGTCAGTGCGCGGACCTCCATCTCGGCGTATTTGGCCTTGTTGCGCTCCTTCGACAGGACCGTGCCGAGCCAGCCGAGCAGGAACGCCGCCGGGATCGAGACCAGGCCCGGGTTGTCGAGCGGGAACCAGTGGAAGTCGACGCCCTGGATCATCGACGCGCTCTTGCCCGTCTTCGGGTCCACCGGCTTGCCCGAGACCGCCGGCGAGAAGACGATCAGCACGATCGTGACGAGCAGGCCGCCGTAGATCGACCACAGCGCGCCCTGGGTGTTGAACCGCTTCCAGAACAGCGAATACAGGATCGTCGGCAGGTTCGCCGACGCCGCCACCGCGAACGCCAGTGCCACCAGGAACGCGACGTTCTGGCTCTTCGCCAGGATGCCGCCCGCGATGGCCACCGCGCCGATCACCAGCGCCGTGATCCGCGCGACGCGGACCTCGCCGCCGGTGGAGACCCGGCCCTTCTTGATCACGTTCGCGTAGACGTCGTGGGCGAAGGACGCGGACGCCGTGATCGTCAGGCCGGCGACCACCGCGAGGATCGTCGCGAACGCCACCGCGGAGATGAACCCGAGCAGGACCGGTCCGCCGAGCTCCAAAGCCAGCAGCGGCGCCGCCGCGTTCGTCGTGCCGGGCGCCTTCGCGATCTTGTCCGGCCCGACGATCGCACCCGCGCCGTAGCCGAGCACCAGCGTGAACAGGTAGAACACACCGATCAGCACGATGGCCCAGACCACCGAGCGACGCGCGTCCTTCGCGGTCGGGACCGTGTAGAAGCGCATCAGGACGTGCGGCAGGCCCGCCGTGCCGAGCACCAGCGCGATGCCCAGCGACAGGAAGTCGAGCTTCGTCGTGCCCGTCTTGCCGTATTGCTTGCCCGGGTCGAGCAGGCCCGCGCCGCCCTTGTCGACGGCGGCCTGGAACAGGCTGGAGAGGTTGAAGCCGTACTTGCCGAGCACCCACAGCGTCATCGCGAACGCGCCCACGATCAGCAGGGCCGCCTTGATGATCTGCACCCAGGTGGTGCCCTTCATCCCGCCGATCAAGACGTACAGGATCATGATCACGCCGACGACGGCGATCACGATGTCCTGCCCCGCCTCGCCCGAGATGCCGAGCAGCAGGTTGACCAGGCCACCGGCGCCCGCCATCTGCGCGAGCAGGTAGAAGAACGAGACGGCCAGCGTCGAAACCGCCGCGGCCGCGCGCACCGGCCGCTGTTTCATGCGGAACGCGAGGACGTCGCCCATCGTGAACTTGCCGGTGTTGCGGAGCAGTTCCGCGACGAGCAGCAGCGCGACGAGCCACGCGACCAGGAAACCGACCGAATAGAGGAAACCGTCGTAGCCGTTGACGGCGATCGCGCCCGCGATGCCGAGGAACGACGCCGCGGAAAGGTAGTCACCGGAAATCGCGATGCCGTTCTGCGGGCCGGTGAACGCCCGGCCGGCGGCGTAGTAGTCCGACGCCGTCTTCGTGTTCCGGCTGGCCCGGAACACGATCACCAGCGTGATCGCGACGAAGACCAGGAAGATGATGATGTTGAGGGTGGAGTTGCTGCCCTCCACGCCCGCCGCGAGGTTCATTTGACCGGGTCCCCTTCGATCTCGGCGCGGATCTCGTCGGCGACCGGGTCGAGCTTCCGGTTGGCGTAGCGCACATACAGGCCCGTGATGACGAACGTCGAGACGAACTGCAGCAGGCCGAACACCAGGCCGACGTTGATGTTGCCGGCCAGCTTCGTGCTCATGAAGCCGTGCGCGTAGTCGGCGAGGAGCACGTACAGCAGGTACCAAAGCAGGAACAGCGCGGTCATCGGGAACACGAACACCCGCAACCGGCGGCGCAGGTCCGTGAATTCGGGACTCCCCTGGACGCTCTCCCAGTCGGTCTGCGGCCCCGCGCCACCGACGTCGTGTTCGGTGCTGCTCACAGCGGATCTCCACCTTCCCGTTCTCGTACTGGCCGTACTGTTTGAAGCCAACGGACCGTAAAGAGTTAACGGCGTAGTTGGTAAGCCCCCAATCGGGCGCTTGACCTTGAGTAGAAACCCACTGAGAGATTCGCGCACGATGTCCGGTTGCCGGACCGGCATTCACTCGATCGGGTAAAGAATTCCTGACCGACGGTCAATAAATCACTTGCGGTGCCGGCCCCGGCCCGCGATGCGCGTCTTCTCCTCGGCCTGACCGAACCGCGCGACCGCCCTGTCCCGCATGAAGCCGAGCGGGTCGGGAGCATGCAGCCGCAGCATGATGTCGTGCACGTGCTCCGGACGCCCGTACCCGGTGGCACGGCTGACGAAGTACGTCGTCACGAACGCGACCGGCACGGTGATCAGCGCCGGCTGGTTGACGAACCACGGCGCCCAGCCGCCGGTGTACCCGCTCACGACGTTGACGATCAGCGCGGCCAGCACCAGCCCACCGCCGACGAACATCCCGGCCAGCGCACCCGGCCAGGACAGCTTGCGCCACCAGATGCCCAGCACCAGCAACGGGCTGAACGTCGACGCGGCGAGCGCGAACGTCAGCCCGATCGACAGCGAGATGTCCTCCGGCCGCAGCGCGACCGCCAGCGCGATCGGGAACAGCGCGACCAGCCCGGTCGCGACGCGGAAGTCGCGGACCCGGCCGGGCAGCAGGTCGGTCGACACCACGCCGGCGACGCTGACCAGCAGCCCGGACGTGCTGGACAGGAACGCGGCAAACGCGCCGGCCGCGGTGACCGCGCCGAGGATCTGGCCGCCGACCCCCGGCAGCATCGCCGAGGGCAACCGCAGGATCGCCGCGTCCGTCTTGCCGGTGACCAGCAGCTCCGGGACGTACATCCGGGACAGCGCGCCCAGCAGCGTCGGGAACAGGTAGAAGAGACCGAGCAGCAGCAGGACGTGCACGGTGGTGCGGCGCGCGGCCTTGCCGTCGGGGTTGGTGTAGAAGCGGACCAGCACGTGCGGCAGGCCCATCGTGCCCAGGAACGTCGCGAACATCAGCGAGTACGTCTGGAGCAGGTCGGTGAGGCTGCCCGACGCCGGGTGCAGCCAGTTCGCGTTGTCCGCGACGGAGTCGCTGACCACCGGCACCGGCGTGCCGGCCAGGAACTTCAGCGTGGTGCCCTCGGAAACCGTGTGCGGCGCCAGCGGGGTCCAGTGCGTCGGCCCGGCGGCCGGGCCGTTGTCGGTGCGGCCGTACGCCCAGAGGTAGGTGTCGCTCCGGACGTGGAGGGTGACGTCGGTTTGGACGTCCACTGTGGTGTCGCTGGTGAACACCGGCGGCGCGGGCGCGCCGAGCGGCCGGAAGCCGTCCGGGCCGCCGCCGGCGAAGAAGACCATGCACAGCACGAAGGCGGGCACCGAGATCGCGAACAGCTTGAGCCAGTACTGGAAGGCCTGGACGACGGTGATCGCGCGCATGCCGCCGGCGATCACGTTGAACGCCACCAGGACCATCACCACGACCGCGCCGGCCCAGACCGGCACCGGCAGGATGGTCGCCAGCGTCAGGCCCGCGCCCTGCAGCTGCGGGACCATGTAGAGGATCCCGATGAACACGACGAACGCCGTGGAGAACCGGCGCAGGCCCGTCGAGCCGAGCCGCATCTCGACGAAGTCGGGCAGCGTGTACGCGCCGGAGCGCCGCAGCGGCGCCGCGACGAAGAGCATCAGGGCGAGGTAGCCCGCGGTGAAGCCGATCGGGAACCACAGCGCGTCGGCGCCGTCCTTGAGCACGATCCCCGCGATGCCGAGGAACGACGCCGCGGACAGGTACTCACCGGAGATCGCGGCGGCGTTGCGGCGGGACCGCACGGTCCGCCGGGCGACCAGGAAGTCGTGCGTGCTCGTGGCCGAACGCGAAGAGCGGTGCCCGAGGAAGAACGTCACCACGGCGACCAGCACGATGCCGGTCAAGGCCCACGGGTTCAGCTGCACGGGGGAATCCTCGCACGAGTGGGTGCGAAACTAGTTTTCGATCATGTCCACGAACGCGCGTTCGTTGCGTTCGGCCAGCCGGTTGTACCAGATGCCCACGCCGAACAGGAACGGGAACGGCAGGACGCCGAGGATCAGCCAGGCCACCGGAATGCCCGCCAGGCTCAACCGGGAGAACCCGGGAACCAGGTAGAACAGCACCGGCAACGAGCCGAACACGACGACGACGAGGCCGGCCAGCAGCATCGCCGTCCGCAGCTGGACCTTCACCAGGTGGTCCTTCACCAGCAGCTTTCCCCAGCTGGTCTGCTCTTCCAGCTCGACTCGGGCGCGCAGGGTGCCGGCGCCGCGCCGCGGGTCGTTGAGGATCACTCGTTCCCGCTTGGGCCTGGCGTGGTGGTCCGGCTTCGGCGGCTCGTCCTCCGGCGCCGGCGGGAGCGGCTCGACGACGGCCTGGTCCGTCGGCTGCGGCAGCGGCCGCTGCTGGCGGGTGCGCCGGCCGAGCGTCGGATCGGGCTCGCGCACGCCGTTCGCGCGGCGCTCGTAGAAGTCGTCGGTCATGCCCGGGCCCGGCTCAGCCGTTCCGGCCCGAACCGACCAGCCGGTCCTTCAGCGCGCGGGTGTGCCGCCGGCTGACCGGCAGCACCTTCTCCTCGTTGCCGATCACGACCTGGTAGCCGCCCTGGCCCATCCGCAGCTCGGTGATGAGCGGCAGCGCGACCAGGAACGACCGGTGGATCCGGACGAACCCGGCCTTCTCCCAGCGTTCCTCGAGCTGGGCCAGCGGGATGCGGACCAGGTGGCTGCCTTCGGTGGTGAACAACCGTGCGTAGTCGCCCTGCGCCTCGACCCAGCGGACCGAGGAGCGCGGGATGAGCTTGGTGGTGCCCGCCAGCTCGACCGGGATGACCTCGTCGTCGTTCTTCACGCCCGGCTCGCCGCCGAGGGCCCCAGGGGCCGGCGCCGCGGCCGCGGCCAGCTTCTCGATCACGCGCGAGATCGCGCGGTCCAGCCTGTCCTGCTGGTACGGCTTCAGCACGTAGTCGAGGGCGCCGAGGTCGAAGGCGTTGACCGCCTCTTCGGCGTGCCCCGTGACGAACACGAGCGCGGGCGAGGGCCGGAGCGCGGCGAACACGCGCGACATCTCCATCCCGGACAACCCGGGCATGTCGATGTCGGCGAAGACGGCGTCGACGATCGGCAGGCCACGCTCCTTGCGGTCGCGTAGCCTCGGGTCGTCGGTCGACAGCAGCCGCAGTGCCTCCGACGCGTCGATCGCCGGGAACACCTTCGCGACGTGCGGGCTGTTTCGCAGGCAGTGGACTAGTTCGTCCAGACCTCGAGGCTCGTCGTCCACAGCCAGGACCACGAGCTTCCGGGTGTCATCGTGAGCACTCACAGTGAAACGCATCCTGCCCATTGCCGAGTGCAATGTCCAGCCCCCGTCTGCCTGAAGTGAGAGGGGCTCCGCCGACGAGCCGCCCGTCGGCGGAGTCCCTCGCTATCAATGCACGAACGTGAACCAGTTCAGGTTCACGAAGTCGGCGGACTGACCGCTCGTGAACGTCACGTACACGTTGTGCGTCCCGGTCACCCCGCTGATGTTCGCGGGGACGGTCCGCCAGCTCTGCCAGCCGCCGGTGTTGCCGACCGCGAAGCTGCCGATGGGTGCGTTCGAGAGGCTGTCGAGCCGCACCTCGACCAGCCCGCTGACCCCGCTGCCCGCGCCGGAGGCCACGCGCGCCTGGAAGTTGGTCGCCGCGCTGCTCCCGAAGTCGACGTTCGGGTAGAGCGCCCAGTCGCCGTTGCCCGCGGGACCGATGTTCTGGCCGCCGCCGGTGTCGCTGGTCGTCTGCTTGGCCAGGCCGTTCTGCTGGCTGTACGACTCGGCCTGGATGGTGCTGTACGCGCTGCCACCGCCGGACGGCGGCGTGGTGGTCGTGGTCGGCGGGGTCGTGGTCCCGCCGCCACCCGAGCCGCGCGTGGTGACCGTCACGTAGTCGACGACCATCGGGCGGCCCGGCACGATCCCCGGCCCCGGCGTGGTCGTGCCGGAGTTGTTGTTCGGGAACGCGCCGCCGATCGCCACGTTCAGCAGCACGAAGTAGCCCTGGTGGGTGGTCATGTTCGCCCACGTCGTCGCGTCGACCTGGTTCTGGCTGACCGAGTGGAACTGCTGCCCGTCGACGAACCAGCGGAACACCTGCGGGCTGCTGCTGGCGTCCCATTCGAAGCGGTAGGTGTGGAAGGCCGACTGGCAGCTGCTGCCGGGGCACGCCCGGTTGGCGACGATGCCGGTGGTCTCGTTGCACGGGCCGCCCGGGTTGACGCCGCAGTGCAGGACCCCCCAGACGGAGTTGATCCCGTTGACGTTCTCCATGATGTCGAACTCGCCGACGGCCGGCCAGTTCCACCAGTTGCCGCGGTAGGGGCCGCCGAGGGCCCAGAACGCCGGCCAGTAGCCGAGCGCCGCCGCGCCGGTGACGTTCGGCATCTGGATCCGGCTTTCGATGCGCAGGACGCCGCCGGCCGGGGGCTTGAAGTCGGTGCGCTGGGTTTCGATCCGCGCCGACGTCCAGTTGCCGGAGCCGTCGCGCAACGGCGTGATGCGGAGGTTGCCGGCGCCGTCCTGAGAGAGGTTGCTGGTGCTCGACGTGTAGTTCTGGATCTCGCCGGTGCCCCAGTTGCCGGGGCCGCCGGGGTAGGCGTGGCCGGTGTCGATGATCCAGTTCGAGCCGGACGGCAGCGAACCGGAGCCGCCGGTGAAGTCGTCGGCGAACACCGTGGTCCAGCCCGATTCGGGCGGCGGGATCGACGCCGCGGCGGGCATGGTCAGCGGGATCGCGATGAGCGCGGCGCCCAGCACGGCACCGAGGGTGAGTCTTCGGGAGCGGGAGAAGTGGGGCATCGGGTACGACCTCCTCGTCGTCCGGATTTGTTGCCGGTCGCAACAAAGCCCGTCGACAAGGGGACCTCTCGACCCGGGAAGATCGCCAGGGGCCGTTACGAGGGAAGAGTGATCTGGGTCACAAAGTCTGCCCGGAACTACTCGAACCGGACAACCCGAGCAAAGCCGACCCGATGACGTGCAGCGCGTCTTCGATACCCGGCAGCGTACGCAGGTGCGGGGTCCGCGCGACGTCGTTGACCACCGTGAGGACGGCTTGGACGCGCACCCGCGCCGGACCGGCGCCCAGGTCCGGGTGGGCGTCGAGCAGCAGGCCGACCCACGCCCCGACGTACTCGCGCTGGGTGCGGCGCAGGTCGTGCCGCCCGGGTTCCGGCAGCAGCCCGACCTCGGTGATCAGCAGGTCGACGACGTCGTGGTGGGCCAGCGAATACCCCGTGTAGGACCGCAGCAGCGTGGGCAACGACGCCGTCCGCAGCCCTTCGCCGAGCGCGTCGGCGCCGGTGCTCAAGGCCGTCATCAGCAGCTCGGCCTTGCTCTCGAAGTGGTGGTACACGCTCGGCCCGGCGATCCCGGCCGCCGCGCCGACCTCCTCGATGGCGACGCTGTGGAAGCCGCGCTCGGCGAAGAGCCGGGTCGCGGTCGTCAGCAGCAGCTCGCGCCGGTTCGCGGGCTCGACGACCGGGGCGGCAGCGCGTTTTCCCAGGTCCGGGAGGGGCACCGACGCGACCGCCGTGGCCAGGGACGTCATCAGCTCGTCGTAGGCCGGGCGCGGCAGGTCGACGCGCTGGAAGGAGACGCTGACCAGCACCGCGAGCACCGCCCAGGCCAGCAGCCCGGCCTGGTCGGCGGTCAGCTCCCGGCGCCGGTCCCCCAGGTGCCCGGCGAGCTGCCGCGCCAGCCGCCGTAGTGCTTCGCCGACGCGGTGGCGTTCGGCCGGCTCGAGGTGGCGGGACTCGCGTTGCCAGAGGACCCCGACGTCGCGCCGGTCGAGCGCACCGGTCGCCAGTTCGGCGAGGTCGGTGACGGCGAGCGCGGTCAGCGCGTCCTCGACCACCGCGGCCAGCAGCTCCTGCTTGCCGCGGAAGTGCCGGTACAGCGCAGACGGCCCGATCGCGACGGCCTCGGCGATGTCGCCCATCGAGACGTGCGGGTAGCCGCGGCGGACGAACAGCTCGGCGGCCGCGGCCACGATCAGCGCGCGGCGGTTGCGCGGCCGGGTGCCGCGAGGGGGTGCGGACACTCAGTGGACCCCGCGGGCGCCGTCGGTCCAGTGCCGCTTCCGCAGCTCCCGCTTGAGGATCTTGCCCGCGCCGGACATCGGGAGCGCGTCGGTGAACTCGAACGTGCGCGGCACCTTGTAGCCCGCGATCGCTTCGCGGCAGAAGTCGCGCAGCTCGTCGCCGGTCGCTTCCTGGCCGTCCAGCAGGACGACGACGGCGTGCACCCGCTCGCCCCACCGCTCGTCCGGCACGCCGATCACCGCGCACGCGGCCACCGACGGGTGCTTCGCGAGCGCGTTCTCCACCTCGGCCGAGTACACGTTCTCGCCGCCGGACACGATCATGTCCTTGATCCGGTCGACGACGAAGACGTACCCGCGCTCGTCCATGTAGCCGCCGTCGCCGGTGTGCATCCAGCCGCCGCGCAACGCGGTCGCCGTCTCCTCGGGCCGCTTCCAGTAGCCGAGCATCACGTGGTCGCCGCGGCAGACGATCTCGCCGACGGTGTGCCGCGGTACCTCGGCGTCCTCGGGGTCGACGATCCGGACCTCGGCGTGCGGCGCGGCCCGGCCGGCGGCGCGGCGCAACGCGGGGTCGTCGTGGTCCTCCGTGGACAGCAGCGTCGCGACCGGCGACAACTCCGTCATGCCGTACGCCTGCACGAAACCCGCGCCGGGGAACGTCTTCCGCGCGCGCTCGAGCACGGACTCGGAGATCGGCGAAGCGCCGTAGACGACGTGCTGCATCGACGTGAGGTCGTGCTTCCCGACGTCCGGGTGGTCGACGAGCAGCTGGATCATCGTCGGCACCAGCAGCGTGTCCGTGACGCCCTGGCCGCTGATCGCGTCGAGCACGCCGGCCGGGGTGAACATCGGGACGATCACGTGGGTCGAGCCGACGAGCTGCCCGGCCGCCCAGGCCGCGCCGTCGGCCAGGTGGAACATCGGCGCGGCGTGCAGCAGCTTCCCGCGGGCGGCGAGGAACCGGCCGGTGGCGAGACTGCCCAGCGCCGACGTCAGCAGGTTGCGGTGGCTGAGCATGACGCCCTTGGGCGTGCCCGTGGTGCCGCCGGTGTAGTAGACGCCGAGCAGGTCGTCCCCACCGCGGCGCGCGTCGCCGACCGGGTCGGCACCGGCGACGAGGTCCTCGTAGCCGAGCATCCCGTCCGGCGTCGGCGCTTCGCCGATGTGGACGACCGTGGTCACGCCGGCCTCGCGCAGCTTCGGGATCATCGGGACGAAGGCGTCGTCGACGAGCAGCACGCGCGTGTCGGATTCGGTCAGCGAGTAGGCGATCTCCGCCGGGCTCCAGCGGATGTTGATCGGGTTGAGGACGGCGTTCGCCCACGGCGTGGCCAGCAGGTACTCGTGGTAGCGGTCGGAGTTGAGGGCGAGGATGCCGACGCGGTCACCGGCGCCGACGCCGAGCTCCTTGAGCGCCCCGGCGAACCGGGCGACCCGCCCGGCGACCTCGCCGACGGTCCGGACCCGGTCGCCGAACACGGTCATCGGCCGGTCCGGCCCCTGCTGCACAGCCTGGTGGAGGGTCTGCGTGAGGTGCATCCACCGCTCCTTTGCGGTCCGGTACCCTAGCGCTGATTCACATAGCCTAGCGTTGATTCACTTAGGAGGCCAGACCTCGACGGCTGTCAGCTGTCGAGGGGAACGGATCAGAGACCGAAGCGGGACCAGGCCGCCTTCTGCGTCACGGCGTCGAGCACCGCGGACGCGGCGGCCGGGGCACCGACGCCGAGGCGGGCGAGCAGCGGGCGCTTCGGCTCGGCGACCGAGATGTCCGCGTCCGGGTACCGCTCGGTGACGATCTGCCGGAGGCTGCCGAGACCGTCGATCAGGCCCAGCTCCTGGGCCTTCGCGCCGAGCCAGACGTCGCCGGTGAAGAGGTCCTCGGTGCCGTTCAGCCGGTCGCCGCGGCGCTCCTTCACCCAGCTCACGAACAGGTCGTGGAGCTGGGTGTGCATCTTCTTCAGCCACTCGACGTCTTCGGGCTTCTCCGGCGAGAACGGGTCGAGCCGCGACTTGTTCGCGCCCGCCGTGTGCAGCCGGCGCTCGATGCCGAAGCGCTCCAGCAGCCCGGTGAAGCCGAAGCCGCCGCTGATCACGCCGATCGAGCCGACCATCGACGTCCGGTGCGCGAAGATCTCGTCGGCCGCGCAGGCCAGCCAGTACCCGCCGGACGCGGCGACGTCCTCGCAGAACGCCAGTACCGGCACGCCCTTCTCGTCGGCCAACTGCCGGATCCGCTCCGCGACCAGCCCGGACTGCGTCGGCGCGCCGCCCGGCGAGTTGATCAGCAGCGCGACCGCCTTCAGCCGCTCGTGGCCGAACGCCCTGGTCAGCGCCGTCTCGACGGCGGCGAGGTTGATCGCGCCCCTGGCCAGCGGGGACGGCGACGGCGTGATCACGCCGTGCAGCTTCACCACGGCCACGACGTCCTTGCGCTCCACGCGGTCGGCGAGACCCGGGATCCGCGAAGCCAGTTTGTCCGTAACGCTCATAACGCCAGGCTAGCCGGAGTCAGCCCATGGGGAGGATGCCGGAGCGCGTGCCGTTGACGCCGCTCGGGTCGGCGCCGTTCAGCTGGGCCGGGCCGCCCTGCGACGGGACGTCGGCATCGGCGGTGTCGGTTTCGGAGCTGTAGTCCGGCATGTTCGGCCGGACGCCCGGGACGAACTTGGGCACCCGCAGCGTCACCTTCATGCCGGCGCCGGGCGCGGTCTCGACCATCACCGCGTAGTCGCTGCCGAAGACCTGCTGCATGCGCTGGCTGATGTTGCCGAGCCCGACGTGCGCGCCGGTGCTGTGCGCGTTCTTGACGTCCTTCAGCCGCCGCGGGTCCATGCCGATGCCGTCGTCCTCGACGCTGATCAGCGCTTCGGTGCCGTAGTCCTGCGCGATCACCGTGACGCAGCCGCCGCTCGGCTTGCTGGCCAGGCCGTGCTTGACGGCGTTCTCCACCAGCGGCTGGATGATCAGGAACGGCACGACGACGCTGAGCACCTCGGGCGCGATCTTCATCCGCACCTCGAGCCGGCCGCCGAAGCGGGCGTTCTCGATCGTCAGGTAGCGGTCGATGTTGCGCAGCTCCTCGGCGAGCGAGGTGAACATGCCCGACGTCCGGAACGAGTAGCGCGTGAAGTCGGCGAAGTCCTGAAGCAGCTCTCGCGCCTCTTCGGGGTCCGTGCGGATCAGCGCGGAGATCGTGTTGAGCGCGTTGTAGACGAAGTGCGGCGAGATCTGCGCGCGCAGCGCCTTGATCTCGGCCTGCTGGAGCTGCTGCTTCGACTCGTCGAGGCGGGACAGCTCGAACTGCGTGCAGACGAACTGGGCGACGGCGTCGGCCATCTGCACCAGGCGCCCGCGGGTCCGGCCGACGACGATCAGCGCCGCCTCGGTCTCGCCCTCGACCAGCAGCGGCACGATGACGGCGGTCTTCATCCGGCAGGTGCCGCGGTGGTTGCACGGCATCCGGTCGTGCGCGACGACCTCACGGCGGTGCTTGCGGATGGCCGCGCCGATCGCGTCGACGAGATCGACGTAGTGCTCGTTCGCCTCGCCGTCCCAGGACAGCAGGGTCCCCTCGCTGTCGGTGATGCCGACGGCAACGCAGTCGAGCATCTGCAGCAGCTGGGTGGTGATCTTGTCGGCGGCGTCCTCGTCCAGCCCGGACCGGAGGTTCGGCGCGGCCTTCGACATCCGGTGGACCGCCTGCAGCATGGCGTCCTCCACCACACTGGCCGGTTTGCGCTGTTTCACGAGCAGCACGATCACCACGATGCCGAGCAGCACCGCGAGACCCCACGGAACGATCTGCGCAAGCGGAAACCCGGACACGGCGTCCATGCTCTGCGCTCGACCAACCGGGTGCAAGGCCTGATCCCACTTTCTGTCCAACTGTGATGACCGAGGGTTGGAGTGACCCTACTCAGAGTCGGTCGACTTACCGACCGGTCACTGTCCGCAACACGCGGGAGGGGCGCCCTGTTCCACCGGATCCGGGGAAAGCGGCAGGAAGAGGGCGGTTTCGAGGTCGGCGATCACGGTGGTCCGAAGGCCTGATCAGGCGACGGCGCAGCACGTGCGGCCGAACGGGGGAATCCCGGTGCGTGACGTGGCGACCACAGATGTCACCGCTACTTCAGCAGGCGCGACATCCGGCGGTCGGCCAGGGGCTTGCCGCCCGTCTGGCAGGTCGGGCAGTACTGGAACGACTTGTCGGCGAACGAGATCTCGCGGATCGTGTCGCCGCAGACCGGGCACGGCAGCCCGGTGCGGGCGTGGACCCGGAGGCCCGAGCGCTTCTCGCCCTTCAGGCGCGCGGCCTTCTGGCCCACCGAGCGCCCGACCGCGTCGGCCTCGATCTCGACGATCGCCTCGGCCAACGTCTCCAGTGCGCCGTCGTCGAGCTTGCCGATCGTCGCGTACGGGGAGAGCTTCGCGCGGTGCATGATCTCGTCGGAGTAGGCGTTGCCGATGCCGGCGATCAGCGACTGGTCGGTGAGCGCCCACTTCAGCCGGGTGTTCTTCCCGGCGAACAGCTCACGCAGCAGGCCGGCGTCCACCGAGAGGGCGTCCGGGCCGAGGCGCGCCACGCTCGCGATCTCCTGCGGGTCCTTCACGACCCACACCGCGAGGCCCTTCTTCGTGCCCGCTTCGGTGAGGTCGAAGCCGGACCCGGTGGCGGACTCGAGGTGCACGCGCAGCGAGATCGGGCCCTTGCCCGGCTTGAGCGGCGCCGCGGCCAGGCCGTCGGACCAGCGCAGCCAGCCCGCGCGGGCCAGGTGGACGACCAGGTGCAGGTCACCCGCGACGACGTCGAGGTGCTTGCCGTGCCGGGTCGCGCCGGTGATCTCGCGGCCGTGCAGGTCGGTCCACGGCGGGGTCGCCGTCTTCAGGACGCTCAACGATGCGACATCGATGCGGAAGATCGTCCGGCCGACGGCGTTCTCGCGCAGGTGGTGCGCCAGGGCTTCGACCTCGGGCAGTTCGGGCATGCCCCAGTTTCACCCCTTCGGCCGAAATCCGGTAGCGGCTACTCGACCGGGTGCAGCGGCCCGTCGAAGTCCGGCAGCGAGTGGCGCTGGATCGTCTTGGAGATCTTCTTGACCTCACCCTGCACGGTGAACATGCCGCGGATGGTGCCGACCCAGCGCTCGGACGGCCGGTCGCCGGTCAGGTCGCCCTCGGTCTCCGCGACGACCGTCCACGGCCGGCGCAGGATCCAGCGCAGGGGGAAGAACAGGACTATGAGCAGCAACGCCAGCAGCACCCACGCGGGGATGTTGACCTCGTTCGGTGTCCACACGACGAGGATCACGGCCAGCAGCGCGGTGACCACGATCATCGCGATGCCGGGACCGTAGCTGCCGGCGACGTCGTGCTCGAAGTCGTCGGCCGTCGCCGGAGCGCGCCATTCCATCTGGGCACGGACCACCCAGTCGCGGCCGTCTTCGCCGCGTACCAGCCGGTTCATTCAGTTGCCTCCCGGGGCGCCCGCAGGGTGAGCCCCACAACGGTACCGTGCCCGGGCTCGCCCGCGCGAGGGAGGAATCGGACATCCCACCCGGCGAAGTTGATCACCGCAGTTCAGGGAGCCGGTGAGCCGGTCAAGGCCGAATCCGCCGGTTCGCCCGAACCAGTGACGCCGGTCGCCCTGGTCGGCCACGGCTTCCCGGACGTCGGCGTCACCGTCGTCGAGGACTCGGTGGACGACGGTTCACTGCCGGTCGGCTCCGGCTTGGTCGGCGCCGTCGTCGTGCTCTCCGGGCGGCCGGACGGCGACAGCTCGGGGGCGTCGACGCTCTCCGGCACCGTCCCGTCGCTGGACTCGGTCATGTCCGTGCTCGTCGAGTCCAGCCGCGGCGACGTCTCCGAGTCGTCGGGCGTGCTGAAGGTCGAGGACGACAGGTCGTCGCGCGGGGTTTCGCCGCTCGTGCCCGGGTTCGTCCCGGTGCCGACGTCCCCGGCCGGGACGTCGCCCGCCGGCAGGCCGGGCACCTCGTTCGCCGCCACCTGGCCGCCGCCGGTGCGCTGCCGCGCCGGGACGGCGATCCCGGTGCCCCGGCCGTTGAGCACGCCGATGCCGATCCGCGGGTCCTGCTGCGGCTGCGGGGGCGGCTGGTGGTGCGTCTCGGTCGGCGGCACCACCACGAGCTCCGGCGCGCCGCCGGTCAGCCCGACGTCCTGCACCGGCGTCGTCCCGAACAGGACGGGTCCGGCCGCGACCCCGACGGCACCCACGGCCGCGGTCGACGCCAGCGCGAGCCCGATCTTCACCTTCGAGCCGACCAGCACGCCCTTGAGCGTCGCGCCCAGCCCGGCCAGTACCCCGCTGCCGCTCGCGGCGGCGCCCGCCGCCGGCACCAGCAGCACCAGCACCCCGGCGTGCGCGCGCAGCGACGAGCAGACGTCGCGCAGCTCGTCCTGCGTCGCGCGGCATGAGGGGCAGCCGTGCAGGTGCGCCTTGATCCGCTCGGCTTCGGCGCCGGTGACGCTGCCCGCGGTGAACACGCCGAGCTTCTCGACGACCGCGCGGCACGAATCCGGTCCGCGATTCACCGAAAGGTGTGCCTGTAAGTACGCCGCGCGGAGGCCCTGACGGGCACGCCGGGCCAGTGCGGCGGTGGCGTTCGCGCTCAGCCCGAAGTGCGTGGCGACGATGGCGGGCTGCTCGCCCTCGACCTCGGTCTGCCACAGGACGGTCCGCCAGCGCTCGGGCAGGCTGGTGAACGCCGTCGTGATCAGGGTGTGCTCGGCCGTGCGGGCGTGCGTGTCGGCGCCCGCGCCGGCGCGGAAGGTCAGCTCGTCGTCCGAGACGGGGACGTCGCGGCGGGCACCGTGCCACTCCCAGGAGACCCGGCGGGCGACGGTGAGCAGGTAGGCGCGGACGTAGTCTCTCGGGCCGGCGCCACGGCGCAGGGCCTGCAAAACGCGGAAGAACGTCTCCGCGGTGATGTCCTCGGCCTCGGACCGGTCGGCCGCGAGGCTCTGCGCGAGCCGGCGGACCGCGGCGGCGTGCAGCTCGAACAGCTCTCCGAACGCGGCGTCTTCGCCGTTTCGCAGTCGTTGCAGCAGTGCCTGCTCGTCGGATTCCGAGGCCGCTGGTGGCGGCACCGTGCCCAGCTCGGTCATCCCGGCCCGGCACCTCCTCCCCGAAGGTTCTCCCCGTTCGGTCGAATGGGGACACCATACGGAGGGAATCAGCCGTCGTCACCCCTTGTACGCCAGCTGTGACACCGAAGTACCGGGTCAGGAGCACGCGGGGACCCGCTCATCGGAGCAGTTTTCAGTTGGTATAGAGTTCTCCTCAACAGCAACGCAGTGCGGATGTAGCGCAGCTGGTAGCGCATCACCTTGCCAAGGTGAGGGTCGCGGGTTCGAATCCCGTCATCCGCTCAGGGACAGGGGCCGTGTGTCGACGTAACGCGTCGACCTCGGCCCCTTCGCCATTTCACCCGGGGGCCGAGCCCCCGGACCCCCACGGTGCGGCAGCCAGACTTCGCGGGTGGCCACGCCTGGTGAATACCGCCACCAGGGCGTTGTTACCTTCTGGCCGGATTCGTGCCGGTTCGGCAACTGTTTTCATCTGGTGTTCCGGCCGCGTTCCCGCGATGCCACCTCTTCGGGTGATGCTCGGGCGTGATCGTGCTGAGCATGACCGAACTGACTCGCCGTCGTCTCCTCGGTGGGGCCGCCGGCGCCGCCGCCACCGCCGCTGCCGCCACGCTCATGCCGCCGAACGTCCAGCGGGCGCTCGCCCAGGGCGCCCCCAAGCACGGTTCGCTGAAGGACATCGAGCACGTCGTGCTGCTGATGCAGGAGAACCGCTCCTTCGACCACTACTTCGGCACCCTGTCGGGCGTCCGCGGGTTCGGTGACCCGCACGCCGCGCGGCTGCCGAACGGCAAGCCGGTCTTCTACCAGCCGGACGCCGAGAACCCGGCGGGCTACGCGCTGCCGTTCCACCTGGACACGCACGCGACGAACGCGCAGAAGATCCCGTCGACGTCGCACGCCTGGCAGGTCCAGCACGACGCCTGGAACGGCGGCAAGATGGACAGCTGGCTGCCGGCCCACCGCAAGGCCGACGGCAAGAACGGCCCGTACGTGATGGGCTACCACACGCGCGCCGACCTGCCGTTCCAGTTCGCGCTGGCCGAGGCGTTCACCATCTGCGACAGCTACCACTGCTCGGTGTTCGGCCCGACCTGGCCGAACCGGATGATGTGGATGACCGGCACGATCGACCCGGACGGCGAGCACGGCGGCCCGATCCTCGACAACAAGGCTCCGGCCGGCGGCTACACCTGGACGACGTACGCCGAGCGGCTGCAGGCGGCCGGCGTCAGCTGGAAGGTGTACGAGCAGAGCGACACCTACGGCTGCAACATGCTGGAGAACTTCGCGAACTTCAAGAACGCCCCCGCCGACTCGCCGCTGGCGGTCAACGGCCTCACGCACCGGCCCGAGGGCCAGTTCGAGTACGACGCGCGCAACGACAAGCTGCCGACGGTCTCGTGGATCATCTGCACCTCGACGGCGTCGGAGCACCCGCAGTACACGCCGGCCGAGGGCGCCGCGTTCGTCGCGTCGAAGATCGACGCGATCGCGGCCAACCCGGAGGTCTGGGCCAAGACGGTGTTCATCCTCAACTACGACGAGAACGACGGCCTGTTCGACCACGTCGTCCCGCCGACCCCGCCGGCCGGCACGCCGGGCGAGTTCGTCACGAAGACGTCGCCGGGCGGCACCCCGGGCAACGGCCTCCCGGTCGGCGCGGGCTACCGCGTGCCGGCGATCGTCATCTCGCCGTGGACCGCGGGCGGCTGGGTGTGCAGCGAGAACTTCGACCACACGTCGACGCTCCAGTTCCTGGAGAAGGTGACGGGCGTGGCGGAGCCGAACATCTCGCAGTGGCGGCGGCGCACCTTCGGGGACATGACGTCGGCGTTCCGCTTCGGCGACCACAAGTCCCAGCCGCCGGTCTTGCCGGACACCTCAGGCCCGCTGACGCTGTCCCGCTACGAGGCGGCGAACCTGCCGGCGCCGACGTTCCCAGGCACCGACCAGAAGCCGCCGCGGCAGGAGCCGGGCGGACGGCCGCGGGTGCCGCGCCACTAGAGCTCGTAGACGTCGAGAACCGTGGGAGCGACCGGGGTCAGGTGCGGGTCTTCGTGCTCCGACACCTGGCCCCGGGCCATGCGGTACACCCGGAAGTCGTTGTCGTGCTCGGTGTCCTGGTCGTCCCAGACGTACAGCAGGCCGTACGAACCCGGGGCGAGCTCGCCGGTCCGGGTGAACAGGTCCAGCAGCTCGGGGCCGAGGCGGCCGCCGTGCTTGTCGAAGCCGGCGAAGTGGAGCATCGGCATGCCCGCGCTCCAGCGGAGGTCGACCAGGTCGAAGTCACCCGCGTCGCGGACAGCGCGGTGTACGCGGTCGACCAGGCGCTCCAGGAGCGCCGCGTCGTCATCGCCGCTCGCGGTCGCCTGGATGGTCACCCAGCCGTGATATTCGAACACCCGCAGAACGGTAGCAAGAGATCAACCGCGAGCTCAGCGGGCCAGCTCGGACGGCCTTCCGTCGCGGCGCAGGACGTTCGTCAGCACGCCTTCGCCGTGCCGCTCGAACGCCGGCACCAGCTTGTCGCCGAACACGCAGAGCGTGCGCTCCCACGGGTGGCCGAGCGTGCCGAACGAGAAGTCCGGGGCCAGGAACAGGTGGTAGTCCGCGCGCGGGAACACCGAGACCGGCCAGCGCGCGCCGTCGGTCATCCGGTGCGGGCGGATGCGGTAGGACTGGTGCTGCCAGTGCAGCGCCCACATCCAGTCGTCGGGGCCGCAGACCTCGCGGAACGCGGCCAGCGCGATCGCCGAGACCTGGCGCTCTTCGACGGCGTACGGGCCGAGGCGGAACTCGGCCGAGGCGCGGTCCAGGTCGCCGGGCGAGAGGTCCCAGGTCCGCGACGGCGACGGCTCGCGGAAGCCCGGCCAGGCGTGGGCGTAGGTGCTCGGCCAGAACGCCAGCTTGTCGTACACCCAGTACCAGGCGGGTTCGTCGGCGACGCGGGAGACGGCTTCCCAGGCAGCATTCACTTTTCGACCTCGAGGTTGGCCGGGCACGGAAGAACACGCGAAAGCTTCGTGTTCGGCCTCCGGTTTGTCCAGTCCTCGTCCGCTCCGCGCGAACTGTGTCACTCGACCGGGTGGGTTCTGCCAGGTTGTAACCATGAGGATCCTCTTCGTGCACGGTGCGTTCGTCCGTGATGGCGCCTGGTGGTGGCAGCCGACGGCCGACGTGCTTGCCGCGCACGGTCTTCGCAGCTCAGCGGCGGTTTTGCCCAGCTGCGAGGGCGATCCGCGAGGTGACCTCCACGACGACGCCGCGGCCGTCCGCGCACTGCTCGACGCCTCCGGCGAGCCCGCGGTGCTCGTCGGGCACTCGTACGGCGGAGTGGTGATTTCCGAAGCCGGGAACCACCCCGCGGTCCGCCGGCTCGTCTACGTGACGTCGTTCCTGCCGGATGCCGGCGAGGCGCTCGCGGACTTCGGCGGGGCCGAGCCGTCGCCGTGGCACGTCAGCCACGGCGACGGGACGGCCGGGGTCCGCGAGGAGCTGGTGCGGCCGCTGTTCGCCCAGGACTTCGACGACGCCACGTACGCCGGCGCCGCGGCCCGGCTCACGGCCCAGAACGAGTCGGTGTTCGGCCAGCGGACGACGAACGCCGCGTGGCGTGAGATCCCGTCCACCTACCTCGTCTGCGCCGAAGACCGCGCGACTCCGCCGGAGAAGCAGCGGGAACACGCGGCGCGCGCGACCGACGTCGTCGAACTGCCGGTGGCGCACCACCCGTTCGTCACGCGGCCGGACCTCGTGGCCGAAGTGCTTCAGACGACGACGTAGCCCATCAGGAACTCCTTCGTCTTGCCCTCGCACTGGGCGTCGAGCGAGTCGAAGTGGCTCGCGCCCGCGTTGCAGCGGTAGATCGCCCGCGCGCCCGCCCAGGACGGCGGGTCGGCGTAGACGTGGCCGAGCAGGCCGAGCGACTGCTGGCCCTCGCACTTGCCGCTCTGGTCGGTCGAGGTGAACCAGTCCTTCTGGTCCTTCACCTTGCAGGCGAACAGCTTCCGCGTGCCCGGCTCGGCCGTCGCGACGAGGGCACCGAACACGCCTTCCTTGGTGAACCCGGCCGGCGGGCCGACCTTCTTCGTGCCGCTGAAGTGCCCGCCATCCGGCTGGTGGTACCGGATCAGCGGCACCTCGGCCGGGTGCGGCTTCTCGCCGGCAGTCGACGACGGCGGCGAGACCGTGGCGCTCGCACCCGGCAACGCGGACGTGCTCGGAGACGGCGTGGGCTTCTTGGCGCTGGGTTTCTTGGTGGTCGAAGGCGCGGCGGACGACGTTGAAGCGGGCCCTGGGGAACCCGCGGCGACCGGCGTGGTGCTGTCCGGCTTCAGCAGGAAGACCGCGCCGAGCGCGGCGATCACCGCGACCGCGACCCCGCTCAACACCCACGGGAGACGCCGTTTCCGACGCCGGTCCCAGTCCACTGTGGTCAATGACGGTGCGGCCACCTTCGCCGTCACCGGCTCGAAGACGATCGTCGGCAGCGAAGCCGGATCGACGGCCTGGGTCGGCGAGTCGGTGATCGCGGTGCGCGCGGTTTCCAGCAGCCGCCGCAGTCCGGACGCGCCCAGCCGGTCCGAAGCGGACTGCGTGAGCAGCCCGCGGACGGCGTCGGCGAGCGGGCCGCGGCAGCGCTCCAGCACCGGCTGGTCGTACATGATCGCGTGCAGGGTCGCGGCCGTGGTGGTGCGCTGGAACGGCGCGCGGCCTTCGGCTGCGTGGAAGAGGGTCGCGCCCAGCGACCAGAGGTCCGACGCGGGCGACGGGCCGGCCCCGGCGAACAGCTCGGGCGCCATGTAGCCGGGCGAGCCCATGACGCCGCCGGTCTGCGTGAGCGACGGGTCGTCCATCGCCCGCGCGATGCCGAAGTCGGCGAGCTTCACGCGGTCGCCGGGCAGCACCATGATGTTGCTGGGCTTGACGTCCCGGTGCACGACGCCGGCCGCGTGCGCGCTCTCCAGCGCGCCCAGCACCTGCAGGCCGATCGCGGCGACGCGGTCGTTCGCCAGCGGTCCCTCCCGCCCGACGACGTCGGCGAGCGTCGGCGCGACCACCAGCTCCATGACGATGAACGTCGCGCCGTGCTCGCTGACGACGTCGTAGACCGTGACGACACCGGGGTCGTTGAGCCGCCCCGCGGTCCGCGCCTCGCGCATGACCCGCTCGAGGTTGGTGCCCGGCGGGGTGGCCAGCTCCTTCAGCGCGACCGGCCGCCCGAGCACCCTGTCTTCGGCGCGCCAGACGACGCCCATGCCGCCGCGACCCAGCTCGGCCGAGATCGCGTACCGTCCCGCGACCAGTCTCATCGTCGCCCCCCTGAACGCTCGGGGGCGATGCTAAGGGAGGCGCCGGGCGGCCCCGGCGCCTCCCCGGCTCAGGCGGCGTCCCAGAGCGTGAGGAACGCCGAAGCCTCGCTGCGGGCCCAGGGCCGCAGCCGTTCGCGGTCACGGGCGGAGAGCTGGAACTCCTTGCTCCGGCGGACGTCGATCACCAGCGCGTGACCGCCCGGCAGGATGTCCGGCATCGCCTGCTCCAGCACCCACAACGCCAGCTGCGCCGAGTTCTTCGTCAGCGGTTCCTCCTTGAAGTAGAGCCAGGTCGCGTACCGGCGGCCGTCGCTCTTGCGGAGCCCGAGCTGCGGGCTGACGCCGATTTCGAGGTCCCCGATCCGGCAGCGGCCGCGCCCGACCTCGACCAGCCGCGGCGACTTCCGGCCGAGGTACCGCAGCCAGCCCTCGGCGATCGCGGCGTAGTGCGGTTTCGTCCGGTCGTCGGCGGCGTTGACGAGGGCGCGCAACGCCGTCGCGTCCTGCCCCGCCGCCCGCCCGGACCGCACGGCGTTCGCCGCCCGCCGGTAGTAGTTGAACGCGGCTCGCGCCGGGTCCTCGTACAGCCGGCGCTGCCGCCGGACGAACGACGACCGCGACGGACCGGTACTCGCGCTGTAGCCCACGAATGTGGGCAGGGTGATGTAGGCCATGGCCCTGCCTTCCTCCATCACACCGCCCGCGGGTGCGGGCGGCATCTCCCCTGTACAACGCCCATTTTAGAACATACGTACGACAGTTTCGGGGGCTGAAGAGGTGACTAGCGGAGGGTGAACGTGACGAGGTCCGTCGATTCGGTGCGGGTGAGCGGCAGCCCGTCGAGCGGCCGGGCCAGCACCTGCGCGTACGGGCCGCCGGCCGCCGCGGCCTTCAGCAGCACGACCTGGCGGACGCCGTACTTCCGCAGCACCGCGACGCTGTGCGCGTCCGGGAACGTCTTGGTCGCCCGCACGATCTCGCCGTACTGCGGCGGCAGCAGGCCGTTGTGGCCGTTGACCAGCGACGGGAACCCGTCGGTCGACCAGAGCTGGTAGACGTACTCGCTGAACTCGCCCAGTCCCTGCCGCACCGGCAGGATCAGCGTCGGCGGGGGCGAGCCCGCGAAGGTCCGGGCCAGGTCGGGCGGGATGCCCGCCGGGGACGAGTGGGGCTGGGCCGGCACGCCTTCGAGCAGCGCCACGAGCAGCGAGACGCCGATCAGCGCGCGCAGGTACGGCGCGTCGGCGCGCTCGCGGACCAGCTCGGCCCACCTCGTCATCGCGCCCGCGGCGAGCAGCGCCAGCAGCAGGATCACCCACAGCATCAGGCGGCCCGGCGTGCGCAGCGCGTCCCAGCCCGGCAGGAAGTTCCAGAGCAGGTAGTAGGTGAAGTGCCCGCCGAAGAACTGCGAGCCGAGCGCGAACGCCGTCACGACGACGGTGCCGACGCCGAGGCCCACCCGCACCCGGACCGGCCAGGCGCTGACGAACAGGCCCGCCACCGCGACCAGCACCAGCGCCAGGCCGGGGAACAGCAGCTTCTCCGGCGCACCGGTCGCCGAAAGCCACCCGGGGTCGGCGAACACCCCGCTCTTGAGGTTGAACGGGCCGCGCTGCCAGAACCAGGTCTCCGTCGGGGCGGCGACGAGCCCCTGCGGGGGCGGCGAGAACTGCTGCACCTCGCGCCAGGAGCGGGTGAAGCCGTACTGGTCGACGACCCGCCGGTACGGGATGGTCATGAGGTAGGTGACGACGAGGAACACGGCGATCCCGGCGCCGTCGGCGACCGCCGCCCGGGTACCGGACCGCCGCCGGTGCCGGACCGCCGTCACCAGCAGGACGACGCCGAGGACCCCGAGCAGGTAGACGAACGGCAGCCCGATCGCGAACCCGAGCGTGACCTGCCAGGCCGCGACCAGCCAGCCGGCGAACGCCCACCACGGCCGGGACAGCTCCGGACGCCAGCCGTGGCGCAACGAGAAGCCGTGCCCCCGCGCGAGCGCGAACAGGGCCAGCGCGATCCCGCCGGTGGACAGGATGTTGAGGTGGCTGGCGTGGCTCAGCCGCCACGGCGCCCAGGCGAACGCGAGGCCGGCCAGCGCCGCGGCGGCCCGGTTCCCACCGAGCTGGCGGACCAGCACGTATGCGCCGGCGTAGGCGAGCGCACCCGCGATGAGGTAGGCGGCGTTGTAGCGCAGGAGCGCGGCGTACGGGCCGTCCCCGAAGAAGCTCAGCGGCAGGTAACCGAGCAGGGAGTCCGAAAAGGCGTAGCTGCCGGTCGCCGGGAACAGCGTGTTGCCCGTCCACAGGTCACCGCCGGCGGTGAGGAAGTGGTGCTGCCACGCCAGTTGCCAGGCCTGCAGCAGCGGGTCGCCGGGCTCGCCCGCGACCGTCGACTTCGGGTGCAGCAGGACGGGGATGTTGAACAGCGCCGCGAGCACGAAGCCGGTGAGCACCGCGAAAGCGCCTTCGCCCGCCCGCGCGCGACCGGTGCGCCCGGGGCCCAGAACGGCCCGCGGATGCTCATCGGTGATCACCAACGTCCCCTCTCGATCTCCACCCTTCGCTTCGGTGCCCACAGGAAGGTCTCCCGAAACAGCGCCGCGTGCGCTACGTTGCCGATCAACCTCAAAACGCAACCTCGCAGGTCGGCCGTGCGTGCCAGACTGATGCCCCGAACGGTGGATGGGGGTCTGAACCATGAGCTGGCAGGAAGAACTGCGCCGTCTCGACGCGGACCTGGCGGCCGGCCGGATCGAGCCCGCGGCGCACCGCAAGCAGCGTGAAGAGCTGCTCGCGCAGGCGTCCGGCTCCACCGTGCCGTCCCCGGTGCCCGCGCCTCTGCGCCGTCCCTCCTGGCACAGTGCCAACCCGGCCGCTTCGGCCGCCCCGGCGCACCCGATCACGCCGGTCCACCCGGTCACCCCGGCCCGCACGCCCGCGCAGGCGCCGCCTGCCCGCGTCGAGGTCCCGTGGGCGCGGCCACCGAAGCAGGCCGGGCCGCGCTCGTTCCAGACACCCGCGACGAACGCCGTGCCGCCGATCCCCGAATACATGACGACCGCGCCGAGCCCGGCCGACATCACCCCGACCCGGTACCTGGCCGTGGACGGCCCGTCGGGCGCGGCGGCGGCGAGCCGGTTCCCGCCCATCGACCCGGGCGCCGCGACGCCCCCGGGCCAGGAGCCGGAGGACGCGCGCGGGAAGCACCGCTGGACCGACCCCGCCCGCAGCCGGCCCACCTGGCTGTTCCTCGGCCTGGGCGTGCTGGTCGTGCTGGTCATGATCGTGGGCGTCACGATGTGGCTGGGCTCGGACGACGAACCCACCGGGCAGGCGAGCCCGCCGGTCGTCCCGCCGAGCACGTCGGCCTCCGGGCTGCTCGGCGGCATCGAGGACCGGCTCCCGAAGCTGCCGGGCACCCAGAACAGCGAGAACTCGACGATGTCGATCGACCGCGCGGTCGAGCTCGGCGTGTTCGCCAGGCCGACCGCCGACGTGCTGCGCCGCAACGGCGGCAGCGAGGTCGTCTTCCGCGGCTCGGCCGTCGACGCCGGCAGCAACCTGGTGATGGTCGTGCCGATGCCGGGTCCCGCGAACGCCGAATCCGCCGTGGAAGCGCTGTACACCAGCGCGCTCTCCAACGGGTTCGACGCGGTGCAGTCCGACCTGCGCACCGCCGTCGCCAAGACAGGCGACACCCAGGTCCGGGCGACCTGGTACACGTCCGGCGGCATGGTCGTCAACGTCGGCGTCTCACAGACCGAGAAGCTGGGCGACGAAGCGCTCACCGCCCGGCTGGGCCAGGTGCTGCAGGACCTGCGCGCGGTCCTCCCGCCCGGGTGATCCGGACAGGGCGCGCACATCGCCCCGCCGCGGTCACGAAACGACCCTCGGCCACGGCACCCATCGGCCTTGCGTGCAGAATGTCACTGAGTCTGCGAGCACGGGTCCGCGACGAAGAAGGGGGGCAGGTTTGTCCTGGCAGGAGGAACTTCGCCGGTTGGACGAGGAGCTGGCCGCCGGCCAGATCTCGGCCGACGACTACCGCGCCCGACGTGACGCCGTGCTGTCCTCCGCGGTGAACGGCGAGCCCCAGCAGGCCCCGCAGGGTGGCTCATCGGCCGACAGCACCCAGATCATCACGCCCGTCAGCCCGCCCCAGGGGCAGCCGCACCAGCAGCAGCCCGGCGGCAACGAGGCGGACCGGACGCAGATCGTGAGCAGCGCCGACGCCGGTGGCGCCGAGCGCACCCAGGTCGTGTCCGGCATGCAGCAGCAGCCACCGCCGTACCAGCCGCCGTGGTCGGCGGACTCGGCCGAGCGCACCCAGGCCGTGCCGGGCGTGCCCCCGCAGTCGGTGGCCTCCGGTGGCCTGCGCCCGGGCGGTCCGACGTCCGGCGGGTTCCCGATGCAGCAGCCGCCGCAGCAGCAGCCGTGGAACACCAGCGGTGCCGCGGCGCCGCCGTGGGGCTCCAGCGAGTACCCGCAGATGTCGCCCGGCCCGGAGTGGGTCAGCCAGGGTCCGGAGACCTTCGAGACGACGCCGTCCGGTGGCAAGAAGAAGGCCGTGATCGCCTCCGTCGTCGTGCTGGTGGTCGTCGCGCTCGGCGTCGGCGGCTGGTTCCTCTTCGGCAATAAATCGGACGACCAGCAGAACCCGCCCGCGGCGAGCTCTTCGGCGCCGCCCGCGCCGACCAGCACCGTGCGGCCGAAGGACGACCTGGAGATCGCCAAGCTCCCGGCTCCCCCCGGCGAGAAGACCGACATCCAGACGTTCGCGGACGTCGAGCGGGCCGGGTTCCTCACCCCGGACGAGAACGCCGTCTACAAGACCGCGGGCGCTTCGAAGGTGCGGATGGCCGCCGCCGGCCTGCCGGACACGGTCAAGGCGCTGGTGCTCACCGCGCAGACGTCGGGGTCCAGCGCCGCCAACGTGGCCCGCGACGACCTGGCCGAGCTGCAGACCAAGTTCACGATGAAGCCGTACACCGGGGACGTGCCGGACGGCGTGAAGGCGTCGCAGTTCGCCAAGTCGGCCGACTTCCCCGCCGTGATCCGCGCGCACTACGTGCACAAGGGCACGCTCGTCCGCATCGAGGTGTCCGGCTCGGACCTCGCCAAGATCAGCAGCGTGTTCGACGACATCCTGGCGGCCCAGCTCGCGGAGCTGCCCGCCAATGGCTGAGCGCGCCGGCCGGGTGACCACCGCTTGCACGGTGGTCACCCGGGCCGGCCTGCCGTCGGCGCGGGTCCTCGCCCGGACGTACCGGGCACATCACCCCGGCCACGAGTTCCTGGTCCTCGTCGTCGACGGGACGGGCAGCCGCACCGAGGACGGCTGCCGGGTCGTCGGCGGCGACTGGCTCGACCTCGACCTCGACGAGTTCCACCGGATGGCCACCTGGTTCTCCGCGTCCGAGCTGGTCGAGGCGGTCAAACCGCTGCTGCTGCACCAGCTGCTCGAAGACGCCGACGTCGCGGTCTACCTCGGGTCGCAGATCCGGGTGTTCGCCCCGTTCGCCGAGCTCACCGCGCAGGCCGCCGAGCACGACGTCGTGCTGGCGCCCCGGGTGCTCGCCCCGCTCCCGCAGGACGGCCTCGAACCCGGCCGCAGTGCCACGGACAGCGCTTTCCACGACGACTTCGTCGCGGTCGGCAAGGGGGCCCGGCCGTTCCTGATCGCCTGGGCGGACGGCCGCCGGTACGCGCCGATCCCGCCGCCCTCGCACCCGGCGCCCCCGGTCGAGCACTTCTTCGACCGCGTCCCCGCGCTGTACCGCAACGTCGTCACCCGCGACCCGGGCGTCGCCGCCGGGTTCTGGAACCTGCACGAGCGCAAGCTCGCCGAGGGCCCGGACGGCACCGTGACGGCCGGCGGCGCACCGCTGCGCTTCCTCAACTTCTACGGCTTCGACCCCGAGCGGCCGTGGCTGCTCAGCAGCCAGTGCCCGGTGCGCCCGCGGGTCGTGCTCTCCGCCGACCCCGCGCTGCGGAAGCTGTGCGACGAGTACGCCGAAGAGCTGGTCAAGGCCGGACACACCGGCGAAGAAGTCCCGTACGGCTTCGACAAGCTGCCCGACGGCACCTCGCTGACCAAGCCGATGCGGACCCTCTACCGCGACACCTGGCTGCGGGCGCACCGCGCCGCGACGACCCCGGCGCAGTTCGCGCCCACGGTCGTCGACGAGATCCCGCCCCCGCCGTTCGGCGACGACCGCGGCGCGGCCTTCCGCGACTGGCTCCGCGCCCCCGGCTCGCCGATGGCGCGGTCGGCCGGGCTCAGCCGGCTCGCGCTGTGGCTCTGGGCCGGCCGGATCGACCTGCAGACGGCGTTCCGCGAGCCGCAGCACGACGACGGCCCGGCGTTCCGGCAATGGTGCGCGACGCACGGCATGGACGAAGGCCTGCTGCCCGCCTGGGCGCTGCCCGCCGAACCGCCCCCGGTGGCCGGGCCGGTCGACGAGTTCGGCGTGAACGTCTCCGGGTACCTCACCGCGGAGCTGGGCCTGGGCGAGATGGGCCGGATCGTGCACCGGACGGTCGCCGCCGCGGGGATCCCCGTGGTGTCGGTCGTCGAAGCGCGGTCGCTGTCCGCGGCGGTCCGCACCGGCCTGGCCGCGCCGGACACGGTGAGCCGGCCGCGGTTCCCGGTCAGCATCCTCGCCGTCAACTCCGACTACACCGGGCTGCTGCTGGACAGCCACCCCGAGCTGGGCCACCGGCGGTACCGGATCGGGCTGTGGGCCTGGGAGCTCGAGGACTTCCCGAAGTCGATGCGGGGTGGCTTCGACCTGGTCGACGAGGTGTGGGCGATCAGCGACTTCACCCGCCGGGCGATCGAGCCGCACTCGCCGGTGCCGGTGAAGACGTTCCCGATGCCGGTGCTCGACCCCGGCGCGCCGGAGCGGGTCCCGCGCCGGCCGGGCGACCCCGTGCGGTTCCTGTTCGCCTTCGACTTCAACAGCACCGGCCAGCGCAAGAACCCGTGGGGCGTGGTGACGGCGTTCCGCCGCGCGTTCGCCGGCCGCGACGACGTCCGCCTGGTCATCAAGGCGACCAACGGCCACCTGCACGCCGCCGCCGTCGAGCGGCTGCGGTACGTCATCGCGGACGACAAGCGCATCGACCTGCTGGAGACCTACCTCAGCCTCGAAGAGCTGAACAACCTGTACGCGACCAGCGACGCCTACGTCTCCCTGCACCGCAGCGAGGGTTTCGGGCTGACCGTCGCCGAAGCGATGGTGCGCGGGCTGGCCGTGATCGCGACCGACTACTCCAGCACCACGGAGTTCTTCCACGACGGCACCGGCTGGCCGATCCCCTACCGGCTGGTCGAGGTCGGCGAGGGCTGGCCGCCGTACCAGCCCGAGGGGAGGTGGGCCGATCCCGACGTCGACGCCGCCGCGAAGGCCATGCGAGAGGTCGCGGACAACCCCGCCGAGGCCCGGCGCCGGGGCGAAGCCGCCCGCACCCACGTGCTGCGCGGCCGCTCGATGGACGTCGCGGCCGCCTGGGTCGAGACGGAGCTGCGCGCCGCCTACGCGACCTGGCGCCGCCGGGATCCCGGCGAGGCCGGGCGAGGCCCGGACTCCCCGCTGGCCAGGGCCGAAGCCGCGCTGGGCTGGCAGCCCGACCCGGACAGCCCGCACCGGTTCCCGCTGGCGCCGGTGTTCCGCCGCGCGGTCCGGCGGGCGCTGAGCCACTACGACGGCACCCAGCGCCGGATCCTGCGGACGCTGACCGAAAGCACCGGCGAGGCGATCACCGGGCTGGCCGGCACCATCGACGAGAAAGCCACCGCCCAGGACCGGCGGCTCGGTATCCTCGAGGCCGAGTTCGCCCAGCAGAACGCGCGCATCGAACGGCTCGAGGCGCGGCGTTCCGACGACCCCCGGCCGCCGGCATGACCCAGCAGAACACTTCCCCGGCCCCGCGCTCGCTGCCCCCGGTGCACGAGGCCTTCCTGCCCCGCGAACACGCCCTGCACCGGCCGCGCCACGGCCGCCGCCAAGCCGTCGCGCTGGCGTGCGCCGCGGTGTTCTTCGCGACGCCGGTGCTCGCTTCGATCGCCGGGGTGCACCCCGGCCAGTTCGAAAACCGCGCGCTGACCGAGTTCCCGAGCCTCGGGCAGGGCTGGTCGTTCTTGCCGCAGCTGGGCCAGTGGGCGACCGACCACCTGGCCTTCCGCGAGCAGGCCGTGCACGCGGCCGACGGCCTCAGCCGCGGGTTGTTCGGCGAAGCCCCGCCGCTGGGCGGGCAGCCGCAGGCGCCCGAGGGCCCGATCCCGGCGCAGCCCTCCACGCCCGCGCCGGTCGTCAGCTACCCGAAGGTCCTCGAAGGCAAGAGCGGCTGGCTGTACCTCGGCGACGAGATCGCCAGCCACTGCAACCTCAGCAAGCCGCTGGACCAGACCATGGCGGAGCTCGACCGGCTGCGGGACGGCGTGCGCGCGTCCGGCCGCCAGTTCGTCGTGGTCGTGGCGCCGGACAAGGCAACGATCGCGCCGGAGTACCTGCCGGCGAACTACGTGGGCAAGGACTGCCGCCAGCGGACCGCGGCCGAGTTCTGGCAGCGCGCCGACGCCGACAACGCCGTGATCGACCTGCGCAGCGGGCTGGAGGCGCAGGGCCGGGCGGTCGGGGCGCCGGTGTACGGGCCGCAGGACGCGCACTGGTCCGACGAGGGCGGCATGCTGATGGCCCGCTCGCTGGCCGAGGCGATGAGCCCGGGCAGCACGGCGTCCTGGGTGATCAAGCCGAGCGACCCGTGGCAGATGGCGGCCGACCTGCCGCCGCTGATCGGCCACACCGGGCAGACCAGCGGCCGGCACTACGAAGTGCTGACCGACGGCAAGCGCGACCAGACGCGCGAAGTCCTCAGCGACCTCAAGGCCCCGCTGAAACTGCAGTCGGCCACCGGCACCGGCACCTACCAGGGCCCGGTCGCCCTGCTCGGCGACTCCTTCACCTACCGCGCGCTCCCCTACCTCGCCGCGACCTTCGGCGAGATGACCGCCCAGCACCACAGCGCCCTGCTCATCGACACCGGCAAGTCCGTCGGCAAGCTGTTCGCCGACAACCGCGTGGTGGCGATCGAGGTCGCCGAGCGCACCCTGGCGTCCGGCAACTTCGGCCTGCTGGCCCCGCAGGTCGTCGACAACATCCTGGCCGAGCTCGCGGCCCGCCCGATCCGCTGACCGGGTGGCTCGCCACCCCTGACCCGATGGACCACCGCATGTCTCACGCACGTGTCGCGGACGCTCTCGACCGCCTGGAGCAGCACGCCAACCTGCACCTCCCGCTGCGCCGCGGTGACCTGCTCGGCCGGCTCGCGCTGCGGTTCCTCTGGCGGCGCCAGGCGAAGTGGCAGGTCGAGACGAACCTGGCGACGCGGGACGCCGTCAGCGCGCTGTCCGACGAGCTCCGGGCCGCCGAAGGGCACTTCCAGCGCTGGCTGGACGAACGCGGGGAGCTGGTGCGCGCCGAGTCGCTGCACCGGGAGCTGGAATCGCTCTACCGCAACGACCAGAACCTCTCGGCCGGGCTCAACCAGCGGCTCTACAGCGCGGTCGGCGGGCTGCAGGCCCAGCTGTCCGGCCTGGCGCTGCAGGTCACCGAGTCCGCGGAGCGTTCCGGCGGCGCCGAGGCCCGGCTCAAGGAGCTGGAAGCGCAGCTCGACCGGGTGCTGGCCGCGGCCGAGCAGGTCCGGCTGCGGAACGTGCAGGTCGACCTGTTCCTCGACCGCGCCCGGCGAGAGTCCGGTACGTCGGACGAGCCGGCCTCGGCCGACGCGGTGCCGGGCCGCGATTCGTTCCTCGAGATCGCTGTGGAAGCCCTGCTCGACGGGTCCGCCGAGCGCGCGCGGGACGCCGTGCGCGCGTACCTGCCGATCATCGAAGACGCCCGGAAGTCGGGTGCCACCGGCGCGGTGCTGGACATGGCCCCGGGCCGCGGCGGCTGGCCGGAGGTGCTCGCGGCCGCGGGCGTCCGGTACCGCACGGCGTCGCGGAACGCGTTGGTGCGCAAGCAATGCGAAGCCGTGGACGTCCAGGTGGCCGACGCCGACCCGATGCGGCTGCTCGAAGAGGCGACTCCCGGTTCGCTGGGCGCGATCACCGCGTTCCGCTTCGCCGAACGGCTCGAACCGGCGGCGCTGGCCCGGTTCGCCGAGCTCGCGGCCGCCGCGCTGCAGCCTGGCGGGCCCCTGGTCGTCGAGACGCCGCTCGCGTCCGCGGACTTCCACCTGGACCCCTTCGCGTTGCGCCCGGTGCACCCGGACTTCCTCCGCTTCCTCACCGAGGCGGCCGGGTTCTCCCACGTCGAGGTCCGCCTGCCGGGCGAGGCCGGCATCCCGGTCAGCGCACCCGGCGGGCGGGAGCGGTACTGCCTGCTCGCGTGGCGGTGACGGCCGTGCGCCACCGGATGTGGACGCCGCTGCCGCCCGAGCGCAGCGGCATCGCCGACTACAGCTTCGAACTGCTGGAGACCATGGCCGGCCTCGCGGACGTGTCCGCGGTCGGCCGGTACCCGGCCGAAGCCCGCACCCCCGCCGGGGTGCCGCTGCTCACCCCGGACGACGTCGAGGACTCCGGCGACGCCGTCGACACCTACCAGATGGGCAACAACACCGAGTTCCACGAGTGGATCTACCACCGGGCGCTCGCGGTGCCCGGGCTGGTGGTGTTGCACGACCCGTCGCTGCTGGACTTCTCGCTGAGCTACTACGGCGGGATCGAGTCACCGGCCTTCAAGGACGAGCTGGCCCACGCGCACGGCCCGATCTGGGGCGATCCGGCGGACCCGGCGCTGGTGCTCGGCTGGCCCGCGGTCGACGTCGACGGCGTCAAGCACCTCGACCGCCAGACGATGAGCCTGGAACGGCGGATCGTCTCGGCCAGCCGGGGCGTGCTGGTGCACGACCCGTTCCGCGCGCGGCACCTGCGGGAGCGCTACCCCGAGGTGCCGGTGTTCGCCGTGCCGTCGGCCGCGCCGGTCGTCGAGGACGACGCCAAGCGCCCGGCGGTCCGCGCCCAGCTCGGCTGGAACGACGACGACGTCGTGTTCGGCGTCTTCGGCGGGTTCACCGCGATCAAGCGGATCCGCGTCGCCGTATTGGCCTTCGCGCAGGTCCGGCGGCGCTGGCCGCAGGCGAAGCTGCTGATCGTCGGGCACGCGCGGGAGAAGGACATCGAGGCCGACGTCCACCGCACGATCGCGGAGCTCGGCGTCGGCGACGCGGTGCGGATCATCCCGAGCCCGGACATCGAGGAGTTCCAGGACCTGATCGTCGCGACCGACGCGCTGATCGGCCTGCGCTGGCCGACGGCGGGCGAGACGAGCGCGGTGATGATGCGCGCGTTCGGCCTCGGCCGGCTGTTCGTCACCAGCGACCTGCCCCAGCACCGGCACTACGACCGGGAGTTCTGCCGGCTGGTCCCGATCGACCCGCGGCGCGAGGCGGTGGAGCTCGTCGCGCACCTCGAGCGGATCGTGTCCTGGCCGGAGGAGGCTCGTGAGGCGGGCCGCAAGGCGCGCGAATACGTCCGGCAGCACGCTTCCTGGCCGGTCGTCGCCGCGGCCTACCACGATGCCGCCGAAGCCGTGCGGGGGCCGCTGCCGCCGCCGGTGAAGCCGTCGAAGGACCGGCCGGGCGTCAACATGTTCGGCGACGTCCGCGCGGCCGGCGTGACGGCCGAAGCGAACCGGCGCCTGGCGACCGTGCTGGCGGCGAGGCTGCCCCGGACGACGTTCACCGAGTTCAACACCCGCGTGCCGGACCGGCCGTACGAAGTGCCACCGGAGCTGGCCGACCTGCGCCGCGGCAAGGACTACGCGACCGACCTGTGGCTGGTCGACGCCGCCGGATTCCCGCTGATCCCGAAGCACTCGTTCGACCGCTACACCATCGCGCGGTGGACCGGCGAGCTGCCGGACCTGCCCGCGACCGGGCTCCCCCAGCTGTCCGATGTGGACGAACTGTGGGTGCCCTCGACGCTCGCCGCCGGCCTGCTGCGCGGCGGTACGGACCTCCCGATCACCGTGGTGCCCAAGGTGGTCCCGGCCGCCGACGGCACCGGCGACCGCGCGCGGTTCCGGCTCCCCGAAGACGAACTGGTCGTGCTCACGACGTTCCACGCGTCCTCGGACGCCGAGCGGAAGAACGTCCGGGGCGCGATCACGGCGTTCCGGCGGGCGTTCCCGGCAGGCGGCGCACACCTGGCCGTCGCCGCGATCGACCTGGACCCGGAATCCGAGGCGGCCGGGTGGCTCGGCCGGGAGGTCACCGCCGCCGGCGGGACGCTGCTCGGCGGGAAACTGTCCGAAGTGGACCGCGGGCTGCTGCTGGCGTCCTGCGACATCTACCTTTCGCTGCACCGGTTCGAGACGTTCGGGCTCGACCTGGCCGAGGCGATGGCCCGGCGCAAGCCGGTGGTCGCCACCGGCCACGGCGGCAACCTCGACTTCATGCCGCCGGGCGCGGCCGCGCTCGTGGGCTACGAGACGTACGTCGCGAAGGACGCCGAACCCGGCTTCACCAACGGTTTCACCACGTCGTACCCGCTCGGGCACCCGTGGGCGGAACCCGACGTGGACCAGGCCGCGCAGTGGTTGCGCAAGCTCGCCGGGAACCCCGGGCTGCGGACGTCGATGGGTGAGCGGGCGGCGGCCGCCGTCGAGGCCGTGTGCGGGCCGGACGCCGTCGCGGACGTCGTGACCAGGAGGCTGGCGGCCCTCCCGAAGTACTAATCCGGCCAAAAGCAGGCCGACGCCCTCACGGCACGTAACCGTTGCTACGAAGCCATTCGGCCGTGACTATGGTCGGATTGGTACCGATCGGCACAGTGAGGGCTCAGCCCCGCCGGGCTTCCAGCTCGGCGATGCGGCCCGACGCGGCGGCGAGCTGCGCCTCGAGCTCGGCGACCCGCGCCTCCAGCCCCGCCGTGTAGCGGACCGACTTCGTCCGCTGCCGTTCCTGCTCGACGCGAGTCTGTTCGAGCTGCTCGAGGTAGTCGGCGGCCCGCCGGTGCGTCTCCTGCAGCTCTCGCAGCTCGGCTTCCATGCGGCGGGCGTAGCCGATTTCGGCCGCGCGGCCGGTCCGCAGCTCCTCCAGCGCCTTGCCCTGCTGGAGGACGTCGTAGCGCTCGAAGTCGTCGAAGACGTTCGCGGGCGCGCCGAGCCGTGACAGCGCTTCGGCGTCGTCGGACTGCGCGTAGAAGCGGTTCAAGCCGTCGAAGAGCCCGCACTCGTAGCCCGCGTCGAGCAGCATCGGCTCCCACTCCGCGTGGGTCGGCGTCTGCGCACCGGGTTCGGTGGCCTCGACGACGAGCACCCGCGGGCGGTGCCGGGTCCAGTCGCCGCCCTCGATCACCACGCGCTCGGCGCCTTCGACGTCGATCTTGAGGAAGTCGACCGGGCCCGGGTGTTCGTCCAGGATCGCGGCCAGCGTCGTCAGCTCGACCTCGACGGTGTTCACGCGCCAGCCGCGGTCCTCGCGGTACCGGCCGGCGAGGCCGTCGTCGAGCGTCGACCAGCCCCACTCGTTCTCGACGACGTGCAGCTTCGCCGTCCCCGGGCGGGCGCCGACGGCGACGTCCAGGGTCAGGTCGTCCGGCCGGGCCGCGCGCAGCTCACGGGCCTTCGCCGGGATCGGCTCGATGTTGATCCCGCGCCAGCCGAGGTCGTAGAAGTGCTTCGTCACCGAGGCGACGAGCGGGTCACCCGCACCGATGTCGACATAGCGACCGGTGTCCTGACCGGCGAAGACGCGCGCGAGCACCACGTCCTCGGCCTGCTGCGCGTAGGAGATCATGGCAGCGAGATGCCGGCCTTCCGCGCCTCCAGCTGCAGGTCGTGGTCGACCATCATGGCGACCAGGTCCTCGAAGCCGACCTCGGGCTTCCAGCCCAGCTCGGTGTGGGCCTTGGTGGCGTCGCCGACCAGGAGGTCGACCTCGGCGGGCCGGAAGAACCGCTGGTCCTGCTCGACGAACCGCTCCCAGTCGTCGAGGCCGGCGTGCTTGAACGCGAGGTCCACGAAGTTGCGGACGCTGTGCGTGCGCCCGGTCGCGACGACGTAGTCGCCCGGCTCGTCCTGCTGCAGCATCTGCCACATCGCGCGGACGTAGTCGCCGGCGAAGCCCCAGTCGCGCTGCGGGTCGAGGTTGCCCAGCATCAGCTTTTCCTGCAGCCCGAGCTTGATCCGCGCGACGGCGTTGGTCACCTTGCGCGTGACGAACTCGATGCCGCGGCGCGGGCTCTCGTGGTTGAAGAGGATGCCCGAGCAGGCGTAGAGGCCGTAGCTGTCCCGGTAGTTCACGGTGATGTCGTGGCCGAACACCTTCGCCACGCCGTAGGGCGAGCGCGGGTAGAACGGCGTGTCCTCGGTCTGCGGCGACTGCCGGACCTTGCCGAACATCTCCGAGCTGGACGCCTGGTAGAAGCGGATCGGGTTGTTCTGGCTCCCGCCGACCATCCGGACGGCGTCGAGCAGCCGCAGCACCCCGAGCCCGGTGACGTTCGCGGTGAGCTCGGCCTGCTTGAAGCTCAGGGCGACGAAGGAGATCGCGCCGAGGTTGTAGACCTCGTCCGGCTGCACCTGCTCCAGCACCCCGACCAGGCTCGACAGGTCCTGCAGGTCGCCCTCGACGATCTCGACGAAGGGGTACTCCGTGCGGACCATGTCGATCCGAGGGTTGTTCTGCCCCTTGACCAGGCCGAAGACCTCGTACTGCTGCTCGTGGAGCAGCTCGGCGAGATATTGGCCATCCTGACCGGTGATACCGGTGATCAACGCACGTCGCACGCGGTGAGCTTAGCCGGGAGGTCTCCTTCACTTAGCCCGAAGGTGTGACTTCCGCCGTGTCGATGAACGCCGTCCCCCTCCCGGACGCCCTCTGAGCAGAGCATCGGCCCGGGAAGGAGGCGCCATGATCTGGATCTGCCTGGTCGCCGTCCTCGCCGTCGTGTTCCTGGTCCGGGCGTTCCGCGTGGTGCGCCGGGTCAGGCGGAGTGGCGTGGGGTGACCAGCCCCGACTCGTAGGCGAGCACCACCAGCTGCGCCCGGTCGCGGGCGCCGATCTTCGTCATGATGCGGCTGACGTGGGTGCGCGCCGTCGCCGTCGAGATCACCAGGTGGGCCGCGATCTCGTCGTTCGACATGCCGCCCGCCACCAGGCCCAGCACCTCGCGCTCGCGGTCGGTGATCTCGCGGACGGCGTTCGTGTCGATGCGCCGGTTCTCCGGGCGGCCGACGAACTCCTGGATCAGCCGCCGCGTCACGGTCGGCGCCAGCAACGCCTCGCCGCTCACCACGACCCGCAGCGCGCGCAGCAGCTCGACCGGCTCGGTGTCCTTGAGCAGGAACCCGCTGGCGCCCGAACGCAGGGCTTCGTAGACGTACTCGTCGATGTCGAAGGTGGTCAGGACCAGCACCTTCGTCCCGGCGAGGTCGGGGTTCGCGGTGATCCGGCGAGTCGCTTCGAGGCCGTCGACACCGGGCATCCGGACGTCCATCACCACGATGTCCGGCTTGTGCTCGATCGCCAGCGTGACGGCCTGTTCGCCGTCGCCCGCCTCGCCGCAGACGTCGAAGCCGTCTTCGGTCTCCAGCAGCACGCGGAACCCGGCGCGGACCAGGACCTGGTCGTCGGCCAGCAGGACGCGGATCATGCTTCCCCCTCGATCGGTAGCGCTACGCACACTTCGAAACCGCCGTCGACCGGCCCGGCGGTGCACCGCCCGCCGAGCGCGGCGGCGCGTTCGCACATGCCCCGCAGGCCGTGGCCCGGCGTCGGCTGGGTGGTGCCGCGGCCGTCGTCGCGCACCCGGAGCGTGAAGGTGCCTCTTTGCCGTTCGAACCGGACGTCGACGTGGTTCGGCTGGTCGGCGTGCCGGACGACGTTCGTCAGCGACTCCTGCAGGATCCGGTAGGCCGCCGCGTCCACCGGGGCCGGGAGGTCGCCGGGCTCGCCGTGGACGTCGACCGTGAGCCCGGCGTCGCGCGCGTGTTCCAGCAGCTCGGCGGCCTGGGCGAGGCTCGGCGCGGGCGCCTTGTCCTCGCCCGAGCGGAGCACGGCCAGGGTCGCGCGCAGGTCCTTGAGCGCGGACGCGCTGGCCGCCTTGATGTTGAGCAGCGCCTCTTTCGCCTGCTCCGGCCGCCGATCGGCGACGTGCGCGGCGACGCCCGCCTGGACGTTGATCATGGCGAGGCTGTGCGCGACGACGTCGTGCACCTCGCGGGCGATCCGCAGCCGTTCCTGCTCGGCGACCCGGTGGCGGTGCTCGTCGGCCTGCTCGCGGCGGGCGGCGAGCGCGTCGAGCTGGTAGCGGACGGCGGTGCCGACCCCGATGACGGCGACCAGCCACACGACGACGAACCCGGCCCCCGCTTCCAGCGCGAACGACCCCGACAGCACCACGTGCGCGAGGTAGGCCACGGTGAGCGCGGCGGCCCCGGTGATCCCGGCGGTGAGGGGGCCGCGCTGCCGGGTGAGCAGGAACAACGCGATGGTCGGCACGATGATGATCGGTCCGCCGGGCAGCCCCGAGGCGTAGTAGCCGAACGCGGACGCCGCCGTCGCCAGGAACAGCGTCAGCGGGAAGCGGTGCACGACGAGCAGCGTCAGCGTGGTGGCGACGAGCCACAGCCCGGCGCCCGCCGTCATCTGCGGCGAGCCGGGATCCCACCGCGACGCCCCGCTGGTCGCCCCGAGCACGAACCCCGAGACCACGATGGTGCGCACCACGCGCCCCACCCACGGGGACCAGCCCAGTTGCCATCTCATGCCGCGAAAACTACCGGTCATGGCGGGTCCGCGCGTCCGTCACAGAGCGACAGTCCGCGTACGTCGTCAGTCGACCATGCGGGGCAGCTTCGCCGCCGTCTCCTCGTCGGCCGGGGTGTACGTCGAGACCGTGATCTCGGAGCGGCGGCCGTAGTAGAGGTACGTGAAGTTGAACCGCAGCAGCCCGACGTCGGGGTGCATGTACCGCTTCGTGCGGATCGGCTCGGAGTTGACGTCGTGGTGCGGCCAGAGCTCGGCGAACAGCGGCGACTCCGCCTTCAGGCGCTTGACCAGGTTCTTCCACGCCGGCTCCGCGACGTGCTCGGCCATCGCCGCGCGGAAGGACGCGATCACGCGGGGGATGTTCGTCTCCCAGTCCAGCATGCGCTCGCGCCACTGCGGGTTGAGCAGGCACTGGACCAGGGTGTTGCGGTCCTCGAACGGGATCGCGTCGACTTCGCCCATCAGCCAGGTGTAGCCGCGGTTGTAGCCGAGGAGGTCGCAGCGGGCGTTGCGCACCGCGACCGGGTACGGCTCCAGCTTCTTCAGCATGAGTTCCATCTGCGGCGAGACGACCTGGCAGTCCTTCTCGCTCTCCGGCTCGGGCGCGCCGGCCAGGCGGAAGAGGTGGGTGTGCTCGTGCGGGTCGAGCCGCAGGGTGCGGGCGATCGCCTGCAGCACCTGCTCGGACGCGTTGATGTCGCGGCCCTGCTCGAGCCACGTGTACCAGGTGACCCCGACCCCGGCGAGCTGCGCGACCTCTTCGCGGCGCAGCCCCGGCGTCCGGCGGCGGCCCATGATCGGGAGGCCGAGCTGCTCGGGCGTGATCCGCTCACGCCGGCTGCGCAGGAACCTCGCCAGCTCCTGGCGGCGGAGCTCGGATTCGACGGCGGTGGTCATGGTGCCAGGATCGCACGCGCCCGAACCTGGTACCAGGTAGTGGCGGTACCCGGATGAACAGCAACTGGTACCAGTTTAGAAGTGGGTCGATCGTAGTACTCATGACCACGACTCAACTCGCGCCGATCACCCCCGGCGCCCAACTTCGGCCGGGATTGACCCCCGCCGGCCTGGTCACGGTGCTGCTGGGGGCGGCGCTGCCCATCATCGACTTCTTCATCGTCAACGTCGCGCTGCCGACGATCAATGCCGACCTCCACGCGTCCACGGCGACGCTGGAACTGGTGGTGGCCGCATACGGCATCGCGTACGCGGTGTTGCTGGTGGTCGGCGGCCGCCTCGGCGACTCGTTCGGCAGGCGGCGGCTGTTCTTCGCGGGTCTGTGGCTGTTCACGCTGACGTCCCTGGCCTGCGGAATCGCCCCGACGGCGACGACGCTGGTGATCGCTCGCGCCGCGCAGGGGGCGGCGTCGGCGATGCTGCTGCCACAGGTGCTCTCGATCATCCAGGCGGCGACGTCCGGCGAAGAGCGTTCGCGAGCGCTGGGGCTCTTCGGAGCGACGGGCGGCCTGTCGACGGTCGTCGGCCAGTTGCTGGGCGGCGGCCTGGTGGCGGCGGACCTCTTCGGCACCGGCTGGCGGCCGATCTTCCTGGTGAACGTGCCGATCGGCCTGGTGGTGCTGCTGATGGCCCGCCGCCTGCCGGAGAGCCGCGCGCACAATCCCCTGGGCGTCGACCGGCTGGGGACGCTGTTGCTGGCGACCACCTTGCTGTCGTTGCTGGTCCCGCTGATGGAAGGCCGAGCCTTGGGCTGGCCGGCGTGGTCGATCGTGCTGCTGGCGCTGTCGCCGTTCTCGGCCGCGGCTTTGGTGCACGTCGAACGGCGCTTGGAGCGGCTCGGCGGAACGCCGTTGCTGCCGCCGTCGGTGATGCGCCTGCCGAGTGTGCGACGCGGGTTGATGGTGGCGGCGCCGTTCTTCGCGGCGTTCGGCTCGTTCATGTTCGTGTTCGCGATGACGCTGCAGGAGGGCCTGCACTTCGGCCCGCTCGGCGCGGGCGGCGCGCTGACCCCGCTGGCGGTCGCGTACTTCACGGTGTCGATGCTGAGCAGCCGCCTGGTGACGCGCTACGGGCAGAAGGTGGTGCCGATCGGGGGCGCGATCACGGCGGTCGGGATGGTGGCACTGCTCTGCACGACGCTGGCGGCCTGGCCGCACGTGACCATTCTCGATCTGGCGCCGTCGATGGTGGCGATCGGTGTGGGGAACGCGCTGGCGATGACGACGTTGTTCCGGATCGTGCTGTCGCACGTGCCGACGGACCTGGCCGGGGTCGGTTCGGGCGTGATGACGACCAACCAGCAGACGGCGCTGGCGCTGGGCGTGGCGACGCTGGGGAGTCTGTACGCGGCGCTTTCGAGCTCGCTGGGGAGCCGGGACGCGTTCGCGCTGGTGATCGGGCTGGTGGCGGTGCTGGCGGCGATCGTGGCCGTCACCGCGCGGCGGTTGCCGGACCCCCGGGTGTGACGGCCGGGCACGGCGAGACCACGTTGTCACCATCCGGGTGACCTGGCCGCCGAAAAAAACGAAAGTTCACCCGTCGGAAAAGTCGCGCGCCGGACGACTATGGGGGTGTGACGGAACCTCGGGTACGACCGGACCCGGCCTTCGCGCTGCTCGGGCTCTACGAGACCGCGCTGCCGGAGGTCTACGGGTACCTGCTGTCCCGGTGTGGTGACCGCACGCTCGCCGAGGAGCTCACTTCCGAGACCTTCCTCGGGGCGGTCGCCGCCTGTCGCAAGGAATACGCACCTCCAGTGAGCACCGGGTGGCTGATCGGCGTCGCCCGGCACAAGCTCGCCGACCACTGGCGGCGCAAAGAACGAGAGGAACGCGGGCTGCGGCTGGTGCACGACAGCGCGCCGGACGTCGACGACCCGTGGGACGAGCAGCTCGACGCCCTGCGCGCGAGACAGGTGCTCGAATCCCTCGGGTCGCACCACCGCGCGGCCCTGACCCTCCGGTACGTCGACGGCTTGGGCGTGCCCGAGGTCGCCGGCCACCTGGGGCGCAGCGTGCACGCCACCGAGGCGTTGCTCGTGCGGGCCCGCGCCGCGTTCCGGCGCGCCTACGAGGAGAAGGAGGGTCGCGATGCCTGAGCCTTTCGACGCGCTTCGCCGGCCCTCCGAGCGGGTCGCGCCCGACCCGGACTTCGCCGCCGAACTGCGCGACAACCTGCGTCGCGTCATCTTGAACGGAGCCGATATGACCACCACCGAAGCCCCCACGAGCACTGCCGAACTGCGCTCGCTGACGCCTTACCTCGCCGTGTCCGACGCGCGGGCCGCGCTCGACTTCTACGTCGACGTCTTCGGCGCGACCCGCCGCGGTGAGCCGATCCTCATGGACGACGGCCGCATCGGGCACGCCGAGCTGGCCATCGGCGATGCGGTGCTGATGCTCGCCGAGGAGTACCCGGAGATCGGGCACGTCGCGGCCCAGGGCGGGGGCGCGTCGGTGCGGGTGGAGGTGCCGGACGCGGACGTCAGCGTGGCCCGGGCGCTGGAGCTGGGCGGGACGCTGATCCGCGCGGTGAGCGATTCGCCGTACGGGCGGGGCGGCTCGTTCCGCGACCCGTACGGCCAGCGCTGGCTGGTTTCGCAGGCGACACCGAAGCCGGAGCCGGCGCCGAAGCAGGGCGAGGCCATGTACTTCACGTTCCAGGTCCCGGAAGACGAGCCCGCGAAGACGTTCTACGGCGCGGTGCTCGGCTGGCAGTTCTCCCCCGGCTCGGTCGAAGGCGCGTGGAGCATCGAAGGCGACGGTCAGCCGGGCGGGCTCTGGGGCGGTCCGGGCCGCCAGGTCGGTTGGAAGCTGATGTTCGCGGTCGACGACCTCGACGCCGCACTGACGCGCGTCCGTGAGCAGGGTGGCCGGCCGGGCGAGATCGAAAACCACCCCTACGGCACGACGGCCGACTGCACGGACAACCAGGGCATCGAGTTCTGGCTGTGGCAGCAGCCCGCGAAGTGAGCAATCCCATCCGCCGGGACGGGCGGGCAGGCGCACACTCGAAGGCATGGCCGGGCACTGGACGCCACGTGACCACGACGAGCTGACCGCGGGCTGGCGGTTGTGGCTCGAACTCAGCTCGTCGGCCTGGCCCCGGCCGGACTGGGACGGCAGCCCCGACGAAGCCGTGCGGGGACTGCGGGAGCTCGTCGGGGCCGGCGACCGGATCCTCGCCGACTACCTCACCGCCGGTGGGGACAAGGAAGCCGCGGTCGCCGGGCTCATCGGGTCGATGCACATGTCGGCCAGCTGGGTCCGTGAGCTGTGGCAGGGCGATACCGCACCGCTCGACGCGGAGCGGCTTGCCCTGCTGCACAGCGATCTCGCCGGCTTCGCCGAGCACGCCGACGGCATCCGCACACTTCTCGCCGAAGGCGGCGGCTGGGCGTCGCTGAAGCTCTAACGTCCCGCCGCGTAGCCCTGCATGCCTCGGGCGTTGGCTGCCGCGCGCAGCAACGAGCCGTCTCGGGAAACCGCCGCCAAGCGGCCCAGGGCCCAGTCTCCCGCGTCCACCAGCGAGTGGCCGCGGGCGCGCAGGGCGTCCAAAGTGGACGCACCCAGCCGGGACTCCACCACCAGCTCGCGCGGGTTCCACGAGCGCGGGTAGAACGAGCTCGGGAACGCCGTCGTGTGCCAGGCCGGGGCGTCGATCGACTCCTGGAGGTTCAGGCCGCCGTACACGTGCGCGAGCCAGAAGCACAGCTGCCACTGGTCCTGCTGGTCGCCGCCCGGCGTGCCGAAGGCCAGCGTCGGGACGCCGTCGCGCAGGGCCAGCGACGGCGACAGCGTGATGCGCGGGCGCTTGCGCGGGGCCAGGGAGTTCGGCAGGCCCTGCTCCAGCCAGAACATCTGCCCGCGCGAGTCGAGGCAGAAGCCCAGCGACGGGATCGCCGGGCTCGACTGCAGCCAGCCGCCCGACGGGGTCAGCGACACCAGGTTGCCCGCCGCGTCGACGACGTCGAGGTGGACCGTGTCGCCGCGCGTCTCGCCCTGGGGGCCGACGGTCGGCTCGCCCGTCGCGCCACCTTCCGCCTGGACGCCCTGCAGCGAGTTCAGGATCGCCGGGAGCCGGGCCGGACCCCGCGCGTCCCCGGGCCGAAGCTCGGCGGACGCCGTGTCGGTGATCAGAGCACGTCGGGCATCGGTGTAGCCGGCAGAAAGCAGCACGTCCAGCGGGACGTCGGTGTCGCCGTACCACGCCTCGCGGTCCGCGAAGGCCAGCTTCGCCGCCTCGACCGCCAAGTGCACCGTGCGCTCCGACGCCACGCCGTCCACAAAGGACACTTCGTCGCGGAAGCCGTGCATCAGCAGGGCCTGCTGCAGCAGGGCCGGCCCCTGCGTCCAGCCGCCCATCTTGACCAGGCGCCAGTCGCCGACGTCCACCGAGGCCGGTTCTTCGTACGACGCCGACCAGGACGCCAAGTCTTCGCCGGTGAGGAGGCCCGCGTGGTCGCGACCGGAGTCGTCGCGGAACGCGGTCCGGCTGAACTTCTCGATCGCTTCGGCGACGAAGCCCTGTGACCAGGCACGACGTCCGGCGTCGATCTGCGCTTCCCGACCCGAGACGGACTCCGCCTCCCGCAGGAGACGTTCCCACGTGTCCGCCAGCGTCGGGTTCCGGTGCAGGCCGGCCGCGGGCTTGCCGTCCGGCAGCCAGAGCGACGCCGACGTCGGCCAGTGCTCGACGAACAGCCGCTCGACGGCGCGGATCGTGTCCCCGACCCGCGACACCAGCGGGACGCCGTTGCGCGCGTAGCCGATCGCGTAGGACAGCACCGCGCGAAGGGACTTCGTGCCGTAGTCGCGAAGCAGCAACAGCCAACCGTCCCAAGCGCCCGGGACGGTCGCCGGCAGCAAACCGCTGCCCGGGATGAGGTCCAGGCCCAGCGACGCGAAGTGCTCGGGCGTAGCCCCCGCGGGCGACGGGCCTTGGCTGGCCAGTGCCCGCGGGGTCGGGTCGTCCGCCGTCACGAAGAGGCCGGGCACCTGGCCCGCCGGTCCGCACAGGTGCGGCTCGGCGACCTGCAGGACGAATCCGGCGGCGACCGCCGCGTCGAACGCGTTGCCGCCGTCTTCCAGCACCGCCATCCCGGTGGCCGAAGCCAGCCAGTGCGTCGATGCCACCATCCCGAAGGTGCCGGCCAGCTCGGGCCTCGTCGTGAACATGCCCCGATAGTACGCATTGCTAAGGAACTTCTACCAGGCTGCGCTTTACCAAGACGTCGGGCGACGCCGTTCCGGCTCGTACGGCTGCGTGATGATCTCCATCCCGTTCCCACCGGGGTCGAGGAAGTAGACGCCACGGCCGCCGTGGTTGTGGTTGATTTCGCCGACCTGCTTCCCCATCGGATCGGCGTGATGGGTCACGCCCGTTTCGACGAGCCGCGCGAACACGGCGTCGAAGTCGTCCTCCGGGATCAGGAAGCAGTAGTGCTGCAGGCGAAGGTCCTGCTCAGGGATGGTCGCGAAGTCCAGCCGGACGCCGTTGCGGGTCTCGACGGGGATGAACGGACCCCATTCCTCCCCGACCTCGAGGCCGAGCAGGTTCGCCAGGAATTCGGCGGATTCCCGGTTGTTCCGGGACGGGACGATCAGATGGTTCAATTCAACGGAAACGGAAACTGACACGAGTGAAATGCCTCCGGGGCACTCCCGCCACCTCCATGTCTCACCCAGCCGGTGACCGACACGCGATGCCGTGCCGACGATCTTAGCCAGCCGGACGCCGTCAGGAAACCTTGATTCGCGCCGCCGCCCGCGGCCGCCCGACGCCCTGCCAGGACAGCCCGGCGTCGACGATCACCCGCGGGTCGAGCAGGTTGCGCGTGTCGACGACGTCGATGCCGTCCATGAGCTCGGCCATCGCCGCCCAGTCGAGGTGCTTGAACTCGGCCCATTCGGTCAGCACGACGACGGCGTCCGCGTCCTTCGCGACCTGGTAGGCGTCGTCGACGACGGTCATCCCGGCGAGCCCGCCGTCGACGGCCGGGTCGTAGGCGGTCAGCTCGGCGCCCAGCGCGCACAGCACCGACGACACGGCGAGCGCGGGCGAGTCGCGCAGGTCGTTCGTGCCGGCCTTGAACGCCAGGCCCAGCACGCCGATCCGCGCGCCGGCCAGCGTGCCGCCGACCGCGCCGGCGATCTTCGCGACGATCCGGTCGCGCTGGGCGATGTTCTCGTCGATCGCCGAGGTCAGCATCTTGAAGTCGTAGTTGACCGACTCGGCGACCTTGACCAGCGCGCTGGTGTCCTTCGGCAGGCACGAGCCGCCCCAGCCCGGGCCCGGCTTGAGGAACGTCCGGCCGATCCGCCGGTCGTGGCCCATGCCCTCGGTGACGAGGTCGATGTCCGCGCCCAGCCGCTCGCACAGCTCGGCGATCGAGTTGACGTACGAAAGCTTCAGCGCGAGGTAGCAGTTCGCGGCGTACTTGACCAATTCGGCGCTGGCGGCATCGGCGACGACGACCGGCGCGTCCAGCTCGGCGTACAGCTCGCCGACCCAGTGCGCGGCGGCGCGGTCGTCCGAGCCGACGACGATCCGGTCCGGGCCCAGGAAGTCCGCGACCGCGGTGCCCTCGCGGAGGAACTCGGGGTTGGACACCACCGGCACGTCGGTCCGGCCGAGCATCTCCTCGATCCGCTTCGACGTGCCGACCGGCACGGTCGACTTGGTGACCAGCGCGCAGCCGACGGGCAGGACGTCGCCGATCTCGGCGGCCACCGCCTCGACCGCGCGCAGGTCCGCGGAACCGCCCGCCCCCATCGGCGTCGGTACACAGAGGAACACCGCCTGAGCGTCACGGACCGCGTCGCGCGCGCCGACGACGAACTGGAGACGGCCGGTCGAAATCCCGCGGGCGACCAGGTCGGTCAGCCCCGGTTCGAGGATGTCGACGCGCCCCGCGCTCAGCCGGGACACCTTCGCGCGGTCGACGTCCACGCAGGTGACGTAATGACCCAGACTGGCCAGGCAAGCCCCCGTGGTCAAGCCTACGTAACCGGTACCTACCACCACGATCCGAGCTGGTGTCATGCCGCTGAAGGTGACAGCCGGACGTGACCACCGCGCTAACGGAAACAGTCCTACCCGAAAGCGGTGAGCGAAGACACGAATCGCCACTGCGAACGAGCGTTAACCTGGTCCGGAGTCAGAGCAGCGAAGGGAACCGCACAGATGCAGATCACCGACACCGCGGCGCTCGTCACCGGGGGCGCGTCCGGCCTCGGCGGGGCGACGGCGAAGGCCCTCGCGGCCCAGGGCGCGCGCGTGTTCGCGCTCGACCTGGCGCCGTCCATCGAGAAGGCCGAGCAGGTCGACGGCATCACCTACGTCGAGGCCGACGTGACCGACGTCGAGCAGGTCGAGGCGGCCGTCGCGACCGCGGCCGGCTCCGGGGTGCCGCTGCGGACCGTGGTGAACTGCGCCGGCATCGGGCCGTCCGCGCGGATCCTGTCCAAGAAGGGCCGCCACGACCTCGCGCTGTACGCGAAGGTCATCCAGATCAACCTGATCGGCACCTTCAACGTCCTGACCGTTGCGTCCGAAGCGATCGCGAAGACCGAGCCGCTCGAGGACAACGCCCGCGGCGTCATCATCAACACCGCGTCCATCGCCGCCTTCGACGGCCAGATCGGGCAGGTCGCCTACGCGTCGTCCAAGGGCGGCGTCGTCGGCATGACGCTGCCGGCCGCGCGGGATTTGGCCTCGCACGGCATCCGCGTGCTGACCATCGCCCCCGGCATCGTCGACACCCCGATGCTCGCCACGGTCAGCGACGAGTTCCGCGCGACGCTCGCCGCCGGCATCCCGTTCCCGAAGCGCCTCGCGCGGCCGGACGAGTACGCGAAGCTCGCGCTGTCGCTCATCGACCACGACTACCTGAACGGCGAGGTCGTCCGCATGGACGGCTCGCTGCGGATGGCCCCGCGCTGACGCCGAGGGCGGCACTTCCCCTCCGGAAGTGCCGCCCCTGGGCCGTCAGCGGGTGAGGCGGACCTCCAGGCCGATGCCGTCGGTGGTGACCGAGCAGCCGCCGAAAGCGCTCTCCGCGGCCAGCGCCTCGAACTGCTCGCGCGTGAACGCCCGGCGCCGCAGCCACGCCAGCGTCTGCCGGACGGTGAACCCGCTGACCGCGCCGACGTTCATCCCGGCGACCTCGCGCCCGATCTCCGCGCCGGTGGCCTCGTGGTTCAGGTCGTGGATCACCGCGAACCCGCCCGGGCGCAGCACCCGGTGCATTTCGTTCAGCGCGGCCACCGGCTGCCGGAAGTTCTTGAACGCGGCTTGGCAGACCAGGAAGTCGAACGACTCGTCCGCGAACGGCGCGTGCGTGACGTCGCCCTGCTTGAAGTCGACGTCCACCCCGGCTTTCTGAGCCTCCCCCAGGGCGATCTCCACCATCGTGTGGCTGATGTCGAGCCCGGTGACGTGGAAGCCGCGCTTCGCCAGCTCCACGGCGAAGAAGCCCGGCCCGGGCGCCACCTCCAGGACGTCGGCGCCCTCCTTCAGCCCGGACGTGACCTCGACCGCCTGCCGGCGGTACTGCGCGAGCTGTGGCTCGGTGCCGCGGTTCTTGGCGTACCAGCGCGCCTGGAAACCTTCCATCTCGGGCACGCGGTGCTTGCGGGTCGTCTCCATCGGTTCCTACCTCTCCACGAACTCCCCCAGGTCGTCCGGGAATTCGCCGGTTTCGTGAAAGCGCCGCCAGGCATCGATGCCCGGCAGGGCGCCGGTGGTCAGTTCTTCGAGGAAGCCGCGCGCCCAGCGCGCCTCGGCCTCCGTCATCGCGATGTCGTACTCGACCTCGACCAGGAACAGCCGCGGCATCAGCGGCCGCAGCTGGTCCAGGACCGCCCGCTGCTGCTCGACGTGGTCATCGAGCTGCCCGAGCCGCTGTCGCAGCAGGCTGATCGCCTGGTCGGGGCCGAGCACGCCGATCATCGACAGCCCGGACCGGAACCGCGGCGGCTCCTTCTCGACCGTGCCGACGAGCTCGCGGACCCAGTCCTCGAACTCCTCGCGCCCGGCCGGCGTGATCCGGTAGACGGTCCGCTCGGGCCGTCCGCCGTCCTTGACGCTCTCGACGGCCTCCAGGAAGCCGTGCTTTTCCAGGTTCGCGACGACCGTGTAGAGCGAGCCCCACTTGATCGGCAGGTCGGCGTCCTTGCCGCGTTCCTTCAGCACGGACGCCATTTCGTACGGGTGCATCGCGCGTTCCAGCGCGACGGACAGCACGGCCAGGCCCAGCATGCTGCCGACCTTCCGCTTCTTCACGTCGACTCCTCGTTCACGAGTACTCGTAGACGAGTATACGGAAGACGTGCCAGTAGGCAAGTGTCTTAGTCGACGAACTACTCAGAGATCGAACATGTACGGGACTTCGGCCTGCGCCCGCGCGTCGATCCACTCCCGCAGCGCGTGGGTCGCCAGGACGTCGTCCTCGTTGTAGCGCAGCAGCCGCTCGCGCTGCTCACCGTCCGGCGTCTCGCCGTCCATCCCGACGGCGTCGCGGTACCAGCGCATCGACGCCTCGCCGCCCGCCTCCGGATCCCGCCAGGCGAACCCGGCGACCGGGGCGATCACCTTCAGGCCCTTGCCGTGGGAGCACAGGAACTGGTCGGTGACGCTGCGGAAGAGGTCGACCCACTCCTCGGAGTCCACAAAGGACTGGATTTCCTTCTTGGCCGGAATGCCGGGGTGGTCGCCGAAGCGCTCGACCGAACCGAAGAGCCAGCGGTTCTCGGCGAGGGCGTTGTAGCAGTACGCGCGGAAGGTCAGCCCGGCCGCTTCGGTGCGCTCGCGGACGTCGGTGAGCCAGGCCCAGAACTCGGCGAAGGACCGGGCCTCGTCGTCGGTCGGCAGCGGGTCCCACGTCGCGAAAGCGCGGTAGCCGGGCTCCAGCCCGATGTCGGCACCGGTCAGCAGGCAGCCCCAGAGGTACGCGCCGGCGTCGCCGAAGCTCTCCATGTCGACGTCGACCTCGACGTCGCCGCGCGGCACGTCGACCTCGTCGACGCGGCGGACCAGGGTCAGGTCGGCCAGCCAGGCGCGGGCGAGCACGACGGCGTCCGGGAACGTCACGCCGGTCCAGTTCACCTCCGGCGCCTCGCCGGCCGGGTCGAGCGCGGCCAGCTTGTCCACAGTGGACACGCCGGCGCGGCGCAGCTCCAGCGCGTCCTCGCCGCGGACCACCAGGCTGACGTCGCGGGACTCGGTGAGCACCGCCTCGCACGTCGGCCACCACGGGCAGCGGCGGCACTCCAGCACGCGCGACGGCTCGGCCAGCGGCTCCTCGCCGTTCGCGGCCGCCGTGGCGATGGCGAGCCGGTCGGCGAACCGCACCTGGTACTCGGTGAGCGCGCTGCGGCCGCCCGGCCAGGTACCCGCGGTGAGGTCGTGCCAGACGACGACGTCGGCGTCGAGGCCGATGACGCCACCGAGGGCGAGGCTCTCGTCGGCCTGCCCGAGCGTCTGCAGCATGCGGCGGATGTGCACGAGCCGGAGCTGGTCGCGCGGCTGCGATCGGACCTTGCGGCTCTCGTCGGCGCCGCGGTGCGCCGGGTCGAGGTCGGTCGGCGCGGTGACGATCGCGCCGGTGCCGCGGTCGGTGATGCGGTGGCGCACGACGAGCACCGGGACGTACCCGCGGCCGGTGCGCACCAGCAGGTCGATGCCGCCGCGCCGGTGCCCGGCCGGGTCGACCGGCAGCAGCGCGCCCCAGATGTAGGGCGCTTCGGCGGCGAAAGCTCGTTCGGTGAGCTCGACGCGCTCGTGGGCCGGGAGGTCGCGGCCGATCTTGACCCAGTCGCCGGGGTTGGCCGCCATCAGCCGGCTGACGATGTCCTCGCGGTGGGCGGTGGCGTCGTCGATCCGCTGCTGCGCGGTGGGGTCCGGCGGGGACAGCGGGACCTCGCGCATCGCCGGGTCGTGCTCCAGGTGCACGCGGCGGCGGCAGCGGCTGACCGCTCCCGCGTCGAGTACCACCTCGCCCTTCATGGAGATCACTCTAGATTCCCACCGCCGAGCCGACATGCCCGCCACCCGGGCGACCAGTAAGTTCGACCTCACACGTCGCAGGAGGTGCCATGGCGCGCAAGGCCAAGGTCGAGGGTGAAGGCCGATTCACCCCCAAGAAGGCGAAGAACGCGGTCGCGGTGGCGAAGGTGCTCGGGCCGGTCGTGATCCCGGTGGTCGCGCCGTTCGCGGTGCGCGCGGCGGGCTCCGCCCGGGAGCTGTACGACCGCTACCAGGCACGCAAGCTCGGCGTCGCGGTCGACCAGCTGGGCACGTACACCGGTCGCGGTGCGGCGCTGCACGCCCGGATCGCGGGGCTCGCCGACGGCTGCCGGGACCTGGAGAAGTCGGACAAGGCGTCGGCGGCGGACAAGACGTTCGTGAGCGAGTCGCTGAGCACGCTGGAGCAGCTGTCGGCGTCAGTGCGGGCGGCGGAGCGGATGCCGGCGGCGCGGCGCAAGGCCGTGCACCGCGCGGTGGCCGGCGAGCTGGAGCGGCTGGAAGGCCTGCTGCTCAACCGGCTCGGGATCTGACCCGGAAACGAGAGCGGCCCCCGGTGCGCGCACCGGGGGCCGCTCTGCGCCTGCCTACTTCACGAAGCCCTTCTTGACCATCCAGTCGTGGGCGACCTTGCCCGCGTCCTGGCCGTCGACGTCGACCTGCTTGCAGAGCTGGACCATCTGCTCGTTGTCGAGCGCCGCGCCGACCTTCTCCAGCGGGCCGCGGATGTCCGGGTGCGCCTTGACGAACTCTGTGCGCAGCGTCGGGACCGCGTTGTACTGCGGGAACGCCTTCTTGTCGTCCTCGAGCACCCGCAGGTTCAGCCCGGAGATCCGGCCGTCGGTGGTGAACACCTCGCCGACCGGGCACGTGCCGCCCGCGACCGCCGAGTAGATCGTGCCGATGCCGAAGTTCTCGATCTTCGGGTTCTGGAAGCCGTAGGCCTTCACCGCGGCCGGGAAGCCGTCCTGGCGGCTGGTGAACTCCGTCTCCAGGCAGAACACCGCCTGGTCCGGCTTCTGCTTGATGAACGCCGCGAGGTCCGACGTCGTCTTCAGGTTGTTCTGCGCGCCGTACGCCTCGGTGACGGCGAACGCGTACTGGTCGTTGAGCGGCGAGTAGTTCAGCCACGTGACGCCGAACTTCTCTTCGTCCGCCTTGGCCGTCGCGTCGTACTGGGCCTTCTCACCGCCGGGCACCGGCAGCTCGTTGCCCTGGTAGTTGATCCAGCCCGTGCCGGTGTACTCCCAGGTGACGTCGGTCTGCCCGGACAGCAGCGCCTGCCGCGACGAGTTGGACCCCTTGATGTCCGACAGGTCGACGACGTCCGCGCCGGCCGCGGACAACGCCATCTCGGACAAGTACGCCAGGATGATGTTCTCGGTGAAGTCCTTCGACCCCACCGTCACCTTCAGGCCCTGCAGCGACGGGATCGGCTGGATCGAGCCCGGCTGGATGTCGTACGGCACCGCCTGGTTGACCGTCAGGCCGCACGCGGAGAGCGTCGCGCCCAGCACCGCCGCCCCGAGGACTGCCGTAATGCGCCGGAGTTTCATCGCAGCCCCTTCGGTCCGAAGAACTGTTCGGCGACCGCGCCCAGCCAGTCCACCAGCAGGGCCAGCGCGACGGCCAGCACCGAGCCGGTCACCAGCACCGAGGTCAGGTTCAGCTTGTAGCCGGTGTCGATCAGCAGCCCGAACCCGCCGGCGTTGACGAACATGCCGAACGTCGCGGTGCCGACCGCCAGCACCAGGGAGGTGCGCAGACCGGCCAGGATCAGCGGGACGGCCAGCGGCATCTCGACGCGGAACAGCACCGCCGTCGCCGACATCCCGATGCCGCGGCCCGCGTCGATCAGCGACTCGTCGACCTGCTGGATGCCGACCATCGTGTTCCGCAGCACCGGCAGCAGCGAGTAGAAGGCCAGCGGCAGCGCCGCCACCCACAGCCCGCCGACCGCGCCGGTGACGATGAACCACAGCACCAGCACGCCGAGCGCGGGCGCGGCCTGGCCGATGTTCGCGATCGCCAGGAAGACCGGCGCGAGGAAGCGGGCCCACGGCCGCGTGACGATCACCCCGAGCGGCACGGCGACCAGCACGACGATCGCGGTCACCACGAGCGTCATCAGCACGTGGTCCCACAACGCCGTGAACAAGGACGTCGCGTTGAGCGTCGCCTTCTCGGTCGCGGTCAGCCCGCTCGAGAACACCCAGATCAGCGTGACGGCGACGATCACCAGCACCACGACGGGCTGCGCGAACAGCCGGACGCGTTCCGCGCGTTTGGAGCCGGACTCGGTACTGAAACCGGTATCGACGGCAGCCGTCATGCGGACACCTCCTCGCCGTTGGTGTGCTCCTGACGCAGCTGCTGGATGGTCGCGATCACGGTGTCGAGCTGGATGGTGCCCGCGTACTCGCCGCGCGCGCCGGTCACCGGCACCGAGCCGCCCTCGGCGAGCATCGCCTCGAGCGCGTCCTGCAGCGTCGACTGCAGGCTGACGATGTCGCGCAGCGGCCTGCCGACGGTCGCCAGCGACGACCCCGACGTCAGGTCGCGCACGTGCGCCCAACGGATCGGCCGGTTGCGCTGGTCGAGCACCAGCGCGAAGTGCTTGCGCTGGTCTTCGAGCTTCTTGCGGACCTCGGCCGGGTCGTCGGAGAGCGTCGCCGTCAGCGCGTCCTGCTGCAGCTCGACGTCGCGGACCCGCAGCAGCGTCAGCTGCTTCAGCGACGCGCCGGCGCCGACGAAGCCGGCGACCGTGTCGTCGGCCGGGTTGGCCAGGATCGCCTCGGGCGTGTCGTACTGCAGGATCGACGACTGGTTGCCGAGCACCGCGATCTTGTCGCCGAGCTTCACGGCCTCGTCGAAGTCGTGGGTGACGAAGACGATCGTCTTCTTCAGCTCGGTCTGCAGCCGCAGGAGCTCGTCCTGCAGGTTGCCGCGGGTGATCGGGTCGACCGCGCCGAACGGCTCGTCCATGAGCAGCACCGGCGGGTCCGCGGCGAGCGCCCGCGCGACGCCGACGCGCTGCTGCTGGCCACCGGAGAGCTGCCGCGGGAAGCGGTCGCGGAAGTCGGACGGGTCGAGGCCGACCAGGTCCATCATCTCCTCGACCCGGTCGTTGACCTTCTTCTTGTCCCAGCCGAGCAGGCCGGGCACCACGCCGATGTTCTGCGCGACGGTGAAGTGCGGGAACAGGCCGGCCTGCTGGATCGCGTAGCCGATCCGGCGGCGCAGCGTGTCGACGTCGAGGCTCAGCGCGTCGTCGCCGCCGATGGTGATCTTGCCGGAGGACGGCTGGACCAGCCGGTTGATCATCCGCATCGTGGTGGTCTTGCCACAGCCGGACGGGCCGACGAAGACCACGATCTTGCCGGCGGGCACGACCATGGAGAAGTCGTCGACCGCCGCTTCGCGGGTGCCGGGGTACCGCTTGGTCACGTGCTCCAGCTCGATCTCGACGCCGGAGACTTCCTCGTTCTCAGCCACGGACACCCCTAGAAATGGTGAAACGCTTGATCAGGACGTAAACGCCGTCGAGCAGCAGGGCGAGGATGACCACCCCGACCGTGCCGGTGACGGCCTGGTTCAGGGAGTTCGTGCTCCCCGCGTTCGTGAGCCCGGAGAAGACCTCGGCACCGAAGCCGGGACCCTTCGCGTAGGCGGCGATCACGGCGATGCCCATCAGCATCTGGGTGGCCACCCGCATGCCGGTGAGGATCGCCGGCCAGGCCAGCCGCAGCTCGACCCGGGTGAGCACGCCGAAGCGGCTCATCCCGATGCCGCGCGCGGCGTCCGTGATCGCCGGGTCGACCCCGTCGAGCCCGACGATGGTGTTCCGGACGATCGGCAGGAGGCCGTAGAGCACCAGCGCGATCACGGCCGTCGTCGGACCGAGCCCCGAGATCGGGATCAGCAGGCCCAGGAGGGCGAACGACGGGACCGTCAGGATCGTGCTCGCCAGCGCCGTGGCCACCGCCGAACCGATCGGGCTGCGGTAGACCGCGACGCCGATCAGCACGCCCAGGATCGCCGCGAGGATCGTGCACTGCACCACCATGCTGGTGTGCAGGTAGGCCTCCAGCCAGAGCTTGCTCGCCCGGTCGGAGATGTAGTCGAAGAGGTTCATCCGTGTCCGCTCTCCCGCCTTTGTGCAGGCCTTCACCCGATCGGGCTAGTTCCTGACCGACGGCTCAGTACCCAGCGCGACGGCGGACCAAACCCCCGTTTCGGCCTACGGTTCCGCCCACCTTGGCCTTTCCGGACGTGATCGGCAAGAAATGACCTGAACCACGGCGTGGCGCGGTCCGTGAACTCGGTGTGTGCTCACTTCACGGGATCACACGCTCACGCCGGAGCAGGTCCCTTAGGCTGCTCCTCATGAGCGTTCCGGCACGGCGTCCCGCCGTGCTCGGTGCTACCCGTGGTGCGTTGCTCGCCGTGTGCGCCGCGGCGCTTTCCGTGACCGCGCACCGGCTCGCCGACGGCGGCCTGCCCGACCCGGCGATGACCGTGCTGCTCACCGGTCTCTTCGGCTGGACCGCGAGCGCACTGGCCCGCAAGGCGCGCGGAACGGTCGCCACGATCACGCTGCTCGGCGCCGCCCAGCTCGTGATGCACCTGCTGCTCACCACGCTCGCCGGCCACCAGGACATGCACACGACGGCCGGCGGCACCGGACCCGGCATGGTGCTCGCGCACGCGTTCGCGACCCTGGTCACCGCGCTCCTGCTCGCCCGCGCGGACGCGACGCTGCTGACGGTGCTCAACGTGCTGCGCGCGATCCTGCCGCGGCTGCTCACCCCGCTGCCGGTGGGGGAACTCCGAGCTCCCGCGCTCGTCCCGGCCCGCACCACTTCGCCGGGCCACCTCGTCGGCGTCGACCTGCGCCGGATCCGCGGGCGCCGCGGCCCGCCTCTCCACTCCTGAACCCCGGCTCATCCCCGAACAGCGGACCCCCGAGTTCGCTGCCCTTTCTTGAGTTCATCAGGAGTGAACCCATGTCCCAGCACGTCATCAAGCGCGCCGGTTTCCTCGCCGCCACCATCGGTGTCGCCGGTCTCCTCGGCGCGGGCGTCGCCTCCGCGCACGTCACCGCGAACGTCTACGGCCCGCAGCCGACCAAGGGCGGCTACGCGGCGATCGTGTTCCGCGTGCCGAGCGAAGAGAAGGCCCCGCTCACCACCACGAAGGTCACCGTCGACTTCAAGGCGGACTACGGCATCGGCTCGGTGCGGACCAAGCCGGTCCCCGGCTGGACCGCCGACGTCGTCAAGTCGAAGCTGCCGACGCCGATCACGAAGGACAACGGCACTCAGATCACCGAAGCCGTCACGGCGGTGACGTGGACCGCCCAGGCGGGCAGCGAGCTCAAGGCCACCGACTACCAGGAGTTCTCGGTCAGCTTCGGCCCGCTCCCGACCAACGTGGACCAGGTCGAGTTCCCGGCCCACCAGAGCTACAGCGACGGCAAGGTCGTCGACTGGACCCAGGCGACCCCCGCGGGCGGCGAGGAGCCGGAGCACCCGGCGCCGGTCGTCAAGCTGGCCGCGAAGGCCGCCGAAGGTGACGCGCACGCCAACATGTCGGCGGACACGGCGGCGACCACCGGCGAGCAGACCCAAGCGGCCGCGGCGACGTCGGACAACACGGCCCGCTGGCTCGGCGGAGCCGGCCTGCTCGTCGGCGCCGTCGGCCTCGGCGTCGGGGCCGGCGCGACCATCCGGGCCCGCAAGGCCGCGGCCAAGTCGGGAGGCAACAGCTAAATGCGGAAAGCGCTCGTCGCGCTGGCGTTGACGGTGGTGGCCGTGCTCGGCACGGCCACCCCGGCGCTCGCGCACAACGTGCTGATCTCCTCGGACCCGGCGGACGGCTCGTCCGTCGCCGCCGGCCCGCAGAAGGTCAGCCTGACGTTCGACCAGTACGTGCAGGGCGCGGACGTCAACCAGATCGCGGTGACCGGACCCGGCGGCGGCCAGTGGGCCGAGGGACCGATCAGCGTGGTGAACAACGTCATCAGCGCGCCCCTGCGGCCGCTCGGCCCGGCCGGGAAGTACACGATCGGCTACCGCGTCCTGTCCGCGGACGGCCACCCGGTGACCGGCGAGCTCACCTTCACCCTCACCGCCGCGGGCACCGGCACGCCGGCGACCGTGGACGCGGCGAAGTCGCCGGGCGGCAGCTCCTCGCAGGCGACGTCCCCGGCGTCGTCGTCCACCGGGGTGCCGATCTGGGTCTGGATCGCCGGCGCGGTCGTGCTGCTGGCGATCGGGCTGACCGTGGCCCTGCGTTCGGGCGCCAAGGCCGGTCAAGAGAACCAGTAGAGAAGAAGCCGCGAAGATGACCCAGGCCGAGACCACCGCGAAACCCCGCTATTCGACGCTGCTGTGCGTCGTGACGGCGGGCCTGCTCGGCGCCTTGATCGGCGTCGCCCTGATGGCCACCACCCCGGTCCCCGGCGTGGTGCAGCCGAGCGCGGTGGTCTCGGCCGGCATCCCGGTCGTGCGGGTCCTGCTCGACCTGGCCGCGGTCACGACCATCGGCCTGGCCCTGCTGTCGGTGCTCGTCGGCTACGACCGGCCGAAGCTGACCGAGCCGATCATGCGGCTGGCCCGGCCGGCCGGGGTCGCGGCCGCGCTCGTCTGGGCCACGACCGCGGTCGTCGCGCTGATCCTGCAGACCGCGGAGTACAAGCCCGGCTCGTCGACGCTCTCCCCGGGCGACATCGGCGACTACATCGCCAACGTCGGCGCGGGCAAGGCGCTCGTCATCGTCGCCGCGCTCGCGCTCGTCCACGCCGGGATCGGCGCGCTGGCCCTGCGCTTCGGCGAGAAGGTGCCCGCCGAGGTCCGCGTCGGGCTCGGCCTGTTCGCGCTGCTGCCGCTGCCGGTCACCGGGCACGCGTCGAACTGGAACTACCACGACTACACGATGATCTCGATGGAGCTGCACGTCATGAGCGCCGTCGCCTGGACCGGCGGCCTCGGCGCGATGACCGTGCTCCTCGTCGCGAACCGGACGCTGCTCGCGCACGCGATGCCCCGGTTCTCGAAGCTCGCGACGCTCTGCCTGGTCCTCTCCGCGGCGACCGGGCTGTTCAACGGCCTCGTCGAGATCTCGCTCAACCCGACCATCGGGTTCTGGGCGGCGATCTTCACGACGCCGTACGGGCAGCTCTTCGTCCTGAAGTTCCTGTGCACCGGCGTCATCGCGCTGCTCGGCGCGTACACCCGCTGGCGGCTGATGCCGCAGATCGTCCGGCACAACCGGACGGCCCTCGCCGCGTGGGCGACGCTCGAACTGACCGTCATGGGATTGGCGTTCGGCTTCGCCGTCGTGCTGACGCGAGCGCCGGTCGTCGCGTCCTGAAGCCCTTCCCCGCAGGTAGGACCCGGTTGAGGTCACGGCGAGTAGCTGCAAGTTGCGCATTGGGATTAGGGGTAGACCATTGGGGGCGACCCGTCGGACCGAACTTTCTACCCAGAGCTGACCGCATTTCGGAAGCGACGAACGGTCATTTGCCGTCGTCGAATGCACGTGCAGATTGTGGCGCCGATCACACGAAGTGACAGATAACGATCAACGGTAACGCGTCCACAAGGTGTCCGTCCTGGCATTGCGGAGATCGTCCAGCCGGCGGTAAAGCTCGGGCCGGACCTGCGGCCGGCTGCGCAGGATCGGCAGCACGCTCGTCGTCAGTTTCAGCTCGCGGATGGCCCGGAGCACCGCGAACCCGGACCACGACGTGACGTCGAAGCCGTACGCCGCGGCGAACGTCCGGTAGCGCACCGCCGGGTCGCCGAACCGCTCACGGCCGACCGCCAGCGGCGTCAGGTCCCACTCCGGCGGGCCGACGCACGACGAGTCGAAGTCGCAGAGCACCGGGCCGTCCGGGCCGGGGATGACGTTGCCCGGGTACGCGTCGCCGTGGACCAGGCCACGGGGCAGCGGAAAATCCAGACCGGCCAGCGCGCCCTCGAGCTCGGCGCAGCGGTCGAGCAGGAACGCGCGGTCGTCGGCCGTGAGCTCTTCGGCGTCGGACACCCGGGCCCGCACCGCGGCGAACGGCGCCCACTCGGCGAGCCCTTCGGGCGCGGGCAGCGCGTGTACCTGGCGCAGCAGCCGCGCCAGGTCGGTGGACGTCGCCGAGCGGCCGATGCTCGGCACCTGGTGCCACACGGTCACGAGGTGCCCGCCGACCGGCAGCGGCTGCTCGACGGTGTCGAGCAGCCGGATCGCGGGGACGTCGTGCCGCTCGAAGTGCCGGGCCACGCGGACCACGGTCTCGACGCGGTGCCGGAGCCGGGTGGACCCGACGATCCGGATCACGACAGGCGCGGTGACCAGCGCGTACACCGCGTTGTTGGTGAACCGCAGCAGGCGTGCGCCAGCCGGGTCGAGACCCAGCAGCGCGCAGGTCTCGGCCAGCACTTCACGCAGTTTGCCGGAGGTGAACCGGCCGTCCAAGACGCCGGCGCCTTCGACGTTACGCGGCGTAGAAAGCGTTGAGGCGGTCGGCGAGGTCACGGGCGTCGGCGTTGTTGCGGCGACGCTCGGCCTCGTCCTGCAGGGGCCGCATGCGGTCCTTGACCCGCTCGGACTTGATGCCCTCGGCGCAGTCGATGGCCTTGCCGCCGACCTTGGAGCCGTGGTCGAGGTCGCCGTCCAGCAGGTGGTTGGTCGCCAGCGCGCTCAGCATGAACGTCTTGGAGCGGGCCATCTCGTCGTCGTAGGACTCGACGGCCCTGGTCAGCGCCGGGATCGCGTACTTCGTGTGCTCGGAGTTCTTCTGCGCGAGGACCGTGTGGACGGTGCCGACCATGGCGTAGACGTCGGTCTCGGTGAAGAACTTCACCCACGACTCGGCTTCGGCCAGGTTGGCGCGCTCGAACTCGTCCTTGCTCCGGCCGAGCAGCTTCACCGCCTGCTCCTCGTTGCCCATCATCGCGTAGGCCCAGGCCTCGTTCGCGCAGAGCACGGAGACCGCCAGCTCGGAGCCGGACTCCTGAGCGGCGATCTGGCCCAGCTGGAACAGCTTCAGCGCGTCGTTCGGGGCGTCCTGGTGCAGGTAGACGCGGCCCATGCGGTAGAGCACGTTGGCGACCAGCGGGTGGTTCTCGCCCTGCTTGGCCAGGTCCAGCGCGTTCGCGAAGTGGCCGCGGGCGGAGTCCATCAGCCCGGTGTCGAAGGACGTCCAGCCGGCCAGCGAGTGCAGGTCCGCGAGGGCCACGTACAGCCGGTTCTTGACGATGTCGGTGCCGTGCGCCTCGAGCATCTGCTGTCCCCAGGACAGCTGCGCGACGACGGCGTCGCGGCAGAACCCGCCGCCGTACTGGTAGTCCAGGGCCCGGAGGGCGCGCGTGGCGGCCTCCACCTGGCGCACGTCGGTCATGCCGATGCGCCCGGGCGCCGGCGTCCGCGCCGGTCCCGCCGACCACGTGCCCGATTCCGGACCGAACACCGCCGCACCCATCGTGACCTGGGCGGCGTGCGCGAGGAACCTCCGTCGCTTCACGGACTCGTCCTCCTCAGCCTGCTGGCCGTCGGCGGAGCCGACGACGCGTATCGCCGTGGCCTCGTCGTAGGCGAGGCCCATGTATCCACGGGGGACACCCAGGCCGTCGGCGATCCGCGTGAGGACGTCGTAGGCCATGACCTGGCGACCCTTGAGGATCTCCGACACCTCGGACTGGGACTGGCCGGTCATCGCGGCGATCTGGCGCTGCGAGACACCGTGCTTGCGAAGGAGCCGGTAGACGGCGCTGATCTCGCGGGACGCGAGAGCCGCTCTCATCTCCGGCTGCTCCCACGCGTCAGCGGGAACTGCGTGGCTCTGCCGGGCGTCGGCACTGCCACCGTTACTGGCGTCCATCGCGCCCCCTCCACTGTCCGGTCGGGCGTCTGTGAAACAGCGTAGGCAAACCTGCGGAACTGTGTGAACAGCCGAACTGGCGCCCTGATCGGTCCGGGCGAAGTCCGTTGACCGCTTACCGTGGAACCCGGTCCGGTCACCGCTATGACGCCATTTCGACCTTCTATCGCACCCGGTTTCACCTCACTGTAGTTGTCAGATCTCCGTCACCGCCCGGACACCGGCAGCGATCACGGAGAGCTACGAAAACCGCAGCGTTTATGACAAGGCGATGTTGCAGAAGGCATCTTCAGAGCCCGAGGGGTTCGGAGAAGGCACGACAGAGCGGAGAAGGGCGTGGAGTTCGTGGACTCGTTCGCAGGGGGACATGCCGGTACGGCCACCCGCGCCGTGCGGCCGGTGGTCTCTCCCATCTCCGCCGTCCGCCCGGTCACCCCCGCCGCCGCGGTGGACCCCCGCACCGCGAGCGTCCGGCACTACGAAGGCGGTCAGCTGGTGTGGCGTGTGCAGTGCGGCGACCTCATCAGCCGCGAGCGCGCGGTGACGGTGTTCGTCGAGGACAACCAGGTGGTACTGGTCTCGCCCCCCGGCGAGACCGCGCGGTTGACGTCCGGCCAGCTCGGACAGCTGCGCGCCGCGCTCAACGAAGCCGCCAAAATGGCGGAAAGGTAACGGTGAGCTGATCATGGATCAGGTACTCGGGCAGGTCCTCCGCAATGCGGTCTGGGAGCGCCTCGACATGCTGACCGACCTGGCGACCCGCGCCGACGCCCAGTCGCTCGTCTCGGTCGCGCGCTCCGAACTGCCCCGCTTGACGGAGGCCTGGCGCGCGATGCTGAAGATGCACGAGCCCGACGAGCGCGGTGACTGCCCGACCTGCTCGACCCGGTGGCACCGCTGCAAGGCGCCGTGCTCGGTCTGGCAGGTCGCCCACGAACACCTGGTGGCCGGCGGTCTGGCCCCGCAGCAGCAGTCCTCGGCGGACAGCCGCCTGCAGGGACGCCGCAAGAGCCCGGTCCCGGCGCAGGGCCGGCCGGCTCCGGCGCCCACCGCGGCCGAGACCACCGGTCGCCACGCGCTGGTGAACCCGCGCCGAGCGGTCACGGCCTGACGGACTTCCGGGTCGTCGCCACCTCCCGCGGTGACGACCCGCCCCTGATCAGGTGGCCGGCGTTCGCGCACGACAAGCCAACCCGACCCAACCCGACCCGCCCCTGATCCGGCGAGCGCGGCCGACCGATCGCCCCATCGGACCCGCGCCGGCTCTCGCCCCGGCCGGGGACTGTTTCGCCCGCACCCCCGAGCAGTGCGAACCAGTCCTCGGCCGCCCTAATCCGGTCCCCACCGCGATTAATCGAAAAAATTACGCGTTAGGCCTAGCCCAGGCGGTAATCCCCCGCTAGATTGATCATCGAAGAGGCCTGGACCACTGGTTCGCCTCGACGTGACCCGCCTGTGAGCGGCCCCTGAATTCCGCGGGCCGGTGCCGTTGCACTCCCCTCCCCCGACCGGCACCGGCCCGCGGTTCCACTTTCTTCAGCGAACTGCCTTCACGCGGAGCACCAGCACCGCGGCCAGCAGGGTCGCGACGGCCGAAGCCGCGAACAGTCCCGAGTAGCCGCCCAGGTAGGCGAGCACGAGCGGGGTCAGCAGCGGGGCGACCACCTGCGGCAGCGAGTTCGCGATGTTGATGACACCCAGGTCCTTCGCCCGGTCCTGCGCCGTCGGGAGCACCTGCGTCAGCATCGCCAGCGCGACAGCCATGTACGCGCCGAAGCCGACGCCCAGCAGCGGGGACGCCACGAGCGCGACCGTCCAGCTCTGCCAGATCACCAGCAGCAAAGCGGCCAACGCCATCACACCGGACGCCGCAAGGACGTACGGCTTACGCCGTCCGGACTTGTCCGAGAAGTGCCCGGCGAGCACGGCACCGATCACGAGCGCGACGCCGTACAGCCCCATCATGATCAACAGGCCGGTGTCCGGGTCCGGGTAGTGCACCGCGTCCTTGAGGAAGAACAACAGGTAGAGCGTGCCGAACGCATTGCCGAGGTTGATCATGAAGTGGCACGACCACGCCCACGCGAAGTCCGGGTGCCGCCGCGGCGAGACCCAGAGGTTGCGCAGGACCTCGCCGGCCTGGGACGACGGCCGGTGTTCGACCGGCAGGCGCGCGTCGGGCGTCCGCAGCACGAAGAACGCGGCGCCCACGACGACGATCACCGCGCAGACCGCGTACGCCAGCGGAATCCCGGCGATCCCGAGCATCACGACGACCACGACCGCGCCCAGCACCGTGCCGAGCATCTGGGCGATGCCGACCAGCCCGCCGACCTGCGCGCGCTGCCCGACCGGGACCCGGTCGGCGATGGCGGACATGAGCGTGGCGAGCATGCCGTTGAGCCCGGCCTGCACGAGGCACCAGCCGACGATCAGGAGCGCGACGTCCGGCGCGAACGCCAGGACCAGCAGCCCGGCGGCCGCGACGACCGCGCCGATCACCGTCCACGGGTGGCGGCGGCCGAAGCGCGAGCACGTCCGGTCGGACAGCAGCCCGACGGCCGGGTTGACGATCAGGGCCACGACCGCGCCGACGCCCATCACCAGGCCGAGCACGAACTCCTTGTTCACCTGGTCGAGCAGCTCGGCCTGCTGCGGCAGCAACACCTGGATCGGCGCGTAGATCCCCAGCCAGAGCGCGATGTTCGCGAAGAACAGCAGGCTCATCCAGCCGGGCCGCACCCGCACGACGGGTTCGGCGAGGGCTTCCGGCAGCCCGGTCGCCTCGGTCGTTTCACTGCTCATCCCGCACCAGCTTCCGATACCAGTGGAACGAGTCCTTCGGCGTGCGCCGCAAGGTTTCGTAGTCGACGTGCACCAGGCCGAAGCGCGGCGCGTAGCCCTTGGACCACTCGAAATTGTCCATCAGGGACCAGCAGAAGTAACCCCGGACGTCGACGCCGGCGTCCATCGCCTCGCGCAGCGCGACGAGGTGACTGTGCAGGAAGTCGATGCGCTCGGGGTCGTGCACGCCACCGTCCTCGGCGACGACGTCGGCGAAGCTGCAGCCGTTTTCGGTGATCTGGATGGGCGGCAGCTTGTCGCGGTAGCGCCGGTGGAAGTCGAGCAGCAGCTCACGCAGGGCGTGCGGGACGATCGGCGAGTCGTTGGTCGTCATCGGGTAGCCCTCGACCGGGCGAAGGTCGAAGGGCAGCGGGTTGCCCGGGCTGGGCTTCGCGACACCCTGCGGCTCGTAGTAGTTGACGCCGTAGAAGTCGAGCGGCTGCGCGATGGTCGGCAGGTCGTCGGCGAACCCGGCGGGGAGGTGCTCGTGGAGCTGCTCGGGATAGCTGCCGAGCAGCACGGGGTCGGCGTAGAGCCGGTTGAGCAGCGCGTCGAGCCACTCGGCGGCTGCTTCGTCTTCGGGAGAGTCGTCAGACGGCCAGATCGGCGAGTGGTTGTTGGCCGTGCCGATGTTCGTCGCACCGGCCGCCCGGATGGCCTGGACGGCGAGACCGTGCGCGAGGTTCTGGTGGTGCGCGGTCGGGATGGCGTCGAGCAGGAGCGTCTGGCCGGGCGCGTATTCGCCGATCGCGTAGCCGAAGATGGACATCACCATGGGCTCGTTGAGCGGAATCCACAGCTTCACCCGGTCGGCGAAGCGTTCACCGAGGATGTGAGCGTATTCGGCGAAGCGCTCAGCGGTCGTGCGGGAGAGCCAGCCGCCCTCGTCTTCGATCGCTTGCGGGGTGTCCCAGTGGTAAAGCGTGACCGCGGGGGCGATGCCGGCCTCGCAGACGGCGTCGATGAGCTTGTCGTAGAAGCCGAGGCCTTCGGCGTTGGGCGCGCCCTTCCCCTCGGGCTGGATGCGGGGCCACGCGATGGACATCCGGTAGGCGCCGACACCGAGCTCCGCCATCAAGGCGATGTCTTCCGGGTAGCGGTGGTAATGGTCGGCGGCTACGTTTGCGGTCTCATCGCGCGCGATCTTGCCCTCGGTCGCGGTGAACGTGTCCCAGATGGACGGTCCGCGCCCACCTTCGCTGGTGGCGCCCTCGATCTGGAACGCCGAAGTCGAAACACCCCAGAGGAAGCCGGGCGGGAAGATCGGGTTCTGCACCGGTGCTGACCCCTTCGTCAGGCCACCCGTACGGGTGAACATGAAAAGTTCTCATATACTAGGTCTTCACTCGTCCGTGGGGAAGCCCGTCGGCACGATAAAGTCCCAGATCAGACGAGGAGGAGCGCCGTGTCCGACATCCAGGCCGCGAAGGTGCCGGCAGAAGCCACCCCCTTGCGCCGTCAGCCGGTCCAGCAGCGAAGCGCGAAGCGAGTCGAGCAGATGCTCGACGCCAGCGCGGCGCTGATCGACGAACTCGGTTACGACGCACTCACGACGACCTTGATCGCCAAACGAGCGGGCGTGGCGGTCGGTTCGCTGTACCAGTTCTTCCCGGACAAGCGAGCGGTCGTGCAAGCGCTTACCGCCCGGAACCTGGAGAGGTTCGTCGGCGCGGTGAACGAGCGCCTGAAGCAGCTCGGACCGGAGCACTGGTGGGACGTCGTCGACTCGATCCTCGACATCTACCTGGAGATGCACCGGTCGGTGCCGGGCTTCTCGAAGGTCCACTTCGGCGACATCATCGACCGCCAGCTGCTGGACGAGACGCGCGACAACAACACGGTGATCGTCGATTCGCTGACGGAGATCCTGACCGCCCAGGTCGACCGGCCGATGGAGGACCTGCGCTTCGCGATCACGATCGCCAACGAGGTCGCCGACGCGCTGCTGAAGCTGGCGTTCCGGAAGGAGCCCAGCGGGGACGAGAAGATCGTCGCCGAGGCGAAGTACGTGGTGAAGGGGTATTTGGCGGCTCGGTTCGGGGAGCAGTCCTAGCTGTCCACAGAAGTTGTCCACAGGTATGCACAGCTGTGGACAACCACGTGGTTCGAAGCAGCGCCTGAACGTCTTGAAAGACTCTTTCATGTCGTCGGACGAGGTGAACGAGTCTTTCACCTCGTCTCGGCGGCGGCGGCGCGCTCCTTGAGCGGTGTCGGCCGTGTGCCCGATCGCAAGCCTGAAGGCACCCGTCCGGGCGGGGTGCGCGGCTTGGGTAGGCCGCGAATGACTCATTCGGGACCTCGGATGTCCCGAATGACTCAGCCGAAGTTCTGGTGCTCGCCTCGGTAAGTCGGGACCGTGCGCTCCACCCGGTCGCCCAGCACCAGGTGGTAGTGCGTGAAGCGCTCTGCCAGCTCGCCTGCCTTGGCGTGCCTCAACCAGACGCGGTCGCCCAGGTTCAGTGATCGCGCGGCCCGGCCCGTCACCGGGGTCTGGACCTCGCCCGCTCCCTCGAAGCCCAAGAGCTTCAGGCCTGTCGGGAGGTACGGCGTCGGCTGGCGCGAAGGACCTGTGGGCCCCGAAGCGATGTAGCCGCCGGAGTAGAGCGTCGCGATCTTGCGCGTCGGGCGCCGGACGACCGGTAAAGCGAACAGCGCTGCCGGGCGGGGCTTGAAGCGCGTGTAGCCGTCGAAGAGTGTTGGGCCGATCAGGCCTGAGCCCGCTGCGATCTCCGTGACCACCGCGTCCGCGCCCGTCGACTCGATGCTTCCCGTGCCGCCGCCGTTCACGAACTCCAGCGGGGTCACCGCCTGGACCGCGCGGACCGCTTCGCCGCGGCGGCGGTTCAGCTCCGCCGCCGAACGGCGTTGCATCCAGCCGATCACCGCCTGGTTCACCCTGCGGCCGGCCGCGTCGCCGAGGCCGGCGATCTGGCCCTCGTACGCCATCACGCCCACCAGGCGGAAGCCCGGCCGGTCCACGACCTGCTGGGCGAACGTCGATGCCTGCTTCGGCGTGAAGATCGGGGAACGCCGGGTGCCGACGTGGACTCCCGGCAGCGGGCGCCACGACGCGTCCAGCTCCAGGCACACCCGGATCTCCGGGTGGCCGTGGCCGAGGGCGGCGTCCACCAGATCCAGGTGCGCGGGCGAGTCGACCATGATCGTGATGGCCGCGCGCGCGAGATCGGACGTGGCCAGGCGCCGGAGGGCTTCGTGGTCGGCCGTCGGGTAGGCGACGACGATGTCATCGGTCGTGCCCTGCTCGACGTGCCAGATCGCTTCGGCCAGCGAGTAGCACATCAGGCCCTCGAAGCCCGGCATCGCGAGCACGCGCTCCAGCAACGCCCGGCAGCGGACGGACTTGCTGACCACGCGGATCGGCTTGCCCGCCGCGCGGCGGTGGAGGTCGCCGGCGTTCGCGTCGAAGGCCGTCAAGTCGACCACGGCCAAGGGTGGATCGAGGTCCTTGGTCGCCAAGTCGTACACCGTCGCACTGGTCACGAGGTCTAAAGTACGACAACAAAGCTTGAAACGCGAATACTATTCACTTACTGTCTCGGACATTCGATCGATGGAGGGGGCGCGCATGACCCGGTGGACCAACTGGGCGGGCACGGCGTCCGCCTCGCCGCAACACGTTCACCAGCCGCGCAGCGCGGCGGAGATCGCTGCGGCCGTCGAAGGCATCGCCGCGGCCGGCCGGACCGTGCGCCCCTGGGGCAGCGGACACTCCTTCACCGCGATCGCCGTCGCCGACTCCGATGCCCTCGACCTGCGCGGCTGGACCGGCATCGAGCGCGTCGACCTCGAAACCGGGCAGGTCACCGTCCGCTCGGGCACCACGATCAAGCAGCTCAACGCCGAGCTCGACGCGCTCGGGCTGGCCATGACCAACCTCGGCGACATCGACGCACAGACCATCGCCGGCGCGATTTCCACCGGCACTCACGGCACCGGCGCGCGGCTCGGCGGCATCGCCACCCAGATCGCCGCGCTCGAGCTCGTCCTCGCGGACGGCACGGTCGTCACCTGCTCCGCCCAAGAAAAACCCGACCTCTTCGCCGCCGCCCGCGTCGGCCTCGGTGCGCTCGGCGTGATCACCACGGTGACGCTGAAGTGCGAGCCGTCGTTCGTCCTGCGCGCGCAGGAACGGCCGGAGCCGCTGGAGCAGGTCCTCGAGGGCTTCCACGACTTCGCCGACGAGAACGAGCACTTCGAGTTCTACTGGTTCCCCTACGGCAAGAACGCCCTGGTCAAGCGCAACAACCGGTGCGAGACGGCGGAACCGCTGAGCAAGGTCCGCGAGTTCGTCGACTACCAGATCATGGAAAACGTCGCGTTCGGCGGCCTCTGCCGGACGGGCCGGTTGATGCCGCGGCTCGTGCCGTCGCTCGGCAGCTTCGCCTCGAACGTCCTCTCGGCGCGCGAGTACAGCGATCTCTCCCACCGCGTCTTCGTCACCGCGCGCAATGTCCGCTTCACCGAGACGGAATACGCGGTTCCACGTGAATCAGTGCTCGACGTGCTCGCCGAGCTGCGCGCCCTGGTGCCGAAGCTGAAGGACCCGGTGATGTTCCCGGTCGAGGTCCGCGTCGCCGCGGCCGACGACATCTGGCTCTCGACGGCGCAGGGCCGCGACTCGGCCTACATCGCCATCCACCAGTTCACCGGCATGCCGTACCGCGAGTACTTCAGCGCGTTCGAGAAGATCGCCGGCGCGGTCGGCGGTCGCCCGCACTGGGGCAAGATGCACGACCTCGACGCCGGCGTGCTCCGCTCGCGCTACCCGCACTTCGACGACTTCCTGCGCGTGCGCAAGGAAACCGACCCGAACGGCGTCTTCACGAACACCTACCTCGACCGGGTGCTCGGTCCGGCCTAGAACAGGGCCGACACCGATTCGCCGTTGTGGATCCGGCGGATCGCCTCGGCCATGGCCGGCGCGATCGAGAGGATCTTCAGCTTCTCGGCACGTTCCTCTTCGGGCACCGGGACCGTGTTGGTGCAGACGATCTCCAGCACCTCCGCCCGGCTGCCGATCCGCTCGATGGCCTTCGCCGCGAACAGCCCGTGCGTGCAGGCGACGCGGATCGAGCGCGGCTCCAGCTCGGCGAGCTTGTCGAGCAGCTCGATGACCGTGCTGCCCTTGGCGATCTCGTCGTCGAGCACGATGACGTCGCGGCCGGTGATCTCACCGATCACCGAGCTGATCTGGACGCGGTCGTCGGGGAAGCGCTCCTTCGCGCCGGCGGCGACCTGGACGCCGAGGAGCCGCGCGAAGTGCGACGCCTCCTTCGCGTTGCCCAGGTCGGGCGAGACGACGGTGGTGCGCGAGAGGTCGTACTGGCGGAAGTGCCTGGCCAGCTCCTGCAGTGCGTGCAGGTGGTCGACCGGGACGCTGAAGAAGCCGTGCACCTGGGGCGAGTGCAGGGTCATCGCGAGCACCCGGTTCGCGCCGGCCGTGGTCAGCAGGTCGGCGACCAGGCGCCCGCCGAGCGAGATGCGCGGCGCGTCCTTCTTGTCCGAGCGCGCGTACGAGTAGTGCGGCATCACGGCGGTGATCCGGGACGCCGAGGCGCCGCGCGCCGCGTCGAGCATCAGCAGCAGCTCGACGAGGTGTTCCTGCACCGGCTTGACCAGCGGCTGGATGATGAAGACGTCCCGCTCGCGGCAGTTCGCCTGCAGCTGCACCTCGAGGCAGTCGTTCGCGAACCGCCGGATCTCCGTCGGCTGCAACGGGATGCCCAGTTCGGCGCAGATCTCTTCGGCCAGCTCGGGGTGCGCGCTCCCGCTGAAGACGGCGATCTCTCTCGAGGCCTCGCTGATCACAGCGCGGAGATCGCTTCGGCGATCGCGGTCTCACCGGAGATCAGCGTCAGGGTGCGACGCGCTGTTTCGGGCGCGTCCAGCAAGCCGACGAGCACCGCGGCGACGTCGTCACGCGGGATCGGGCCGCGGTCGGTCCGCTCGGCGAGCAGCACCAGGCCGGTGCCTGCGTCGTCGGTCAGCGCGCCCGGGCGAAGGATGGTCCAGTCGAGGTCGCGGGCCTTGAGGTCGTCTTCCGCCGCGCGCTTGGCGCGCAGGTAGTGCCGGAATTCCTCGGTGCCCTCGGGGTTCTCCGGGTTGTCGGCACCAATTGAGCCCACCTGGACGTGCCGCCGGACGCCGGCCTGCTCGGCCGCGTCGGCGAAGAGCGCGGCGGCACCGCGGTCCACAGTGTCCTTGCGGGCGGTCCCGCTGCCCGGGCCCGCGCCGGCCGCGAAGATCGCGGCGTCGGCACCCTTCAGGACCTCGGCGACAGCGTCCACATCGGAGTTCTCCAGATCGAGGACGACGGCTTCGGCACCGGCCGCCTCGAGGTCCGCCGCGTGGGCGGGATTGCGGACGATCCCGACCGCCGCATCACCGCGCGCGGCGAGCAGCCGCTCCAGTCGCAGCGCGATCTGACCGTGTCCACCTGCAATGACGACTCGCATGAAGCGGAGCTTAGTGCGAAGCGGGGGCCTCGGCGGTGCGGAGCAGGTGGTCGTAGACGATCTCGTTCACCAGGCGGGAAACCGGGTCCTCGGCCAGGACGACGCGCTCGGTGCGGCCTTCGAGGTCGAGGTCGATCATCGCGTTCGGGTCGGCCGTCACGACGGCGAGGCCGTACGCGCGGGCACGCGGCAGGCAGTTGCCGACGTAGTCCTCGGTGAGGATCGCCGGCGACGGCAGCACCATCGCGGCCTCGCCGTAGCGGGCGAACGGAACCGCGGAGGCCATCGCGGTGCGCCAGTGGCGCGCGACGGCCAGGACGCCGACGATCTCGGCGGCCGGGGCGGGGGCGGTTCCGGCCAGCTCCGGCCAGGTCCAGGTGTCGACGGTGGCGCGGTCGGCCACCGGGCCGGCACCCATCGCGATGCGTTCGGCGTGCACGTCGGTGCGAAGCTTGGCGACCACGCAGACCTTGCGGCCGAGGATCGTGGTCTCGGGGAGGACGACGCCGTTCCAGCCCAGCTGGGCGGCGGCGGCGCGGGCGAGTTCGTCGACGCTCGAGGGAAGCTCGATCGGCGGCACCACCCGGCTCGGCATCGACCGGCTGCGCTTCGCGCCACCGGCGACCGTCGAGCGCTCGGTGTTCTGAGGTGTAGCCGCCACGAGTCCGCCTCCTTCTAACCTGCACCGCTTCGTGACCGGTGAAAACCGGCACTCAATCTGTCTAACAGCGCGGCGGCGCGGCGTCGCCGGGTAGTGCGAGTGGCTGCGATCGGCGGCGGCCAGCGGTCGATGACCGGTCGGTAGGCGGTCATGGGACTTCGGTCGAACGGTGCGGCCAACCGAGTGATCGCGGGGTGAGTGGCACTACCGTCCGCCCGCGACCGACTACCGAAGGCACCTTCGTCCGATTAGGCCGTTCGGCGCAACCGGGGGAAATCCACAGTGGACGCAGGCGGCTGAGCTGCGGTTGTCCGCCGTCACCCACACGGCGGTGACTTGCACCGCAGCGGTCTCGCGCGCGCCGGACTAAAGTTACCCGCCAGTTACTTAGTCGTCGTTGTGGAGGACCGATGCGCTCCCCGAAGGACTTCTTCGCCCCGCTCGCCCTGGGTGCGCCCGCCCCCGTGCGGGAGATCCCGGTGACGCCGTCCCGGATGATCCACTTCTTCGATCCGGGCAACGAGAAGATGGCGGCGAAGGTGCCGGACATCGCGAAGAAGGTCGATGTCCTGCTCGGCAACCTCGAGGACGCCGTGCGGGCCGACCGCAAGGAGGCCGCGCGGGCCGGGCTCGTCGCCATCGCCAAGGCCAACGACTTCGGGAAGACGCAGCTGTGGACCCGGGTCAACAGCCTGGACTCGCCGTGGGTGCTCGACGACCTGGTGACGCTCGTCACCGAGATCGGCGACAAGCTCGACGTGATCATGGTGCCGAAGGTCGAGGGCGCGCAGGACATCCACTACGTCGACCGCCTGCTGGCCCAGCTCGAAGCGCGGGCCGGCCTGACGAAGCCGTTGCTGGTGCACGCGATCCTCGAGACGGCGAGCGGCGTGGCCAATGTGGAGGAGATCGCCGGCGCGAGCCCGCGCATGCAGGGCATCTCGCTCGGCCCGGCCGACCTGGCCGCCAGCCGTCGCATGAAGACGACCCGCGTCGGCGGCGGGCACCCGGGCTACCTGGTGCGCACCGACCCGACCGGCGACGACCTGAACGAAGGCCGGACGACCTATCAGCAGGACCTCTGGCACTATACGGTGGCGCGGATGGTCGACGCCTGCGCGATGCACGGGATCCTGCCGTACTACGGGCCCTTCGGGGACATCCGCGACGTCGTCGCGTGCGAGGACCAGTTCCGCAACGCGTTCCTGCTCGGCTGCGTCGGCGCGTGGAGCCTGCACCCGGTGCAGATCGACATCGCGAAGAAGGTGTTCTCGCCGGCACCGTCCGATGTGGCCTGGGCGCGCAAGGTGATCGCCGAGATGGGCGACGGCACCGGCGCGGTGATGATCGACGGGAAGATGCAGGACGACGCGTCGGTGAAGCAGTGCCGCGTGGTCGCCGAACTGGCCGACGCCCTCGCGGCGGACGACCCCGAGCTCGCGGCGGCCTACGACGCCGCCACCAAGGAGGCCCTCGGATGACCGAGCTGAAGCCGAGACGTTCCGTTCTCTACATGCCCGGCGCCAACGAGCGCGCGCTGGAGAAGGCCAAGACCATCCCGGCGGACGCGCTGATCCTCGACCTCGAGGACGCCGTCGCGCCGGACGCGAAGGAAGCCGCGCGCGAACGCGTCTGCGCGGCGGTCGGGAACTACGGTTCCCGTGAGGTGACGATCCGCGTCAACGGCCTCGACACCGAGTGGCACGACGCCGACCTGCGCGCGGCCGCGTCCGCCGGGCCCGCCGCGGTGGTCGTGCCGAAGGTGAACTCGGCGGCCGAGGTGCACAACATCGAGCGTGCGCTGGAGCTGGGCGGGGCGCCCGGGCACACGAAGATCTGGGCGATGGTCGAGACGCCGGTCGCGATGCTGCACGCGGAGGAGATCGCGGCGGCGTCCGAGCGGCTGACCGTGCTGGTGATGGGCACGAACGACCTGGCCAAGGAGCTGCACGCGGAGTTCGTCCCGGGCCGCGGCCCGCTGCTCGGCGGGCTGTCACTGTGCCTGCTGGCCGCGCGCGCGACCGGCAAGGTGATCCTCGACGGCGTCTACAACGACGTGAAGGACCTTTCCGGGTTCGAAGCGGAATGCGTCCAGGGCCGCCAGTACGGCTTCGACGGCAAGACGCTCATCCACCCCGGCCAGGTCGAGCCGTGCAACCGCGTCTTCGCGCCTTCCGAGGAGGAGATCGATCGGTCCCGGCGGATCATCGAGGCGTTCGAGAAGGCCGGCAGCGGCGTAGTCACTGTGGACGGCCGGATGATCGAAAACCTGCACGTCGACAACGCGCGGCGGGTGCTGGCGCTGGCCGAGGCGGTCAAGAGCTGAGCCCCGGTGGCCGGGCGCGCAGGCCCGGCCACCGGTCTTTCACCCGGGCAGGTTGTCCGTCCACTCGGCATGGATCTCGACGGTGGTGCCCTCGGCTGCCTGGGCCACCGCACCGTCCGCGGTCACGTACATCGATGTGTGGTTCACGCGGCCGGTCGCCGGGTCGACGACGAGCAGTGCACTGCCTCCCGGTCCCGGCACCTGCAAGCCCTGCCCACCCGGTACCGCGCCGACCGCGCGCACACCCGGGTAGGCGGCGATCGCCCGGAACGACGCCGCCCGGACCGCCGGGGGCGCCGGCAGGGTGGACACGAGCGAGACCAGGCCTTCGAGCACCGCCTGCTTCCGCTGGTCGGCGGTCAGCGGGCCCGCGCTCGTCCGGATGTCGCTGTGCGCCACGGCGTCCGCGATCCAGTCCCGCAGGGCCGCCGGTTCGGCGGGGAGGGCCAGGATCTGGTCCATGGTCACCTCGGCACCACCCAGCCTGAAGGGCGTCGGCGACATCAGCGACACGACCCGGTTACCGGTCTTCGCGCCACGGAACCACTTCTGTCCGTCGGCCTTGGTCCAGTACTCGTAGGTCTCCGACTCGGCGATCTTGATGTGCCAGTAGGTGCCGGTGCTCGCCGGTGTCCGCGCGGCCACCGTCGCCGCGGCGAGCAGGACCTCCTGGCCGGTGACGGCGACGGGGGCCGCGGCCTGCGGGGCCGGCGGCGGGGCCGGGGCGGGCGTGCCGGGCAGGGTCGCCACCACGACGGCGGCCGCGGCCGCGACGGCGACGAGGCCGGCCCCGACCGCCAGGCGGCCGGTGCGCTTGCGACGGCCGGTGAGCATGTGGTTCTGCAGCCGGTGCCGGCTGCGGTTGACGACGTCCTGAGCGGGTTCGTCGGTGCGCAGTGCGGCCCGCAGCGTCTGCAGGTCATCCATCGAAAGCCTCCTGGGCGAGAACGGGGGTGAGCTTCTTGCGGGCGCGGCTGAGCCGGGAGCCGACCGTGCCCGGGGAGATGCCGAGCGCCTCGGCGACCTCCGCGTAGCCGAGGTCGGCGAGGGCCACCAGCAGCAGGACGTCGCGTTCCCCGGCGGTCAGCCGCGACAACGCTTTGCCCAGCTGCCCGGCCGTGACGACGCGGTTTTCGTGCCCTTCGGCGGCCGCGGGCACGTCGAGGCGTGAAAGCGCGCGGTAGTGCCGCGCTTCCTTGCGACGGTGCCTCGACACGAGGTTCGTCGCGATGCCGAACAGCCAGGCCCGCAGGTCGCCGCGCGTGGGGTCGAACGTCTTCCGGCGGTCGAAGGCCACCAGGAACGTCTCGGCGGCCACGTCCTCCGCGGCCTGCGCGCCGAGCCGCCCGGCGACGTACCGGTAGAGGGCCGCGAAGTGCCGGTCGTGCACCTCGGTGAACTGCTCGGTGCCGAGCACCGGGGCCGCCGTCATGGGGCTGCCTCTGTCATGGAGTTCCTTTCCCGTCGGCGACAGCTTCACCACCACTTCGCCGCGGGCCCGGAACTCCTTCCCACTTTCTCCTAGCCCACCGGCCAGGGACGCTGCGGCGGGCGAACACGCTCGTACGCCGCGGCCGCGCGCAGGACGCCGACGTCGTCGAAGCGGCGGCCCGTGAGCTGGAGGCCGATCGGGCGGCCGTCGTCGGTGTAGCCGCAGTTCACGGAGACCGACGGCTGGCCCGACATGTTGTACGGCACCGTGAACGCGATGTGCTCGAACGGGCGGGCCGGGTCGTTCGTCGGGGACGCCCACTCCGCCGGCGGCGCCGCGACTGGGCACGTCGGGGACAGCACGACGTCGAACGCCGAAGTCGCGCGCAGGGCCGCCACGCTGATCACGTCGATCTGGGCGAACCCCTGGTAGACGTCCACGCCGGACACTTCCGCGCCGCCCGCGGCCCAGTCCGCGATGTACGGCAGCACCTTGGCGCGGCGGCCGGGCGGCAGCGCCGCCATGTCCGACCAGGCGCGCGTGCGCCAGAACACGTCCAGGCCGCTGAGCATCCCGCGGGTGAGGAACGGCCCGACCGGCTCGACGATCGCGCCCGCGGCCTCGAAGGCCCGGGCCGCCGCCGTGACCGCGTCCCGCGTCGCCGGGTCCACCGGAAGACCCACGCCGGGGTCGAGGTGCAGGCCGACGCGCAGCCCGTCGAGGGAGCCGTCGAGGGACGACCAGGGCAGGTCGGCCGGCGGCAGGCTCAGGTGGTCGCGCGCGTCGGGGGTGGACAGGACGCTCATCAGCAACGCCGTGTCGGCGACCGTGCGGGTCATCGGGCCGGCGACGCGCCCGAGGAACGGCGGGTCGACCGGCACGCGGCCGAAGCTCGGCTTCAGCCCGACCAGGCCGCACCAGCCCGCGGGCAGCCGGATCGAGCCGCCGATGTCCGTGCCGACGTGCAGCGGGCCGTAGCCCGCCGCGGCCGCCGCACCCGCACCCGCGCTCGACCCACCCGGGCTCGCGGACGTCACCCACGGGTTCCGCGCCGTCTCGTGGAAGCTCGAGAGGCCGGACGTCAGCATCCCGTAGTCCGGCATGGTCGTCTTGGCCAGCAGGACGCCGCCGGACTCGCGAATCCGTGCGGCCGCCGGAGCGTCTTCGGCCGCGGGGACGAGAGCGGTCGCCGCCGTACCCAGCGGAACCGGAGTGCCGCGGGTGGCGATGTTCTCCTTGAGCGTCAGCGGGACGCCGTCGATCGGGCCCAGCGGTTCGCCCGCGTGCCAACGTGCTTCAGCAGCCTTCGCGTCGTCACGCGCGCTTGAAGGGTCGTACGCGTACAACGCGTGCAACTCAGGCTCTCGCGCCTGGATGCGCGCGAGGACGGCTTCGGTCACCTCGACCGGCGAGAGCGTCTTCGCGCGGTACTGCGCGACGAGCTCGACGGCGGTCAGGTCAAGCAACTCAGGCATGAGCGCTCCTCACGAGGCGGGCGGTTCGAAGCGGCCGTCGACGGCGGTCCAGCCGCCGTCCACCGCCAGCACAGAGCCGGTTACGAACGACGAAGCGTCCGAAGCGAGGTACACAACGGCGCCGGCGAGCTCGTCCGGACGCGCCCAGCGCCCCAAGGCGCTCTTCGTCGCGTACGCGGCGTACCACTCCGGGTTCGCCTTGATCTGCGCGGTCAGCGGGGTCTCGACGACGCCGGGGGCGATCGCGTTGACCCGCACCCCGGCCGGGCCGAACTCCGCGGCGGCCGTCCGGAACAGCTGGACGAGCCCCGCTTTCGTCGCCGCGTACGGGCCCTGACCGGGCTCGACGGTCGTGCCGCGGATCGACGAGAAGCCGATGATGCTCCCCCGCCCCCGCGCGACCATGTCGGCGCCGAACGCGCGGACGACCTCGAACGTCACGCCGAGGTTCAGCGCGAGGACGCGGTCGAACTCCTCCCGCGTGTAGTCCAGCAAACGTTTGCGGACGTTGGTCGCGGCCGTCAGCACGACGACGTCCTGCGGGCCGAGGTCCGTCGCCGCGCGGTCGACGGCGCCCGGTTCCAGGAGGTCGATCTCGTACGCCTCGCCGACGCCGGCCTCGCGCGCGGCTTCGAGGTCGCGGTCCGCGCACACCACCGAAGCGCCGTGGGCGGCCAGCGCTCGCGCGGCTTCGCGGCCGATCCCGCCCGCGCCCAGCACGACGGCCCGCCGTCCGTCCAGGCGGAACAGGTTCTCGTAGTTCACGGGCGAATCACCGCCATCCTCGTCACGGTCAGCTCTTCGACGGCGAAGCGTGGCCCTTCGCGGCCGATGCCGGAGTCCTTCACCCCGCCGTACGGCATGGTGTCCGAGCGGAACCCGGGCACCTCGTTGACGACGACGCCGCCGACCTCCAGCTCGTCGAGCGCGCGGAACGCCGTGTTCAGGGACTTGCTGTAGACGCTGGCGTGGAGGCCGTAGCGGGACGCGTTCACCGCGGCGAACGCGTCGTCCACATCGGACACCGTCCGCACGCAGACGACCGGGCCGAAGATCTCTTCGTCCCAGGCCTCGACGCCGTCCGGGACGTCGAGGAGGACCGTCGGGCGCAGCACCGTGCCGTCGACACCACCGCCGACCTGGCGGGCACCGGACTTTTCGATCCACGCGGCGACGCGGTCGGTGGAAGCGGGATCGATCAGCGCGGACACCCGCGTCTTCTCGTCTCGCGGATCACCGACGACGACCTCGTCGAGCCGCGCCAGCAGCCGCTCGGTGAACTCTTCCGCGACCGCCGAAACGACCAGCACGCGCTGCACCGAGATGCACGCTTGGCCGGACGCGTAGAAGCCGCCGCGCACCACGGCGTCCACCGCAGCCTCGAGGTCGGCGTCGTCAGCGACGACCAAGGCGGCGTTCGAGCCCAGCTCCAGCAGTGTTTTCGTCGGGGCCGCGTCGCGCGCGATACGGTGCCCGACCGCGGCCGAGCCGGTGAACGAGACCGCGCCGATCCGGCGGTCGGTCGTCAGTGCCGCGCCCACGGACGCGTCGCCGGTGACCAGCTGGACCATGGCGGCGAGCGGCGCCACCGAACGCACGAGGTGGACGAGCCACAGCGTCGCGAGGGGTGTCTGCGGCGCCGGCTTGATGATCACCGGGCAGCCCGCGGCGATGGCGGGCGCGATCTTGTGCGAAGCGAGCAGCAGCGGGTAGTTGAAGCCCGCGATGCCGACGACGACGCCGATCGGCTTGCGCTTCCAGAACCCGACCAGCCCGTCCCCCGACGGCAGCAGGTCCAGCGGCACGGTCTCGCCGTGCAGCCGCGACACCTCTTCGGCGGCGGCTTCCCACGTGACGATCGTGCGTGCGACCTCGACGCGACAGTCGACCAGCGGCTTGCCGGTCTCCAGGACGAGCAGGTCTTCGAACTCGGTTCGCCGCGCAGAAAGCGCAGCAGCGACGTCGTTGAGCAGCTTGCGGCGGGTCCGCGAAGGCAGCGCCGCGACTTCGCGCGCGACGGCGACAGCCTCGTCGACAGCTCGACGAGCCAGCTCCGGCGTCCCGAGGGGCGCAGTGCCGACGACACTCCCGTCGTACGGGAAAACGATTTCTTCGGCGTCCACAGTGGACACCCAGTCCGCGCCGACCGGCAGGCCGTCCGGGTAGTCAGGCATCTTCACCTCCGCTCAACCGGGCCAGCTCCGCACGCAGGTTCGGCGCGGCGGCCAGGAGTTCCCGGGTGTATTCGTGCTCAGGCGCGTCGTAGACCTGGTCGACGTCGCCGAGCTCGACGATCTCGCCGGCGCGCATCACCGCGACGCGGTCGCAGACGTGCCGGACGACGCCGAGGTCGTGCGACACGAAGATCAGCGTCAGCGCGAACTGCTCCACGAGTGACGCGAGCAGGTCGAGGATCTGGCCGCGCACGGAGACGTCGAGCGCGCTGACCGGCTCGTCGGCGATCAGCACGCTCGGGTTCGGCGCCAGCGCGCGGGCGATCGAGATGCGCTGTCGCTGGCCGCCGGAGAACTGGTGCGGGTACCGCCCCGCCGCGTCCGCGGGGAGCCCGACCGCCGCCAGCAGCTCGTCGACGAGTTTCGGGTTCCGGCGGCCGAGCGGTTCGGAGATGATGTCGGCGACGCGCATCCGCGGGTCGAGCGACCCCATCGGGTCCTGGAAGACGATCTGCAGCTCGGACCGCAGGAAGCCGAGTTTGCGCTCGGGGAGATCGTCGATCCGCCGGCCTTGGAACGAGACCGTGCCCGCAGTGGGCTTGTCGAGTGCGGCCAGGAGCCGGACCAGGGTGGACTTGCCCGAGCCGGATTCGCCGACGATGCCGAACCGCTGTCCCGCTTCGACGTCGAAGCTGACGCCGCGCAGGGCGTGGACGTCCCGCCGGGCGTACCGGCGCTCGAGGTCGCGGACTTCGATGATCATCGCCGGGTCTCCAAGTCCGAAGCGTCGAGGAGCTTGCGCGTGTACTCGTGCTTCGGCTGCGTCAGCACTTCGCGCGTCGAGCCCGCTTCGACGATCTCGCCGGCCAACATGACCAGCACGCGCTCGCACACCGACGCGACCACCGCGAGGTCGTGGGTGATGAACAGCAACGCACTCTCGGCCGGCAACGAAGTCTTGATCAGCGAGAGGATCTGGGCCTGCACGGTGACATCGAGGGCGGTCGTCGGCTCGTCGCAGATCAACAGCGACGGCTCGTTGGCCAGCGCCATCGCGAGCACCACCCGTTGCCGCTGCCCGCCGGACAGCTGGTGCGGGTACGCGCGCGCCGTCCCCGGGAGCCCGACCGCGTCGAGGAGTTCCTCAGCGGGTTGACGGCGACCGTGGATGCGCCCGGGTTCGGTGACCTGGCGGCCAACGCGCATGGCCGGGTTCAACGCCGTCATCGGCTCCTGGAACACCATGGCCAGCTCGTCGCCGCGCAACCGGGACAGGTCCTTTTCGGACGCTTCCAGCAGCTCACGGCCGTTCAGGCGAACCGAACCGGACGCGCGCAGCTCCTCGGGCAGCAGGCCCATGATCGACAACGCCGTCAGCGACTTCCCGGACCCGGACTCCCCGATCAGCCCGACGCGCTCGCCGGCGGCGATCTCGAACGAGACGTCGCGGACGAGCGAAGAGACGGTGAGTCCCGTGACCGAGAGCGTCATACCTTCGCCGCCAATCGGGGATCCAGGCGGTCGCGCAGGCCGTCGCCGAGGAGGTTGAACCCGAGGACGGCGATGGCGATCGCGACGCCCGGCACCAGCGCCAGCCGCGGCTGCACGGTGAGCAGTTCCTGGGACTCCTGCAGCATCCGGCCCCACGACGGGGTCGGCGGCCGCGTGCCGAAGCCGAGGAACGACAACGCCGCTTCGGCCAGCACGGCGATCGCGAACGACACCGACGCCTGCACGATCAGCAGTCCCGAGATGTTCGGCAGCACGTGCCGCACGGCGATGGTCAGCCGCGACCGGCCGCCGGCACGCGCGGCGAGCACGAACTCGGTGCTCATCACCTGCAGCGTCCCGGACCGGGCGATCCGCGCGAACGACGGGATCGTGGCGATGCCGATCGCGACCATCGCGGTCAGCGTGTCCGCCCCGAACACCGCGCCGAACATGATCGCCAGCAGCAGCGCGGGGAACGCGAGCACGACGTCGTTGACGCGCATGACGAACTCGCCGAGCCACCGCGGTGACATCCCGGCCAGGATCCCCAGCGGTGTGCCGATGACCGCGGCGATGCCGACGGCGACCACGCCGACGTACAACGTGGTCCGCGCGCCGACCATGAGCTGGCTCAGCAGGTCACGCCCGAACTTGTCGGTGCCGAAGAGGTTCTCTCCCCCGAAGCCCAGGAGCCGGTGCGCCGCGTCGACCTTCACCGGGTCGAACGGCGTCCACACGAACGACAGCAGCGCGGCCAGCACGACCAGGCCGACGAGCACCCCGCCGATGACGAGATTGCGCATCACGAACCTCGCAATCGCGGGTCGAGCACGGTGTAGAGGACATCGACGACGAAGTTGACCAGCAGCACGCCGACCACCAGCACAAGCACGATTCCCTGGACGGTCAGCAGATCGCGGGACGCGACGGCGTCCAGCAACATCGAACCCAGGCCCGGCAGCACGAACACGCGCTCGACGACGACCGCGCCGATCAGCAGCGTCGCGAGCTGCAACCCCAGCACGGTGACCACGGGTACCGACGCGTTGCGCAGGCCGTGGCGCACCAGCGCCTGGCCGGGCCGGAGCCCCTTAGACCGCGCGGTACGCAGGTAGTCCTGGCCCAGCGTGTCCAGCACGGCCGAGCGCACATAGCGCGTGAGCACTGCGCCCTGCACCAGGCCGAGCGACAACGCCGGGAGGACCAGACCGCGGAAGAACTCACCGAAGTCCTGGTCCGGCGGCGTCCAGCCACCCGACGGAAGCCAGCGCAGTTGCACCGCGAAGATCTGCACCAGGATGATCCCAGCCAGGAACGCGGGGATCGCGACGCCGATCTGCGACAGCCCGGAAACCCCCGCACCGGACGCCTTCCGGTGCTTCACCGCGGCGAACGTACCCGCGGGGATCGCGATCACCAGCGCCACCAGCATTCCGGCGCCGACCAGCCAGAGCGTGACGCCGAGCCGGTCGAGCAGCTGCGGGCCGATCGTGTCGCGGGTGACGTACGAGCGGCCGAAGTCGCCGTGCAGCACGCCGCCGATCCAGTCGAAGTACTGCGTCACCAGCGGCCGGTCGATGCCGAACTCCGCGCGCGTCTTGGCCAGCAGCTCCGGCGTCGCGTTGACGCCGAGCGCGACCTGCGCCGGATCGCCCGGCAGTACGGCCATGAACAGGAACACCACGATCGACGCGACCAGCACGCTGGCCACGAAGATCGCCACCCGGCGCAGCACCTTGGCCGTCATCGCGGGGCCAATCCGGTGAGGTCGAACGACTCGCTGACCTGATTCTGCACGAACCCGCCGACCTTCGCCTTCGCCACGATCACGTTGGGGAACAGGAACAGCCAGTCCGCGGCCGCGTCGGTGTTCAGCTGCCGCGCCACCAGCTTCATGTCCGCGACCTGCTGCTCCGGCGTCCCGCTGTCGGCTTCGGCGAGCAGCTGCTGGACACGCTTGCTGTCGTAACCCCAGTAGTACTTCGGCTTCCCGAACGTCGTGATGTCGCGCGCCTCGACGTGCTGGATGATCGACAGGTCGTAGTCGCGGTCGGTGAACACCTGCTTCAACCACACCGCCGGGAAGTCGAGCGGTTCGATCGTCGTCCGCACGCCGACGTCGGCCAGCTGCGACTGCACGACCTGCGCGGCCGACACCGCGTACGGCAGGTTCGGGATCCGCAGCCGCAGGTTCAGGTTCGTCGCCCCGGCCTCGGTCAGCAACGCCTTCGCCTTCGCGGGATCGAACGGGTAGACGTTCGCCAAGTCCTCGTACCAGGGGTCGGTCGGCGGGACCATGCTGCCGATCAACGTGCCGCGCCCCGCCCACGCCGTGTCCAGCAACGCCTTCCGGTCGATCGCGTAGGTCAGCGCCTGACGCACCCGGACGTCGTTCAGCGGCGCCCGCGCGTTGTTCATGGCGAGCGTGACCTCGCTGTTCGACGTGCCCTGGACGACCTGGAACCGGTCGTCGGCCTGGAACTGCGGGATCGAGTCGGGAGCAGTGATCGCGGAGATGACGTCGATTCCGTTGCTGTACAGCGCGTTGTTGAGCGCCGTCGGGTCCTTGATGTACTTGAGGACCACCGTCTTGTACGCCGGCTCCCGGCCCCAGTACCCGGGATTCGCCTTCAGCACCACGGAGTCGCCGCGCTTGCGGGCGGCCACGACGTACGGCCCGGTGCCGATCGGCTTGTTCGCCAGGTCGGCGACGCCGGTCGGGCTGAACATCGCGCCGAGCCGGCTGGTCAGGCTGAACAACCAGCCGTTCGACGGCTTCGACAGCACGACCCGCGCGTGGTCCGGCGCGACGACGTCGACGTGGTCGACGACGTCCATCGTGGACTTGATCGAGATCGTCCAGGCCGTCTTCACGCGCAGCAGCGAGAACTTGACGTCCTCGGCGGTGAACGGCGCGCCGTTGCTGAACTTCACGCCCGGCTGGAGCTGGAAGTCGTACGTCTTCCGGTCCGGGCTGATCGTCCACGACTTCGCGAGCAGCGGCACGACGCGGCCCTGCGAGTCGAGCTTCACCAGGCCTTCGTAGACGTTGTAGAGCAGCGCCTGCGGGATCGCGGCACCGTCGGTCTTGGTGAAGTCGAAGTTCGCCGGCTCCGCCGTGAACCCGACGGAAAGCGTGTCCGGACCAGCGGAAACGCTGGCCGACGAGCCGGCCGAGCAGCCGGACACCACGAGCAGCAGCGCCGCTGCCAGCAGGGGAATCCGGGCTTTCATCTGGCCTCCAGGTCGGTACACTGGTCTGACCAGTAGCCTGCACGCGACGGACGTCGAGGTCAAGGGATGCGGTTCGAACCGGTGGCTCCGGTCCGCGCGTACGAGCGGGTCGTGGAGCAGATCGAGCAGGCCGTGATCAGCGGTGAGCTCAAGCCGGGCGAGCGGCTGCCGAGCGAGCGCGAGCTGATGACGCAGTTCGGCGTCGGCCGTTCGACGATCCGGGAAGCCCTGCGGGTGTTGCAGGCGGCCGAAATGATTCGTTCGCGCCCCGGCGACCCGCGCGGACCCGAGGTGCTGGCCGCTTCTCCCGTGGCGCTGCACCGGTCCATGCACCGGCTCGCGCGCGCCGACCACGTCGGGCTCGCCGAGCTGCTGCAGTTCCGGATGATCCTCGACGGCTCGGCCCACCTGCTCGCCGCCGAACTGCGCACCGACGACGACTTGACCGGCCTCGACACGGCGTTGGAGGCGATGCGCGAAGGCGTCTCGCACGGCTACGCGGAGTTCAGCCGCGCCGACGTCGCCTTCCACGAAGTCATCGCGCGCATCTCGCGAAACCCCCTGCTGGTGGTCAGCGAAGAAGTCGTGCGCGGGGTCGTGCTGGAGCTGATCGAGGACAAGCTGGAGCACGCCAGCAACCGGACGTCGCTGATGCGCGCGTGGCTCTCCCACCACGCCGAGGTGCTCGACGCGATCCGCTCGGCCGACGGCGCCGGCGCGGCCCACCTGGCCAAACAGGCGTTGTACGACAACTACGCCGAATACGTGCCCGCCGGGCAACGGCCACTGCTCATGCCGTTGCTGCGGTCCTAGACTGCGTGGGATGGACACGGCGAAACGAGACGGCGTCGGGCTCGCGCTGTCCGGGGGCGGCTACCGCGCGATGCTCTTCCACGCCGGCGCGCTCTGGCGGCTCAACGAACTCGGCTGGCTGCCGAAGCTGACCACCGTCTCGAGCGTCTCCGGCGGTTCGATCGCCGCCGGCGTCCTGGCGCACGCGTGGCACAAGCTGTGGTTCGGCGACGACGGCGTCGCGGAGAACTTCGGCAAGGAAGTCGTGCAGCCGCTGCGGAAACTCGCGCGCACCACCCTCGACGTCCCGGTGACGCTGAAGGCCATGGTGATGCCGTGGCGCAGTGCCGGCGAGGAGCTGGCGCGCCGCTACGCGAAACACCTCTTCGGCGATTGCCGCCTGGCGGACCTCGACCCGGCCGGGCCGAACTTCGTGTTCACCGCGACCAGCCTGCAAGACGGCTCGCTGTGGTGGTTCTTCCGGCAACCGGGCCCGCACGGGCAGGTGCCGCTGGCGACGGCGGTGGCCGCGTCTTCGGCCTTCCCGCCGCTGCTTTCCCCGGTCGTGATCCCCGATCCGCACCAGCCGGACCGCAAGATCGTGCTGAGCGACGCCGGCGTGTACGACAACCTCGGCCTCGACCCGATCGAGAACCAGCGCGCGACCGTCCTGGTCAGCGACGCCGGCAAGAAGATGAAGCACGAGGAGCGGCCGAAGCACAACTGGCCGATGCAGCTGTTCCGCGTGCTGACCGTGATGGACAACCAGGTCCGCGAGCTGCGCACCGGCTCACTGCTGAAGTCCTACCAGGACAAGCAGTTCGCCGGCACGTACTGGGCGACCTACAGCGACATCACGCACTTCGAGCTGCCGGACGCACTGCCCGCGCCGATCGAGCGGACCCGCGAGTTGGCCGAGACGAAGACGCGGCTGGCCAGGACGTCCGAGCCGGTGCAGGACCGGCTGATCAACTGGGGCTATGCCGTCTGTGACGCCGGCATGCGGAAGTGGGTCGATCCCGCCGCGGTCGCACCGGCGGAATTCCCGTACCCGGGCGGGGTCTAAGCCGCGAGGTTCGCGTAGACGACGATGTTGTCCTGGTAGCTGTGCTCGGCGTGGTCGAACGCGCCACCGCAGGTGATCAGGCGAAGCTCGGGCTTGTCGCTGTTGCCGTAGACGGCGTCCTTCGGGAACGTGTCCTTCGGGACCTGCGTGACGCGGTCGACGACGAACTTCAGCTTCTTGCCGTCGCTGCGGTCGATGTCGACCTCGTCGCCGGGCGCGAGATCCTTGAGCTTGTAGAAGATGCCGGGCTTCTTGTCGCCGTCGACGTGCCCGAGCACGACCGCCGGGCCGACGTCGCCCGGGACCGGCGAGAGCTTGTACCAAGCCGCCTGCATCGGCGTGTGCACCGAGGGGACGGAGATCGAGCCGTCGAGCTTGACCGCCACGGCGAGAAGGCTGGACTCCGCGCCGATCTTGGGAATCTTCACCGATGTCGGCTGGAGTCCCTTGAACGGCTTGGTGACCGGGATGGACGACGTGACGGGAGCGGCCGCCGCGGCGGGCTTCGGCGCCTCCGCGGCACTGCAGCCGGCCAGGACCAAGGCGAGCGCGGCAATGGCCGCGCCCGCCCAGCGGACCGTCACCGGGCCGTGCCGCCGAAGCCCGTCTCGACCCCGCCCTTGGGCGCGACCTTGACCTGGGCCTTCGGTGCGGCGTTGCCGGAAGCGGTGGTGGTCGTCGTGGCGGTCGTGGCCGAGGTCGCCGTGGTGACCGGAGCGGTGCTCGACGGCGAGGCACTCGTGCTCGTGCTCGTCGAGGTCGGCGGCTCCTCCTGCTGGAATTCAACGATGCCGTTGCCCTCGACGCCCCCGCAGGTCCAGCTGAACTTGCCGGTGGTCGTGCCCGCCGGCAGTTCGGTGACGCGCACCGTGTAGTTCCAGAGCAGGCCGTTCGCCCCGTCCTGGTCCGGGCCGCCGGTGACACTGAGGTACTGGGCGGCCAAGCCGCCGGGCGCTCCGGCCGCGCAGGCGATGACCAGGACCCCTTCGCCGCCGAGGCCGACGAAGCCTTGGCCGACGTTGTCCTGCTGGGGCTCGTCGTCCTTCGGGGGTTCCTGGGTGTCGCCCTTGACCTCGGGCGCGGCCTTCGGCGCGATCCGCTTGTCGGTGGTCTTGACCTCGGACCGGCTCGGGCCGGAAGTCGCGATGCCCGAGGTGGACGACGGCACCGTGGTCGGGGCCGCCGCCGTGGTGCTCGACGGGCTGCTCGAGGTCGAAGTCTCCGAGGTGGACGTGGTCGTTTCCGTGGGTGAAGTGCTGGTCTCATCGTCTGCCAGCGCGACCGGCGCGGCGACGAAGGTGGCCAGCGCCGCCGCCGAAACGACACCCGCGACCCGGTTCAGCGTTCTACCCACGATGACTCCCAACGGCGGTTGACCTACGATGCCGCGACTATCGACGATTCACCCGGCCGCGTTACTCCGCTAACGCGCTGTTCAGGTCCCGCCACAGGTCGTCGGGGTCTTCCAGACCGACGCTGAACCGGACCAACCCCGGCGGCACGCGCTCCTCGCCCGCGAGCCACGCCCGCCGTTCGACCAGGCTTTCGACGCCGCCGAGGCTCGTCGCCGAGACGATCAGCCGGGTCGACGCGCAGAACCGGTCGGCGGCCTCCGCGCCGGCCAGCTCGAAGGCGACCATCATCCCGAAGCCGGGGTAGCGCACGCGCGTCACCGCGGGGTGCTCGCCGAGGCGGGATGCCAGCAGCGCGGCAGTGCGGGACTGCTCGGCCAGCCGGACCGGCATGGTCCGCAGCCCCCGCAGCGCGAGCCACGCCTCCAGCGCACCCGGCGTCGAGCCGACGCGGGTCCGCGCGCCGCGCAGCTCGTCGGCGACGGCCGGGTCCTTGGCCACCGTGATGCCCAGCAGCAGGTCGCTGTGCCCGCCGATCAGCTTGGTCGCGCTGTGCACGACGACGTCGGCGCCGAGCTCCAGCGGCCGCTGGAGCAACGGCGTCGCGAAGGTGTTGTCGACGACGACCCGGCCGCGCGCGGCGGCGGCGATCGTCTCGATGTCCATCACGTCGAGGGTCGGGTTGGTCGGCGACTCGAGCCAGACCAGGTCGGCCGTCGCGGCCTCGGCCACCCAGGCCTCGGTGTCGGTCGGCTCGAGCTCGGTGACGGCGAGCTTGCCGAGCTTCTGCGCGTGGGCGAGCACCCCGCGCGTCACGGCGTAGCTGAACGTCGGCACGACGACCCGCGACCCGACCGGCAGCAGGTCCAGCACCGCGGACAGCGTCGCGACGCCGGACGCGAACGCCGTCGCGTGGCCGCCTTCGAGCGCCCCGATGGTCTCCTCGAGCGCGTGCCAGGTCGGCGTCCCGTCGCCACGCGCGTACACGAAGTCGCCACCGGCTTGATACGTGCTGGTGGCGACGAGCGGAGTGTTCAGCGGCTCGCCGGGGCCGTGCGGCCGGCCGGCGGCGATGGCCTTGGTGCGGGGCGTCCAGTCGTCCATGCGATCACGGTAACCGCAGGTCATGCGCCGGTCACTGTGACGAAGACGGCCGGCCCGCCCCCGCGTCCAGGGGCGGGCCGGCCTGGCTTCAGTGCGCGTACACCTCGAACTCGTACAGCGAGTAGCCGTACTTCGTGCCGCGCTGGACGCCCTGCAGCTTCACGAACCGGGCCTGCGTCGGTGTGAAGGACACGTTGTCCTGCCCGCCGTTCCCGTCGGTGACCACCGCCGCGTCCGTCCAGTTCACCGCATCCGGCGAAGTCTGGATCTTGTAACCCTTGCCGTACGCGGACTCCCAGCTCAACGCCACCCGTGAGACCGGCTGCACCGAACCGAGGTCGACGGTGATCGCCTGGTCGTCGCTCCAGTCGCTGGCCCAGCGGGTCGAGGCGTTCCCGTCGATCGCGTTCGACGCCGGGGACGGGTAGAAGCCGGTTTCGGCGCTGGTGGCGCTGACCGTCCTCCCCGGCGCGAGGTTCGCGATGTTGTCGCCGCGGTGCGCGGTGTACTCGACGACCTGCTGGAACGTCGGGCGGTTCTGCCAGCTGATCTTGTCCTGCGTGATGCCGCCCAGCGCGTTGTGCACGATGGTGTCGGCGCACCACTGGTCACCCGCGGAGCAGCTCGCGTCACCGGGGTAGACGGTGTTCGCGGGCTGGCCCGCGGCCGTGGTCAGCGAGTCGACGAGCGCCTGGCGGCACGTGGTGAGGTTCCCGCCGCCGCAGAACGTCTGCCCGAGCGGGCCCGCGACCGGCTGGCCGAGCACCTGCCGGATGTCCTTGCTGACGTAACCCCACCAGCCCATCTGGAACGACGAGCCCTTGTGCGGCTGGCCGGTGTGCTGGCCGTTGCCGTTCTGGAAACCGGACGGGCTTTCGTTGATGCCCAGCACGCCCGTCATCGCGTTGTAGGCGTTGTCGCCCATGCCCGGCTTGAACTCGGCCTGGACCAGCAGCGGCCACCACGCGTCGAAGATCCGGATCGCGTCGGCATCGGCGTACGCCTTGCTGCCGGCTGTGGTTTCCGTCCGCTTGTGGCCGTTGGCCATCCACGCCTTCAGCTTCGCCTCGGCGTCGGCGGCCGCACCGGTGGTCGGCGTCTTGTCGAGCACCTGCAGCAGCAGCGGCAGGACACGCTCGGCACGCAGGTCGGCCAGCGCGGCGTCCTCCATCGCCTGGGTCAGGTTGACCCGGGTGACCTTGGTGCCGGTGAGGATCATCGTCTTGACGCGCGTGTCGAGCAGGTCGACGCGGTGCACGGCGGACTTGTCGGCCCCGGCCGCCGCGTAGCCGTTGGCCTGCGCGTTGTTCCAGCTGACGTAGTAGTCCTGGTTGACCGACTGCGGGTGCTGCGACGCCGGGGTGTAGTTCGCGACGTTCCCGTTCGGGTTCCAGCCGGTCCAGTCGTGCCCCTGGTCACCCCACACCGGCATGTTCGGGTCCACATTGGACTGCCGGGCGGGGTTGGCGCCGGAGTTGAAGTACGCGATGTCCTTCGAGTCGGCATAGAACCAGTTGAACGTGAAGTTGATGTCGGCAGCGGCCTTCTGGAAGTCCGCCGCGGACTTGACGAAGCCCGGGTCGTTCAGCTCCTGGAAGCCGATCAGCGAGTCGGCCTCGTGGAAGAGCGAAGACCGCAGCTGCGCGTACGCCACGGGTTTGCCGCCGACCGTCGCCCGGCTGGCCACCGGGCCGTACTTCGTGCGGTAGCTGCGCAAGGTGTACGAGCCGGCCGCGGTGCCGTCGGCGACCGTCGGGCTCCAGGAGTTCTTGACCTCCACGGTTTCCATCGGCACGCACTGGCCCTGGTAGGTGTAGTAGTTCGAGTCCTTCGTCGGCGCCTTGCCGCTCGGGTCGCACAGGTTCAGCGCGTAGGTGTCGATGATGTCCTGCGCCGACGTCGTCGCGCTCCACGAGTAGTCCTGGCCGCGGCCCAGCAGCACGTACATGCTCAGCCCGGCGAAGGCCGCGCCGCGAGCGCTGATGCCCGGGCCCTGCAGCTCCTGCAGCAGAAGCAGCTGCGGCGCGAAGTACCCGGTCTGCGGGCCGAAGACGGCGATCGGGTGGCCGCTGGCGGTCTTCGAGCCGGACACGACGAGCGCGTTCGACATGCCGTGCTTGTCGGTCAGCATGTCGCCCGGCAGCACGCCGTTGTCGAACATCCCGCGGGCCGGCTCCTGCGCGGCCGGGGCCGGGACGTCCACAGTGGACGGCGTCGCGGTCGACGCCGAGCCGGTCTGGTCGAACACCAGCTGCTGCGGGGTCACCGAACCCTTGTCCGGCAAGGCCTGCCCGGCGGGGTTGGCCGGGGTCTTGCCGTACGGGAACGTCTGCCCGTCGTGCAGCGTCTTGACGGCCTCGGGGTCGTCCTCGGACCGCAGGCTCTGCCACACCTTCTCGCCCTGCACGGCGCCGTACTGCTCCTGCAGCGCCAGCTTCGCGACGGCGTTCTGCACTTCGCCACCACCGCCGGCGCCGAACTCGGCGCCGACCAGCGAGGCGAGCGCGACCAGGTCGGTCAGCTTGAACGGGTCGATGGTGCCGGCGTTCGTGATCGCGTCGACGTGCCCGGTGAGGACGTACTCGCCCGGGAAGTAGCGGCCGCTGTGGGAGTCGGTGATGTACTTGTTGATCCCGTCGACGTAGGCCTGCGCGTCGGCGAGACCCTGCGCGCCGCGCGGGCCGCTCGCGGCGACGTTGTCGATCTGCTTCTGCAGCTCGGCTTCGGTGTAGGGCGCGTTCGCGAAGAAGCTCTGCTCCAGCTCCCGGTTGGCCTCGGCGCCGCCGGCGAACGACGTCACCTGGCCGCGGGCGGCGTGGCGCAGGACGTCCATCAGCCACAGCCGGTCCTGCCCGGCCGCGTACCCGGCGCCGAACTCGGTGCCGGCGCGCGTGGTGCCGGTGATGTGCGGGACGCCGAGGGACTTGTCGCGCACGATCGTCACGTCGGAGCGCGGCTGGATCGTGCTGGCGACCTGGTCGGCGGCGACGCCGAACGACGAGTCGTTGAAGTACTGGTTGATCGCCCCGGTGGTCAGCGTCTGGTAGCCGCCGGCCAGCGAGGAGTACTTGCCGAGCTGGTCGGCCGCGTGCGCCGGCCGGGTGCCGAGCACCTTGTGCGCCAGGATGTCCGCGAGGGTGGCGCTGCCGTTTTCGCCGGGCGGCAGGATGTCGCTGCACTGCCCGCCGCAGTAGTCGTTGGGCGCCGCGGCCGCCTGGGCGGCCGGAGCGGTGACAGCGACCTGGGTGAGCCCGGCGACCAAGCCCGCCAAAGCCGTCAAGGTCAAGGTGCGGATGCCGCGTCGCATCAAGGCTCCCTCGGTCAAGGAGAGTGACGAAGCGCACGCTACCCACCAGTAGGACAAGTGTGAAGACTTTTCGCGTTTTTCAGCCCTTGGACGTAGTCCGTTCGGCGCAGCCTCGTGCGCGTGGGTACGGTGAGTGCCATGACCTTGGAAAAGCCCCAGATCGACCGCCCCGAGGGCAACCCTCCGGCCGACCTCGAGATCACCGACATCACGGTCGGTGACGGCGCGGAGGCCACGCCCGGCAAGGCCGTCACCGTGCACTACGTCGGCGTCTCGCACTCGACCGGCGAGGAGTTCGACGCGTCCTGGAACCGCGGCGAGCCGCTGCGCTTCGGCCTCGGCGCCGGCCAGGTCATCTCGGGCTGGGACCAGGGTGTCGCGGGCATGAAGATCGGCGGCCGCCGCAAGCTCGTCATCCCGCCGCACCTGGGCTACGGCGACCGCGGCGCGGGCGGCGTCATCAAGCCGGGCGAGACCCTCGTCTTCGTCGTCGACCTGGTCGGCGTCAACTGACTTTCCGGCGGTGGCGGGGATTCCCGCCACCGCCTTTGCGTTTTCGCTACCCTCGCCCCCATCGCCGGCCGGCCGCCGGCCCAACCAGGGGGTTGTGAATGCGCACTCGCGCTCTGCTTTCCGCCACGCTCTTCGCGCTCGCGGCGGCGGTGGTCACCGCGGCACCGGCTTCGGCCGTGGCCAACGGATCCGACGTCCCGCAGGGAACGTTCGAGTTCGCCGCGAAGCTGACCATGACGGACATCCCGCGCACCGACGGCACGAAGTACAACAGCGCGTGCTCGGGTTCGCTGATCGCCAAGAAGTGGATCATCACGGCCGGCCACTGCTTCCACGACGCGGCCCGCAACCCGGTGTCCGGCCCGGTGCCGTACCCGACGTCGGTCCTGCTGGGCACGACCACAGTGGACAAGCCGGGCGTCACCCGCAACGTCGTGACGGTGTACCAGTCACCGAGCAACGACATCGCGATCGCCGAGCTCGACAAGCCGGTCTTCGGCATCGAGCCGCTGTCGATCAACCACCGGACGCCGACGATCGACCAGCAGGTCACGCTCGCCGGCTGGGGTAGCCTCACCGCGGTCGACCCGGCCCCGGGCACGAAGCTGCAGCAGGGCCAGATGAAGGTCGCGACGGTCGACCCGCAGTACGTCGGCGTGAAGGGCTTCGCCCCGACGTCCACGACGAGCGCGTGCACGTACGACTCGGGCGCCCCGTACTTCGTCCCGTCGGGCAAGAGCGGCGGCCGCCTGGTGTCCATCGAGAGCGACGGCCCGGACTGCCCCCACGACCAGGCCGAGACGACCGCGCGCGTCGACGTGGGCGCGGACTGGATCGCTTCGCACGTCGGCTGACCTCCGTCCGGGCGTCACCCGATGGTCCACCGGGTGACGCCCGGCCAGGGAATTCCGCGGGGACCGCGGCGGCCCTAACGTCGAACGTCGATCACCGACTCGACGAAGGGGAAGAATGCGCCTGCGCGCTCTGCTCGCCGCTGTTGTCCTGACCATCTCCACCGCCCCCGCCGCCTGGGCCGCGCCGGGGGTCGCCCACGGCACGGACGTGCCCGCCGGGCAGTTCGGGTTCGTCGCGAAGCTAGCGATGACGAAGATCCCGCGCCCGGACGGCTCCACCTACAGCAGCTACTGCACCGGCACCCTGATCGCCCCCGCCTGGGTCCTGACCACGGGCCACTGCTTCCACGACGCGAACCGCAACCGCGTCTCGGGCAAGGTCCCCTACCCGACCACCGCGACCCTGGGCCTGGTCGACGAAGCCACCGAATCCGGCGTGGCCCGCAAGGTGACCGAGGTGGTCCAGGCCAAGGAGAACGACGTGGCCCTGATCAAGCTCGACACCCCGGTGGCCACGGTCCAGCCCCTGAAGGTGAACCGCACGGCGCCGAAGGTCGGCCAGCAGCTGACCCTGGCGGGCTGGGGCAGCCTGACGGGCACGGACCCCAAGCCGGCCTCCCGCATGCAGCAGGGCACGGTGGCGGTGGCGAAGGTGGAGCCGGCCACTCTGGGTGTCCGCGGGGCCGCCCCGGAGATCACCACGAGCGCGTGCACGTACGACTCCGGAGCCCCCTACTTCACGGGGACCGAACTCGTGGCCCTGGAGGCGACGGGCCCGGGCTGCCCCCACGCGGGCATCGAAACGACGAGCCGAGCCGACGTCCTGGCGGCCTGGATCACCAAAACGACGGCTTGATACACCTCGAGGTGCGCCGTGAGCGAACACCACGCAGAGCCAAACGGGTGATATTCCCCACCTGAGCGAAACGGCCCCCGGACACGAAAAAGGGCCCCGGCAACCAGCCGGGGCCCTTTCGCTGTGGGCGAGGAGGGAGTTGAACCCTCACGTCCTTTCGGACACACGGACCTGAACCGTGCGCGTCTGCCATTCCGCCACTCGCCCGAGTGCTTCTCTACGACAGCGAGGAGAAGACTAGCAGGTGGTTCTCACCGGTTTCACCGGGGGCCGTGTCGAGGCGGGCTCACCCGGATAGGATCGATAGCGGAAGCACACGTGTGAGGAGGTTTTCCCCGGTGAGCCGCGTCGAGCGTTTTGACAGACGCCTCGAGAACCTGGTGGGGAACACTTTCGCGCGCATGTTCGGTGGCAACGTCGTCACGCAGGAAGTGGCGATCGCCCTGGAGCGGGAGAGTGAGGAGAACGTTCGTGAGCTGGCAGGCGGTCGACAGCTCGCCCCCAATCACTACATCGTGTCCCTGGGGGCAGCTGACCACGAGCGCATGGCCGGTGACGAGCAACGGGTCACCCAGGTGCTGGCCAAGGCGGTGGCGGAACACCTCGCCGCCGAGGGCCTGGACACCTATGGTGACGTCGTCGTATCACTCGAGCGCAACGAGGCGCTGCATACTGGACAGTTCAAGACCCGTTCGTCCGTCGATCCCGACGCCCGCCCCTCAGGCGCCGGTTCATCGCGGCCGGCACGACCCAGCAACGCAGGAGACCCAGCAATGAGCCAGCCCCCCGGCTACGGCCAATACGACCAGGGTGACCCGTACGGCCAGCAGGGCCAGTACGGCTACGGACAGCAGGGTGGCCAGGGTGGCCAGCAGCCCGGATACGACCAGGGTTACGGCCAGCAGCAGGGCGGCTACGACCAAGGTGGCTACGGGCAGCCCCAGGGCGGTGGTTACGAACAGGGCGGCTACCAGCAGGGCGGCTACGACCAAGGTGGTTACGGCCAGCCCCAGCAGGGCGGCTACGACCAGGGTTACGGCGGCCAGGCCCAGCAGCCCGGGTACGACCAGGGCGGCTACGCCCAGCCCCAGCAGGGTGGCTACGAGCAGGGCGGCTACCAGCAGGGTGGGTACGACCAGTACGCCGGCCAGCAGCAGCCCGGGTACGACCAGTACGGCGGCCAGCAGCAGGGCGGCTACGACCAGTACGGGCAGCAGCAGGCGTACGCCCAGCCGGCCGCCGACCCGTACGCCCAGCAGCAGGGTGGCTACGCCCCGCCCGCGGCGGGCCGCCAGCTCGCGGCGAGCCTGCAGCTGGACGACGGCTCGAACCGCACGTACTCGCTGAAGCAGGGCGGGAACGTCGTGGGCCGCGGCCAGGACGCGGACTTCCGCCTGCCGGACACCGGCGTCTCGCGCCGGCACCTGGAGATCACCTGGGACGGCCAGAGCGCGACGCTCGCCGACATCGGCTCGACCAACGGAACGACCGTGAACGGCACTCCGGTCCAGACCTGGCAGCTCGCGGACGGCGACGTCATCCGGGTGGGGCACTCCTCGCTCGTGTTCCGTACGCAGGGCTGACTGGGGGCACGGAATACTGTTCCCGCAGAATTGACGTGCGGGGGGACCGCGGCGTACCCGCGCCGCGGCTGCACGGACGAGTCGGGAGCGGACACACCAAGTGCCAGAGCTGGTCGTACAACTCACCAGGGTGGGCTTCCTCGTGCTGCTCTGGCTCTTCGTGCTCGCCGCGCTCAGAGTGGTGCGCTCGGACCTCTACGCGGCTTCCGGCATGCGGGTCCAAGTGCCGACCTTCGGGCGCAAGAAGGAGAAGAAGCCGCGCAACAGCAAGTCGCCGCAGCAGCTCCTGGTGACCCACGGTGCGCTCGCGGGGACGCGCATCGCGCTGGACGGCCGGCCGATCCTGATCGGCCGGGCCGACGACTCCACGTTGGTGCTCGACGACGACTACGCGTCGACCCGGCACGCCCGGATCGCCCAGCGCGGTGAGGACTGGTACGTGGAAGATCTGGGCTCGACCAACGGCACTTATCTGGACCGGGCTAAGGTCACTGCACCCCTCCGGGTCCCGCTCGGAGTCCCCATCCGGATCGGCAAGACGGTGATCGAGCTTCGCCCATGACTCTCGTCCTCCGCTACGCAGCCCGCAGCGACCGGGGCCTGGTGCGTTCGAGCAACCAGGACTCCGTGTACGCCGGCCCCCGCCTGCTCGCGCTCGCCGACGGGATGGGTGGCCACGCGGCGGGTGAGGTGGCCAGCAAGGTCGTCATCGCCTCGCTCGCCCCCCTCGACGACGACGAACCGCGTGACGACCTGCTCGCCCAGCTGCGAGAGGCGGTGGCGAACGGCAACGCCGCGATCGCCGAGCTCGTCTCGCAGGACCCCGACCTGGACGGCATGGGCACCACGTTGACCGCTGTGCTGTTCGCCGGCACCCGCCTGGGGCTGGTGCACGTCGGCGACTCACGCGCCTACCTCTTGCGAAGCGGCCAGTTCGCGCAGATCACGCGTGACGACAGCTTCGTCAACGAACTTCTGGAACAGGGCCGGATCACGCCCGAAGAGGCGGCGGTGCACCCGCAGCGGTCGCTGCTGCTGAAGGCGCTCACCGGCCACGAGGTCGAACCGAGCCTGACCGTGCGCGAAGCCCGCTCCGGCGACCGGTACCTGATCTGCTCGGACGGCCTGTCCGGCATGGTCAGCGACGAGACGCTGACCGAAGCCGTGCAGATCCCGGACCCGCAGCAGTGCGCGGACCGGATGATCGAGCTGGCGCTCAAGGGCGGCGGTACCGACAACGTCACGGTGATCATCGCCGACGTCGTCGACGTCGACTTCGGCGAGGACGCGCCCATCGTGGGCGGCGCCGCCGGGGACGGCAGCGACGAGCTGCACCAGGGCGACTCCCCCGCGGCGCGGGCGAGGGCGCTGACCCAGCCGCCGCAGCAGCCGCGTCCGGAGCTGCCGCAGCCGAGCGTGGATCCGAAGGCCCGGCGCCGGAAGCGGTTCCGCTGGCTCGCCGGTGCGCTGGTGGTGCTCGTGGTGCTCGCCGCGGCCGCCATCGCGACCCGGTACTTCGTCCTGAGTCAGTACTATGTCGGCGAAGGTGCGGACCAGGAGGTCGTGATCTACCGCGGCGTCCCCGGCAGCATCCTCGGCATCGACCTGCACACCTACGAGCAGGGCTCGTGCCCGCCGAACCAGGTGTGCACGGACAAGCTGCGCGTCAACCAGCTCCAGGAAGACGCGCGGCTGGCGGTGCAGAACGGCGTCAAGAAGGACAGCCTGGACGACGCGCGGAAGTACATCGACGACTTCCTGCAGCTGCACAAGCGCCTGAACAACTGCGCGCCGGCGGGCAGCCAGCCGTCCCCGACGCCGACGCCCACGGCCACGCCGACGTCCCCGTCGGCACCGGCCGGCTCCACTGCTCCGTCGTCGGCGAACCAGCCAGCGGGGAGGGACTGCTCGACGCCGAGTTCGACGGCACCGACGACGGGAGGCGGTAACTGATGAGCCAGCCCGCCGCGCGCACCGCCGAGCCGCTCGCCGCGCAGTTCCAGACGAACCCGCCGCGCGACGTCCCGACCCGCCGCAACACCGAGCTGGTGCTGCTGGGGTTCGCCGCGTTCATCGTCACCATCGCCCTGGTGCTGGTGGAGGCGAACCAGGAGCAGCAGCTGACCTGGTCGATCGTCTGGCTCGGCCTCGCCTACCTCGCCATCTTCGCCGCGGCGCACCTGGCGGTGCGCAAGTGGGCGCCTTACGCGGACCCCGTGCTGCTCCCCTGCGTCGCCCTGCTGAACGGCATCGGCCTGGTGATGATCCACCGGATCGACCTGGCGCTGGCGGAGCGGGCCACCCAGAACGGCAAGGACTACACCCCCGCCGTCACCGCTCAGGTGCTGTTCACGGTCATCTCGCTGGCGTTCTTCGTCGCGGTGCTGGTCTTCGTGAACGACCACCGCACGCTGACCCGCTACGGCTACACCGCGGGCCTGGTCGGCATCGTGGCGCTGGCCCTGCCGGCGCTGCTGCCGTCGAGCCTGTCCGAGGTCAACGGCGCGAAGGTGTGGCTGAAACTGCCGGGGTTCTCGATCCAGCCGGGCGAGTTCGCGAAGATCCTGCTGATGATCTTCTTCGCTTCGTTCCTGGTGTCGAAACGCGACTTGTTCATGGTGGCGGGCAAGAAGTTCCTCGGCGTCGAGCTGCCGCGCGCGCGTGACCTGGGCCCGATCCTCATCGCCGCGATCGCCTGCATCGGCATCCTGGTGTTCGAGAAAGACCTCGGCACGTCACTGCTGTTCTTCAGCGTCATCCTGATGATGCTGTACGTGGCGACCGAGCGGATCATCTGGGTCGTCCTGGGCTTGAGCTTCTTCGTCGGCGGCTGCCTGATCGCCTACAACCTCTTCACGCACGTCCAGCAGCGCGTCGCCAACTGGCTGGACCCGCTGGCCACCTACGACAAGCTCGGCGGCGGCTACCAGATCGCGCAGGGCCTGTTCGGGCTCGGCACCGGCGGCATCGGGGGCACCGGCCTCGGCGCCGGGCGCCCGGACATGGTCCCGGAGGCCAACACCGACTTCATCACCGCCGCGATCGGCGAAGAGCTCGGCTTCATCGGTCTCGCCGCCGTCCTGATGCTGTACTTGCTGGTCGCGATGCGCGGCATGCGGAGCGCGCTCGCGGTGCGGGACACGTTCGGCAAGCTGCTCGGCGGCGGGCTGGCGTTCACCATGGTCATGCAGATCTTCGTCGTCGTCGGCGGGGTCACGAAACTCATCCCGGAGACCGGTATCACCGCTCCCTTCCTGTCGAAGGGTGGTTCGTCGCTGCTGGCGAACTACATCCTCGTCGCGCTGCTGCTCCGCGTCTCGGACGCCGCCCGGCGGCCCGCGGCGCGGCCGAAGCCGCAGGCCCAGCCGCAGGCGCCGATCGCCGAGGCGCACACCGTGCTCGTGCAGCGCCCGCCGGCGGACGGGGGCGCCCAGGCATGAACACCCCGCTGCGCAAGGTCGGCATGGCGATGCTCGTGATGGTCGTCCTGCTGCTGGCGAACGCCACCTACATCCAGGTGGTGAAGGCCGACGACTACCGCACCGACTCGCGCAACGCGCGGGTCCTCTACGACGAGTTCGCCCGCCGCCGCGGCCAGATCGTGTCGCAGGCGAACGGCGAAGTGCTGGCGAAGGTCGACCCGTCGAACGACAAGTACAAGTACACCCGGTCCTACGTCGACGGCCCGATGTACGCCCCGGTCACCGGCTACTACTCGATCAACTACGGCTCCGGCGGGCTCGAGCGCTCCGAGGACGACGTCCTCAACGGCTCGGACCCGCGGCTGTTCGTGCGCCGGCTGTCGGACATGGTCACCGGCCGCGACCCCAGTGGCGGCAACGTCCGGCTGACCATCGACCCGGCCGTCCAGAAGGCCGCGTACGACCTGATGACACAGAAGAACTACACCGGTGCCGTCGTGGCGCTGGAGCCCAAGACCGGCCGGATCCTGGCGATGGTGTCGACGCCGTCGTACGACCCGAACAAGCTGGCGTCGCACACGTCGAAGGCACAGACCGACGCCTGGAACTCCTACGTCAAGGACCCGAAGAACCCGATGCTGAACCGGGCGATCTCGGAGACCTACCCGCCGGGGTCGACGTTCAAGCTGGTCACCGCATCGGCGGTGCTCGAGGACGGCAAGGGCCCGGACACCCCGGTCAACCCGGCGCCGAACACGAAGCTGCCCGGCACGAGCGTCACGTTGGAGAACTACGCCGGCGAGGCCTGCCCGGGCACCACGTTCAAGGACGCGCTCGCGCACTCCTGCAACGTGCCGTTCGCGGAGTTCGCGGGCCAGCTCGGCGCGGACAAGATGAAGAAGACCGCCGCGAACTTCGGCATCGGGCAGACCGACCTGACCGTGCCGATGAAGGTGGCACCCTCCACGGTCGGCCCGCTCGACTCCCAGGGCGCGCTCTACCAGAGCGGCATCGGCCAGCGCGACGTCCGGCTGACCCCGCTGCAGGACTGTCTTCTCGCGGCCACCGTGGCCAACGGCGGGATGGCGATGAAGCCACAGCTGGTGCAGTCGGTACTGGCGCCGGACCTCTCGACCATCGAGGACTACAGTCCCACCGAGCTCACCGGCACGGCGGCACTCTCGTCGTCGAACGCCGCGATCCTCAAGGACATGATGATCGCTTCCGAGGGCTTCACCAAGGGCGGCGGCAAGCGCCCGGACATCCAGATCGCCTCGAAGACCGGCACCGCCGAGCACGGCACGGACTCCAAGAACACCGCACCGCACGCCTGGTACACCGCCTTCGCCCCGGCGAACGACCCGCAGATCGCGGTCGCCGTCATCGTCGAGGACGGCGGTAACCGCGGGCTCGCGGCCACCGGCGGCTCGGTCGCCGCCGAGATCGGCCGCGCGGCGATCAACGCCAAGCTCGGGGGTGGATGAGCGCATGCTGTCCTCCGGTCAGCTACTGGCCGAGCGCTACAAGCTGACGAGCCGGATCGCCGTCGGCGGGATGGGCGAGGTCTGGCAGGCCAGCGACACCCGGCTGGACCGGACCGTGGCCGTCAAGATCCTCAAGGCCGAGCTCTCCGGCGACGCCGAGTTCCTCCACCGCTTCCGCACCGAAGCGCGGATGACGGCGTCGCTGAACCACCCCGGCATCGCCGCGGTGCACGACTACGGCGAGACCATCTTCGACGGCGACCTGTCGATCGCGTACCTGGTGATGGAGCTCGTCGACGGTGACCCGCTGGCCGGGTTGCTGGCGAAGCACGGCCGGCTGTCGGCGGAGTTCACGCTCGACATGCTGGAGCAGGCGGGCAACGCGCTGCAGGCCGCGCACGAACAGGGCCTGGTCCACCGGGACGTCAAGCCGGGCAACATCCTGGTGACGCCCGCGGGCCAGGTGAAGATCACCGACTTCGGCGTGGCGAAGGCGGCCGACGCCGCGCCGGTCACCCGGTCCGGCATGGTCATGGGCACCGCGCACTACATCGCGCCGGAGCAGGCGCTCGGGCACCCGGCCGAGCCGGCGTCCGACGTCTACTCGCTGGCGGTGTGCGGCTACGAATGCCTCGCCGGGCACCGGCCGTTCCTGTCCGAAAACGCCGTGACGGTCGCGATGATGCACATCCGCGACATCGCGCCGCCGCTGCCGCCGGACGTCCCGCCCGCCGCGCGCGCGGTGATCGAGGCGACGCTGGTGAAGGACCCGCGGCAGCGCTACAACAACGGCGGCGAGTTCGCGAACGCCGTCGCCGCGGTCCGCGCCGGGATGCCGCTGCCGACGCCGTCCGGGCTGGTCAACGCCGTTTACTCGACCGGGCAGCACCCCGCACAGCCCCCGGCCTCGACCGGCCAGCACCCGGTCCAGCAGCAGCCACCGCCGCAACAGCAGCAGGTCCCGCCGCCGCAGCAGCACATGCCGGTCGGCCCGCCGTCGCCGGCGATGAACCCGATGGTCGCCATCGGCCCGCCGTCCCGGCCCATGATGCGTCCGGCCATGGTGCCGGTGGCCCGGAAGAAGTCCCAGTGGGGCTGGTGGGCGCTCCTCGCGGCCATCCTGCTCGTTGTCCTGGTGGCGGGCATCGTCCTGGTGGCGAAGATGATCGGCAGCTCGGGCTCGCCACCGCACACCGGTCAGACGACGAGCCAGGTGGTCCCGGGCAGACAGCCGCCCGCTGAGGAGCCGCCCGCTTCGAGCGCCTACCCGGCGGACACTCCCGGCACGACCGACGATGGCCAGCAAGGCATCATGACCACACCTTGGACGGAATGGAACGGCACCCAGAGATGAGCACACCCAGACTGCTCTCCAACCGGTACGAGCTGGGCGAGACGCTCGGCTACGGAGGCATGTCCGAGGTCCATCACGGCCACGACGTGCGACTGGGCCGGGAAGTCGCGATCAAGATCCTCCGTGCCGATCTCGCCAGGGATCCGCAGTTCCTGGAGCGCTTCCGCCGTGAAGCGCAGAACGCCGCCGCGCTGAACCACCCGGCGATCGTCGCGGTCTACGACACGGGTGAAGCGAACGCCGAATTCGGCCCGCTGCCGTACATCGTCATGGAGTACGTCGAAGGCCGGACGCTGCGCGACATCGTCAAGACCGAGGGTCCGATGTCGCAGAAGCGCGCCATGGAGGTCATGGCCGACGTCTGCGCGGCGCTGGACTTCTCCCACCGCCACGGCATCGTGCACCGCGACGTCAAGCCGGCCAACGTGATGATCACGAAGAACGGCGCGGTCAAGGTGATGGACTTCGGCATCGCGCGCGCGATGCACGACGGCCAGTCCGCGATGACCCAGACCGCCGCGGTGATCGGCACGGCGCAGTACCTGTCGCCGGAGCAGGCCCGCGGTGAGTCGGTCGACGCCCGTTCCGACGTCTACGCCGCCGGCTGCGTGCTGTACGAACTGATCACCGGCGAGCCGCCGTTCACCGGGGACTCCCCGGTCGCGGTCGCCTACCAGCACGTCCGGGAGGACCCGAACCCTCCGTCGTCGGTCAACCCGGCGGTCGCGCCCGAGCTCGACGCCGTGGTGCTGAAGGCGCTGGCGAAGGGCCCGGCGAACCGCTACCAGTCGGCCGCCGAGATGCGCTCGGACCTGGTGCGCACCCTGTCGGGCCAGCGCCCGGCGGCGCCGATGGTGATGTCCGAGGACGAGCGCACGCAGGTGATGAACACCGACCGGCGCCAGCCGCAGCGCTACGAGGAGTACGACGCCGCGGACGACGAGGACCCGAAGGCCAAGCGCCGGCGCCGCACGATCCTCGGGGTACTGGCCGCGGTGTTCGTACTGGGCGCGGTGCTGCTGATCATGTGGCTGTCGAACGCCTTCAAGAGCAACGACGAAGCGACCACCGTGGCGATCCCCGACGTCAAGGGTCAGTCGGAGCTGGCGGCCAAGAACACCTTGCGCGAGAAGGGCTTCAACAACTTCGGCGCGAACAAGGCAGTGGTCTGCGGAGTGCCCGACAGCAGCGGCAACACGCCGTGCACCAACGACCAGATCAACCAGGTCATCTCGGTCACCCCCGACGTGGGCACGCCGGTCGCCACGTCGGCGCAGATCACGCTCACGATCGGCCAGAAGCCGGGCAACTCGAAGGTGCCCGAACTGAAGGGCAGCTCCCGCGACGAAGCGGAAGCGAAGCTGAAGGAAGTCGGGCTGACCCTGAGCCAGACCGTGCAGGAAGTCGACGTCGACGACCAGAACGACGTCGGCAAGGTCGTCAACCAGACCCCCCAGGCCGGGAGCGACGCCCCGCAGGGGACGAGCGTGTCCATCACCATCGGCAAGGGCAAGCAGCTGAAGCAGGTGCCGAACTACATCGGCAAGACCTTCGCCGAGGCCAACTCCGCCCTCACCGGCCTGGGCTTCACCGTGAAGCGGGTCGAGCAGCAGTCCGACCAGCCGAAGGAACAGGTCATCCAGCAGACCCCGAACGGCGGTCAGGTGGCGGTCGGCAGCCAGATCACCTTGACCGTCTCCACGGGCCCGCCGGAGGACAGCAAGATCCAGATGCCCTCCCTGGTCGGCATGACGGTCGACGAGGCTCAGGACAAGATGGAAAGCATGGGCTGGAAGGGCACCCTGAAGCAGCAGTCCGACCGGACCAGCAACAAACCCGAGGGCCAGATCACCCGGCAGACGGTCTCGGCGGGCACGCAGATCGACAAGGACGACAGCGTGACGGTCTTCGTCTCTGAGGGCCCGTTGTTCCCGACGACTTCCTCCGGCCCCTGATCCTGATTCACACGAAGAAGGCCCGCACGGTTCGCCGTGCGGGCCTTCTTCGTCGTTCAGGCTTTGTCGAGAAATCCTTGGACGGCACCGAGAACTTGTTCGGCGTCGCTCGCGGCGCCACAGTCGAGCTCCAGCTCCTCGGCCGCGCCCGAGCGTTTGACCTTCAGGGAAACGTGGGCTTCGCGCCCGCGCAGCAGCCAGGCGAACAGCGAACGGCAGAAGACGCCGGCGGAGTTGCTGGTCACGCCGACCACGACGACGTCGAACAGCTGGACGCGGCCGCGGAGCTCGTCCTCGCCGCGCAGCCAGGCGGCGAGGTCCTGGAGTTCGCCGTCGGAGTCCGGCCCGGTGATCGCTACGATCCCAGCCGTCACCCGTTCTCCCTTCGCCCAGATCCGGAGAGGCCCCGAACCTTAGTCGGCTCCGCGCACCCGCCGGAACCCCGAGTCGGGAATTGAAGATTGCAACTTGCACTCAGGAACGACGATGCACCAGCCGGGACACGACCAGGAAACTGACGGCCAGCACCACCGCCGACGTCACGACCGCCAGCGCGAGCGGGCCGCCGACCGGCTCACCGTCGGTCAGGGCGTGCAGCAGCGGGTGGACCAGCGGGATCTTCGCCAGCAGCACGACGATCAGCGTGACCACGGCGGCGAGCACCGTCCAGCCGATCCGCTGCACGAGCAGCCGTGAGCACGGCAGCGCGATCGCGACGCCCAGCAGCGCGCACGCGAGGTGCGCGAGCAGCCCGATGCCCAGCGCCGACGGCTGGAACTTGAACGACTTGAGCGCCGACCACACCTCGGTGATCACGGTGAGGACCAGCGAGCAGGCCAGCACGGTGAAGATCGCCCCGGTGACCATCCGCCGCCACTGCCGCGCGTGGCTCAGGGTGACCAGCCGCTGCACCGGGTCCTCGATGTCGAGCAGCGCGATCGTCAGCCAGCACGAAACGACGAGCAGCCCGCCGGCGCTCACACCGAACAGCGGCAGCGGCGGCGAGTTCGGGTCGGCGTAGAGGATCACGCACAACGCGAGGTAGGCCAGCAGCGCCGGCAGGTACCGCTGCGAATGGCCGAGCAGCGCCAGGTAGTAGCGGGTCAGGGCGAGCACGGCGCCACCTCCCGCACCGACCAGCCGTCCTTCAGCGCCCGCAACAGCACGGCGTCCACCGAAGCGACTTCGACCGTGAGCACGAGCTGGGCGCCTTCGACTACCGCGTGGTGCACGCCGGGCTCGTCCGCCCAGCCGGTGCCGTCGCCGCGCAGCACGATCCGTGTCGTCGGTGCGGAGCGCTCCGCAGTGAGCCGGCCGTCGGTCATGAGGTGGACGACGTCGGCGTGGTCGTGCACCACCTGCGGCCGGTGGTCGGTGAACACGACGCTCGCGCCGCGCGCCCGCGTCTCGGCGACGAGCTCGCCGAGGATCGCGTGCGTCCCGACGTCGAGCCCGGACCACGGCTCGTCGAGGATCAGCAGGTCGGGCCGCACCATGACGGCCTGGGCGAGCCCGACCTTCTGCGCGTTGCCCTTCGACAACGTGCGCAGCGGCGCCGCCGGACCGCCGACCAGCGCGAGCCGCTCGAGCAGCGGGTCGATCACCGAGAGGTCGGCGAGCCCGTGGATGCGCGCCATGTGCCGCAGGTAGGCCCGCGCGCCCATGCGCTGGCCGGCCGGGAAGCGGTCCGGCAGGTAGCCGATCCGCGGGGTACCGGTGAGGGTGCCGGTGCTCGGGTGCGAGACGCCGGCCATGATCCGCAGCAGCGTCGACTTCCCGGAGCCGTTGCTCCCGAGGACGCCGACGACGTGCCCGGGCTCGACGCTCAGGTCGACGTCGTGGAGGACGAAGTCACCGCGCCCGTACCGCTTGCCGACCCCCGCGAGCCGGATCACGCAACAGCGGCCTTCTGGAGCGCCTTGGTCGCCCGCTCGAGCTCGTCCACGCGGGCCGGGTCGACGGCGTGACCGGCCGTGGCCAGCCAGTTCGCCAGCATCCGGTGGCCGCCCTCGGTGAGCACCGACTCGGGGTGGAACTGGACGCCTTCCAGCGGCAGCTCGCGGTGGCGCATGCCCATCACGATGCCGGACTCCGTGCGGCCGGTGACCTCGAAGACGTCGGCCGGGATGGTGTCGGGCACCACGGTCAAGGAGTGGTACCGGGTCGCCGTGAACTCCGCCGGCAGGTCCTTGAGGATGCCGACGCCGGTGTGGCGGACCTGGCTCGTCTTGCCGTGGAGCAGCTCGGGCGCGCGGTCGACGGTCGCGCCGTAGACGACGCCGAGCGCTTGGTGGCCGAGGCAGACCCCGAGCATCGGCGTGCGGGTCTCGGCGCATTTGCGGACGACGTCCATGCTCTGACCAGCGCGTTCCGGGGTTCCCGGGCCGGGCGAGACGAGCACGGCGTCGAACTCGGGCACGCGGTCGAGGTCCACGACGTCGTTGCGCCAGACCGTGCAGTCGGCGCCGAGCTGGGCCAGGTACTGGACCAGGTTGTAGACGAAGCTGTCGTAGTTGTCGACGACGAGAACGCGCATGGCGGCGAGCTTACCGGCTCCCAACTAGTGGACCGTACCGTAAATCACATTTTAGGTTAGGGCAACCTAACTTACCGTGGGAGGGGTGAGCCGATCTCTTCGCGTAGCCGTCGTGGGCGCTGGTCCCGCCGGCATTTACGCCGCCGACATCCTGGACAAGTCCGACGCCGACGTGACGATCGACCTTTTCGAACGCATGCCCGCGCCTTTCGGGTTGATCCGCTACGGCGTCGCACCCGACCACCCGCGCATCAAGGGCATCGTGACGGCACTGCACAAGGTGCTCGACAAGCCGAACATCCGCCTGCTGGGCAACATCGACTACGGCACCGACATCAAGCTCGACGAGCTGCGCGAGTTCTACGACGCGGTGATCTTCTCGACCGGCGCGTCCGCCGACCGCGAGCTCGACATCCCGGGCATCGACCTGGACGGCAGCCACGGCGCCGCGGACTTCGTGTCCTGGTACGACGGCCACCCGGACGTGCCGCGCACCTGGCCGCTGACCGCGTCTTCGGTCGCGGTGCTGGGCGTCGGCAACGTGGCGCTGGACGTCGCGCGCATCCTGGCGAAGACGGCCGACGAGCTGCTGACCACGGACATCCCGGACAACGTCCACCAGGGTCTGAAGGCCAGCCCGATCACCGACGTGCACGTGTTCGGCCGCCGCGGTCCGGCGCAGGCGAAGTTCACGCCGCTGGAGCTGCGCGAGCTGGACCACTCGCCGAACGTCGAGGTCATCGTGGCCCCGGAGGACATCGAGTTCGACGACGGCAGTATCGCGGCGCTGCGGGCGTCGAAGCAGATCGACATGGTCGTGAAAACGCTGCAGGAGTGGGCGATCCGCGAGCCCGGCACCCGCCAGCGGCGGCTGCACCTGCACTTCTTCCACTCCCCCACGGAGATCGTCGGCGAGGACGGCCGGGTCGTGGGCCTGCGGACCGAACGCACCGAGCTGACCGGCGACGGGAACGTGCGCGGAACCGGCGAGTTCCACGACTGGGACGTCCAGGCCGTCTACCGCGCGGTGGGCTACCTGTCGTCGCACCTGCCGGAGCTGCCGTTCGACCACGCGGCCGGCGTGGTGCCGAACCAGGCAGGCCGCGTGCTGGACCTGGACGAGAACCAGCTCCCGGGCGTGTACGTGACCGGCTGGATCAAGCGCGGACCGGTCGGCCTGATCGGCCACACGAAGGGCGACGCGGCGGAGACGATCGCGAGCCTGCTGTCGGACGCGGACACGCTCGCGACCCCGAAGTACGCGTCCCCGGACGCGATCCTCGACTTCCTGGCCGCGCGCGGAATCCCCTTCACGACCTGGGAAGGCTGGGGCAAGCTCGACGCGCACGAGAAGTCGCTGGGGCTGGCGGCCGGCCGGGAGCGGATCAAGGTCGTGGAGCGCGCCGAGATGACGCGGGTTTCGCGCGGCTAACCGGCGCCGAGGTAAGCGAGGACGGCCAGCACGCGGCGGTTCGTATCGTCCGAAGCCGAGATGGCGAGCTTCTGGAAGATGTTCGCCGTGTGCTTGCCGACCGCGCCTTCGCTGAAGTGCAGCCGGCCGGCGATCGCCGCGTTGGAACAGCCTTCCGCCATCAGGCCCAGCACCTCGCGCTCGCGGGGCGTCAACGCGGCCAAGGGGTCGGAGGCGTTGCCCGCCACCAGTTTCGCGATGACCTCGGGGTCCATCACCGTGCCACCGCCGGCGACGCGGCGGACCGCGTCGATGAACTGGTCCGCGTTGAAGACGCGGTCCTTCAGCAGGTAGCCGATCGCGCCGGTGCCGTCCGCCAGCAGTTCGCGCGCGTACAACTGCTCGACGTGCTGCGACAGCACCAAGATCGGCAGCCCCGGGATCTCCCGGCGGGCCGCCAGGGACACCTGCAGCCCTTCGTCCGTGTTCGTCGGGGGCATGCGAACGTCCACAACGGACACATCAGGGCGGTGCTCACGCAGGGCCGCCGCCAGTTCGGGACCGCTGCCGACCGCCGCGACGACGTCGAAGCCGTGGGCTGCCAGAAGATGCGTCAGGCCGTCTCGGAGGAGATATTGGTCTTCGGCGACAACGGTTCTGGGTCGATCTGGCACGGGATCTCCACGGTCGCCCTCGTCGGCCCGCCGATCGGGCTGGTCAGGGTCAACCTACCGTCGAAGCCGCCCAGCCTGCGCTCGATTCCGCGCAGTCCCGAGCCCAGCGCCGGGTTCGCGCCGCCTTTGCCGTCGTCGGTCACCACCACCGTCAGCTGGTCGTCGGCGAACCCGACGTCGATCGACACCCGCCCCGCGCCGTGCTTCGCCGCGTTGCCCAGCAGCTCCGACACCGCGAAGTACGTGCACGCCTCCACCGGCTCCTCGATGCGCCCCGGCAGCGAGCCGGTGACCTGCGCCTTCAACGGGCTGTCGAGCGCCATCGCACGCACCGCGTCCAGCAGGCCGCGCTCGGACAGCACCGGCGGGTGGATTCCGCGGATCAGCACCCGCAGCTCGGTAAGTGCTTCCGAGGACGCCGCGCGCAGCTCGGCCGCGAGCCGCTTCGCCGCCGCCGGGTCGGTGTCCACCAGCGCTTCGACCGCGCCGAGCTTCATCCCCATCGCGACCAGCCGTGACTGGATCCCGTCGTGCAGGTCGCGTTCGATCCGCCGCAGCTCCGCCGCCTGCGTGACTGTGACGTCCGTGCGGGTCTGCTTCAGCCGTTCGACGCGCTGGGCGAGCCGCGACGACTCGGTCGGCCCCAGCCACACGCGGGCGAAGCGGGCCAGCTGCCGCGCGACCCACGGCGCCGGAGTGAGCGCGACAACGAACGCCAGCAGGATCAACGGAGTCTGCGCGAGCGCACCGAGGTGCGTCGACACCGCGGGCAGCGGGTACCACTCGGCCCGCGACGACACGAACGGCCGCCACACCCAAAGCACCGAGAGGCCCGTCATGGCCCAGCCGAACAACGCGAGGGCCGGCAGCGAGCACACGAGTGACACGAGGGAGAGCAGGCCGCCGCCCGCGATGTCCCGCCAGGTGGCGCGATCGCGCAGGATCCACCGCCTGCGGGCGTGCTGGACCGGCCAGAACGGCTCCTCGTACAGCTGCTTGCCGACCTGGTAGAGCCCATCGGCGCGGGGCACCGGCAACCCGGGCGGCGGCAGGTACGGGCGCGGGATCCGCACGCCCGTCCAGTTCTTCGCCTCGCGGCGCAGCGTGTCCGTGACGGACGACCGGGTCCACAGCACGACCGGGGCGGCCAGCGGCATGGCGCCGACGAAGACAGCCAGCTGGAACGCCGAGAAGATCAGCTGCACCAAGGCGAGCGCGAGGATGCCGAACTGGTGGCCGAGCGACTCGAGGTGCCGGTGCAGCCAGTTCTTGTGCGCGTGCTCGACGGCCGGGCGAGGACCGAGCCACCAGCGCGTCCACCGGCCGTAGCCGCGCAGCACCGCGGGACCGCCGAGCAGCACGGCCACCGGCAGCAGCAGCGTGACGAGCGGGTTCAGCAGCTGCCAGGTGAACTCTCGCCCCGCCGCCGGATCCTCCAGCGCCCACGTGAGCCGGTGCTGCCAGCGGACCCAGAACGCCCGTTTGTAGAGCTGGTTGCCGTCGCGGTACCAGCCGTCGCGTTCCCGAACCGGCTCCGGCGGCTCGGGCCGGTACGGCGAGGCGATCTCGACGCCGCACCAGCGCGCGGCGAGCGCCCGCGCCGCGGTCGAGCGGCGACGCGTCCATTCGACCGCGGGACCGAGGAAGAAGACCAGCCCGAGGCACAGCAGCGCGAACGCGATCAGCTCGACCAGCACGTCGAACCAGCTGAGCAAGGCGAACGCGGCCAGCGCCGGCGCCCGCCCGAGGGCACGCAGGTACGTCATCCGGCACCTCCTTCCCCCGGAATCTTCGCCGGAACGCCCGAGCCCGCGCACTGCCCGAAGCCCCACGACCGGGGTGGGCCCAGCCCCACCCCCGCGTCATCAAAACCCTACTTGAGCTGGGGATTCAGCGTCATTCTGCGTGCGGCGGAACCTTCGTAGCGTTGTCCCCATGCCACTCATCGAAGTCACCGACCTCCGCAAGAGCTACGGCTCCCGCGTCGCGGTCGACGGCGTTTCCTTCACCGTCGAGCGCGGCGAAATCTTCGGCATCCTCGGCACGAACGGCGCCGGGAAGACCACCACGGTCGAATGCCTGCAGGGCCTCCGTCAGGCCGACAGCGGCGAGATCTCCGTGCTCGGCCTCGACCCCGCGGCCGACCGCACCGCACTGACCCGCCGGGTCGGCGTCCAGCTGCAGGAGAGCCAACTGCCCGCGAAGCTGCGGGTGCGGGAGGCGCTGGAGCTGTTCGCGTCTTTCTACCCGGACCCGGCCGACGTCGACGTCCTGCTCGACCGGCTCGACCTCCGCGACCACTCCCGCGCCTACTTCGGGAAGCTCTCCGGCGGCCAGAAGCAGCGCGTGTCCATCGCGCTGGCGCTGGTGGGCAACCCCGAGCTGGCCATCCTCGACGAGCTGACCACCGGGCTCGACCCGCACGCCCGCCGCGAGACGTGGCGGCTGGTCGAAGGCGTGCGCGCCACCGGCGTCACCGTCCTGCTGGTCACCCACTTCATGGACGAGGCCGAGCGGCTCTGCGACCGTGTCGCGATCTTCGACGCCGGTCGCGTGGTCGCCACCGGCACCCCCGCCGAGCTCCGCGCCACGGCCGGAGAATCCACTTTGGACGACGCGTTCGTCACGCTCACGAGGAGCGCCCTGTGAACACCTTCGCCAAGATCACCGCCACCGAAACGAAGCTCTTCCTCCGCACGCCGTTCATGGGCATCGCGGGCATCCTGCTGCCGGCCGCGGTGTTGCTGGCGGTCGGCGCCATCCCGGGCATGACGGAGCCCAGCCCGGCCGCTGGCGGGTACCGGTTCATCGACGCGTGGGTGCCCTCGGTGATCGTCATCAGCCTCGCGATGCTGGCGCTGCAGTCGATCCCGGGCGCCGTCGCGACCTACCGCGAGCAGGGTGTGCTGCGCCGGCTGGCCACCACCCCGGTGCACCCGGTGAACCTCCTGGGCGCGCAGCTGCTGATCCACGTCGTCGTCGCGCTGGCGGGCATCGGCCTGACGCTGGGCGTGGCCAACGTGGCCTACGACGTCCCGATGCCGAAGCACCCGCTGCTGTTCCTGCTGACGCTGCTGCTCGGCATGGTCTCGATGTTCGCGTTCGGCTTGCTGGCGGCGGCGATCGCCCGGACGGCCAAGGCCGCCGGCGGGTTCGCGCTGATCGCCTTCCTGCCGACGATGTTCTTCGGCGGCGTCTACCTGCCACGGGCGTTGCTGCCGGAGGTCCTCCAGCGGATCGGCGACTACATCCCGCCGGGCACGCAGCCGCTGCAGGACGCCTGGGTCGGCACCGGCGTCCAGCCGCTGCAGCTGGTCGTGCTCGCCGGCTTCGCGGTGATCGGAACGGCGTTGGCGGCGCGGTTCTTCCGCTGGGAGTGACCGGGCCTTCCGCCATATTGGTGATGATCATCGTTTTCTCTTGTGGCGGGACCACCCGGCCGGTAGCCAGGAGGGTGGCCCTGCTCAAACTGGAGGTTCGATGTCCCTGGACGTGTCACCCGCGCTGCTGGAGAAGGCCGAGCGCGGGGAGGTCACCGACGCCGAGTTCGTCACCTGCGTCAAGGAATCCCTGCCGTACGCCTGGGAAGTCATCACCGGCGTCATCGCCGACGCCGAGGGCGCCGCGGACGGCTTCGCCGACAACGAGACGCCGCCACCGAGCGAGGCGGCCCGCGGGCAGCTGCTGCGGGCCCTGGCCTCGGACGCGATCCGCGGCGGCCTCGAGCGCCACTTCGGCGTCAAGCTGGCCTTCCAGAACTGCCACCGGGTCGCCGTGTTCAGGAGCTCCGAGCTCGACGGCGATCGCTACCGCGCGTTCGTCTCGCCGCGCGGGCAGCTGCTCAACCAGAGCCCGGAGCTGCGGGACTGCTAGCCCGCAGCGCGGGCAGCACCTCGGTGCCGATCCGCGCGATGTTCGCGTAAGTCCCCTCCGGCGTACCCGACGCCTCCACGAGCATCAGCACGTGGGAGACGCCGGTGCGCCGGAGGCTCGTTTCCAGGGTCCGGACGCAGTGCCCGGCGTCGCCGACCGGGTGGATCCGGCAGAGCCGTTCGGTGTAATCCCCCGGATCTCTGCTGGGCCCGGGCCGTCCGTCCACGGTGACGTGCGCGCCGAGCCCGCCCTTCAGCCACGCCGGCAGCGCCTTGCGGACGACATCGGCGTCGCCCACTTGGCAGAGCACGGTCGAGACGTGGTCCGCGGGCTTCCCGTAGGCCGCGACGGTGGCGGCTTTCTCCTCGTCGTCCGCGTGCAGGCCGAGCAGCAGCGGAAGACTCCTGGCCGCCGCTTGGCGCACGGCATCCGACGCCGGCCCACCGCACGCGACGACGACGTCTGGCCGCCGTTCCGGGGTCGGTACCACGGGCACCTCCCGGAAGGCGAAGTGTCTTCCCCGCGCGTGTACCCGGCCGGTGGTGGCTTTTAGGAAGACGTCGAGGGTTTCTTCGAAGCCGGTCTCGTAGCGGTCCAGGCCGGTGCCGAACACCTCGAGGTCCTGCCACGGCCCGCCGCGCCCGACACCGAGCCGCAGCCGCCCACCGGAGACGGCGTCGAGCATCGCCCACTGTTCGGCCAGCGCCACGGGGTGCGTCGTCGACAGGACGCTGACCGCGGTACCGACCCCGATCCGCGACGTCCGCCCGAGCACGTACCCGGCGAGCGTGATGGCGGACGGGCACACGCCGTAGGGCAGGAAGTGGTGTTCGGCGAACCAGACATCGTCGAAGCCGGCGTCTTCGGCCAGCTCGGCGGCGCGGACCGACCGGAGCAGGACGTCGGAGTCGCGTTGGCCCGGGAAGCGGCCGCTGACCAGGAAGACCCCGAACCTCAGTTGACCGCGACCTCGTTGAACCACAGCCGCGGCTCCAGCCACGGGAACACCACGAACATCAACAGCGCGACCACGCCCAGGGCGAGGACCACGGAGATGGTCAGCTTCACCGCGAACGGGCCCGGGAACTTCCGCCAGAGCCACCCGTACATCAGGCCTCCCCGATCTTCGAGAGCAGGTCGCCGTAGTCCTTGACCTGGTTCTTCGGCACCTGCTGGGTCAGCACCGACGTGATGATGAGCCGCTGCTGGGCGGAGAACTGCGGGTGGCACGTGGTGAGCGTGAGCAGCGCGGCCTGCTGGGCCTTCGGCAGGGTCTCGGCGCCCTTGTACGGGACCGGGTTCACCGCGGTGCCCTCGCTGGGCAGCACGACCTTGCGGCCGAAGGTCTCGTCGTACGCGCCGCCGTCCTCGGCGTTCGGGTCGCGCAGGGTCGAGACGCCCTTGCACGTGGGCTCGGCGCCCTTGCCGCCCGCCCAGTTCTCGATCTCGTCGTCGTACGGGAGGACCTTGTAGATGTAGAAGTCGGTCGAGGTTTCGATCACGATCTGGTCACAGGAGGAGAGGTTGTCCAGGTCGTTGAACGGGGCACCCTTGCCGACGCGGTGGCCGGCGACGGCGAAGTTGCCGGGCTCGCCGGGCAGCGACGTGCCCTTGTAGTGGCCGGGCCCGACCTCCAGGGAGGCGTCGTCGGTGCCCTCCTGGATCGTGAAGTTGTAGTCGACGCCGAACGTCGGGATGTGGATGCGCGCGAACGCCTTGCCGTCGATCAGCTCGGGGTGCAGCGTGCGGTCGTGCTCCCACTCGCCGTTGAGCTGGTCACTCGCCTCGGACTGCTTGCCCGCTGAGAACAGGTCGGTCACGTACAGCTCGTAGACCATGAACAGCAGCACGACCAGGCCCAGCGTGATGAGGACTTCGCCGGCGGTCCGGATCGCGACGCCGCCCTTGCCCAGCGGCGTGGGCGGCTTCTCCGCGGTCGCGGTGCCCCCCTTGCCGACCGGGGCGAACACGACCGTCTCCTCGGCCGCGCCCGGCGGCGGGGCGGGGCTGGTGTAGCGGCGCGGCGGCGCGCCCTGCGGACGCCGGGGCGGCGGGCCCGGGGGCCGCGGCGGCACCTGGCCGCGCGGGGGCGTGGCGGGATTCCGGCGCTGGGGCACGGGCCGTTGCCCGGGGTGTCTGCGCCGGTCGTCATCCGGTCCTTCGCGCGTAGTCACGCAAGCTCCTCTCAAGCCGCGTCCGACACTTGGTGACCCCGACGTCACGGTACGGGAAATCCGACCACTCCCGGCCGCTGCTTTCCTGCGGTCGTTTACGTTAACGTGTGCACGTGGCGCTGGTTGCGCACCCCGAGCGGGTCATCGCCACCGACCAGCCCGAACAGCACCGCGAGGAACACGATGCCCAAGTCCAAGGTCCGCAAGAAGACGGCTTACACCCCGCCTGCCGACCGGCGCACGCCGGTGAAGGTGCGGGCGGCCGGTCCCACCGGTCTCGCCTGGAAGATCCCCATGTTCGGGTTGATGCTCCTGGGCCTGATCTGGCTGCTGGTGAACTACATCGCCGGGGACAAGATCTCATGGATGGCCGACCTCGGGAACTGGAACTTCGCCGGCGGGTTCGCGCTGATGATCGCGGGTCTCCTGATGACTATGCGCTGGCGCTGATTATTACTCCGAATGGCGGCTTGACGCCGAATTACACCGGTGTGACTCATCCCCAGTGTGGATAACCCCTGTGGATAACTACCCCACCTCTTGGGCGCCGCGTCAGGCCCTTGTGGTATCGGCATGGGCGGTCACCGCGCTGCTGCTGGCCGGTGTGGTGGCCGACGCGCTGACCGGCGACCGCGGCGGCCTGGTGCTGTTCGCACTGGCGACGCTGGCCGTCGGCGCGTTCGCCGCCCACTCGACGCTCGTCCGGCCCCGCCTGGCCGCCGACACCGAGGGCCTGGTGGCCCGGACGCTCGGCGGCACGCACCGGCTGCCCTGGGCGCAGACCCGCACGCGGCTGCGCACCACCCGCCGGCTGGGCCGCGACGGTGTCACGCTCGAGATCGAGCACGAGGACGAGCTGTACGTCTTCGGGTGGCTCGACCTCGGCGAGGACCCCCGCGACGTCCTGGACGTCCTCAGCACGCTGCGGGCGCGCAGCTAGCCGCAGGTGTAGTACAGGCCCTGGCGGTACTGGACGAACTGGCAGGTCTCCGGCGGGAACTGCGAGCCCTTGTAGATCATCAGGCCGATGATCGCGACGGCGATGATCCCGATGCCGATGGCCTGCCAGCGCGCCTGGTCGGCCTGCGGCGCGTAGAGCAGCGCCACGGTGAGCAGGGCTCCGGTCACGAGGCCGCCGAGGTGCCCGTAGATCGAGATGCCCGGGATGCCGAAGGTGATGAACGCGTTCAGCGCGAGCGTGATGATCAGGCCGGTCGGGTTCAGGCGCAGCTTCACCACGGTGACCGCGTAGGCGCCCATCAGGCCGAACAGCGCACCGGACGCGCCGGCCGTCCCCGGGAACTCGCCGGGGTTGCCGAACAGCAGCACGGCCGCCGACGCGCCGAGCATGGAGACGAAGTAGAGCGCGAGGTACCGGCCGCGGCCGGTGACCTGCTCCAGCGACCGGCCCATCATCCACAGCGAGAACATGTTGACCGCGATGTGGATGGGTCCGTAGTGCAGGAACCCGTTGGTCAGGACGCGCCACCACTCGCTGTGGCCGAGGGTCGCGTCGCCGTAGAGGCTGGCGTGCTGGAAGAGCGACGACAGCTCGTTGTCGTTCAGGCTGCCCGACTGGACGACCGTGACCAGGAAGACCAGGACGTTGACCGCGAGGATGGCCTGGGTGACGAGCACCGACTGGGACAGCCGCGCGCCGAAGACGGTGCGCTGGCCGAACCCGGCCTCCTGGTAGCCGCGGTGCTGCCGGCGTTGCTGCTGGGCGCCGCCGTGCACGCAGTCGGTGCAGTGGAAGCCGACCGGGGCTTCACGGAGGCAGTCCGGGCACGCTGGACGCCCGCACCGGGAACAGCTCAGTCCGGTCGGGCGGTTCGGGTGCCACCAGCACCCGGGGAGCGCGGCTTGCGGTTCGGCGGCGGGGTTCGGCGGTTGGTTCACGATGGAACCAACCTACCGAAACCTGACCGGCTCAGCCCTCGTGGTCGATCGTGACCTTCTCGATGACGACGTCGGTCAGCGGACGGTCCGCCGGCCCCGTCGACGTACGGCCGATCGCGTCGACGACGTTGCGCGACTCCTGGTCGGCCACCTCACCGAAGATCGTGTGCTTGAAGTTGAGGTGGGTGGTCGGCGCGACGGTGATGAAGAACTGCGAGCCGTTCGTGCCGGGCCCGGCGTTGGCCATGGCCAGCAGGTACGGCTTGCTGAACTGCAGCTCCGGGTGGAACTCGTCGCCGAACTTGTAGCCGGGGCCGCCGCGGCCGGTGCCGGTCGGGTCGCCGCCCTGCAGCATGAAGCCGTCGATGACCCGGTGGAAGATCGAACCGTCGTAGAAGGGCCCGGAGTTCGTGCCCGCCGCGTTCGGCTGGGTGTACTCCTTGGTGCCCTCCGCCAGCCCGACGAAGTTCGCGACCGTCTTCGGCGCGTGGTCGGGGTGAAGGTTCAGGTTGATGTCACCCTGGTTGGTGTGCAGCGTCGCTTTCACGGGCTTCATGGTGCCATCAGCAGCGGGCGGCGGCGAAAAGGGGCACGATAGGTTACGGGTAACAGAGCAGTGTCAAAACGAATGATGAGGTGAAGTCCATGTCCCGGGCGACAGCCCAGGCCGCCGAGACCGCCGACAAACTCGTCTCCGAGGGCGTCAAGCACGGCCGGCGCGCGCAGAAGCAGCTCGCGAAGAAGACCGAGCTCACCCGCAAGGAGCTCAAGAAGAGCTCGAAGGCAGCCCGCCAGGAGGCCCTCTCCCGGCTCTCCGAGCTGCGCAAGCCGGGTCGCAAGGCGAAGAAGGCCGCCATCAAGGCCGCGAAGGCGGCCGGCGAGTCGAAGCGCCGCGGCAAGAAGGACTTCAAGTCGGCGAAGAAGGACTTCTACGCCGCTGTCGTCGAGGCGAAGGCCGCGGCGAAGGGCACTCGCAGCCGTCGCAAGTGGCCGTGGCTGCTCGGCCTGGCCGTGGTCGGCGCCGGTGCCGCCTACGTCCTCCGCTCGAAGCAGGAGCCCCCGGTCGCGCCCGCGCCGCCGAAGGCCACCCCGCCTGCGCCGAAGCCCGCCGAAGCGGCGAAGCCGAGCCCGCAGGCGAACGGCAAGGCGCCGTCCCCGGCGCCCGCCGAGAAGAAGAACTGAACGCGACGCGAAGAGGCCCCCGGCGTGCACCGGGGGCCTCTTCAGTCGTGCTTTGAGTCCGATCAGGCGATGGAGGCGTGCTTGTCCACCAGCGCGCCGAGGCGGGGCAGCGCCTCCTCGACGTTCTTCTTGCCGTTCGGGCGCAGCTTGCCGTAGACCTTCTTGATGCTGTCACGGCTGCTGCGCTCCGCGCGCGAGTCGGTGACGCTCAGCAGCGCGTCGGAAGCCTCGTCCGAGCGGCTGGTCAGGTAGGCACCGAAGTCGTTGCCGCCCTTGGCGCGGTAGTCGACGTAGAACGGCTCGAGCGCGACCACGAAGTCGGGCAGCAGCGTGTCGACGGCCGAGGGGATGATGCCCGGCTTGATCTTCTTGACCGCGGCGAAGCCGGTCTTCACGACGGCACCCGAGACGCCGCCCTTGTCGGAGACCTCGGCGTCGACGAGGGTCTCGAAGTCGGTCACGACGGCCGGGCGACGGCCGGAGTCGAGCAGGATTTCCTTGAGGGTGTCAGCCACGATCTAGTCCTTTGTCGTTGCAGATTTTGTGCCCGGCCCCCGGGGGTGGGGATCCCCCGATGGCTGCGGTGCGCGAGTCCACGAAGCCTGCGCGTGACGCACAGGGTAATACAAGATCAACATCACTCACCCGTGTGGAGCCCGCTACCTAGAGCTTAAGGGCAGCGATAGCCTTCTTGACCACTGTGCGTGCCTTCACGCTCTGCTTTTGGTTAGTGGTCGCGATGACCGCCGCGGTCCCCTTCGCGACCGCGTAGACGGCGCCGTCGTCTTTCGACTCGTAGCCGCCCTTCCAGCCGGCCGGGTCGCTCGCCGGGTTGGACGACTCGACCGGCGCCACCTTGTTGACCAGGGCGGTCGCCGTCTTCGCGTCCCCTACGTACACCTGGACGGTGAGCTGGATCTTCCCGTCCGGGCGGTAGAAGAAGCACGCCGGGTGCGGCTTGTCCGCCGACAGGCGCACCTTCGACACGTGCTGGCCGTTCGAGTCGGCCACGAACTCGCTGCCTAGGTACGGGCAGTCACCCGTCGTAGCCGGCTGAGGATCCGGCGGCAGCTCCGAACCCGCGGCCGCGCCGGTGGACACCGACGGCGGGCTGGGGGTCGCGGTACCGGACACGATGGAGGGGCCGCAGCCGGCCAGCAGCACCACAGCGGGCGCGAGAAGTACGAGTCGTCGCATAGCGCGCACAGTCAACCATGAAGCATGTGTGAAAACCGCTGGCTGAACTCGCCGTGACCATGGGACGTGCGACGATGACGTTGTCTCAGTGAGGGAGGTCCCGGCGTGCTCACCCCCGAGCAGTACCTCGGCGCGGTGGCCGAGCGCATCCAGCGCTCCGGCGGCGTGCTGAACTCCGTGCAGATCGGGCCCGCCGTCTGCGCCGTCGGGCTGTTCACCGAGTCGGTGATGCTGACGACGATGAACTACTGCGTGGTCGCCGGGGCCGTGCCCGAGGTCAGCGCCGCCGCGCTGTACGACTTCACCGGCCGCGCCACCCAGCACGCCCGCGCGAACATGGTCGGCACCATGGGCTGGACCGCGGGGTCCGTGGTGATCGCGGGGCTCGTCGGCCAGCGCGTGTACCCGGACGCCGCACAGGCCGCGTCGGCGAAGACGAGCAACCAGTTCGGCGGTGAGACGCGGATGGTGGCGGTGGACCTCACGGCCGGGCAGATGTACGCGTTCACCGGCGGGAAGGTCTGGGGCGCCGCGATGCAGGGCGCGATCCGGGCCAAGCTGACGTACTGCTTCCCGCAGCCCGCCGAGGTGTACCAGCAGGTGCAGTGGCAGCAGGCGCAGCAGCCGCAGCTCCCGCCGCAGCAGGTCCAGCAGCCGCCGCCCGGGTGGCAGCAGCAGCCACCGATGGCCGCGCCGCCGGTGCCGCCCCCGCCGTACGCCGGGCAGCCCGGTCCGCAGCCGCCCGTCTACCCGCCGCCGGGGCACCCGCCGTACGGTTATTGACATGGTGGAGTTGCGTGGCTGGCCGTCGTTCCCCGAAGAACTTCCCGTGTTCACGCCGGAAACGGCGGCCGAGGACCCGCAGACGCTCTTCGTCGAGTGGCTGACCGAAGCCGGTGAGCACGTACTGGCGCCGCATGCCGTCACACTGTCCACAGTGGACGCCGATGGGGCGCCGGACGCGCGGGTGGTGATCCTCAAGGACGTCGGCCCGGCCGGCTGGGCGGTCGCGACCAGCTCGGAAAGCCCGAAGGGGCTGCAGCTGCGCAAGGATCCGCGTGCCGCGCTGACGTTCTTCTGGCCCGGGCGCGGCCGCCAGGTCCGGCTGCGCGGCCCGGTCTCGCCCGCGGCACCCGAGGTGTCCGCGGCGGATTTCCTGGCCCGGCCGCCCGCGTCGCGCGTCGAGGCGTTCATCGGGCACCAGTCCCAGGTGCTGCACGACCCGGCGGACCTCGACGCGGCGGCCGCGGAAGCGGAGCGCTGGGTCTCGGAAAACCCCGGCACCGCGCCGGAGACGTGGACGCGGTACCTCGTCGACCCGGACGAAGTCGAGTTCTGGCAGGCGAGCCACGACCGCAAGCACGTGCGGCTGCGGTACCGGAAGACCGGCGGCGGGTGGGTCCGCGAGCGCCTCTGGCCTTGACGGTCCGGACGCGGCGGCGTAGGCAGGAAATCCGACAAAACGGAGGCCCGCATGCGCCGAACCGTCGTCCTCACCGCCACCATCGCGCTGTCCGCCGGGCTGTTGTCCGGCGCCTCCGCCGGTGACCTGCCCGCGTCGCACCACCCCGCCGTGTTCGAGACGGTTTTCGCGTCCCCGCTCGGCATCGAAGGCCTGACGACCGACGGCCGGGGCAACCTCTACGCCCCGGCGCGCGGCGCCGATCCCTGTCCCGTCTACCGCGTCGCCGCATCCGGCGGCCCGGCCGCGGTCGTCGGCACGATCCCGGCGCCCTGCAGCCCCGCAGGCCTGACGTTCGACCGCCGTGGCCGCTTGTACGTCGCGAACGCCGACACCGTGGTGTCGTTCGTGCCGGACGCGGCGAACCCACCGGCCGCGACGGTGTTCGCCAGCGGCGTCCCGGGCGCGAACGGCCTGGCGTTCGACCGGTCGGGCGCGCTCTGGATCTCCGACGGTGGCACCGGCCAGGGCCGGGTCTGGCGGGCGGGCACCGACGGCGTCGCTCTCGAGCAGTTCCGCGTGCAGCCGATGGTCAGCGACGTCATCGCCGGCGGGATCGGCCGGGACGTGCGCGGCCTGCCGCCCGGCACGGTCACGATCACGCCGAACGGCCGCACCGCGGCGGACACCGCGGGCTCGCAGCACATCGTCGCGAACGGCCTGGCGTTCACCGCGGACGGCACGCTGCTGGTCGCGGACACGGCCCGGGGCGCGCTGTGGCGCGTGCCGATGGACCGTTCGGGCCGCCCGCGCGCGGCGACCGGCTGCGATGTGGCGTTCCCGGCGAACACCCTGTGCCTGGACGACATCGAGGTCCAGCACCCGTACCTCGAAGGCGCCGACGGAATCGTCCTCGACCGCGCGGGCAACGTGTGGACGGCGGCGAACGAGCGCAACGCGATCATCCTGACCCGCCGCGACGGCCGCGTCGTCGAGTACTTCCGCAACCCGGCCGACGCGACGTCGAAGCTGCGCAACGCCGGGCCGCTGGAGTTCCCGACGAGCCCGGTGCTGCTCCCGGACGGCCGCCTGTGCGTCACGCAGTCCGACGGCAACCGCCGCGACAACGCACCGAACACGGCAGGCGAAGCGAACCCGACGGGAGCGGTGCGGGGGAAGATCTCCTGCGTCCGGGGGTAGACCGCGGACCGGCGGCTGTGCGCATGATGCAGTCATGCGCTCGAAGATGCTGACCGCCGGGCTGGTCCTGGCGCTGACCGCATTCGGGGGTGTGGCCGCGGCCGACGCGCGTCCTGGGGGACGACCGACGCTGACGGACCCGCATCCGTGCCCGGGACAGCCGGGCTTCACCTGCTCGACCCTGACCGTGCCGTTCGACCACACCGGCCGCCGGCCGGGCACGCTCGACCTGCCGATCGCGGCTTCGGACAACGTGACCGCGCCGAAGGGCGTGCTGCTGTTCCTCACCGGCGGGCCCGGGCAGGGCGGCGTCGGCACCATCACGCGGATCGCCACCCAGCGGCTGCCGGAGGTGACCAAGGACTACCGGATCGTCATGCTCGACCAGCGCGGCACCGGCGCCGGCGCGCTGAACTGCCCGGGTCTGCAGGCGCAGACGGGCAGTTCGGACATCGCGACGCCGACGCGCGACGCGGTCACCGAGTGCGCGCGCATCCTCGGCGACACGGCCCCGCTGTACTCGACCGACCAGAGCGTCGCGGACTTCGACCAGCTCCGGCGGGCGCTGGGCGTGTCGAAGATGGTGGTCGACGGCGTCTCGTACGGCTCGTTCACGGCGGCGCGGTACGCGATCGCGCACCCGGGCAACGTCAGCAAGGTCGTCCTCGACTCCGTGCTGCCGCACCACGCTTCCGCGTCGGCATCCCTCTACCTGACCGGACTGACGGCCGAAGCCCGCGTGCTGCGCGCGGCGTGTGCGGTGGCCCCGGTCTGCGGATTCGACCCGGCGGACGACCTCGCGTGGGTGGTGCGCCACCGCAGCCCGGCCGACGGCGTGAAGATCTTCGACGCGATCGTCGCTTACGAGTTCTCGGACCCGACGTACCGCTCCCCGGACGCGGGCGACGTCATCGGCGCCCTGCACGCGGCGCGCACCGGATCGTCCGGCTGGCTTGACCAGCTGGTCATGGGCTACACGACCGAGGACGTCGACCCGGCGTCCTTCAGCGCCGGCCTGCACGCGGCGACGCTGTGCGCGGACCAGCGTTTCCCGTGGGGCACGTCATCGACGCCGGTGGGCTTGCGGCAGCCGTTGCTGTCGTTGACCGCGCGCGCTCTGCCGGCTTCAGCGACTTGGCCGTACACAACGGAAGTGGCGACGCAGCAGGGCTTCATCCAGGGCTGCCTGCCGTGGCCGGTGGAGCGCGTCGGCTCGAACCCGGCGTCGAAGCTGCCGAACGTCCCGGTGTTGCTGCTGAACGGCGACCGCGACCTGTCGACGCCGCTGGAGTGGGCGCGGGAGGAGGCCGGCTTTGCGCCACAAGGAAAGCTGGTGGTCGTACCGGGCGAGTCCCACTCGATCCAGAACCGCGAGCGCGGCCACGCGGGCCGGGACGCGGTGATCAGCTTCCTGCGGTGAGGCTTTCGACGACGAGGCCGCAGACCGTGAAGTGGTGGAAGGCCGCCATGTCCGGGTCGAGGTTGAGCGCGAAGCCGTGGCTCGTGACGCCGCCGCGGATCCGCATCCCGATGGAGGCGACCTTCGACGCGCTTGATCGGCCATCCCACGAACCCAACGTACGCCGAGATTTTCTTTGCACGCCAACGGAATCGTTGTGGAGCTGAGGGGAATCGAACCCCTGACCCCCGCCTTGCAAAGGCGGTGCTCTACCAATTGAGCTACAGCCCCGGGTGCGGGCCGGAGCCCGCGGAAAACTCAGTTGTGGGACGCACCCGCCGGCTTGGCCGGAGTGGTGCCGTTGTTCGAGGGGACCGGCGCGGTCGCCTCACGCCACAGGTCGGCTTCGGCCTTGGCCGCCTTGTTGCGCTTCACGACGAACAGGACGCCGCCCGCGATGACCGCGAGTGCCAGCAGCTTCTTCACCGAAGCCCCCTTCTCAGCTTGCTTCCCTTACCCCGCGATGTTACTGCACCGGCGCCGGGCGCCGTCGGGGGTGGTGGTTCCACGTGGAACCATGATTGCGCAGGTAACGCACGTCACACCCGGCGGGAAATACCGGGGCGGGGTGCCCCGTTGTACACAGTGGTCGATGTGCCCACCGTGTCCCCCGGGCCTCAACCACCGCCTTCGCGGAGTTCCGTTCGGCTGGAGCCGCGTCGAGCCACTCGCCGAGAGGCGACCGTGGTGCGCGTCGACCGTGACCGCTCAGCCCTGCCGGTACCTTCTCTTCCCGGCAGGGCTGACCTGTATCCGGGACATCTCAGGGCAGGAACATCCCCGTGCCCTGGTCCCCGACCTGCGGGTTCTGCGCGACGTCGGTCCGGCGAGCGTCGCCCAGCCCGCCGGCGATCCGCTTTCCGCCACGTTTGCGATCCCGCAGGTCGACCAGCACGGCGACCGCCAGCAGCGCCACGACCACGATCCCCAAGACGATCCAACCCATGTCGGCCCCCTTCGTCACCACCACGGTAAGCCCGGGAGATCGGGACGGTCCGCACTCTTGACCGAGATTTAGGGCGCCGGCTACTCGGTGACCGTCGGTGACCCGTTGTAGAGCGGGCGGACCTCGAGCCATTCGTTGATCGGCTCGCCGCGGGGCCCGGGCGCGGCGGACAGCTCCCCGGCCAGCTCGACCGCGCGTTCCCAGGACTCCACGTCGATGATGTACCAGCCGGCGATGAGGTCCTTGGTCTCGGCGAACGGACCGTCGGTCACCGGCGGGCGTCCCTGGCCGCCGGCCCGGACGAACGCGCCCGCGGGCGTCAACGCCTGCATGTCGACGAACTCGCCCCGCTCTTCCAGACGGGCCCCGAAGTCGCCCATGAAACTCAGGTGCGCGTCGACCTCTTCCGGTGTCCACTGGTCCATCGGCGGGAAGTCGGCGGCGGGGGCCGGACCACCTCGGTAGTGCTTGAGCAACAAGTACCTCATGGCGTTCTCCTTCGTCGGTCAGCAGCCTTCGTGGTCGCTGATGTCCCCGGGACGGAACCGGCCGCGAGTTCTCGACAGAACTCTTGTGGTTACGTGTCGAGAACGTGGCACCGGCTCCGTCCCCGGGTCACGAGCGGCCACGGAGGCCGTGTGAAAACGGGAGGAAACCCATGGCGATCCAGCGGCTGGACAACATCGGGCTCGTCGTCGACGACCTGGCGGCGGTCATCGCGTTCTTCCTCGAGCTCGGCCTGGAGCTCGAGGGCAAGGCGACGGTCGAGGGGCCGGACGTGGACCGTCTCGTCGCACTCGAGGGCGTCCGGTGCGACTTGGCCGTGGTGCGGACCCCGGACGGCCACGGACGGCTCGAGCTGATGAAGTTCCACTCGCCGTCGGGCACCACCACCGCCGAGCCGAACGCACCGGTCAACGCCCACGGTTTTCGTCGCATCATGTTCGCGGTCGACACCATCGACGAGGTCCTGCCCCGGCTGCGCACCCATGGCGCCGAGGTCATGGGCGACCTGGTGAAGTACGGGGACAGCCATCGGCTCTGCTACGTCCGCGGCCCGGAGGGCATCATCATCGCGCTGGCCGAGAACGTCGCCTGAACCCCACTCGCACCGGAAAGGACCGCCACCATGGCCATCGCCGATGACCTCGACCGCGCCACCGACTCGCAGTGGGACTGGGTCGCCGAGCAGACCCGCACTTATCTGGCCTCGGGCGGCACCGAGGGACACGAATCGAACGGCGTCCACACGCTCATCCTCGCCACGACCGGGCGCAGGACCGGCGTGCCGCGCCGCACCTGCCTGATCTACGGCACTTCGGGTGACGACTTCGTCGTCGTCGCCTCCAAGGCCGGCGCCGACGAGGATCCGGCGTGGTTCAAGAACCTCCAGGCGAACCCGAGCGTCGGGGTCCAGGCCGGCACCCGCCGGCTGAACGCGCGCGCCCGCGTCGCGACCTCTGCCGAGCGCGCGACGCTGTGGGCCCGGATGGCGAAGATCTTCCCGCTATACGACGAGTACGCGCAGAAGACCGACCGTGAAATCCCGATCGTCCTGCTCACCCCGCAGGACGCCGAGTAAGGAACGACGTCATGCCCACTTCCTTTCCCCTGGAGCCCACTCCGCTCCACGTGTCCGACGAGGTCCTCGACGACCTGCGCGCCCGTCTCGCACTGACCCGTCCGCCGCTGGACGAGGGGAATGGGGACTGGTCCTACGGCGTCCCGGCAAGTTATGCCGGCGAGCTGGTCGCCTACTGGCGGGACGGCTACGACTGGCGCAAGGCCGAGGCCGCCATCAACGCGTACGAGCACTACCAGGTGAGCGTCGCCGGCGTCCCGGTGCACTTCATGCGCAAGCCCGGCCGCGGCCCCCGCCCGATCCCGCTGATCCTCACTCACGGCTGGCCGTGGACGTTCTGGCACTGGTCGAAGGTGATCGACCCGCTCGCCGACCCGGCCGCGTCCGGCGGTGACCCCGCCGACGCGTTCGACGTCATCGTGCCGTCCCTGCCCGGGTTCGGTTTCCCGGGCCCGCTCACCGGCTTTCCGGACGTCAACTTCTGGAAGGTCTCGGACCTCTGGCACACCCTGATGACCGAGACCCTGGGATACGAGAAGTACGCCGCCGGGGGCTGCGACATCGGCGGGATCGTAACGAGCCAGCTCGGCCACAAGTACGCCGACGAGCTGTACGGCATCCACATCGGCTCCGGGCTGCCGCTCAGTTTCTTCACCGGCCCCCGCGCGTGGGACTTTGCCCGGAACCGGCCCCTCACCGACGACCAGCCCGCGGACGTCCGCGCCCGCATCATCGAGCTGGATCACCGCTCGGCCTCCCACCTCACCGTGCACATGCTCGACGGCGCGACCCTGGCCCACGGGCTGAGCGACTCACCGGCCGGCCTCCTCGCCTGGCTGCTGGAGCGCTGGAACGCGTGGAGCGACAACGGCGGCGACGTCGAGTCCGTCTTCACCAAGGACGACCTGCTCACCCACGCCACGATCTACTGGGTGAACAATTCCATCGCGACGTCGATGCGGTACTACGCCAACGCCAACCGCTACCCGTGGGCCCCGGCGCACGACCGCACCCCGGTCGTCGAGGCCCCGGTCGGCCTCACGTTCGTCACGTACGAGAACCCGCCGGGCATCCACACCGCCGACGACCGCGTCCGGGCGTTCAAGAACGGCCCGCAGGCCGAGTGGTTCAACCACGTCAATGTCGCCGCTCATGACCACGGCGGTCACTTCATCCCCTGGGAGAACCCCGATGCCTGGGTGAGCGACCTGCGACGGACCTTTCGCGACCGCAGGCCGGGAAGCTAGTCAGGCGGACCCCGATGTAGCACCGGGTCGCTCGGCGACGACTGACCGTGCGTGACGAAGTGGAAGCCGACGCTGGACTGGGCGCCGGCGCGCGGAACGCTGGTGCTCAGCGGGGCCGCGCTGCTGGCCGGGATGACGGTGCTGTTCGGGTGGGTCGACTGGCCGGCTTTGGGCCGGTGGGCGCGCCCGAACGCGGTGCCGCTGGCCCTGTTCGCGGCTGCCGGGGTAGGCCTGAGCGCCGCCGGTTGGCGGCTGCGTGGGCAGCACGCGCCGCGGACACGGGTCCCGGGAATGAGCTGGTGGGTCGTCGCCGCGGCCGCGATCGTGGTGGTCGTCGTGGCCTGGGTCGCGACCAACTGGCTGCTCGGTGAGGCCGCCACGGCGAAGGATTCGGGCGCCGCGCGGGTCGACGCGATCAAGACGGGGCTCGGCATCGGCGCCGGCACCACGGGGATCTTCGCGCTGCTGCTGGCGGTGCGGCGGCAGTGGCATAGCGAGAGTGACGCGACCGAGAAGAACGTCACCGAGCTGTACACCAAAGCCGCCGAACAGCTCGGCTCGACTGAAGCCCCGGTCCGCTTGGCCGGTCTCTACGCTCTCGAACGGCTCGCGCACAACAATCCCGGGCAGCGACAGAGCATCGTCAACGTCATCTGCGCCTACCTGCGCATGCCCTACACGCCGCCTGGCCCCGCACCGGCGACCGGCAGCGTGGAACATCAGGAGCGGAGCCAGGAACGCGAGGTCCGGCTTGCTGGTCAGCGCATCCTCACCGATCACCTGGCTCCGCATGACCACCACAAGTTCTGGGACAACATCGACCTGGACCTCACCAACGCGCACCTCATCGACTTCACCCTGCAGCGCTGTCGACCACGGATCGGCCGCTTCGCCGGCGTGACCTTCTCCGGTATCGCCTCGTTCGAAGGCACGACCTTCGCCGGTATCGCCTCGTTCGGCGACGCGAGCTTCACCGACGACGCCTGGTTCAGGGACGTGACCTTCGCCGGCGACGCCTTGTTCTGGGGCGCGACCTTCGCCGGCGACGCCTTCTTCAGCGACGCGACCTTCACCCGAAAAGCCTCGTTCGACAAGGCGACCTTCGCCAGCAACGTCCAGTTCGGCGGTGCAAAGTTCACCGGCGAAGCCTGGTTCAGCAGCGCATTCTTCACCCACAACGCCTCGTTCAGCGGCGCATTGTTCGCCGACAAAGCCTGGTTCCTCGAAACGGCCTTCACCTGCGAAGCCTGGTTCAGCGGCACGACCTTCACCGGCGACGCCTGGTTCAGCGACGCGATCTTCACCGACAAAGCCCGGTTCAGGGACGCGATCTTCACCGACGAAACCTCGTTCAGCGACACAACGTTTACCGGTGGTGCCGGGTTCCGCGGCGCAACGTTCACCGGTGCTCTCCCGACGATTGATCGACGACTCGCCGAGAATGCTCAATTCGCCAACGTCATCCTCACCAGCTACTCGCCGGACCGTACGATCGTCGCGGGCATCGTCGTGGACGTGCACGAGATACAGGCAACTGCCAACGAGGCCGGGGCTTCCCCAGAGTGACAGTCACTCACTTAGTCACCCAGGTCACGCAAAAGCCCGGCTCGCATCTCGCGAACCGGGCTTTGACCTGCGTGGGCCTACCAGGACTTGAACCTGGGACCTCTTCGTTATCAGCGAAGCGCTCTAACCACCTGAGCTATAGGCCCTTGAACGAGGAGAACTTTACAGGACCCCCGAGGGGGCCCCGCAACCGGGTTACTCCCGTTCCGACAGCGTGACTTCGAGGCCGCCCGCGAGGTCGGCTGACACGTTGTAGATGAACGCGCTGACCGTTGCCAAGGCCGAGACCAGGACGATGTTGATCGCTCCCAAGATCGCCGCGATGCCGAACACCCGGCCCGCGCTGATCAACGGCTCCGAGGACGCGTTGGCGCCTTCGCCGCCCACCAGGGACGAGTACGTTCCGTTCAGCTTGTCCCAGACGCCCATGCCGTCGAGCACCGTGTACAGGACGCCGACCGCTACCAGCCACACGAAGAACATCGCGACGCCCAGTACCAGGGACAGCTTCAGCACCGACCACGGGTCGAACCGCTTCACCTGCAGCGATGCCCGGCGCGGGCCCCGGCCCGGGCGCCGGAGGGCGCTGGGCCGGGCTCGCTGGTTGGACGCCGAGGGGACGGCCGCCGCCGATGGCTCGCCGCTCGGTGGGGTTTCGGGGCCGCCGAAGAGCTTCGGGGCTGCGCTGCCCGTCACCACCGGCCGCTGGTCGGCGGAGACGGGTTGTGTCTCGCCGGCCGGCGGTTCCGGCTTGTAGAGCGCTTCGTCCGTGGCAATCCCGACCGTCGCTTCGGAGTCGCCGTCCTTGCCGACCCGCTGCCAGGGCGGGCTAGCCGGAGTCCCGTTCGAACCCGCTGCCTCGGGATTCTCGGATGGTGTCACGAAGAGTCAGTCCTTACCCGTGCCGTGGGGCCGCCGTCCGGAGCAAACTTACTGCTCCGAGGGCGCCGTCGTTTCTTCACCCGTTTCAGGTGCTTCGGGAGCGTCACCGTTGGCGTCGCCCACCGCGTCACCATTGGCGACGTCCGAGGGCTCGTCCGCGTTGCGTGCGACGGCGAGAAGAGTGGTGCCTTCGCCGAGATTCATCAGCCGGACCCCCTTCGTCTGCCGTCCTGCCTTGCGCACGTCGCCCGCCGGCGTGCGGATCACGCCGCCGCTCGAGGTGATCGCGTAGAGCTCGTCCTCGGCGTCGACGATGAGCGCACCCACCAGCCTGCCACGTTTGCGGTCGTGCTGAATGGTGAGCACACCCTTGCCACCGCGACCCTGGACCGGGTAGTCCGCGATCGGCGTGCGCTTGGAGTAGCCGCCGTCCGTCGCGACCAGCAGGAACTTGTCTTCCTTGACCACGCTGATGCCGAGCAGTTCGTCACCGTCGTTGAACCGCATGCCCAGCACGCCGGACGTCGGGCGGCCCATCGGCCGCAGTGCCTCGTCGGTCGCGTGGAAGCGGATCGACTGGCCTTCGGCCGACACCAGGAGCAGGTCGTCCTCGGCCGCCGCCAGCACCGCGCCGACCAGCTCGTCACCCTCGCGGAGGTTGATGGCGATGAGGCCGCCGGAGCGGTTCGAGTCGAAGTCGGTGAGCTTCGTCTTCTTCACCAGGCCGCGCTGGGTGGCGAGCACCAGGTACGGCGCGACCTCGTAGTTCTTGATCTGGATGACCTGGGCGATCTGCTCGTCCGGCTGGAACGCCATGAGGTTCGCCACGTGCTGGCCGCGCGCGTTGCGGTTGGCCTCGGGCAGGTCGTACGCCTTGGTCCGGTAGACGCGGCCCTTGTTCGTGAAGAACAGCATCCAGTCGTGCGTCGAGCAGACGAAGAAGTGCTGGACGATGTCGTCCTGCTTCAGCGTCGCGCCCTGCACGCCCTTGCCGCCGCGCTTCTGCGAGCGGTACAGGTCGGTTTTCGTGCGCTTCGCGTACCCCGTGCGGGTGATGGTGACGACGACGTCCTCGACCGCGATGAGCTCTTCGTCGGTGACGTCGCCGCTGAAGCCGATGATCTTCGTGCGCCGGTCGTCGCCGTACTTCTCGACGATCGCCATCAGCTCGTCGCGGATGATCGCGCGCTGCCGCTCGGGCTTCTCGAGGATGTCCTTGAGGTCGGCGATCTCCAGCTCGATCTCGGCCAGCTGGTCGATGATCCGCTGGCGCTCCAGGGCGGCCAGGCGCCGCAGCTGCATGTCGAGGATCGCGGTGGCCTGGATCTCGTCGACGTCCAGCAGCTCCATCAGGGCCGGCCGGGCCTCGTCCGCGGACGGCGACCGCCGGATGAGGGCGATGACCTCGTCGAGCGCGTCGAGCGCCTTGACGTAACCACGCAGGATGTGGGCCCGTTCCTCGGCCTTGCGCAGCCGGAACTTGGTCCGCCGGACGATGACCTCGACCTGGTGCTTCACGTAGTGCCGGATGATCTGGTCGAGCCGCAGCGTGCGCGGCACGCCGTCGACCAGCGCCAGCATGTTGACGCCGAAGTTCTGCTGCAGCTGCGTGTGCTTGTAGAGGTTGTTCAGCACGACCTTCGCGACCGCGTCGCGCTTGATCGTGACGACGATCCGCATGCCGGAACGGCTGTTGGACTCGTCGGCGATGTCGGCGATGCCGGTGAGCTTGCCGTCGCGGACCAGGTTCGCGATGTTCTCGACCAGGTTGTCCGGGTTGACCTGGTACGGCAGCTCGGACACGACCAGGATCGTGCGGCCCTTCGCGTCCTCTTCGACCTCGACGACCGCGCGCATCCGGACCGAGCCGCGGCCGGTGCGGTACGCGTCCTCGATGCCGGACGTGCCGAGGATCATCGCCTTGGTCGGGAAGTCCGGGCCCTTGATCCGCACCAGCAGCGCGGCCAGCAGCTCGTCGTCGGTCGCCTCGGGGTTCTCCAGCGCCCAGACGACGCCTTCGGAGACCTCGCGCAGGTTGTGCGGCGGGATGTTCGTCGCCATCCCGACCGCGATCCCGGAACCACCGTTGACCAGCAGGTTCGGGAACCGCGCCGGCAGGACGTCGGGCTCTTGCGTGCGGCCGTCGTAGTTGTCGGAGAAGTCGACGGTGTCTTCTTCGATGTCGGCCAGCATCTGCATGGCCAGCGGCGCGAGCCGGGACTCCGTGTACCGCATGGCGGCCGCGGGGTCGTTGCCCGGCGAGCCGAAGTTGCCCTGCCCGTCGATCAGCGGGTACCGCATCGACCACGGCTGGGCGAGCCGGACCAGCGCGTCGTAGATCGCCGAGTCACCGTGCGGGTGGTAGTTGCCCATGACGTCGCCGACGACGCGGGAGCACTTGTTGTACCCGCGGTCCGGCCGGAAGCCGGAGTCGAACATCGAGTACAGCACCCGCCGGTGCACCGGCTTGAGGCCGTCCCGGACGTCCGGCAGTGCGCGCGCCACGATGACGCTCATCGCGTAGTCGATGTAGGAGCGCTGCATCTCCTGCTGGATGTCGACCGGTTCGATCCGGTCGTGGTCCGGAGCCGGCGGCAGAGTTTCCGTCATGAGGTCCTTCTCGGGTGCGGGGTCCTAGCGGGACGAGAACAGGGGGACGCCTACACGTCCAGGAAGCGCACGTCCTTGGCGTTGCGGGTGATGAACGAGCGGCGGGCCTCGACGTCCTCGCCCATCAGGACCGAGAACAGCTCGTCGGCCTGCGCGGCGTCGTCGAGGGTGACCTGGCCCAGCAGCCGGTTGGCCGGGTCCATCGTGGTCTCCCACAGCTCTTCGGCGTTCATCTCGCCGAGACCCTTGTAGCGCTGGATCGCGTCGTCCTTCGGCAGCCGCTTGCCGGCCTCGACGCCCGCCTGGATGACGGCGTCGCGCTCGCGGTCGGAGTACGCGTACTCCGGCTCGGTCCGCGGCCACTTGATCTTGTACAGCGGCGGCCGCGACAGGAAGACGTGGCCGTGCTCGATCAGCGGTGTCATGAAGCGGAACAGCAGGGTGAGCAGCAGCGTGGTGATGTGCTGGCCGTCGACGTCGGCGTCGGCCATCAGCACGATCTTGTGGTAGCGCAGCTTCGTCAGGTCGAACTCGTCGTGGATACCGGTGCCGAGCGCGGTGATCAGCGACTGGACCTCGGTGTTCTTGAGGACGCGGTCGATGCGGGCCTTCTCGACGTTGATGATCTTGCCGCGGATCGGCAGGATCGCCTGGTACATCGAGTCCCGGCCCTCCTTGGCCGAGCCGCCGGCCGAGTCGCCCTCGACGATGTAGAGCTCGCACTCCTCCGGTTTGGTGGAGCGGCAGTCCTTGAGCTTGCCGGGCAGGCCGCCGATGTCGAGCGCGCCCTTGCGGCGGACGAGGTCACGCGCCTTGCGCGCGGCCATCCGCGCCTGGGCCGAAGAGATCGACTTGTTGATGATCGTCTTTGCCTCGTTGGGGTTGCGCTCGAACCAGTCCGCCAGCCACTCGTTCGACTGCTGCTGCACGAACGTCTTGGCCTCGCTGTTGCCCAGCTTGGTCTTGGTCTGTCCCTCGAACTGCGGCTCGCTCAGTTTGATCGAGACGATCGCGGCGAGACCCTCGCGCACGTCGTCACCGGTCAGGTTGGTGTCCTTCTCCTTGAGCAGCTTCTTGTCGCGCGCGTACGTGTTGACCACCCGGGTCAGCGCGGCGCGGAAGCCCTCTTCGTGGGTGCCACCCTCGTGGGTGTTGATCGTGTTGGCGAACGTGTAGACCGACGGCGTGAACCCGTTGTTCCACTGCATCGCGACCTCGACCTCGAGGCCGGTGCCCTTCGCGTCGAAGGAGATCACGCTGGCGTGGATCGGGTCCTTGCTGCCGTTGATGTGCTTGACGAAGTCCTCGAGCCCGCCCGGGTAGCAGTAGACCTTCTCCTTGACCCGGGCGACCTTGCCCTCGGCGTCGGCTTCGGTCTCCTCGTCGGCGACGCGCTCGTCGCGCAGGGACAGCGTCAGTCCCTTGTTGAGGAACGCCATCTCCTGGAGGCGGCGCGAGATCGTCTCGAAGTTGTAGGTCGTGGTCTCGAAGATGCCGTCGTCGGCCCAGAACGTCATCGTCGTGCCGGTCTCGGTCGCCGGGCCGAGGTCCTCGAGCTCGCCCGGCAGCTGGTCGGTGTACAGCTGGCGCCAGCTGCGGCCGCCGTACTTGACCTCGGCCAGCAGCCTCGTCGAGAGCGCGTTCACCACGGAGATGCCGACGCCGTGCAGGCCGCCGGACACCGCGTAGGAGTCGCTGTCGAACTTGCCGCCCGCGTGCAGCTGGGTGAGCACGACCTCGATGGTCGGCTTGTTCTCCTTGGGGTGCATGTCGACCGGGATGCCGCGGCCGTCGTCGACGACGCGCACCCCGCCGTCGGCGAGGAGGGTAACCTCGACCTTGGTGGCGTGCCCGGCCATCGCTTCGTCGACGGAGTTGTCGACGACCTCCTGGACGAGGTGGTGCAAGCCCCGTTCACCGGTGGAACCGATGTACATGCCGGGTCGCTTGCGGACCGCTTCGAGGCCTTCGAGCACCGTGATCGACGACGCGTTGTACTCGCTCTTGTTCTCGGTCACCGGCGTTGATTCTCCTCGTCTCGCCCGAGCGGACGCTCGCTCCTCCTCAGTGTACTTGGCCGCGTCCGCTGGCATGCGGCAAGGACACCCCTGAGCGCGTCACAGACGGACGAAATCGATCCGAGCCGAGTCTTGACGTATTTGAGTGCGTCTGGATGCGTTCTCGGGCATTCAACCGAGCATCGCGCAACCCGGGTCAGCCGTACGTGTCACGCGGGCCGCGACCCGGCACGTGCCGGGGCCCTTTCCGCCAGCTCGGGGCCATCGGACCCTGGATCCGCATGCGCTTGACCACGCCGTTCCCGACCCCCGCCGCGATCTTGGCCAGCAGCTTTCCCTGCAGCAACCGGAGCTGGGTGGCCCACGCCGTGGAGCTGGCGCGGACGGTGAGCTCGCCGTCCTTCAACGCGACCGGCTGGGCGTGTTCGGCGACGTCTTCGCCGACCAGCCGGCCCCACTGGGCGAAGACGCGGGCCGTCGTGACGCTCTCGTTCCAGCCGCGGTCGCTGACCAGCCGCGAGACGAGCCGGCCGAGCGGCTGCGGGTCGCGCTGGTCCGCACCCGGCCCCGACCAGCGGCGACGCCGGGGGTTCTGGCCCCCGCCGCCGCCGACGGCGCGCCGGCGGTACCCGGGCGAGGTGCCTCGTTCCTTGGCCTTCGCCTTCGCCGCTTCGAGCGCGGCATGGGCGAGATCCCGGCCAGTGCTCCCGTTCGGAGCAGTGCCGTCTTCACTCTGCGTGCCGGAGGCGGCTTTCTCAGGTGGGTTAACCCCCGCGCGGGGGGTGTCAAGCGGCCGTTTCGGCGTTTTGGTCACGCGCGGCGATAACCCGGGCACGGGTTTATCCACACTGTCCACAGGTTTGTCCCCAGATCGGTGGGTAACTGGTGTGTCGGCGGTCACACGCGGTGCTCGATTCGATCTTGCCGACCTCGGTTCGCCCTGCTCAGCCACGCGTGATCTCACCATCCGCCACCACGAACCGGGACCCGGCGAGCTCCCCGGGCACGTCTTCGTCGACCGCGGCGGTCACCAGCACCTGTTCGGCGCTCGCGGCCACCTCGGCCAGCCGGGCCCGGCGCTTGCGGTCCAGCTCGGCGAACACGTCGTCGAGCAGCAGCACCGGCTCACCCGCCTCCGCGCGCAGCAGCTCGTAGCTGCCGAGCCGGAGGGCGAGCGCGAACGACCACGACTCGCCGTGGCTCGCGTAGCCCTTGGCCGGCGCCTCGCCCAGGATCAGCTCCAGCTCGTCCCGGTGCGGGCCGACCAGGCTGATCCCACGCTCGAGCTCGGCCTTGCGGGCCTCACCGAGCGCCTTGAGTAAGACGTCCTTGAGGACCTCGGGTTGCGCCCGTTCGCCATCCGGTACGCCGTACGTCTCCGGCAGGGCTTCACCCAGCGAAGACCGGTAGGAGATCTTCGCCGGCCGGGAGTCGGGCGCGACCCCCATGTACGCCGAAGCCGTGTACGGCCCGAGGTCCGCGACGAGGTTCAGGCGCGCGGCCAGCAGCTCCGCGCCCGCCACCGCGAGGTGGTCGTCCCAGACTTCCAACGTCGACAGCGCGTACGGGTCTTCGCGTCCCGTACGCCGCTTCCCGGCCGTCTTGAGAAGGGCGTTGCGCTGCTTCAGCACCTTCTCGTAGTCGGCCCGGACCCCCGCGTACCGCGGCGCGCGCAGCACCAGGAGCTCGTCGAGGAACCGGCGTCGCTCGCCGGGGTCTCCGCGGACGAGCGCGAGGTCCTCGGGGGAGAACAGCACCGTGCGCAGGATCCCGAGCACGTCACGTGGCCGGCCGACCGCGCCGCGGTTGACCCGGGCGCGGTTCGCGCGGCCGGCGGTGATCTCGAGCTCGACGGTCAGCTCGCGGTCGTCGTTGACCACCGCGACCCGCACCAGCGCGCGCTCACAGCCGTGCCGGATCAGCGGCGCGTCCGTCGCGACGCGGTGCGAGCCCAGCGTCGCGACGTACCCGATCGCTTCGAGCAGGTTGGTCTTGCCGCGACCGTTCTGGCCGACCAGCACGGTCGGCCCCGGTTCGAGGGCGAGATCGGCCTGGGGCCAGGAGCGGAAGTCGGTGACCTGCAGGTGACGCAGATACACCAGGGGCTCCCTATCCGCCGACCTTCTTCACCGCGTGCCCGCCGAACTGGTTGCGCAGCGCGGCCACCGCGCGCATCGCGGCCGAGTGCTCCTGGCGCGAGGCGAACCGCGCGAAGAGCGCGGCCGAGATGACCGGTGCCGGCACCGCATTGTTGATCGCCTCTTCCAGCGTCCAGCGGCCTTCGCCCGAATCCTCGACGTAGCCCTCGAGGTCGTCCAGCTCCGGGTCCTCGTCGAGCGCGCGCACGAGCAGGTCCAGCAGCCAGGACCGGACGACCGTGCCGCGCTGCCAGCCCTTGATCACCGCGGGCACGTCGTCGACGACCTTCGCGGCCTCGAGCAGCTCGAAGCCCTCGGCGAAGGCCTGCATCATGCCGTACTCGATGCCGTTGTGGATCATCTTCGCGTAGTGCCCGGCACCGACGCTGCCCGCGTGCGAGAAGCCTTCCTCGCGCGGGCCTTCCGGGCGCAACGCGTCGAAGATCGGCATCGCGCGCTCGACGTCGGCGGCCGTGCCGCCGACCATCAGGCCGTAGCCGTTGTCCTTGCCCCACACGCCACCGGACACGCCGCAGTCGGCGTACCCGATCTTCTTCGCGGCGAGGAGCTCGGCGTTCAGCTTGTCGTCGGTGTACTTCGAGTTGCCGCCGTCGATGACCATGTCGCCCTCGGCGAGCAGGTTGCCCAGCTCGGTGACGGTCTGCCGGGTCGGCTCGCCGGCCGGGACCATGATCCAGACGATCCGCGGGGCGTCCAGTTTGGACACCAGGTCCTCGAGCGACGTCGCGTCGGTGACGTCCGGGTTGCGGTCGTAGCCGACCACCTCGTGACCGGCCGCACGCAGCCGCTCACGCATGTTGAAGCCCATCTTGCCCAGGCCGATCAGACCGAGCTGAACCATGAGATCCCCTTACGTGCTAACAAGAATTGCGGGTCAGCCCGGCAGGCGGACCGGCATGAGGAGGTAGAGGTAGCCGGGGACGACGTTGCCCTCGGGGTCGGCGGGCTTGATCAGCGCGGGCCGGTTCGGCGTGGTGAACGTCAGCTCCGCCCGGTCGCTGTGGAGCGCGCCGAGGCCGTCGACGAGGTAACCCGGGTTGAACGCGATCGTCACCGGCTCACCTTCGTACTCGACCTGGAGCTCTTCTTCGGCGCTTCCTTCGTCATCGCCGCCGGCGGACAACCGCAGCGTGTTGTCCCCGAACTCCAGTCGTACCTGAGTCCCCCGCTCCGCCACCAGTGAAACGCGCTTGATGCTCTCGGTGAGAGCCGACACCTCGATGACCGCGCGTGAGGTGTGCGTCGCGGGCAGCAGCTGGCGGTACGGCGGGAACTCCGCGTCGAGCAGGCGGGTCGTCGTGTAGCGCCCGGAACCGGACAGGCCGAGCAGGCCCTCGCCGCTGGCGAGCGCGAGGCGGATCGTGGCGCCGCTCGCGCCGAGCGTCTTGGCGGCCTCGGCGAGGGTGCGCGCCGGGACGAGCACCGCGGCGTCGGCCAGGCCCTCGGCCGGCTGCCAGGTGAACTCGCGCATGGCGAGCCGGAACCGGTCGGTGGCGACGAGGGTCAGCGAGCTGCCGGAGATCTCGAGCCGCATGCCGGTGAGCATCGGCAGCGTGTCGTCCTTGCCCGCGGCGACGACGACCTGGGTGACGGCCTGGCCGAACGCGTCGCCGGCGAGCTCGCCCGCGAAGGCGGGCTGGGACGGCAGCTGCGGGTAGTCCTCGACCGGCATGGTCGGCAGGGAGAACCGCGCGCTGCCGCACGTGATGGTGGCGCGCGCGCCGTCGACGGAGATCTCGACCGGCTGCGCGGGCAGCGCCTTGGTGATGTCGGCGAGCAGGCGCCCGGAGACCAGCAAGCGGCCGCCGTCCGCGATCGTCGCCGGGACGCCGACCGTGGCGGAGACCTCGTAGTCGAAGCCCGAGACGGTCAGCGCGTCGGTGTCGCCGTCGGAACCGGCGTCGAGGAGCACACCGCCCAGGACCGGCACGGGAGGCCGGGAGGGGAGGCTTCTCGCCACCCACGCGACGGCGTCGGCGAGCCCGTCACGCTCGACGCGGATCTTCATGCGCGCATCCTTTCGACGACCGAGCCCCTGTCGGCTCGGGCCAGGCCTCGCTCTGGCAGGGCAGTGACCGGCTGCCCCGTCCGGCCGGTCCGCCCTCCGCTCGATCGGCCGGAGCACGGACCAGGTGCAGGCATCCACGTTAGGCCGTCGCGACGCCCCGCGTCACCTCGGGCTGCCCTTCGGTTTGTCGACATGACGACACGTTCTCGCGACTGTCCCCAGATTCGCTCTCCGCCTGTTTTTATCTTTTTCTCTCTTAGAAGAGATTTAAAGGCAGTAACAGTAGTAAGCGTTGTGGATTGTGTGGATTGAGCTCGTTCGCGCAGGTGGGAGCGGTCGCGGGCATGTGGAGAACAGTGGTGGCAGTCCTGTGGGCAACTCGGGGCGTCCGTGGATGGTTTCGGGCGACCCCCGATTCGTCCACAGCGAGCCCCAGTTGTCCCCACGGTTGTCCCCAGGTGTGGGGCGATCTGTACCCAGGGTCTGGGGGTGCGCGGAGGGGTCCGAACCCCTCTTCCGAGTGACCGGCCCGTCCTGTGCACACAATGTGGGCAACCTGTGGAATCAGCGTGGACAAGGGTGTGGATTCACTGTGGATCAGCTGTGGGCGGGATGTGGACGGATTCCGCGTCGTCGCTGATGGGAGACCTGCTGGCACTGTGGGCAAACTGCCCACACCATGGGGAAACTTCCTTGTGTACAAACAATTTTCGCGACTTTGCGAAGCGCACGTACGCGGCTTCGCTGCTTCGCGGGCGTACGCGCGCTTCACGGTCTTAGATGGACACGCGAAAACGGCTTCGGGGCGTCCATCCGATGTGGACGCCCCGAAGCCGTTGCGAGATAAGGGATGTGCTACTGGCGGGCGCGCTGCTTGATGCGCGACGTCAGCTCCTGCACCTGGTCGTAGATCCGCCGGCGCTCGGCCATCTCCTTGCGGATCTTCTTGTCCGCGTGCATGACCGTCGTGTGGTCGCGGCCGCCGAACGTCTGCCCGATCTTCGGGAGCGACATGTCGGTGAGCTCGCGGCAGAGGTACATCGCGATCTGGCGGGACGTGGCGAGCGCCTTCGTCTTGCCCGGGCCGCACAGGTCGTCCAGCGAGACGTCGAAGAACTCGGAGATGACGCCCATGATGGTGGGCGCGGTGATCTCCGGGGCGTGCGAGTCGGGGATGAGGTCGCGCAGCACGATCTCCGCCAGCCCGGCGTCGACCGGCTGCTGGTTCAGCGACGCGAACGCCGTGACCCGGATCAGCGCGCCTTCGAGCTCCCGGATGTTCGCCTCGACGCGCGAGGCGATGAACTCCAGGACGTCACCCGGCACCGCCAGCCTGTCCTGCGCCGCCTTCTTGCGGAGGATCGCGATGCGCGTCTCGAGCTCGGGCGGCTGGATGTCGGTGATCAGGCCCCACTCGAACCGCGTCCGCAGCCGGTCCTCCAGCGTCTCGAGGCGCTTGGGCGGGCGGTCGGAGCTGACGACGATCTGCTTGTTCGCGTTGTGGAGGGTGTTGAAGGTGTGGAAGAACTCTTCCTGCGTACCTTCCTTGCCCTCCAGGAACTGGATGTCGTCGACGAGGAGGATGTCTATGTCGCGGTAGCGCCGCTGGAACGCGACCTTGCGGTCGTCTCGCAGCGAGTTGATGAAGTCGTTCGTGAACTCTTCGGTCGAGACGTACCGCACGCGCATGCCCGGGAAGAGCCGTTGCGCGTAGTGGCCGACCGCGTGCAGCAGGTGCGTCTTGCCGAGCCCGGACTCACCCCAGATGAAGAGCGGGTTGTACGCGCGGGCCGGTGCTTCGGCGACGGCGACCGCGGCCGCGTGCGCGAAGCGGTTGGACGCACCGATGACGAAAGTGTCGAAGGTGTACTTCTCGTTCAGCTTCGTCTTCGACGTCTGCGGCTGCGCCGGCGCGGTGTAGGGCTGGCCGGCGATCGGCTGGCCGGAGAACGTCGGCCAGATCTCGTGGACGGCGGCGAGCGCTTCGCCTTCTTCGTCGACCTCTTCGTCCGTGTCGTCACCGTCGTCGAGCTTCGGCGCGATGGACTGGTGCGAGGACAGCGGCGGCGTGGGCTCGGGACGCGACGGCGGGAGCATCGGACCGGGCCGCGGTACGGGCGCCGGCTCCGCGCCGGCACCGTTTTCCACCCGGCCGGGTGACGGGACGTAGGCGGCGACCGGGGCGACGGTTTCGGTGCTGTCGACCTTCACCGCGAGCGAGATGGCGCGGCCGAGCCGCCGGGAGAGCGCGTCGGTGATCGCGCCGCGGAGACCGCGTTCGATCGCTTCCTTCGCGAAGTCGCTGGGGGCCGCCAGGAGCGCGGTGCCGTCGAGCAGGCCGATCGGGCGGGTCACGCGCATCCACGCGCGCTGCTGAGGGGACAACGTCCCGTCAGACAGTTCGCGCACCACCTGCTCCCAGATGACGCCCAAGTTGTGCTGGTGCTCCGACACTGGTCCGGCTCCCCTCCCCTCGTCGGCGTGGACGGCCGACGCCCCTGGTCACGCACCCGGCGCCCCTGCGCGGACCTGCGTATGCATCGGCACAGCGAATATCCACATAGTTGTCCACAGCTGTGCACTAATGTACGGCGACCCGCGGCGACGCCACCTGCGGGCTCGTCGTACGCCGGTGGGCACTCCACCACCCGGATACTCGTGCACCTCGACCGGTGACCCGAGAGAGGCACGCTAACAAGCCCCGCCCGCTGCCACAAGGCATCCTGGGCCGCAAGCATTTCACGGTGTACGGCGTGTTGCCATTCGGTGCCCCGGCGTCGATGATCTCGGCTTCCCGGCCCGGTCGCGGACGGTGGCGGAGGGGGTGCTTACCGGGTGCCCGACGGGGGTGCGTACCCTCGTAAGGTCTCCCGTATGCGACGGGTGCTATTCGCGTGCCCACGTTGTCGTCGCTCGTCGTGACGAGGCCACACGTTGGTAGGAGACACCAGAGACTGCCGTGCGCCCGCACGACACGCCAGGCGGAGGGACCTTTCCTCCTCAGGGCGGGTTAGGGGCAGACGACACAGCGACACACAGGAGAAGCAGTGAGCAAGGGTAAGCGCACCTTCCAGCCGAACAACCGCCGCCGCGCGAAGACCCACGGGTTCCGCCTGCGCATGCGGACCCGCGCCGGCCGGTCCATCCTGGCGGGCCGCCGTCGCAAGGGCCGCGCCGCGCTGTCCGCCTGATCCGGCTCGTCGGGGCGCGCCGTGCTGCCGGCTGCCGCACGTCTGCGGCGGAGTGAGGATTTCCGCGTGGTTCTCCGTCGCGGCTCCAGGGCAGGCAGGCGTCGCCTCGTCGTCCACGCGCTGACCACGGACCCGTCCGGGGACGCCGACGTCTCGTCGGCGACCCGGGCGGGTTTTGTGGTGAGCAAGGCCGTCGGGAACTCGGTGGTCCGCCACCGCGTCACCCGCCGGTTGCGTCACCTCGTTTCGGCCCGGCTCGGAACCCTGCCCGCCGGCAGTGCGTTGGTCGTACGGGCATTGCCGCCGTCCGCGAGCGCGTCCAGCGCTGAGCTCGGAGCCGATCTCGACGCCGCACTGCGTCGGCTGGGACTGTCGCCGTCGCGCCGTCCGGCCGGGGATGCCCCGAGCCCGACGCGTCCCGCGGACGCGGCCCCCGACCACGGATCAGCGGTGTGACCGGCATGCGAGCCACCCCCGAGCACGACCACGAGAACGACGTGGATCCCGCGCCCCCGCGGCCCGGTCCCGTCGCCTGGGTCCTGTTGCTCCCCATCAAGCTCTACCGCAAGGCGATCTCGCCCTTCTTCCCGCCGGCTTGCCGGTTCTACCCGAGCTGCAGCGCGTACGCAGTCGAAGCCCTGACCCGGCACGGCGCCGGCGGCGGCTCCTACCTCGCGCTGCGCCGCCTGCTGCGCTGCGGCCCCTGGACGCCACCCGGCCGCGACCCGGTACCCGAGAAGTTCTCGTGGCGCTACCGCAGACCTGAAACACCGATCGAGGAGTAGCAGCAGTGCTCGATTTCATCTACTACCCCGTGTCCTTCATCCTCTGGTGTTGGCACAAGGTCTTCGGGTTCGTCTTCGGTGAAGCGACGGCGATCTCCTGGATCCTCGGCATCATCTTCCTGACGTTCACGGTCCGCGGCATCATGTTCAAGCCGTTCGTGAACCAGGTCCGGTCGATGAAGAAGATGCAGGACTTCGCGCCGGAGATGAAGAAGGTCCAGAAGAAGTACGCGAACGACAAGCAGCGCCAAGCGCAGGAGATGCAGAAGCTCCAGCGCGAGCACGGCGTCAACCCGCTCGGCAGCTGCCTGCCGATGCTGCTGCAGATCCCGGTCTTCATCGGTCTGAACTGGGTCCTGCGCGCGTTCACGATCCAGCCGAAGGACGGCAGCCCCAAGACCGAGAACTACTTCTTCAACCAGCACGACGTCGAGTCGTACGTCAACGCGAAGCTGTTCGGCGTCAACATCGGCGAGGCGATCCACAACGGCGTCACCGCGATCGGTGGCTCGGGCGCGTCCGGCTGGCACTGGAACGTGCTCCCGGTGGCGCTGCCGCTGATGATCGTCGCGTCCATCGCCACGCACCTCACCGCGCGGCACTCGGTGGCCCGGCAGAACGCCGCGTCGGCCACCCCGCAGACCGCGATCATGAACAAGCTGACGATGTACGTGTTCCCGCTCGGTGTGCTCGTCTTCGGTGCGCTGTTCCCGCTCGGCCTCCTCTTCTACTGGCTGGCGAACAACGGCTGGACCCTGATGCAGCAGCGCCTCGTCTACACGAAGATCGACAAGGAAGAGGCCGCTCGCAAGGCGGAGGCCGCGGAGAAGCGCGCCTCGCTCGGCCCGAAGCCGGGGCAGAAGCCGGCCGCGCCGAAGGTCGGCCAGAAGCCGGTCCAGCAGAAGAAGAACCAGTCCACGCAGGGCGGCTCGCAGAAGAAGGTCACGAAGGCGGGCTCGGCCCACGGCTTCGCCCAGACCACCGGCGCTGCGGCCGCTTCGGCCGCTTCGGCGAGCGAGTCCGCGAACGCGGCTGACCCGGCCCCGGCTGAAGCGAACGGCCAGAACGGCTCGAAGGACAACGGCACGGGGGTGCCGGGCCTTCTCAAAGACTCGACCAGGAAGTCGGGCCGGAAGCGCCGCTGAGGCGCGACCGGTTCGGAGAGGAGACGAATGATGTCGGAGACGATCGACACGATCGACGCCGATCAGGAAGACGTGACCCCGGAGCCGGCCGCTTCCGCGGACGCAGTGGGCGAGCAGAAGGCGGGTGGTGACGACGTCCTTGTCCAGGAGGGCGACATCGCCGGCGACTACCTCGAGCGGCTGCTCGACTTGCTGGACTACGACGGCGACATCGACTTGGACGTCGAAGCGGGCCGCGCGATCGTGAGCATCGACGGCGGCGAGGACCTCGAGAAGCTCGTCGGCCCCCGCGGCACGGTGCTCGAGGCGCTGCAGGAGCTGACTCGCCTCGCGGTCCAGCAGGAGACCGGATCCCGCAGCCGGCTGATGCTGGACATCGCGGGCTGGCGCGCGGACCGCCGCGAGGAGCTGCGCGAGCTCGGCCGCTCGACGGCGGAGTCGGTCAAGCAGAGCGGCGAGCGGGTGCGGCTGCAGCCGATGAGCCCGTTCGAACGCAAGGTCGTCCACGACGCGGTGGCGACGGTCGACGGCGTCACGAGCGAGAGCGAGGGCGAGGACCCGAAGCGCCGTGTGGTGATCTTCCCGGAGTCCTGAGTTCTGGTTTTGCGGAGCGGCCCCACCTTCGGGTGGGGCCGCTTCTTTTTGTGCTAGGTGTGGGCTCATGCGACCGGCACCCGGAGAGGTCCTGCACTTCTCGGAGGACCCGACGATCACCCGCTTCGAGCCGCGCGTGGCCGCGACAGCCCAGCAGCCGGAGGCGTACGTCTGGGCAATCGACGCGGCGCGGGCACCGGACTATTGGTTCCCGCGCCAGTGTCCCCGCGCGCTGGCTTGGGTCACCCCGGCGACGACCGCGGCGGACCGGGCGTGGCTCGGTGCTGATCGAGTGCACGCGATCGAGTACGGCTGGCTCGAGGCGGTGCAGTCGGTGCGGTTGTACGCGTACCGGTTCGCTGCTTCGTCGTTCCGGTCGTTTGGTGCGCATGCCCACGCGATGGTGGCGATCGAACCGGTCTCGCCGCTGGGGCCGCCGGAGCGGGTTGGCGATCTGCTGGCGCTCCATGAGGAGGCGGGGATCGAGCTGAGGGTGATGGCGAATCTGTGGGGGTTCGTCGACGCGGCGTCGGGTGGCTCGCTCGGCTTCAGCGGGATCCGGCTGCGGAACGCACGGCCGCGGGCTGGGGAATTACAGCGGTGAGGTTTCACGTGGAACGCGGGCCGGCGGGCGCCGCTGTCGGGTGGGCGTTCCCAGGCGCGGATGGGTAAGTCGGCATCCGGTGGATGACTCGTCTATTCGGTAAGTCGGTTCTATCGGTGGGCGAGGGTGGCGGCCGGTGCGCGCTCGGTCGGGTGAGTGGTTCGTTGACGGGGCGGCTGGCGTTCGGGCGACCGACGCCCGCGGTCCGGACTCGGCGCGAGACGACCTCGCTCGGCTCCGCGAACCTCGGCTGCGGAGGACTCGGCATCGGCCGGCGTCTGAGGCGGCGTACGTCCGGCAGTCCGCAGTCGAGCGAATTACATCCATGATGTTTCACGTGGAACTGCCACCACCCCCACCGTGGCACCTAGGCTCGTCGTTTCACGTGGAACTGCCCGCAGCGAGCGTCTAGGCGAGTGGAGTTGTCCACATCTGCGGTCTGTCGGCTCGTTTTCGCTCCGACATCGGGGACAATCGAACGAGTGCGGTTTCACGTGAAACCCGCGGACGAGGAGTAGACGGAGTGAGCTTGGAGCAGGCTGCGGTGGCAGTGCGGGCCGCGGCGGAGCGGGTGTTCGGTGCGCGCGTGGACCAAGCCGCTGGGTACGTCGAACTCCTGGAGCGCCACGGTGTCGAGCGTGGGCTGATCGGGCCGCGGGAGGTCGAGCGGCTGTGGGAGCGGCACGTCCTCAACTCGGCCGTCATCGGTGAGCAGATGCCCGAAGGGGCTCGCGTCGTCGATGTCGGGTCGGGGGCGGGGCTTCCGGGAGTACCGCTCGCGATCGCGCGGCCGGACCTCGATATCGTCTTGCTCGAACCGATGGCCCGCCGGGTGGACTGGCTGGCCGAGGTGGCCGAGAAGCTGGAACTCCCGATCACCATCGTCCGTGGACGCGCGGAGGAGCGGCCTGTGCGTGAGCAGCTCGGTGGCGCCGACATCGTCACCGCTCGCGCGGTCGCCCCGCTCGCCCGGCTCGCGGACTGGTGCCTGCCGCTCGTCCGTCCCGACGGCTTCCTGGTCGCCCTCAAGGGCGCCAGCGCGGCGGAGGAGATCGAACGGGACGGCGCCGCCATTCGCAAGGCCGGCGGGGCCGACCCACTGATTGTCGAATGCGGTGCCGCAGTACTAGAGGTCCCCAGCACGGTCGTGAAGATCCGTCGCCTCCCGACGGCAACCAAGCCGAAGGCGCGGAGCAGGAAGCGTTAACGGGCCGCGGTGTTCCACGTGAAACGACGCGACTCGACCACCGACCAGACGTCTATATGGAGGAGGTGTCGAGACCGGTGAATCCCCCGCCGTCCGACTCCACGGAGACCACCCCCGACGTGGGCTGGACCCCGATCGCCGAAGAAGCCGCCCGCGCCGCGCGCCTGCTGCACCCGGAGAGGACGCTCCCCCGCCCTGGCCGTCGTCGCGTGATGACCGTCGCCAACCAGAAGGGCGGCGTCGGCAAGACCACCAGCACGGTCAACCTCGCCGCGGCGCTCGCCGTCCACGGGCTCAAGACGCTCGTCGTCGACCTCGACCCCCAGGGCAACGCGAGCACCGCGCTCGACGTCGACCACCGGTCCGGGACGCCCTCCATCTACGAGGTGCTCATCGGCGAGGTGACGCTCGCGGAGGCGGCCCAGCCGACCGAGCAGTCCCCCAACCTCTTCTGCGTCCCTGCGACGATCGACCTCGCCGGCGCCGAGATCGAGCTCGTCTCGATGGCGTCGCGCGAGTCACGGCTCAAGGAGGCCATCTCCTCGGAGATCCTCAACGAGATCGGCGTCGACTACGTCTTCATCGACTGCCCGCCCTCGCTCGGGCTGCTGACGGTCAACGCGATGGTCGCCGCGCAGGAGGTGCTCATCCCGATCCAGTGCGAGTACTACGCGCTCGAAGGGCTCGGGCAGCTGCTGAGCAACATCGAGCTCGTGCAGCAGCACCTCAACCGCGAGCTCCGCGTCTCGACGATCCTCCTCACCATGTACGACGGCCGGACCAAGCTGGCCGACCAGGTGACGAACGAGGTGCGGAACCACTTCGGCGACACGGTCCTCAAGACGGTCATCCCCCGCAGCGTGAAGGTCTCCGAGGCGCCTGGATACGGCCAGACCGTCCTCGCTTACGATCCCGGTTCGCGCGGTGCGTTGAGCTACGTCGACGCGGCGAAGGAGATCGCCGAGCGCGGTGCGCTGATGGACGAGCACGGTGCCCAGATCGAGAAGGGTAGTTCCACATGACCGAACGCAGAGGAGGGCTGGGGCGCGGCCTCGCCGCCCTCATCCCGACGGGGCCGGCGACGGGCGGCGGCCCCCTGCCGACCCCCGCCGACGGCGCTGCGGCGGACCAGAAGGCGGCCGAGGAAAAGGGCTGGTTCGCGGCGAACGGTCAGGCGAAGCAGCACAGCGGCGAGGTCGCCGGGGCGGTCTACCGCGAGATCCCGGTCGGCTCGATCAAGCCGAACCCGAAGCAGCCGCGCCTGGCCTTCGACGAAGAGGCGCTCGCCGAGCTCGAGCACTCGATCCGCGAGTTCGGGCTCATGCAGCCCATCGTGGTCCGCGAGCTCGGGAACGACGAGTACGAGCTCGTCATGGGCGAGCGGCGGCTGCGCGCGTCGCAGCAGGCGGAGCTCGAAGCGATCCCGGCGATCGTCCGGCAGACCGCCGACGAGTCGATGCTGCGCGACGCGCTCCTGGAGAACATCCACCGCGTCCAGCTGAACCCGCTCGAAGAGGCGGCCGCGTACCAGCAGCTGCTCGACGAGTTCGCCGTCACGCACGAGGAGCTGGCGAGCCGGATCGGCCGCAGCCGGCCGGTCATCACCAACACGATCCGGCTCCTCAAGCTCCCCCTGCCGGTGCAGCGCCGGGTCGCCGCGGGCGTCCTGTCCGCCGGTCACGCCCGCGCGCTGCTGTCGCTGGAGGACGCGGAAAGCCAGGAGGAGCTCGCCGCCCGCATCATCGCGGAAGGCATGTCGGTCCGGGCGACCGAGGAAGCCGTCACGCTCAAGAAGAGCGAGAAGCCGGCCAAGCCGAAGCCCGCGGCGCGCAAGCCGATCCAGGCGCCGGGGTTGCAGGAGCTCGCGAACCGCCTCTCGGACCGGTTCGACACCCGGGTGAAGGTCGACCTCGGCCGCCGCAAGGGCCGGATCACGCTCGAGTTCGGCTCGGTCGACGACCTCGAACGCATCGTCGCGATCATCGACGCGAATGAGGCAAATCAGACACCGAAAACCGATTAGGGATCACCCCAGGGCGTTTCGTCACGGTGATGATTGCTCCATGCGGTCGCGCCGGCCACATCCAGTGATCATCGGTCGCGACACGAAAAAGGCCGCCACGGAAAATTCCGAGGCGGCCTTTCGCGTGCGCGGAGTCAGCGAGAAATCGCGCGCCCGATCAGTTCGGCGAACACCGTGCCGAGCGACTTGCCCGCCGCCTCGATCGCCATCGGCACCGTCGACGTCTCGGTGAGGCCCGGCGACGGGTTGACTTCGAGGAAGTGCACCGTGCCGTCCGCGGCGACGATCGCGTCGGTCCGCGAGATGTCCCGCAACCCGAGGACGCGGTGGGCGGCGACGGCGAGCTCGGCCGCAGCCTTGGCTGCGGCGTCGTCGAGCCGGGCCGGGGTGAAGAAGTCCGTCAGGCCGGCGGTGTAGCGGGCCGTGTAGTCGTACACGCCGCTCTCCGGGACGATCTCGACCGCGGGGAGGGCCTCGGGGCCGTCCGCCCCCTCGATGACCGTCACGGCCACCTCGACGCCGTCCACGAGCCGCTCAGCGAGCACCGTGTCGCCGTACGCGAAGCAGCCGACCATCGCCGCCGGCAGTTCCGCCGCCTCGCGGACCACCTGGGTGCCGAGGGCCGAGCCGCCCTGGTCGGGCTTGAGGATCAGCGGCAGGCCGAGCTGCTCGACCATCGCGTCGAGCACCGCCTGGGCACCGAGCTCGCGGAACGTGCTGTGCGGCAGCACCACCCAGCCCGGCGTCACGAACCCGGCGTTCTCGATGAGCGCCTTGGCCGTCGGCTTGTCCCACGCGCGGCGGCAGCCCTGGGAGCCGGTGCCGACGAACGGCACCTCCAGCATCTCCAGCACCGTCTGCACCGAGCCGTTCTCGCCCTCGCCACCGTGCAGGGCGACGACCACCGCGTCCGGCCGCTGGGTGCGCAGGCGCTCCAGCAGGCCCGCGTCGGTGTCCCACTCCTCGATGCCGAGACCCTCGGACTTCAGCGCCGCGGAGAGCCGTCGCCCGGACCTCAGCGAGACGTCGCGTTCGTGCGAAAGCCCGCCGGCGAGCACGGCAACGGTACGGTCGACCACCGTGGAAACTCCTTAGCTGGATGGAAAATCAGACCGTGTCCGGAGAAGGGTTCTGCGGTCCTTGGATCTGGCGCGAGGCCACGTTACCGAAGGTGCGCGCGAGGTCCATTTCGGACTCCAGCACGGCGGCCAGCCGCCGCACGCCCTCGCGGATCCGCTCCGGCGTCGGGTAGCAGTAGGACAGCCGCATCTGGCGGCTGCCGAAACCGTCGGCGTAGAAACCGGTTCCGGACGCGTACGCCACCCGCGCGGTCACCGCGCGCGGCAGCATCGCCTTCGTGTCGACGCCTTCCGGCACCGTCACCCAGACGTAGAAACCGCCGTCCGGCTTGGTCCAGGAGCACCCCGCGGGCAGGTACTGCTCGAGCGCGCCCAGCATCGCGTCGCGCCGGTCGCGGTAGTTCTCGCGGAACTTCTTGATCTGGCCCTTCCAGTCGTGCGTGGCCAGGTAGCGCGACACGATCATCTGGTTGAACGTCGGCGGGCACAGCGTCGCCGACTCCGCGGCCAGGACGAGCTTTTCGCGCACGGCGTGCGGCGCGAGCACCCAGCCGACGCGCAGGCCGGAGGCGAACGTCTTCGAGAACGAGCCGAGGTACACGACGTTGTCGGGGTCGGTCGAGCGCAGCGCCGGGTAGGTCTGGCCGTCGAAGCCGAGCAACCCGTACGGGTTGTCTTCGACGACCAGGACGTCGTGGGCGCGGCAGATCTCCAGGATCTCCTCGCGGCGCTCGACGGCCAGCGTGACGCCGGCGGGGTTGTGGAAGTTCGGGATCGTGTACAGGAACTTGACGCGGCGGCCGGCCTTCTTCGTCTGCGCGAGAGCCTCGCGCAGGAGCTCCGGCACCAGGCCGTGCTCGTCCATCGCCACGTGCACGACCTGCGCCTGGTAGGCGGCGAACGAGCCCAGCGCGCCGACGTACGACGGGCCTTCGGCGATGACGACGTCACCCGGGTCGCAGAACAGCCGCGTGACCATGTCCAGGCCCATCTGGGAGCCGACGGTCACGACGACGTCGTCCGGGTGCGCCTTGATACCCTCGAGGGCCATGATTTCGCAGATCTGCTCGCGCAGCACCGGGACGCCGTGCGCCGAGCCGTACTGCAGCGCTACGAGGCCGTCCTCGGCGATGATCTCCGCCACCTGCGCCGACAGCGTGTCGAGCGGGAGCGCGGCCAGGTTCGGCATGCCGCCGGCCAGGGAGACCACCTCGGGCCGGCTGGCCACCGCGAACAGCGCCCGGATCTCGGAGGCGGTCATCCCGGCGGTGCGCGCGGCGTACCGCTCGAGGTGCGGGTCGAGGTTCTGGCGGCCGCTGTGCGGCTTGCTGGGGCGGTTCTCGGTCATCGACGATTCACCCGGGGCTCGATGGACAAGGCTGCCTGTAGAAGGCTCAGTAGATCCCATCGAGTGTAACCGGGCACCCATCGGGACCCCCTGGCCTTTCGGTGCTTGTCACATCGGCCTATCCTCGTTCATGGCTCCCGTGATCGTGCTGTTCTACCGCGCGGCTTGACGACCGGGCAGCCGGTCGGGAGCGCGCAGGTCAGGGAGGTCGCAGGTGTCGCGTCGCGTCGTGGGCGTCACACTGGACAACCTGGAGCACCTGCCGAAGAGCTGCCGCAGGTGCGTCTACTGGGAGCTGGCCCCCCATCTCAAGAACCAGGCCGAGGAGTTCGGCGCCACCGAGGTCGAAAAGGAAGCCTGGGTCTCGAGCGTGCTGCTCGAGTGGGGTTCCTGCGGCCGCATCGTCTACAGCGACACGCTGCCGGTCGGGTTCGTGCTGTACGCCCCGCCGAACGCCGTCCCGCGGTCGCTGGCCTTCCCGACGTCCCCGCCGAGCGCGGACGCGGTGTTGCTGACGGCGTTCCAGATCCTCCCCGAGTTCCGCGGTGGCGGCCTCGGCCGGATGCTCGTCCAGGCGGTCGCGAAGGACCTCACCAAGCGCGGCGTCCGGGCCATCGAGGCGTTCGGTGACGCTCGCCCCGACGAGTCGGATCCGGACGGCGGCCACAGCTGCGTGCTGCCGGCGGCCTTCCTGCAGAGCGTCGGCTTCAAGACGGTCCGCCCCCACCAGAAGTGGCCGCGCCTGCGCCTCGAACTGCGCTCGGCGATCACCTGGAAGGAAGACGTCGAGGCGGCGCTGGAGAAGCTGCTCGGCCAGGTGACGATCACCACGGCCGAGCCGAGCCTCGGCCGCGCCTGACTCGAACCGCAAACGTTTGCGCAGGTGTTTCGGCATGTCCGAAACACCCGGATCCGCTGCGTGTGCGCAACTGTGGATGAACTGCCTAGTTATCCACAGAGCGCTGATAGGCGCGGTGGACAAGCTGTGGAGAACTGCCCGAAAACCTGGGGACGACGCACGCGCGTCCCCAGGGGTGGTGGGGCAGGTGAAGGTGAGCCGCTAGGGGTTGTGGTCAGCCCTATTCGGCCTTGGCCAGCTCGTGCGCCAGGACGTCGGCGAACGTGAACGTTCCCGTCGGCTGGTCGCCTTCGCCGAGCAGATACAGGCGCTTGACGGCGATCAGGATGCCCTCGGCGACGATGTCGCGGAACGCCGGGTCGCCCAGCTTGCGAGCGTCGTCGGGGTTCGTCAGGTAGCCGATCTCGACCCGGACCGCCGGGCAGCGGGTGCGGGTGAAGATGTCCCACGACTTGTAGTGCGTGCGGTTGTCCTGCAGGCCCGTACGGGCCGCGACCTCGCGCTGGATGAAGCCGGCCAGCAGCTCACCCACCGTCGACGTCGTGCCGTTGCCGGTGCCGAAGTGGAAGCTCGCGACACCCTGTGCGCGCGGCGAGGGGTTCTTGTCGCTGTGCAGCGAGAGGAACAGGTCGGCGCCCGCGTCGTTGGCGAACTTGGCGCGCTCCAGCTCCGTCGGGCTGTGGTTCGGGCCGCGGGAGATCAGCGCCTCCATGCCCGTGGCCTTCATCCGGCCTTCGAGGCGGCGGGCGAGGTCCCACGCGATGTCGGCCTCGCGCAGACCGCCGGCGACCACGCCGAGGTCGTCGCCGCCGTGGCCCGGGTCGATCACGATGCGCTTGCCGCGCAGGCGGGGGCCGGCCTGGCGCACCTGCTCCTGCTCGCGCAGGAACACGGGGCGCCCGCCCCGGGCCCGCGGCGAGGACAGGCGGTGCAGCTCACGGATGGTCGCGGGGCCGCACATGCCGTCCGGCGAGAGCCGCATGTCGCGCTGGAACGTCTTGAGCGCGCGCTCGGTCGAGGCGCCGAAGTAGCCGTCGGGGCGGCCGGCGTCGAAGCCGAGCTCGGTCAGGCGCTCCTGCAGCGTGAAGACGTCGTCGCCGTGCACCGGCGCGGCGATCGAGTAGGACAGCAGCCGGCTGCCCAGGTGGTAGCTGGCGCCCTTGAGCGCCTGGAACGTCGCCGGACCCACCAGGCCGTCGGTCATCAGCCCACGGCTCTGCTGGAAGGCCCGGACGGCGTTCTCGACGGCGACGTCGAACGTGTCGTAGGCGTCGGTACCGGAGACCGGCGGGAGCAGGTCCATCCCGGCCAGGATGGACCTGATCTCGGCGACGTCCGGACCGGCGTCACCGCGGCGGAGTACCCGCATGCACTCCTCGCTCTTCCTAGGGGCACCGACTTCGGGGGCTCGGTGCGGGGCAAGAAAACCTTGGCTGGGACGGGCCCAGGTCCTCTATTGTGCCTTGCCAACTCTCGGTGACAGCGCAGGCCCGGTAGGTGCGTCAAGAGCCCGATCGTGGCGCACCCTCGGTGGCCCCGGTCACGCTGGATTCACCCACACGGGGGGCATTCCCCCGAACGGCAACGGACCCGGGCCCCGCGAGAGGGTTCTCGCAGGCCCCGGGTCCGTGAGGCGTGTTTCGATTCAGAGGACGTCGGCGAGATCCGACAGCAGCGCGGCCTTCGGCTTCGCGCCCACGATCTGCTTCACCGGCTTGCCACCCTGGAACAGGATCAGGGTCGGGATGGACATCACCTGGTAGTCACGCGGCGTGTTCGGGTTCTCGTCGATGTCGATCTTGGCGATGGTCAGCTTCTCGCCGTTCTCGGCCGCGATCTCCTCGAGCACCGGGGCGACCATCTTGCACGGCCCGCACCAGGTGGCCCAGAAGTCGACCAGAACGGGCTTCTCGCTGGTCAGGACCTCGTCGACGAACGTCGCGTCGGTCACCTTCACGGTGTTGGACATGGTTTCTCCTTCAGGTTGGTCGAAAGCCGGAAAGTCAGTTGGTGCCCGCGCCGTAGCCGCCGCCGACCAGCTCGGCCGCCTCGTGCGCGTCCGAGTCGCCGTGCTCCGCGAGCCATCGTTCCGCGTCGATCGCGGCGCTGCACCCGGAACCCGCGGCGGTGATCGCCTGCCGGTAGGTGCGGTCCACCAGGTCGCCGGCCGCGAAGACGCCGTCGAGGTTCGTGAACGACGTCCGGCCCTGGGTGACGACGTAGCCGTCCTCGTCCAGGTCGACCTGCCCGCGCACCAGCTGGCTGCGGGGGTCGTGCCCGATCGCGACGAAGAAGCCCGACACGTCCAGCGTCGACTCCGAACCGTCCTTCGTGTCCTTCAGCTGCAGGCCTTCGACCTTGCCGTCGCCGACCACGCCGGTGATCTGCGAGTTCAGCTTCCACTTGATCTTCTCGTTCGCGCGGGCGCGCTCGAGCATGATCTTGGACGCGCGGAACTCTTCGCGCCGGTGGACGACCGTGACGGACTTCGCGAACTTCGTCAGGAAGGTCGCCTCCTCCATCGCGGAGTCGCCGCCGCCGGCGACCACGATGTCGTGGTCGCGGAAGAAGAAGCCGTCACAGGTCGCACAGGCCGACACACCGCGGCCGAGGAGCTCCTGCTCACCCGGCACGTTCAGGTACCGCGCCGCGGCACCCATGGCGAGGACGACCGCACGGGCGGCGTAGCGCTTGCCGTTCGCGTGGACGTACTTCACGTCCCCGGTCAGCTCCAGCGACTCGACGTCCTCCGCGCGCAGCTCAGCGCCGAAGCGCTCGGCCTGCTTGCGCATTTCCTCCATCAGGTCCGGACCCATGATGCCGTCGCGGAACCCGGGGAAGTTCTCGACCTCGGTCGTCGTCATCAGCGCGCCGCCGAACTGCGTGCCCTCGAACACCAGCGGTTCCAGCTGGGCCCGTGCCGCATAAACGGCAGCGGTGTATCCGGCAGGACCCGACCCGACGATGATCAGGTTCCTGATTTCCTCGGCAGCCACCCGTGACCTCCGCTCGTAGTGACCCTGTACCAGGCTCAACACGATCGTAGGTGCCCATGTTCCCGGGGTGACAGCCGCTACTTCTCCCCGACGACCTTGTCGAACAGGACGGCCGGATTACCCGGTCCACAGTCCGCGCCGAAGGCCACGAGCCGGAACTGGGCGAGCTTGCCGGTGGTCAGGATGATCATGACGCCGGCCTTGCCGCCGACGTTCACCGGGCGGATGCCCTCCGGGCGCACCTTGGGGTCGAGGCCGGCCGCCGCGATGCACGCGTCCAGCTTGTCCTCGGTCTGCAGCGGGCCGAAGTCGCGGACGCCGACCGCCTTGCCGACCAGGGCCTGGGCGCCGCTGCCGTCACTGCCGACCGACGGACCGGTGGGTGCCGGAGCCGCGACGTTCGGGGTGCCGGTCTGCTGCGAAGTGCCCGGGATCGCGACCGTCACGGCGACGACCGCCGCCGCGGCCGCGGTCAGGACGCCGGCGGCCCAGCCGAGCCGCTTGTTCCGGCGCCGCCGGGCCGCCGCGAGGTCCACCACCTGGGCGTCCCCGCTCCCGGCCTGCTCCGGTGCCGTGCGCGGCTTGGGAAAGGCGGCGGCTGCTTCGGCGGCGAGCGCCGCGTCGAGTCGCGCGGCGAACTCCGCCGGCATCGGCGGGGCGGGTGCCTCGGCGAGCGAGGCCAGGTCGGACCGCGTCGCGTCGAGGGCGTCCAGGATCGCGCGAGCCTCCGGGTCGGCGTTGACCAGCGGCCACAGCTCGGCGGCCTGGCCGTCGTCCAGGACGCCGGCGTGGAGATCGGCGAGCACGTCGACAGACCAGGGCGGACCGACGGTCCCCCCGATCCCCCGGCTTTCGTCCGTCATCGTCCCTCCCCGCTACCCGGCTGGCGCCCGGCCCGTTTGCTTTCGTGAGTTGGGACGTTCGCAATCGCATCGGGGTTCCGCAGGTGTCCGAGAACCTTCGCGAGTTTTCCGCGGCCCCGGGCACACCGGCTCTTCACGGTGCCTTCGGCGATGCCGAGCATCTTCGCCGTCTCGGCGACGGAGTAGCCCTCGACGTCGACGAGCACGATCGGGGCCCGCTGGTCTTCGGGCAGCTGGTTCAGCGCCTCACGGACGAGCAGGCTGGTCTCGCGCTCGGCCATCGAGTCCCGCGGGGTGGCCGGCTCGTTGAAACCGGTTTCCGGCAACGGCACGGTCGGGCGCGCCTGGCGGCGGCGGATCCGGTCGAGGCAGGCGTTCACCACGATCCGGTGCAGCCAGGTCGTGACCTGGGACTCCGCGCGGAACTTGTCGGCCGCGCGGAAGGCCGAGATGAACGCGTCCTGCAACGCGTCGGCGGCTTCTTCCGGATCGCGGACCGTGCGCAGGGCGACCGCCCACATGCGGTCGCGATGTCGCTGGACGAGTTCGCTGAACGCATGGGGGTCCCCCGCGGCGTGAGCCGCTATCAGATCCGCATCCGTGGGAGCTGCAGCTGTCACCCGCAAGAGCCTACTGACCCTGTCGGGTGCGTCACCCCGCAGGCAGGAAGGTCAGGTCGGCGATTTCCGTCTGGAACTTCCCGTCGTCGCCACCCAGTGCGGTGATCCAGACGATGAAGTACTCACCCTGCGTCGGCTGGGCCAGCGGGATCGTCGTGTCGCCGTCCTTCAGGTCGCCGTTGCCGACCACCTTCGTGTCGGCCAGGTCGGGGTTCTTCTCGGTGGCCGAGCGGATCTCGACCTTCGTGCCCGCCGTGCCGCCGCCGATCTGCACCTGGCTGAGGTTGATCGGGTCCTTGAAGGTGACGACCAGCCCGACGCCCGGCTTGATGACGGGGAACTGCTGCTTGTACTGCTCGGTGCGCCACTGCGTCTCGGGCTTGCCGTCGGTCGCGAACTTCGCCCGCGCCGTGTTGTCGCCCTTGCCCTCGGGGTTGTAGACCGCGACGGCCTGCGGCTTCACCGCGGCACCCACGGCCGGCGACGGCGGCGGGGCCGGCTGGCTCGACGCGGGCGGCTGCCCGGCCGGCTGGCTCGACGCCGGCGGCGCGGCGACGTTGATCGTCGGCCCGCTCGCCTTCGAGTCGCCCTGGAAGACGTTGATCAGCATCAGCCCGCCCCAGGCGAGGATGACGACGGTCGCGACCACCAGCACGGTGACGCCGAGCGCGAGCTTGCGCCGCCGCGCGACGTCCTTGACCGGCTTCTTCGTCGTCCAGACCGTGCCTTCGCCCTCGGCGGCGGCGTCACCGCCGACGGCCTTGATCAGCTGGGTGCGTTCCTCTTCCTCGGCCACCTGGTCGAGCATCCGGAGGATGGCCGCGCTGGTGCGGATGCCGCCGTTGCCGCCGTCCTCGATCGTGCGCACGGCCAGCGACGAGAGATCGGCGGGCACCGTCGGGATGAGCTGCCGCGGCGGGACGATCCGCCCCTGCGGCGTCGTCGGGGCCGGCTGGATCGCGGGCGGGCCGCCGGGCAGCGCCCAGCGTCCGGTCAGCAGCAGGTACAGGACCGCGCCGAGCGCCTTGACGTCGTCGCGCAGCGTCGCCTCCGGCAGCGGGCCGGGGAACGCGAGCTTCAGCGCACCGCTCGGCGTCAGCCGCAGCCGCTGCGGGTGGTCGAGCCCGAGGACGAGCCCGTTCTGGTGGGCCTGTTCGACGGCTTCGGCCAGCGCCTGCACCATCCGCGCGGCCGCGGCGGGCGCCACCGGCCGCTGCGCGACGAGGTCGACCAGGTCGCTGCCCTTGGTCCACTCCGCGACGACGACGCCGAGCAGACCTTCGCTGGAGGTGATCCCGCTGCCGAGCGCGAGCACGTCGAGCACGCGGGCGACGCCGCCGTGGCCGAACTTGGACGCGTGCGTCGCGCGTTCGAGAGTCCGCCGCGCGAGCCGCGCGGCTTCCGGGTCGGCCGGATCGCCGACCAGTAGGGTCAACGCGACATCGCGCTTCAGTTGGCCGTCGCGGGCGCGCCAAAGGTGCGCGTCACCCCGCTCGTCCACGCCGAACTGCGCGAGGAGGCGGTAGCGGCCGTCGCCGACCACACGCCCGGGGGCCAGCGATCCGACCTGGGCCTTGCCCACGTGGTTCGCACCCCCCGCCTGTTCGCTCCGCCTCGTGTCCACCCGCACTCTCCCGTTAGCTCCCCGATCCAAGGTTACCCAGAATACGACGCGGGAGTCGTCGCCATCCGTACCGGAATCGTTACCCCCGCTTGATCAACCGGGTGAACCTGGATGTGGCCGGTTTCAGCTCCTCCACCTTCAGCGCCATGAGCACGCCGAACGAGACCGTGATCCCGACGATGCCCTGCAGCAAGAGCTTCACCCAGGCCCCCAAAGTGGGCCCGAACGAGTCCGGCACGATCGAGCCGGCGACCCAGGCCGCGCCGACGCCGAGACCGCTGGCGACCACCGTGAAGAGGATCACGCCGATCACCCGCTTGCTCCGCAGGTTGCCCAAAGTCACCCAGAGCCACACCTGGCCGAGGATCGCGCCGACGACGAACGTCAGCGCGTTGACCATCATGACGCCGAGCACGACGTTGTCCGGCGACAGCAGCACCGGGCACAGGTACAGCAGCGGCACCTTGACCAGGGTCATCACGATCATGATCAGCGTCGGCGTGCGGGCGTCCTTCATCGCGTAGAAGACGCGCATCTGGAGCATGACCAGCGCGTACGGCAGCAGCGCGAACGCCGAGATCGCGAGCGCGTCGCCGAGCCGCTCGGCGGTCTCGACCGTGCCCTTGCCGAAGGTGAACAGCGCGATGCCGATCGAGCCGCCGACCACCGTCATCACCGCGGAGATCGGGACGAGCAGCACCGTCGACATCCGCGACGCGTACGACAGGTCGCCGATCAGCTTCTTGTGGTCGCCGTCGGCGGCCGCGCGGCTCATCCGCGGCATGATCGCGGTCAGCAGCGAGACGCCGATGACGCCGTACGGCAGCTGGAAGAGCAGCCAGGCGTTGCTGTAGGCCGTCACACCACCGGGTGAACCGCTGGTCAGCACGCGGGTGTTGATCGTGTAGCCGACCTGGCTCACCGCGACGTAGCCGAGGATCCACAGCGCGAGGCCGCCGAACTCCTTCATCTGCTTGTCGATGCCCCAGCGCCACTTGAACCGGAAGCCCGAGCGCAGCAGCGGCGGCACCAGCAGGAAGGCCTGGGCGATGATGCCGCCGGTGACGCCGATGCCGAGCGTCAGCACCTTCGGGTCGGTGATCGACGGGTTGACGGTGTCGATGTCCCCCGGCATGACCCAGACGACCATGATCGTGAAGATGACCACCAGGTTGTTGATCACCGGCGCCCACGCCGTCGGGCCGAAGATCTGCTTGGCGTTCAGCACCGCCGAGAGCAGTGCGAAGACGCCGTAGAAGAAGATCTCCGGCAGCAGCAGGTAGGCGAACGCTGTGGTCAGCGACGAGCTGGCCTTGCCGGAGCCGTCCACGTAGAGGCCGGTGAACGCCGGTGCCGCGAGCACCGCGACCACCGTGCCGATCAGCAGCAGCGAGAACGCCACGGTGATGAGCCGCTGGGTGTAGGCCGCGCCGCCGTCGGGCTCGTCCTGCGAGCGCACCAGCAGCGGCACCACCACGCTGGCGAGGACGCCACCCATCAGCAGCTCGAAGATGATGTTCGGCATCGTGTTGGCGACGTTGAACGAGTCGTTCGCGATGCCCTGGCCGATCGCGGCGACCAGCAGCAGCTTCCACAGGAAGCCGGTGATCCGGCTGATCAGCGACGCGATCGCCATCCGGCCGGACGCCTTCGCCAGCGACGGTGCCTTGGCCGGGGCCTCTTCGTCCGGCCTCGGTTTGACCAGCGGCCCCTTGAGCGCCGGCATGACCTGGGTGGCCAGCGCGTCGTACGGGCGCATGACGTCCGGGTCGGCGACCGGCCAGCGCGAGTTCATCGGGACGCCGGGGGTGCGCGGGATGAACCGCGTGGCCTCCGGGTCGGGCGGGCGCTGGGCGTCGTCCTGCCACGGCCGGACCGGCGCGGGCCGCCGTGACCCGCGCCCGCGGGGGGGCACCGGGATGCCGGGCGGCGGTGTCCCGGGGGCCGGGTTGCCCGCGGCCGGAGTGCCCGGCGGCGGGGTCACGGGTGGCGGCAGCGGCGGGGCGGGCTGCGGCAGCCGCCCCTGGAGCGACGGCTGACCCTGCGGGCCTGGCGGACCTGGCTGGACCGGCGGTCCCGGGGGCGGCGGCACGGGCTGGACGCGGGTGGGCGCCGGACCGCCGGCCGCGCGGGGCGGCTGTCCGCCGCGCGGGGGCGGGGCCTGGGGCGGTGGTCCTGGCGGGGGCGGGGCCTGCGGGGGCGGGACGCGCCGAGGCTGGCGCGGTTCGCGGGGCGGGGCCTCGTCGTGGACGGGCCAGGCGTCGGGCGGGGGTGCGTCGTCGCGGACGGGACGCCCCGGGCCGTCGTCGCGGACGGGACGCCCCGGGCCGTCGTCGCGGACCGGTCGCCCGTCGCGTGGGGGCAGGTCCTCGCGCACCGGCCGCGGTTCGCGGATCAGGCCGTCGTCGCGGACGGGCCGGCCGTCGCGCGGGAGTGCGTCGTCGCGGACCGGCCGGCCGTCACGCGGAGGTACGTCGTCGCGGGGCGCTCGGCGAGGCGGGCCGTCTTCGCGCGCCGGTCGCTGCGGCGGAGCGTCATCGCGTGCGGGCCGCCGGGGCGGAGCGTCGTCCCGGGCGGGCCGGGGTGCGTCGTCGCGGGCCGGCCGGCGAGGGGGCGGGCCGTCTTCGCGCATCGGGCGCCGGTCACGGACCGTCGCGTCGTCGGGGGCCGGCATCTTGCGGGTGTGGCCGTTGCGGGGCGGCTGGCGGCGGCCGCGCTCCGGGGGAGGCGGCTGCGGGGGTGGCGGCTGGCGGCGGACCGGCGGCGACGCCCGCGGGGGCTCATCACCCCGTTGCGGGGGCGGAGCGCCTTCGCGCCGAGGACGACTCGCACGCTCGGGTGGTAAGCCCGGCTCTCTCTCCAACGCGTGCCCAATCCTCGGTGCTCGGTCCGGCGCCGCGGCTCGGTGCCGCGTGCGTGCGGACCAAGAGTAATCGGGAACCGCCCGGAACACTCGAAGGCCGAGGGATCAGTCCACCAAGTCGCGACCCGTACGGGCGTCCTTCACCCGCCGGTAGATGCGCCGGGAGGCCAGCAGAAGTAGGGCCACACCTGCGGCGACGGTCGCGATGATGGTGATCGCGCCGTACTCCGTCGACGTCAGCTCGAAGCGCGCGGATGACCCGAGCGGGGTACCGGTGGGCGTGCTCAACGACACATCGACGCTGAACCGGCCGGCCCGCAGCGCCTCCACCGGGAGGAAGTACTGCCGGCCGCCGCCCGCGGGGAACGACACCTCCTTGCGGTCGTCCGCGCGCAGGCCGATGTTGTTGTTCAGGGTGAACCGGGCGTTGATCCCGACCGGCAGGTCGTTCACCACGTACACCGGCAGCGGCGAGTTGCCCGACGCCAGCGCGATCGTCTGCCGTGGCTGCTGGACGCTCACCCGGTCGCCGATGGCCCCGAGCTCCGCTTGCGCGTTCGCGGTCGCCGCGTCGGCGGGCAGGCCCCGCCAGCCGGTGGAGGCGCCGCGCAGCTCGGCCAGCCGGACCGGCGCGACGACGTCCTCGGGTTTCACCCGCTTGGTGGGGTCCAGCTCCATCGCGGACGCCATGCCGGTGGCCTGGTCGTCGAGCCTCGACAGCGTCGAGACGAGGGCGGGGTCGACGCCCGCGGTGGGGTCCTGGCCGCCGTCGCCGACCGCGCCGGAGCCCGCCGGGTCGGCGTCCAGCAGCGAAGGGAGCGACGACGCCGTGACGACGCCGGCGTTGAGGAAGTCGCCGACCTGCTGCAGGTACGCCGTCAGCTCGGCGGCCGGGGCGTCCCACCGCCGAGGCGGGGCGACGAGCAGGTGGTTCGGGCGCTCCTGCCCGGCGGGCAGGCCGAGACCGGCCCGGAAGGCGAGCGCCCCGAGCCCGTTCTGGCTGGAGATCGCCCGCTCGGTGTTCGCGGCCACGGTGACCGAGTCGGGCACGCTCGGCACGCCGGTCATGGCCGCGGAGATCAGCGAGTCGGTCGGCTGGGCGCGGACCGCGCTGCCCTGCACGGTGACCCCGCCGCCCCCGCCGACGGGGGCGAGCTTCGCCGCGTCCGTCAGGACGGTCTTGACGCCGGCCTGGGTCAGGGCGGTGAGCACGGCCTCGTTGAGCGTGCCGTCCGGCCAGAGCACGCCGGTCTGCGGCGTGACGCCGGCCAGCTGCTGGATGGTGTCGGCCGCCGCGGCCGCCTGCGCGACCAGGATGGGATCACCGGGACGGATCCGGGAGACGGTGTTGAGGTCGGCGTCGGCGTAGGGCAGCGCCACCGCGCACCGGCCGGTCAGCAGGCCGCGCAGCGACGACAGCCACGTCTTCGCCGTCTGGACGCCCTTGCCTTCGACGTTCCCGCTCGCGGTGTGCACCTGGTAGCCGCGGCTCATCGTGTCGACCGTGGCCAGCAGGTCCGGGTCGAGCGCGAAACACATCGACTTCGCGAGGTCCGAGTCACCGTGCACGGCCGTGGCCGCGGCGGTGACCAGCGCGTTCAGCCGGCCGTCGGGGCCGATCTCGTCGGCCAGCCGGTCGTCGCGCAGCACCAGCGGCTGGCCGTACGGCGCCGCGTAGACCGGCGGGACGCCGCTGGTCAGCGGCCAGAGCAGGGTCATGCTCGGCGCGCCGGCCGACGAGTGCCCGGCCGACTTGCCCGGCCCGGCGAGCACCGGCATCAGCATGCTGACCGCGCCCAGCCGCGCGGCTCCGCCGAACTCCGGCGTGCCGTTGACGTTGACCAGCAGCGGGTAGACGCCGGGGCGGCCGAACTGCGCCGCCTTCGTCCCGGTCAGGTTCACCGTGATGTTCAGCGGCGCGCTCTGCCCGGGCTCCAGCGCGTCCGCGACCGAGGTGAACTCGGTCAGCGGGCTGTCCTTGATGACGGCGCCCGAGAGCACGTCGCCGATCCCGCGGGTCGTCGTCTGCCGCTCGCCGACCTGCAGCCGCACCTGCGGCCGGTTGACCTTCCGGTCGCCGGTGTTGGTCACCGTGCCGGCGACGGTCAGCGTCGTCGTCGAGGTCGTGATCACGCGCGGGGTGAGCTGGGTCAGGTCGACCCGCAGGCGCGCGCCCTCTTCCGCCTGGGCCACCGTGGCTCCGGTGAGGGCGGGGACGGCCAGGAAGAGGACGGAAAGGAAGGCTGCGGCGAACCGCTTCACTCGGGGGCTCCCTCAGGGGCGTGCTCGTCTCGTCCGTGGACGTCCGGGCGCGCGAAAAGTTCCTTGAGCATCTGACTGGCCTTCCGCACGAGCTTGCGTTCGTCGGAGTAGGCGAGTTTGGTCTCCAGCTCGGCCAGCGGCCACCAGGCCACCTCGGTGACCTCGACGTCTTCGTCGGAGAGCTCGCCGCCGAGCGCTTCGAGCAGGAAGTGGTGGACGGTCTTGTGGATCCGCCGCTTCTCGGCCACGAACCAGTAGTCGATGGTGCCCAGCGGCTGCAGCACGCGCGCGGAGATGCCGGTTTCCTCCTTGACCTCGCGCACGGCCGTCTGTTCCACCGTCTCACCGTCCTCGATGTGGCCCTTGGGCAGCGACCAGAGCAGTCTGCCGTGCCGGTCGAGCCGGCCGATCAGCACCGCCTGTTCGCGCTCGGCGTCCACCACGAGGCCACCGGCCGACGTCTCGTCGACCGTGGTCAGGCGCCTGCCGCGCTGACGCCTGCGCCGCCTCCGCGGCTTGGAGGCGCCGGGACGGCCGGCTGATCCAGACATGCTGCGATGCTAGAGCAAACGGTTGCCCCGGTAGGCTGGCTCTCCGTGTCCTGTCCGGTGGTGCCTGTAGTAACCGCACCCGAAAGTAGTGGGAATTTCGTGAACGACGTGGTCGCCAAGGAGAACGCGGTGGTCGAGCTGATGCGGCTCTCCCCCCTGGCGGACGAGCTGGCCGAAAGGTTCGCCCGGGCCGGGCACCGCCTGTACCTCGTCGGCGGGAGTGTGCGCGACGCGCTGCTCGGCCGGCGCTCCGGCGACCTCGACTTCACCACCGACGCCCGGCCGGACCGGGTGCTCAAGATCGTCAGCGACTGGGGTGACGCCGTCTGGGACGTCGGCATCGCGTTCGGCACGGTCGGCGTGACGAAGAAGGGCATGCAGCTCGAGATCACGACGTTCCGCGCGGACAGCTACGACCGCGTCGGCCGCAACCCCGAGGTCACCTTCGGGGACAGCATCGAGGGCGACCTGCTCCGGCGCGACTTCACGGTCAACGCGATGGCCGTCGAGCTGGCGTCCAAGACGTTCATCGACCCGCACGACGGCTTGAGCGCGCTGCGGGAGAAGGTCCTCGACACGCCGGCGACGCCGCAGGAGTCGTTCGCCGACGACCCGCTACGGATGCTGCGGGCCGCCCGGTTCGCCGCGCAGCTCGGCTTCACCGCCGCGCCGCGGGTGGTCGACGCGATGACGTCGATGGCCACCGAGATCGACCGCATCACCGCCGAGCGCGTCCAGGCCGAACTGTCGAAGCTGCTGCTCGCGGACGACCCCCAGCCCGGGCTGGAGCTGCTCGTGGACACCGGGCTCGGTGACCGCGTGCTGCCCGAGGTGCCCGGGATGCGGCTGGCGATCGACGAGCACCACCAGCACAAGGACGTCTACCAGCACTCGCTGACCGTGCTGGCCCAGGCGATCGACCTGGAGAAGTCGCACGAGCCGACGTCCGAGCCGGACCTGATCCTGCGGCTGGCGGCGCTGCTGCACGACGTCGGCAAGCCGGCGACGCGGGAGTTCCAGCCCGGCGGCGGGGTGAGCTTCCACCACCACGAGGTGGTCGGGGCGCGGATGGCTCGCAAACGTTTGCGGGCGCTGAAGTTCTCCAAGGAGATCATCGACGACGTCTCCCAGCTCGTGTTCCTCCACCTGCGGTTCCACGGCTACGGGAAGGGCGAGTGGACGGACTCGGCGGTCCGCCGGTACGTCACCGACGCCGGTCCCCTGCTGACCCGGCTGCACAAGCTCGTCCGCGCCGACTGCACCACGCGCAACCGCAAGAAGGCGGCCGCGCTGCAGGCGACCTACGACGACCTCGAGGCCCGCATCACCGCGCTCAAGGCCAAGGAGGACCTCGACCGCGTGCGGCCGGACCTCAACGGCGAGCAGATCATGGAACTGCTCGGCATCCAGCCCGGACCGGACGTCGGCAAGGCGTGGAAGTTCCTCAAGGAGCTGCGCCTGGACCGCGGTCCGCTGGAGCACGACGACGCCGTGGCCGAGCTGAAGAAGTGGGCCGCCGAGCAGGAAATCGGGAATTTCTGACCAACTTGCGATGAATTCCGTGGAAGCCTGGACCTGGGCGCCACGGATCGGTGATACTCCCTAACCTCGGTTCACCGACGTGACCAGGGGGTTGTCCGCGCGATGTCCACTGAAGCGCCCGATCCGCCGAAGCCGGCGACCGGGGGCAGCTTCTTCGTGGCACTGCTGCGGCAAGGCGCGCCCGCGATCGCGACGGCCACCAGCGAGCTCTCGGACGAGATCGGCGACCCGACCCCGATCCACGCGCTGAAGCGGATCTCGAAGATGGCCGGGTCGATCGACCCGAGCCGGCGCGACGGCCTGCTGCTGCGCGCGACCCGGTACGTCGTGCTCATCCCGCTGGCCTTCCGGCTGCTCGCGGTGCCCGGCCAGTTCGGCGTCTACGCCTTCCAGCACGGCTCGACCGGGCTGCTGCCGGTCGGGATCTTCACCCTGCTCTCGGTCGTGGTGAACCTGGTCGGCTTCCGCTGGATGTTCCGCTCGGCGCCGTTCCGCGGCCGGGACGCGGGGAAGCTGCTGGCGGCCGACCTGGTCTTCACGGTGCTCTCGCCGCTGGTCCTCGCCCTGACCGTCCCCACCGAGGTGTACTTCGACGCGCTGGCGGTGAGCAGCGTCCACCTCCTCGGCGAGGCCGGGTTGCTGACGCTCGCGCTCGGCGTCCCCAGCGGGCTCGTGTTCGGCCTCGCGAGCTTCCCGCTGCGGATGCTCGCGAACTGGCTCAACACCGGCCGGTTCCACGTCGGCGCCGCTTTCTCCACCTTCTCGGCGCTGCTGGCCGAGCTGTTCCTGGCCGCCGCGGCGCTGGTGCTGACCGGGCTCGGCACGCGGCTGGCCCTGGCGTACGGCACCCGCAACGGCCGGCTCGCCGAGCGTGCCCAGCAGCACCGGATGCTGCACGACACCGTGCTGCAGACCCTCGAGGCGATGGCGCTTTCGGGTGCGTCGAACGCCGAAGAACGGCTGGTCGAGATCCAGCGGCTCGCCCGGGCGCAGGCGATGCAGATCCGGCACACGATCGAGACGGCGGCGTCCGAGCAGGCCGAGGCCGGCGCGCGGCCGCTCGGCGAGAAGCTCGCCGCGCTCGCCGCCGAGATGGCGCGCGACGGGCTGCGCGCCCAGCTCGTGGTGGCCGAGCTGGACGACGACACGCTGTCGGAGGTCCGGCAGATCGCCATCCGCGACGCCGTGCGCGAGGCCATGCGGAACACGATGAAGCACTCCGGCACCGACCGGGTCGTGGTGCGCGTCGAGGAGCGCGAAGGCGGGATCGCCGTCATCACCCGCGACCACGGCACCGGCTTCAGCGCGGCCGACCACCCGGCCGGGTTCGGCATCAGCGAGTCGATCACCGCCCGGCTGGCCGAGGTCGGCGGGACGTCGATGGTCGAGTCGGGACTCGCCGGAGGTGGCACTCGGGTGACGTTGTGGGTGCCGTTCTGATATCTCCTGAGCATGACCTCGATCGAGCTGCTCGCCGACGCCCTCGCCGCCTACCGTGCCGGTGACCGCGAGCGGGCCACCGAACTCGCCGGCCAGGCCGGCCGCGACGGTTCGTCGCTGGCCGACGAGCTGCGGACCTACCTGGCCGGAGACGGCTCGGCGCCGGTGTACGACCAGCCGAGCGCGTTCACGGCGTTCATCCGCGGCGGCGGCAACGTGGGCCTCTACCGGGCGCTGAGCACCGAACTCGCCGCCCGCTACGACGCCGCGAAGCCGGAATCGCTGCTGGACCTGGGCTGTGGTGACGGCCTGGCCGTGGTGCCCGCGCTCGAGCAGGCCACGCACGTGCCCGCCCGGATCGACCTCGTCGAACCGTCGGCCGCGCTGCTCGAGGGAGTCCACGAGCGCGTGCCCGCGGCCCAGTGCTGGCAGGCCACCGCCCAGGAGTTCCTGGCCCGCGACGACCTCGGCTGGGACTTCGTCCAGTCGACGTTCGCGCTGCAGTCGATCGAGCCGGAGCAGCGCGCGGAGGTGCTTCGCACGCTTCAGCAGCGCGCCGGGAAGCTGGTGCTCGCCGAGTTCGACGTTCCCGAGTTCACCGAAGGCTCGCCGGAGCACCTTCGCTCGCTCGTCGCGCGCTACGAGCGTGGAGTCGCCGAGTACGGCGAAGACGCCTCACTGGTCGCGCAGGGCTTCCTGCTCCCGGTGCTGCTCGGCCTGGTCGCCGGGCACGAGCGGACGAACTGGGAGCACCCGGCCGCGACCTGGGCCGAGCAGCTCGAGACGGCGGGCTTCACCGACGTCGGCGTCGAACCGCTCGCCGACTACTGGTGGTCGCCCGCCGTCCTGATCACCGCGTCCTGATCAGACCCGGTTGAGCGAGCCCGCCTCGAGGTGCTGGGCGAGCGGCCGCGGCAGCAGGTAGGCGACCGCGCCGCCCGGCATCCCGCTCCACGGCGCCGTCACGCCGGTCAGCACCCGCACCGCGCGCTGCACCCGGTAGAGCCGCTTCTCGCGTTCGCGTTCGAACGCCAGCGACGTCTCGACGAACCGCGTGCCCTCGGCGTGCACCAGGTTGCCGGTCTCGGGGCCGAACCGGACGATCGTCGTGCCCGGCGGGAGCACGATCAGGCGCTTGCCGCGGTAGAAGTTCAACGGCGGCTCGCCGCGCATCGGCAGGATCGGCCAGTCGGCGGGCAGGTCGGACTCCTCCGCCGGCCGCGGCGGCAGCATCAGCAGCACGCCGAGGAGGAACCGGGCCGCGTCGCCGAGCGAGCCGAACGCCACTGGCTCGTCGGCCGGTGGCCGCGAGACCTCCCAGCCGTTCTCGGCCCGCCGCAGCGTCCAGACGCCGTCGGCCGGGATCTCCTTGGCGCCGATCCGGTAGGCCGCGGCCGGCACGCCGTGCTCGGCGAGCCGCTGCTGGAGCAGCTCCAGCGTCTCCGCACCCCGCAGATCCCGCACGTCTTCACCGCGCGCGACCCGGACGAGCGCGCGCTCGTCCGGCAGGTCGGCGATCGTCTGCGGCGGCCGCGGCTGGCCGAGGACCTCCGCCTCCGCCGTCGCGCGGACGAGGTCGCCGACGAACGGCGGGCGGAAGCCCGCCGCGCGCGCGTGCTCGACCAGCTCCGGCTCCGGCGGCACCCCGTACTTGCGCAGGTAGTGCGGCACGGCGGCGGGCCAGATCCAGGTGCCGTCGGTGTGGAACGCGTTCGGCACATCCGGCTTCGCGCCCGGCACGCCGAAGATGTCCGGCAGCGGCGCGGGCCGGTGCAGCGCGACCGGCGCCCGGAACAGGTAGTCGAGCACACCGCGGACCTGGTCCGGCGGCACCGGCGGCCGGTTGACCACCGGACGCTCGCCCTCGGCGTGCGAGTCGGCGGCCCGGGCGAGCCGGAACGTCACGTCCAGCGGCAGGCCGGCCTTCGCCGTCAGCCACACCGGCACGTGCTTCGGCGACCGCGGGAAGGTCGCCAGCTCGAGCTCGTAGGCCGCGGTCGACGGGCGGCCGCCCTCGTTGGGCGGCACCCGCCAGTCCGGCTCGCGGTCGGCGTCGAAGTCGAAGTCGAACTGCGACTCCGCGTCGAGGGTGAAGGTGCCCTGGAACCAGGTGCCCACCTCGGGCTGGAACATCGCGGCCCGCAGCCGCGCGAAGAGCCCGCCGAGCCGGGGCACCGCCGGCAGCGAGACCGACACCGGGCCGTCCTCGTCACCGACCGCGCGAACCTCGATCTCGGAGTAGTCGCCGACCTGCCGGAACTGCGCGCCGACGCGGGCCCAGCCGCCAGGCACCGTGTGCAGCAGCGTCCGGCCGATGGCGCGCAGCAGCGCGTTCTGGTCGCCGGTGCCCGGCTGCGGCCGCGCCTCCGGAGTCTCGGTGAAGTCCAGCCGCGTCTGCCACAGCGCCGTGACCTGCTTCGCCGGCACCGTGACCGAGAAGTCGGTCAGGCCCAGCTGCGCCGCGCGAGCGGCGTCGTCACGGACCCAGCGCAGGGTCAGCTCCGGTCGCGCGCCCGGCGCGACCTCGAAGACTTCGCCGTCGTACTCGCCGAAGGTGCGCAGCGTGAACGTCGCCGGCACCTCGCTCGCCGGCACCACCCGCGCCGGCCGGTCCTCGAACTCCTTGTCGAAGCCCTCCGGCGCCTCTTCCTCCGGCAGCACGGACAGCAGCACGGTGCCGTCCGCCGTCGAACGCTGCGCGCGGAACGTCCCCTCGCCCCACGTCGCATACAGGCCGTCCGGGCGTTCGGCCACCTCTACCCGGTTACGCACGTTTCGTCCTCCCCTGACCCCAGTGACCCCAGAAACCTAGTCGACCGGGTACCGAGCGAACCACCGGTCGTCACCCGGCGCACCCGGGCCGAACTCGGTGAGCGCGTCGTCCACCAGACCGACGATGACATCGCGGAGCTCCAGCCGCTCCAGCCAGCTCTGCCGAAGGGCTTCCTCGCCGTACATCGCACCGACGAGATTGCCGCAGACCGAGCCGGTCGAGTCGCTGTCCCCGCTGTGGTTGACCGCCGCGAGCAACGCCGTGTCGGCGTCGGCGGTGGTCAGCGCGACGTACACGGACATCGACAACGCGGTCTCGCCGACGTTGCCCTGCCCGAGCGACTCCAGCTTCTCCGGCGTCGGCGGCCCTTGCTCCGCCAGCGCCAGAGCCGCGTCGAGTGCCGCGCTCTGCTCTTCGTGACCCGGGTGTTTCACCAGCTCGGCGCGCGCAGCCGCGAGGGCGTCGAGCAGCGGTTTCCCGTGCAGCAGCCCGTGGACGAGCACCGCGAAACAACCCGAGGACAAATACCCGCTCGGGTGACCGTGGGTCAGCGCCGCGCTTTCGGCGCCGAGCCGGAACACCTCGGCGAGGTCGTCCGACCACAGCGCCACCGGTGCCGCGCGCATCACGCCGCCGCAGCCCTTCGAGTTGTTCACCGGGCGTTCGATGGTGCCGCGGACACCCGAGCGGCCGTAGGCCTCCAGCTCGCCGAAGCAGGTCAGGCCCGGCGCGCGCCGGCTGAACAGCTCCTGGTGGGTGACCAGCCAGCCGTCCGGCGATTCGGCGTCCGACCGCGGCCCGCGCGCCCGGTCCCACGGGACGCCCTGCGTGTGCAGCCAGCGCTGGTAGGCCAGCTGAAGCGAGTGCACGACGTCCGCGGAGCCCGTCCGCCGCCGCTGGGCGTGCGCCCGGATCAGCGCTTCGAGCGTGAAGAGCGTCATCTGCGTGTCGTCGGTGATCCGGCCGGTGCCGCCGTACGCCGGGATGAAGTCGGTGATGCCGGCCGGGCCGGCGATCTCGCGGATCCGGTCGATCGAGTCGAACTCGGTCTTCGCGCCCAGCGCGTCGCCGATCGCCCCGGCCAGCAGGCTCCCCCGCAGTCGTGAGCGCAAGTCCGGTCCCTTCGGTTTCGGGGTGAAGCGGCCACTGGGATATCGGCGCTCCCAGCGCGGGTGTTCCGCGGTCTCCGTCTGGAGGCCGTTGCGGTTGAAGTACCAGAAGACGTCGCTGGCGACGTCGTCGAGCAGGCCGAGGTCGGGCAGCGCCGCCACCCAGGCGGCGGGCAGGCCGGGCACGCCCAGCCTGGCACCGACGAGTGCGCCGGCGATCGCGCCGGCGACCGGGCCGGACCGCGCGGCGAGCGTGATCGCCGCTTCCGGGGCGTGGCCGCGCTCGGCCGCGGCGAACAACGCCCGGCCGAGCACCGACCGGACGCTCCGGCCGTCGCCGATGCTCTCCAGCCGCATGACGTCGTCGGCGTCGCGGTCCTCGCGCAACGCCAGCGTCGACGCCGCCAGGTCGCCGCCGATCTCCCGCAGCCGCAGGTGGACCGGCAGGGCGAACGTGTCGCGGGTGAGCAAGGCCTGGAAGAGCGCGATCAGCAGGTCGACGCCCTCGGTGAGCTCGGCCCCGGCGTCACCGGTCAACGCGCGGGCGACGTCCTTCGCGTACTGCTCGCCGTCGACGCCCTCGATGGCGACCGCTCCCGCCGGCGTCGCCGCCAGCGCCGTGGCCAGCAACGTCGAGAGGTCGTCGGGTGCGGGACCCGCGCGTCGCGTCGCGACCGCCAGCCAGCCGACGGGGTCCGGATCCGGCAGCGTGGCCGGCACCTCGCCGGTCGGCACCGGCGGCAGGCCGCGCAGCACGATGTCGGTGTGGAACAGCAGGTGGCGCGTCAGCCCACCCATCGGCAGGGTGCCCGTGGCGCCGCCGCCCAGCGCGTCCCCGATCGCGAAGCCGACGTACGCGCCGACGATCCGGTGCCACGCGAAGCGCGCGGCCGGCGTGCCGAAGGCGGAGAACTTCCCGAACGTCCACGGCACGGGCCGCGGGCGCGCGTCCTCATCGACGTGCGCGATCAGGCCGTTCGCGCCCAGGTCGGCGGGCCACTGCGGGTCCTGGCCCGCCCGCCGCCGGACGCCGTTGCGGTGCTGCCAGGCGAACCCGCGCAGGTACCGGACGCAGTCGTCGGGCGAGAGCTCGAAGTGGTGGTCGCGGGCGTGGTCGACGGCGTACCGCAGGTGCCGTGCCAGCAGGTCGGGCGGCTCGACGCCGAACTCCGCGACCAACGCGGGCAATGCTTCGGCGACCTCCGGCCCGGCTTCCGGCGCGGGCTCGTCGATCTTGGGCCGCCGCTCGCCGGGGCCGACGTCGCCGAGTTCGGCGGCGGTCAGGCTGCGGACCAGCCCGGTCCCGGGGTCGAGCGTCAAGCCCGTCCCGGGCCGGTCGGCCAGCAGGTCGCGGACGACCACGCGCCACCGGTGCGGGTACCGCCCGGGCACCTTCGCCGACGAGCTGTAGGCGATGACCTCGTGGCCCCCCGGCACCGGGCGCACCAGCGGTTCTCCGTCGGGCGTAGGCACGAGTACTTCGCAGTCGAGCAGTGCTCGCGCGAACTCGGCTCGGCTGATCCAGTTCGCGCCCAGGTAGTTCAGGAGCTTTTCGACGTCGGTCGCCGGCACCGGGAAGCCGCGCCGGACCGGGCCGGGGGTGTACTGCTCGTTGCCGCGGCGCGGGCCGGTCGGCTCCCCGAACAGCGTGTACTGCGCCCAGCCGCGGATGGCGCGCACCGGGATGCCGAAGTCCGGGAACGCCTTTTCGTCGAACTCCGGGTCGACGTCCGGACGCCACTCGACGAAGCCGTCGTCGATGGCTTCCTCCTCAGTCATTCTCCCCATCCTCGGGCTAATACCGCGGGTACCGCTCGATCCACTCGTCGCCGAGTGCGCTCAGCGCCGAGTGCCGATCGAAGTGCCAGTAAGCGTCCGAAGCGACGTTCTCCACCAGGTAGCGCAGCTCCAGCTGGTCGACCCACTTCTGCGGCAGCCCGGGGATGCCGGTGCGCGCGCCGAGCAGAGCGCCGGCGATCGCGCCGGTGAGCGCGCTGCGGCCGGAGTGGTTGACGGCCCGCAGCAGCGCCTGCTCCGGGTAGTTCTCGAAGCCGGACAACGCGGCGAAGGCGCGTCCGAGGACCGAGAGCGTGGTCTTGCCGTCGCCGATCAGCTCGGGCATCCGCAGGTCGGGCAGCCCGTGCTCACCGAAGAACGGCACCGACTCGGCGACCATGTCCTTGATCTCCGCCCACTCCGGACCCTGCTGGAACCGGCTGTCGGGGTTGAGCACCTCGCGGCTGAGGTTCCAGATCGGGAAGCTGAACGCCTCCTTGGTCAGCGCGTGCTCGAACAGCCAGGTCAGGTAGGTCGCGGCGGACAGGTCGGGCTCGGTCGGGTGGGTGACGCCGGCCAGGTCGCGCACTGCCTGGCGCGCACCGCCGCTGAACCCGCTCCCGGGACCGGCCATGGTCAGCGCGGCGGGCAGCGCCGGGATCAGCGCGGCGGGGCCGGTCATCGGCGGCGCACCCTCGGCTTCGCTCGCGAGCTGGTGGTAGGAGTTCAGCTCGGCGTCGTCGGCGTCGCGGCGGGCGTGCAGGTCCGCGACCTGCACGAGCCAGCCGTTCGCGTCTTCCAGAGGCGCGCCCTGCGTGCGCAGCCACCGCTGCAGCGCCCCGCGGACGACGCCGGGGAAGAGCTGCTCGGCCTCGCGGGACTCCGGCTGCTCGCGGTGCGGGCTGCGGATCACGGCCTCGGTGTAGAACAGCAGCCGCTGCGTCAGCGAGCCGATCCGGCCCGGCTGGTCGAACGCCGGGACCAGGTCGGAGACGCCGTCGATGCCCCACTTCGCGTGGATGTCGTGGAGCGGCATCCGGTCGACCGCGGCGCCGAGTGCTTCGCCGAGGGCGAAGCCGACGTACGCGCCGGTGACGCGCTGCCAGCCGTAGCGGAAGCCGTCGAGGTCCCGCTCGAAGTACTTGCCGAACGTGTCGAGCCGCGGCGTCGCGCGGCCGGCGTTGTCGTACGTCGGCGCCAGGCCGTTCGCGCGCAGGTCGTTGGGCTTGCTGCGCGGGGGCTCCGGCATCTGCAGCCGCTTCAGCCACGACTCGCCCAGCACGGTCTTCGCGCACTCCTCGGCGGTCAGCTCGTACCCGCGTCGCCGCGCCTTCTCGGCGGCGGCGAGCGGCGGCTTGACCGGATCCGGCAGGCCCATCCGCGACGCCGTGTCGGCGGCGACGCGGATCAGGTCCTCCTCGGCCTCCGGGCAGCGGCCGTGCACGTCGATGCGCGGCTCGTGCCGCGGGAAGCGCTGGACGATCCCGGCGAGCTCGCCGCTGGAGACGTCCTCGATGGTCGTCGGACCGCCGTTGATCACCAGGTTCGGCGGGTGCTCGAACTCCGCCAGTGTCGCGACGTCGACCTTCCACCAGCCGTGCTCGCGCGAGGGCAGGTGCCGGGTCGAGCTGAACACCTTGAGCTCGTTGCGCTCCTCGGCGAAGTAGAACCGGTCGGTCTTGCCGGTCTCCAGGTCGAGCGGGATGAACACCTCGCACCGGATCAGCCCGATGAGCAGCAGCTCCCGGGTCAGCCAGCCGACGCTGGCGAACGACAGCAGCGTCTCGAGGGTGTTCTCCGGCTTCGGGTAGCCGCGGCGGATCGGCCCCGCCTTGTACTCGGGGTTCTCCCGCTCTTCGCCGGTCTGGGTGCCTTCGGCGTCGACCTTCACCCAGCCCGCGACGGCCTGCAGCGGCACGCCCAGCTCGCCGAGCCCGGCCTTCACGTACTCGGGGTCGACGACTTCGCGCCAGTTCTCCTGGCCGGGGAACGCCACCGGCACCGACAGCCCGCCCGGGTGCGGGTGCGCCTGCCGCAGCTCGCCGTCCGGCTCGCGGACGACGACCGACGGCGGCGGGAAGATCTCCTTCTCCGGCCGGCCCTCGTCGAGGAACTCGATGGTGTTGTAGGGCACCGACCAGCCTTCGGGGATGCGCAGCACCTTCTCGGTGTCCACCCGGAGCCCGGCGGGACCGGAGACGTCCGGACCGTGCACCGCGCGCAGCCACTGGCCGACCTTGGCAATCGCTTCCGCCGCTTCCACCTACTCGATCCTCTCCAGGCTTCCGTCGGACTCGTGCTCGGCGATCGTCTTCGGCAGCACGAAGGCCACCGCGCCACCCGGCAGGTTCGCCCACGGAACCGTGATGCCGGTGATCACGTGCAGAGGGCGTCTGAGCCGGTAGCTCCGCCGTTCCCGCTCTCGTTCGAGTGGCAGCGACGTCGTGGCGAACCGTACCTCCCCGTGGTGGACGAGGTTGCCGGGTTCCTCGCCGAAGCGCAGAACGACCGTACCCGCCACCAGCCGGGTGATGCGCTTGTTGCGGAGCAGGGTGAGGGGAGGCTCACCCGGAGCCGGGTGGACCGGCCAGTCGTCGAGCTCCTTGGCCGTTTCCAAGGGCGTTTCGTGCCCGGCGGTCATCCGGGCGGGGTGCAGCAGCAACGCCCCGAGCAGCTGCTGGGCGGCGTCTTCGAGCCGCGCGAAGTACTTCGGCTCGCGGGGCTCCCCACCGGCGTAGGCGGCGACTTCCCAGCCCTCGGGAGTGAAGTTGAGGCACCAAGTGCCGTCGGCCCGGCCGCCGACGCGGTAGGCCTCCGGCCAGACGCCGTGCTCGCCGAGCCGCTGGACCAGGACGGTCAGCAGCTCCTCGTCGCCGAGCTTCGGATCCGGCGTCGTCTCCCGCTCCGCGAGGACGTCACCGCCGGTCTTCTTGACGTCGGCGCGGACCGGCTTCGGCCGTGGCTTGCCCAGCAGGTCGGCTTCAGCGGTCCGCCGCACCAGCGGCTCGACGTACGGCGGCTGGAAGTGGTGGCGGCGGATGTGCGCGACCAGGTCCGGCTCCGGCGGGACGCCGTACTCCGCCAGCAGGTGCGGCACCGACGCGGACCAGATCCAGGCGCCGTCGGTGTGGAAGCGCTCGTCGCCGTCCTCGTGGACCACGGCTTCCCGCTCGAGGTACTGCAGCACGAGCGGCACCTCCGTGTCGGTCAGCGGCGGCCGCTCGACGTCCGGGCCGCCGACGTCGGCGTGCCGGAACACCACGCCCAGCGGTAGCTGCGCCCGCAGCCGCCACCAGTCGGGGATGTGCTCGTCCGCGCGCGGGAACGCGACGAGCTCCGCCGGGTAGGCGGCCGCCGGCGGCGCGTCCGTCCACACCGGATCGTCGTCGAGCGCGAAGTCGAAGTCGAAGGTGCCGTCCGGGGTGAGCGTGAACCGCGCCTGCAGCCAGGTGCCGCGGTCCTCGGCGTACATCCCCTTGCGCAGCTCGGTGAACAGCTCGGCGATGGCGTCCGATGTCGTCGCGTTGTGGCCATCGAGCTCGAGGTGGGCCCCGACCTGCCGGAAGTCGACGGCGGCGGGTCCCGCGGCGTCGGTCCGGAGCTCGCGGACGAGCTTTCCCAGCTGCACCAGGACAGTGCGCTGCTCTTCGGGCGAAAGTCGTTGTTCCACGTGAATCATCGCGCCAATGTCGAGGTGAAGGTGAAGGCCGGGGCTTCGCCGGCGTCGCGGCGGGCGAACTCGTCCTCCCACATCTTGAAGGTGCGCCGGTACAGCGAGTCGATCAGCGCACGCTCTTCCTTGGTGATCTTGCGGTTCTCCTCTTTCGCCGCGTCCCAGATCGCGTCGATCGTCTGGTAGAGCGCGAAGATCGGCCCGTCGCCGCGGAGGTAGTTCTTCCGCTCCTCCTCGGTCCGGCGGACGAACCGGTCGCGGTCGAGGCTCCGGATGTCCGGGCCGTGGTCGAAGAGCACGTCGGTGACGTGTTCCGGCTTTTCCTCGAAGGCTCCGGTCTTCCAGTTAAGGATGCGACCGGTCAGCCCGCCATCGGGCGTGCTCTCGACCACGTACGCGTGGTCGTAGTACTCGAAGTAGGACGGCGTCTGGACCATTAGAGACTCCCCTGCAGCGCGTCCCAGAACAGGTCCCGTTCGCGCTTGATCAGCCCGTCGATCAGGGCTCGTTCCTCGTCGGTGTAGGTCCGGCCCTCGGCCTTCGCGAGCGCCTTCAGGTCGCGGCGGACCTCGTAGAGCGAGTGCTCGTACGCCGAAACGTCGTCCAGTGCCTTGAGGTGCAGGCGGAGTTCCCCGACGTGGCCGTCGATGCGGACGCTCATCTGCAGGTCGCGGTAGCCCGCCGGCGCCGGGTTCGCGAAACGGTCGTCGAAGTCGACGATCTCCAGATCCGGGTGCTCCGCGATCCGCGCCAAGGCCGCGTAGGCGTCCTGCACCCGCTCGAACTGGATCATCGCGCCCGCGAGGTCGACCAGCCTCGACGCGTCGCCGTCGTAGTTGGTGTTGATTTTGTCCATCGCGCGGCCTTCGGACTTCGGTCCGGGCCGGAACCCGGCGTGACCACCGGTTTCCTCCGCCAGCGGCGGCAAGATCTCCTTCAGCTTGAGGTCGGCTCGCGCCGCTTCCGCGTAGCGCTCGGCGAGGTACTCCCGCGTGTACGCCTCGTCCCCGGCCCTGCTCAGGTCGAATTCGGCCTGCCGGCGGTGCTGCTGGGGGTGCCCCTCCGCCTGGTCGATCACGTCGTGGGACGTCTCGGCCTGGTCCGCGGTGAGCGGGGTCGGCTCCGCGTCCGGGCCCACCGGAGCCGCGTCCGGATCCGGGTGGTGCACCTCGTGCACGGCGTCCGTCAGGATCGGGATGGCGTCGTCGTGCAGCAGCAGGCTCGCGATCGTCTCCGGCTTGCGCAGCAGCGAGCGCGTCAGGAACTCGTTGGCCGGGTCGTGGAGCAGGCCCACCAGCTGCGGGTGCTCGGCCAGCCGCGTCCGGACGAACTCGCCGACCGGGCCCAGGTTCTGCGGGTTCCCGTCGTGGTCCTTGACGACGAGGTCGGTGGTGGCGCCGGCGAGCGCTTCGGCGACCCGCGGCTGGGCGAGCAGCTCGTCGAGCCGGGACTGCGGGGCGCTGCCGTAACCGCCGTGTTCCGGGGTCTCGGCGTGGTCGGTGTGGACGTGCGCCTCGTCCGGCGTGCCGACGTGCATCAGCTTGATGCCCTTCGGCGGCTGCGGCAGGTGCATGAGGTCGCCGGACTGCGGGTCGATGAACGCGACGCCGTCGCGGGTGTGCACGACCATCGCGACGTGCCCGTACTCGACGCCGTTCGGGCCCTCGTACTTCACCGCGACCACGGCGTGGTGGTCGAGCGGCCGGTCCCGCATCTCGCGGATGACGTCGTCGTAGCTGCCGCGTTCGGAGAACGTCTCGCCGAACCGGCCCTCGAGGTGCTCGAGCGTGCCGCGGGTGCCCATCTCGTGGAAGAGGACCGGCTCGGCCGTCGCGTCCCCGCCGCGCAGCCGGTCCATGTACGCCTCCGGCGCACGCGTGCAGTTCGACATGTACCCGTTTTCCAGCGCGCCCGGCTGGTGGAAGCCCGGGTTGACCTCGCGCAGGTGCGGATGCCGGTCCTGGACGTAGGCCGCGCGCTCAGCCGGCGTCGCGGCGCCGGCGTGGATGGCCGGCTCGGCCGGCGGGTTCGTCGCGCGCGCCAGGGTCGAGTAGTCCGGCAGCGCTTCGGGGACGTGCGGAGCTTCGGCCGGGCCGTCGAGGACGTCGCTGACCTTGGGGGGTTCGGGCTGGTGGTGCTGCTCGGGCTCGCCGAAGCCGCCGAGGCGTTCGATCAGGGCGGCCTGCTTGCGCCGTTCGAACTCGGCCGCGTTGTGGTCGTTCTCGGCGCGGCGCTCGGCCATCTTCTGCTGCGCGGCCTCGGGGTCGAGGTAGCGCGGGTGGCCGGGGCCGATCTCCTCGGCCTCGATGACCCACTTGCGGCGGCCCTCGGGCGTCATCTCCAGCCGCCGTTCGTGCACCAGCAGCTGGGTGCCGGGCGGCGACAGCGACTCGCGCTCCGACGGGTTCTCGGCGAGCTTCGAGATGTCGCGGAGGTTGTCCGAGCGGACGTGCAGCTCGATGTCGTCGCCGAACTTGCTCGTCGAGAACTCGTCCGTCTTGATGGACGCGCTGGAGAAGGAAGGCTCGACGACGACGTCACCGGGGTGGTACGGCCCGGCGACGAGCTCGGCCAGCCGCGGGTCACCGCCGACGTCGAAGGCGCGGATGGTCTCGCCGGACGTGCGCGGGACCTGGTTGAGGCCGTCGGTGATGGCGCGGGCGTTCGCCTGCGCGAGGTCGAAGCCGGGGTGGCCGGGGCCGCGGCGCAGGGCCTCGTTGACGTCGTAGGCGTACTCGCCGCGGGTGTAGCCGTGCACCGCCACGGCGCCGTCGTCGGTCATGGGCATCCCGGCGGCGTCCCGGCGGGCGAGCGCGCGGTCGTGGACGTCCTGGTAGATGCCCTCGTCGCCGATCGCGCGGCGGATGCTCTCGTGGTCGGCCGGCGTCCCGCGGTGGTCGTCGTCGAAGAGGTAGCCCTCGTCGTGCGGCAGCCGTTCGGGCGTGGGGTTGAGCCGGTCGGTGATCGTCGGGGTTTCGTGCTGGCCGAGGGGCAGTTCGCGGATCCCGGTGGCGTCGTGCGGCAGCTCGGCGAGCCGCCCGGTGACGGGATCGGCGAACAGGACCCCGTGCTCGGTGTGCACGGCGGCGACCAGCTGTTCCCCGCCGGCGTGCTCGAAGGCGACGGCGCTCCGCGCGCCGACGGGACGTTCCCCGAGGTCGCGCGCGACGTCGTCGAAGCTGGCCCGGTCGCTCCACTGTCCACCGAGGCTCTCTCCCCGGGCGGGCCCGGCGACGACGTCCTCGCCGTTCATCCGCCGGTCGAAAGCGGTCATCGACTCGGCGGCGTTGGTCCGGAAGCCGTGGTCGCCAGGGCTGTAGTGGTTGCGGGTGTTGACGGCAGCGAGTTCGGGAACGGCGTCCCGCACGAGCCGCGCGTGCTGCTGCGGAGTCTCGACGGATCCGGCGTGGAGCACCGGAGGGCCACCCGGCGTCAAGGGTTCGGCGAGCCGGGACCAGCCGCCTTCGGGCGCGTGGGTAGCGGGCGGGCGCTTCTCGACAGGCGGCGGCGCATCTTCGTCTCCGCTGAGCAGCTTGAACAGGTCACCGGTCGGCTTGAGGTGCGGGTACTCGGCGTAGAACTGCGCGTCCTTCTCGGCTTCTTCGCGTTCGAAGCGCTCTTCGTCAGCGCGTTCAGCGGCCCGGCGTTCGTCGATCGCACCCTGGGAGTCGCCGCGATACCGCGGATCCCCGGGCGCGATCTCTTCGGCGTGCACGATCCACTGCGGCTGGTCCCGGGCGCCGGGGCGGTTCTCGAAATCGGGGTGCTCGGGGTGTCCGGGCCCCATCTCGACGTGGGTGATCTCGAACTGCGACCCGGCCTTGAAGAGCACCTCGCGCTCGCGCCCGATGCTGGCCATGGACTCGACGTCGCGGCCGGTCCTGGACTCGATCCGCATCTCGACCTCACCGGCGAAGGTGCTGCGCGGATGCTCCGCGTCGACCTTCGACGAGCTGAGGAAGGAGGGCTCGGTGATGTGCGCACCCTCGTGGAACCGCCCGAGGAAGGCCTGGAGTCGCGAGGGATCCCCGTGGAAGTCGACCCGCCGCGAGACGGTGCCGACGTGCGGAGGCATCTCGTTGAGCCCGGAGACGAGCGCCCCGGCCTGCGGAGCGAGGTCGACGAGTTCCGGCCCCCCGAGCCGAAGGGCCCGGTTGAGCGGCCCGACCATCTCGTGCCGCGTATAGGCGTGCACGGCGAAGGCGCCGTCGTCGGACATGCCGGGGTGGAACTCGTCCCGCTTGGCGAGCGCCTCCCGGTGGACCTGTTCGTGGCGCCACTCGCCGGTCTCCGAGCTTTGCCGCCCGGAGTCCATGAAGGTGTCCTCGATCCGCGTGACGCCGGCGGAGTCTTGGGCGCGGAACCCGGGATCGGAGAGGTAGGGCTCGTCGGGGACGGCCGGCCCGTCCTGGTCCTCGGAGTGGGCGGGCTGTTCGGGTGCTTGGTCGCCCGCGTCTTCGGTGTGCGGCGTGCCGTCGGCTTGCTCCGCACCGGGTTGGTGTTCCGCCGGCCGGTCCTGTGCAGGCGACTGCTCCCCTGGCTGTTCGGCTGCGGGGACGTGCTCAGCAGGCCGTTCCTGCCCGCCCGCGCGCTCCTGCTCGGCCGGTCGCTCGAGCCGGGCCTCCTGCTCGGCAGTCCGCCCGCTTGCGGGCGTTTGCTGCTCGGCTGAGCGTGCTTGCTCGCCGGCCGGTGTCGTCGGCCGTTCCTGGGCGGGTGCCTGCCCGGCCGCGGATGGCTGCTGTTCGACCGGCCGCTCGTGAACCGAGGCGTGCTCGGCCACGGGCACGTTCGGCTCCGCCGGGCTCGCAGCAGGTCGCGGCGGCTCGGGCGGCCGCGGCTGACCGTGCGGACCACGGGGAAGCTGCTCCTGCGGCGGACCGAACCGCGGCGGCGGAACCTGCGGCGGCCCCACCGGACGCGACGGACCCAGCCGCGGATCGTGCGGCGGCATCGGCGGCCGGCCACCCGGCGGTGGCGGCATGGGCGGACGCCCGCCCGGATGCGGCCCCGGCCCCTGCGGCCCGCGCGGCTGGTTCGGATATCCCCCGGGACGTTGCCCACCAGGCATCCCCGGATGCGGCGGACCACCCTGCGGCCCCACACCCGGCCGCGGCGGCGGCATCCGCCGCGGATCGTTCGAAGGCAATCCACCCTGCGGCGGCTGACCACCGTGAGAGGAAGGTCCACCCGAGGGCCCCTGCCCTCCCGGCGGCCGTTGCCCACCGTGGGGTGGCTGCCCACCGTGCGGTGGTTGCCCGCTCTGAGGCTGCCCATTCTGCGCAGTCGGTCCGCCTTGCGGCTGCCCACCATGCGGCGACTGCCCGCTGTGCGGCGCCTGCCCATCGTGGGGCCGCCCACCGTGCGGCGGCTGGCCGCCCGGCGCCTGCCCGCCCTGCGTTGGCGGCCCGCCTTGCGGCTGCGCACCCTGCGTTGGCGGCCCGCCTTGCGGCTGCGCACCATGCGTTGGCGGCCCGCCCTGCGCCTGCCCACTGTGCGGAGTCTGACCACCCTGTGGCTGCGCACCGTGCGGCAACTGCCCGCTCGGTGGCTGCCCACGATGCAATGGCTGCCCGCTCTGCGGCTGGCCGCTGTTCGGCATTTGCCCGGCCTGTGGCTGCCCACTGTGCGTCGGCTGCCCGCTTTGCGGATGCCCGCTATATGGGGACTGCCCGCTCTGCGGAGTTGGTCCGCCTTGCGGCTGCCCACCGTGCGGCAACGGCCCGGCCTGCGGCTGTCCACCGTGCGTTGGTTGGCCGCCTTGCGGCTGCCCGCCATGGGGGTACTGCCCACCCTGTGGCGCCAGTCCACCTTGTGGCTGTCCACCGCGGGTCGGCTGCTCAGCCTGGTGCGATTGGCCGCCTTGCGGCGGCTGCGCACCGTGCGGTGGCTGGCCACCCTGCAGCGACTGGGCGCCGTGCTGCGGTCGCCCGCCCTGCGGTGGCTGGCCGCCTTGCGCTGGCCGCCCACTCGGCGGCTGACCACCCGGTGGCATCCGGCGCGGGTCCTGCGGCGGCATCCGTCGGGGCTGCTCGTGCGGCGCCTGACCGCCGCGTGCGGGCATTGGGGCTTGCGGTGCCGGGCCGCCGGAGCGTCCTGGACCGCCACCGCCGTTCGGCATTCCAGCTGGTGGGGGTGGCGTGAAGCCGCCCTGGGGCGGGGCCTGCTGCGGCGACCCTCCGCTCTGGAACGGCGCCGTCCCCCCATCGGCCGCGAAAGGCTGGTTCGTGCCGCCCGATAAGCCGGCCGCACCCACGTTGTCCTGGGGGCGTCCGGCGGTCTGGCGGCCTGGTTCCGCCGGTGGGGCCATGCCGTAGCCGCCGTTCGACGGTGCGCTCGCCGAACTCGGCGTCGCGCCGTGCGACGCGGTCGGTGCCGAGCCGCCGGATGACGCTGGTTGGCTCGGCGACGGGGCCGGGGCTTGTTGCTGAGGTGGCGGACCGTCCGCGGTCCTCGCTTCGGCCTGCTGCTGGGGCGCCGGGCTGTCGGCCGCTGCCCTGACCTCCGGCGGACGTTCTGCCTGCTGGACGTGGTCGGCACTCGGGCGCGGGCCGTCGGACTGCCGAGGCTCGACCGGCTGGCGTTCCGGCTCCTGACCAGGTGCACTGTCCGCGCGCTGCTCGGGCTCGCGGCGCGCCTCCGGCTCGGGCGACGGTTCCCGCGAAGGTGCCTCGCCCCGCGCCTCGGGTCCGGACGAAGGTGCTTCACCCCGTGACTCCGGCCCGGAAGACGCCTCCCGCCGCGACTCCGGCTCAGACGATGGTTCCTGACCTCGCGACTCGAGCTCGGACGACGGCTCCCGCGACGGTTCCTGACCTCGCGACTCCGGCTCGGAAGACGCCTCGCCTCGCGACTCGGACGACGGCTCCCGTGAAGGCTCCTCACCCCGCGACTCAGGCTCGCTCCGCGACTCAGGCTCCGAAGACGAACTCCGCTCCTCATCCGAACCAGCCCCAGACCGTGACTCACCGGGCTCACCAGGCTCACCAGGCTCACCGGACCCACCCGGATCCCGGGGAATGTTCGCCTCGTGAACCGAGTGCATCTGCTCCTTGGCGCCCCCGACGGCACCCCCCACAGCCCCGCTGGAAGCCCCGGTCAGCAGCTGCTCCGGCGTCAACGACCCCAGATCGCCGGTAACCGCAGCCTGCCCAACGGTCTGCGCAACCCCCTCGACAGCCCCACGAGCCCCAGCCCGCATTGCCGCGTCCGCGACCTGCCCGCCGGCGCTGTGCGAAAGCCCCTCGGTCGCCCCGCGCCCGATCGAGCCGGATGCCGCGCCGACGACGCCGCCGACCGCGCCGGAGATCGCCGCGTCCGAAGTCTTCGACCAGTCCCAGCTCTGGCGATCGCCCTTGGCCATCTGCAGGCCCTGGATGCCGGCGTCCATCCCGAGGTTGATGGCCTCGTTCTTGAGGATCTCCATGCCGATCTTCTTGAGACCCTGCTTGAGCAGCTTCTCCAGCAGCTCCTTCGCGACCTGCTTGAACCCCTGCTGCGCCAGCTTCTCGAGCAGCTGCCGGAACAGCATCTGCACGGTCATCCGGGTGGCCACCTGCGCCGGCGCGATGCCCGCCGTCGAGCCGCCGAACGTCACCGCCGCCGCCGCGATCATCGCCGCGATCTGGGCGGCCAGCACGATCAGCGAGATGATGATCATGTACTTCGTGTACTCGACGTCCAGTGCCGTCTGGTCGCACGAATCCCCGAGGGCCTTCGTCGCGTCGGTCAGCTGCTTGAAGTACGCCTCGTCGCCCTCGACGAACTTCTTCCACTGCTCCACGAACGCGTCGGCGCCGTCGCCGGTCCAGTTGTCGCGGATGCCTGACGCCGCCTGGTTACCGGCCTCGGCTGCCGGGGCGATCGCCGAAGACGCCGTGTGCCACGCGTCGCGCAGGGCGCGCAGCTTGGTCTCGTCGCCCTCCGGCCAGCTCTCCCCGACGACGATCGGCAGCAGCCACTTGACCGCGTCGGGCATCTCCATACCCACGGGTCATTGCCCCTTGCCGAGCTGCGAACTCACGTCTTCGTCGGCACCCGACAGCGCCTTCATCGACTTGGCGACGTTCTGCTGCATACCGCGCAACCCCTGCACGAGGTTGGCGAATCCTTCGACGGCGCCCTGCGAACCGGGCACGTAGTCCTTCGCGAACTCCTTGCCGGAGTCGTCGTCGCCCCAGCACGCGCCCTGCGCGTCGAGGGCGCCCTGCAACGCCTTCAGTGCGCCGTCGAGCCCGTCCGCCGCCGTGGTCAGGCCGTTCGACGCGGACAGGACGGCCTCGGGTTCCGCGGTGAACCCGGAGCCCCCTTCGGGCATCAGTCGCCCCTCGTCATCCAGGACGACGGTGGCTCCTCGTCCTCGTCACGAGGCGGGCGGACGCGCTTGGGCGCGGGCTTCGGAGCGGGCATCGGTGGCGGCACGGCGTCGTTGCGCAGGATCGACCCGGCGTCTTCGAACGACTCGGGCCGCGGCGCCGGAGCTTCTTCCTCGGCGAGCTCGGCGAACTCGGGGATCGGCGGCACGAGCCCGGCCAGCGACGGCGCGCCCTCGACGAGGTCCGCGAGGTCGGGCAGTCCCTCGGTGATCGGCGCCATGAGGTCCGCGATCTTCTGCTTGACCTGCAGCGATCCCTGACGCACCACCGTCTGCACGGTGTTCGCGAGCTGGGCGGGGGTCGTGCGTTCGAACGCGTTCGGCGCGAACTCGAGCTTCGCGAGGCTGCCGCCGGCGTCGATGGTGGCACGGACCAGCCCGTCGGGGGAGCTCACCTGAGCGGTGGTTTCGGCGGCCGCGGTCTGGGCGTCACGCAGCTGCGCGGTCTGCCGCTCGAAGTTCTCCAGGAGGGTGTCCATCTGGTCTTTCATCGCGGCATTGCGTGCTTCGAGCCGTGCACGGTCGTCGCCCGCGGTGGTCACAGGTGCCCCCGGTGTCCCTCGAACCTACTAATGACTTGCCGTCACCCTAATGCCAATGGAGCAGTGGCCGTGACCGGTTCGGGTGTTTGCCTCAGCGAATCGTGCGGCGCCGGGCGACCAGGTACCCGGCCCCGCCGACGAAGTAGCAGACGGTCGCGGCGATCAGCAGGCCCGGCGCGTGGCCGTCGTCCGGCACGACGAGCGCGCCGAGCGAAACCGCCGCCACCTGCGTGATGTTGAAGAGCGTGTCGTACAGCGCGAACACCCGGCCGCGGGCTTCGTCGGCGACGTCGAGCTGGATCGACGAATCGACGCTGAGCTTCAGCACCTGCCCGGCCCCGGTGATGACGAACGACGCGAGCAGCGCCAGCGGCAGCACCATCGGCAGGCCCAGCGCGGACTGCGCGATCGCGGCGAGCAGCAGCGCGCCCAAGACCGCGCGGAGCCGGCCGAAGACGCGGAGCAGCCGCGCGGTCAGCAGCCCGGCGACGAGGATCCCGGCGCCGGCGAGCGCGGCCATCTGCCCGAGCCCGGGCAAGCCGGCGCGGAAGATCCCGTGGTCGGTGAAGTAGTTCCGCATCATCAGCACGGTGACCAGCAGCGACACCCCGAACGACGCCCGATGCGCGAACAGCGCGACGAACCCGGCGGTGACGCTGGGCGCTCGCCACGCGTGGCGAGCGCCGTCGGCCAGCCCGCGCGCGACGGCCAGGAGCGGGTTCGGCGGCTCGTCGACGACCGTCGGCCCGAGCACCCCGCGCGCGAAACCGCGGGCGATGAACGCCGAAACGAGGGTGCCGAGCACCGCGAACACCGTGGTCTCGGCCGATCCGAGGTCGTTGCTGCCGAACAGCGCCCGCAGGCCGATCGCGCAGCCGCCGCCGATGACCGCCATGAACGAGCCGAGCGTCGTGGCGAAGGCGTTCGCCGTCACGACGCTCTCTTCTTCCACGACGTGCGGCAGCGACGCCGAAAGCCCGGAGCCGATGAAGCGCGAGATCCCTTCCGCGGCCAGGGCCAGCGAAAAGAGGCCCAATCCGCCGAACCCGAAGCCGACGGCGGCGGCCGACGCGACGATCGCCAGGCCGCGCAGGAGGTTCGCGAAGATCAGGACTTTTCGGCGATCCCAGCGGTCCAGCAGGGCCCCGGCGAACGGTCCGACGACGGAGTACGGCAGCAGCAGCGCGGCGAACCCGCCGGCGATGGCCAGCGGATCGGCGGCGCGCTCGGGGTTGAACAGCACGGCTCCGGCGAGGCCGGCGCGGAAGACGCCGTCACCCCAGCTGGCGGCGAAGCGGGTGAAGAGGAGACGGCGGAAGTCCGGGTCTTTGAGCAGCTCCCGGGGGCCTTTTCGCGTGCTTGCCACGCCGGAGCTGATCGTCACGGAGCCAGCGTAGTGGGTGGCCGACGCACTGAGGTCGCCTCTCGGCGGCTATGCGCAGTGTGGCTCCTGCCGGACGGTATTCCACAAAGGCGGTTCTTCAGTGAGCCCGGGGGACACGGAGTGCGCCGACCAATGTTTCAAACGAGGCGGATGAGGCGATTGTTCCCGAGCCGAAGTAATTCGCCGCGCCGGGAGTGGGATCATGGGTCGCGTGCCAGCGGACGCCGAGGTTGAACCGGGAACGCTCCTGGTCGCCGCCCCCAGGATGGTCGACCCCAACTTCCGGCGGACCGTCGTGTTCGTCATCGATCACCGCGACGAAGGCACGCTCGGCGTGGTCCTGAACCGGCCGAGCGACGTCGCGGTGCACGATGTGCTGCCCAACTGGGGCGGGCACGTGGCCGAGCCGCAGGCGGTGTTCGTCGGCGGGCCGGTCGAGAAGAAGACGGCGCTGTGCCTGGCCGCGCTGCGCACCGGCGAGACGGCGGCGAGCGTGCCGGGCGTGATCGCCGTCCGCGGACCGGTGGCGCTGGTCGACCTGGACACCGATCCCGAAGTGCTGGTGCCGAAGGTCCGCGGCGTGCGCGTCTTCGCCGGGTACGCGGGCTGGGACTCGGGGCAGCTGGCGAACGAGATCGAGCGCGACGACTGGGTCATCGTGCCCGCGCTGCCGAGCGACATCCTGGCCTCGCCCAGTGGTGACCTGTGGAGCCAGGTGCTGCGCCGCCAGGGTGTCCCGCTGGCGCTGCTGGCCACCCACCCGGGTGACCTGCAAAGAAACTAGCTCATTTAAAAGCTAGGCGTCTTCCTTCTTGAAGACCCCGCAGCCGCCGGCGCCGCACGCGCAGCCGCTGCAGCCGGCCGGGGCCGCCGGAGCCGGCGCGGGGACGGTCAGCGCGGCCCGGTTGCCGAGCACGCCACCCCCCATGACCAGCAGGAGCATGGCGAGCACGCCGGCGAGTGCGGCGGAGATCAGGCCGCCGGTCGTCGGCATCGCGAGCCCGGCCAGCCCGGTGAGCACGGAGATCGCGCCGCCGGCCATGGTCGGCAGCCCCGCGACGCGGTTGGCCAGCTTGAACGCCTCTTCGCTGCGCAACGCGGCCTGCGTGCGTACGCCGGTACCGCTTTCGCGCGCCAAGCGCTCGCGGAACCCGAGGAACCCACCAAAGCCGACGAGCAGACCCAGCACGACCGGAACCAGCGCGATAGCGAACACGAGGTCAAGGATAAGCGTGACGTCCCGGCAACCTGCCGGATACCCTGACCGACTGTGCTACAGGCCATGTCACCCCGTGTACTGCCCACCGTGTTGGCCCTTGCCCTGATCGGGGGTTTGGCCGCCGCAGCGCCCGCCAACGCCACCGAGAGTCACGAGCGGCCCATCCGGCTGCTCGGCGAGAAGATCGTCCCGAACTCCCTGCAGTTCCAGGGCACGCTCGTCGGCGGCTTGTCCAGCATCGACTACGACTCCCGGACCGGCGGCTACGCCCTGATCTGCGACGACCGGTCCGCGATCAACCCGGCCCGCTTCTACACGGCGACGTTCCCGGTCACCGCGAAGGGCGTCGGCGACGTCACCATCACCGGCACCGATCCACTGCTCCGCCCCGACGGGACGCCGTACCCGCCGCTCACGCAGAACGACCCGTCGAAGCCGCAGAACGAGCAGACGGTCGACCCCGAAGAGCTGCGGATCGACCCGTGGAGCGGCGGCTACTACTGGTCGCAGGAGGGTGAGCGCACCGGCACGACGTTGATCGACCCGTCGATCCGCGAGGCGCGCCGCGACGGAAAATACGTCCGCGACCTGCCGATCCCCGCGAACGAGAAGATGACGCCGACGGCCGGGCCGCGGCAGAACCTGGTCCTCGAAGGCATCACCTTCACCGGGTTCGGCTCGCTGCTGGCCAGCGAGGTCGAGGGTCCGCTGCTGCAGGACGGCCCGGAGCCGACGACGACCACCGGCGCGCTCTCGCGGATCACGCTCCAGTCGCGGTTCGGGCCGGTCCTGGCGCAGTTCGCCTACCCGCAGGAGCCGCTGTTCGCCGCGCCGGTGCCGTCGACGGCGTTCGCCACGACCGGCGTCTCCTCGATGCTGGCCGTCGACCAGGCCGACCCGACGAAGTTCCTGATGATGGAACGCTCGTTCAGCACGGGCGTCGGCAACAAGGTGCGCGTCTACGAGATCGACACGAAGGGCGCGACGAACGTCCTGAACGTGAAGTCCCTCGCCGACGCGAAGCACGTCAAGCCGGTGAAGAAGCGGTTCCTCTTCGACGCCGCCGACCTCGGCTTGTCCACTGTGGACAACATCGAAGGCATGACGTGGGGCCCGAAGCTGCCGAATGGCGAGCGCAGCCTGGTGCTCGTCAGCGACAACAACTTCTCGCCCACCCAGGTCACCCAGTTCTTCGCACTGGCGGTCCCCTCCGAACGGCTTTGACCAGCAAGTTACGATGAAGGTATGAACACGGCTCGGCTGCTCCTTAGCCTGCCGCGCTGACCGGGCCCGGCCCGGCCGGCGCGGCGACCCCTCATGCCCTGGTGGCTGAGGGGTCGAGTTGTTTCTGGAGTAGCTCGAACTCGGAGGAAGACGGCGATGACCGAGACAACAGGGACCGACGTCCCGGCGCACCGCTACACGGCCGCGCTGGCGGGTCAGATCGAGCAGCGCTGGCAGGACCACTGGGCCGACCAGGGGACCTTCCACGCGCCGAACCCGGTCGGGCCGCTCGCGGTCGAGGGGCAGCCGGTCCCCAGCGACAAGCTGTTCGTCCAGGACATGTTCCCGTACCCGTCGGGCTCCGGCCTGCACGTCGGGCACCCGCTGGGCTTCATCAGCACTGACGTCTTCGCGCGCTACCACCGGATGATCGGGCGCAACGTGCTGCACACGATGGGCTTCGACGCGTTCGGCCTGCCGGCCGAGCAGTACGCGGTCCAGACCGGGCAGCACCCGCGCAAGACGACCGAGGAGAACATCCGGACCTACCTGCGCCAGATCCGGCGCCTGGGCCTGGGCCACGACGAACGCCGTCGCATCTCCACGATCGACCCCGAGTACTACCGCTGGACCCAGTGGATCTTCCTGCGGATCTTCAACTCCTGGTACGACACCGACGCGGGCAAGGCGCGGCCGATCGCCGAGCTGGAAGCCGCGTTCGCCGACGGCTCGCGCCCGGTTCCGGGTGAGAAGGACTGGGCGTCGCTGAGCGCCGGCGAGCGCAAGACGGTCATCGACGACCACCGCTTGGTCTACATCTCCGAAGCGCCGGTCAACTGGTGCCCGGGCCTGGGCACGGTCCTGTCGAACGAAGAGGTCACCGCCGACGGCCGCAGCGAGCGCGGCAACTTCCCCGTCTTCCGCCGCAACCTGCGGCAGTGGATGATGCGGATCACCGCGTACGCCGATCGCCTGGTCGACGACCTGGACCTGCTGGACTGGCCGGAGAAGGTCAAGTCCATGCAGCGGAACTGGATCGGCCGCTCGCACGGCGCCCGCGTCACGTTCAAGGCCGGCGAAGACGCGATCGAGGTCTTCACGACCCGTCCCGACACCCTGTTCGGTGCCACCTACATGGTGCTGGCGCCCGAACACCCGCTGGTGGACAAGCTGACCGCGGCCACCTGGCCCGAAGGCGTCGACAAGCGGTGGACCGGCGACGCCGCCACCCCGGCCGACGCCATCAAGGAGTACCGCGTCGCGGCGTCCCGCAAGTCCGAGCTGGACCGGCAGGAGAACAAGGAGAAGACCGGCGTCTTCACCGGCGCGTACGCGACGAACCCGGTCAACGACAAGCAGATCCCGGTCTTCGTCGCCGACTACGTGCTGATGGGCTACGGCACCGGCGCGATCATGGCCGTCCCGGGCCAGGACGTCCGCGACTGGGAGTTCGCCGAGAAGTTCGGGCTGGAGATCATCCGGACCGTGCAGCCGTCCGACGGTTTCGACGCCAAGGCGTTCACCGGCGACGGCCCGGCGATCAACTCGGGCTTCCTGGACGGCATGGACGTCGCCGAGGCGAAGAAGACGATCATCGAGCGCCTGGCCGAGGACGGCACCGGCGTCGGCACCGTGCAGTTCAAGCTGCGCGACTGGCTGTTCTCGCGGCAGCGCTACTGGGGCGAGCCGTTCCCGGTGGTCTACGACGAAGACGGTGAAGTGCACGCCGTCCCGGAGTCGATGCTGCCGATCGAGCTGCCCGAGGTCGCCGACTACTCGCCGGTGACGTTCGACCCCGAGGACCGCGACTCGATGCCGTCGTCCCCGCTGGCCCGCGCGACCGACTGGGTCGAGGTCGAGCTGGACCTGGGCAACGGCCCGAAGACCTACCGCCGCGACATCAACACGATGCCGAACTGGGCGGGTTCGTGCTGGTACCAGCTGCGGTACGTGGACCCGACGAACGCGGAGTCGTTCTGCGCGCCGGAAAACGAGGCGTACTGGATGGGCCCGCGCGCCGCCGAGCACGGCGCGGACGACACCGGCGGCGTAGACCTGTACGTCGGCGGCGTCGAGCACGCGGTGCTGCACCTGCTGTACTCGCGGTTCTGGCACAAGGTGCTGTTCGACCTGGGCCACGTGACGTCCAAGGAGCCGTACCGGAAGCTGTTCAACCAGGGCTACATCGAGGCGTACGCGTACACGGACGCCCGCGGCGTCTACGTCCCGGCCGAGCAGGTCGAGGAGCGCGACGGCAAGTACTTCTTCAACGACGAAGAGGTCAGCCAGGAGTACGGCAAGATGGGCAAGAGCCTGAAGAACGTCGTCACGCCGGACGAGATGGCCGACAACTACGGCGCCGACACGTTCCGGTTCTACGAGATGGCGATGGGCCCGCTGGCCATGTCGCGCCCGTGGGCGACCAAGGACGTCGTGGGCGCGCACCGGTTCCTGCAGCGGCTGTGGCGCCTGGTCGTCGACGAGACGACCGGCGAGCTGCGAGTGTCCACTGAGGACGCTTCGGAGGCGGATCGCAAGGCGCTGCACCGGACCATCGCGGGCGTCCGCGAGGACTACGCGGAGATGCGGTTCAACACGGCCGGCGCGAAGCTGATCGAGCTGAACAACCACGTCACCAAGGTGTACGGCGCGGCCGCGTCGACGCCGCGCGAGCTGGCCGAGCCGCTGGTGCTGATGCTGGCGCCGCTGGCCCCGCACCTGGCCGAGGAGCTGTGGCACCGGCTGGGCCACGCGGACTCGCTGGTGCAGGGCCCGTTCCCGGTGGTGGACGAGAAGTACCTGGTGGAGGCCTCGGTCGAATACCCGATCCAGGTCAACGGCAAGGTCCGCTCGCGCGTCACCGTGCCGGCGAACGCGTCAGCCGACGCGGTCCAGGCGGCGGCGCTGGCGGACGAGAAGGTCGCGGCGATGGTCGGCGACGGTGCGCCGCGCAAGGTGATCGTGGTGCCGGGGCGGCTGGTCAACATCGTCTTGTAGTGCCACGGCGGAAAGCCGCCGGTGCTGCGCGGGCGTTCCCGATTTGATTGAACGGTCAAGGAAATCCGTTCGATCGAAGGAGAACCGGGATGACCCTAGACGGCAAGGTGGCGCTGGTGACGGGCGGCAGCCGCGGCATCGGCGCGGCCACGGCACTGCGGCTCGCCGAGGACGGCGCGGACGTCGCGCTGACGTACCAGCACAACGGCGCGCGGGCGGCCGAGGTGGTCGACAAGATCAAGGACCTCGGCCGTCGCGCGCTGGCGATCCAGGCGGATTCGGCCGACGCGGACGCGGTGTCGGCGGCCGTCTCGGCGACCGTCGCCGAGTTCGGCCGGCTGGACGTGCTGGTCAACAACGCGGGCGTCGGCTTCGTCGGCCCGCTGGCGGAGACGTCCCTGGAAGACGTCGACCGCGTGCTGGCGGTGAACGTCCGCGGCGTGTTCGCGGTGACGCAGGCCGCGGCCGCGCACCTGGGCGACGGCGGCCGCGTGATCACGATCGGCAGCTGCGTCACGGACCGCGTGCCCGGCCCGGGGATGACGCTGTACGCGACGAGCAAGGCGGCGATGGTCGGCCTGACCAAGGCGCTGGCGCGGGAGCTCGGCCCGCGCGGCATCACGGTCAACCTGGTCCACCCGGGCCCGACGGACACGGACATGAACCCGGCCGACGGCCCGTACGCGGCCGATCAGCGGGCTTTGACCGCGTTCGACCGCTACGGAACGCCGTCGGAAGTCGCCTCGGCGGTGTCCTACCTGGCCGCACCGAGCAGCGCTTACGTGACGGCAGCGGTGCTTTCGGTGGACGGCGGCCACGCGGCCTAGCCGGAGTAGAGCCCGATCTCCCGCGCCAGGTCGATGAGCATGGACTCGAACAGGACGTCCGGCTTGGACATGGGGATCGGGTAGTTGCCGAAGACCTCGAGCGTGACGTGCCCGTAGAGCCGGGCCCAGAACTGGATCATCAGGTACGTCACGCCGAGGTCGATCTTCTCCACCGGCACGTCCTGGTCGGACTCGGCGAGCACGGTGACCAGCGATTCCTGGAACGTCTGCAGGTCGTCGCGCAGCTCGTCGGGCACGCCGCTGGCGGACGGCAGCACGATGTCGGTCCGCGCGAGCACCCGCCCGGCGGCGGCCAGGAAGATGCGTCCGAAGGGCTCGTCGACCCGGCTCAGCGCGGACCCGGCGGCGGACCCGACCCCACCGGTCGGCGACGCGAAGACCAGCGTGAACTCCTTCGTGTGGACGAGCGCCCACCGCCGGAAGCCCTTGCAGATGGCGAACAGTTGCAGCATGCCGTCATCGGGCAGCTCGGCGATGTCCTCCGCGAGCTCGTCGGCCAGATCGGCACAGACGTCCAGCCGCAGGTTCTCGACAAGATCATCCCGCGACTCGTAGTACCGGTAGAGCGCGGGAGCGGTGATCCCCAGCTCCCGCGCGATGGCGCGCAGAGTGACCGCCTCCGGCCCCTGCTCGACGAGCAGCCTCCGGGCGGTCCGCCGGATGTCCTGTTCGGTAGCCGCACGCGCGCGACCCCTCCGGGTGGGGTGGCTCATCCGAACAGTCTAGGTGCTTACTACGACAAGTCTTGCATTAACGCGATCTTCACCGTAACGAAAAGGTGCAGCTCAGGCCCGCGCCTTGAGGTTGGTCAACACGGTGTCGGCCACTTCCGGAGCAGCATCGAAGCAATCCTTGCCTTCGGCCGCGGACTTGTCGCCGAGCGTCAACCCCGTCGAAAACGCCAGCTTGTCGGTCACACCGACGACGATGACACAGGCGCGCTTGTCCTCGGTGTTCGTGTAGGCGACGGCAGGGAATCCTTGGACCGGCTCGAGCGCTTGCCAGCGCGCTGCCTTGGGCTTCACATTCGCGTAAGCCAGCCCGATTCCCTGGTCGGATTCGGTCTGGTAGGCGACTGTGATGCCTGCTCCTGAGCCGGAAGCGCTGCTCCACTGACACATCGGGCCGAGTTCGGTGTCGCTGGGCTTGGCCGGGGTCGACTGCCCGATGAAGTGGGTGATCTGGCTGTTCGTGAGGGCGCTGTCGCACGGGCTGCCATCGAGTGCCGTCGCCGGGAGGGGGCTGGGCACGGTAGGTACGTCGCTGTTCGCCGAAGCGGTACTCGAGGGTGCGGTCGTGGTGCTCGCCGGTGCCTGGGAAGTGCCGTTGCACCCGGAGATCAGCAAACCGCCGGCCATGATCACGGCCGTGGTCGTGATGGATCGCTTCGTCATTCGAAGGCCCCGCTTGTCTTGTTCGTATCGTCTGCCGCTTGCTGGTCGGCCGCCTCGACTATCCCGAGTGCCTTCTGCAGACGCTTGATCAACTCGGACAGATAGTTGTACTGGTAGTCGAGATGGCCCTGGTAGAAGCGTCCGGTCTCGTTCACGCCGTTCGGACCGAGGACGGCATCGGTGCTGGCCGGCTCCTGAGCGGGCGGCGTCGCCTGCGACAGCACTTGCGCGGCGTCGCGTTGCTGCTGGATCGAAATCCGCAAGTCCTTCGCGTTTTTGAGCATCGCCCGCATCTCCGAGCTGCTCATCGCGAACCCCTGCCCACCAGCCGGTCGCGACGCCCCACTCGGCAGGTCCGTCGCCCAAAACCCGATCCCGCTGAAGATCGCGCCCGTCATCGTCCTCCTCCTAACCCGTTCAGCGTCGCGTACAGCACGTCCGTCAGCGCACCTCGGCTCCCCGGCTGGAAACTCACCATCCGCTCCCGCCCCGGGTACACGTACGTCAGCACCCGTCCGGCCCCGGCGATGTCCACCGCGGTGATCGGCGCGCTGCGTGCACCCCGGTTGACCGCGTAACACTGGTGCACGCCGGTCCGCTCGGCCGCCATCAGCCGTCGGGCCCAGGTCAGTGGGTCGCGGTTGTCGGCCGTGGGGTCGCTGAGTTCGTACGACTCCTCCCGGCCCGAGAACCGCGCCTCCGGGATCGACACCGGCGAGATCCGCGCGGGCGGCACCGGTGGCAGCACGTCCACCAGGGATTCCGCGATCCGCGACGGCTCCACGTCGTCGATCCGGATCGTGTCGTCCTTCCGGATCAGCCGCAAAGCCTTGGGGCCGTCGGCCGAGACGAGGACCGCGCCCGACTCCTCCGCCTCGACGTCGCCCAGCCACGCCGTGAACTGGTGGGCGCCCCTCGCCAAGACACGCAGGACGTCGCGGAACTCGCGCGTCAACGTGCCGCCCGCCGCGAGCCGGAGCGACATGAGGACGTCGAGGACCTTCTCGTCCAGCCGCTTGCGGGTCTCGGTGCCGAGCCAGAGGTTGTCCACGCCGAGGACCGCGGGCGGTGGGCCGTGCCGCTCCCACTCCCAAGCGGTGAGCAGAGCGGCCTTGGGCAGGAAGATCACAGCCCGATCACCGGCGGCACGGTCCGTTCGTCGGACCCCCCGAAGATGCTCTCCGGGTCGGCTTCCACCAGGTACGACGCGCGCTGGTGCTCTTCGTCCTCGGACTTGCCGCCCTTGGCGCCGTGGCCCATGCCGCCCATTCCCGGCGAGCCCGGCTTGCCCGCCGCGCCGCCGCGGATCCCGCCGGCCGCGCCCGGGCGTCCTTCGCCCAGCGCTCCGGCTCCGGTGGCCGCGCCGGGTCCGCGGACACCGCTGCCTGCTCCCGACGATGAACCCGGGCCGAAGCCGCCGCCGCCCGGGCCGAAGCTGCCGGGGCCGAAGCCGCCACCGGGCCCGAACCCGCCTCCGGGACCCGAGCCGGGGCCGAACCCACCGCCCGGTCCCGTCCCCGGCGGCTGGTAGCCCGGCGGGTACTGCGTCGACGGCGGCACATAACCCTGCGCGCGGACGCTTTCGTCCACGCCGGGCGTAGGTGTGCCCGGCGGCGGCGTGACCTGCCCCGGGGGCGGCGGCGGGACGACCGGCGGGTGGACCGCCGGCGGCGGCTGCACCTGGGCGCCGATCGACCGGTCGCGGTCGTCGTCGCCCACCCGGGTCCGCTTCTCGGGCGGCTCGACGGGCTTCTTCGGGTCCTGCACCGTGAAGTCGCCGCCGGTGTACTCGCGGAGCTGGCCGTAGTCGATCGTCCGCGCCGCGGTGTTCGTGCCGGACTGCTGCGCGTACGAGCTGTACCGCTCGACGTTCTCCGCGGCCTTCCGGTTGTACTGGTTGATCTTGTCTTCGGTGTCGGTGTCCCACGGCGTCGCGACGTCCCAGGCGCTCCGCGTCGGCGGCTGGTCGGTGACGTCGGGGTGCAGCGAGTTCTTCATCTGGTGGAACTGGTCGATCTGCGCCTGGGACAGCGTCGAGTTGCGGTCCAGGGTCGTGGACGCCGACACCGCCGACGCCGTCAAGGGCTGAAGACGTTCGCGCGCCGCGTCCGAGGCGCCGCCGGTCCACGCGGATTCGAGGCCGGAGGTCAGTTCGCGCGTGCCCTGCTCGAGCCGGCGCTGGTAAGTCGACTGGTCGACGCCCGCCTGGTGCACCTTCTGCAGCGACTCGGTGCCCGGCCCGGTCAGCACGGCCTGGACCAGCTGCGCCGGCGACAACCCGGCGGCCTGCGGGTTGTTCGCCCCGGTACCGGTCTGCGAACCGATGTACGCGCCCGCGACGGCGCCGAGCGGCCCGCCCGCGAGCAGGCCGATGCCCGCGCCGTTCAGGACCTTGCCGAGCCCCTCACCACCCGACTGGACGGCGTGCGCGATCTCCGACCCGACGTGCTTGGCAGCGTCGAGCATGTCGCCGAACAACCCCACCGAACCGCGCTCCCCTCGCGTTCGATCACCCCTCTTGCGTCACGGACAATACCGCACCGGTTACCGTCCGTACGGAGAATCGACCAGGTCAGGGCGGCGCACCTGCCGCCGGACGAGCGGCCGCAGCACCCACATGCACACGACGGCCATGCCGAGCGCGACGAAGAAGTGCACGGCCCAGGCCCCGATCAGCGACGGCCCGCCCCACGAACCGGCGGCCCCGGCCTCGGTCCAGAAGAACCCGAAAGTCCCGATCCGGCCGACCAGGTACCAGACCAGCAGCGCGAGGGGAAAAGCCGCGACGCAGGCGAGGAAACCGCCGCCCCGCGGTTCGGCGCCCAGCCAGCGCAGCGCCAGCCGCCGCCGCACAGTCGGGCCCGCGAGATAGGCAGGCAGGGCGAGAAGCGCGTAGATCGTCCGTTTCCAGTCGGAAATGCTCATGAAAGGCACGCTATGAGCCGCTGAGCAGCACAGACACCCGGTTGGCCGCCCGGACGGGTGGGGAAAACCACGGGGTCTTCGTCACAACGAGCAGAACGCCCCACAACTGTCGGTGCCTTATGCCACACTCGGTCGCCGTACGGCTACTGACGTGAACAGGGGAGGTTCGCGTGACGAACCCTGAGCAGCTCTTCTCGAGCTTCGAAGCCAAGATGGCCGAAGCTCAGCAGAAGGCCGACCGGATGCGGGCCGAGATGGCGACCGTCTCGGTCGCCGAGCGCAGCAAGGACGGCCAGATCGCGGTCAAGGTCAACCACCTGGGCAACCTCGTCGGCCTCGAAATCGGCCACACCGTCCGCGACAAGTCCAACCTGGCCGACGATATCCTCAGGACCGTCCAGGCGGCGCAGAGCAAGCTCGCCGCTGCGGTCGAGGCCGGAGTCCCCTCGATGGCGGGGACCGAGACGATGACCGAACTGGTCGGCCAACTGGAGCGCGAGTACCCCGAGCCCCCCTCGCAGGGCTTCGTCGAGGGCGGTTTCGAAGCCCCCGATGAGGGAGCCCGTTTCGTCGCCGACGAAGAGCCGCCGAAACCGCCCGCGCCGAAGCCGCCACCCCGCGCGGCCCGCCCACCGGCGGAAGACGGCGCGGACGACGACTACTTCGGCGATGGCGACTACTTGCGCTGAGCATCGGACAGGGGAGGGAAAGATGGCCGGCCAGACCGGGCCCGGGTTCGACGAGAACCCGGACGCGATAGACGAGCACGCCAAACAGATGGAAGCGACCTTCGACGTTCTCAAGCAGGCATTGGCCCTCTCTCATGACGAGCCGGCCGGCCCGGACGCGTTCGGCCTGATCGGGCAGCTGTGCCAGCTCAGCACCTGGTGCGGTCACCTGTCCGGGCAGGCGACGGACACGCTCCAAGCCGCGGTCGACGGTGCCGGGTACCACGTGGAAGCCGTCCGCAGCTGGGCGAAGCAGCGCCGAGTGGACGAAGCGTCGGCGTCGGCACTCGTGAACCGGGCGGGAGGCGGCAATGGCTGACAGTCCGCTCATGGAGGAAGCCAAGAAGGAAACGGATTCCGAGAAGTACGGGCTCGACAGTTTCCTTGAAGGGGCCGGCGCACTCCAGGACTACTACGGAGGCTTCGAGAAGATCCTCCACGGTGACTGGACCGAGGGACTGTTCAGTCTCGGGAACGCCGGGCTCGGCATGATGGACCTCCTCAAGGAGGCGAATCCGTTCGAGACGCTGCTGAGCTGGGGTTTCGGCTGGGTGATCGAGCACGTCGACTTCCTGAAGGAGCCACTGGACTGGGTCACGGGTGACCAGGACGCCCTCGATCTCGAGGGCAAGAAGTGGGAGACCATCGGCAAGCACGTCCAGAAGACCGCCGAAGAACTGACCGCCGAGGTGCGGAAGAACTGCCTCCAGTGGCAGGGCAAGGTGGCCGACCAGTACCGCGTGTACGTCCAGAAGCAGCTGGACGCGTATGCGGCCTTGTCGGACTCCGCGACGAAAGTCGCCGAGGTCATCGGGATCTGCAAGACGATCCTGGACGTCGTCCGGACGCTGATCCGCGACTTGATCACAGACACTCTTTCCAAGATCGTCTTCATCTTGCTGCGGTACCCACCGCCTGCGTACCCGGCGGCAATGGCCGGTGAAGGAGTGCCCTTCGCGGTCAAGCAGGGCGGCAAGATGGTCCAGGAGTGCAGCAGGCTGGCCCGTGCTTTCGCCCGCGCGAAGGAATTCCTCAGCGCTCTCGGTGATTTCTTCCGGCGCGTCGTCTCCGCGGTCGGAACCGCCGGCAAGGAGATGTTCAAGGGTTTCGCCAAGGCCGCGGCTCAGGAGACAGGCATGAAGGCCTTCGAGCAGCTGGCGACCGGGCCCGGCCAATCCGCGGGAGAACAGCAGCACGACCGCGACGAGACGTCGATCGTGCCGGAAGACCACTCGACGAACTACCCGGTCGACAAGGTGCCGCGGTCCGGCCCGGTGACCGCGGACGACGGGCAGCCGTTCTCCGGGCAGCCAGGCGCCCAGCGGATTTCCGGCTCGATCGAGTGACCGCGATCGTCGCGAGACAGCCTTCGCGCGTCTGGCGGTGGACGAAGATCGCGGTCCGGGGACTGCTGGCCTGGACGTTGCTGGCCATCTTCGGTATCGGCGGCCTGACCCTGGTCAGGTTGATCGACGCGCCGGTCAGCAGTACCGAACGTTCCGTCGAAGGCGGTGACGTGGTTGCCCACGCCGCCGACTTTCCGGGAGCGTGCCATCGGTACGGACCGTTGTCCTATCGCGGCGCGGGCTACTACTGGGAGTGCTACGGCGGCATCGTCCGGCCCGACGGCACCGGGACGACGGACAAGTTCGGCCCGGACGAACTGACTCCGGCCGACGACCTCGCCCACCCCGTCGGGGCCTTCAAGGACCACAAGATCTGGCGGCGCGCTGTCGACCACCCGTACGGCTTCCTGGGCGCACTGGGCGCGATCGTCATCGGGGCCGCGGGTGCCGTCGCCACGAAGCTCGGCTGGCTCCGCGTCCTCAGCTGGTTTGCGTTCCTGCCTGATCCGCACGTGCGTCCACCAGACGGGCCGGGAGTGCCGGTCCGGGTGCGGGTCCCCGTGGTCGCCGACGCCGCGAGCCGACGGGCGGCCGGCCCGGGTGCTGTCGTTGTCATGGTCGGCGGGCTCGCGATGATCGCGGCTTCCGTGACGATGTCCGTCGCGATGCGCGGGCTGGGTGACGTCGGCGGCTTCGGTCGTTTCTTCGCGTATGTGTTCGCGCCGATCGGCTTGGTCGTGCTCGCCTTGGTGCCCTACGCCCATCGGCGGCTCGTGTCGCCGGAGGTCACCGAGGTCATCATCGCCGAAGACGGCATCTGGCAACCCGTCGACGAGCACATGCCGCTGGTCATTCCCTGGACGGTCGTCGACCGGCTCGTCCTCGACGAATACGTGCTCGGCAGCCAGGTCGCCTGCCACCTGACGTTGTCCGGTGGCGGCCGTGAGTTCCGTCTCCTGTCCGGCTTCCGCACCCGGTCGCCCTACGGCTTCTTGCTGTCACCTGTGCTGCCCTCGGACGAAGCGCGACGACTGGCCGAGGCGTTCGAGCGGTACCGGCCCGGCCGCGTCCGGTGGCCCGCGCGTGAGGTTCGCCGGGGCGGGTTCGGGATCGTGCGCGTCGTCAAACGCACGATCATCCGCTGGAAGGCACGGCGGTGAAGCCCGAAAACCGGGTCCGCGTCGAACTTCCGCTTTACGACCCGCCCGAGACGGTTCGTGCCTTCGCCGGCTACGTGACGCTCCTCGGGCCGGTGGTGATCGGGCTGGCCGGGTTGCTCCTCTGGCGCCGGAGCCACGATCCGGTCGCTTGGTGGGTCGCCTCGGCCCTCGCACTGGTCGGACTCACCCTGTGCTTTTCGAGACCACTCCTCGCGGCGCGGATTCGCCGGGACGGCGGATTGGGAACGGTCACGGCGCACTTCGGATCGGATGGGTTCGGGCAGGCGCTGACGGACGGCCGGCTGCTCGTCCTGCCGTGGGACGAGGTTCGTGAGGTCGTGTTCGACGAAGGGCAGCCGGGCGAACGGGTTTTCGTTTCGGTCGCGCTGATCGACGACGCGTCCGTGCAGCACCTGGCGGATGCCTTCCACCGCAAGTCGAAGTATGGACACGTCCTCTCGGCTGTCCTGCCGCAAGCGGGAGCCGAGAAGGCGGCGGCCGCGATCGACGCTGTCCGGCCGGGTCTGGTGCGCTGGCCGGACCGGGAGATCCGGCGTGGCGGCTTGGGCGTCGTCCGGCCGGTCAAGCGGCTGATCCTGCGGTGGGGAGCGCGCGCGAAGTCCGAGACCGCGACAGCCGTGCACGCCGGCCACGCGACAGCCGGCCGGGCGTTCTTCCTGTGGACCGCCTGGGTGGTCGTCATCCTCGACTTCGGAGCGCCGGTGTTCTTCGACATCCCGCCGGGGATCCCGCTGCCGGTCGCCATCGTGGTGTGGGTGTCCCTGTACCTGACGCGCTACCGGGGCGAAGACGGCGAATTCGTGCTGACAGCCGACTCGCTCACCTGGCGTCTCCGAGGTGGCCGGCCGGTCGTCATCGAGCGCGCGGACCTCGCTCGGCTGGTTGTCTCGCCCGCGGGCGCACGAGCTACTCGTCGATATGTCGCTCTGCACGCGATCTCGATCGGCGGTGACGAACAGCTGGTGGTGGCCAAGATGTCGCCGGGCGCGGCCGCACTCCTCGTGCGCGAGACGGGGGCGCCGCCGACGCCGATCACTCGGGGGGCTACGTGATCGGCGCCGGCGACATGATGCCCTGTCCGGCTCTGCCGGTCGGGGCAACGTCACCGCGTCTTGCGTGGTGACGCACCTGGAGAGCGGGACCGGTCCGCGTAGTGACGTCCGGGGGAATGACATCCCCCGATCGAGTGACGCGCATCCGCTGCTCGCATGATTGTCGCACTCAACGCCGGATAAGTTACAAAAACCTTCACTTTCCTCTCCGGCACCCTTCCCGACCTGGTCGGACGGCTTTCGTGGCACAGTGCGGGGATGAACTCCGACGTCCTCGTTGTGGGATCCGCCAATGCCGACCTCGTCGTCGCGGTGGACCGGCGGCCGGCAGGTGGCGAGACGGTGCTGGGCGGCGACACCGTGCTTTCGCCGGGCGGCAAGGGTGCCAACACGGCGGTCGCGGCGGGCCGGCTCGGGGCGGACGTCGCGCTCCTCGGTGCCGTCGGGGACGATCCCTACGGGCGGCTGCTGCTCGATTCGCTGCGGGCCGCGGGGGTCGACACCGGACTGGTCCGGACCAGTGACCGGCCGACCGGCATCGCCTACATCACCGTCACCCCGGACGGCGAGAACGCCATCCTCGTCTCCCCCGGCGCGAACTCGAGTCTCGAACCCGCCGACGTCGAGGCCGTCTTCGACGGGGTCGAGGTCATGGTGGCCTCGCTCGAAGTGCCGCTGCCGACCGTCGAGCACGCTGTCGCGCGGGCCGCCGAAAAGGGCGTCAAGGTGCTGCTGAACCTTTCGCCGGCGGCGACGCTGTCCGCGGGGACGCTGGCCAAGCTCGACGTCCTGCTCGTCAACGAGCACGAAGCCGCCTGGCTCACCGGGCCCGGAGCGGACTTCCGGAAGCTCCTGGACCTGGGCCCGCGAGCCGCCGTCGTCACGCTCGGGGCGGCGGGTGCGGTCGTCGTGGAGAAGGACACCACGACCGAAGTGGAGTCGCCGGCGGTCGAAGCTGTCGACACCACCGGCGCCGGGGACGCCTTCGCGGGCGCGCTCGCGGCGTCGCTGGCCGACGGCGCCGACCTCGTCTCCGCGGCGAAGCGCGCGGTGCGCGTCGCGGCCTTCAGCGTGACGCGACGTGGTGCGCAGCCGTCCTACCCGACCGCCCCCGACCTGGGGGAATGATCACCCGGCGGCCCGTGTTGCACCTCACATGGGCGATTCGTTCGGTTCGGCCTGGTGGCGCGGCTACGCCGCTCAGCTGAGGGCGATCGCGGAGGCGCGGCGGCCCGACGACCTCGCGATCATGCCCCTCGACGAGACCCTGAAGGCGCTCGGCAAGCAGACCGAGGTCGACGAAGGCGTCTACGACGTGCCGCTGGAAGGCGTGGTCGGCACCGTCGCCCGCGCCGGCGACTTCGACCGCGAGTTCCGGCCGCGCAACCGAGCGTTGCGCGACCGCTGGGACCACCTGACGCGGACGTCGGCCGACCTCCCGCCGGTGCGGCTCGTGCGGCTGTCCGACATGTTCTTCGTCGAGGACGGTCACCACCGCGTCGCCATCGCGCGCGCCCGCGGCGCCCGGACCATCCGCGCGCGGGTCCGCTGGATCAGCACGGTCGCGTGCGCGCTGCGCTGCCTGACGCTTGCGGACCTGCCGTCGAAGTCCGCCGAGCGGATGTTCCTGGAGCGCGTGCCGCTGCCCGACGACGTCCGCCTCGGTCTCTGGCTCGACGACCCGGCCGACTGGTTCCGGCTCGCCGACAGCGCGGAGGCCTGGGGATTCCGCCGTATGCTGGCCGGACGGCCGGTGTCCAGCCGCGACGAACTGGCCGAAGCCTGGTGGCACGAGGAGGTCCGGCCGGTGCTCGAACAGGTACGCCAACGCGGCTTGTGCCCGCCACCACGAGATATCCAGACCTATCTGAGCTATGGTCTAGACCATGTCTGAGCTTGATGCCGCCTCCGCTGAAGGACGCACGTCGCCGGAGTCTTTGTCCGGGGTCGCCGTCAGCCCCGGCCGCGCGAGTGGTCCCGTAGTCCGCGTCGCGGAGCCGCTTGGCGAGCCCGCCGCCACCCCGGCCCCGGCCGACCCCGCCGCCGAAGCCGCCCGGATCGCGCCCGCGGCGGCGATCGTCGCCGGCCGGCTGGAGAAGCAGGCCGAGACCGCGACCGGCGAAGCCGCGACGATCCTGATCACCACCGCCGCGATGGCGGCCGACCCGGCGCTCGCTTCGCAGGCGGAACAGCTGGTCAAGACGCAGGGGCTGCCCGCCGCGCGAGCCGTCCACCAGGCCGCCGAAGGCTTCGCCGAAGCGCTGGCCGCCGCGGGCGGGTACATGGCCGAGCGCGTCCGCGACGTGCGCGACGTGCGTGACCGGCTGGTCGCCGAGCTGCTCGGCATCGCGCCGCCGGGGGTGCCCGAGCTGGCGTCGCCGAGCGTGCTCGTCGCGCGCGACCTCGCGCCGGCCGACACCGCGGGCCTCGACCCGGCGAAGGTGCTCGCCCTGGTCACCGAAGAAGGCGGCCCGACCAGCCACACCGCGATCTTGGCGCGGGCGCTGGGCATCCCGGCCGTCGTCGCGGTGCGCGGCCTGCTCGCTTTGGACGCCGACGCGCTCGCCGTCGACGGTGACGCGGGCACGGTCGAGGTGGCCGACCCGTCGGCGCCGGTCGTCACGGCGACGGTCGCGCAGCTGGCCGAGTGGAACGGCACGGGCGCGACGTCCGACGGCCACCGCGTGAAGGTCTACGGCAACGTCGGCTCCCCGGCCGACGCGCAGGCCGCGGCGGACGCGGGCGCCGAGGGAGTCGGCCTGTTCCGCACCGAGTTCTGCTACCTGGACGCCTCGGACGAACCGTCGGTGGCCGAGCAGCGCGCGGCCTACACGGCGGTTCTCTCGCCGTTCCGCGGCAAGCCGGTGATCGTGCGGACCCTGGACGCGGGCGCCGACAAGCCGCTGGCCTTCCTCTCCCCGGACGTCGAGCCGAACCCGGCGCTCGGCGTCCGCGGGCTGCGCGTGGCGTTCGACCGGCCCGAGGTGCTGGACCGCCAGCTCGAAGCCATCGCGGGTGCGGCGGAGGACTCCGGCGCCGCGGTCTCGGTGATGGCCCCGATGGTCGCGACGGTCGAGGAAGCCGCCTGGTTCGCCGACCGCGTCCGCGCGGCGGGCATCGCCCGGGCGGGCGTGATGATCGAGATCCCGGCGGCGGCGCTGAGCGCCCACGAAATCCTCGAAGCGGTGGACTTCGTCTCGGTGGGCACGAACGACCTGGCGCAGTACACGTTCGCGGCGGACCGCCAGCTCGGCGCCGTGGCGAAGCTCAACGACCCCTGGCAGCCGGGGCTCCTGCGCCTGCTGAAGCTCATCGGCGACGCGGCCAAGGCCACCGGCAAACCGGCGGGCGTCTGCGGCGAAGCGGCGGCGGACCCGCGGCTGGCGCTGGTCCTGGCGGGCTTGGGCCTGACGAGCCTGTCGATGAACGCCCCGGCGATCCGCACGGTGGGCGCGAGCCTGGCTTCGGCGACGCTCGCCGAGTGCGAGGGGCTGGCGGAGGCGGCGTTGGCAACGTCGGACCCGGCGGCGGCGCGCGCGGCAGCTCGCCCCTGAAGCCCGCTACCGCGGGCCTCGCCCCCCGAGTTTCAGTCTATGGGTCGTCACCGACAGTGCCGATCCGTGCGAACCTGATCTTGCGGAGTTGTCCACATTGACCGAGGGGTGTGGACAACCCCGTCGTGCAGCCGTGAAGGCCGCCTCCCAACCGGGGCGGCCTTCACGGCTTTCCCGACAAAGTTCCGACCGGCTGTCGATTCCGGGCCGGCCCGCTCGACGAAGTGGTGAAAGCACCACCGAGCCGAGAGGGAGCAGCCATGACCATCACCGCCGAAGCGCCGGTCGGAGCACCGGCCGAGACCGTGAGGGCCGGGCGCCGGGAGTGGATCGGCCTGGCCGTGCTGGCCCTGCCCACCCTGCTCGTCTCGCTCGACGTCTTCGTCCTCGTTCTCGCGCTGCCGAACATCGCGGCCAGCCTCCACGCCGATGGCACCTCACAACTGTGGATCATGGACACCTACGGCTTCATGGTCGCCGGGTTCATGGTCACCATGGGGACCCTCGGCGACCGGATCGGACGGCGGAAGCTGCTGCTCATCGGGGCCGCCGCCTTCGGGGTCGCCTCCGTCATCGCCGCCTTCTCCACCAGCGCCGGCATGCTCATCGCCGCGCGGGCCGTACTCGGGATCGCCGGGGCGACGCTCGCTCCGTCGACGCTTTCGCTCATCGGGACCCTCTTCAAGAACCCGCAGCAACGCGCTCAGGCCATCGGGATCTGGGCCGGCTGCTTCACCGTCGGCGCCATCATCGGCCCGATGGTCGGCGGTGTCCTGCTCGAACACTTCTGGTGGGGCTCGGTCTTCCTGCTCGGCGTTCCCGCCATGGTCCTGCTGCTCGTCATCGGCCCGAAGCTGCTGCCCGAATACCGCGACGAGCAAGCCGGCCGCCTCGACCTGCCCAGCGTCGCCCTCTCGCTCGGCGCGATCCTGCCCGCCGTCTACGGCGTCAAGGAGCTCGCCCGTGACGGCGTCCACCCGGTCCCGGCCGCGGCGTTGATCGCCGGCCTGGCCGTCGGGTACGTCTTCGTGAAGCGGCAGCGCGTCCTGCGAGACCCGCTGGTCGACTTCAGCCTCTTCGCCGCGAAGGCCTTCCGCACCACGCTCGGCGGGATGCTCCTGTTCAGCATGCTCGGCGGCACCACGATGCTGTTCGTCGCGCAGTTCCTCCAGGTCGCGCAGCACCTCTCGCCGGTCGGTGCCGCGCTCGGGCTGCTGCCCGGGATGGCCGCCTCGACCGTCAGCTTCCTCGCCGCGCCCGCCTTGGCCCGCCGGGTGAAGGCGAACGTCCTGATCGCCGGCGGGGTGGCCCTCGCCGCGGCCGGCATGGTCATCCTCGCCCTCGTCGACCCCGCGGCCGGGCCGGTGTGGCCCGCGCTCGGGTTCGCCGTGACGTCGCTGGGCGTCGGGCCGATGGTCGCGCTCGGCACGGACTTCGTCGTCGGCTCGGTGCCGCAGCGCAAGGCGGGTTCCGCCGCGTCGCTGGCGCAGACGGTCAACGAGTTCGGCTACGCCTTCGGCATCGCGACCGTCGGGACCCTGGGCAACGCCGTCGCCGGTGCGCACGGTCTCCCCAGCGGGCTGCACGTCGTCGCCGGGCTCGCCGCCGCCGCGTTCGCCGTCCTCGTCTGGTTCGTCGCGAAGAACCTCCGGGCCGCCTGAAAAGCACGAAGGCCTCCCCACCCGATGCCTGGGTGGGGAGGCCTTCTTGACGCCGGGGGCAGAGGGGCCCCGGCTAGCCGAACAACCCGCGCCGCGGGTGCCGGATGACCAGCGAACCGCCGTGGACCCGGCCGCTCAGCACGAAGCGCGGGTTCCCCATGTGCCCGTTGCTGCGCGTCTTGTCCTCCAGCGAGCCGAACTTGACGTCGGTGATCGAGTTGACGTCGACCGCCGCGTGCTCCGGGATGATCACCTCGACCGAACCCCACTTGGCGTCCAGCTCGATGTGCACCACCGGCGACTGCACCTGCGCCTCCGTGAAGTCGAGCTTCGTCGAGCCGTACTTGTTCCGCACGACCATCTCGGGCGGCACCACCCACGGTCCGCTGCGGACCAGCGACGAGTACTTGGCGTTGAGCTCGAAGCGCCGTCCGGATGTGTAGCCGCCGTAGCCCACCGGAGGCGCGTACGCCGGCGCGTCGGCGGTCGCGGCCGCCGGGTGGTAGAGCCCGGCGAGGTCGGCCAGCACGGCGTTCAGCTCGCCGCGGGTCCGGGACGCCAGCGCGCGGTCGGTGCGTTCGGTGAACTCGTCGAGGTCGATCATCCCGCGGCCGATCGCCTTCTGCAGCACCCCGACGACGTGCTCGCGCTCGTCGTCGGAGACCCGGAGATCGCGCTCGCCCAACGGCTTGGTCTCGGTCATCGGTTCCGCCGCGGTGGTCTCTTCCTCGCCCATGTCCATGATGGTAGAACCGGAATTCACCAGGGAGATCGGGGGAAAACCCTGAACGGACCCGTATTCCGCGGTGCCGCCTACTGCGCGGCGCTGGTCCTGCTGTCCGGGTGCACCGGCGAAGAGACGCCGCCGCCGCCGCCGAGCACGAGCGTCACGAGTACGCCGTCACCGATCGCCCCGCCGACCCTGCCGGAAGGGCTCACCGGGGCGCCGGTGACCGGCGGGATCGGGGTGGCGGTGCTGCTGCCCACCACCGGTCCCACCCTGTTCGACGCCGACGGCGGACCCGTGGCCACGCCGCCCGGTTACCCCGCGGCCGACCTGGGGCTGAGCGTGCTCCGGGTCGGGCACCACGCCGTCCTGACGGTCTATCCGCCCTACACGCACAGCACCGAACCCTTCGGGATCCTCGTCTACACCGGCCCCGCCAGCCCGCCGCGTTCCCTCGGCCGCGCCTGGTCGGTGGCCCCCGCCGCCGACGGCGAGAGCGTGTGGCTGATCCGCCAGGACGCACCGGACAGCTGCCGGCTGCAGCGCGTGTCGCTCTCGGGTGGCGAGTTCGGCCGCGGCCAGTCCGCCAGCTGCCGCACGCAGGTCCGGGCCGGCACCCCGCACGGTCTGCTGATCACCATCAACTCCGGCGCCGCCGAGTCGACGGACGCGCTGATCGACCCGGAAACCGGCCGCACGGTCCAGCAGGCGCCGCGCATCCTCGGCGTCGCGGGCGACCGGATGCTCCTCGACGGCCTGACCGACCTCACCCTCGTCGACCTGCGGGACAACAGCCGCAAGCGGCTCAGCCGGCCGGCGCTCGGGAGAACGCCCACCGTGGTGCCCTCCCGCGACGGCGGCATCTGGGCCGTCGACTTCGCGAACCCCGCCTACCGGGGCACCAGCACGCAGACCCGCGACCTCTGGCTGCTGCGCCTGGACGGGCCGGACTGGGAGCACGTCGCGGCGATGCCGTTCATCACCGAGCACCTCAAGCGCGGCGGTGGCTTCGACTGGTCCGAGAAGGGTGACCTCGTGCTGGCCGACGGCGTCGTCGCCGCCTGGCACCCGGGCGAACCGGCGTGGCGGCTGGGCAAGGCGGCGCTGCCGGCGGGCGACTGGTCGGGCTTCGCGGTGCTCCCCTGAGGCCTACTCCTCGTCGAGGCCGTGCTCGATCGCGTACCGGGCCAGCTCGACGCGGTTGTGCAGCTGCAGCTTCCGCAGCGTCGACTGCACGTGGTTCTCCACCGTGCGGTGCGACAGCACGAGCCGCTCGGCGATCTGCCGCGCGGTCAGCCCCTTCGCGACCAGGCGCAGGACGTCGGTCTCGCGCTCGGTCAGGCGGGGTGGCTCGGCGCCCTCCGCCGGCGCGTCGGCCATCCGCCGGTACTCGCCGAGCACCAGCCCGGCCAGGCCCGCGGTGAACACGGGGTCGCCGGCCGCGGTCCGGTGCACCGCGTCGACCAGCTCCGCCGCCGACGCCGACTTGACCAGGTAGCCGGACGCGCCGGCCTTCACCGCCTCCAGGACGTCCTTGTGCTCGCCGCTCGCGGACAGCACCAGCACCTTCGTCGACGGCAGCGCCGCGGTGATCTCGCGGGTGGCGTCCACCCCGGACGTGGTGCCGAGGTTGAGGTCCATCAGCACGACGTCCGGCCGCACGGTCCGCGCGATCCGCAACGCCGCGTCGGCGTCCGGCGCGGTCGCCCGCACGTCGAAGCCGTGCTCGGTCAGGTCGCGGGCCACCCCGTCGCGCCAGATCGGGTGGTCGTCGACCACCATCACCGAAATCCGCGGTTCGTCGTCGCTCATTTCGCACCCCTAGTGCTCGGCACCCTGACCTCCCACTCCGTGCCCCGGCCGGGGCCGGTGTCGAGGGCCGCGTTCCCGCCGAGGTCGCGGACCCTCCCCCGGATGGATTCCACCACGCCGAGGTGCCCGTCGGCCGCCGCCCGCTCGAGGACGCCGTCCGGGATGCCGGGGCCGTCGTCGCGGATGCTCACCACGACCTCGCCCCCGAGGTCTTCCAGCAGCACCCAGGCCTGGGCGTCGGGACCTGCGTGCTTCTCCACGTTCGAGAGCGCTTCGCGGGTTACGGCGACCAGTTCGTCGGTGACGTGGGCCAGCAGCTCGACGTCGTCCGCCGGGGTCGAGACCTGCACTGACGGCGTCGCGAGCAGCTGCAGCGCGGCGCGCAGGCTCGTCGTGCCGCTGTCGTTGGGCCGCACCGGCTCGGTCGTCACCAGCGACCGCAGCGCGATCTCCTGCTCGCCGGCGAGCTTCGCCAGCTCGGCCGCTTCGCCGCCGACCTCGTTGCCGCGCTTGCGGACCCGGGCCAGCACCTGCAGCACGCTGTCGTGGATCGACCGGGCCAGCCGCTCCCGCTCGGCCGTCGCCGCTTCCTTCCGCAGCGCCTGCTCCAGCCGCGCCGCGGACCGCCGGCCCATCGTCGCGGCCATGCCGACCAGCAGCCCGGCGGCGGCGAGCAGGACGCCGTCACGGGCGACGTCGAGGTCGAACTTCTCCCGCGCCAGCCCGGTCGCCACGCCGAGGACCAGCCCGGCCAGCGCCCCGCCGACCGTGCCGAAGCGCGCGCCGGCGGCGACCGCCGGCACGGCCGCCCACACCGTCGTGATGAGCGGGACGTTCAAGACGAACTGCGCGTCGCTGAGCACCCACGGCGAAGTCAGCAGCAGCGCGGTGGTGAGCACGAGGTCGAAGACCACCAGCGCCGGCGGCCGCGTCCGCTCGCGCAGGTAGAGGAAGCTGCTGACGACCGACCAGACGGCCATCACGCCGAGGACCGTCCACGCCAGCCACTCGCGCTGGTAGTGCCCGCTCTGGACGATCACGGTGCCGCAGGCGAACGCCCAGGTGAGCACGCGGAACGCGAGCACGCCGCGCCACATCGGCGTGATCGGGTCCGGTGACCGCCGGACGGTCACGGCTGGGCGTCGCGCTTCGGCGGCTCGGCCGTCGACGACTCGGCTTCGCCCTCGCCGACCGTCGCGATCTCGGCCTTCGGCGACCCGGGCTTGGCGTCGTTCGGCTGTGCGGCCTGGTCCTTGAGGACGTTCACCTCGGCCGGGTCCGGGTTGGTCTCGTGCAGCAGCGACCGGACGCCGGCGTTCAGCACCGCCAGCAGCGGCACGGCCAGCAGCGCGCCGGGGATCCCGGCCGTCACCAGGCCGGCGGTGATGGCCAGGACCACGGCCAGCGGGTGCAGCTTCACCGCGCGGCCCAGCAGCAGCGGCTGCAGGACGTGGCTTTCCAGCTGCATCACGCCGATCACGATGGCCAGCACGATCACCGCGCCGATGAAGCCGTTCGTCACCAGGGCGACCAGGACGGCGACGCCGCCGGTGATGACGGCGCCGATGATCGGGATGAACGCGCCGATGAACACCAGCGTCGCCAGCGGGATCACCAGCGGCACGCCCATGATCCACAGCCCGATGCCGATGCCGACGGCGTCGACCACGGCCACCGCCGCGGTCGCCCGCACGTAGCTGACGAGCGACGCGAACCCGCGGCGCCCGGCGACGTCCACGCGGTTGCGGACCCGGCGGGGCACGGCGCGGACCAGGAACGTCCAGATGCCCTCGCCGCCGCTGAGGAAGAAGATCGTGATGAACAGCGTCAGCAGGAACCCGGTGAGGATCTCGCCGACGGTGCTCGCCGTCGTCAGCGCGGTCGTCGTGATGGACGCCTGGTTGTCCTGGATGAACCCGATCGCCTGGTTGATGAAGTCCTGGATCTGCTCCTGGCGCAGGTGCGGCGGGCCGTTGAGCAGCCATTCCTTGATCTGGTTGAGGCTGTCGTTGAGCTGCTTCTGCAGCTGGGGCAGGCCGGAGGAGAACTGCGTGACGACGAACGTCAGCAGCCCGCCCAGCACCGCCAGCCCGGCGATCAGCACGATCGCCGTCGCCAGCCCGCGCGGGAACCGCACCGCCACCAGCTTCTGCACCGCCGGCGCGAGCAGCGCGGACACCAGCAGGGCGATGGACAGCGGGATGATGACGACGGACAGGTAGCCGATCACCCACACCACGGCGTACAGCGCCGCGGCGATCACGATGAACCGCCAGGCGAGCGCGGCACTGATGCGCAGCCCCCGGGGGATCAGCCCGGTGATGTCCTCGTGCTCCGGCAGGAACGGGTCTTCGCGTCGCGCGTGGCTCACCGCCACACCGTACTGGCTGGACCGCCCGATTCGGCCGCTTTCCCCGGGCCACGCCGGAACCGATCACTGCCAGGGATGATCACCGATCGTCAGGCCGGGCCACACGCTGGGTTCTTCACACGATGGGGGCATCAAGTCGTGTCAAAGGTGCGCACCGCGTCCTGAATTTGGTTAGGTCGCTTCCGCAACGCAATGTTGCCAATTGATCACAGACTCAGCACTAGGAGAAGACGAGTGGCGAAGAACGCGACGAACGAGGGGCAGGGCGCCAAGCGCGCCGGCCGTCTCGTGTCGCGTGCGCTGCTCGTCCTCGGGGGCGCCGTGGCCGGCACCGCCGCCGCGTGGCTCGTCTCCGGTGCGACCGCTTCCGCGGACACCGTCGAGGTGGGTACCGCCCCGATCGCCGAGGCCGCGACCGGCAGCCTCGGCGACGTGAACACCGGTGCGGCGACCGCGGCCGGCGATGTCGCCGCTTCGAGCTGCCACCAGGACGCCGCCGCGTGGAGCGAGCCGTGCGCCCGCGTCCTCGGGCACGAGGTCTCCGACCGCGTCAGCGACTCGGTTTCGGACCTCGCCGACGACGCCGTCGTGAGCCCGGCGCACCGCACCCTCGGCGCGGTCGAGCACATCGTCCGCAAGCCGCAGGACACCCGAGAGGTCCTCGAGCAGACCTTCACCCCCGAGCCGGCGCACGACGTGCTGCAGCTGCTCGACCCGGCCGGCCACGGCGACCTGGTCCCGTCGCTCCCGGGGCTCGCCCCGGTCGACCAGGAACCGGTCACCACGGGCCTCGGCCAGACCACAGACTCGGTCGCCGTCTCGACCGTCCAGCTCCCCGCCGCGTTGCGAGCCGCGCTCGCGATGCCGACGGGTGTCCAGCACGACCAGGCCGGTGCCGCGGGCGAGTCCCGCGACGGGCACCGTGATCTGCCGTCGTCGCTGGTTCCGGTGCAGCTTCCGGCTGCGCCGTCTGTTCCCACCGCCCCGGGTGGCAGCACTGCCCCCGGTGGCCACCTCGACGGCCTCAACTTCGGTGTCCCCTTCTGGACGACCGAAGCCGTCGACACCGCCGTCGCGGCCATGAGCCGCGCCGGCCTGCGCACCGCGATGCGCACCCCGGGCGAGCAGCCCGGTGTCACTCCTGACTGAACACCTCCCTTCACGGGTAGCTGACGCGCCCAAGTCCGTCTTCATCTGACGGCGCCTGCGTCCGCGAGATTCCCGTGACACGGCGGTGCGCTTTTTTGCGCCCGCAAGAAGTTCCTTCCCCCCTCGGTGCGTCTCGGACCTCGTTTCGACTTCGACGAGCGCACCCCCATAAGCCCGCAAGGGAACCCGAAATAAAGGAGAAAAACCCCATGCAGACGTGGGCAAAGCGCGGACTCCAGACCGCACTTGTCACCGGTGGGTTGCTGATGCTGGGTACCGGCATCGCTTCGGCCGACGAGAACGTCAACCCGGACGCCCCGGCGTCCCCGCTCGACCTGAACGTCACGGCTCCCATCCAGGAAGCCAACAACGCGGTCGGCACCCCCTTCGGCCAGCTGGACCTGCCCGCCGGGCAGACGGAGCTGAGCACCAAGCCGGTCACCAAGGCCGCGAACGAGGCTGTCAAGCAGCTCGACGAAGCCAGCCCGATCAGCCAGAGCACCCTCGGCGGTGCCACCAAGGCCGACGGCGCGGGCGCGTTCACCCCGGGGCACAACAACCTCAAGGGCAACAAGGTCACCGGCGACGTCGTCGTCCCGATCCAGATCGTGGACAACGCGGTCGGCGTGATCGGCGACGCGAACGTCGAGGGCGGCGACCACTCGCAGACCTGGGACCACAACCAGGACATCGCGACGACGGGTGAGGACTCCAGCCTCGCGGGCAACGCGGTCGCCCTCGACTGGGCGCTCCCCGTGCAGATCGCCGGGAACGGCGGCGGCGTCGCCGGCGGCACCGGCCGGGTGACCGGTGGGTCGGCCAGCCAGAGCGCCACCGAGACCGGGAACGTCGACACCAACGGCGACGGCTCCGCCTTCTCCGGCAACGTGGTCGCGGGCCAGCTCGCCACCCCGGTGCAGGTGACCGGCAACGCCGCTTCGTACCTGCTCGGCAACGGGCAGAGCCACGGCTACACCGCCGACACCGTCGCGACCTCCGGCGGCTCGCTGTTCAGCTCCGGCGACAACAGCTCGGCCTCGGGCAACGTGGTCGGCGCGCCGATCGCCCTGCCGGTCAAGTTCAACTGCAACTCGGGCGCCGTGTGGGGCTCGCTGTCGAACTCCGACGGCTGCACCACCTCCGCCGACGCCACGGCCGGGGACACGCGCGAGGGCAGCCTCGGCATCCCGACCTACCTCGAGACGAGCGGCAACGACTCGTTCCTGTCCGGCAACGGCGGGGCGGCCTCGCTGTCCCCGATCGCGAACGTCGCGGGTGTCGCGGGCTCGTGGATCGGCAACGCCACCTCCGGTGACGCGCTCGCCGGCCGCGAGGGCGAAGGTGCGGCCAGCAGCTCGTCCAGCACCGTCGACTCGGGCGGCTTCGTCAAGACCGCCGGCGACAACGCGAGCGGCGCGGGCAACGTCCTGAACCCGTCGGTCGCGCTGCCGGTCGAGGCCTTCGGCATCGGTGGCACCTACATCGGCCAGGCCAACGCGGCGCACGACAACACCACCGACGCCAACGCGGGCAACGGCAGCTACACCCGGGGCAACGGCTCCATGCTGGGTGGCAACATCGTCAACACCCAGACCGCGGGCGCGCCCGAGGTCTTCGGTATCGGCGGCAGCCACATCGGCAACGCGACCGGCTCGGCGACCGAGGACAAGACGGTCACCGCCGGGGCGTACGACGGCACGCAGGGCAACGACTCGTCCGGCTCGGGCAACGTCGTCCAGGTGCCGGTCGGTCTCCCCGCCGAGGTCTTCGGCGTGGGCGGCTCCTTCATCGGCCAGGGCTCCGGCTCGGCCGACGAGACCAAGGTCGTCTCCGGCGGCGGCGGTGGCAGCACCCACGACGACAACGGCTTCCTGAGCTCGAACCTGGGCACCGTGCCGGCTTCGCTGCCGGTGCAGGTCGCCAACATCGGCGGCGCGTTCGTCGGCCAGGGCCACGGCAAGGGCTCGACCGACACGACGTCCAACGCGGGCGGCGACGTCACGGCGAACGGCCCCGCGGGCGCCGGCGCCGGCAACATCATCGAGGCCCCGGTCTCGCTCCCGGTGCTGGCCGCCGGCAGCGGTGCCGCCCTCGCGGGCATCGGCACCGGTGAGAACGACAACATCACCGACTCCTCGGCGGGCGGCGACGCCCTCACCGACGGGCAGGACGGTGCGCTGGCCGGCAACATCGTGAAGGCCCCGATCGCGGGTGCCGCGCAGCTGTTCAGCGACGGTGTCGCGGGCGGCGCCCTGGGCCACGGCCTGGGCACGAGCGACACGACGTCGCAGGCCGGTGGCGACGCCACCACCAACGGTGACCGCGGCAGCGTGGCCGGCAACATCATCGGCGCCGACGCGCTGCCGGTGGCGCAGGTCTTCGGTGACGCCGTCAGCGCGGCGGGTGTCGCCAGCGGCACCGGGATCAACACGACGTCCGTGGAGAACGCGGGCGACGACACCACCTCGGGTGTCGAGGGCGCCATCTCCGGCAACATCCTCGACATCCCGGCCACCGCGATCGTGCAGCTGTTCGGCGACGCGGTGACCGTGGGCGGCGTGGCGCACGCCATCGGCGACAACACGCTGACCACCGAGAACGGTGGCGAGCCGACCACCGAGGGTGACGGGTCCAGCCTGTCGGGGTACAACTTCTACCACGACATCGTGGCGCCGGTGCAGATCTTCGGCGTGCCCCTGGAGCTGCTCGGCGTGGCGACCGCGGACGCGACCGACATGACCAGCATCGACGGGGAGGCCACGGAAGCGGCCGACTCGATCGCGAACCCGGTCGAGGGTTCGGAGCTGGGTGCCGGCGAGCTGCCTTCGCTGACCGGGCTCGCCAGCGGCCTGCCGACGGCGGGGCTGCCCACCGCGGGCCTGCCCGCGGTGCCGATGGCCGTCCCGGCGCAGCGCGCCGACGTGCCGGTGAGCACCCCGATGTCCGGGCTGCTGCCGCACCTGCCGACCGCCGGTCTGCCCGGCCTCAGCGCCCTGTCGGCGCTGGGTGGCGGCACCCAGCGTGCGGACCTGCCGACCGGTGGCCTGCCCACCGCCGGCGGCCTGCCCGGCCTGAGCAGCCTCTCCGCGCTGGGTGGTGCCCTGCCCGGGCACGGCACCGAGCGTGCGGACCTGCCGACCGCGGGCCTGCCCGTCGCGCTGCCGGCGCTGCCCGTCCTGGGTGGCGGCGTCCCGACGCTGCCGATCGCGCTCCCGGTGACCCCGGCGCTGCCGGCCGCGCCCGCCGCGCTGCCCGCCGCCCCGGCCCTGCCGGTGAACGCGAAGCTGCCGGTGCTGGACAGCGCGGCCCCGGCCGCGCAGGTCCCGGCCATGTCGGGCCTGGACTCCACCGGCTTCCTCGCGAAGCTGCTGGGCCTGGTCAAGCGCAAGTAGTTCGGTGAAGCCGGGCGGGTTCAGCCAGAATCCGCCCGGCCCTCCAAACCCGGCAGTCGCTCCACCGCGCCGCGAGGTCTCCTCGCACGGAGTGCCTGACGATCGAAAGAAGCTCTCCTTCCCTGGAGAGGACGAGCCCCGAGAGCCGAATCCGGCCCTCGGGGCTCGTTCGTGCGCCCGGGAAGTTGCGGGGAGGTCAGGAGAACTGGAGCGACCGCTTCGCCAGGCCGTGCCAGAACCCGTCGATCACCGTGCGGCCCGACTTCTCCTCCGCGGTCGCGCCGAGGGAGACGAACAGCGGTGCGAAGTGCTCGATCCGCGGGTGGGCGAGCGCCGCCGCCGGCGCCTTGTGCCGGAAGTCGAGCAGCGCGTCGACGTCTCCGCCGCGCACGACCTCGTCGCCCCAGTGGTCGAACTCGGCCGACCACGCGGGCGGTGTCCCGTCGGTGGCGCGGGCCATGCCGCTCAGGTTGTGGGTGAAGAAGCCGCTGCCGATGATCAGCACGCCTTCGTCGCGCAGCGGCGCGAGCTTGCGGCCGAGGTCGAACAGCTCCTGCGGGTCGAGCGAGGGCATCGAAACCTGCAGCACCGGGACGTCGGCGTCCGGGTACATCTCGACGAGCGGCACGTAGGCGCCGTGGTCGAGGCCGCGCTCCGGCGCGTCGTGCACCGGCGTGTCAGTGGTGCGGAGCAGCTTCCGCACCTTCTCCGCCAGCTCGGGTGCGCCCGGCGCCGCGTACTTCACCTGGTAGTAGCGCTCGGGGAAGCCCCAGAAGTCGTACACGAGCGGCACGGTCGTCGTGGCCGCGATGGTCAGCGGCGCCTCCTCCCAGTGCGCCGACACGACCAGGATCGCGCGGGGCTTCGGCAGGTCGGCCGACCAGGCGGCGAGCTGGCGGGTCCACGTGGTGTCGTCGGCGAGCGGCGGCGCTCCGTGGCTGAGGTAGAGGACCGGGGTGCGGGTCATCGACGGCTCCAGTGCTTGAAAGTTCAACTACTAGGATACCCGACGCCGCCGCCTCCCGGGATATTCCTTCAGAGGGCCTCGAGGTTGGCCGCGCAGTGCTCGAGGGTGCGGATCGTCGTGCGGTAGTCGTCGTCGCTGATGCCGTCGGTCACCGCGGTGCGAAACGCTGCCACGCGCTTCTCGACGCGGGCGTGGGCTTCGCGGCCCGCATCGGTGAGTTCGCCGTTTTCGGTGACCCAGCCGCGGGTATGCAGTTCGGTCACCTGGGTGCTCATCGACCCCTCGGCGGCGACGAACGGCGCCAGCGCCGAGTCGACCTCCTCCGGGGTGCGGGCGCCGAGGGCCATCGTGTTGAGTACCTGCCAGTGCCGCCGGCTCAGCGACTCGGCGTCGAGGGCTCGGGCCATGGAGGATTCGAGAAGCTCGTGGACGTGGCGAAGCCACCAGCCGAGGGGTTTCACGAGACCTCCTGATTTGTCTATGAGCAACTACATGTAAAGTTACATGTAGTTGGGGAGTGGGGCAACCATGACGGACGCGGTGGCCGACGTCGAGCGCGCGATGATCGCGATCCGCCGCAGCCAGCAACGGCGGGCGCTGAGCCGGATCGGCAAAGCCCGCGGCCAGGGCGCGCACGACCCGGTGCACGAGCTGCTCGACGTCGTCGAGGAGCTCACCGAACGCGGCGAGCCCAGCACGGTGACGGCCTTGAGCGCGGCGATGGGTGTCGACCAGCCGCGCGCGAGCCGGCTGGTGGCGCGCGCTGTCGAGCAGGGCCTGCTCCGCCGCGAAGCCGATCAGCGCGACGGACGGCGTGCGGTGCTCGTGCCGACCGAGGCCGGCCAGGCGCACCTCGACGAGCTGCACGCCTTCCGGCGCTCGGTGTTCGCCGAGGTCATGGCCGACTGGCCGGACGACGACCGCGCGAACTTCGGCCGGCTCCTCACGGCGTTCGTCCGCGGGTACAGCGCCCTCGGTTAGTCGTGGGAGAGGTCCACGAAGCGGCTGTAGTGCAGCTGGTGGGCGACGGTGATCGTCGCCGTCGGGCCGGCACGGTGCTTCGCGATGATCAGGTCCGCCTCGCCCGCGCGCGGGTCGTCCCGCTCCCAGGCGTCGGGGCGGTTGACCAGGATGACGAGGTCGGCGTCCTGCTCCAGCGAGCCGGACTCACGCAGGTCGGACAGCATCGGGCGCTTGTCCGTCCGCTGCTCGGGACCACGGTTCAGCTGGCTGATCGCGATCACCGGGACCTCGATCTCCTTGGCCAGCAGCTTCATCTGCCGCGAGAACTCCGAGACTTCCTGCTGCCGCGACTCGACGCGCTTGCCGGACGTCATCAGCTGGAGGTAGTCGAGGACGACGAGCTTCAGGTCGTTGCGCTGCTTGAGCCGGCGCGCCTTCGCCCGGATCTCCATCATCGTCATGTTCGGCGAGTCGTCGACGAACAACGGTGCCTCGGACACCTCGCTCATCCGGCGGGCCAGCCGCGTCCAGTCGTCGTCGGACATCTTGCCACCGCGCATGTCGGAGAGGCGGATCTTCGCCTCGGCCGAGAGCATGCGCATGACGATCTCGGTCCGGCTCATTTCCAGCGAGAAGATGACGCTGGTCAGCCCGTGCTTGATGGAGGCCGACCGAACGAAGTCCAGGCCCAGCGTCGACTTGCCGACACCGGGGCGGGCGGCGACGATGATCATCTGGCCCGGGTGCAGGCCGTTCGTCAGCTCGTCGAAGTCGGTGAACCCGGTCGGGATGCCCTGGGACTGGCCGCCGCGCGAGGCGATCGCGTCGATCTCGTCCATCGTCGGCTGCAGCAGTTCTTCGAGCGCGACGTAGTCCTCGCTGGTCCGGCGCTCGGTGACGTCGTAGATCGCGGCCTGCGCGCGGTCGACGACCTCGTCGATGTTCGCGCCGTCGGCCGCGGCCGCGCCGTAGCCGTACTGCACGATCCGGGTGCCCGCCTCGACGAGCCGGCGCAGCACCGCCTTCTCGGCGACGATCTCCGCGTAGTAGCCCGCGTTCGCCGCGGTCGGCACCGTCGCGATCAGCGTGTGCAGGTAGGGCGCGCCGCCGACGCGGCCCAGCTCGCCCCGGCGTTCGAGCTCCGCCGAGATGGTGATCGGGTCGGCCGGCTCGCCGCGGCCGTAGAGGTCGAGGACGCAGTCGTAGATCGCCTGGTGCGCGGGCTTGTAGAAGTCGTCGGGGCCGAGCGCCTCGATGACGTCGGCGACCGCGTCCTTGGACAGCAGCATGCCGCCGAGCACGGACTGCTCGGCCGCGATGTCCTGCGGCGGCTGGCGGTCGAACCCGCCGCCGGGGCCGGGGTCACTCGGACCCGGGTCGTTCTCCGCATACATCGGACTGCGGTCGTCGGTCAGCGCCACCGCGACGGACACCTCCTCATTGTGTCGAACACCCGTTCGAGTATGCCGGATCTTCGCTCTCGAAGCACGCGGCTCGATCCGCGCCACCCGTCTCCGGGCTCGTCCCGATGATCGGCGACAACGTCCTTCAGCTGTCTTAGACACGCGGAACGCCACCGTGAGTACAGGCTCGAGCGGGCACGCTAGATCCCCCGGAAGGCGGATGGCAATTCGGGATGGGGACCCTTCTGTGGACAACCTGTGGATGAATGGGGGTAACCAGTCACAGGTGCCGCCAGAGCTGTGGACAAGTTGGGGACAAGCGTGATCGGGTTCAAAGAACTCGCAGGTCAGATGCTGTGAACAAGGTGTGGAGAACTTCCCGAAAACTCGTCCGGCGTGTCGCGTGAAGTCCGTTGTTCGGCGTGTCGTGGACCAGCCGCAGCCCATTGGCCGGCGCGGCCTGTGGATGAATACTACGGAGGGTAGAGCCGTGACACGGTGGGCTGAACGGCCGCCGGTCAGGCCGCGGTGAGCCGGCCCTGTGCGCTGCGTAACCGGTCGGCGAGAACGCGCTGGTCGGCCGGGGTGAAGGCGATCCGGTTCTCCCCACGCCCCGGAATCTCTTCGGTCAGCCATCGGCCTTCCGAGGTATCGATGTAGTTCACCGGGCGTTCGATCCGGTGCCAAGCCCCGCTGCGGCTACGGGCCGCGACGTAGAGGCTGCCGCTCCCCATTCGGCGCAGCGCCAGGATCCGCCGGAGCTCGTCGACCTCCTGCGAGCCCTCGGCCGGACGGTCGTTGCGAAGCACCGCGTACGCGCCGTCGTCACCGCGGGCGGTTCCCTCGACCTGGCTCTTCGGCACGGCGAGCGGCGTCCCGCGCCCGGGCGCCAGCTTCGGGATCTGGCCGAGGAAGCCGTCGAGCAGCTCGTGCGGCTGGGTCGACTCCAGCACGACGACGTCCAGCTCCTCGTGCTTGGCCAGCACGAACGCCTCGCCGCCGGCGCTGCCGGCGAGCAGCCGGTAGCTGACCGGCTTGCCCTGGAACCCGCCGTCGACCCAGCCGTAGTACTCCAGCTGCGGCCGGGCGATCGCTTCGACCGTCGCGACGAACCCGGGGTGCATGCCGCGCGGCCCGAACAGCCCGGCCTTGGCGAGCTCGGCGTTGACCCGATCGTCCTCGGCGCGCTGGGCCTCGTCGCTGTACCAGGCCGGCTTGTCGGACAGCACCGTGTGCGGCTCGCCGCCCCGGCGCCGGATCAGGTTGATCAAGGTGCCGGTCGTGAGGGTGACCTGCCTGTCCAGCACCGCTCTTTCCCCCAGTGAAGATCGAACCCAGTGAAGATCAGCTTGGTGAACCCGCGAAAGCCCGGGCGCGCCCATCTTGGCACGCACCCGGCGGTCTCGCGTGCGTTACTCGCCGATGACCGGCGGGGCGGTCAGCTCGTCGGAGCCGAAGATGTCGTTCGGGTCCTCGCCGAGCAGGTACTTCGAGGTGCGTTCCTCGTCGCCGCCGCCCTGGCCCTTGGCGCCGTGGCCCATGCCGCCCATCCCACCCATCCCGGTGGAACCGCCGCGGCCGGCCGCCGCGCCGCCCGCGCCCAGCCCGCCGCCGGCCCCCATGCCGCCCCGTCCCGCGCCGGTCCCGCCGGCGCCGCCCGGCACGGCCGCCCCGGTCGAGCCGCCCGGGCCGCCCGGGCCGAAGCCCGCGCCGCTGCCGCCCGGGCCGAAGCCCGCTGTCGGGTCGCCGATCCCGCCCGAGCCGCCGGGCCCGAAGCCACCGCCGCCTCCGCCTCCGCCACCACCGGAGAAGTTCGGCGTGCTCCCCGGGCCGAAGCTCGGCACGCCCGGCACGTCCGACGGCGAGAAGCCCGACGCGCTGGTGCCGTCGTTGAAGTTCGGCGGGGTGTAGTTGCCGCCGCCCGGCAGCTTCGACGGGTCGTAGTTCCCGCCGGGGACGTTCCCGGGGTCGAAGCTCGGCACCTTCGACGGGTCGTAGCCGCCGCCCGGGACCTTCGACGGGTCGAAGCTGCCACCGGGGGTGTTCGGCTGGCCGCCGAAGGACGGGACGCCGCTCGGTCCCGGCATGTTCACGCCGCCGGGACCCGTGCCGGTGCCGCTCCCGTTGCCGTTCCCGTCGCCATTTCCGTTGCCGTCGCCGTTGCCCTTGCCGTCGTCCGGCTTCTTCTTGCCGTCGTCGACGTTGACGTTCTCCTGCTGCCCCTTGAGCGCGGAGTACGTCGGCATCTTCTGGCCGTTGTCGTTGCTCGCCTTGTAGTAGGTGTTGAAGGCGTCGACGTTGGCCTGGCCCCTGGTGTTGTAGTCGCGGATCGCCCGGTCGGTGTCGGTCGTCCACGGCGTCACGGCGTTGAGCAGGTTGTTCTTCGGCGGATCCTTCGGGACCTCCTGCACCTGCGCGTGCACCGTGGTGAACGCGTTGTTCTGCTCGCCGAGGTACTTGTCGGAGTCGGTCAGCTTGGTGCCCGAGTCCTCCATCCACACCCGCAGCGGGTGCGCGCCCGCGTTCTGCGCCGCGTCCGCGCCGCCGCCGGTCCAGGCCGCGTCCATCTCCTTGGCCAGGCCGTCGATGGTGCTGAGCCGGTCCTGGTAGGCGCCCTTCAGCCGGCCGGCCGCCGACTGCCCGTTCTGGATCGAGCCGGTGCCGGGGCCGGTGGTGATCTGGTGCCAGATGTCGTAGCAGTCGATCTTGCGGTCGCCCTGCTGCGAGGTGTGGTCGTCCGAGTGCGTGGTGGCCATGTTGTACGCGGCGAACCCGCCGAGCAGCACCAGTTCCAGCATCTCAGCCCTCCTTCAAGGTCTGGATCATCGCCTCGGCCGCCTTCTCCGCGTACGGGCACGGCTGGGTCGCCCCCGGCCCGTTGCCGATCTGGGTGAAGACCTGGACGGCCTGGGTGTCCGTCACGCCCACCAGCAGCTTGCACTGCCCCTGCGTGCGGAAGTCCTTGGTCGCGGCGTACACCGCGGGGTAGCCGGAGACGTCGGCCGGCTCCCAGTACTCGTACTGGTCCTTGCCGCCCTTGGCGTAGAGGTCGTAGATCCCCGCGAGCCCGTCGGTGTTCGGGTCGGCCGCGATGTCGATCCGGCTGCTGCGCGTCTCGTCGTCGCCGTAGACCCACGCGCAGGTCGCGCCGGCCGCGCTGGTGCGGGGCGTGCCGTCCTCGAGGCCGAGCGTCGAACGCTGCGAGGCCGAGAGGACCGAGCACGGGTCGGACTTCAGCTTGGCCGGGTCGAGCGGGCTCGGCACCTTGGGTGCGCCGTCGCCACCCCCGCCGTCCGAGCTGCTGCTCGCGGAGTCCGGCGTGCCGGACGCGGCCGGGTTGGCCGTGCCACCTTTGGTGGAGGTGCAGCCGGCGAGGGCGAGCGCGGCGAGGGCGAGCCCGGGCAGCACCAGACGACGGTTCACGCCTGCGTCCCCGACTTCGCGATGTCGCCGGTGTGGTCCGCGTCCGCGGCGGTGATCTTCTTCTTCGCGTCGAGCAGGGCCTGGATGTAGTTCTTCACGTAGTCCTGCATCTTCTTGTTCTGCTCGAGGAACGCCTTGCCGGACGGGTTGGCGAGCTTCTCCCAGTCACCGCTCGCGAACTCCTTGCCGGGCGCCTTGACGTCGGCCATCAGGTTGGCGTCGGCGGCGTCGTTCTGCAGGTCGGTCTGCAGGTCCTGCCACTTCTTGATGACGCCGTCGATCTTGTCGGCGTCGAACGTGAAGCCCCCACCGCCGGACGGCGCGGACATGTTGACCTCGTTACCCATCCGAGTGCGCTCCCTTCGCGTCCCGCTCCATTGTCCTACGACGACGCCCGCGTGTCCGAGGTTCCCCCGAAACGCGTGAAGGCGGGCCGCCCACCAGGGAGCGACCCGCCTTCGACGACGTACTGACTTACCGGATCAGGCCTGCGTGGCCTTGACCTCGAGCCGCACGTCGACCTTCACGTCCGGGTGCAGCCGGGCGCCGACCGAGTGCTTGCCCACGGTCTTGATGTGGTCGCGCAGCTCGATGACGCGCTTGTCGAGCAGGGGGCCACCGGCCGCCTTGATCGCGTCGACGATCTCGCCGGCGGTGATCGAACCGAAGAGCTTCTTCGAGCCCTCGGCCGCCTTGCCGGTGAGCTGGATGGCGCCGAGGCCCTCCAGCGTCGCCTTGATCTCCTTGGCGTGGTCGAGGTCGCGGATGCGACGGCTCTCCTGCGCGCGCTGGATGGTGCGCACGTTCTTCTCCGCGCCCTTGGAGGCCACGATCGCGTAGCCCCGCGGGAGCAGGTAGTTGCGCGCGTAACCGTCCTTGACCTCGACGATGTCGCCGGGGCCGCCCAGGTTGGCCACGTCCGTGGTGAGGATGATCTTCGCCATGTCAGTGCCCTCCCTTAGCGCGCGGTCGAGGTGTAGGGGAGCAGCGCCATCTCGCGGGAGTTCTTGACCGCGATGGCGATGTCACGCTGGTGCTGGCTGCAGTTGCCGGTGACGCGACGGGCACGGATCTTGCCGCGGTCGGAGATGTACTTCCGCAGCAGGTTGGTGTCCTTGTAGTCGATCAGTTCCGGACGGCCCTTTTTCTCGGCCTTGCAGAACACGCAGACCTTCTTCTTGGGCTTGCGAATGGGTGGCTTGGCCACTGGTTACTCCTGGAATTCAACTCTTGTGGATGTGTACGAGATCAGAAGGGAGGCTCGTCGGAGAAGCCGCCGCCGCCACCGCTGCTGCTGGCGGCCGGGGCGGAACCCCACGGGTCGTCGGCCGGCATTCCGCCGCCACCGCCGCCGCCGCGGTTTCCACCGCCACCGCCGCCGCCGAAGTCACCACCGCCGCCGCCACCGCGGCTGACCTTGTTGACCTTGGCCGTGGCGTAACGCAGCGAGGGGCCGATCTCGTCGACCTCGAGCTCGACGACGGTCCGCTTCTCGCCTTCCTTCGTCTCGAACGACCGCTGCTTCAGGCGGCCCTGCACGACGACGCGAGCGCCGCGGGTCAGGGACTCGGCGACGTTCTCCGCCGCCTGGCGCCAGATGTTGCAGCGCAGGAACAGCGCCTCGCCGTCCTTCCACTCGCCCGACTGCTTGTCGAGCGTGCGGGGCGTGGACGCGACGGTGAAGTTCGCGACCGCCGCACCGGACGGGGTGAAACGCAGTTCCGGGTCGGACGTCAGGTTGCCGATCACCGTGATGACGGTGTCTCCAGCCATCGGGAATACCCTTCGGCTCAGGCCTTGGCGGCGACGGGCTTGGGCGCTGCGGCGCGCTTGATCTCGCGACGCATGACCTTGGTGCGGAGCACGGTCTCCTGCAGCGAAAGCTGGCGGTCCAGTTCCTTCACCGCGTCCGAAGACGAGTTCAGGTCCAGCAGGGCGTAGATGCCCTCCGCGTGCTTGTTGATCTCGTACGAAAGCCGGCGCCGGCCCCAGACGTCGACCTTCTCCACGCTTCCGCCCGAAGTGCGGATGACGTTGAGGAAGGTGTCCAGCGTCGGAGCGACAGTGCGCTCGTCGAGCGTGGGGTCCAGGATGACCATTACCTCGTAATGGCGTGACACAACCACTCACCTCCTATGGGCTCGCGGTCACGGACTGTCCGTGACAGGAGGGTTTGTCCAGGTAAGGCTACCTGGGGGGTCCGACCGGACCGGACAGCGGGGGTCTCGCCGGGTCAGCTCGCGCGGCGCAGGACCCAGGTCCGGACGAGCCCGGCCGTCACGCCGGCGAGCACGATCACCGCGAGCAGCATCGGCAGCTGGACGTCGTCCGAAGAGCCGGGCGAAGCCAGCGACTGCGCGTTGCCCGCGTCGCGGATGTCGGCGCCCTGGCCGCTCTGGGCGCCCGTGTCGCCCTGCGGCGCGGAGGCGTCACCGGGGAGCGTGCCGTTCGCCGGGTAGCGCGCGCCCGGGGCGACGGCCGTGCCGGCGGTCGCCGTGGGGATGCCGCCGTAGTCGCGCATCGGCGCGGTGCCGGAGCCGGCCGCGTTGCCCGGGTTCAGGTTGGAGAGGTTGCCGGACGTGCCGCCGGGAGTGGTGCCGGTGCCGCCCGGTGTGGTGCCGGTGCCCCCGGCGCCCGGCTGACCCGGCGCGCTCGGGGCGACGTAGTTGCCGGCGAGCAGGGTGAGGTTGCAGCCCTTCGCGACCGTGCTCTCCACGCTGTTCAGGGTCTTGTTCCAGTCGAACCCGAGACCCAGCGAGTGGGAGTTCGCCAAGGCGGTGCGCACTGCCTTGCCGATCGCCGCGCCGGTCGCCTCGCCGCCCGCGGAGTTCGGCACCTGGCCGACCGCGATGGTGGCGACGCCGGCGATCGAGTCACCGGCCCAGGCGCCGACGGCCAGCGTGCCGGCGTTGTTGGCGCCGTTCGTGACCAGCGTCTTCACGGAAGCTCCGGTGATCGCGATCTGGTCGCCCATCTGGCCGGTGACCGTGCCGGTGCAGCTGGTGCTCACGACCTGCTGGCTCGCCGAGGCTGTGCCCGCGGAAAGGAAGGCGCTCCCGGTGACGAAGGCGGCAAGGGCGGTCACGGTCAAAAACTTCCGCACGAGCACTGTCCTCCGAGGGGGTTATCGAGGCGTCGTCGTCCTGAACACCAGGGTCAACGAAGAAGATACGTGAAAGATACTCGGCAGTCGGGTCAATTCGCAGCGGCCATCCGGCGGAGTACCCACGTCCGCACGAGCCCCGCGCTGACTCCGGAGAGTGCCAGCACCGCGATCAGCAGCGGCAGGTTCGACCCGTCCGTGAATCCGTCGGATGCGGACGGTAGCGCTTCGGCCTGGCCCGCCGTCTGGATGCCGGAGTTGCCGGCCGCCGCGTTCTGGTCGGGGCCGGTGAGGCCGTACTGCGGCGCGTAACCCGGGATCTGGCTGCCGTACCGGATGGCGGGCGACGGCGTGAACAGCCCGGCCGTCGCGAACGGGATGCCGCTGTAGTCCCGCATCGGCGCGTAACCCGTGCCGACGGTGAACGGGAAGCCGCCGAACACCGGGCTGCTCGAGAAGCCGGGCAGCAGCGGGCTGTTCGCCTCGGGGATCGGCGTGGTGCCCGCCGGGGTCCCACCCTGCGGCGCGCCCCCGGTCCCGCCGTTCGGCGGCGGCTGCTGCGGGTTGCCGCCGGTACCGGGCTGCGGCGACTGCTGCTTGCCGCCGCCGTTGAGCGTGTTGAGGCCGCCGGTCGCGGCCGAGTTCGCGCTGTCGACGCCCTGGTTGATCGCACTCGCCGCGGGCGCACCGATCCCCGGGATCGGCGACACCACGGTGTTGACCACCGTGACCGTGACCTTGCAGACCGTGTTGAGCAGGCCGCCGACCACGCTCGTGAGCACGGTGGTCGCCTGGCCGACGATGCCGAGGTCGATCGCGGGGAGGCCGAGGATCGAGCCCTGGATGTGGTCCCCGGGCTTCGCGGTGACGGTGCTGCCGCACGGAACGGTCTTGGTCTCGCCCGCCGAAGCGGTGCCGGGCATGCCGAGCACAGCCGAACCAGCGAGGACGACCGCCGTCGCGCCGACCGCCGTTGCCCTCCGTGTCCGATCCTGCATGCTCGCCGCCCCTTGTCCGTCGCCTCTGCTCAGAACAACGACGTTAAGGCAGCACGGTGACGCCCGCTCGCTCAGAAATGTCCGGCATTCGAGTGGAAGCGGGTGTCACCGTGGGTGAGATCAGGCGGGCTTGCGGCGGATCCAGGCCCGGACGAGGGCCGCGGCGACGATCGCCAGCGCCAGCACCGCGAGCAGCATCGGCAGCTTCGCCGGCGGCGTGACGCCGGGCAGCGCCTCAGCCGAACCGGACCTCTGCTCGTCGACCGTCGGGACCTGCTGACCGGGGATGATCTGCGCGATCACCGGTGCCTGGATCAGGCTGCCGGGCAGCAGGGCGGAGTTGGTGAAGATGCCCGAAATCGCGTCGCCCGGCAGGCCCGCGTTGCCGGGACCGCTGGTCACCGGGCCGGTGCTGTCCCCGGGCGGGGTCTGCCCCGGCGGTGTCGGCGCGGGCGGGTTCGGCTGGGGCGGGTTCGGGGCCGGCGGGAGTGGCAGCGGCGGCAGCTCGTCGGCTACGCCCTGCGTCACGCCGCCGACGGTGTTCACGACGCCCTGCGCTGCCGGGCAGACGGCCTTCGCCGCCGCGTCGCCGACCACCGGGACGTCGCCGACGCCGAGCGCCCGCAGCGTGTCCCCCACCGGCAGCGTGAGCAGCGGTGCCGAGCCGTTCGTGTTCTTCGCGCTGGAGTCGAGGCCGACGGTCAGCCGGTTCGGGGCGTTCAGCGGGGCGCCGGCGTCCAGCACGAGGCCGGTCTTCGCGTCGCGGGCCTGGCCGTTCTGCAGGGTGGCCGAGCAGTCTCCGCCGAGGGTCGGGCTGGGATCCGCGCTCGCGACGCCCGGCGCGACCAGCGCGGCCGAAGCGGCGAGAGTGAACCCCAATGTGGTGATCCGGGTGAACTGCTTCCCCATCGATGCCCCTCCGGCAGTCGGACCAATCTGGATCACGGAACGCGCTCACGGTACTCCACGAGCGTCACCAACCGGGCCCGCAGGCGAAAAGAAAACCCGGAGTAGCGTGCTCGGCATGCTGATTGGCGCCCATGTCCGTGACGACGACCCGTTGACCGCGGTCGCCGAGCGCAAAGCCGACGTCGTCCAGTTCTTCCTCTCGGACCCGCAGGGCTGGAAGGCCCCGAAGCCGCACCCCCACGGCGAGGCCATCGCGGCCGACCCGGTCGAGGTGTTCATCCACTCTCCCTACCTCATCAACGTGGCTTCGCTGAACAACCGGATCCGGATCCCATCCCGCAAGAACGTCACGCAGCACGCGGACGGTGCGGCGGCCGTCGGCGCGAAGGGCCTGATCGTGCACGGCGGGCACGTCGCCGACACCGACGACGTCGAGGTCGGCCTCGACAACTGGCGCAAGCTCTTCGAGCGCGAGCAGGAAAAGGGCGGCTTCAAGGTCCCGATCCTGATCGAGAACACCGCCGGCGGCGAGAACGCGATCACCCGCGACCTCGACGTCATCGCCCGGCTGTGGGACAAGGTCGGCGAGTTCGGCGCCGGGTTCTGCCTGGACACCTGCCACGCGTTCGCCGCGGGCTGGGACCTCGCGACCGCCGTCGAGAAGGTCATGGCCATCACCGGCCGGATCGACCTGGTGCACCTGAACAACTCCCGCGACGAGTTCGGCTCGACCCGCGACCGGCACGCCAACGTCGTCGAGGGCGAAGGCACCATCGACCCGGAGGTGCTGGTCGCCGTCGCCCGCGAGGCGGGCGCGCCGGTCGTCGTCGAGACCCCGGCCGACGGCCAGGCCACCGACATCGCCTACCTGCGCGAACAGCTGGGTTAAGCGGCCACGGCCTTCCGGCGGCGCCGGACGGCGTTCGGGACGATCACGTCGCGGGCGCCGTCGAGGAAGCCGCCGGCCGGGTCGTCGTCGCCGGCGATCCGGACCAGGTCGGTGCCCGGGCGGTAGATCTCGCGCACCACCAGCACGCACAGCGCGGCGACGGCGAGGTCGCGGACCACGACCGTGCCGAGGAACCAGCCTTCGGGCAGGCCCTTGTGGTCGACGCCGAGGTAGTAGAACATCCGCGGCACCCAGACCAGCGCGTCGATCAGCATCCAGCCGAGCAGCAGCCGCCAGCGCGGGATCGCCAGCACCGCCAGCGGCACCAGCCACAGCGAGTACTGCGGGCTCCACACCTTGTTCGTCAGCAGGAACGCGGCCACCACGAGGAACGCGAGCTGGCCGACGCGCGGCCGTCTCGGCGCGGCGAGGGCGAGGTAGGCGATGCCCGCGCAGCAGGCCAGGAACAGCACGGCCACCGTGAGGTTCAGGTACGCCGGCGTCTGGTTCTTCTGCAGCACGCCGTCGAGGCCGGTCCAGCCCGTGGCGTAGGAGATGACGTTGTACAGCGAGTCCGGGTCCATCGGCCGCAGCGTGTTCATCCGGAAGAACTCCCACCAGCCGCGGGTCGCGGTGAGGATGAACGGCGCGTTCACCGCCAGCCACGTCACGACGGTGGCGGCCGCGGCCTTCCAGAACGGCGTGAGCTTCCCCGCGCGCAGACACAGCACGAACAGCACGCCGAGCAGGAACAGCGGGTAGAGCTTGGCCGTCGCGCCCAGGCCGAGCAGGAGCCCGGCGAGCAGCGGGCGCTTGCGCCCCCAGGCCAGCAGGCCGGTCGCGGTGAACGCGGTCGCGATCGCGTCGAAGTTGGTGAACGCGTGCACCAGCACCAGTGGCGAGGCCGCCACCAGCACCACGTCCCACGGCCGGCGTTTCATCGTCCGGCCGGTCGCCCAGACGGTGACCAGCCAGGCCATCGCCAGGAAGAGCGCGGTGAGGTCGAAGTAGACCGCGACCGGCAGCCCGCCGGGCAGCCAGCCGGTCTCGGCGACGTTCTCCCAGCCTGCCGCGAGCTTCGCGTTCGCCCACTGGAAGAGGCCGGTGAACACCGGGTACTCCATGTACCGGGTGTCGTTCTCCGCGGTCTGCGAGCTTTCCTTCCACGACGTGTAATACGGGAAGGTGCCCGGCCGGTCGAGCCGCTCGGAGCTGTAGAGCGGCACGATGTCGGAGTAGCACATCGCGACGAACGGGCGGCCCGCGCGCCAGTCGAGCTGGGTGGCGCCGCTGGAGTCCTGGTACTGCTGGATGCAGGAGCCCTTGCCGAACCAGCAGAGCATCAGCGCGAGCGTGGCCAGCAGCAGGCCGACGCGCTGGGGCGACCAGAACCAGTGCCTGCCGACCGCCGCGTGCTCGCCGAGCGGGCCGCCGATGGGTCTGGTGACCGCCGCCGCGAGTGGTTCGTCCCAGCTGGGAACGACCCGGTCTGCTCGGCTCAGCGTCACGGGGCCGGGGTCCGGCTCGCGCGTGGTCTCCTCTGGCACGAGTGCGGATGTTAGCGGGGATCGCCCGCCACCGAGGTGCGGGCGGTGATCATGCCGGATTCGCGTAGTACGAGGCCAGGACCTCCGCGGCGGCTCCACGCGTGACGATTTCCTCGCCGAAGGAGTCCTCGACGACCTCGATGCGCTGCCAGTGCGGCAGCGGCAGCAGTTCTTCGAGCCGCTCCGAAACGGCGTCACGGTAAGTGCCCGGTTCGTCCCGCACGGCGCGTCCGGCCAGCACGATCCGCTCCAGGTCGAGCACCTGCACAAGATCGGCGAGGCCGATGCCGAGGAAGCCCGCGGCGGTCCGTGTGTCGGGTGCCTGCTTGGCCATGATCTCGACGCAGCCACGCCGCCCGCAGGCGCAGACGGGCCCGTCGTAGGCGATCGTGGTGTGCCCGAACTCACCCGCGTTGGTCCGCGGGCCGCGGTAGAGCCGTCCGTCGATCAGCAGGCCGACGCCGATCCCGGTGCCGACGAGCACGACCGCGGTCGCCGTCGGCTCGCCGTGCGGCCAGAGCTGGGCGAAGGCGGCGGAATTGGTGTTCTTGTCCAGCGTCACGGGCAGGCCGGTGCGCTTCTCGAGCAGGTCACGCAGGGGGACGTCGTGCCAGCCGGGCATGTTCGTCGCGTCGCGGACCAGGCCGGCGAGGTGGTCCAGCGGGCCGACCGCGCCGAGCCCGAGGCCCAGCACGTCGAAGCCGTCGGCGAGCTCGAGCGCGGTGGCGCCGATGGCCTCCACGGCCTGTTCGGGCGTGAAGCCGGCCGGGAGCGGGCCGCCGGCCGTCTCCTCGACCTCGCCGATGAGGTTGGTGCGCAGCACGCGGTACTCGTCGCGGTCGAGGCGCGCGCCGAGGGCGTGGCGGGCACCGGGCCGGATGGTCAGCTGCGTGCGGGGCTTGCCGACCCCCGCCGAAGGCAGGCGCTGCTCGTCCAGCAGGCCGGCGTCGAGGAGCTCGGGCACGATCTTGGAGACGGCCTGCTGGGTGAGGCCGGTGCGTTCGGCGAGCTCGACGCGGCTGAGGCCGCCGGCGCGCAGGATGTGCGAGAGCAGGAGGGCGCGGTTGTGCTCGCGCACGTTGCGCAGGTTCCTCCCGGCGTCCGTCATGAACAGGATCTTCCCACGCCTGGTCAATAACGCAACAGTGTTGTTTAATGGGCCGCATGAGTGACTTGCGCGTGGGCATCCTGGGCTACGGCATCGGCGGACGCGTGTTCCACGCGCCGCTGGTGGCGGCGACTCCCGGGCTGACGCCGGCGGTGATCACGACGTCGAGCAACGCCGTCCAGGCGCGCACCGACCACCCGGGCGCGGAGATCGTGCCGGACGCCGACGCGTTGTTCGAGCGGGCCGGCGACCTCGACCTCGTCGTGGTCAGCACGCCCAACCGCACGCACGTGCCGCTCGCGCTGCGAGCGATCGAGGCCGGCCTGCCGGTGGTCGTCGACAAGCCGTTCGCGCCGACCGCGCTCGAAGCCGAGCAGGTCGTCGCCGCGGCGAAGGCGGCGGGTGTCGGCCTGACGGTCTTCCAGAACCGGCGCCTCGACTCCGACTTCCTGACCGTCCGGAAGGTCCTCGAGTCCGGGAAGCTCGGCGAGGTGTTCCGCTTCGAGTCCCGCTACGACCGCTGGGTGCCCAAGCCGAAGGACAACTGGCGCGAGTTCGGCGACCCGGCCGAAGCCGGCGGCCTGCTCTACGACCTGGGCGCGCACATCGTCGACCAGGCGCTGCAGCTGTTCGGCCCGGTCACGCAGGTCTACGCCGAAGTCGACCGCCGCCGGGCCGGCGTGCAGGTCGACGACGACGTGTTCATCGCTCTGAAGCACGCGAACGGCGTCCGGTCGCAGCTGTGGGCGACGGCGCTCGCGGGCACCTTGAACCCTCGCTTCCGCGTGCTCGGCGACCAGGCGACGTTCACCAAGTACGGCCTCGACGTGCAGGAACCCCAGATCAAGGCGGGCCTGCGCCCGGGCGAAGACAGCTGGGGCGTGGAGCCCGCGTCGGACGCCGGCAAGATCGGCGTCGGCAATGACCTCAAGACGGTGCCGACCGAAACCGGCCGCTACGAGCAGTTCTACGCCCAGGTGCGCGACGCACTGCGCGGCGAAGGCGACTTCCCCGTCGATCCCGAGTCCTCGGTCGAAGCCTTGCGCGTGATCGAGGCCGCGCACCGCTCGGGTGTGGAAGGAACGGTCATCAAGCTCTGACCCCCCAGTCCGGCCGTGACGCCGGTGTCCCCCAGCGCCGACGTCACGGCCTCCTTCAAGCTCTCGATCAGCCGCCCGGATCGGGATCCGGGGTCCCGGCCTGGCCGGAGTCCCCGCCGTTCTGGTTCTGACCGCCGTTGCCGTTCCGGTTGCGCTGCCGGTCCTGCAGCTCCTGCAGCCGTTGCTGGAACTGCCGGAGCTGGTCCTGCTGCTGCCGGTTGCCGGGCTGGACCTGCTGGTTGCGCGGGTCGCGCTGCTGCTGTTGCTGCTGGTCCGGTCGTTGCGGCTGCTGGACCTGGACCTGCACGCGGTCCTGCGGGGAGCTGATCGCCGGCACGCGGTCGAAGCGTTCCGCCGGTTTGCCCGACAGGTACAGCTGCATGAACCGGTCCCAGATCGGGCCCGCGAGCGTCGAGCCGAACAACGGTGCGCCGTTCGGGCCGCGCAACGCCTTGTCGCCGTCGCTGCCCACCCAGACCGCCGCGGACACGGTGGGCGTGTAGCCCACCATCCACGTCTGGGAGTTCGCGTTCGCCGCCGACGCCGGTTCGTCGTTCTGCGGGGTGTGCTGCTGGGTGCCGGTCTTGCCGGCGCACTCGTGGCCGGTCGGGCAGCTCAGCTTCGAGAACTGGATGACCGGCGCCAAGGCGGCCGTCACGTTGCCCGCGATCTGCGCGCTCTTCTGCGGGTCGTTGTCCGCGAACGCGTCCGCTGAGCGGTCCTTCGCCTCGTACGCGGTTTCGCCGTTCGCGTTGGTCACCTTCTGCACGAAGTGCCGCTCGCGCTGGACGCCGCCCGCCGCGAACGTCGCGTAGCCCGACGCCATGTCCGCCGCCGTCACCTGGGTTCCGCCGCCGCCGATGGAGATGTTGTTGTCGCCGGTGAACAGCTTGCTGCGGCCGCCGTTGTCCGACGTCCGGACCCCGGCCTCCTGCGCCGCTTCCGCCACCCCGGACGGCTTCGTGATGTTCAGGACCATGTCGTAGAACACCGTGTTCGTGGACCGCTGCATCGCCTCCGCGACCGTGCACTGCTGCGAGCAGCTGCTGCTGTCGCCCGCGTTGCGGATCGGCAGATCGACGCCGGGGAACGTCCGCGGCGAGGTGCCGTCGAACCGCGCGTCGAGGCCCCGGCCGAGCTTCAGGAACGCCGCCAGGTCGAACGGCTTCATCGACGAACCCGGGTTGTGCGGCTCGTCGGCCCAGTCGCGGCCGGCCTGGTCCTCGCCGTTGGGGCCCTTCACGATCGCGTCGCCGCCGTAGTACGCGAGCACGCCGCCGGACTTCGGGTCGACCGCCACCAGGGCGTCGAGGATCCGGTCGTCGGTCTGCCCGTCCATGCCCTCGGCCACCGCTTTCTCCGCCGACTGCTGGGCCACCGGGTCGATGGTGGTGAACACCTGGAACCCGCCCGAGTAGTACTGCTTCTCGTCAATGCCCTGCGCGGCCAGCTCGGCCTTGACCTTGTTCTTGATGAACGGGTTCAGCGCGCCCGCGTCCCGGCTCTCCCGGAGCGGGATCGGTGCCGGGAACTTTGCCGCCGCGCGCTGGGCCGGCGTCAGGTAGCCGTTCTTCAGCATGCGGTCCAGCGCGGTGTTCCACCGGCTCGTGGCGACTGCGGTGTTCTCCGAGCGGCCCGGCTGCTGGATCAGCCCGGCCAGCAGCGCGGACTGCGAGTAGTCGAGCTGCCCGACGTCCTTGCCGAAGTACGCCTGCGCGGCGGCCTGGATCCCGTAGGCGCCGCGGCCGAAGTAGATGATGTTGAGGTAGGCGGTGATGATGTCCGCCTTCTCGTAGGTCTGGTTCATCTTGAACGACTTCGCGAGCTCGACCCACTTGCGCGTCAAGGTCGGGTCGTCGTCGCCGGAGGCGTTCTTGATGTACTGCTGCGAAATCGTCGACCCGCCGCCGGACCCGCCGGTGACCTGGTTGTACCCCGCCCGCAGGATGCCGCCGATGTCGAAGCCCGAGTTCGTCTCGAACGACGCGTCCTCGGTCGCGATCACGGCCTTCTTGACGACGTCCGGGATCTGGTTGGCCGCCAGGATCTGCCGGTTGCCGCCGGCGGGGGTGTCCTTGCCCATCTCGGTGCCGTCGCTGAAGAGGTAAGTCACGGCCTGGCCCTGTGCCTGCGCGACTGTCTCCGGCGAGGGGACGTCGACGGCGAAGTAGGTGACCAGGAACGCGACCGCGGGGACGGCGAAGAACAGCCCGGCGGCCACGTAGAGGATCCGCCGGACCCGCCGCCACCGCCGTTTCCGCAGGTCACCTTCGGTGAGCGGCCGCGGCCGGCGTGGCGGCTGGCCGGGGCGCGGCCGCAGGATCGGCACGGTCGGCAGGTCGTCCGGCTCGGTGCCGTTGTGCGCGTGGTGGGTGATCAGCTCCGGCTCGGCGCCCAGCAGCCCGGCGCGGGGCACCGGCCGCCGCGCACGACGACGTGGGTCGGGCCGCCGGCCGGGTGACGTGCGGTCGTTGTTCACGGGCCGTCCTCCACGGTGGGCTGCGGACGCAGTCCTCTCGAAGGGACACGGACCGCGGCCCACCGTGGTTCACCCGGCGGCTAGTTCTCCGGATCGTCGGTCTTCGATGGTGTGTCCTTCGGCGTCGAAGAACCCTTCGTGTGCTTCGGCGTGCTCTCCTTCGAAGACGACTGGTTGTCCCCGTCGCCGTTGTGGTCGCCGTCGACGTTGTTGTCGCCCTGGTCGCCGTCTTCGGGGTTTTCGTTCGTCGGAGTCACGTCCGTCGTCGTGGCCACGTCGGACGACGGCGGCGGCACCTCGCCGCCGATGCGCTCGACCTTGTCGAACTTCTCGCCCGGCTTGCCGGTCAGGTACAGCGACAGGAACTTCTGCCACATCGGGCCGGCGATGGTCGAGCCGTAGATCGGCGAGTTGTTCTTGCCGTGCAGCGGCTTGTTGCCGTCACCGCCGACCCACGCCGCGACCGAGACCGACGGCGTGTAGCCGACCATCCACGTCTGCGAGTTCGCGTTCGCCGCCCACGCCGGCTCGCCCGCGACCTTCGTGTGCTGCTGGGTTCCCGTCTTGCCGGCGCACTCGTGGCCGGCCGGGCACTTCAGCTTCGAGAACCCGATCACGGGCTTCAGCGCTTCGGTGACGTTCCCGGCGATCTGGCGGCTCTTGTCCGAGTCGCTGTCGAACGCGGACTTCGCGTCCGTCGGCGCTTCGTAGGCGACCTCGTTCTGCCCGTTCGTCACCTTCAGCACGAAGTGGCGGCCCCGCTGCTCGCCGTTGGCCGCGAACGTCGCGTACGCCGAAGCCATGTCCAGCGGCGTGATCTGGGTTTCGCCACCGCCGAGGGAGATGTTGTTGTCCTTGGTGGAGATGATCGACTGGCCGCCGTCGTCGTTCTTGGTCTTCACGCCGGCTTCCCGCGCCGCGTCCTTGACCGGTTCCTGGTGGGTCTGGTTGAGGACCATGTCGTAGAACACCGTGTTCGCCGAACGTTCCATCGCTTCGGCGACGGTGCACTGCTGCGAGCAGCTGGAGCCCGGGCCGGCGTTGCGCACGACGCGGCCGTCGAACGTGCGGTTGTTGGAGCCGTCGAACTTCGCGTCGAGGCCCTTGCCCATCTTGAGGAACGCCGTGAGGTCGAACGGCTTCATCGACGAGCCCGGGTTCTGCGGCGTGTCCGCCCAGTCGCGCCCGGCCTGGTCCTGCCCGTTGACCTGCACGATCGGCTTGCCGCCGTAGTAGGCGAGCACGCCGCCGGTCTTCGGGTCGACGGCGACGAGCGCGTTGAGCAGCTGGTCGTCGACCTGGCCCTTCATCGCGTCGGTGGCCGCCTGTTCCGCTGCCTGCTGCGCCTTCGGGTCGATCGTCGTCTGCACCTGGAAACCGCCGGAGTAGTAGCGGTCTTCCGGGATGTCGTGCGCGGCCAGCTCGTCCTTCACCTGCTGGACGACGAACGCGGGCGGCGCGCCGGCCTGCTGCTTGCTGTCCTCGAGCGGGATCGGCGTCGGGAACTGGGCGGCCTGGCGGTCGGCCGCGGTGATGTAGTTGTTCTTCACCATCCGGTCCAGCGCGGTGTTCCAGCGGTCGTGCGCGACCTTGTCGTTCTCCGACCGGCCCGGCTGCTGGATCAGCCCCGCCAGCAACGCGGCTTCCGAAAAGCTCAGGTCCTTCGCTTCCTTGTGGAAGAAGGCCTGCGACGCCGCGCCGACCCCGTACGCCCCGCGTCCGAAGTAGATGATGTTCAGGTACGCGGTGATGATGTCCTTCTTCTCGTACGTCTGGTTCATCTTGAAGGACTTGGCCAGCTCGGTCCACTTGCGCGTCAGCGTGGGCGCGTCGTTGTCGGTGGCCTTCTTGATGTACTGCTGCGAAATCGTCGAACCACCGCCGGTACCCCCGGTGGCCTGGTTGAACACCGCGCGCAGCAGGCCGCCGACGTCGAAGCCGGAGTTGGTCTCGAACGAGTCGTCCTCGGTCGCGATCGCCGCGTGCTTCATGACGTCGGGGATCTGCTCCGGGGTCAGCAGCACCCGGTTGCCGCCGCGCGGGACGTCCTTGCCCATCGGCGAGCCGTCGGCGAAGAGGTACGTCACCGCTTGGCTCTGGTTCTGCGCGACCTCGGTCGGCGACGGCACGTCGACCAGGAAGTACGTGATGACGAACGCGATCGCGGGCAGCACCATGAACAGCCCGACGAAGCCGTAGGCGACCCGCCGGATGATCTTCCAGCGTCTCTTCTTGCGCTGTTCCGGGGTGAGTACCGGTTTGCCGTCGGTCTCCGGCTGGACGTCGTCGTCGTAGCCGCCCGGCTCTTCGTAGGAGTGGTGCGTCATCAGCTCGGGGCCGCCGCTCATCGGCGGCGGCTCGGGCCGGTAGCCGCGCGGCGTCGGCTGCTGGGGTTGCGGGCGGCCGGGCTGCGGGGGCACGGGCCGGCGCGGGCCCTGGCCGTGCGGACCCTGGCCGTGCGGACCCTGGGGTGCGCGACGGCGCGGATCGGGACCCTGGCCGGGCCAGGAGCGGGATCGATCGTCGGGCACGGGCGGTCCTCCACTGTCAGCGCGGGCGGCGATGGCCGCCACCCCCTCTTGGAAGGGACGTGCGTGACGCGCCGGGGTTGCCGGAACGATCTTCCCGGAACGGTTCAGGGCCCCCCGCGCGTGCGCGGAGGGCCCTGGAGGAGAACGTCGCTAGCCGGGCCCGGAGCCCGGTGGCGCAGCGATTCCGCCACCACCACCGAAGGTGTTGCCCTCACCCGGGTTGGGGGGTGTGATGGGCGGCCCGGGCCGGGTCCGGGTCTTGGTCGGCGTGGTCGTGTCCGTGTCGTCCGGGTCCGTGGACTCGGTGGTCGGCGTGGTCGTCGGCGGCGTCGTCGTCGTGGTCGGCGTGTCCGGCGGCTTCGTCGGGGTCTGCGTCACCTCGTTGACGTCCTTGCCGATCGGCGCGACCTTGTCGAACTTCTCCGCCGGTTTGCCCTTGAGGTAGAGGTTCATGAACTTCTGCCACGTCGGACCGGCGATGGTCGCACCGAAGATCGGGTTGTTCTTCGGGTCGTGCAACGGCTTGTTGCCGTCGCCGCCGACCCAGACCGCGGCCGACACGGACGGCGTGTACCCCACCATCCAGGTCTGCGCGTTGCGGTCGTTGTACGCCTTCGGGTCGCCGTCCTTCGGGGTGTACTGCTGCGTCCCGGTCTTGCCGGCGCACTCGTGCCCGGCCGGGCACCTCAGCTTCGAGTGCGGGATGACCGGCTTGAGCGCCTCGGTGACGTTGCCGGCGATCTGCTGGCTCTTCGCCGCGTCGTCGTCGAACGCCGGGTTGGACTTGATGTTGTTCTCGTCGAACTCCACCTCGTCCTGGCCGTTCGTCAGCTTCGAGACGAAGTGCTGCTCGTGGTACGTGCCGCCGCTGGCGAACGACGCGTACGCGGCCGCCATGTCCTCCGGCGTCACGGCCGTGCCACCACCACCGAGCGAGATGTTGTTGTCGTCGGTGTAGAGGACGCTCTTGCCGTCCGGGTCGACCTTGACCCCGGCGTCCTTGGCCGCTTCCGCGACCCGGATCGGGTGCGTCACGTTCAGGACCATGTCGTAGAACACGGTGTTCGCCGAGATCTCCATCGCCTCGGCGACGGTGCACTCCTTGCCGCAGCTGGCGCTGTCACCGGCGTTCCGGACCGTGCGGCCGCCGAGCTGCCGGTTGTTCGAGCCGTCGAACGTCTCGCCGAGGCCCTTGCCCATCTTGAGGAACGCCGTGAGGTCGAACGCCTTCACCGACGAACCCGGGTTTCTCGCCTGGTTGGCGCGGTCCTGGCCGATCTGGTCCTTGCCTGCCGTGTCCTTCACCAGCTCCGGCCCGCCGTAGTAGGCGATCACCCCGCCGGTCTTCGGGTTGACGGCGACGAGCGCGTTCAGCAGGTTCTCGTCGGTCTGGCCCTTCATGCCCTCTTGGGTGGCCTGCTCCGCCGCGGCCTGGGCCGCCGGGTCGATCGTCGTGTAGATCTTGGCGCCGGTGGAGAACAGCTTGTTCTCGTCGTAGCCCTTGGCCGCCAGCTCGTCCTTGATCCGCTGCTGGAGCTGGTAGGTCATCTTCCCCGAGTCCTGCTCCTTGTTGGAGTTCCTCGCGATCGGCGTCGGGTACTGGAACGTGGCCCGCTCGTCCGCGCGCAGCCACTTGTTGGCGACCATCTGGTCCATCACGTACGCCCAGCGCTTCTGGGCGTACGCCTCGTTTTCCGAGCGGCCGGGGCCCTGGATCAGGCCGGCCAGCAACGAGGCCTCGGACGCGTTGAGGTCCTTGGCGTCCTTGTTGAAGTACGCCTTGGCGGCGGCCTGGATGCCGTTCGCCCCGCGGCCGAAGTAGACGATGTTCAGGTAGGAAGTGATGATCTCTTCCTTGGACTGCTGGTTGTTCATCTTGAACGACTTGGCCAGCTCGGTCCACTTGCGGGTCAGCGTCGGGGCGTCGTTCTGCGTCGCCTGCTTGATGTACTGCTGGGAGATGGTCGAACCACCGCCCTGGCCGCCGGAGACCTGGTTCCAGACCGCGCGCAGGATGCCGGTGACGTCGAAGCCCGAGTTGGTCTCGAACGTCGCGTCCTCCGCGGAGTACACGGCGTGCTTGACGACGTCGGGGACCTCGCCCGGCTTGAGCAGCTGGCGGTCGCCGCCCGGCGGCAGCTCCCGGCCCAGCACCTGGTTGTTGGCGTCGTAGTAGGTGACCGGCTGGTTCTGCAGCGACTTGATGCTTTCCGGCGTCGGCACGTCGACCAGGAAGTACGTGATGACGAACGCGATCGCGGGCACGACGAAGAACAGCCCGACGCAGGCGTACGCCACCCGCCGGATGATCTTCCAGCGGCGCTTCTTGCGCTGCGCCGGCGTCAGGACCTTCTTGCCCTTTTCGTCGAGCTCGTCCTGGGGCTCGACGTCGTCGGCGAACTCGTTGAACGCGGCGTCTTCGTAGCCGTCGTCGTACGGGTCACGCCCGAAGTCGTCGGTGCCGTTGTGCGCGTGGTGGGTGATCAGGTCCGGTTCGCGCCCCGGGGGCGGCACCGGCCGCCCGCCGCGCGGCTGGCGGAAGCCCTCCGGCGGCGAAGGGGGCGGACCCTGCGGCGGACGCTGGCCCGCTGGTGGCGGGACCGCTCGCCGCGCGGGCATGCCCTGCTGGCGGGGTCGCTGCGGCCGCCGCGCCGGCTCTTCGCCGGGCCACTGGGGACCGCCTTCGTCGCCGGACGGCCACTCGGGCGACCCGCCGCCGCGCGGGTTGCCCCGGGGTGGCGTGGGCCGTTGAGGCCGGCGGGGGGCTTCTTCGCCGGGCCAGGCCGGTCCGGGGTCGTCCCCCGGCCACGGGCCTGACTGGGCACGGCGAGGTGCATCTGGCTCCTGGCCGGGCCAGGAGCGGTTGCGGTCGTCGTTCACGAATGGGCCTCCCAGACCGGCGCCCGGTGCGGCGCCGTTCTGCGCTCTTCAGCGGTTGTGATACAGCTCACCGGCCCGCGGTCCTTCGTGGACCGTCAGCCGGTTCCCCCGTGCCGAGGACGTACGACCGGACCAGGTGGTTCCAGTGGCACGCGCGGCACACTTCGACGTCGTACACGGTGAACTCGGCGAACAGGCCGGCCATCCTGGCCAGCTCTTCGGGGGTCCTCGCCGAGCCCGCGACGTGCTTGAGTTCGTCACCGTAGACCCAGGACACCAGGGTCAGCGGTTCCTGGCGGCAGATCGGGCAGGGCTGGTCACCGGCCCGGCCGTGGAACTTCGCCGCCCGCAGCAGGTACGGGCTCGCGTCGCAGGCTTCGTAGCTGCCGACGCGCCCGGAGCGGACTTCGGCGAGCAGCGCACGGCGCTGCAACGCGTAGTCCACGACCTGCCGCTGGTTAATCACCAGGACAGAGTACGGGCTCTTCCTGTGTCGTCCACGCCCCCTAGCGCGACCGATGGCACGTCCGGCAGGGACACGCCGGACGTTCGATAACTCTCCGGTGAATTTCGCCCACTCCAGAGTGAGCGGGCTCGTTAGCTTCGCCACTTCGATGTATCGGCGCGATATAGTGGCTGAGTAGGTTGGATCGAGGCGATCGTTCGGAGCAACGCCGATCTCCTCGGTTTGTTCCCGGAAGGGGGTGCGGTGTGCTGGAGTTCGCGATCCTCGGTCTTCTGCACGAAGCGCCCATGCACGGGTACGTGCTGCGCAAGCGGCTGCACGAGACGCTCGGCACGTTCCGGACGTTCTCGTACGGCTCGCTGTACCCGACCCTGCGGAAGCTGCTGAGGGCCGGGTACCTGGTCGAAGAGCTGGACGAGGCCGACGACCGGGCGTGGTCGCGGCGCGGGCGGCGGGTCTACAAGCTCACCGCGGAGGGCAAGGAGCGCTTCGGTGAGCTGCTCGGCGACGCCGGGCCGCAGACCTGGGACGACGAGGGATTCGGCGTCCACCTGGCCTTCTTCTCGCGAACGCCGGCCGACGTGCGGCTGCGGATCCTCGAGGGCCGCCGCCGCCGCGTCGAAGAACGCCGCGAGGGTATGCGGGCGGCCCTGGCCAGGGCCGAGGAGAAGATCGATCGCTACACCCGCGAGCTGCACCGGCTGGGGCTGGAGACCAGCGAGCGGGAGGTGCGCTGGCTCAACGAGCTGATCGCGCACGAACAAGCCGAACGGCAGGGTCCGGAGACCTGAGCCGCCCGGCCGGGCCGCAGCGTGGCGGCACCAGACCTACGAAACAGACACGGATTGAAGGAGAAACCCCCATGGGCGAGAACCGCCGCGTTCGGGTGGCCATCGTGGGCGTCGGCAACTGCGCGGCGTCGCTGGTCCAGGGTGTCCAGTACTACCGCGACGCGGACCCGGCCAACCGCGTCCCCGGTCTGATGCACGTCGACTTCGGCGGCTACCACGTCCGCGACATCGAGTTCGTCGCCGCGTTCGACGTGGACGCCAAGAAGGTCAGCCGCGACCTGTCCGAGGCGATCTTCGCCTCCGAGAACAACACCATCAAGATCGCCGACGTGCCGCCGCTCGGCGTCACCGTCCAGCGCGGCCACACCCACGACGGGCTGGGCCGCTTCTACCGCGAGACGATCGAGGAGTCCGACGAGACCCCGGTCGACATCGTCGCCGCGCTGCGCGAGGCGGAGGTCGACGTGCTCGTGTCCTACCTCCCGGTGGGTTCCGAGGTGGCCGACAAGTTCTACGCGCAGGCCTGCATCGACGCCGGCGTGGCGTTCGTCAACGCGCTGCCGGTGTTCATCGCCTCCGATCCGGAGTGGGCGCAGAAGTTCACCGACGCCGGCGTCCCGATCGTCGGCGACGACATCAAGTCCCAGGTCGGCGCGACCATCACGCACCGCGTCCTGGCGAAGCTGTTCGAGGACCGCGGCGTCCAGCTCGACCGGACGATGCAGCTCAACGTGGGCGGGAACATGGACTTCCTGAACATGAAGGAGCTCGAGCGGCTCGAGTCGAAGAAGATCTCGAAGACCCAGTCCGTCACCTCGCAGGTCGACCGCGACCTCGGCAAGGGCAACGTCCACATCGGGCCGTCGGACTACGTGCAGTGGCTCGACGACCGCAAGTGGGCCTACGTCCGGCTCGAGGGCCGCGCCTTCGGCGACGTGCCGCTGAACCTGGAGTACAAGCTCGAAGTGTGGGACTCGCCGAACTCGGCGGGCATCATCATCGACGCCGTCCGCGCCGCGAAGATCGCGCTCGACCGCGGCATCGGCGGCCCGATCCTGTCGGCCTCCTCCTACTTCATGAAGTCGCCGCCGGAGCAGTACGACGACTCGACCGCGCGCGACGCCGTCGACAAGTTCATCCGCGGCGAGGTCGAGCGGTAAGGACTGTCCCCCGTCGAAGGCCGTCACCGCTGGTGGCGGCCTTCTTCGCGTGTTCCACTAAACCGGTGGGGCGGGGTGTGCGTTGGCGGGGTGTGAGTGCGAGCGTGGGCGAGAGCGCGCCGGGGGATCTGGGCGCGCCGACGTTCCACGACCTGTTCCGGGAGTACTTCGCCCAGATGACACGGCTGGCGCACCTGCTCGGCGCGGACGACGCGGAGAACGTCGCGCAGGAGGCCTTCGTCAAGCTCCACCAGCGCTGGGACACCCTGTCCGACCACACGCGCGTGGTGGGCTACCTCCGCACGACCGTGGTGAACATGTCACGGTCGCGCACGCGGCACCTGCGGGTCGTCCGGCGCACGCCGCAGGACCGCCCGCCGGACGAGCTGTCGGCCGAGGTCCGGGCGGTGGCCAACTGGGAGCACGCACAGCTGCGCGCGGTGCTCGGGAAGCTTTCCCGGCGACAACGCGAGGTTCTCGTGCTGAGGTACTGGCTGGACCTGAGCACGGCGGGTATCGCGGACACGCTGGGTATCTCACCGGGCACGGTCAAGGCGACGACCCACCACGCGATGGAAAACCTGCGCAAGCACCTGGGGGACGAACCGGGAGGTGAGCGATGACCGACCTCGAACGCAAGCTGGCCGAGACGCTGCGTGAGCAGGCGGGCAAGGTCACGCCCAACCTGGACGCGGCGTGGGCCGAGCAGCAGCGCAGGCAGCGGCGGCCACCCCGCCGCCGCTTGACTGTGCTGGTCGCGCCGCTGGCCGCGGTGCTGGTGGTGCTGACCAGCGTGCTGCTGGCGACCCGGGTGAACGACGCTTCGCCGCCCGCTCAGCCGGCCAACCCCGGCCAGGAGCTGAAGCTCGCCAAGTCGGAGCACCAGCCGTTCGACCACATGCTCACCCAGGGCGACAAGGCGATACTCACGGACTTCCCGGGGCAGACCGACATGTGGCGGGCGTGGGCTTACGTCGGCGCGCAGCCGAATGCCTCCGACCGGAAGCTGTTCTGTGTCGCGGCCCTCCCCGTGGGCGCGGACCTCACCGCGGACGCTCCGCAGTACGGGACGAAGTCCCCGCAGTGCGCAGCGCTCCTCCCGGACGACGGGAAGACCGTCCTGGCCGGATACGTCGGCGAGACCGGCGGGCCGTTGCCCCCCGGCAAGGCGGTCTACCTGCTCTCCTCGACGATGGAGCACCTGCGGCTCTACAACGCGCAGGGAGAACTGAGCCAAGGCAAGCTGGTCGACCGGGTGGCTTCCTCGTACCAGGTGTTCCTGGCCGACGTCGTTCCCGGCTCGCCGCCCGTGCGCGCCGAAGTCAGCTGAGCCCGAGCGCACCCGGCAAGTCGGTGATCTTCTCCACCACCGCCGTGGCCTGCTTCAGTACCTCGGGATCCGGCGGGAAGTGCGGGTTCGGCACCGCGTACACGGCCATCCCCGCGGCCAAAGCCGACCGCAGCCCGTTCGTCGTGTCCTCCACGGCCGCACAATCCGAGGGCGCCACGCCCAGCAGTTCGGCCGCCCGCAGGTACACATCCGGCGCCGGCTTCCCCGCCCCGACCTGCTCGGACGACACCGCCGCCCCCACCGGCAGGCCCGTCACGTCCAGGAAGCCCTTGATCAGGATCACCGGCGACGAGCTCGCGATCGCCACCGGCCACCGCTTCGCCACGGCGCGGACCACCTCCACCGCGCCCGGGATCAGCGGCGGCTCCTCCGCGTAACGCGCCGCCATGCGCTTGACCACGAGCGTCGCGATCTCCGGTGGTGAGAGCTGTGCGCCGAGCTCCTCCACCAGGTAGCGGGCCCATTCCGGGGTGCTCATCCCCTGCTGGGCGCGGGTCGCCTCCTCACGCCAGGTGCCGCCGTGCTCGGCGACCACCGCGCGCCGGACCTCGTCCCAGATCCGCTCCGAGTCCACCAGTACGCCGTCGAGGTCGAAGATCACCGCGTCCATGCTTCCGAGCCTAGCTTGTGAGCCGAGTTACTTAGCCACCCTTAGCAATATTTGTTAGCATAGCTAAGTGACTTCCGCGATCGCCGATCTCGCCCACCGGCTGCGGCCGCTGGTCTTCCGGCTGTACCACCAGGTGCGCCGCCAGACCCCGCAGCTGACGCTGACCCTCACCCAGGGCTCGGTGCTGAGCGAGCTCGTCAACGGCGGGCCGCGGCGGATGAGCGCGCTGGCGGAGTTCGAGCGGGTCAAGCTGCCGTCGATGACCGATGTGGTCAGCCGCCTCGAACGCCTCGGCCTGGCCACCCGCACGCCGGACCCCGCCGACCGGCGCGCGGTGCTCGTGGACGTCACCGACGAGGGTCGTCGCTTCTACGCCGAGATGGTCGCCGCCCGTGAGGAGTTCCTCCGGGAGCGGCTGATCGCGATGGACGACGCCGACCGCGCAGCGATCGAAGCCGCCCTCCCGGCTCTCGCCAAATTGCTCGTCGACACCAAAAAGGAGGAACTGATCAGCGATGAGCGCTGAACACCACTCGAGCCTGCTGGACGCCGTCAAGGGTCAGCCCAAGCAGGTGTGGATCACCGCGTTCGCCGCGGTCATCGCCTTCATGGGGATCGGCCTGGTCGACCCGATCCTGCTGTCCATCGCCAAAGGCCTGGACGCGACGCCGTCCCAGGTCACCCTGCTCTTCTCGTCGTACCTCGGCGTCCAGGTCCTCGCGATGCTGGTCACCGGCGCGGCGAGCGCCAAGTTCGGTCCCAAGCGCACGGTTCTCGTCGGGCTGACGCTGATCGTCGCGGCCACCGCCCTGTGTTCGGCCGCCGGCTCGATCGAGCAGCTCGTCGGGCTGCGCGCGGTCTGGGGCCTCGGCAACGCGTTCTTCATCGCGACGGCGCTTTCGGTGATCGTCGGCGCCGCGACCGGTGGCCAGTCCGGCGCGATCCTGCTCTACGAAGCCGCCCTGGGTGTCGGCCTGTCGGTCGGCCCGCTGCTGGGCGCCCTGCTCGGCAGCATCTCGTGGCGCGGCCCGTTCCTCGGCACCGCGGTCCTGATGGCCGGCGCGCTCGTGCTGTGCGCGGTGTTCCTGAAGAGCGACAAGCACGAGAAGCGTGAGCCGATCAAGCTGCTCGACCCGATCCGCGCGCTGAAGCACACCGGCTTGCTGCGCACCTCCGTCGCGTCGGCGCTCTACACCGCCGCGTTCTTCGCGGTGCTGGCCTGGTCGCCGTTCGTGCTCGGGTGGAGCGCGATCGCCGTCGGCCTGATCTTCTGCGGCTGGGGCCTGTGCGTCGCCGTCGCCGGCGTGGCCCTCGCGCCGCGGTTGGCCGCCAAGCTCGGTGAGCGGCACGCCGCCGCGGCCGCCGTCTTCGGGTACGCCGTGCTGATGCTGGTGCTGGCCGTGCCCAGCAAGCCGGTCCTCGTCGCCGGGATCATCGTCTCGGGGCTGGTCTCCGGCTTGTTGAACACGCTGTTCACCGGTACCGCGATGTCGATCAGCGACGCGCCGCGCCCGGTCGCCAGCGCGGGGTACAACTTCTGCCGCTGGCTCGGTGGTGCCGTCGCCGCGACGCTCGTCGGGCACGTGGCCGAGTGGTTCGGGTCGCCGCAGGCGCCGTTCGTCGCCTCCGCCGTGTTGTGCGTGATCGCCGGTGGCCTGCTCTCGCTGCGGGAGAAGAAGACGGACGCGCACGTCGTGCCGCAGGAAGCGGCGCTCGTGGGCGAAGAGTTCTGACGAAGGCCAGTACGTCTGACGTTCACCTGAATGTCTGCATTGACTGGTTTGGGAGACTTACGGTCGGTTCGTTCCCGAACTCCCACCATGGAGGCCTCGTGCCCGACCGTCTGCTCCCGCTCCTCCCCGTCCACCCCGGCGGCCGCTCCCCGGTCACCTGCGAATACCGCTGCGGCAACGCCTGTGCCCACCCCGAGCCGAACGAGTCCGGGAATGAGTACTTCGGCGACGTCGTCAAGGACATCTCCCGCCGCCGGGCCTTCCAGGCCGGGGCCGTGCTGGCCGCCGCCGCGGGCGGGTTCGCGGCGCTCGCGGGGACCGCGGCCGCCGCGCCCACGCAGAAGCCGCACCCGCGCCCGGCCCCCGGCACCGACTTCGACCCGGTCCCGCCGAACAAGCTCGACGCGGTCACCATCCCCGACGGCTACGCGCAGAACGTCGTCATCCGCTGGGGCGACCCGGTGCTGCCGGGCGCGCCGAAGTTCGACTTCACCAAGCAGACCGCGGCCGCGCAGGCCAAGCAGTTCGGCTACAACAACGACTTCGTCGGCCTGATCCCGCAGGACCCGCTGGGCCTGACCAACCTGCTCGTCGTGAACCACGAGTACACGGCCGAGGTGCACCTGTTCCCGGCCGACCAGTACGACCCGGCGAACCCGACCGAGGAGCAGGTGAAGATCGCGTGGGCGGCGCACGGCCTCTCGGTGCTGCAGGCCCGGCGTGACCCGGTCCGCGGCGGCCTCGAGGTCGTCCCGAGCCGGTTCGCCCGCCGGATCACCCTCGACACGGTCTTCGAGGTCCGCGGCCCGGCCGCCGGCTCGAAGTACCTGAAGACGTCGGCCGACCCGAGCGGGCGCAAGGTCCACGGCACGCAGAACAACTGCTCCGGCGGCGTGACGCCGTGGGGCACCGTGCTTTCCGGCGAGGAGAACATCCACCAGTACTTCGCCAACTCGGAAACGGTGACCGACCCGGTCACGGCCGCGCGGCTCAAGCGGTACGCGATCGGCGCCGGCGCCAGCACACGCAAGTGGGAGCGGTTCGACAAGCGCTGGGACGTCGCCCAGGAGCCGAACGAGTCGAACCGGTTCGGCTGGGTCGTCGAGATCGACCCGAACGACCCGCATTCGACGCCGGTCAAGCACACCGCGCTCGGCCGGTTCAAGCACGAGGGCTCGAACATCAAGATCACCGCCGACGGCCGGGTCGCCGCCTACTCCGGGGACGACGAACGCTTCGAGTACATCTACAAGTTCGTCTCGAAGGGCAAGTACAAGCCGGGCAGGAGCGCGCACGCGCGTCGCCACAACTCGGCGCTGCTCGACGACGGCACGCTGTACGTCGCCCGGTTCACCGGCGACAGCCCGGGTGAGATCGACGGCACCGGCAAGCTCCCGGCCGACGGCGAGTTCGACGGCGCCGGCGAATGGATCCCGCTGGCGAGCGGCAACAAGTCCTTTGTGGACGGACTCACCGCCGAGGAGGTCTACGTCTTCACGCGGCTCGCCGCCGACAAGGTGGCGGCGACGAAGATGGACCGGCCGGAGGACATCGAACCGAACCCGGTCACCGGCCGGGTCTACGCGGCGCTGACCAACAACAGCGACCGCGGCGCGGCGGGCAAGGCCGGCGCCGACGAGGTGAACCCGCGCGTGGCCAACCGGAACGGGCAGGTCCTCGAGTGGGAGGAAGCCCGCGGTGACGCGGCATCGACGAGGTTCTCCTGGCGGCTGCTGCTCGTCTGCGGCGACCCGGCCGCGGCCGACACCTACTACGGCGGCTTCGACAAGAGCCAGGTCAGCCCGATCTCCTGCCCGGACAACGTCGCCTTCGACCGGCACGGCAACCTCTGGATCTCCACCGACGGCAACGCGCTCGGCGTGAACGACGGCCTGTTCTCGGTGCCGGTGACCGGGCCGGAACGCGGGCACGTCAAGCAGTTCCTCTCGGTGCCGCCCGGCGCCGAGACGTGCGGGCCGAACATCACCGACCACGTGGTGCTCGTCGCGGTGCAGCACCCGGGCGAGAACGCGGCGAGCTCGGCGAACCCGGCGTCGCACTGGCCCGACGGCGGCACCTCGCAGCCGCGGCCGTCGCTCGTCTCGGTGTGGAAGAAGGGCCGCTTCGGGCGGCCCGGCCGCATCGGCGAACGCTGACGCCCCGGCCCGCGCCCGCCGAGGTTCACTCTTAAGTGGACGGTTCTCGGCCGGTGCGGGCCCGGGCCCCACGCCATAGTCGAGGCATGGTCCGTTCGGCGCGCGTGGTGGCAGTGGCGGTCGTGGCGCTCTCGGGGACGGTCGCGCCCGCGGCCGCCGCGGATCCGCCGCCGGCTTGTGGCGGGATCGCGGGGAACCCCAGCGTCGAGAAGGCGGCGGCCAGCGGCGCCCCGGACGGCTACGTCTTCACCCCGGCCGCGCCGGTCCCGCCCGGCACCCCGGCCGCGAAGGCGCCGAAGCTGCTGGCCGAGCAGGCGTTCGCCGTCGACGGGCAGCGGTCGGCGGTGATCCAGACCCCGGACGGCAAGGCCAGCACCGCCTACGAGACCGAGAAGTTCGTCCCCGGCGGCGTGTACACGCTCAGCGTGTCGACCGGCTCGTACGTGCCGGCCGCCGCGCCGGCGACGGGCCTGCGCTTCTACGACGTGAACGGCGCCCAGCTCCAGGAGACCAGGCTCGTCGCCGACCACGACGCCGGCGACGGGCACCTGGCGAAGCAGGACTTCCCGGCCGCGACCGCCCCGGCGAAGGCGGCGACGGTGAAGTTCTTCGCCACCACGAGCGCCGAACGGCTGCGCTGGGACTGCGTCGGCCTGCAGCTCGCGGCGTACTCGGTGAAGAAGGAAGTGCAGAACCCGGCGACCGGCGCGTGGGGCCCGTTCGCGACGGTCACCGCGGGCGAGGCCGCGCACTACCGCGTCACCGTGACGAACGAAGGCACGCAGGACCTCACCGGGATCACCGTGCAGGACCCGTGGTGCAGCGGGAAGTTCGAGCCGTTCACGCTGGCCGGGGGCGCGAACAAGCAGCTGACCTGCGACCACCCGAACCTGACGGTGGCCGACACCGGGCACGTCAACACGGCGAAGGTCACCGGCGTCAAGTACCCGGGCGGCACGCTGGGCGACAAGACGGCGTCGGCGACGATCACCGTCCTGCCACCGCCCGCCATCGCGAAGGTCGGCGACTTCGTGTGGAACGACCGCAACCGCGACGGGATCCAGGACCCGGACGAGCCGGGCGTCGCGGGCGTCAAGGTGACGTTGAAGGACGGCGCGGGCGGCGCGGTCGGCACCGCGACCACCGACGACAAGGGCAAGTACGGCTTCGAGAAGCTGAAGGACGGCACTTACCAGGTCTGCTTCGCGGTCCCGGCGGACTTCACGGTGACCCGCAAGGACGCGGCGGCCGACGACCGCGACTCCGACGCGGACCCGGACGGCTGCACCGCCCCGCGCACCCTCGGCGGCTCGGCCCGCGAGGACTTCACGGTGGACCTGGGGCTGGCCCCGCCGACGAACCGGATCGGCGACTTCGCCTGGTCGGACACCGACGGCAACGGCGTGCAGGACGCCGGCGAGCCGGGCCTGGCCGGGGTGAAGGCCACCCTGGGCAACGGAACGAGCGTCGTGACCGGTCCGGACGGCGCCTACGCCTTCACCGGCCTGGAAGACGGCAGCTACCAGGTCTGCTTCACCACGGACGACCGTCACCCCACGAAGAAGGACGCCGGCGACGACCCGAAGGACTCCGACGCGGACCCGTCGACCGGCTGCGCCGACCCGCGGACACTCGGCCCCGGAAACCGCGACGACCGCACGGTCGACGCCGGCTTCGCCTAGTTACGGTGGCGGTATGACGGATCTTCCTCTCGCCCTCGTCACCGGTGCCTCGCGCGGGATCGGTGCCGCGGTGGCCCACCAGCTCGCCCCGACCCACCGCCTCCTGCTCGGCGGCCGGGACGCGAACGCCCTGGACGCCCTGGCGAAGGAGCTCCCGGGCGCCAAGCCGTGGCCGGTCGAGCTGACCAACCCCGCGTCGCTCGCCGAGGCCGTGGCGGACATCGGCTCGCTGGACGTCCTGGTCCACTCGGCGGGCGTCGCGCGCATCGGCCGCATCGAGGACACGTCCGCCGAGGCGTGGCGGGACAACTTCGAGGTCAACACCCTGGCGGTGGTCGAGCTGACCCGCCTGCTGCTCCCCGCGTTGCGCGCGGCCCGCGGGCACGTGGTCGTGATCAACTCCGGGGCCGGCCGCACCGCGCGTCCGGGCTGGTCGCCGTACGCGGCGAGCAAGTTCGCGGTCCGCGCCTTCGCCGACGCCCTGCGCGAGGAGGAGCCCGAGATCCGCGTGACGTCGGTCTACCCCGGCCGCACCGACACGGAAATGCAGCAGGAGATCTTCAAGGGCGAAGGCCGCGACTACGACACCACGCACCTGCTGAAGGCGGACTCGGTGGCGACCGCGGTGGTGACAGCGGTGTCAGCCACCCCGGACGCCCACCTGACCGAGCTGATCCTGCGGCCGAGCTAACGCAGGCGGGCGGCGGTCTCGGCCACCCCGGCCTGGACCTTCGCCCGGTCCACCTTCAGCGACTCGCCGTCGGCGACGACCTGCTCGCCGGCGACCCAGACGTCTCGGACCCGCCGCGATCCCGCCGCCCACACGAGGTTGGACAGCAGCTGCACGTCCGGCACGTCCACGCCGCACGCGAAGGCCGGGTCGTCCAGGTCGATGTGGACCAGGTCGGCCCACCGGCCCGGCTCCAGCGCCCCGATGTCGTCGCGGCTCAACGCCGCCGCGCCGCCGCGGGTGGCCAGCAGGAACGCGTCCGCCGCGGTCAGCACCGTCGAGTCGCCCGTGGCGAGCCGGGCGAACATCGCCGAGAGCTGCAGCTCTTCCCACAGATCGATGTCGTCGTTGGACGCCGGGCCGTCGGTGCCGAGACCGACCGCGACCCCGGCGTCGCGCAGGTCCTTGATCCGCGCGATGCCCGAGGCGAGCTTCGCGTTCGAGCCCGGGCAGTGCGCCATGCCGACGCCGTGCTGGGCGAACAGCGCGATGTCGGTGTCCGACAGGTGGATCGCGTGCGCGGCGAGGACCCGGCCGTCGAGCATGCCGAGCTTCTTCAGCAAAGCAGGCACCGAACCGTGCGCCTCACGGACGACCGTGTCTTCGAGGGCCGCCTCGGCGACGTGGATCTGAATCAGCGCACCACGGGCGGCCGCCGATTCGGCCGTCTCGCGCAGGCCCTCCTCGGACAGCATGTACGCCGAGTGCGGGCCATAACCCAGCTCGACGCGGTCGCCCGGGCCGAAGCGGAGGCCGTCGGTGTCGATCCAGCGTTCGATCGCGGCCAGCTGGGCGCGCCAGTCGAGGCCCGGCAGCTCCATCACCGGCGGCGCGACCAGCACGCGGCCGCCCGTCGTGAGGACCGCGTCGACCAGCTGCTCGCCTTCGAAGTACATCTCGGCGCTGGTCGTGACGCCGTGGCGCAGCATCTCGACCGAGCCGAGCAGCATGCCGGTGCGGACGTCCTCGGGCCGCAGCTTCGCTTCGGCGGGCCAGATGATCTCGTTGAGCCAGGGCAGCAGCGGCAGGTCGCCGCCCATGCCGCGCAGCAGCGTCATCGGGCTGTGCGCGTGCGTGTTGACCAGGCCGGGGAGCAGGATGCCGGTCAGGGTGGTGACCGGTGCGGCGGACTCGGGGGCGGTGGCCGCCGGTCCGCAGTAGGAAATGCGCCCATCGGTGTCCACATCGACGACCGCGTCACGCAGGAGCGAACACGACGGGTCGGCGGGGAGAACGACAGGGGCGTGGAAACGGCGTTGCATCTCTGGATACTACGCACCCTGGGTTAGGAAACGACTCGACTCCGCCACGCCCAGGCAGCGATTTCCACCCGGTTGCGAGCGCCGATCTTGCCCTGCACCGACGCCAGGTGCGTCTTCACTGTGGACAGCGACAGGAACAGCTCCGCGCCGATCTCGGTGTTCGTCAGCCCGCGCGCCGCCGCCTTGACGACGTCCATTTCCCGCGCGGTCAGCGGCTCGGACGGCGGGACGGCCTGGGACTTCGGCACGCCGATGCCGTCGAAGTGCTTGAGCAGCCGGACGGTGATCTGCGGCGAGACCAGCGCGTCGCCGCGGTCGGCCGCGCGCACCGCCTCGATCAGCAGCGCCGGGCCCGCATCCTTCAGCAGGAAGCCGGAAGCGCCGTTGCGCAACGCCGTGTGCACGTACTCGTCGAGGTCGAACGTGGTGACCACGACCACCTTCAGCGGGTCGGTCACGTCCGGGCCGGCCAGCTGCCGGGTGACCTCGAGCCCGTCGAGGCCCGGCATGCGGATGTCGAGCAGGCAGACGTCCGGGCGCAGCTCGCGGGCCTTCGAGACCGCGGAGACGCCGTCGGCGACGTCGGCGACGACCTCGATGTCGTCCTGCGCGTCCAGGATCATGCGGAAGCCCATCCGCACCATCTCCTGGTCGTCGGCGATCAGTACCCGGATCACTCGTCCCCTTCCCCGGCGGCCAGCGGCAGCCACGCTTCGACCCGCCAGCCACCGTCCGGGCCACGCCCGGCCGACAGCCGTCCTTTGAGCAGTGCGACGCGCTCGCGCATCCCGACCAGACCGTAGCCGCCCGACCCGCCGGCCGGCCGTCGCGTCGTCTCGTGCCCGTTGTCCGTCACCCGCAGGTGGAGCTCGGCGCCGTTCACTTCGGCGAGGACGAACGCGTCCGTCGCGTCGGAGGCGTGCTTGCCGACGTTCGTCAGCGACTCCTGGACCAGCCGCAGCGCCGAGCGGCCGACCTCGTGCGGCAGGTCCGGCGGCAGCTCGAGGTGCATCGACGTCGGCACGCCGTGGTTGGCGCCCTCGACCAGCTTCCGCAGGTCGGCGCCGAGATCCGTGGTGGCCTGCTCGCTGAACTCGCTCGACCCGGCCGGCGCGTCGCCGCGCATCGAGCGGACCAGCCGGCGCATCGCCGCGAGCGCTTCGCCGCCGGCGTTCTCGATCCGGCCCATCGCCTCGACCGCGATCTGCGGGTCCTTCTCGGCCATCATCCGCGCGGCCTGGGCCTGCACGACGATGCCGGTGACGTGGTGGGCAACGACGTCGTGGAGCTCGCGGGCCAGCGCCATCCGCTCGGCGGTCTGCGCGTCGGAGACCGCCGACTTGACGACCGTGGTGCGTTCGGAGTCCCGCGAGCGCAGCATCAGGCCGGTCGCGATCGCGATGCCGAGCAGCAGCGCCGCCGGGACCGCCAGCGTGGAGAGGACCTGCGGGTCGGTCTGCAGGCCGCCCCGCCGGTTGGAGTTGACGATCGACGCGAGCGCGACGACGGCCGAGAGCACGCCGATCCGCGGCCACGACTCGCTCAGCCCACGGGCCCTGGTCAGGTTCACCACGGCGCCCACGCCCGCGGCGACCTGCACGAACGGCACCCCGGACGGCATCGGGTAGTCGTAGCGCAGGTGCAGGAACGGGGTGATGATCGCGGACAGCAGCAGGACGCCGGCGATGGCGAGCATCGCGTCCGCGGGCCGGCGCGGCGACAGCACCGCCACGGCGGCGGCGAGGACCGAGCAGAACAGCACCGGGAACCCGCGGGCACCGCTGTCGTAGGTGTAGCCGAACTCGATGAGCAGCCCGATGGCGAGCACGCCCATCAGCACCCACTGGCCCATGGCCAGCTCGTTCAGCTTGCGCAGCCGGCGCTTGCTCGGGGCCGACCGCGGGCTGCGGTCCCGGGCCGCGATGGCGGGCGTCAGCGCGGCGGCCAGCAGCAGGAGCCCGACCAGCAGCGCCTGGGTGCCGGTGCCGCCATCGATCCCGCCGATGCTCGCGTACCGGCCGAAGACGGCGACGAGACCCCCGACGACCAGGACGCTGACCACGCAGAACGCCACGCCCGCCCGGGCCCGGCGGGCCACGTAGTAGACCATCAGCACCCCGGCCACGACCTCGGTGATGGTCACCTTCGGCAGCACGCTGGAGTAGGGCGGGACGTGGAACGCGTGGATGAAGAGGGTCGAGAACACCAGCACGGCCGCGCCGACTACGCCGGCGACGGCCGCGCGCTTCTGGGCCCACACCGCGCACCCCGTCATCGCGAACATGCCGGGGAGCAGCCCGAAGTCGACGAACTTCGGGCCGCTGTCGTCGAGCGCCGCCTGCGTCGTGAAGACGACGTCGAAGAGCAGGGCCGCGAACAGGACGGCCGTGGGGACGCCGATGCGCCGCACCAGAGCGGCGGTGCGGGTGTAGAGCGTGTTCGGCGGGGGCGCGGCGGTCACAACGTGACGTTAGAGGATCTGCCCGCGTTCGCACCTTGGCCGAGTGGCCCGCACTCCCTCGGCCGATCGGCCGATGCGCCGCGGCACGTGACTGGCCGTCTGCCCGAAGTGGACACCCCCTGATATCCGCGAAGGTCATCGGCATCAGGATCCGAACCGACAGGGAGAACCTCGTGGACCCGAACACTCCACAGTGGACGAATGGGCCGGTGCTGTCCGGCCGTGGGCTGGTGAAGCGCTACGGCGCGCAGTACGCCCTGGCCGGCGTCGACATCGACATCAACCCGGGGGACGCCGTCGCCATCGTCGGGCCGTCCGGCTCCGGCAAGACGTCGCTGCTGCACGTCCTGGCCGGCATCCTCCGGGCCGACGAGGGGCAGATCTTCCTGGCCGGGCAGCGGATCGACGACCTCGGCGAGAAGAAGCGCAGCGAGCTGCGCCGCACCGAGTTCGGCTTCGTCTTCCAGTCGGGGATGCTGGTCGCCGAGCTGTCGGCCGAAGAGAACGTCGCGCTGCCTTCGCTGCTGGCCGGGCTCGGCCGCAAGGAGGCCATCGACGCCGGCCGCCAGTGGCTTTCGCGCCTCGGCCTGGCCGGCAAGGAGCGCCGCCGTCCCGGCGAGCTTTCGGGCGGCGAGGCCCAGCGCGTCGCGATCGCGCGGGCGCTGACCCACCGGCCGAAGGTGATCTTCGCCGACGAGCCGACCGGCGCGCTCGACACGCGCACCGGCCGCGACACGATGGACGCCCTGCTCGGCGCCGCCCACGAGACGGGCGCCGCGGTACTCGTGGTGACCCACGACCGCGAGCTGGCCGAGTCGATGCCGAAGACCGTCGCCATCCGCGACGGCCTGATCGCGACGAGGCTGGCGGCGTGAACTCGCTCCAGATCGCCCTGCGGGTGCTGAAGGTCGACCGGCGGACCCGGACGTCGGCGATCCTCACCGCGATCGGGGTGGCCGTCGCGACCGGGCTGGTGCTGCTGCTGGCGACGCTGCCGTTCGCCACGCAGCACCGCGAGCAGCGGGCCCTCTGGCAGGGCGAACACTTCTACAGCCGCACCTCCGACGGCCCGGCCAAGATCCTGTTCAACTCGTCGAACGACTACTTCGCCGGGCAGCAGATCGTGCGCGTCGACGTCGCGCTGACCGGCGGCACCACGCCGGGGTCCGTCCAGCTGCCCGCGGGGGTGCCGCAGCTGCCCGGGCCCGGTGAGACCGTCGTTTCGCCGGCACTCGGCCGGCTGCTCCAGGGGCACCCGGCCGACCAGCTGGGCGACCGGTTCGGCAAGCCCGTCGGCGCGCTCGGCGAGGACGGCCTCCGCTTCCCGGAGCAGCTCGTCGCGCTCGTCGGGCACACGCCCGACGCGATGCCCGAGAACGCCAACCCGATCGGCGGCTTCCCCGCCGGGAAGGCGAGCCCGGACGGCCTGTTGATGCTGCTGTCCTGGGTCGGGATCATCGTGCTGCTGGTGCCGAGCCTGGTGCTGGTCGCGTCGTCGGCGCGGCTGACCGCGGCCCGGCGTGAGCGGCGGCTCGCCGCGATCCGGCTGGCCGGCGCCACTCCCGGCCAGGTCACGAACATGGTGGCCGCCGAGACGACGTTGTCGGCGGGCATCGGCGCCCTGCTCGGCCTGGTGCTGAGCCCGGCCCTGCGCGGCCTCGCGTCGTTCGTGCCGTGGGCCGGCGGTACCTGGCTCGCGTCCGACTTCGCGCTGCCGGTCGGCCTGACGGTGTTCATCGTCGTGGCCATCCCGGTGCTCGTGGTGCTGGCCGGCATCCTCGGCCTGCGCCGCGTGCTCAAGAACCCGCTGTTCGCGACCGGCGGCCACACGAAGAAGCCGTTGCACTGGTGGCGGCTGCTCGCCCTGCCCGCGGCCGGGCTGTTCTTCCTCGTCGCCGTGACGACGGCGAAGGACTCCGGCGGCATCACGATGGTCATGGCGGGGCTGTTCCTGCTGGTCGGCTCGGCCGCGATCGTCGGGCCGTGGGTGACGTCGGCGGTGGGCGGCACCTTCGTCCGGATCTGGCGCCGGCCGTCCTCGCTGCTCGCCGGGCGCCGCCTGCGTGACGACCCGAAGAGCGCCTACCGGGCGTCCGCCGGGATCGTGCTCGCGGTGTTCGCCGGGTCGATGGCGCTGACGCTGCTGCCGACGTTCGAGTCGATGGCCGGCGGCGGCCGCTCCTTCCAGGACTCCGTGGTCTACGTCGACACCGACGCCCAGCACGCGGGCAAGATCGTCGACCAGGCCAACGCCTCGCTGCAGAAGTACGGCCAGTCCGCGAAGGCGGTCGCCGTCGGCGAGATCTACCTCGCCCAGGGCGACGGCCGCAACCGCACGGTCCAGCGGGGCCTGGTGATGAGCTGCGCGGACGCCGTCCAGCTGACGCGGTTCGGGATCACGCCGGACAAGTGCGCCGGCGGGCCGGCGATCTACAGCGACACGGCGCTCGACCTGGCGCAGTACAAGCTCACCGGCGACTACGACGCGCCGGGCATGGCCCCGAAGTCGGGCACGCGGGTGGAAGCCGTCCACTTCCCGGACGCCGACCTCTCGAGTTCGCTCATCATCGACCCGGCCGCGGTGCCCGAGGGCGTCACGGCGAAGTACGTCACCGTGGTCGCGCCGACCACCGACGCGAACCGCGAGATCGTCCGGACGGCGCTGGCCGGACCGGCCGCCGGCGCGGAGATCGGCAGCCGCGACCAGTACCTGTTCAACCAGCAGACCGAGCTCGGCGACCTGCGCCGCGTCACGGTGATCGGGCTGGTCGCGGCGGGGATCCTGGCCGGGTGCAGCGCCGCGGTCGCGACCGCGGGGTCGGTGATGGACCGCCGCCGCACCTTCGGGGCGCTGATGGCCGCCGGCACGCCGGTGCGGGTGCTGTCGAGGGCGCTGCGGATGGAGGCCGCGCTGCCCGCGCTGGTCGCCACCATCGGCGCGGGAATCGTCGGGGTACTGGTCGGTGTTGGGCTCTACAGCATGGTCGACCCACGCGGGATCGTGGTGAGCCCGTGGCTGCTGGCGCCGGTGGTGCTCGGGATCGGCGTGGCCCTGCTCGGCGCGTCGGTCTGCACACCCGCCCTCAAGCGGGTGCAGGCGGAACCGCTGGCCGAGGAATAGGACGTTCGCCCCTCTGTCGGGGGAGGGGCGAGCACCGGGGGTAGTGAGCTGAAGGGGACTTTCTCCGCGGGGATCCGGGGAGGGTCCCCTTCAGCGTTTCTAACGCTTCTCGAAGATCAGGTCGTGCGAGACGCGGCCTTCGACGTCCGCGCGTTGCTCGAACTTCGTCACCGGCCGCCACTCCGGCCGGGGCGCCCAACCGTCGTACCGGTTCTTCAACGCCGGCTCCGCGGAACAGACCTCGAGCATCTGCTCGGCGTAGTTCTCCCAGTCGGTCGCCATGTGGAAGGTGCCGCCGGGCGCGAGCCGCGACGCCACGAGCGCGGCGAACGACGGCGACACGATCCGCCGCTTGTGGTGCTTCTTCTTCGGCCACGGATCCGGGAAGAACAAGCGGACGCCGTGCAGCGTCCCCGGCTCGACGTGCTCGGTCAGCAGCACGACGGCGTCACCGTGCAGCAGCCGCAGGTTCTCGACGCCCAGCTTTTCGGCGCGCAGCATCAGCTGCCCGAGGCCGGGTTCGTAGACCTCGACCGCGACGTAGTTCAGCTCCGGCGCCGCGGCGGCCAGCTGCGACGTCGTTTCGCCCATGCCGGAGCCGATCTCGACCAGCACCGGCGCCTCGCGGCCGGACCACGCGGCGAAGTCCAGCGTCCCCTCGGGCAGCTCGCCGACGGTGCGGCCGAGTTTCGGCCACAGCTCATCCCACGCGCGTTGCTGCCCGACGGTCATCCGGCCGCCGCGGTTGACGTAGCTGACCACGCTGCGCAGCCTGGTCTGGTCCTCGTTTTCCACCCATGGAATGTAGCTGGGCGCGCAGCGCCTCCGTTGAGGGTGGTGGCGGGGGCATGGATGGATTAACGAACGGCTTCGAGCTCCCCGAGACGAGACCGCAGGCCCGCCAGCCCGGCGATCGCGATCGGGTCCGGCGTCGCCCCGGTGTGGGCCGGCAGGACGTCGATCCAGCCGTCGTGCCGGTCGGTGTTCAGCACCGTCGTGGGAATCGCGTGCCCCGATTTCCCGCGTTCGGACGGGATGAACTCCCAGTAGCCGGATTCGCCGTCCGCGGCCCACGGCACGAATTCCCAGCCCGGCCGCCTGCCGAGCAGTTGCGCGATGCGGTCCTCGACGCGGAAACCCTGTTCCCGCGAATCGAGAGTGCCATCGGCCACCGCCCGCAGCCACCACGGCGCGGGAATCTGGCCCGCCATCCCGGCCGAGGCGCGGAACAGGGCCAGGACGCTGTCTTCGGGCGCGCGATGCACCCACGCCCGGCGGAGTTCGGCCGGCGTCGTCGCCGACAGGGCGCCCTGCGGAAGGTCGATCGCCCGCGACCATTCGAGGTCCAACATGGGTTCGAGCCGTGGTGCGTCGTCTTCGACGCGGGCCCGGGGAATGGTGCCGCCCAATTCTTGACCGGTGTCCACCGTCAAGGATCACCTCCAGGGGAGCTAGACGGTTCCGGTTCGCTCTCTTACGAATATTGCCTGGTCATAGCATTATGTCCGGTGGCTGTGAGAGAAGCCACAGGCTCTTCATCTTCTCTTAACGCAGTTTTTTGCGGTATCGAGACGACGGTCACGCTCAGGCGTCGCGTCGTGCCGTGACCCACACCCCGGCCACGAACAGGGCAACGCAGATCGCCGCGAAGTAACCGAGGTAGCCCCACGGGCCGAGCGGGGCCGGTGGCAGCTGCAGCGGGCCCCCGCCGAACCCGCCGGCGCCGACGAACTGGTCGGCCGCGTGGAACGGCATCCACTGGTAGATGTGTTTGCCGGCGCCCGGGATGAAGACGACGACGCCTTCGAGCACCTGCGTCCACACGAGCACCACCGTCAGGGCGAACGCGATGCTGCGCAGCAGCAGGGCGACGCCGACGCCGGCCACCGCGGAGAGCAGGAAGACCAGGCTCTGCCCGAGCACCGAGCGCCACTCCGCGCCCGAGTGCAGCGCGAGGTCGGCGTCCGGCGCCACCAGCGTCGCCAGGCCCCACGAGCCGAAGCCGACCAGCAGCCCGAGCCCGGCGCCGACCGCGCCGATGACCGCGACCTTCGCCAGCAGCGCGGGCACCCGGCTCGGCACGGCCTGGAACGTCAGCCGCATCGTGCCCCAGTTGAACTCCGCCGCCGTCGCGAGGATCGCGAGCACGACCAGCACGGTCCGGCCGTTGCCGCTCGCGAGCTGGGTGTTGCCGACGGTCGGCGGGATCTCCGGACCGGCCAGCGCGAAGAACAGCGCGGTGAAGCCGAGTGGCGCGGCGAACGCGAGCGCCAGGCACCACCACGGCGCCCGGGTGCTGAAGAGCTTGATGCGCTCGGCGCGCAGCAGGTTGGCGGTCGTGGTCATCGGGTGGCCTCCGAAGGAGCCGCGGCCGGCGTGGCGAACTCCACGGCGTCGCGGGTGAGGTCGAGGTAGGCCTGCTCGAGCGAGCCGGTGATCGGGCTCAGCTCGTGCAGCGTCGCCCCGGCGTCGAAGGCGAGCTGCCCGATCCGGTCACTGTCCAATCCGGACACCACGAAGGCGCCGCCGTCTTCGGTGAACTCCGCCTGCCCGGTCAGCGCGGTCCGCAGCTCGTCCGCGTGCGGGGTGCGCACGCGGACGCCGTGGGCGCTCGTCTTCGCCACGAACTCGTCCATCGTGCCCTGGTAGATCAGCCGGCCCCGGCCGATCACGACCAGGTCCTGCGCGGTCTGCGCCATCTCGGGCAGCAGGTGGCTGGAGACGAACACGGTCCGCCCCTCCGCGGCCAGCGCGTGCAGCAGCCGCCGGATCCAGGCCATGCCCTCGGGGTCGAGGCCGTTGACCGGCTCGTCGAACAGCAGGACGCGCGGGTCGCCGAGCAGCGTGCAGGCGATCCCGAGCCGCTGCAGCATGCCGAGCGAGTACTGCCCGGCGCGGCGCCCGGCGGCGCTCGACAGCCCGACCAGGTCCAGCACCTCGTCGACGCGCTTCTCGGGGAGACCGTTGGTCGCGGCCAGCCAGCGGAGGTGGTCACGCCCGCTGCGGCCGGGGTGGCGCCAGGTGGCGTCCAGCATCGCGCCGACCGTCCTGAGTGGATCTTGCAGCTGCCGGTAGGGGACGCCGTCGACGAGCGCCGTGCCCGCGTCGGGCGTGTCGAGCCCGAGGACCAGCCGCATGGTCGTGGACTTGCCGGCGCCGTTCGGGCCGAGGAAGCCGGTGACCCGCCCCGACCGTGCGGTGAACGTCAGCTCGTTGACCGCGGTGGTGGCGCCGTACCGCTTGGTCAGTGCGTTCGCTTCGATCATGCGCTCCCCTGTCCCGTCCGGAGGAGCCTACCGAGAAACGGGAATCCGGGTCGCCCCCCGACAGCGCGACCCGGATTCCCGTTTCTCTCCCCTTATCCCCCTTGTTCCCCCTCAGGCGTCCCGCTTCTTCGCAACCCCGAGTGCGACGAGCAGGAACACGATGGCGATGCCGGCGAAGTACGCCAGCGCCCAGCCCGGGCTCAGCGGCGAGTCCGACGGCGGGGGGCCGTCGACGATCGCCGAGCCGCGCAGGAACTTGTTCGCCACGTTGAACGGCAGCCACTCGTGGATGTGGGCGCCGATCTTCGGGATCAGCTGCACGAGCTCTTCCACGGCCAAGTAGTAGATGAGCAGCAGTGCGATGGCTCCGGCGCTGTGCCGGATCAGGACCCCGAGCGCGACGGCGAGCACGGCGCTGATGGCGAACACCGGGCCGAGGCCCGCGACGTTCATCCAGTCCTGCGCGGTGTGCAGGCCGAGGTTGTCGTCCGGCCGCATGAGCATGCCGAGGCCCAGTGCGCCGAACGCGGCGATCTCGCCGATGACCAGCGCCACGAGCGCGACGACGATCGCCTTGGCGACCAGCGCCGGCGAGCGGTGCGGCACGGCCTGGAACGTGGTGCGGATGGTGTTGAAGCGGTATTCGGTGGTCACCGCGAGCGCGGCGAGCACCATGACGACGGCGATGCCGAACTGGGAGCCGCCGAACTGGGTGGCGGACAGCGTGAGCTGCGAGTCGGACGGCGTCGCGCCGGCGATGATGGCGGCGAAGCCGATGGTCAGGGCCAGGGTGATGAGCGCGCACCACCATGGCGAGCGGGTGCTGAACAGCTTGATGCGTTCTACCGCGAGCAGGTTCATGATCTTGGTTTCCCCGGTTACTTGGCGGACTCGAGCACGTGCTGCGCCTCGGCGTCGAGACCGGTGTGGTACTCGACGGAGTCGCCGGTGATCTGCATGAAGGCCTGCTCGAGCGAGCCGGTCTGCGGGCTCAGCTCGTGCAGCACGATCCGGTTGGACGCGGCGATCTCGCCGATCTTGTCGCTGTCCATCCCGGACACCACGAGCGCGTTCCCCTCGTCGGCGACCCCGGCGCTCGCCCGCTGCAGGACCTCACGCAGCTCGGCGAGCTGCGGCGAGCGGACCTTGACGGTGTTCTCCGCGGCACGGGAGACGAAGTCCTCGGTGGAGGACTGCGAGATCAGCTGCCCGCGGCCGATCACCACGAGGTTGCTCGCGGTCAGCGCCATCTCCGAAAGCAGGTGGCTCGACACGAACACGGTGCGGCCTTCTTCGGCCAGCCGGTGCATGAACTTCCGGATCCAGAGGATGCCCTCGGGGTCGAGGCCGTTCACCGGCTCGTCGAACAGCAGCACCTCGGGGTCACCGAGCAACGCGGCCGCGATGCCGAGCCGCTGCGACATGCCGAGCGAGAACCCGCCGGCGCGCTTGCCCGCGACACTGTTCAGGCCGACGGTGTCGAGCACCTCCTCGACGCGGCTCGCCGGGATGCGGTTGGACTTCGCCATCCACTGCAGGTGGGCGCGCGCCGAACGGTTGGGGTGCACCCACTTCGCGTCGAGCAGCGCGCCGACGGTGCGCAGTGGTTCCTTGAGCTCGTGGTACTTCTTGCCCCCGATGGTGACCTGGCCGTCCGTGGGGTTGTCCAGGCCCAGGATCATGCGCATGGTGGTGGACTTGCCCGCCCCGTTCGGGCCGAGGAAGCCGGTGACCTGACCCGCGGCCACGGAGAACGACAGGTTGTTCACCGCCAGTGTCTTCCCGTACCGCTTGGTGAGGCCGCTTGCCTCGATCATGACTGCTCCTCTTCCGCCCCTCGCTTACGACGTGTTCATCGTCGCGGGTCGGAGCCGGTTCGCGCGTCACCCTGGAGACCGAACCGGGCCCCCTACCTGAGTAGTACCTTGCTGGCTCTTCGGCCGATGCGCGATGGGTGATGACCCTGACCCGACCCTGATTCGCAGTCATTAATGAACTGTGGTTCAATAATGCCGTGGCCCGGCCGAGGAGCATCACCGACGAGCGGCTGCTGAGTGCGGCGGAGACCGTGATCGGCCGCTGCGGCCCCGGTTTCACGCTTGCGCAGGTGGCTTCGGAGGCAAATGTCTCGGTCGGCACGATCGCGCAGCGGTTCGGTTCGAAGAGCGGCCTGCTGCAGGAGATGAGCCGACGGGCCACGCGGCGGGCGGTCGAGCAGATGCGGGCGTGCGCCGAGCGGGCGGACGACCCGGTCGTCGGCCTGCGCGCCGCGGCGGTGTCGGTCTACGCGGTGCTGGGCGACGCCGAAGAGGCGGCGAACCACCTGGGCCAGCTCGGCGTGGACATCGGCGACCCGGTGCTGCGGTCGCTGCTGGGCGAGCACTTCACCGCGGTCGAGGAAGAGCTGCGGCGGCTCGTGCGGGCCGCGGCGGGTTCGCTGCCGCACGCGCCGAGCGTGCCGCGGGCGGCCCGTGCGGTGCTCGGGGTCATCAACGGGGTGTCGATCGACTGGTCGATCCGGCCGCACGGGCGGCTGGCCGACCGGCTGGCGGAGGACGTCGACGCGGTGCTGACCGCGTGGCGGGGACGGGAGGAAACATGAGCTTGAACGGAAAGGTCGCGGTGGTCACGGGGGCGACCCGGGGCTGCGGGCGGGCGATCGCGGTGGAGCTGGGCCGCGCGGGGGCGACGGTGTACGTCACCGGCCGCACGACGCGCGAATCGGCGTCACCGCTGAAGCGCCCGGAGACGATCGAAGAGACGGGCGAACTGGTCGAGGCGGCGGGCGGCCAGGCCGTTGTGGTCCGCTGCGACTTCACGTCGGTGTCCGATGTGGACGCCCTGAAGGCGCGCATCGAGTCCGAAGTGGACGGAATCGACATCCTGGTCGACGACGTCTGGGGCGGTGACATGTTCTTCCACTTCGACGCGCCGTTCTGGGAGACGCCGCTGGAAGACGCGCTGAACCTGACGCACAACGCGCTCGACACGCACCTCATCGCGTTGCACAAGCTGCTGCCGCTGGTGGTCGCCAAGCGCGGGCTGGTGCTCGAGGTGACCGACGGCGACAACGACGACTACGTCGGCGCCGGTCTCCCCTATTACCTGGCGAAGTGCGGCATCCGCGCGCTCGGCCGCGCGCTGGGCGTGGAGTTGAAGAAGAACGACTGCGTGGGCCTCGCGGTCACGCCGGGCTTCCTGCGGTCGGAGTCGATGCTCGACGTCTTCCAGGTCACCGAGGACAACTGGCGTGACGCGGTCGGAAAGATCGCGCCGGTCGACTTCAAGATCTCCGAGACGCCGTACCTGCTGGCGCGCGGCGTCGCGGCCCTGGCGCAGGACCTGGACGTCGCGCGCTTCGCCGGCCAGACGCTGGCGTCGTGGACGCTGATGAAGGAGTACGGCTACACCGATATCGACGGAGACCGTCCGGACTTCGGCCGCTGGATCACCGAGGTCCGCAACGCGGGCAAGGATCCGGCGACGACGCCGCCGGACGACTTCCGCTGACGTCTCAGTCCTTGCGGGTCCAGGCGGGCGTGATGTGCATGGAGCTGAACCGCCAGCCGGCCGGGCCGCGCACGGCGGTCACCGCGGTGCGCAGCCCGCTGGTCCGGTGCGGGGCTTCCCCGGTCCGGTAGACGTAGACGAGCTGGTTGGCGGTGGCCGTCGCGTGGTCACCGTCCACCTGCACCAGGACATCGCCGTGCAGGTGCTGGGTGTGTTCGTCCTCGAGCCGGCTTCGCTTCAGGTGCTCGATCATCTCGTCGAGGCCGTGCAGCTCGCGCTGCGGCGAGCGGACGACGGCGTCGTCGAGGTAGACGGTGCCGGCGTCCTCGGGGCGGTGCTCGTCCAGCAGGGCGGCCAGGCGGGCGAACAGGTCGGCGATTTCGATCCGGTCGGTGGTGTGGGTGGCGGGCACGGTGGCTCCTTTGACGGGTTCCCCAATGTTGGGAACACCAACACTACGCTCGTTTGTGGGGCTTGCCAACATTCCAGCCGCTAGAGTCGCCGCCATGGACGAACCCCCCGGCCGCCTGGCCCGGAAGCCCAGCTGGCTGATCACCCAGCTGGCCGTGCACATCCGCCGGCTGGTGGCCGACAGCTTCACCGCGGCCGGGGCGCGCGGGTACCACTACCGCATCCTGGCGGCGCTGGACGAGTTCGGGCCCGCGAGCCAGGCGGAGCTCGGCCGCCGGTGCCGGGTCGACCGCAGCGACGTCGTCGCGGCCGTCAACGAGCTGGTCGAGGCGGGTCACGTCGACCGCACGCCCGACCCGGACCACGGCCGGCGCAATCGGGTCACGCTGACCGCCGGCGGTGCCGCGCAGCTGCGGCGGATGGACACCCTGCTCGACCAGGTGCAGGACGACCTGCTCGAGCCGCTTTCGGCCGAGGACCGGGCGACGCTGACCCGCCTGCTCGGCCGGGTGCTCGCGCGGTTCGAACCCTGAGCTAAGCCAAGCCGGGGCGGGCGAGACCGGTTTCGTAAGCCAGCACGACGGCCTGCACCCGGTCCCGCAGGTCCAGCTTCGAGAGGATCCGGCCGACGTGCGTCTTCACCGTCGCCTCGGAGAGGAACAGCGCCTCCGCGATCTCCAGGTTCGACATGCCCTTGGCGATCAGCACGAGCACCTCGCGCTCGCGGTCGGTGAGCACATCCAGCTCCGCGGTGTCCCGCATCGGCGCGCCGCCGGTGCCGACGAAGCGGTCGAGCAGCCGGCGGGTCACCGACGGCGAGACCACGGCGTCGCCCGAGGCGACCGCCCGCAGCGCCGACACCAGGTGGCCGGGCTGGGTGTCCTTGAGCAGGAACCCGCTCGCCCCGCCCTGCAGCGCCGAGTAGACGTACTCGTCGAGGTCGAACGTCGTCATCACCAGCACGCGCGCGGTGCCGTCGGCGACGATCCGCTTGGTCGCCTCGACGCCGTCGAGCACCGGCATCCGGACGTCCATCAGCACGACGTCGGGGCGCAGCTCCTCGGCCAACCGGATGGCCTGCGCGCCGTCGCCGGCCTCGCCGACGACGTCGATGTCGGCCTGCGCGCCCAGCACCATCCGGAACCCGACGCGCATCAGTTCCTGGTCGTCGACGACCACGACACGGATCACTTGTCCAACCTAACCGGCAGCGCCGCGCGGACCTGCCACCCACCGCCCGGAGCCGGGCCGACGTCCAGCGTCCCGCCGTACACGTGCGCGCGTTCGCGCATGCCGATCAAGCCGTTGCCCCCGGGCAGGCGCTCGCCCCGGGCGGTCGCGGCCAGCTGCGGGACGCGGCCCGCGCCGTCGTCGGACACCAGAACCTCCACCAGGTCGCCGGTGCGGTGCACCCGCACCGACGCGGTCGCGCCGCGGCCGGCGTGCTTGAGCGTGTTGGTCAGCGACTCCTGGACGATCCGGTAGATCCCCAGCGAGACGCCGGCGGGCAGGTCGCCGAGGTCGTCGGTCTCCAGCTCCACCGGCACCCCGGAGGTGCGCATCCGGTCGGCCAGCTCGGCGAGGGCGTGCGCGTCCGGCTGCGGCACGCGGGGCTCGCCGTCGGCGTCGTCGCTGCGGAGCACGTCGAGCAGGCGCCGCAGCTCGCCGAGCGCGCCGCGGCCGGTCTCGGAAATCGTTTGCACGGCCCGTTGGGCGAGCTCGGGGTTGCTCTCGATCGCGTAGGACGCGCCGTCGGCCTGCACCACCATGACGCTCACCGCGTGCGCGACGACGTCGTGCAGCTCGCGCGCGATCCGCCCGCGCTCCTCGGCCACCGCGATCCGGGTGGCCTGGTCCCGTTCCGTTTCGAGCAGGTGCAACCTGGCCTCCACTTCCACGTCGTACGCGCGCCGGGCGCCGACGAACTCGCCGAGCGTCCAGCACAGAGCGATGCCGAACGCGAGGAACAGGATCGCGATGACGAGCTCGTCGTCCGGTGGCGCCAGCGCCAGCTGGATGGCCGACGAGACGACGACCGCGCCCACGAAGATGAGGCCCTGCCGGCGCCCCGCGTAGACGACGACCGAGTAGATGCTCATCGCCAGCCCGACGGCGCTGCCGATGCCGATCATCAGCGTCGCGTGCACGATGCTGACGACCAGCACGACGTAGGCCGACCACAGCGGCGACCGCCGCCGGAACACCAGCGGCGCGACCATCGCGATGTTGATCGGCACGGCGATGTACCAGGGCGGCAGCTCCGGCAGCTCGGCGAACTGGTCGGCGACGAGCAGCAGCAGGTCGACGAAGCCGAGCAGGACGGCCAGCACCGTGTCGCCCGCCATGGGGTGGGCACGCATCCAGAGGCTCAGCCGTCGCACCAGACAACCCTAGGTCGCGGGCTCGGGATCGCGCGTCCGTCGTCAGTACCACCTTCGGTGCGACCCGGGGATGAGGTGCATGGCACGATTCACCGGGGTTGTCGCCTACGACGGGAGGGCTGGGGGCCGTGACGTCACCGGAGCAGGGCCGGCTCGCGGGTCCGCTGTCGATGTCGGTGGCCAACCTGTGTCACCGCCTGCAGTCGCAGGTCTCCGCGCGGACCGCGGCCGGCTTCGCGGAGGTGCTGCGCCGGCTCGGCGCGCCCCTGCAGGTCGCCGTCGCCGGGCGGATCAAGTCGGGCAAGTCCACGCTGGTCAACGCGCTGATCGGGCGCCGGGTCGCGCCCACCGACATCGGTGAGTGCACGCGGCTGGTGACCCGGTTCCAGTACGGCACCGTCGACCGCGTCGAGATCGTCTTCACCGACGGCCGCAAGCAGGTGCTCCCCTTCGCCTCCGACGGGATGATCCCGGCCGAGCTGGGCGTCGACATCACCACGGTGTCGCACATCGAGGCGTACCTGACCAACGCCGTCCTCCAGGGCATGACGGTGATCGACACCCCCGGCCTCGGTTCGCTCGACGCCGCTTCGGTGTCGCGCACCGAGCAGCTCCTGGGCGCGGCGAAGCACCGTAAAGAAGAGGACGACGAAGGCTCCGACGAGATGGACGACACCTCGCGCAGCGCCGTCGCCGGCGCCGAGGCCGTCCTCTACGTCGTCACCCAGGGCGTCCGCGCCGACGACCAGCAGGCCCTCGCCGCCTTCACCGCGGCCACCGCGAGCCGCGAGGCCGGCCCGGTCAACGCCATCGCCGTGCTGAACAAGGCCGACACCATCGCGCCGGAGTCGGTCGAAGGCGCGGACGGCGACGTCTGGAAGGCCGCGACGATCCTGTCGGAGAAGCAGGCGTCGACGTTGAAGCCGCGCGTCGCCGACGTGCTCCCGGTGATCGGGCTGATCGCCGAGTCCGCCGAGTCCGGCGGGTTCACCTCCGGCGACGCCGAGGCGCTGCGGCAGCTCGCCGACCTCGACGACGACGTCCTGCAGACCATGCTGATCTCGGCCGACATCTTCACCAGCTGGGAGTGCGACGTCCCGTCGGGCACCCGGCTGCGGCTGCTGGAGAAGCTCGACCTGTTCGGCATCTCGCACGCGGTCGAGGCCATCCGCAAGGAACCGGAGCTGACGGCGGGCTCGCTGCGGCGCTCGCTGCTGGATGCGTCCGGGCTGGAAGCCGTGCGGCAGCGGCTGTCGATCGTGTTCGCCGCCCGCGCCGACGGGATCAAGGCGGCCGCCGCTCTCGCCTCGGTGACCGCGCTCGCGCACGCTTCGGGCGACCCGGCCGAACGCCAGCGCGTCCACGACGCCATCGAGGTGCTGCTCGCCAAGCCCGAAGCTCACCAGCTGCGGCTGCTCGAAGCGTTGACGCTGGTCGCGTCCGGCGCGGTCGACATGCCGGAGGACCTCTCGGAAGAGGTGCTGCGGGTGGGCAGCAACGCCGACATCGGCGCCCAGCTCGGCAAACCCGGCGCGCCGCGGCCGGAGCTGGCCGCGCACGCGCTCGAACGCGCGGGCTGGTGGCGGTCCTTCGCGTCCTTCGGCGCGACGCCCGCGCAGAGCCGCGTCGCGCACGTCGTGCACCGGGCGTACTTCTTGATCTGGCAACAGGTCCGCGAAGCCTGAGGTTGTTTCTGCTTGCCGAGTCTGGCTGCCCGTCGGGGTTTCCCGCGTACTGTGAGAACGTGCGCCTTGAAAACACGACATCCTGGCGAGCCGGCTGGAGCAGCGAGAACGAGATCGACGTCGCGCTGTACATCCGCGACGCCCTGGCCCTGTCCGTTTCCGAAGGACAAGTGCTGCCGCCCGTGGAGCCACAGGTCCCGGTGCACGTCCCACCCGAGATCGACCGCGCGGCCGTCCAGGCGCAGTGGGCCGACTGGTGGACCGACCTCCTGGCCTTCCTCCGCAACCGCGAGGACCCGGACCCGCGCAGCCCGCGCTCCCGCTACGGCAGGCCCGCGCTCGCGCAGGGTTCGGCGATGCGGCTGGCGCTCGACTTCTTCGGCCCGGCCGCGGCCCGCCACTTCGCCAACGCGCGCGGGCCGGCCCTGCGCGGCGCGGGCGAGCCGTCGGGCGGCACGCCGTGGGCGCCCGGTTTCTACCGGCGCCAGATCGTGGCCGGTGAACGGCTCGGCCAGCTGGTGCGCGAGGCCGAGGTGCGGCTGGGGCGGCGCGCGTACCCGTTCCGGCTGAACGTCATCGAGATCTCCGTCGCCGGGTCGATCTGGCTGCGCACGGCCGACGACCAGCTGCTCGTCTCGTCCCGGCTCGCCGAGGACGGTCCCGGCCTCGAGGCCGTGCTCCGCACGGTCATCGACGAGCTGGTCTGACCCCGGCTTTCATAAACCGAGCACGCGGTCTAATAATAGGCGGCATGGAGACGACCGTCGACGAGCCGTCGTGGCTGCGCACCGCGTCCTGGATCGGCTGCCCGCTGGCCGGCGGCGCGCTCGGCGTGGGCGTCTGGGCCGTCGCCGCGTGGGTCAGCGGCCTCGACGCCTTCCCGTTCCAGGGCGTGTTCAAGGTGCTCACGAAGCTGCCGCAACCGTGGGCGACGCTCGCCGCGGTGGCCGGCGGGCTCGTGCTCGGCCTGGTGTTCGCCGTGGTCTGGGCGGTCGAACGCCTGGTCGTCACGGTGTCGCCGACCCGGGTCACGCTGGTCCGCGGCGACAAGACCCGACGCATCGAGGCCGACCTCGACGCCGTCTACCTCGACGGCAAGGAGCTCGTCCTGCGCACCACCGACGGCCGGGAGATCGCCCGCGAGAAGACCGACCTGCGCAACCACGAGCTGGCGCCCGCCTTCGCCGAGCACGGCTACCCCTGGCGCGACGAGCCGCCGGTCGAGCGATGAGGACGGTCGACCCGGCCAAGCACGCGGCCAAGCGCGCCTCGATCGTCGACGCCGCCGCCGGCTGCTTCGCCGGGAAGGGCTTCGAGCGGACGACGACGGCGGACATCTGCCGGGCCGCGGGCATCAGCTCCGGCAGCCTCTTCCACTACTTCCCCAACAAGCGCGCGGTGTTCACGGCGATCTTCACCGACGACGCCGTCGAGACGGCCGCCCGTCTCGAAACCGCGGCGGAAGCGGCCGACCCGTGGGCCGCGCTGCTCGACGTCGTCACCGAGCTGGCGGGCCAGGTCGCGCACCCCGCCGTCGTCCGGCTGGTCCTGGAGGCCGCGGCGCAGGCCGCCCGCGACGACGAGTTCGCCGAACTGATCCAGCGCAACGACGGCGCCCTCCGCGACGGCTTGGCCGTGCTGGTCGAACGAGCCGCCGCGGCCGGGCTGATCGACCCCGGCGTCGCCCCGCGCGCGGCCGCCGGCTGGGTCGCGGGGCTGATCGACGCGATGATTTCGCGGGCCAGCCTCGACCCCGACCTCGATCTGCCCGCGGAACAAGCCGTTCTCCGGACGATCCTGGTGCGGTTCCTTCGTCCCGTTTCGCCCCCGGATGGCGCTTGAGTGCTCCAGACTGGTGGAATCTGCCGGGACCGGGACGAGGTGGTGCTCATGGCGTGGTTTCGCAGGGACGGATCCGTCGATCCTGACGACACGCCCACCGGCCAGATCGCGGCGGTGAGCATCGCGCAGATCGTCGAAGAGGCCGACGCGGAGAAGGGAACCGACGGCGCGGCCGTGGCGTCGGACACCGATGTGCACCCCTTGCAGCAGCAGGTCACGACGGACCTCGAGCGCGCACTCGCCGACCGCCAGGCCTTGATCCAGATGTGCTTGTACGCGCTGGATCGCGCCCGCAGCGGCGGCGTCGTCGAACGCCTCGAAGAAGGGCTCGCCGCGATCGGCGTGCAGGCCCTGCGGCCCGACGGCCAGCGGTTCGACCCGGCCCGCCACGAGGCCGGCGGCGCGATCCCCACCGAAGACCCGGCGCTCGACGGCGTCGTCGCCGAAACCGAAGTCACCGGGTTCGCCGACCACGACCGGCTGCTGCGCGCCCCGATCGTCATGGTCTACGCGAAGAAGGCCCCGTGAGCGCACCCACCGCGCCGAGCCTGCCCACGCAGGTCGCGGCGGCGCGAGACCAGCTGCTGACCGTCGTCCGCGACGCCGACCCGGACGCCGCCAAGTGGGTCGACGCGGTCCGGCGGGCCCGGCCGAAGAAGCCGGCCGTCGTGGTCGTCGGCGAGACGAACCGCGGGAAGAGCTCCCTGGTCAACGCCCTGCTCGCGACCCCGGGACTGTCCCCTGTGGACGCCGACGTCGCCACCGCGACCTACCTCGTGTTCGACCACGCCGACGCGTGGGGCGCGCAGGCCTGCTACCCCGGCCAGCTGGCATCGGTGCCCATCGACCTCGGCCAGCTGATCAACTGGGTCTCCGCCGCGCACGAGCTGCCGCCCGGCCAGATCCCGCCGCGGTACGTCGAGGTCACCGGGCCGGTGCCGCTGCTCGAGCGGCTTTCGCTGGTCGACACCCCGGGCGTCGGCGGGCTCGATTCCATGCACGGCGAGCTCGCCAAGGAAGCCGCCGCGGGCGCGACCGCGCTGCTGTTCGTCGTCGACGCCTCGGCGCCGTTCACCTCGACCGAGCTGCAGTTCCTGCGCGACGTCGGCGAGCGCGTCGAGACCGTGGTGTTCGCCCTGACCAAGGTGGACATGTTCCGCGGCTGGCGCGAGGTCATGGAGGCCGACCGGCAGCTGCTGCGCGACCACGCGCCCCGCTTCGCCGACTCGGTGTTCCACCCGGTCTCGGCGCGGATGTTCGAGACGGCGACGAAGGCGCCCAACGAGCAGATGGCCGCGATGCTACGGGAGAAGTCCGGCGTCGCCGCGGTGCAGACGGCGCTGCAGGAGCTGCTCGTCGGCCGCTCGGCCATGCTCGGCGAGGCGAACACGCTGCGCGCGCTCTCCAGCGCGCTGGGCGAGCTGAAGGCGAAGCTGCAGGGCGAGAGCCGGGCGCTGTCCGCGGGCGAGGCCGAGGCCGAGCAGCTGCGCGAACGCCGTGACCAGCTGCAGGCCGAACGCCGGACGTCGACCCGCGGCTGGCAGCTGAAGCTGCGCGGCGAGGTGCAGCGCACGCGCGTCGAGGTCCTGCACGAGAGCAGCCGGCAGATGCGGGACGCGCAGACCCACTTCCGCCAGCTGATCGACGGCGCGAAGCGGGACGCACTGGCCGCGCTCCCGCAGCAGGTCGACATCGCGCTGCAGACGACGTCGCAGCGGATCTCGATGCTGCTTTCGCAGCGGCTGAACCAGGTCACCAACGTCTCGCTGTCGGAGCTGTTCTCCCCCGAAGAGCTCGACGTCATCCGCGCGCAGTTCGCCCGGGCCGGCGGGCCGCCGGTGGTGCTGCGGCCGCCGGACAAGAAGCCGCCGACGGCCGAGGACAAGCTGCTCGTCTTCATGGGCATCTCGGGGGGCGTCGGCGCCGGCAAGGTGGCCGCGCTGCCGCTGGCCGGCGTCGCGATCCTCAACCCGGTGGTGCTGCCCGCGACGATCATCATCGGCCTCGGCGCCGGCTGGTGGATGGCCCGCACGCGCAAGCACGCGGCCGACAAGCAGCACATGAAGCAGTGGCTGGTCGAGGCCATCGCGGACGCCCGCTCGACGCTCGACCAGCTCGTCGCCGAGCAGCTCATCGAGGCCGAGCAGCAGCTGTCCATGGCGCTGGACGAGGCCCTCGGCCGGCGCATCGAAGCGATCGAGGCCGAGCTGAAGGAAGTCGACAAGACGATCAAGATGGGCGCCCAGGAACGCGCCAAGAAGATCGCCGTCGTGTCGAAGCGGCTCAAAGAGGTCAGCGACGGCCGCGAGCGGGCCGAAGCCTTCCTGACGCGGATCCGGGCACTGCGGGACAAGACGGCCTGAGCGTCCGTCCGGTTGTGGAGCGGAACCGAACGGGCCTACGGTGAGTCATACCCTCCGACAGCAGGTCAGAGACGGCGTTACCCGGTTCAAAGGGGGAAGTTCCCATGTGGGTCGACGAGAGCGGCGGCAGCGACACCGATGCCAGCGGCACCGAGGCGATGACCGTCCACGTCGACGGCCAGGAGTACCAGGCCGAGGTCAACTACGACGTGAACGAGGACGGCGTCAACGACACCGCGATCGTCGAGCACGACGACGGCACCGCCCAGGCCTTCATCGACACGAACCACGATGGTGAGGCCGACCAGTACGCCGTACTGGACGACACCGGGCACGTCGTCGAGCAGGCCGTCTACGACGAGGCCAGCGGCGAGTGGATCCAGGCGGAGGGCGGCGGCCACGACGACTCCGACACCGGCAGCGGCCACGACGACAGCTCCGGCGGCCACATCCACGCGGACATGCCGGACGGCGAGGTCGACGCGGGCGCCGCGACGATCGACACCGACCACGACGGCCACAACGACACCGCCATCGTCGAGACGAAGAGCGGCGGCACGATCGCCTTCACCGACAAGGACGGCGACGGCGAAGCCGACATCGCGGTGCAGACCGACGCGGACGGGACGACCACGACGTTCGAGCACAGCGGGCCCGGCCAGTGGACCGAGGTCTCGAGTGGACTCCTGGATTCCGGCAGCGAGCAGCAGCTCGGCGACCCGGCCGACGACGCCGCGTGGGGCGCGGCCGGCACGCAGACGCTGGAGGGCGTCGCGCGCATCGACTCCGGCACCGGGCAGTGGATCTCGCCCAACTGAAACGTTACCCAGGTCACAGTTTGAAAGCCCGGTGCGCGAGCGCCGGGCTTTCTTCATGTCTTCAACAAAAAGAAGCAGGCTTCTGAATCGATTCCCTTATCGGTCCTGTGAGAGAACGTACACGTCAGCTCTCGGTTACCTGCCGGTCATGCGGTTACTCTCGAAGAATCCCAAAACCCGCACACCGGTTCGCCAACCGGTGTGCGAAGCCATTCGGCCGCAGGCAATGAAGCCCGCACCGGAACAGCGTCGTTCCCGGTGCGGGCTCATTTGTCGTCGGAAGTCAGGAGTAGAGATGACCGCAGTCGCCATCCCCGGACTGGACACCGCGCCGACGACGCACACTGGCGTGCTGTCCTTCGTCCGGGAGGTCGCCGAGCTGACCACCCCGGACCGCGTGGTGTGGGTCGACGGGTCAGACGAAGAAGCCGCCCGGATCAACCAGGAGCTGGTCGAGGCCGGGACGTTCGTGCAGCTCAAGTCGAAGCCCAACTCCTTCTGGGCTACTTCCGACCCCAACGACGTCGCCCGCGTCGAAGACCGGACCTTCATCTGTTCGGAGCGTCCCGAGGACGCCGGTCCCACCAACAACTGGATGGACCCGGCCGAGATGAAGGCCACCATGACCGAGCTCTTCCGGGGCTCGATGCGCGGCCGCACGATGTACGTCATCCCCTTCTGCATGGGTCCCCTCGCCGACGAGAATCCCAAGCTGGGTATCGAAATCACCGATTTCGCCTACGTTGTCGCTTCGATGCGCGTGATGACCCGCGCGGGCAAAGCGGCCCTCGACAAGTTCGTCGCGCCGGATGGCAGCGAGCGTGAATTCGTGCCGGCGCTGCACTCCGTGGGTGCGCCGCTCGAGCCGGGCCAGAAGGACTCTTCCTGGCCCTGCAACACGACGAAGTACATTTCGCACTTCCCCGAAGAGCGTGCGATCTGGAGCTACGGCTCGGGCTACGGCGGCAACTCGCTGCTGGGCAAGAAGTGCTACTCGCTGCGCATCGCCTCGGTGATGGCCCGCGACGAGGGCTGGCTCGCCGAGCACATGCTGATCCTCAAGCTGATCTCGCCCGAGGACAAGGTCCACTACGTCGCGGCCGCGTTCCCGAGCGCCTGCGGCAAGACCAACCTGGCCATGCTGCAGCCGACCATCCCGGGCTGGCGCGCCGAGACCCTCGGCGACGACATCGCGTGGATGCGCTTCGGCGAGGACGGCCGGCTGTACGCGGTCAACCCCGAGTTCGGCTTCTTCGGCGTCGCGCCGGGCACCGACTGGCACACCAACCCGAACGCGATGCGCACGATCGAGAAGGGCAACACGGTCTTCACGAACGTCGCCCTGACCGACGACGGCGACATCTGGTGGGAGGGCATGGAGAACCAGCCTGAGCACGCCACGTCGTGGAAGGGCCAGGACTGGACGCCGGACTCCGACGAGAAGGCCGCGCACCCGAACTCGCGCTACTGCACGCCGATGTCGCAGTGCCCGATCCTCGCGCCGGAGTGGGACGACCCGAAGGGCGTGCCGATCTCGGCGATCCTCTTCGGTGGCCGTCGCAAGACCACGGTGCCGCTGGTGAACGAGGCCCGCGACTGGCAGCACGGCGTGTTCATGGGCGCCACCATGTCGTCGGAGACGACGGCCGCGGCCGCCGGTGCGGTGGGCAACGTTCGCCGCGACCCGATGGCGATGCTGCCGTTCCTCGGCTACCACGCCGGTGACTACTTCAAGCACTGGCTGAACCTGGGCAAGAACGCCGACGCGAACAAGCTGCCGAAGATCTTCTACGTCAACTGGTTCCGCCGCGGCGACGACGGCCGGTTCCTGTGGCCGGGCTTCGGCGAGAACTCGCGGATCCTGAAGTGGGTCATCGAGCGCGTCGAGGGCAAGGGCAACGCCGTCGAGACGCCGGTCGGCTTCGTGCCGCGGGCCGAGGACCTCGACACCGAGGGCCTCACCGAGCCGATCGAGGACATCCAGGCCGCCCTGGACGTCAAGCCCGAGGAGTGGCGCGAAGAGCTGCCGCTGATCGAGGAGTGGTTCCAGAAGATCGGCGAGGTCCCGACCTCGCTGCGTGACGAGCTCGACGCGCTGGCCCAGCGCCTGAGCTGAGCCTCGTGAGGCAGAAGGGGACGTCCCGAGGGACGTCCCCTTCTGCCTGTACTTTCGGGTTCATGAGACCGTTCCGCTTCGGGGTGGCACTGGTGGCGCCCGGCTCACGGGCCGAGTGGGTGGCGAAGTGCCGTCAGGCCGAGGACCTCGGCTACGACGTCGTCGGCGTGGTCGACCACCTCGGGCGGGTCGCGCCGGTGCCCGCGCTGCTGCTCGCCGCCGAGGCCACCGAGCGAGTCAAGCTGAACACCTTCGTGCTCAACGCGAGCTTCCACAACCCGGTGCTGCTGGCCCGCGACCTCGCCGGGCTCGACGAGTTCACCGGCGGCCGGCTCGAGGTCGGGATCGGCGCCGGCTACGTCCGCGCGGAGTTCGAGGCCGCCGGGATCGAGTGGGGCACGCCGGGGCAGCGGTTCGAGCGGGTCGTCCGCGCGGTCACCGAACTCGAGCGCGCGTACGAGTCCCGGCCCCGGCCGCCGCTGCTGCTGGGCGGCCGCGGCGACCGCATGCTGACCTTCGCGGCCGAGCACGCCGAGACGATCGCCTTCACCGGCACCGCGCCCGGCGCGGCCGAGGGGCGGCTGGCCCTGGCCGGCCCCGCCGCGCTCGCCGAGCGCGTCGACTTCGTGAAACGGGCGCTCGGCGGCCGGGACGCCGAGCTCAACCTGCTGATCCACTTCATCCGGATCACCGGCGACCGGCGGGCGGCGCTCGACGCGGCCCACCGGCTCGTGCCGCACCTGAGCGCCGGCGAGCTCGGCGAGCTGCCCACGGTGGTCATCGGTTCGGCGGAAGCGGCGGCCGAGCAGCTGCTGCGCACGCGGGAGACCCTCGGCGTCAGCTACTTCACGGTGATCGAAGAGGACCTGACCAGGCTCGCCCCGGTGATCGAGTGCCTCCGCGGCCGTTGAGTACCTTGGTGCCATGACTGGGGATTTCCGCTTCGGCGTCAACATGGTCGTACCGGACAGCCGTGCCGCGTGGGTCGAGAAGTGCCGCAAGGTCGAGGACCTCGGCTACGACGTGCTGTCCGCGGCCGACCACCTCGGCATGGCCCCGCCGTTCCCCGCGCTCGTGCTCGCCGGCGAGGTCACTTCCCGCGTCAAGCTGAACACCTTCGTGCTCAACGCGCCCTTCTACAACCCGGTGCTGCTCGCCCGGGACGTCACGGGCACCGACCAGTTCACCGAAGGCCGGCTGGAGCTGGGGCTCGGCGCGGGGTACGTCAAGGAGGAGTTCGAGGCGGCCGGGATGCCGTTCCCGTCCGCGCGCGAGCGCGTCGACCACCTCGAGCGGACGATTCTCGAACTGAAGCGGCGGTACGCGGACCCTGAGCACAAGCCGGGGCCGGCGCGTCCCGAAGGACCGCCGCTGCTGCTCGGTGGCCGTGGCGATCGCATCCTGACGCTGGCCGCCGAGCACGCCGACATCATCGGGTTCACCGGCACAGCCAAGACGCCGGACGGCGGCGCTCTCGTCCCGGCCAGCGCGGAGGACATCGAGGAGCGCGTCAAGTTCGTCCGGTCGAAGCTCGGTGACCGCGAGGCCGAGTTCAACCTGCTCTGCCACTTCGTCCACATCACCGACGACCGCGCGGCAGCGCTCGAAGAGCTGGCGAAGCTGACGAAGGGCGTGCTGAGCGTCGACCAGCTCGCCGAGGTGCCGACCGCGCTGGTCGGCTCGCCCGCCGAGGTCGCCGAGCAGCTCCACGCGCACCGCGAGCGGTTCGGCCTGACCTACTACACCGTCCTGGAGCAGAACATGGAGCAGTTCGCCCCGGTGCTCGAAGCGCTCCGATGATCGACGCGAAGGGCATCGGCGTCCGGGCCGGCGAACTGTGGCTGTTCGACGACCTGGACTTCTCCGTCGACCCCGGCGAGTGCGCCGCCATCGTCGGGCCCAACGGCGTCGGCAAGTCGACCTTGATGCGCTGCTTCTACGGCATGCAGAAGCCGCAGCGGGGCCGCGTGCTGGTGGACGGCAAGGTGCCGGACGAGCGGGACGTCGAGTTCCGCCGCAAGGTGTCCGTGCTGTTCGACGACTCCGACTTCTTCGCCGAGCTGACGCCGTTGCAGCACCTCGAGCTCCTGGCCGGCTCGTTCGGCGCCGACCTCGGCGACCACGAGGAGCTGCTGCACGACGCGGGCCTCGGTGAACGCATGCGCGTCACGTCCGGGCACTTCTCCGCGGGCCAGCGTCGCCGGCTGCTCCTGCTCGGCGTCACCGCTCGCCCGCACCGGGTGCTGCTGCTCGACGAGCCGGAGCGCGCGCTCGACACCGCGGGCAAGGAGTGGCTGGTCGAGGTGATCGCCCGGTCGACGGCGGCCGGCGCGGCGGTCGTGGTGGCCACGCACCACCCGCCGCTGCTCGAAGCCGCGGACAGCGTGCTCGAACTGTGGTGACCCTGGCGCCGCGCCGGATGCGGATCCCGGGCCGCAAGCGGTTCGGCGGGATCTTCAGCGGCGATATGGCTTCGTTCGCCTTCCTCTTCGGCTTCGGGTTCCTCTTCACCGCGTTCTTCCACGTCGACGCCTGGCGCCAGGCCGTCTACGGCTCGTCCCACGTGGACTTCCCGGCCGTGCTCGGGCTGCTGATCCTCTGCTGCGCGGTCGGCTGGCGCGGCCTGCTGCGCCGCGGCTTCGTGTGGGTCGAACCGGCGGAGCTGACCTGGCTCGACTTCGCGCCGGTCGATCGCGGTCGCGTCGTCACGCTGCGGCTGCTCGGCGCCTGGACCGGCGTGGTGGCGGTGACCGGCTACCTGGCGGCGCTGATGCTCGCCGTCGGCGGGGCCGGGCTCGACCAGTGGCGCGCGGGCGTCGCCGTCGTCGCCGCGACCGCGGTGGTTGCGTTCGCTTCGGCGAGGCGGACGTCGCTGCGGTTCGACGCGTTCGGCCCGCTGGTGCTGGCGGTACTGGGGCTGGCGGTCACCTCCTTCGGCGTCGGCCCGGTGGCCGTCGAGTTCGGTGCCGCGGGCGTGCTGGTCGCGGCGCTGCCGCTGGCGTTCGGCGGCGAGCCGGTGCCGCGCGCGGGCCGGTCCGTGCTGCTCGCCGGGTGGGACGGCCGGGTGCTGCGCTCGGTCGCCGTCACCTTCCTCGACCCGATGATGCTGCTGCCGCCGTCCGGGCCGACCGGGCGGATCTCCCTGCGCCGCCCGACGCCGCTGCGGCTGGCCTGGGCGGGCACGCTCGGCCGGTCGCGCTACGCGGGGGCGGCGGTGCTGGTCTGCTTCGCGGTGGTCGTCGCGCACCTCGCGCTCCCGACCCTGCCGGGCGCGGTCCTGGCCGGCATCGGCGCGTACGTCGCGCTGACGCCGTTCGGCGCCGGGCTCGGTGAGCTGTGGCGCAACCCGGGCCGCCGCCGCTGGCTGGGGTCGTCGAACCGCGAGCTGGTCCTGGCGCACGGCGTGGTGCTCGCCGTCGCCGGCCTGCTCTGGGCAGGCGTGCTCGCCGTGGTCACCCTCGCGGGTGGGACGTCGCTCGGCCTGGGCGCTTGGCTCGCCGTGCCGCTGGCGGTGCTCTCGATCATCCGGACCGTCACGCGCACCGGGGTTGACTACGCGAATCCGGGTTTCGTGGACACCCCGGCCGGGCCGATGCCCGCCAACCTCGCCCGGCAGCTCTTCCGCGGTCTCGATCTGCTGGTCGTCGGCATCGTCGTGCTGTCCGCGGCCGTTTGACCTACGCTCGTTCCGACGAAGGGAGCAGCGGTGGGCGGCGGACACGCACCGGGCGTCGGGCGGAGGGCGACCAGCGAGTTCCCGCCCGGCTGGAGCAACGAGCACATCATCTCGGTCGTCAAGGACGTCGCGAACGACCCGGGCGAAGCCCGGTGGCGGCAGCCGAACGGCCGCTGGCGCTGCGCGGGTGAGCGGTTCACCGTGCACCTCATCGTGCTGGTCGAGGAGAACGGCCACGTCCACACGGCGTACCCGGTGGCGGGCCCCGGCGTGATCCGCAACGCCGACGCGGCCCGCGACCCGGCGAACCCGACGGTCGCGGACCTGCAGGAGAACCGGATCAGCTTCTTCGCCGACAGCGTGCTGACGAGCCTCGCCGACCGGCTGTCCCCGGAGGAGTACACGCACTACCGGACACTGCTGTGGTCCGGCGAGTGGGAGGAACTGGCCGACGTCCTGGCGGCCCACGCGGTCAAGGTCGGGTTCGCGTTCTCCACGGACGAGTTCTCCGACTTCGAGAAGCTGCTCAACAGCTATGACCTGCCGGTCGCGGCGTGCGCGTTCCTCAACGACCGCGAGCACATCCTGAACCAGCTGCGCCCGATCTAGCTCGCCTGGGAGAGCGGTGGCGACCCCGCCGGCGAGACAGCCGCCCGCAGCTCCTCCAACGGCAGCCCGACGGCGTCCGCGATCGCCGCGACCGTGAAGAACGCCGGCGTCGGAATCCGCCCGGTCTCGATCTTCCGCAGCGTCTCGACCGAGATCCCGGCCTCGCCGGCGACCTCGACCATGCTCCGGCCGGCCCGCGCCGCCCGCAGCGCCTGCCCGAGGCGTTCGCCCCGTTCGCGCTCTTCGTTCGTCAGCGGCACTCGCACCATGAGACCAATACTAATACCACCCGAGTTGTCCACCGCCTGTGGACAACTCTGTGCACAGGTGTGGAAGGGGCCCCGCCGAGCCGAAGCTCGACGGGGCCCCACAACACCTAGTGGCGTCAGGCGCCCGGAGGCACCGGAAGTGCCACACCGGGCAGGTTCTGGTCGTTCGGCACGACGCCGTCGACCAGGTAGGCCTCCACGACCTTGTCCACACCCGCGTTGCCGCCGGCGTAGATCCCGTGGTCACCCTCACCGGTGATCGTCAGCATCCGCGAGTTCGCGAACGCCTTGTGCGCGCGCCGCGCACCCTCGATCGGCGTCGCCGGGTCGTGCTCCGACTCGACGATCAGCACCGGCGGGACACCCTTGCCGTTCAGCACGGGCAGCGGCGCCGGGGTCTTCTTCCAGAACAGGCAGGGCTGGATGAACCAGCCGGCACCCAGGAGCGGCTGCTGCTTGTCGATCAGCTTCTGCGAGTCCTTGATGGCGCTGTTCGTCGTGCCGGTCCACGGACCCTCGTTGCACGGGATGGTCCAGAAGCTGGCGTCGTAGGAGTCGCCGTCGGTCGGCACCATCAGCGGCTGCGCGCCGGAGGTGTCGGTGCTCTTGTCGGCGGCCTTGACCTTCTGCGCGGCCGACGTCTTGGCCTGCGCCGACGCGGTGCCCTGGGTCAGCGTGCGGACGCTGACCAGGTAGTCGGCCAGGCCCGGGAAGGAACGCTTCGAATAGATCGAAGACGCGATGAAGGCGTCCAGGCCGTTGGCCGACACGGACGAGCCGTCGGGCAGGGTGACCGCGCCCTGGGTCAGGACGTAGCGGACCTGCTCGTACGTCTGGCGGGCCGCTTCGCCGGTGGTGCCGAAGTGGTAGAGCTTGTCGTACTTCGCCATCCACGGGAGGAAGTCCTGCCGCCAGCGGCGCTCGAAGCCGAGCGGCTGCCAGTCGAACGACTTCTGCCAGGTCGTCGTGAACTCCGTCGAGGAGTCGAGCACGAACCGGCCGGTGCGGGTGGGGTAGGCCTGCGCGTAGTGCGCGCCCATCCAGGTGCCCGCGGAGTAGCCGACCCAGTTGATCTTGTCGCGGCCGAGCAGCACGCGCAGCAGGTCGATGTCCTTGACCGTCTGGTCGGTGTTGATCAGCGGGCCCAGCTCGCCGGACTTCGCCTGGCAGGACAGCGCCGCGTACTTCGTCGCCTGGACGATCAGGTTCAGGTTCTGGCGGTCGCGGTCACGCGGGTCCAGGTCCGAGCCGGTGCCGATGGCACCGCCGCACGTGATGTTCGTGCTCTTGCCGGTACCGCGCGGGTCCAGCCCGATGATCTCCTGGTGCTCCCGCAGCTTCGGCTGGTTGCGCAGCCGGGCCGGGAAGTTCCGGCCGGGCGCACCCGGGCCGCCGGGGTTGGTGACGACGCTGGCGGTCGCGTCCTTGGTCGCCTTCAGGCGGCTGACCGCGATGGTCAGGTCGATCTGGGCGTTCGCCTGGTACCAGTTGCGCGGCGTCTTGTAGGTCGCGCACTCCATGTCCTCGGCGCCCGCGGGCGGGGCCGTCGGCAGCTCGTCGGGGACGGCGCACTTGTGCCAGTCCAGCTTCTGGTTCGCGTACTGGGCCGGGATGTTCGTGGAGTTCAGCCGCTGCTTGGCGGCCGCGACCTCCTGGCCTGCGAAGGCCGGCGTGAACCCGGCCAGCAGGGTGCCGGCGATGGCCGGGATCACCACCGCGTAGCGGAGTCGTGTCATACGGTTGCCCCTTATCGGGTTTTCGCGTGCGGAGTCCGGCTATTGATATAGGGCGGGTCAGGGCGCGGCAACCGACGTTGGTCGGCAACGCGGTGCGTGGCGATCAAATCGATATCGGACAGACGTGACGTCCCGTCACCCAGGTTCTAAGGTCAGGCGGTCGGTTACGGGAGTGTTAGGTGAGGTCCGATGTCGACTGAGAAGCACGACGGGAAGGTGCGCGGGTTCCAGTTCAGCCCGTGGAACCTGCTCTTGATCGTCCCGCTGCTGGTCCTGGTCACGCCACTGTTCAACATGGACGGTCCACGGCTGTTCGGGATGCCGTTCTTCTACTGGTTCCAGTTCCTCTTCGTCGCGATCGGGGTGCTCAGCACCTGGATCGTCTACATGATGACGCGGGACAAGCCGACGGGTGACGCCCCGGACAAGCTGAGCGTCGAGGACCTGGACGAGGGGGACGCTCGATGAGCAACCTGCAGTGGCCCGAACTGATCATCTTCACGATCTTGTTCGCGCTGGTCACCGTGCTCGGGTTCATGGCGGCGCGCTGGCAGCGCGGTGGCGGGCTGGACCACCTGGACGAATGGGGCCTCGGCGGCCGCAAGTTCGGCTCGTGGATCACGTGGTTCCTGCTCGGTGGCGACCTCTACACGGCGTACACGTTCGTCGCGGTGCCCGCGCTGGTCTTCAGCGCCGGCGCGCTCGGCCTGTACGCGCTGCCGTACACGATCGTCGTCTACCCGATCGTGCTGCTCCCGGCGCTGCGGATGTGGTCGGTCTCGCGGGTCCGCGGTTACGTGACCCCGGCCGACTTCGTGCGCGGGCGCTTCGGCTCCCCGATCCTCGCGCTGCTGGTGGCGATCACCGGCATCGTCGCGACGATGCCGTACATCGCGCTGCAGCTCGTCGGCCTCGAAGCCGTGCTGCGGACGATGGGCATCAACGGCTCCGGCTTCGTCGGGCACCTGCCGCTGCTGATCGCCTTCGTGATCCTGGCCTTCTACACGTACCAGTCCGGCCTGCGGGCGCCCGCGCTGATCGCGTTCGTCAAGGACATCCTGATCTACATCGTCATCCTCGTGGCGATCGTCTACCTGCCCTCGAAGCTGGGCGGCTGGTCGCACATCTTCGACACGGCGGCGGCGAAGCTCGGCACGCCGAACCCGACGACCGGCAAGCCGGCCGGGTCGATCCTGCTGACGGCCAACAACCAGCTGCAGTACGCGACGCTGGCGCTGGGTTCGGCGCTGGCGCTGTTCCTCTACCCGCACTCGCTGACCAGCGTGCTGGCCTCGCGCGGGCGCAGCGTCATCAAGCGGAACATGGTCGCGCTGCCGGCGTACTCGCTGGTGCTGGGCCTGCTGGCGCTGCTGGGGTACGTGGCGATCACGGCGGGCGTCAAGCCGCTGACGAACGCGGCGACCGGCAAGCCGGACACCAACACGATCGTCCCGGTGCTGTTCGACACCCAATTCTCGTCGTGGTTCGCCGGCATCGCGTTCGCCGCGATCGGCATCGGCGCGCTGGTGCCGGCCGCGATCATGTCGATCGCCGCGGCCAACCTGTGGACCCGCAACATCTACAAGGAGTACATCCGGAAGGACGCCACTCCACAGCAGGAAGCGAAGCAGGCGAAGCTCGCTTCGCTGGTCGTGAAGCTCGGCGCGGTCGCGGCGATCATCCTGCTCGACCTGCAGTACGCCATCGACCTGCAGCTCATCGGCGGCGTGCTGATCCTGCAGACGCTGCCGGCCGTGGCGCTCTCGCTCTACACGCGCTGGTTCCACCGCTGGGGCCTGATCGCGGGCTGGGTCGTCGGCATCGGCTGGGGCCTGATCATGCTGTACGGGATTCCCGGGGCCGGCGGCAAGCAGCACTTCGGCGGCTCCGCGCTGCCGCTGGGCAACCTGTCGATCCTCGGCTGGCACCCGTTCTCGGGTTCCCAGGTCCAGATCTACGTCGGCTTCGTCGCCCTGATCGCCAACCTGCTGGTCGCGGTGATCGTCACGGTGATCGCGCGCCGGATGAAGGTCTTCAACGGCACCGACGACACCAACGCCGAGGACTACCACGCCGACGAGAACGACAAGGACCTGCGCCCCATCGGTGCCCACTAAGTCCACTAAGGACGGTGCCGGAGCACCATCGTCCGCGAGACGAGGTAGAGCACCAGCCCGTTGAGCAGGTGCCAGAGGAAGTGCGTGCCGACCGGGACGTAGTCGCACACGTCCCGGTCGAGCGCGCGCAAGCTCAGCGACAGCGCGAAAACCGCACCCGCGACGGCGAAGTGCGTCCAATACGCGTCGCGCTCGAAGGCCAGCAGAGCGGCGAAGATCCCGAGCCCGATCAGCGCGGAGAGGTAGAGACCACCGCCGAGCAACGCGGTGACAACGGTGAGCGCGACGAACGCGGGCGCGGCGAGCCAGGCCAGCCGCCAGCGGTAGAAGACGCGCGCGAACAACACGGCGTAGACCAGCATGAAAACAAGGATGCTCACCGAATCCGCGACGGCGGCCCAGCGCGTCGCGACCAGGTGGAACGCCGTGCTCGCCACGAAAACCAGCCCGATCAGCCCGGCGAGCAGCCGTCCGACGCGGTCGCCCGCGGCCAGCCGCCAGACCAGCACCGCGGCGAGGAGAAAGGCGAGATTGCTGAGGCTGTTGAGCGGTTCACCCCAGAGCCCGGGCCCGACTCGTTCGCAGTACCCGTCGACGTAGTCCGTCACGTGCACAGCCAACCACGGCTAGCGTGAGGACATGAGCGACGCGGTGAGCCGGTTCCCGATCACGGAACTCGAAGACCTGCCCGACGACCTTCGCGAGCGCGTCGGCGTGATCGCGGAGAAGTCCGGGTTCACGCCGAACATCTTCCGCGCGCTCGGCCATCGCCCCGCCGAGCTGCGCGCCTTCCTCGACTACCACGACGCCCTCATGGAACGCTCCGACGGCTTGAGCAAGGCCGAGCGCGAGCTCATCGTCGTCGCGACGTCCGGGGCCAATCACTGCACCTACTGCGTCGTCGCCCACGGGGCCATCCTGCGCATCCGCGCCAAGGACCCCGAGCTGGCCGACCGCGTGTCGAGCAACCCGTGGCAGGTGGAGCTGGACGAGCGCGGCCGCGCGATCGTCGACCTCGCGCTCGCCCTGGCGCAGGACTCCGCGTTGTTCGGCGACGGCGATCTCGCGGCCGCGCGCAACGCCGGCCTCACCGACGACGAGATCTGGGACGTCGGCGCGATCACGGCGTTGTTCGCGATGTCGAACCGCCTCGCGCACCTGACCGCGCTGCGCCCGAACCCGGAGTTCTTCCTGCTCGGCCGGGTGCCCCGCTAGAACTCGAGGCGCCAGGTCTCCTCGGTCAGCTTCGGACCCCAGTCGTCGAAGTCCTTTTCGCCGGCGAGTGCGAACCCGGCCGCGCGGTAGAGCGTGCGGGCGGCGTCGAGGATGGACACCGTCGACAGCTCCATCGTCCGGTAGCCGTGCGCCCGGGCGAACTCGACGCACTCGGTGACCAGCCGCTTGCCCACGCCGTGGCCGCGGGCCGACGGCTCCAGCAGCAACAGCCGCAGCTTCGCGGTGTCCGCGCCCTGCGCGCGGGCGCACGCGATGCTTCCGACGCGCTCGCCGTCGAGCTCGGCGATCCAGAACGCCTGGCCCGAGTCGTCACGAGCGGCGAAATCCGCGACGATGCCGGCGACGAGCCCTTCGAAGCGGACGTCGAAGCCGTACTCGCGGGCGTAGAGGGCGCCGTGCCGCTGCACCACCCATCCGAGGTCGCCCGGTCGTGGTGGGCGGAGCACGAGCGCCGGATCGCGCTTCCGGTCGCCGACGACGTCGCCGATGGTGCGCATGGCGGCCAGCAGCCGCTGCTGGCCTTCCTCGTCGAAGCGGCTCAGCAGCCCGCCGATCCGGTCGGTGGACCGGCGGTTGAGCAGGGCGAACGCGTCACGGCCCGCCTGCGTCGGCCGCACGAGCTGGCGGCGGGCGTCCTCGTCGGACCGTTCGCGGGAGACCAGGCCGCGGGACTCGAGGCGGGCGAGCAGCCTGCTGGCGTACCCGGCGTCGAGGTCGAGGCGTTTCCGCAGGTCGGTGACGGCCAGCGGGTCCTCCTGCGCGAGCTCGAAGAGCACGCGGGCTTCCGGCAGCGAGTACTCGGCGTCCGCCGGCCCTTCGTCGAGCACGCCGATGACGCCGGTGTAGAGCCGGTTGAAGGCGCGGACCGCAGCCACCCGGTCGGTGTTCATTGACCACCTCAACAAGTTGGTTGACGAAGTCAAAGAATACTGCGGAAGCCGGCGAGGGCAAGAAGATTTTCGGACCCCGGACATGGGAAACCCCGCGATGCTGCCAGGTCGGGGGTCCGCCAGCATCACGGGGTCGTAGGGGGTATCGACGCCACTTTGTGTGGCGTTACAGCCTCAGCACTTTGTGGCATAGGTCACTCGAATGGGCGACCGCCACCGGGGCGAGGCGGAGGTCAGCGCATGTAGCCCGAGCGAGCCTGCGCGATCGCGATGAGTTCCTGACGGACCGTCGCGGTGGCGGCGGTGTCGATCGCACGGTTCAGCGACCGGCGAGTGCGAGCCTCGGCGCGACGAGCACGGAGCTTGGCGGCGATGTTGTTCATCGGTGTCTGCATCCCCTTCGGAGGGTCTTGGTGGCTTGTGCTTCTAGTATGCACCTTTTTTCACAAGGATTCCAATGAATGTCCGGTGACTTGGCACACCTGCCGATGAATCATCGGCAAACTTGGGAAAGAGCCGGAGAGATCGAGGGTGGCCGCCGTCACGGCGAAGCAACCCGCTACAGCTCTATAGAAAACTATAGTGATTTTCCAATAGAAACTTAGTGACGCGCATACAGCGCGGGACGACCGGAAAAGCCCAGGTCAGTCGCGTTTGAGCAGGTAGTGCCCGAAGTGCGGCACGGTGAAGGCGATCTGGCCCCGCTCGGCGGAGAACACGAGGCCCTTCTTCATCAGGCTGTCGCGGGCCGGCGACAGCGACGACGGCTTCCGCCCGAGGAACACGGCGACGTCGGCGGTGCCGGCGGGCTCGTCACGTCCCTGGGTCAGCTCGGCCATCGCCTGGAGGTACTCCCGCTCGGCGGGCGTCGCGCGCTCGTAGCGCGAGCCGAAGAACCCGACGGCGAGCTCCGCCTCGGCCTCGGGCGCCGCGACCTGGACGTCCTTGACCGTGATCGGGTCGGACGGCGCCGCGTCCCAGGCCGCCTTGCCGTAGGCCTGGATGAAGTACGGGTAGCCGCCGGAGGCGTCGAAGAGGGCGTCGAGCGCTTCCGGCTCGATGTCGGCGTCCTCACGCTCGATCGGCGCCATCACGGCGAAGTCCGCGTCCTCGCGGTCGAGCCGGTCGATGCGCGCGTAGCGGAAGAGCCGCTCGGAGTACGACTTGGACGCCGAGAGCACGGCGGGCACGTGCGGCAGCCCGGCGCCGACGACGACCAGCGGCGCACCGGACTGCGACAGCTCGTGGCAGGCGGCGCAGAGTGCGGAGACGTCGTCGGGCTGGAGGTCCTGGATCTCGTCGATGAAGACCGCGACGCCGGTGCCGACGTCCGCGGCCAGCTCGGCCACGTCGGTGAAGAGCTCGACGAGGTCGATTTCGATGTCGCCGGAGTCGGCGCGGCCCTGCGCGGCGGGCACGTCGATGCCCGGTTGCCAGCGGTCGCGCAGCTTCGCGTCGGCCTTGTTGGCGCGCAGCGCAAACGCTTTCAGCACGCCGAGCACCTCTTCGACCCGGTCCGGCGCGCGGTGCCGCACGGCGAGGTCCCGGATGGCCCGGTGCAGCGCGGCGGACAGCGGCCGCCGCAGGTCGGCGTCCGGCCGCGCCTCGATCTTCCCGGCGCCCCACTTGTGCCGGACGGCCATCGCGCGCAGCTCGCCGAGGAGCACGGTCTTGCCGACCCCGCGCAGCCCGGTGAGCACCAGACTGCGTTCGGGTCTCCCCCGCGCGACCCGCTCCAGCACCACTTCGAACGCCTTGAGCTCACGCTCGCGCCCGGCCAGCTCGGGCGGCCGTTGGCCGGCGCCCGGTGCGAAGGGGTTGCGGATGGGGTCCACTCTGCCAAGCTATCGACGTATCTAGCGCGGGCCCGATATTCCGCCATAGACAGCTAGGCGTGTCGCCGAGGTTCGACCGGATGGCCGTACATAGAGACGAACAGGTCTGCAGCCCTGCTCGTCCCTACCCCCAGCGCGCACTACGACGTGGCGCTAGTCGCTCAGGTTCCGTTCCGCGTAGATCTTCATCGCGTCGCGGACGAATTCCGCGGCCGGGCCTTCCAACCCGTAGCGCGGGTCGTCGACGTACAGCTGACCCAAGCCCGCGAAGTACCCCGCGGACACCGACGACACCGCCGGCTTGAGCCACGCGTGCAGCCGGCGCGTGATCGCCTGGACGTCGTCGGCGTCCGGAGCCGACCCGGCCTCCCGGGCCGCGCCGAACGCCGCGGCGATGTCCCGCTGCTCCTGCTGGTGGGCCTGCTTCTCCTCGGCCGACAGCGAGCTCCACCACTGGTCGCCCTTCCGGTAGGCCTCGGCGCCCCAGCGCTCGGTCACTTCCTTCTCGTACTTCGTGTGGTCGAAGCCGTCGAGAACTTCCTCTGCCATCAGTCGTTCACCTCCCTTCAGTTTCCGTAGCGTGGTCCGGACCGAGTCGATCTGCCGCCCGATCCGCCGTCGCTCCTGTTCGAGCAGCTCCAGGTGGGTCTCGAGCGCCACGACGCGGTCGCGTTGCCCGTCCAGGACCTCCGCGATGGCCGGGAGCCCGAGGCCGAGCTCGCGCAGCAACAGGATCCGCTGCAGCCGGACGAGCGCCTGCTCGTCGTAGTAGCGGTAGCCGTTGCTGCCGATCCGGCAGGGCTCGAGCAGGCCGACCGCGCCGTAGTGGCGCAGCGTCCGGCTCGTGGTCCCGGCCGAGCGGGCGATGTCCTGGATCGACCACTCCATGCCTTCGACGATAGAAGTTGACGCCGCGTCAAGGTCAACCGCTAAGTCTTTCTAGTTCTCTCTAGGGTTGGTGCGATATTCGCGCAGAAACACCGATGAGGGTTCGAGCGTGGGCGGAGCGGGCATCCAAGCGATAGGTTCGACCAGGCAGCGGCCCGTACGAGGAAGGCAACGACCGTGATACTCCGTCGAGTGGCACGTCCCCTGCTCGCCACGATCTTCGTGACCGGCGGGATCAATGCCCTGAGGAACGCCCAGGGGCACGCGAAAGCGGCGGAACCGTTTCTCAACAGCGCGTTCGAGAAGGTCGGCGACGTCGTCCCGGAGCAGGTTCCGCGCGACCCGGTGACGCTCGTCCGCATCGACGCCGCCGTGAAGATCGGTGCCGGCCTCGCGCTCGCATCCGGCAAGGCGCCGCGGCTCGCGGCCGGGCTGCTGCTCGGCAGCCTGGTGCCGACGACGCTGGCGGCGCACAGCTTCTGGACCATCAAGGACCCGGGCGAGCGCCAGAAGCAGCAGATCCAGTTCTTCAAGAACGCGAGCGTGGCCGGTGGCCTGCTGCTCGCGGTCAGCGACACGCACGGGAAGCCGTCGGCCGCCTGGCGCGCGCGGCACGCCGCGAAGGACGTCGGCACCAGCGCCGGGAAGCTGACCCGCAAGGGGCAGAAGCGGGCCAAGAAGCTCGCGAAGCGGGCCAACAAGGCCCTCCCCACCAGTTGATGCGCACGAAAAGGGCCGCCCCTCGCGAGGGGCGGCCCTTTCGCGTGAGCGCTACTTCTCCAGGATCGCGGTGACGCCCTGGCCGCCGGCCGCGCAGATCGAGATCAGGCCGCGGCCCGACCCCTTCTCGTGCAGCAGCTTCGCCAGCGTCGCGACGATCCGGCCGCCGGTCGCCGCGAACGGGTGCCCGGCCGCCAGCGACGAGCCGTTGACGTTGAGCTTCGTCCGGTCGATCGAGCCGAGCGGCGTGTCCAGCTCCAGCTTCTCCTTGGCGAACGCGGGGTCCTCCCACGCCTTGAGCGTGGCCAGGACCTGCGACGCGAACGCCTCGTGGATCTCGTAGAAGTCGAAGTCCTGCAGCGAAAGCCCGGCCCGCGCGAGCATCCGCGGCACGGCGTACGCGGGCGCCATGAGCAGGCCCTCTTCGCCATGGACGTAGTCGACGGCGGCGGTCTGCGAGAACGTCAGGTACGCCAGCACTGGCAGCTTGTGCGCCTTGGCCCACTCGTCGGTGGCCAGCAGGACGGTCGACGCGCCGTCGGTCAGCGGCGTCGAGTTGCCCGCGGTCATCGTGCCGTCCGGCCCGCCGAAGGCCGGCTTGAGCTTGGCGAGCTTCTCCGCGGTCGAGTCGGCGCGCAGGTTCTGGTCGCGCGCGAGCTTGAGGAACGGCGTCACGAGGTCGTCGAAGAATCCGCGGTCGTACGCGGCGGCGAGGTGCTGGTGGCTGGCCGCGGCCAGCTCGTCCTGCGCCTCGCGGGTGATCTCCCAGATCTTCGCCGTGAGCGCCGCGTGCTCGCCCATCGACAGTCCGGTGCGCGGCTCCTCGTTGCGCGGGATCGCCGGGACGATGTGCCCGGGCCGGATCTTCGCGACGAGCTTGAGGCGGTCGCCGAGCGTCTTGGCGGAGTTGAGCTGGATGAGGATCTGCCGCAGGTCCTCGTTGACGGCCAGCGGCGCGTCGCTCGTGGTGTCGACGCCGCCCGCGATGGCCGAGTCGATCTGGCCGAGCGCGATCTTGTTGGCGACGTTGACGATGGCCTGGAGGCCGGTGCCGCACGCCATCTGCACGTCGGACGCGGGCGTCGCGGGCGAGAGCTTGCTGCCGAGCACGCTCTCGCGGGCCAGGTTGAAGTCCTTCGAGTGCTTCAGCACGGCGCCGGCGGCGACCTCGCCGATGACCTCGCCCTGCAGCGAGAAGCGGCTGACCAGGCCGTCGAGGGCGGCGGTGAACATGTCCTGGTTCGACGCCTTCGCGTACGGGCCGTTGGACCGCGCGAAGGGGATCCGGTTGCCACCGATGATCGCGACCTTGCGCACGGCGGGGGCTTTCTTCGGCGGCATGAACTCCACCTCTCTGGTCGGCTCTCTCACACTGTAACCTACTCAGGAGTAGGTTAGACTGCGACGTGACGCAGACTGCACGGGAGGCATTCGATGGCTGACAGGTACCAGCAGTTCACGAAAACCCCGTTGGGGAAGTTCGTGGTGCCGAAGCTCGGCCTGCCCAGCCCCGCCACGCTGCGCCGGTACCAGCCCGGGCAACCCGCCCTCGAGGGTCCCGCACTTCTCGGCGCCGCGCCTGGTGGCCGCCTCGAGAAGACCCTTAAGGATCAACTTGCCGACGCGGGCCTCGACGTCGTCGCCACGGCGGCCGACCGGCACGCGGCGCTGGTTTTCGACGCCACCGGCGTCACCGACCCTTCGCGCCTTCGCGAGGTCTACCACTTCTTCCACCCGGTGATCCGCAGCGTCGGGCCGTCCGGCCGGGTCGTCATCCTGGGCACGCCGCCGGAGCAGGTCGAGGGCCGCGAGCGGATCGCTCAGCGCGCTCTCGAAGGCTTCGTGCGCTCCGTGGGTAAGGAGCTGAAGCGCGGCGCGACGGCTCAGCTCGTGTACGTCGCCGAAGGCGCTGAAGAAGCGATGGAGTCGACGCTGCGCTTCCTGCTCTCCGCGAAGTCCGCGTTCGTCGACGCGCAGGTCATCCGGGTCGGCGCCGAAGGCAAGACGGCTGTCGCGCCCACGAACTGGGAGAAGCCCCTCGACGGGAAGGTCGCGCTGGTCACCGGCGCGTCCCGCGGCATCGGCGCGGCGATCGCCGAGGTGCTGGCCCGCGACGGCGCGCACGTCGTCGCGCTCGACATCCCCGCTCAGGGCGGTGACCTGTCGAAGGTGGCGAACAAGATCGGCGGGTCGTCGCTGCAGCTCGACATCACTTCGCCGAGCGCGCCCGCGAAGCTCGCGGAGTACCTGAAGGAGCGTCACGGCGGCGTAGACGTCGTCGTGCACAACGCGGGCATCACGCGCGACAAGACGCTGGGCAACATGAGCGAGAGCGCGTGGGACTCGGTGATCGCGGTGAACCTCGCGGCCCAGCTCGCGGTGAACGACAAGCTGCTCGGCGACCGCGTGCTGAACGAGAACGGCCGGATCATCGGCGTCTCGTCGATCGCGGGCATCGCCGGCAACGTCGGCCAGACGAACTACGCGACGTCGAAGGCGGGCGTGATCGGCATGGTGAACGTCGGCGCCCCGCAGCTCGCGGCGTACGGCGGCACGATCAACGCCGTCGCGCCCGGGTTCATCGAGACGAAGATGACGGCGGCGGTCCCGCTGTTCATCCGCGAGGCCGGCCGCCGGCTGTCCAGCCTCGGCCAGGGCGGCCTGCCGGTCGACGTCGCCGAGACGATCGCCTGGTACGCGAACCCGGCGTCGGCCGCGGTGAACGGCAACGTGGTCCGCGTCTGCGGCCAGGCCCTGCTGGGGGCGTGAGGTGGCGATCCGCGAACTCGACAGCACGCCGAGCCTGGCGACGCTGTACCCGAAGGCGCTGCTCGGCGGCGTCCTGCGCGAGGCGTCGGGGTCCTCGTTGCCGGACACGGAGCTGGTGCGCACGGGTGTCGTCGTCGACCCGGCGCACCTGGCGGCGTACAACACGGTGTGCGGCTTCCGGCTGAGCGACGAGCTGCCGGCGACGTACCCGCACATGCTGGCGTTCCCGCTGCAGATGGCGCTGATGACCGAGCCGGGCTTCCCGTTCCCGCTGCTCGGCATGGTGCACGTGGCGAACCGGATCACCCAACACCGCGCGCTGCGCCTGGGCGAGCCGCTGACGATCCGGGTGCGCGCGGAGAACCTGCGCCCGCACGAGAAGGGCCGTCAGTTCGACGTGGTCAGCGAAGCCTGGGCCGGCGACGACCTGGTGTGGGTCGACGTGAGCACGTACCTGCGTCGCGGCGGCTCTTCAGGCTCTTCCGTCCGCCGCGAGCAGCTGGCGCCCCCGACCCCGGACGCGATCTGGCGAGTCCCGGCCGACATCGGCCGGCGGTATGCGGAGGTCTCGGGCGACCGCAACCCGATCCACCTGCACCCGCTGACGGCGAAGCTGTTCGGCTTCCCTCGCGCGATCGCCCACGGGATGTGGACGAAGGCCCACGCCCTGGCCGCGTTCGAAGGCCGGCTGCCGGAGGCGTTCACGGTGGACGTCCGCTTCAAGCAGCCGGTACTGCTGCCGGCCAGGGCGGGCTTCACGTCGTGGCCGGATGGCGACGGCTGGGCGTTCGAGCTGTGGAGTGCGTCGAAGCCTCACCTGGACGGCACGATCACCTCACTCTGAGGGCTTCCAGACCTCGCCCTCGATGAGGTCGTTGAAGCCGAGCCAGACGAGGTTCATCAGCCACGACGCGAGGACGCCGTCGGAGATGTCGGGGTGGTCGAGGGCCCAGTCGGCCAGCGACTCGGCCGCCCCGACCAGCGCCGCGGACAGCCCTTCGCCGGAGAACTCGGCCTGCTCGCCGACGCCCTTGCGGGTACCCGCGGACACCACGAGCGCGGCGACCAGCTGGATCGCGCGCGCCCGCATGTCGGTGATCTCCGCGGCGAACGCGCCGCCGACGGTCAGCGCCTGGCGGTGCAGGACCGTCCACGACTCGCGGTACTCGGCGACGAACCGGTAGAACGATCGCAGGCCGTGCCAGAGCTGCATGTCCGGCGGCAAGTCGGGCTTCACGCCGGCCTGGATGGCTTCGAGCAGCCGCGTCGCTTCGCGGCGGATGCACGCACCGAACAGGTCCTCCTTGGACCCGAGGTAGGTGTAGATCATCGGCTTCGAGACCCCGGCGACGTCGGAGATCTCGTCCATCGAGGCCGCGTGGTAGCCGTGGCGCGAGAACACCTGGACGGCGGCGTCCAGGATCTGCCGCTCGCGCACCGCGCGCGGCAGTCGCCGAGCCCGTTCGGGCGGACGCTGATCATCCTCTGACACGCTGGACCTCCCTGTTGCTGCCCGGAGACGGTACCGGGCGTTGCCCCGGGAGGGTGATTTCGGCACGCTTGCCCGCCTACCTACTGGCGGGTAGCCTACGTGTGAGTAACTTGAGAGGGAGTGACCATGGCCGACAACGCCGGGATGACCAGCGCAGATCAGGTCGCGGAGCTCCGTGGAGCGGCGCTGCTGAACGCCCTGGAGCGGCTCGACCCGCTCGGCCCGGAGGCGCACGCCCTCGACGTCAACACCCTCGCCGACGCGGTCAACCCCCGCGACCTCGGCAAGGACGACTTCCGAAGATTGCTGGCAGCGCTGCTTCGCCTGGCGGAGCGCGCCCCCGCGTTCGACCTGAGCAAGGTCGAACCGGCGCGCTTCGCGTCCCTGGTGTCGTCCGCGTCCCGCGCGCAGCTCGAGAGCGTCGTCGCGGAGCGGCCCCTGCGCGAGCGAGTACTGGACGAGATCTTCGCCCGCATGGGCGCGCACATCCGCCCCGACCGAGCCCGCGACCTGCACGCGGTGGTCCACTGGCGGATGTCGGGAGGCATCGGCGAAGGCGGCTACGACCGCTACGAGACGGTGATTTCGCACGGCTCGTGCACGGTGAGCCGCGAGATGCACTCCTCGCCGCGGGTCACTATCACGATCGCCCCGGCCGACTTCTTCAGGCTCATTACCCACCAGGCGACGCCGGCAGTGTTGTTCGTCACGGGAAGAATCAAGGTCAAGGGCGATTTGGCCTTCGCGGCGGGCCTGATCGGATTCTTCGACCTCCCGCACCCCGTATAGTCCGTCCCCGTGCCCCGAAAAGCGAAGTGGCGCCTTTCCCGGCCCCGCGGTGTTCGCGCCGGTCACGCGGTCAACGCGTTCGCGGACAAGCTGGTCATCGCCAACCTGACCCCCGGCCAGTTCATCCAGGTCCTGGAAACCCTCCACATGCTGGGCGAGTCAGGCGCAGGCATCGAGCTGAGCTCCCTGTCGACGGACGTCCTGGTGGACGTGGTTCGCCGAGCCTCCCGCGACCAACTGAAGGCGATCGCAGACCACGACGAGCTGCGCGCGGTGTTCCTCGACGAGATATTCCGCCGAATGTCCGAGCATTTCCTCCCCGAGCGCGCACGTCACGTGGATTTCGTGGTTTCGTGGCGCTTTTCCGACGGCGTCGGCGAGGATGGGTACGACCGTTTCCAGACAGTGATCGAGGACGGAGTGTGCGTTTCTTCGACGGACCTGTCCAGGACACCGGACACAACGATCACCCTGTCGGTGGACGACTTCATCCGGATGGCCACGGGCAACGCAGCGGTGGCGGCGATGTTCGTGACAGGCCGGGTGAAGGTGAAGGGCGAGTACGCCCCGGCGGTCCGGTTCTCCAGCTACTTCGACATCCCTAAGCCAAGCGTGGACTAGCTGTTCATCCGTCACCCATGGGCGTGTTCGAGCGAATGTCGAGGTCGGCGTTCCGCGGTGAACGCACGCAGCGAATCGTGGGCTGCACGGCGAACCTCGGCATCGAGTTGCTCGTCGTGGAGGGTTTCGAAGGACATGAAGGCGCCGAGTCGGAGCAGACGCTTCAGGAAATCTTTCAGCAGGTCGGTCTCGTTCAGTCCGCCGGCGTCGATCTCGTGCCAAATGTGCAGGATCGAGCGGACCAGCTGGGGGCTGCCGCCAAGTGCCCGTCGACGTGCGTAGATCTGGTCGAACGCACCTTCGCCGAGAATATTGAGCGCGGCGTAGGGATCAGTACTGTCCGGTTCGTGGACCAGGTGTGCCCGCCACCAGAGTCGACCGAACACGTGCCGGGTGAGGTCCTTGGCGAGGAAGCGTTCACTCGTCCGCTTCTCGAACCTCCAGAATGAGACGTCCGGCAGTACGACGAGCGCGAGGAACACCCAGATGTCGCGAGCAGCTGCCTCGGCAGGGGTCAACCCCGTCGTCCGATGGAGCAGCTCGGCAATCTTCCGGTCGAAGGAGTTTTGGGCACTGGGCGTCATCCGGTTCGGGAAGCCCGCTTCGCGAGCTACGGCGACGATCGACTGACGCAGCTCGTCGAGATCCTTCTCTCGGGCTCGATCGCCGCCCGTCGCGGCGTAAACAGCCGAGTCGTGACGCAGCGCGGCGTGCTGTTCGAGCTCTTCGATCGTGAGGGACTTGTACTGCTCGTACAGCTTGTCGGCTTGCCGAGGCAGCAGCCGCGGGAACAAGACGCTCATCAGGACTCCTCGAAGATCCGAACAGCGTGCTGTAGCTCGGTCACGAATGCGGTCGACGACTGCTCTTGCCGTCGGCGCAGGTGGACCAGGCTCTGACCGGGGAAGAGCCGCGAGACGAGAGCCTGGAGCGTGCTGCCGATGCTCTCGTCCCCATAGTCGACTTCCAGGGTGAAGTCCTGGTCGTGCAGCGCGTACTCCACCAGGGTGCGGGCGACGTCCGCGTGCACAGTCGACAACACCACACGGTCGACAGCTCGAGGCTTGGCTGCGTTGCGCATGGCATCGACCAGCACTTGCTTGCGCTCGTTCACCAGGAGGAGCAACGCGCCCATGGTGGCCGTCTCGAGGTCGCCCCCGATCTCTACGTGCCAGCCCGCCTCTTCGGGGTACTGAGTCTTGGAGAAGTCGACCACAGCGATCGGGAAGAGTGGCGCGTCACCCTGAAGTCGGGTCTCGTACTTGTCGGTCCAGAGGATCGACCCGGCCCGGCGAGGCGAGGCCAAGGCTCCGGTCTCGGAGTACTCGGCGAGCACCAACGTGGTTTCCAAGCCCAGAACGCCGCCGAGTTGGCTGCCGGACAGCACCGTGCTCAGCTCGACGGTCGTGATGCCCGACTCGGGGAGAGATACGCGGTCGCCGGCGGCCTTCAAACCCGAACCGGTTGCGGTCCAGATCATGGCGAGTGTCAGCTTTGCCGAGGGCGGCAGCCCGGTGGACTCCCGTACGAGATCGACGTCGACGGTCACTTGTTGCCGCAAGGACAAGTCCATGCGGTAGTCCCAGTCGCTCAAAACGTCCGGCAGTTCGCTCGGGACGTCGTCGAGGAGCCACTGCCACGGACCGGCGACCACGGATTCCGATGGGGCCGCTCGGTAGGGAGGTGCCTGTGTGCTCATCGCGGTGCCTCCTCACGTCGTGCGGACACCGCGATCTCGGTCGTCGTGTCAGGCGCCGGGCGGACGAGAACGCGCCAAACGTCTTCGCCGCCTTCCAGAGCTTGCGTCAGTTCGGTGTGGAGCGTGCCATCCGGGCCTTTCCAGCCGACGAGCCGCGGTTCGGAGGCTCCTCTCGGAGGGTCGGTTTCCCGGCTGCTGGTCCCGGCCAGCGCAACGCCGAGATCCGCCGCGCAGTGGTACAGGCCGAGCGCGGTGACTCGAAACGCCTGGACCAGCAAGACATCATCGGAGTGGATCTCGTAGTACGGCGCATCCAGGTACTCGACCCGTGGACGACGTCCGTTCGAGGGACCGGGCTCGGGGGCGTCCCCACTGCCCGGCGGGGAGCCGAGGCCGTCGCCGGCGTCGTAAAGGTCCCCGGAAAGCTGGACTGTGCCGGTCGGTGCAGCAGGAGCCGCAGGTTTGAATGCTCGTCGGTAGTCGGACGCGCCGCCGTTGCCCCAGGCGCCTGCGACGAGATCGGAGAACGAGCGGCTTGCAGCACCCAACGAAATCTCCGACGACGTGGCACGAATCCGACCGTCGATCTCGATCAATTTTTCGATCGATTCCTTGATTCGCGTGAATGCCATCTTGACGAATCGCTTGTCCAGGCCATCGAGCGATTGCCAGTTCCAAGCGTCGTGAGTGGGCGGTTCGGATGACGCGAAAGTACTGTCGAGTGCAACATCCGCACGGAAGACGCCTGCGTAGGACACGTACTCTGCGGCCGGCTTCGGTCCGGCGTGATAGGTGACCACCAGTTCGGCCGTCCGCATCAGACAGACGTGGTGAACAGTGCCGGAGATGCCCGCCGCTTCGCCTGCGGGAGTCTCGGCGAATGGTGGGAGAAACTGCTTCTCGAGGCCGAGCGCCCCGAGCTTTGTCCTGGGATTACCCAAATACCAGAGGTTGTTGTGATCATCCTCCGATCGAATCGTCTGGTACGCCGCGACGAACATGTCCAACGGAGTCGTCTCACGCGGGTCCGGAACGGGGACGGTGATGCCGTTGCACTGCACGGAGAACCTCATCGGAGGAGCTCCGTCGTCGGGGTCGGCCAGCATCTTCGGCCAGAGGTTCCAGGTGATCGTCTCCGCCAGGTAGCTTCCGGCTTCTTGGATTTCTCGCTCGCCGAGGTCAGGATCGATGACGACGACCGTCGTGCCGGTCTCATCGTGGCCGAAGCCCCGCAGGCCCAGACGTTCGGCGGCGGCGTCGGCGTCAGCTCCGATCAGCGGTTCGACCACACCATCCGAGGAAGTAACGCCCCACCAGTGGCGTCCGGTGTAGCGCCGACCGGAAAGGCCTTCACCTTCGGCGTAGCTCTTCCACAGCGCGCAGCCCATCAGCCGGGTCTCGAATCCGCCCTGGACTCGACACCGCGTGTGCACGAGCACCGTCCCAGGTCGGCTCAACAGGTAGAAGATCCCCTTGCCGAAGCCATACGTGCCGCCGCCGAGTTCAGTGTCCCTCGGCTCGCCGATATTCCTGATGAAGGAGACGAAGTCGTGGTTCTCGACCACCGCGTTGTCAGCGCGGGTCGGCCCACCCAGACCGGTCGCCCCGCGGTCCGAAACAGTCAGGATCCGGATGGACGGCCCTGAGATTGACTTCCGCAGTGGCAATTGCTCGTGGGCGGGCACCTCGCGAGTGAGCAGCTCTCGCCATGCCGGCGCGTGTGCCGGACCGACAACCCTCAAGTCGAGGTGGTAGTCGACGGCAGTGTCGCCGGTTCGCGCGTCCCAGCTGTTCTGGGCCGATTCGCGCACCAGGATCGTCAGCAGGTCCAGCTCGGGTCTGCCGAGTTGGTTTCGGATCCCCTCGGCCGCGCTCGCCCCTTCGGGCGGGAACATCTGTGAGTGCCATGCTGCTGCGGTCACATGTTCTCCTGGGTGATCCGAGCGATCCGAGCGCGGATTTCGGGGGCGTCGGTGACTTGTGGCTGTTCTTGATCCAGGTCGACGGTGTAGTCGAGGTCGGAGATCCCCGGCGGGACCGACGAAGGAGCGATGCGGGGAAAATCGTCGCCCACGTCGTACCACCATTGCTCGCGAACGGTGAAGCGCACGTCCTGGTACAGGGCCGCATCGGCAGGTCGGTATCCGGCTTCGGCGAGTTTGAAGAGCAACCCGGTCTCGTCGTCGCCGACTTGTCGTGCGCGGTCGACCAGATCGGCGACTGTGCCGCCTTGCCCTGTGACCCGTTCCAGACGAATCCAGACCAGGTCGAGGGTGCCGTGTGGTGGAGGCTGGAGCTGCTCGACGCCGTGGATGCGGACTCTTCGCCCGGTCGTGGCGGCGGACGTCTTCACCTCGATGCCTCGCGTGCCGACGATGAAGTCGTGGCGGTGTCCGGAGGGACCCGTCCAGAAGTCGACGGCCGTGCTCTCGCTCGCGAGCAGCTCGTTCAGGACCACCAGCTCGCCGAACAAGCCTGCCAACCGGTCGCTGGTCAGTGGTGCGGCTGAGTGCTGAAACAGCGCACGCCAGCGACTCAGGACCGTGTAAAGCGCCTTCAGTGGCCGATCGGGACCCTCTTCGACTGCGGCCAGGATGTCGGCGACGAGCCCGGTGAAGACCTCGTCGAGATCTCTGCGGAGGCAACCGAGGTCGGCGTACCGCTCGTAGACGTGGTCGTTCTCGAGTGGACGTTCGCGGACCGTCAAGGCTGCGCCGCCGCGGTCGACCCGGACGTGCTGGTGAGCAGTCAGCGGCACCAGCAGATGCCGGTTTCCGCCGTGGTCCACGGCTGCGAGCAATGGGCCGACCGGCGTCGCCACCGGGAGGTCCGACGTGCGCACGTGCTCAGGTCCGGACACGTGCTCTTCATCGAGACGTGCCCAATGTTCGTCGATGACTTTTCGGAGTAGGGCAGACATCAATCGTCGACCATTTCGAGGGCGCTCAGATCTTCTTCTTCGATCCGGACCTTCGCGAGGTTCGTCGCCACGTACTGCCACTCGACCGTCGAATCGAGGGACGAAGGCGCAGGGAAGACGAGACCGATCCCGATCACGTCGTCTGCCGCGTTCAACGGTCGACGCGGTACGCCCGGTTTCTCAGGGTTCGGCTCCTTGGGCTTCGAGTCCTTGTCGATCGCGTAGAGCGTCAGAAGTGCGGTGTCCGGACTCTGCTCAAGTCGCAAAGCCTTGATCAGATCTTCGGCGAGTTCGCCCTTGACCGACGACACGTCGAGGTCTATCGCCGCGTCCCGGCGGCTCATGAGAGTTTTGATGTCGACAAAGGTCGGGTCGTCGCCGTCCAACGCCGAACGAGTGACCATGCGAACAGTGAACCCGTCGGCGAAGGAAAACATCTTCGGAGTGCCCCGGCCGGCCGAACCGCCGATCAACGCGACGTTCCACCCGCGCAAGGCGCCGGACTTGGCAATGCGCCTCGCGATGTAGTCGGTCAACAGCTTCGAGTCGCACTCCTGTGACTTCTCGTGGAACCGGTACTCGCGTAGGAAGTCCGTGACGAGGTTGTGCGGGACGTCGCGGATCAGCCTGTTGCCGTCGGTCCTCCCCGTGTCCGGTCGACCTTCGAGCACGGCGTTCCCGACGAGCGTGCGCGCGGCGTCCTGGTTGGTGGTGAGCCACTCATGGTCGGTGCGGAAGTAACGCGTCTGGACGCGCTGGCCGCCGTAAGCCGACGCGGATGGTACGGCGTTGGTCATTTTGGCCGCTGCTGTTACGCGAAGGGACGGGTGCGTGCGGAGTCTGACCGCGAACGTCATCGGCGTCTTGTCTTCGATCATGTAGACGTCGATGTCGCGGCGCATCTCGCTCTCGACGGTCGCGATGTGGCGGAACCAGTCGCGCAACTCGTCGGTCATCCAGATCCGTGGCAGGTCGGCATAACCGTTGCGGAAGCCGAACCACCGCCCCATCTGCAGGAGCGTGTCGTAGGCGGACACCGAACGCACAAAGAAGCTCACGGTCAAGCCTTCGAGCGTGAGGCCACGGGACAGGGTGTTGCCGCCGACCGCAATCGCGACAACCGGGCCTTTTTCGTAGTCGAGGCGATCCTTGCTGCCGGAGTTGTCCATGATGATCCGGCAGTCGTGCAGCACTCCTGGGAGCAATGGAGCCAACTCTTCGAACGAGACCTTCTGCTCGCCGAACAGCTCGGCAGGAACTCGTGCGGTCTCGCGTTCCCAGACGTCACGCAGTTCGGCCAAGAGTTCGGGATCGCCCCTGCGCAGCGATGCTTCGCTCTCGTCACGCAGCTTCCTCAGTGGCTGTTCGAAGCTGTTGTGCACGGAGGTGTTGACGCTGGTGTGTACCAGCATCGTCGAGTGAGGGTTCCCCGTTTGCCGAACGCGCCGCGCGGCCGTGCTGAGCCAGAAATACCGAATCGCAGCGAGGAGGGAGTTCGTCATCGCCGGGTGGAAACCGTCGACGTCGGCGCGTGAGCTCGGCCGAACCAGGTCCACGTCGGAAGTGGGGACCTGACGGATCATGTCGTAGCCGTCGAACACGTCTTCGGGGTCTTCGCCGTCGACGACGTCCCGACCGAACAGCACCTCGGTCCCGAAGTGCCCCTGCGGCTTGGGCAAATTGACGATGAAGTGCTCGGGATACAGGTCCTTGACCGACGGGTCGATCAGCAGGTTTGCGAACGGCGTCGCCGTGTATCCCACGTATGCGGACTTCGGCAGCCGGTCGAGGATGTCGATGATCAGCGGATTGATTTTGTCGGTGGCGACGGTCGCCTGGTCGGCCTCGTCGTCGATGATCAGTGCCGGGCAGTCCACCAAGTACTCCGAAGCCGTCTCGAGCCACGCCGAGAACTTCTCGAGGACCCGAGGGTTCTTCTTGATCACGCACAGGACATGCTGCTTGTTGTTCTTGGCCAGGTAGGCGGCGGCGTTGGCAGGCGGTGTGAAGTCCTTGTCCGGATCGGTGAGCTGAAGCCACCGCGACGGGTTCGGCTTGACCAGCTGGTCGACAAGGCGGAGCTGGGTTTGCCGTCGCAGGCCGTTGTGGATACCGGCTAGTACGATGAACAGCTTGTAGCCGCGGTCCGCCGCCTTCGCGGCCACTGCCGTGAAGTTGGTGGTTTTGCCGGACTGGACGTATCCGACGACGAGGCCCTTCGTCGAGAAATTCGGCACCTGCGGATGACTCAGCAAGGAGACGACCTTGGTGGATGCACCGTCGAGGTCGTCGAGGCTTTTCTCTGACCAGCCCGACTTTCGCAGCAGCTCCTCGAGCGCCGGCCAGTACTTGTCGCGTGGTCGGGGCCCGGTGTACCAGGTGTAGCGGTTGTCGAGGATGACGCTTCGTGGCTCCTCGCGTTCTCTGATCCTGATGGTCTCGCGCTCGTGCCGCTCGGCGATTCGCTGGAGGAGTTCGTCCTCGGCCCCGAACAACTCCATCCTCTTGATGGCGGTTTCCGGAGTGCCGGTGTCCACCAAGTCGAGGAACGCGGCGTACTGCTGGTCGAACTTGTCGGTCACCGATCCTCCAACTGCATGTCCGGGCGCATCGACGGGGCGAGTCATGCCGACGATCCACGGTAAGACCTCCTGGCCTCGCCGTCAGGTGCCTCGGACGGGTGACCTCTAGCCTTTGTCGCATCCCCTGAAACACAACTCGCTCCGTGATCGATCACGTCGCACGGTTGGCCTCGTTTGTTACTCCATGTGGTCACGGGCGCGTCACATCGGTCTGAGTGCCGAGTGAGGCACTCGCCGGCGTGTCGGATTCGGGACCCGCTCGGAGCGTCGTACCCGGCTTATAGACTTCCGCCTCATGACCGACGGACAGCCGCCTTCGCCTTCGTCTGCGCGGGTCGAGATGGTGGACCTCTTCGCCGGTCCTGGTGGTCTCGACGTCGCAGCCCACTGGCTCGGTGTGTCCGTCGAGGGCATCGAGTGGGACGACGACGCCTGCGAGACCCGCAAGAAAGCCGGTCTGCGCACCGAACACGGCGACGTTCGCCATTCCAAGCCTCTCGAATACCCCGAGGCCCGAATCCTCACCGGAGGGCCGCCTTGCCAGACGTACACGGTCGCGGGGAAGGGCGAAGGACGCAAAGCACTCGATCGGGTGCTGGGTTTCGTCGAGGCCATGGAAGAGGGCGAGGACGTGGTTCCCGCTCTCAGGAGGCTGAAGGACGAACGAACCGGTCTTGTCTTGGAGCCCTTGAGGTGGGCCCTCGACGCGGCTGACCGAGGTGTCCCGTACGAGGCGATCCTGCTGGAGCAGGTTCCGGCTGTTCTCCCGGTGTGGATGGCATTCGGTCGCGTCCTCCGGGCCCGGGGTTACAGTGTCGACTGCGGAATCCTCCACACCGAAGACTTCGGCGTTCCACAAACACGTCGGCGGGCGATCTTGATCGCTCGGCTCCGCGGCGAAGCGAAATTGCCCACTCCGACTCATCGTCGCTACCGCAAGGGGCAAGCCCGAGGCGACGGCGATCCGTGCCTTCGCCCCTGGAAGACGATGGGCGAAGCACTCGGCTGGTCGGAGCGGTTCACCGTGGTGTCCAACTACGGCACGGGCGGTGATCCGAAGGTGCGTGGGGTGAGGGATTCCACGCAGCCTGCGTTCACGGTGACCGGCAAGGTGTCTCGCAACCGTCTCGTCGGTCGGGGGAAGGGGCTGCCCGAGCGGTTCACTGACCACGAGGCAGGCAAGCTCCAGACCTTCCCGCACGATTACCCCTGGTCGGGTCGAGGCATCGCGCAGCAGATAGGCAACGCGATCCCGCCGCGGCTGGGCGCGCACGTTCTCGCCGCAGCGCTGGGCATGGAACTCGACGACGCCATGCTGGACCAGTGTGTCAAACAGAGTTGGCAGGAAACCCGGAACGGCGTCGAAGGCCTCGCCAAAGGTGCCGACTAGGTCGTCGCGCGGCGTTCTCGGACTGTGGTGATCACCCGGTCCGCGGCAGTTTCGGCGGTCTCGTGCTCCCAGATCCGCAGGGCGAGCCATCCGGCGTCGTCGAGTCGAGTGTCGGTGTCGGCGTCGCGCCGGCGGTTGGTTTCGATCTTCTCGCGCCAGAAGTCCGCGTTGTTCTTCGGCCATGTTGCGTGCTCCGGACACCCGTGCCAGAAACACCCGTCGACGAAGACCGCGACGCGGGCCGGGCCGAAGACCAGGTCCGCCTCTCGACGCACCCCTTTGATCGGTTGCCGGTGTACTCGGTACCGAAAGCCGGCGCCGTGGAGGATCTTGCGCAGGGCCATCTCGATCCCGGTGTTCCGGGACTTCTGCTTACTCATCCGGATGCGTACCGCGGACGTGGTCTTCAAGCGCTCCACGCGCTCATTGTGGCAAGGTTCGGGCTGTCCAGCCGAGCGTGGACTAGTTGTATTGACCCGTGAGGTTGGGGACGCGGCTGGCGGGTGGTTTGCCGGCGAGTGCGGTGTGGCCGCGGTGGTGATTGTAGGTGTGCAACCAGCCCGGAAGGGCCTCACGCCGTTCGGTTTCGGTGCGGTAAGCCCGGGCGTAGGCCCACTCATCGAGCAGGGTCCGGTCGAACCGCTCCACCTTTCCCATTGGTCTGCGGCCGGTAAGGCCGAGTGCGTTTATGCACGACCTGCGCGTCGCGCAGCGTGTCGCGCCACAACCGGGAGCGGTAACAGGACCCGTTGTCGGTCAGGACCCGCAGGACGGTGATCCCGGCATCGGTGAAGAACGCCTGCGCCCGGACCCAGAACGCCGCCGCGGCTTCCTTCGTCTCGTCGGGCAGGATTTCGGTGTAAGCCAGGCGGGAGTGATCGTCGACGGCGTTGTGCAGATAACCGTAGCCGAGGTTCGCGCGGCCACCGACTGTGCGGGGCCGGGCGGGGTCGCGGTGGGCGGCGCTGTTGTGTCCGCCGAGCGCGCGGCCGTGGATCTTGTGGCCGCCGCCGTCGGGGATGTTGCCCAGCTTCTTGATGTCCACATGCACCAAGTCACCGGGCGCGTCGTGTTCGTAGCGGCGGACCGGTCGGCCGGTGGCGCGATCGAGGTGGGTCAGGCGGGCCAGCCGATAGCGGGTCAGGACCCGATGCACCGTGGAGGGGTTCAGGCCGAGCAGGTAGGCGATGCGAGCCGATCCCCACCGGCGGATCACCCGCACTTTGATGATCCGTCGCTCGGTCCGGGTGGGGGTCCGGTTCGGGCTGGTGACCGGCCGGGACGAGTGGTCGGTCATGCCGGCTTCGCCGTGGTCGCGGTAGCGGCCGGCCCATCGGGCGGCGGTGGTGACCGAGACCTGGAACCGTTCCGCGGCTCGTCGCAGCGGCCACCGGTCCTCGACGACGCAGCGGGCCAGGCGCAGCCTGCCGGTCGGGGTCAGGGGTGCGTTAGCGTGGGTCACGAGGGCCTCCAGGTCGCCGGTGCAGATGTCGCAATCCACACCGAACCCGGAGGCCCTCCCTCACGCCAAGATCATCCGATCACGTGTCGCCCCGTACCCAACCTCCGTGCTCAATACAACTAGTTCTCCACGATCCGGCCTTCGATCACCGTCGGCTGGTCGCGGCTCGGTTCCTTCGGAGGCACGACCTCACTGTCCACCACCATCACCGGCCCCCGGCGCTGGTTGGCGAACCGCACCGCCCGCTTCTCCATCCGGCGAAGCCACAGCTTCCGCGCCACCGCGCGCGACGGCGGCAGCATCAACAACAGCCCCAGGACGTCACTGACGAACCCCGGCACCAGGATCAACACCCCGCCGAGGCCGACCAGCATCCCGTCGGTCAGTTCCTTCTCCGCCGGGCGTCCCGCGCGGGCCGTGTCCATGAACGCCCTCATCGCCTTCGCGCCTTCGCGGCGGGCCAGCCAGGAGCCCAAGAACGCGCCGGCCAGCAGGAGGCCCAGGGTGCCGAGGACGCCGACGGCCGAGCCCACCGCCCAGATCGCGGCGATCTCGGCGAAGACGTAAAGCAGGAACGCGACAGCCATACCCGCTCAACGAACGACCTGTCCGATTTGCTCCCGGCCTCGGGACGCACCGGCTAGTCTCACCCTTCGTGTCCGACTGGCTCCGCTGGCTCCTGATCGCGTTGTGCCTGGTCGTGGCATTGGTCGTCCTGTCGCGCGGGCGTCGGCAGCGGAGGACGTTCTTCCCCGGGCTCACCTGGACGCGGCCGAAGCGGGAGCGCGGCCGGCGTGGGATGGTCGGCTCCGTTCTCGGCTGGCTGGTCGTCGCCCTGCTCGTGGCCGGCGCGACCGGTGGGGGCTTGCTCTGGTTCCTCGGCTGGCCGCGGCTCCCGTCGAGCAGCCAGTTCGACGTCGCTCAGCTGCTCGACCTGCTCAAGATCGCGCTCTCGGTCGTCGCCGGGTTCGGTGGGGTCGTGCTGCTCGCCGTCACCTACCGGAAGCAGCGGGTGGCCGAAGACGAGCACGCCCTCGCAGTGGAAAAAGCCGATCGCGAGGTCGTCCAGAAGTTCAACGAACGCTTCGGCAGCGCCGCCGAGCAGCTCGCCCATGACAGCCCGGCCGTCCGGCTCGCCGGGGTCTACGCCATGGCCGGGCTCGCCGACGACTGGGCTGACAAGCGGCAGGTGTGCGTCGACGTCCTGTGCGGCTACCTCCGGATCACCCGTGAAGCCGACGGCGAGGGCGAGGTGCGCGAGGCGATCCTGCGCGTGATCCGCGACCGCACTCGCCAGAGCGGGAAACTGTCCTGGTCCGCGCTCGACTTCGACTTCACCGGCGTCACCTTCGAGAACGCCGATTTCGCGCGGCGCAAGTTCAGCGGCGAGGTCCTGTTCGACGGCGCCGAGTTCGTGGGCGGGGTCGCTTCGTTCGCCGGCGTCGAGTTCGGGAAGCTGCTCAGCTTCCACGGCGCCCGGTTCTCCGCGGCCGAAACGAACTTCGGCGGGATGACCATCACCGGCGGCAAGGCCGAATTCGTCGGTGCCGAGTTCGCCGGGGAGAAGGTCGACTTCGCCGACGGGTACCTGCAGTCCTCGTCGATGGCCTTCTTCCGCTGCCGGTTCGCGGCGCCCCAGGTCGACTTCTCGGCGCTGGACTTCACCTTCGGCCGGGTGGTGTTCGACCGGTGCGACTTCGCGGACCTCGAGCTCGACCTCTCGATCGGCCTCGACGACCAGCCGTTCTCCTTCGTGCCGCTGCTCGCCGAGAAATGCCGGTTCGAGCGGTGCCGGATCGAGCTCGGCCGGGGCGGCCAAGGGGTCAAGCTCGCGGACTGTGTGCTCGACACCGTGACCGTCGCCGACACCGGTGAACACCCGCAGAGGCACCCGTGGCCGGACAACGAGCTGCGCGGTGGCACCTCGCTGCCCGGCCACTACCTGACGGCCTAGCTCGGCACCTCGTCCAGGTACGCCTGCGCCTGAAGCGTGAACAGCTCCGCGTACCCGGCCTTCGCCGCCATCAGCTCCTCGTGCGTCCCGTACTCGGCCACCTTTCCGTGGTCCAGCAACAGGATCCGCTCCGCCTGCCGCACCGTCGAGAACCGGTGCGAGATGTACAGCGTCGTCCGGCCTTCGGACAGCTCCCGCAGCCGCGAGAACAGGTCGTGCTCGGCCCGCGCGTCCAGCGCCGACGTCGGCTCGTCGAGGATCAACAGCGGCGCCTCGCGTTGGAACGCCCTGGCCAGCGCGATCTTCTGCCACTCGCCGCCCGACAGGCTCACCCCCTGGTCGAACCAGCGTCCGAGCGGGGTGTCGTAGCCGCTCGGGAGGCGCTCGACGCGCTCGTCCGCGCCCGCCCGGCGGGCTGAGTCCTCGATGTGCGGACGGTCCTCCAGCCGGGTCAGGTCGCCGAGGCCGATGTTCTCCGCCGCCGTGCCCTGGTACGTCACGTAGTCCTGGAACATCGCGCTGATCCGCGTCCGCAGCTCGACCGGGTCGTACTCGCGGATGTCGACGCCGTCGAGGCGGATCGTGCCGGCCGTCGGGTCGTAGAGCCGGCAGAGCAGCTTGAACAGCGTCGACTTGCCCGCGCCGTTGCGGCCCACCACCGCCACCGTCTCGCCCGGGCGGATCTCGAAGCTGACGTTGTCGAGCGCCGCCTCGTCCGCGCCCGGGTAGGCGAAGGTCACCGAGTCGAACTCGATGTGTCCCTCCACTGTGGACGGCAGGGCGCGCGGCGACGAAGGCGCCGTGATCTCCGGTTTCGTGTCCAGGAAGCGGTACAGCGTGTCGAGGTACAGGTTGTTCTCGTACATCCCCGAAAACGCCGTGAACAGCCCGGACACCGACGTCTGCACGGACGTCGCCGCGGCCGTGTACAGCGCCAGGTCACCGAGGGTGAGATGGCCGCCGACCGCCTGCAGTGCGATGTAAAGCGCGATCGCCGAGCCCGCGAACGTGCTCAGCAGCCCCCAGGACGTCGAGCTGATGTTGCGGTTGATCGTCAGCTTCCGCTGCCGCTCGTAGGAGACGACGCCGAGCCGGCGGAACCGGTCGACGAAGTACGGTCCGAGCCCGAACAGCTTCGTCTCCTTGGCGTACGTGTCCGTCGTGACCAAAGAGGACAGGTAGTCCATCCGGCGCTTGATCGGCGACATCAGGAAGGTCAGCCAGAACGCGCGCGAGCCGTACTTCGACTGCGAGATGAACGCCGGGATCGGCGCGAGCAACGCGACCAGCGCCAGCAGCGGGCTGACCGCCACCAGCAGCGCGATCATGCTGCCGAACGTGATCAGCGTCCGCACGAGCCCCAGCGCGGAGTTCATCATCGACAGCGGTCGCGTCGGCGCCTCCTGCGCGGCCTGGCGCAGCATGTCGTAGGACGTCGAGCCCTCGAAGTACGCCAGGTGCAGCTCACTGGCGTGCGCCATCACCTGGTGGCGGATGGTCAGCGTCATCCGTTCCTGCAGCAGCGACTGCGCGATCGACGTCAGCGCGCTGCTGATCGCGGTCGCGGCGAGCACGCCGAACTGGAACAAAGCGACGTCCACGATGTCGGCGGTGGTTCCCTTGCCCTGGATCGCCGCGACGACGGCGTCGAGCAGCAGCTTCGCGATGTACGCGGTCACTGTCGGCAGCAGGCCGGACAGCAGCGTGATCAGCGCCAGCAGGATCGTCAAGATCGGGCTGGCCTGCCAGGTCAGCCGCACGACCTTCGGCAGGCCACGGACCGTGCCCGAAACCGACGTCTTCGCGCGCTTCAGCCGGGAACGCCAATCCTTCGGCTGGTCTTCCGGCTTGGGCTCGGGGATTTCGACCGGCCCGGTGAGCCCGCTTTCCGGGACCGTCGAGGCGTGCCGCCGGCGGCCGCGCCGCGCCATCATGAACTCCATCCCGCCCCCACCGCCCGGGATCATTTGGCCTCCACGGCGCCGTGCAGGAAGATGTCGACCACCTGGCGCGTGGTGGGTGCGTCGTCGTCCGCCGCCATCGGGCGGCCGCCGAACAGCAGGGCCAGGAACAGCGCGGCGAGCTGCTCGGGCGGCAGCCGAAGCCGGTCCTTCTCGGGCGTGAACAGCTCGACCATCGCTCCGCGCATGACGGCCATCGACTCGCGGCGGCCGCCCTTCCAGCTGCCGCGCCGGTCCTTGAGGCGCTGCTCGGGGTCGCGGTGCTTGTGCCGGCCGGAGGCATGCAGGGCGCCCATCAGCGCACCCATCCGCTCGAGGTGCGCGCTGAGCGCGTCGGCGGCTTCGACGAGCCGGTCCGCCAGGGGCTGGTCGAGGGGGATTTCGGCGATCGAGTCGAGCACGTGGTCGGGGCGCAGCGCCTCGGCCGTGCAGGCGTCGAACAGCTCGTCCTTGTCCTTGAACGCGCGGAAGATGGTGCCCTCGCCGATGCCGGCGGCGCGGGCGATCTGGCTGGTCGTGACGTTGGCGCCGTGCTCCATCAGAAGCGGCAGCACCGCGTGCACGATCATGGCGCGCCGGGCTTCGACGCTCATGCCCGGCGCTCTCCGCCGGGTTTCGGGTGCTGGTGTCATGCAACCAGTGTGCGGAGTGAGTACTCACTCCGTCAAGCGGGTAAAAGTGAGGACCGCCCGAAAGCGGTCCTCACCTGGCAAAACTCAGTACGTCATCGCCATGGCCGGGTCGGCCAGTAGGGCGCCGACGTCGGCCAGGAACTCCGAGCCCTGCTGGCCGTCGACCACGCGGTGGTCGAAGCTCAGCGACAGCTGCAGCACCTTGCGGACCTTGATCTCGCCGTCCACCACCCACGGCTGGTCCTTGATCGCGCCGAGGCACAGGATCGCGGACTCGCCCGGGTTGATGATCGGCGTGCCCGTGTCGACGCCGAACACGCCCACGTTCGTGATCGTGATCGTGCCGTTCGCCATGTCGGCCGGCGACGTCTTGCCCTCGCGGGCGACATCGGTCAGCGCCGTCAGAGCGGTGGCCAGCTCCTTCAGTGAGAGAGAGTCGGCGTCGCGGACCTTGGGCACGATCAGGCCGCGCGGCGTCGCCGCCGCGATCCCGAGGTGGACGTAGTCCTTGTAGACGATCTCCTGCGCCGCCTCGTCCCACACCGCATTGATGTCCGGAGTGCGCTTCGCCGCCAGACACACGGCCTTCGCCGCGAACGTGAGCGGCGTGACCTTCACCCCGGCGAACTCCCGCGACTTCTTCAGCTTCTCGCGGAACTCCATCATCGGCGTGACGTCGATGGTCAGGAACTCCGTGACGTGCGGAGCGGTGTACGCGCTCTGCACCATCGCCGCCGCGGTCATCTTGCGGACGCCCTTGATCGGCACGCGCCGCTCGCGCGTTCCGCTGTCTACAGTGGACGTGACGACCGGAGTTCCGTTGGCCGCCCGCTCGACGTCCTCACGGGTGATCACGCCACCCGAAGCGGTGCCGGTCAGCGCGTGCAGGTCGACGCCGAGGTCCTTCGCCAGCTTCCGCACCGGCGGCTTGGCCAGTGGCACGTAACCGCCCCGAGGAGCTGCGGGAGCCGGCGCGGGAGGAGCGACGACAGCGGCAGCCGGAGCGGGGGCAGCAGGTGCAGCGCCCTTCCGGGCCCGCCGCTGCGTGACGACGGCCTTGGAGCCGTAGCCGACCAGCGGCTTCATCTCCTCTTCCTCGGCCGGAGCCGCGGCGGGAGGAGCAGCGGCCGCGACAGGAGCGGCAGCCCCGCCGGGGTCGACGTCGATGGTGAGGATCGGCGTGCCGACCTCCACCGTCTGCCCCGGCTCGACGTGCAGCTCCGTGACCACCCCGGCCCACGGGATCGGCAGCTCGACGGCGGCCTTCGCGGTCTCGATCTCGACGACGATCTGGTTGACCGTCACCGTGTCGCCCGGCTTCACGTGCCAGGAGAGGATGTCGGCTTCGGTCAGCCCCTCCGCGGTGTCGGCGAGGGGAAACTGTTTGTACGTAGGCATTGCGCGGAAATCCCCCTTACCAGGCGAGTGAGCGGTCGACGGCGTGCAGCACCCGGTCCAGGTCGGGGAGGTAGTGCTCCTCGAGCTTGGCGGGCGGGTACGGCGTGTCGAACCCGGTCACCCGGAGGACGGGCGCTTCCAGCGAGTAGAAGCACTCCTGCTGGACACGCGCGGCGATCTCCGACGTCAGCGACGACTCCGACGGCGCCTCGGACAGCGCGATCAGCCGGCCGGTCTTGCGCACCGACTCGAACACCGGGCCGAGGTCCAGCGGCGAGAGCGTGCGCAGGTCGATGACCTCAAGGGACTTGCCCTCGTCCTCCGCCGCGGCGGCCGCGTCGAGCGCGACCTTCACCGAAGGCCCGTACGCGACGACCGTCGCTGTCGTGCCTTCGCGGACGACGTGGGAGGAGAACATCTGCTGAGGCGTGCCCGCGACGTCGATCTCCGCGCGCAGCGCACCCGAGTGGTACAGCCGCTTCGGCTCGAAGAACAGGATCGGGTCGTCCGACTTGATCGCCTGCTGGATGCCCCAGTAGGCGTCGACGGCGTTCGAAATGGACACGACCTTGAGGCCCGGGATGTGCGCGAACAGCGACTCCGGCGACTCCGAGTGGTGCTCGACCGCGCCGATCCCGCCGCCGAACGGCACCCGGATCACGACGGGCATCTTGATCTTGCCCTGCGTCCGGTAGTGCAGCTTCGCCAGCTGGGAGGAGATCTGGTCGAAGCCCGGGAAGATGAAGCCCTCGAACTGGATCTCGCAGACCGGCCGGAAGCCGCGCACGGCCAGGCCGACCGCGGTGCCGATGATGCCGGACTCCGCGAGCGGCGTGTCCAGCACGCGCTGCTCGCCGAAGTCCTTCTGCAGGCCGTCGGTGATCCGGAAGACGCCGCCGAGCTTGCCGACGTCCTCGCCCATGATCAGGACCTTGGGGTCCTCTTCCATCGCCCGGCGCAGGCCGAGGTTGAGCGCCTTGCCGATGGTGAGTTTCTGGAGGTCGGTCATCAGTGCTCACCCGCCGGTACGAAGCCCTCGAGGTAGGACAGGAACTCTTCGCGCTGCGCGTCCAGCACCGGGTTGCCCTCGGCGTAGACGTTGCTGAAGATCCGCTCCGGCGGCGGCTCCGGCATGTTGAACGTGTACTCGCGCAGGTCCGCGGCGAAGGCGTCGGCCTCGGCCTGGACCTGGTCGAAGAAGTCGTGGTCGGCGCCGCCCTTGCGGGCCAGGAACGCCCGGACGCGCTCGATCGGGTCCTTGAGCTTCCACTCTTCGAGTTCGTCGGACAGCCGGTAGCGCGACGGGTCGTCGGTCGTCGTGTGCGCGTCCATCCGGTAGGTGAACGCCTCGATCAGCACCGGGCCGTTGCCGTGGCGGCACTCGTCGAGCGCCCAGCGGGACACCGCGAGACAGGCCAGGACGTCGTTGCCGTCGACGCGGATGCCGGGGAAGCCGTACCCGCGGGCGCGCTGGTAGAGCGGCAAGCGCGACTGGCGCTCGGTCGGCTCGGAGATGGCCCACTGGTTGTTCTGGCAGAAGAACACCAGCGGCGCGTCGTAGACCGCAGCCCAGACGAATCCTTCGTGGACGTCGCCCTGCGAAGTCGCGCCGTCACCGAAGTAGCAGATCGTGGCTTCGCCGTCGTCGTCCCCGACCTTGCCCTCGAACTTCTGGCCCATCGCGTAGCCGGCGGCGTTGAGCACCTGGTTGCCGATGACGATGCAGTACGGGTGGAAGCCGTGCTCCTTGTAGTCCCAGCCACTGTGGTCGGTGCAGCGGAAGATGCCGAGCAGGTCCTTCATGTCGACCCCGCGCGCGTACGCGACGCCGTGCTCGCGGTAGCTGGGGAACGCCATGTCGTTCTTCTTCAGGGCGCGGCCCGAGCCGATCTGCGCGGCCTCCTGGCCGAGCAGCGGGACCCAGATGCCGAGCTGGCCCTGGCGCTGCATCGCGTTGGCTTCGCGGTCCGCGCGGCGGACGAGCACCATGTCGCGGTACAGCTGGCGCAGGGCGTCGTCGTCGATGTCGTCGACGTACTTGTCGAACTGGGGCGACGGGACCCGCTCGCCCTCGGGGGTGAGCAGCTGAGTCAGCTCAGCGCCACCTTCGCTGGTTGCTCGCAATCCGGCGATCACCTGCTCGGGGGAAGGCTGGGCCGCGACGGCGGCCGGCCCGTCTCCGGGCTCCGGGTGCGTCCACTGTTCGGACGGCATGGGCGTTGCTCCTCGGTGTCGGTGCCTCTGGCGGCCGCTTGTGGCGACCACAGCGACTGCACCGGCGGGGACCAGCGCATCGGGTCTCCGAAGCGCTCGGTCACCGTCGGCGTTGACGGTTCACGCCGTCATCCTGGCACGAAGGTCCACGCTTTGGTCAGACGCGGTTGCTGATTTGTTGCTGAGAAAGGGGTCCTGAACAGGCGAAACGTTAGGAAGCCCGAGCATCGGACCTACGAGAGTAGGGCGCCGGTCCGCGTGCTCACCAGGAGTGGCCGCACGCGCACGCGGCCGTGCGCCTGCGTGATCACCCATTCCGGGGACGACGTTGTGATGTGCCGCACGGTGGGCCACAGCTTTTCGGGGGTTCCGGGTGGCGGAGCCCCCGGCCTGGGGCGAAGCCCCAGTTGTCACCTGCGTGGCACGATGGATCTCGTGGAGCAGAAATCCGTTCGTGAATCCGTCGTGTCCGCGTGGACCGACGACGTCATCCCGAGTCTGTCCGGGCTGGTGGCGATCCCCGCCTTGTCCCCGGCCTTCGACGCCGAGTGGGCGACGACCGGCCACCTGGCCGCCGCCGTCGACCACGTCCGCGAGTGGATCGCCGCGCGCGACCTGCCCGGGGCGACCTTGGACGTCGTGCAGCTCGAGGGCCGCACTCCCCTGTTGCTCGTCGACGTCCCGGCGACCCCGGGCGCGGCGGGCACGGGCACCGTCCTGATGTACGGCCACCTCGACAAGCAGCCCCCGGTCGGCGGCTGGTCCGAGGGCCTCGGCCCGTGGACCCCGGTGATCCGCGACGGCCGGCTGTACGGCCGCGGGTCCGTCGACGACGGCTACTCCGGCTACGCGGCGACGACGGCGATCGAAGCCGTCCACGCGGCCGGCGGCGAGCACGCCCGGATCGTGGTGCTCCTGGAGACGGGTGAGGAGTCCGGCAGCCCCGACCTGCCCGCGTACGTCGAGCACCTGGCCGACCGGATCGGCGAGGTCTCGCTGGTGGTCTGCCTCGACGCCGGCGGCAGCGACTACGAGCGGTTGTGGCTGGTCACGAGCCTGCGCGGGATGCTGCACCTCGACGTCACGGTGCAGCTGCTGGGCTCGGCCCAGCACTCGGGCATCGCGAGCGGCGTCGTCGCCAGCTCGTTCCGCGTGCTGCGGCGGCTGATCGAGCGGCTCGAGGACAGCGCGACCGGCGAACTGCTGCTCGACGAGCTCAAGGTCGACGTCCCGGCGAACCGGCTGGCGGAGATCAAGGCCGTCTCGCAGGACTTCCCCGAGGCGCTGACGACGGCGTTCCCGCTGGTCGAAGGCGGTCGCGTGATCACCGAAGACGCGCTGGAGCTGATGCTCAACAACGCGTGGCGCCCGACGCTGTCGATCATCGGCGCCGACGGCTTCCCGAAGCCCGCCGACGCCGGCAACGTCCTGCGCGAGAGCACGACGTTGACCCTGAGCTTCCGCCTCCCGCCGACGGCCGACGCCGAGAAGGGGCTCGAAGCAGTGAAGAAGGCCCTGACCACCGACGTCCCGTACGGCGCGAAGGTCACCTTCGGCCACAACCCGCAGGCGGAGGATGGCTGGAACGCGCCAACCGAGTCGCCGTGGCTGACGGCGGCACTGCAGACGGTCAGCGACGAGGTCTTCGGCCAGCCGCACCGCGCGACCGGCATGGGCGGCTCGATCCCGTTCATGGGCCTGCTCTCGCGCAAGTACCCGGAGGCGCAGTTCCTGGTCACCGGCGCCTGCGGTGCCGACTCGAACATCCACGTGCCGGACGAGTGGCTCCACCTGGACTACGCGCAGCGGGTCACCGAGGCCGTCGCGCACATCCTGGACGCGCACGCCCGCGGCTGACGAACGCCCCAAGGCGGCCTTGGTTGCGTTCAACGCACCGAAGGCCGCCTTGGGTGCGTCAGACGCACCGAAGGCCACATTGGGGCGCTCTAGCCCAGGCGGGTCAGGTGGACCGAGACATCCAAAGTGGACTGCCCACCGCCCGTGAAGATCCCCTTCAGCGGCGCCACATCGGCATAGTCCCGCCCCATCGCCACCCACACGTGCCGCGGCCCCACCGGGATCGCGTTCGTCGGGTCGTACGCCCACCACCCGCCGGTCCAGACGTCGACCCAGGCGTGCGACTCGCCTTCGACCACCTCGCCGAGCTTCGCGTCCGGCTTCGTGTGCAGGTAGCCCGACACGTACCGGGCCGGGACGCCGATCGCGCGCAGCATCACCAGCGTCACGTGGGCGAAGTCCTGGCAGACGCCTTCGCGGGCCTGCCAGGCGTCCGTCGCCGTCGAGTGGACGCCGGTCGTGCCCGGCTGGTACTTCAGCTGCTTGTTCACCCACTCGCACACCGCCAGCACCGACTCCGCCGGGTCGAGGCCGGTCCGCAGTGAACGGGCCTCGCGCGCCAACGCGACGTCGCGCGGGGTGTAGTCGGTCGGGGTCAGGTACTCCGTGCGGTGGTCGACGACCGTGTCACTGCGGAGGTCCTTCCACGACGCCGTGCGGATCGGCTCGGCTTCGTCCGCGGTCTCGACCACCGACGTCGCCAGCACCGTGAACTCCGTGTGCGGTGCATGCAGGTCGAACGACGTCACGACCGTGCCCCAGTAGTCCGTATATCGATACGCGCGGGTCGCCGGGGCCGTCTCGATGCGCGTCGCGACCGTCGTCTGGCGCCGGTCCGAGCGCGGGGTCAGCCGCGCCTCGTTGTACGACTGCGTCGCCGGCGTCGCGTACCGGTACCCCGTCCGGTGCGCCACCCGCAGCTGCCACGTCACAGCGAAACCTCCGCACCGCTCCACGCCACCCACGGCGACGTGCTGAAGTACTGCAACGACACCGCTTCGCCGATCTCCTTGATCGTCGTCTGCAACGCCCCGAGCCGCCGCGGCAGGTCGTCCAGCAGGTCCGCCGGGCGGAGGAACTCCAGCTCGCTGCGGGCCCGGCCGAGCTGACGCAGGGCCTCGGACTTCTCGTTGTTGCGCGCCCCGCCGCCCGGGTCGAGCCGCTGCAGGCACTCCTCCGCCTGCCGCAGCGCGTGGAACACCGAGCGCGGGAACAGCGTGTCCCGCAACAGGAACTGCACGACGCGGCCGGCGTCCAGCGCGCCCCGGTACGTCCGCAGGTAGGTGTCTTGCGCGCCGGCCGAGCGCAGCACCGTGATCCAGCCCGGCGAGGACGCACGGTCCGCGACCCGCGACAGCAGCAGCCGGACCAGCATGTCGGCGCGTTCGATCGAGCGGCCGAGGACCATGAACAGCCAGCCGTCGTCGCGGCTCATCGTCGAGTCGGCGAGCCCGGCGAACATCGCCGCGCGCTCCTCCACGAACGACAGGAACGCGTGCGGCCCGGCGCGCCGCGCGTAACGCTGCCGGTCGGGCACCGCGTTCCACGTCGCGTTCAGGCATTCCCACAGCTCGGTCGAGACGACTTCGCGGGCGCCCCGCGTGTTCTCGCGCGCCGAGTTGATCGAGCCGACGATCGACGCCGGGTTGTCCTTCGCGTACGCCACCAGCTCGGTCAGCTTCCAGACGTCGAGCGACTCCCCGTCGGGGGTGTCGATGCCCAGGACGGCCAGGAGCTGACGGCTCGCGTGGTCGGGGTCGACCGTCGCGTCCTCGAGCAGCTGGTGGACCGAGACGTTGAGGATCCGGGAGGTGTCGTCGGCGCGTTCGACGTACCGGCCGATCCAGTACAGCGACTCCGCGTTGCGTGCCAGCATCTCCGACCCCCTAGCTCTGCTGTTGCTGCTGCTGTTGGGACGAGGTCAGTTCGGGGCCCTGTTCGGCGACCAGCCCGTCCACAGTGGACATCGTGCCGAGCGCGGGCTGTTCCAGTTCCCGCTCGACGGTCGACGCCCGGGACGCCAGCACCCAGGTGTCCTTCGAGCCACCGCCCTGCGACGAGTTGACGACCAGGCTGCCCTCCGGCAGCGCCACCCGCGTCAGGCCGCCGGGCAGGACGAAGATGTCCTTGCCGTCGTTCACCGCGAACGGCCGCAGGTCGACGTGCCGCGGCGCGAGCCGGTCCTCCACCTTGGCCGGCACGGTCGAGAGCTGGACGACCGGCTGCGCGATCCAGCCGCGCCGGTTCGCGCGCACCTTCCGCCGCAGCGTCGCCAGCTCCGCCGGGGTCGCCTCGGGCCCGAAGACGATCCCGTAGCCGCCGGAGCCGTCGACCGGCTTGATGACCAGCTCGTCGAGGTGCGCCATGACGTGGTCGTGCTCGTCCGGCAGCCAGCACCGGAACGTGTCCACGTTGGGCAGCAGCGGCTTCTCGTTCAGGTAGTACTTCACCATTTCGGGCACGTAGGTGTAGACGAGCTTGTCGTCGCCGACACCGTTGCCGACCGCGTTCGCGACGACGACGTTGCCCGCGCGCGCCGCGTTGAGGACGCCGGCGATGCCGAGCACCGAGTCCGGCCGGTAGTGCACCGGATCGAGGAACTCGTCGTCGATGCGCCGGTAGATGACGTCGACCGGGCGTTCGCCCTCGGTGGTCCGCAGGTAGACGACGTTGTCGCGGCAGAACATGTCACGGCCTTCGACCAGTTCGACACCCATCAGCCGGGCCAGCAGCGAGTGCTCGAAGTACGCCGAGTTGTGCACGCCGGGGGTGAGCACGACGACCGTCGGGTCGGCGACGTTCGCCGCGGCCGCCGCGCGCAGCGCCCGGAGCAGGTGTGACGCGTAGTCCCCGACCGGCCGGACGCGGTGCTGGGCGAACAGGTCCGGGAAGACCCGGGCCATCGTCCGCCGGTTCTCCATCACGTACGACACCCCGGACGGGTTGCGGAGGTTGTCCTCCAGCACCCGGAACGTGCCCTCCTCGTCGCGCACCAGGTCCACTCCGGACACGTGGATGCGCACACCGTTCGGCGGGTTGATGCCGAACGCCTCCCGCTGGAAGTGCTCGCACGAGGTGATCAGCCGCCGCGGCAGCACGCCGTCGCGCAGGATCTGCCGGTCGCCGTAGATGTCGGCGAGGAACGCTTCGAGCGCGCGGACCCGCTGCGCGACGCCGCGTTCGAGCTTCGACCACTCGGTCGCCTGGATCACCCGCGGCACCAGGTCCAGCGGGAACGGGCGCTCCTGCCCGGACAGCGAGAACGTGATGCCCTGGTCGACCATCGCCCGGTCCAGCGCGAGCGACCGCGAGTTCAGGTCGTGCGCATCGAGCGCCGCGATCGACTCGTAGAGCGCGCGGTAGGGGCCGCGGACCGTACCGTCGGCGGCGAACATCTCGTCGTACGCGCCGGCGTGCGGGCGTTCCGGCGAGAGGTACCCGTCGAACCGCGCCCCCGGCCGGGTGATCCGGCGGGTCGTCGCCTTCCTCGCGCGTCGACCGGACGGGGGCAGCCGGGGCGGGGTCGCGTTCATGAACGACATCCTCACCCACGTGCCCCTTCGTGCGCGACACTCCCGCATAGGTGGGTGCGGTACGAAACGTCGCCGTAACTCGACAGTGCTGTGCTTTGGTATGGATGAGTGGCAATATGCGTGCTCTCACGAACTGAGAACTACGAGGAGTGACGACGTGGCCCGAGGACCCCAACTCAAGGCGCTCGCCCTGATCCCGGCGCTCGCCCTGGCGGCCGCCGCCCTGACCGCGTGCGGGGGCGACGAAGGTGGCACGGCGGCCGGCGGTGTCCAGACCATCGCGGCCGGCAAGCTCACGACCTGCACGCACCTGCCGTACCAGCCGTTCCAGGTCAAGCAGGGCGACAAGATCGTCGGCTTCGACGTCGACCTCGTGGACCTGGTCGCGAAGAAGCTGAGTGTCCAGCAGAGCATCGTCGACATCGCCTTCGAGAACATCGAGTCGGGCGAGGCCATGAACACCGGCCAGTGCGACCTCGCGGCGGCGGGCATGACGATCACCGACAAGCGCAAGCAGAAGTTCGACTTCTCGGAGCCCTACTTCGAGGCCACGCAGGCACTGCTGGTCAAGGCCGGGTCCCCGATCAAGGACTTCAGCAACGTCGCGGGCAAGAAGATCGGCGTCCAGTCGGCCACGACCGGCGCCGACTACGCCAAGGAGAACGCGAAGGGTGCCGAGATCGTCACGTTCGACGACCTCGCCCTGGAAGAGCAGGCCGTGAAGAACGGCACTGTGGACGCGGGCGTCAACGACAACGGCGTCCTGTACGACTTCGTCAAGACGAACCCGGACACCGCGGTGGTGAAGGAGTTCAAGACGAACGAGTTCTACGGGATCGGCATCAAGCAGGGCAACACCGCCCTGGTCACCGCCGTCAACGACGCCCTCAAGACCTCGGTCACGGACGGCACCTACGCGCAGATCTACCAGAAGTGGTTCGGCAAGGCCCCGACCTGGCTGCCAGGTAACCCCACTCAGTAAGACCCCCGCCTGTGGCCGGTGCTTCGGCACCGGCCACAGCGGTGTTTCCGATGCCCGTTCCGGGCTTGCCTGAGGAGTGAAATGGCACTAGGCCGACGCCAGCGACGATCGGCGTTCCGGGGTGCACAGTACGTCCTGCTGCTCGTGATCGTGGTGGTCTTCGCGTTCCTGGCCAACTGGGGTCAGATCGGGCGGGCGTTCTTCGATCTCGACGTCGCGGCACAGCAGTTCCCCGACGTGGTCACCGTCGCGCTCAAGAACACCATCATCTTCACCGCGCTCGGTTTCGCGCTGGGCTTGGGGCTGGGCCTCGTGTTCGCGCTGATGCGGCTGTCCTCGGTCGGCGCGTACCGGTGGTTCGCGCGCGGGTACATCGAGTTCTTCCGCGGACTGCCCGCGCTGCTGATCTTCCTCGCGGTCGGGGTCGGCGTCCCGATCGCCTTCCCGGACACGCACCTGCCGCGCAACGTGTCCATCATGATCGCGCTGGGCATCGTGTCCTCGGCCTACATGGCCGAGACGATCCGGGCCGGCATCCAGGCCGTGCCGCGCGGGCAGGTCGAGGCCGCCCGCTCGCTCGGCATGTCGCCGACCCGGGCGATGATCACGATCGTCATCCCGCAGGCGTTCCGGATCGTGCTGCCGCCGCTGGCCAACGAGCTGATCATGCTGACGAAGGACTCGTCGCTGGCCTTCCTGCTCGGGACCACGCCGGCGCAGCAGGAACTGGCGCAGTTCAGCCGCCAGGCGCTGCTGGAGGCGAAGGGCCTGACGCCCATCGTCGTCGCCGGGCTCTGCTACCTCGTCATCACCATCCCGCTGTCGATCCTGCAGCAGCGGCTGGAAAAGAAATACGGCGCCGGGGTGTCCGGCGGAGGTGCCACATGACCGACGTCATCGTCGAAATCTCCGGGCTGCACAAGGCGTTCGGCTCGCTCGAGGTGCTCAAGGGCATCGACCTGCAGGTCGAGCGCGGCCAGGTGGTCTGCATCATCGGGCCGTCCGGCTCGGGGAAGTCCACGCTGCTGCGCTGCGTGAACCTCCTGGAGGAACCGCAGCAGGGCAAGATCGTGGTGAACGGCAACGAGATCACCCACGAGGACGTCGACATCGACGCGGCCCGGCGCAAGATCGGCATGGTCTTCCAGGGCTTCAACCTCTTCGCGCACCTGTCGGTCCTGGAGAACCTCACCGTCGCCCAGCGGAAGGTTCTCAAGCGGGGCAAGGAAGAGGCGGAGCGGATCGCGCGCGAGAACCTCGAGAAGGTCGGCCTGAGCGAGAAGGCGACCGCGCTGCCCGGGCAGCTTTCCGGCGGGCAGCAGCAGCGCGTCGCGATCGCGCGGGCGCTGTCGATGAACCCGGACGTCATGCTGTTCGACGAGCCGACGTCCGCACTGGACCCGGAGCTCGTCGGCGACGTGCTCGCGGTCATGCGCCAGCTCGCCGAAGAGGGCATGACGATGCTGGTCGTCACGCACGAGATGCAGTTCGCCCGCGAAGTGGCGGACAGCGTGCTGTTCATGGACGGCGGCGTCGTCGTCGAGCAGGGGCCGCCGAGCCAGGTGATCGGCGACCCGCAGCACGACCGCACGAAGTCGTTCCTCGACCGGGTGCTCAACCCGACCGCGTCGTCGGACGGCTGACCTCGTCCCCGAACCGGCCGCGCGGTACGCACCGCGCGGCCGGTCTGGCGGGAATTCGGCCGTCGACCTGCGAAACGCCTGCGAATACCGTTCACCCTCGGCTACCTTGAAGGGGAGACCACGGGTTGAGGGGGAGCGATGCCGGGGTTCCGACGCAACGGGCCCCGTGATTCGTCGAACGGGGAGGCGGGTCCGGCCATGACGACCGAGAGCGTCCTGCCGCCGCTCGACCCCTTCGCCGGGATCCCCGACAAGCGCTACGAGGTCAAGGCCTCCGAGCTGCTGAAACCCGGCAACGGCGGGCTGTTGCGCTGGCGCCGGCAGGCCACGAACGCACCGATCGTCTACGTCGAGGACGCCTACATCACCGGCACGCTGGACCTGCGCGCCGCGGACCTCAAGTACCTCTTCCGGTTCGAGCGCTGCCGGTTCGAGCAGCCGCCGGACGTGCGCGAGGCGAACCTGCTCGGCCTGGTCTTCCGCAAGTGCTGGCTGCCCGGGCTCAAGGCCCGCAACATGCGCAGCCGCAACGACGTCCGGCTGATCCGCAGCGTCGTGCAGGTCGACGGCGCCGACCGCGAGATCGAGGAGACGACGGTCCAGCGCGGCGACGACCGCGAACGGGGGATGCCGAACGCCGCGGTCAACCTGACCGACGCCGTGATCGAGGGGTCGCTGGTGCTGACCCGCACGGTGATCGCCCACCCGCACGGCAAGGCGATCCACGCCGACCGGCTGGTGCTCGCCGGCGCGCTGCTGGCCTACCGGATGGTCGCGAACGGCGAAGTCCGGCTCCCCGGCCTGCGGACCGGCGGTAACGTCAACTTTTCGGGCGCCACGCTGAACAACCCGGACGGCTTCGCGCTCAACGGCAACGGCCTGCACATCGGCGGCAGCCTGCTCTGCGAGGTCGACAACTACGGGCCCGCCAGCCAGCGGAAACGCTTCTCCGCGACCGGGATCATGTACCTGCCGAGCGCCACGGTGGACAGCGACATCGTGCTGCGCGAGGCGAAGCTGACCGTGTCCCAGCAGGGCCCGATCGTCGTCGACGCGTGGAAGTCCAACGACCCGTACCTCGACCCGCGCCCGGCGCTGGTCGCCGACCGGATGCGCGTCGACGGCAACGTCGAGCTGTCGGACGGCCTGCAGGCGCTCGGCACGTTGCGCATGGTCAACGCCCGGATCGGCGGCTCGCTGCGGCTGGCCGGCGCCGAGATCAGCGTGGTGCGCGGCAAGTCGCAGCCGTACTACGACCGAGCGCTGCACCTCGATGGCACCGAGATCGGCGGCGACATCGAGGCGACGAGCCTGCGCGTCCCGGCCGGCCAGCTGCGGCTGGCCGACGTCACCGTGGGTGGCAACTTCCTGGCCTGGAACTCGATGTTCCGCCACCCGGGCCGGGACGTGTTCTCGGCGCGCCGGTCGAAGATCGCGGGCAACTTCCAGCTCACGGACGCGACGATCCACGGCACGCTGCGGCTGCAGGGCGTCGAGGTCGGCGGCTCGATCAACCTCGCCGGGACGCGGCTGACGGAGCCGGGCATGCGCTCGACCAGCAGCTTTTCGCTCGACATCCGCACCGGCCGGATCGGCCGCGACCTGACGCTGCGCGACAACAACGGCCGCCCGTTCGTCGCGGAGGGCGGCGTCAACCTCGACGGCGCACAGGTCGCCCGGCGCGTGGACCTGCGCGGATCCCAGCTGGGTTCGCTGTCCCCGTTCCTGGTGGCGCTCGACGCGGGCGACGTCGCGGCGGACGAGTTCACGCTGACGCCGACGGTCCCCCCGACCGGCCGGGTGGTGCTGCGCCGAGCGCACTGCGGAACGCTGACCGACAACGAGGCGTTCTGGGCCGCGTCCGGCGGCATCGAGCTGGAGGACTTCCGCTACGACGCCCTGGGCAAGGGCATCCCGCTGGCCGACGACAAGGCCCTGGACCACCGCATCGACCTGCTGAGCAAAGCGATGCGCGGCTACCGGCCGGGCCCGTACGACCAGCTGGCCCACATGCTCCGCGCGGCGGGCAACGAAGAGCACGCGTCGACGGTGGCGTTGCGCAAACAGCAGTTTCGCTACGAAGCGCTGGCCCAGGGCTTCAAGTTCTTCGGGCCGGGCGTGCGGCTGTGGAGCTGGCTGCAGAGGTCGATGGTCGGGTACGGCTACCGCCCAGTGCGCGCGCTGGGCTGGCTGTTCACGCTGCTGGTGCTGGGAAGCCTGTGGTTCGGCTTGGGATCGGACGACTGCGTTCATTGGCAGTCGACTGACCAGGCGCACCAGATCATCGCGAACGGGCCGCGCTGCGTGGTGAACCAGCAGGACACGGGGCTGCAGTGGAACCCGGTGATCTACACGGCTGATTTGCTGGTGCCGATCGTGGACTTCGGGAACAAGTCCCGCTGGTACATGCACGGACCGGACAACTGGGTGGCGGCCGGGTTCACGGCTTCGGGCTGGATCCTGGCGACCACGGTGGCGGCGGGTGTCAGCCGGATGCTGCGGCGGGAGAACTGAGCGATCTCGGGGCTTATCCGGCTTTCTAGCGCTGGTCTGAGATAGCGCCAGATACAGCAAGCTTGACTTCACCTAACCGTGGTCTCTGACATACCCTCGGTATGTCCCTCGACGTGGAGGTCCCATGACTGCGCCCAATGCCACCGGCCGGATCGAGATCGGTGTCGCTCCCGAAGTCGTATACGCCCTGGTCAGCGACCCTGGGAAGCTGGCGGACGTGGCCGAGGAGTACGCCGGGCATCGGTGGGTCGGCGGTTCCGACGGGCCCGCGGTCGGCGCGAAGTTCCGGGGTCGCAACCGGCGGGGCTTCCGGCGCTGGCGCACCCTGTCCACCATCACCGACGCCGATCCCGGGCGGCGGTTCGGCTTCGAAGTGACCTCGGTGGCCGGGTTGCCCGTCTCGCGCTGGCAGTACGACTTCGAGCCCGCCGGCGATGGCTGCGTCGTCGTCGAAAGCATGTGGGAGCGGCGGCCGGCCTGGTTCAAGGTGCCTACCTCGACCGTCACCGGGGTCTGGGACCGGGATGCGGCCAACGCCGAGAACATCGCCGCCACGCTCGCCCGGCTGAAGCGGGCCGCCGAAGTCAGTCGATGAAGCGGGACCAGAACGGGATGTACCTCGGCCCGTCCGGTGGGGCCGTGCTGATGCCGCCCGTCGCGAACTCGCGGTTCAGGTAATCCCGCAGGTCGGAGCCGTACACGATGATGTCCGTCTGGTACACCGACAGCACCGGGTAGCCCGCCGTTTCCGGGAAGCCCGGCAGGTACCGGTGCCCGCAGACCGGCACCAGCTGCGGGACGTCGGCCAGGCGCCGGCGGGCTTCGCGGACCGCGTCCTCCGGGCCGACCGGGCGCGTGCCCCAGTCCGGCAGCCAGAAGCCGTTGTGCTCGACGTCGTAGAGCACGCCGTCGACCGGCCAGGCCAGCCGTTTGCGCAGCTGCTCCGGATTTCCGCAGCGCCAGTCCGGCCAGCGGTCGCCGATCGGGACGCCGGCGGACAGGAACGTGCGGTGGTCCGCGGCGAAGCGGAAACCGAACCGGCGCTCGACGTCGTCGAGCTCGGGTCCGGTCAGCCCGGGACGCACCGGTTCCCGGAGGTTCTCCTGCAGGTGCCGTGCCTCCTCGATGGTGAGGGCGCCGGCCGGCTGGACGGGGGTCATGTCCTGAGCCTAAGCGGCGGCTCACCCCGCCGCGCGTCCTTTTCCGCCGTTTTTGCGGGCACCCCCGTGGGGTGAGTTTGTTCTCTCATCGGCTGAACTCCGGAACAGAGCGTGAGCGCGTGTAGTTCACTCTTGCCGTGACTTCACCCCGACCGCAGGCCCGCGTGCGCGCCCCCGAGCTGCGCGGCGACGTCTGGCTGAACACCGGCGGACGCCCGCTCACCCTCGCCGAGCTGCGCGGGCGCATCGTCCTGCTGGACTTCTGGACCAGCGGCTGCATCAACTGCCTCCACGTGCTCGACGAGCTGCGTCCCCTCGAGGCCGAGTTCGCGGACGTGCTCGTCACGATCGGCGTCCACTCGCCGAAGTTCCTGCACGAGGGCGAGCGCGCGTCGATCGAAGCCGCGGTCCGGCGCTACGAGGTGCACCACGCGATAGTCAACGACCCGAAGATGGAGCTGTGGTCGCAGTACGCGGTCCGCGCGTGGCCGACGCTGGCGGTCGTCGACCCCGAGGGGTACGTCGTGCACGTCGCCGCGGGCGAAGGGCACGCAGAGGCGCTTCGCCGCGTCATCGCGGAGCTCGTGAAGAAGCACGAAGCGAAGGGGACGCTTCGTCGCGGCGGCAGCCCGTACGTCCCGGTCGAGGAGCAGGTCAGCGAGCTGCGGTTCCCGAGCAAGGCCGTCGCGACGGCCGAGGGGCGCGTCCTCGTCGCGGACACCGGGCACCACTCCGTCGTCGAGTTCGCTTCGGACGGCGAGACGGTCATCCGGCGCTTCGGCAGCGGGGAGCGCGGTGGGCAGGACGGGCCGTTCGACGTCGCGACGTTCGCCGAGCCCTCCGGTATCGCGCTGCTGCCCTACGACGTCGCCGAGCGCGCCGGTTACCACGCCGTGGTCGCCGATACCGCCGGTCACCGGCTGCGCGGCCTCGACCTGATCACCGGCGAGGTGACCACGGTCGCCGGCACCGGCGCGCAGTGGCGCACCGGACCGGACTCCGGCAAGGGCGTCGGGGTCGACCTCACGAGCCCGTGGGACGTCGCCTGGTACGGCCCGGTCGGCGGGATCGTCGTCGCGATGGCGGGCAATCACACGCTGAGCGTGTTCGACCCGGTCTCCGGCACCATCCGCCGCTTCGCCGGAACGACCGTCGAAGGCCTCCGAGACGGCGACGTCGGCGAAGCGTTCTTCGCGCAGACGTCAGGTCTCGCCGCCGACGGCGACAAGCTGTGGCTCGCCGACGCGGAGACGTCGGCGCTGCGCTGGATCGAACCCGACGGCGAGTCGTTCACCGTGCACACGGCGATCGGGGTCGACCTCTTCTCCTTCGGTCACACCGACGGCCCGGCCGACAAAGCGCTGCTGCAGCACCCGCTCGGCCTCGCCGTGCTGCCCGGCGACAAGATCGCGATCGCGGACACCTACAACGGCGCCGTACGCCGCTTCGACGTCTTCACACGCGAAGTGACCACGATCGCCACCGGGCTTTCGGAGCCACAGGGACTGCTGCTGCACGACGGCGAACTGCTGGTCGTCGAGTCGGCGGGCAACCGGATCGGCCCGCTGCCCGCGGGCGAACCGACGCTCGTCGCGGGTGGCGCGCACGCTGTACGCAGGCCGCCGACAGTGCTCGCACCAGGCGAGATCGACTTTTCGGTGGTGTTCACGGCACCGCCGGGCGAGAAGCTGGACGACCGTTTCGGCCCGTCGACGCGGCTGGAGATCAGCGCGTCGCCGCCTTCACTGCTGGCCGACGGTGTCGGCACCGGCACCGATCTGAAACGCAAGATCCGGCTCGCGGCCGGCGTCACCGAAGGTGTGCTGCAGATCGTCGCGCAGGCCGCGAGCTGCGATGACGGCGGCGAGCACCCGGCGTGCCGGATCACCCGGCAGGACTGGGGCGTCCCGGTGCGGCTGCAGGCGGACGGGGCGCGGGAGCTGAGCCTGGTCATGGCGGGTGAGCCCGCCGAGTAGCATGCGAGGCGTGTCTGACGGGGCGAAACTCGAGATCCAGATGCTGCACGACCGCGTGCTCGTGCGGCTGTCCCCGGAAGAGGGCGAGCGCCGCAGCAGCGGCGGCATCGTGATCCCGGCGACGGCGCAGGTCGCGCGCCGGCTCGCGTGGGGTGACGTGCTGGGCGTCGGGAACAGCGTGCGCAACGTCAAGATCGGCGACCGCGTGCTCTTCAACCCGGACGACCAGTTCGAGGTCGAAATCCGGGGCGCGGGGCACCTGGTGATGCGCGAGCGCGACATCCACGCGGTAGCGACCGAGCGAACCGAACACGGAACGGGCCTCTACCTGTAGGGCGGGGGCGTGGCAGAAGACAAGGCGCGGGAGCCCGCCGAGGTGCGGGAGCTCGAGCCTGTGACCGCGGAGTCGCCTGCCGCGGTTGAGGTCGTGGTGGAGTCGACCGCTGGGGTCACGCCCGCGGAATCGCCGGTCGTGGCCGAAAGTGCGACTGAGCCCGCGGCCGCGGAGACTCCTCCCGCGGTCGAAGTGGCAGCGGCGGAGCCGCCCGCCGCCGAACCCGCCGAATCGGGCGCAGAACTCGAAGCAGCGCCCGCGGATCTGCCCGCCGCGGCCGAAACAGCTGCGGTGCCGGTCGCCGAGACCCCAGCCGCGGAGCTGCCACCTACAGCCGAGCCGGATGAACCGCTGGCCGGGGCCGCGGATCCTCCCGCCGTTACCACCGATCTCTTCGCCGATGATCTTCTCGGCGAACTCCTCGAGACCCCCACTCCACCGCCCGCCCCCGAAAGTCCCGCGCGGAAGCTTCGCAAAGGCCTTGCCCGGACCATGATGTCCGTTGGGATCGCGCTGGGGCTCTTCGTCATCCTCTACGCCATCGACCTCGTCGCCAGCGCCGGCGATGTTCCGCGCGGGGTGACCGTTGCCGGCGTCGAGGTCGGGGGGATGACCCATGCCGAGGCGGAAGCCAAGCTGCGGCAGGAACTCGAGCCTCGGCTCACCCGGCCCGTTGTCATTCACGGGGGTGATGTCCAGGCCGAGCTCGTGCCCTCGCGGTCCGGGCTCGGGCTCGACTGGCCGAACACCCTCGGGCTCGCCGGGCATCAGCCGCTGAGTCCGATCACGCGGATCATGTCCTTCTTCAGCAGCCGCGAGGTCGGTGTCGCGACGCGGACCGATCCGGATCAGATCAGCCAGGCCGTGCGCGAGCTCGCCGAGGGCAGGCTGGACCACCCCGCCACCGAAGGCGCGGTCGGGTTCATGGCGGTCGGGGACGGTGGAGTCACGGCCTACCCGATCCTGCCGCGGCAGGGCCAGCAGCTGACCGATCTCGGCGGCGCCGTGCGGACCGTCACCGACCACTGGCTCGACCCCGGTGGCGTCAAGCTCGGCATGGCGATCACGCCCGTCAAGGCGACCGCGGCCGGCGTTCAGGCCGCCTACCAGCAGATCGTCGTGCCCGCCGTTGCGAAGCCCGTCGTCGTGCACGGGCAGGGCAAGGACGTTCCGCTCACGCCCGCGACGATCGCGTCGTCGTTTCAGTTCGCCGCTGTCGAGGGTGGGGCCGTCGAGGTCCGCATCGACCAGGGCAAGCTGCAGGCCGCGCTCAAGGACGGGCTTGCCAGCACCGAGACCGACGGCAAGGACGCCCAAATCGTCTTCACCGGCGACCAACCATCCGTCGATCCGTCCGAGGACGCCCGGAAGGTCAACTGGGAGAAGACCTTCCTGCCGCTCATCGACGTGCTCAAGAAGACCGACGGCCGGGACCTCCCCGTCGTCTACAGCGCGACGAAGCCCGGCGTGACCACCGACGCCGCCAGCGCGCTCGGCATCAAGGAAGTCGTCGGCGAGTTCACCACCGGCGGCCTGACCGGCCCGGCCGCGACGAACAATCGGACGCTCGCCGACCGCGTGTCCGGCACGATCATCAAGCCCGGCGAGACGTTCAGCCTCGGCGCCCGCTCCGGCCCGCGCACCGCCGACAACGGCTACGTGCCCGCCCCGGCCGACGAAGACGGCACCGGCGCGAGCGTCATCGGCGGCGGCGTCTCGCAGCTCGCGTCCACGTTGTACAACGCGGGCTACCTCGCCGGCCTGACCGACGGCGGCCACCTCGAGCACGACCACTACCTCGACCGCTACCCCGCCGGTCGCGACGCCAAGGCCGTCAACGCCGACGGCAGCCCCGTCGAGCTCAAGCTGACCAACGACTCGCCGACCGGGATCGCCGTCCAAGCCATCGTTTCCGGCGACTCCGTGACGGTCCGGATCTGGGGCACCCGCCACTACCGCGTCGACAGCCAGACCGGTGCGCAGACCCCCGGAGACCCGCCGCCGGTCCAGTTCGGGGGGACCAGCCCGTGCCAGCCGTCGATCGGGACGCCTGGCTTCAGCGTCACCGACACGCGCGTGCTCTACGACCTCGCGAGCGGCGCCGAAGTCCGCCGGACGTCGCACACCGCGACCTACGGTCCGCGCCCGACCATCCTCTGTTGAGTTGTCAGCGAAGGACCATGCACCCCGCCTCCTCGAAGTCGCGCAGCCACGCCGGCTCCCGGAAGTGCTTGTTCCACCGCAGATCCAGCTTGTCCAGTTTGGACAGCCGAGCGATCGACGGCGGCAGGGAGACCAGCAGGTTCTCCCGCAGGTCGAGCTGACGCAGCTCACCCAGCGACCCGATCGACTCGGGCAGCGAAGTCAACCGGTTCCCCCGCAGGTGCAGCTCCCGCAACGCGCCGAGCGACCCGATCGACTCCGGTAGCGCGGTCAACCCGTTGCGGTACAACCGGAGTTCGCGCAGCGAAGAGAACCCGGAGAGGTCCGGAGGCAGCGAAGAAATCAGGTTGTCCGTGCAGCCCAGGTACCGCAACCGGCCCAACCGGCACCACGCCGAAGGGAACGCCGTCAGCCGGTTGTCGCTGAGGTACAGGTACTCCGTGAGCCCGGCCAGCTCACCCAGCTCCTCCGGCAGCGACTCGAACCGGTTGTGCGCCAGGTCGAGCGTGTGCACCGACTGCAGCGCCGAGATCCCCGGGGGCAGTGAAGAAAGCCGGTTCGTCGCGAGGTTGAGCACCTCCAGCCCGGTGTGCTCCCACAACGAGGCAGGCACCGACGCGAGCGAGTTCGAGTAGAGATCGAGCCGGGTCACGCTGGGTGGAAGCGAGGGAAACGACGTCAGCCCCTGGCTGCTCAGGTCGAGTGCCGTCATGACGACCGCCGCGTCGAAGGCAGCAACGCCCAGGTGGCCGCGTCGTCCGGAGTGGACACCTGGATCCGCAGGCCCGGCACCTCCGACACCGCCAGCTCGGTCAGCCGGAAGTTCAGCCGCCCGGCCTGCGGGTGCTCCAGCCGGCGCAGCCGCGCCCGCGGTTCGGCCACCTCGTGGCGTTCCCACAGCTCGACGAACTCGGGACTCAGCGCGGACAGGCGCCGGATGTCCTCTTCCCAGCACGGGTCACCGAGGTGCCTGCCGTACTCGGCCCGCATCCGCGCGACCATGTGCGGCACCTCCTCGTCGTAGTTCAGTAGGAACGCCCGCGCGGCCGGCTCGGTCACGCAGCACCACAGCAGGTTCTTGTGCAGGCACGGCAGGCTGTGCCACTCCCAGAACAGGTCCTCCTGCGCCGCGTTCGACGCCAGCACGTCGAACCGGCCGTTGACCACCGAGGCGGGCAACGGATCCAGCGCGCGCAGCACCTCGCGCACCGCTTCCGGCACCGCTTCGACCGACGAAGGCAGCCGTGACGGCGTCAGCTCCGCCAGCCGGTACAGGTGCTCCCGCTCGGGGTGGTCCATCCGCAGCGTGCGCGCCACGGCGTCGAGCACCTGCGCGCTCGCGTTGATCGGCCGCCCCTGCTCCAGCCACGTGTACCAGGTGACGCCGACGCCGGCGAGCAGCGCCACCTCCTCGCGGCGCAACCCGCTGAGACGACGGCGTGGGCCGGGCGCGAGCCCGACCTCCGCCGGGCCGATCCGCGCCCGGCACGCCTTGAGGAACCCGCCGAGTTCCTCTCGGCGGTTCGTGCGGACCTGCGTCTGGGTCATACGGGACATGGTGCCGGAGGGGTACGACAGTTTTGGCCGAAGGAGGTACTCCCAGCACCAGCACCGGCAGGCTCTCTCCGCCGGACCACCAGGAAAAGCAGGGTCAGGAGCATGACACTGACCACCCCTGCCCCGGCCACGGACCGGGAAGCCCGGCCGGACCGGCGGCCGTGGTTCATGCTGGCCGTCCTGCTGCTCGGCCAGTTCATGGCGCTGCTCGACGTCACCGTCGTGAACGTCGCCATGACCGACATCCGCACCGACCTGCACGCGTCCGGTGCCGCGCTGCAGCTCGTCGTTTCGGGCTACACCGTGGGCTACGCGATGCTGCTGATCACCGGCGCCCGGCTCGGCGAGCTGTTCGGACGGCGACGGCTGTTCGTCACCGGCACCATCGCCTTCACGGTCTTCTCGCTGCTCTGCGGCTTGTCACCGGACGAAAAGATCCTCATCGCCGCGCGGATCGCGCAGGGCGCCGGGGCGGCGTTGATGATGCCGCAGGTCATCAGCGTGATCCAGGCGCAGTTCACCGGGCCCGCGCGGGCGAAGGCGCTCAGCGCGTACACCGCGGTCATCTCGGTCGCGTTCGTCGCGGGCCAGGTCGTCGGCGGGGTGCTCGTCGGCGCCGACCTGTTCGGGGCGGGCTGGCGGCCGGTCTTCCTGGTGAACGTGCCGATCGGCGTGCTGGTGGCCCTGCTCGCGATCAAACTGGTGCCCGGTGGTGCCGCGAAGGCCGGCCGGCGCCTCGACCTCGCCGGTCTCGCGATCGCCGTGCCGGCCGTGGTGCTCGTCGTGCTGCCGCTGGTGCTCGGGCACGAAACCGGCTGGCCGGCCTGGACGTACGGCTCGATCGCCGTGGGCATTCTGCTGGCTGTGCTGTTCGTGGTCGTGGAACGCCGCGTGCGCGACCCGCTCGTCGACCTCGCGGTGCTCAAGATCCGTGGTGTCGCGCCGGGTCTGGCCACGCTCGCGTTGGGCGTCGCGTCCTACGGCGGCTTCCTCTTCTGCGTGTCGCTGCACCTGCAGTCGGGCCTCGGCAAGACGGCGATGGCCGCGGGCTTGGCGATGGCTCCGGGCGGCGTCGTCTTCGGCCTGTGCGGGTTCTTCTGGAACCGGCTGCCGCGGCGGGTGCACGCCTGGCTGACCCCGTGCGGTTACGTGGGATCCGCGATCGCCTACGCGCTGCTCGGGCTGGGCCAGGACGGCGGCGCGCTGTTCTCCGTGGCCCTGGTGCTGTTCGGGCTGTCGATGGGGCCCGCGTTCGGCTCCCTGATGGTGAACGCGCTGACGCACGTCCCGCTCGAGCGCGCGGCGGACGTCAGCGGTCTGCTGACCACCACGCTGCAGCTGGGCCAGGTCGTCGGCGTGGCCACGTTCGGCAGCCTGTTCCTGACTCTCGCCGTGACGTCGTCCGCGACCGCGATCACCACGACCATGACCTGCGCCGCCGTGCTGCTGCTCGCCGGCGCAGGCCTGGCCGTCAGGCGTTAGTGCGGCTGCCGCCCTTGATCCTCGCGTAGATCGCCGAAGCCGCGATGACCCCGACGACGGCGGCGACGATCTGGAACACGTGCCGGATCCAGTCGATGCCGTTCGTGTCCTTGACGCCGAACACCCCGGCGAGCCAGTTGCCGATGAACGCGGCCACGATGCCCACGACGATGGTCAGCCAGATCGGGATCTTCTGGTCGCCCGGCGCGAACAGCCGGCCGAGCACGCCCAGGATCAGGCCCACGATGATGGTCGAGATGATGCCCCAAAGTCCGCCGAGCACAGCTGCCTCCTCCGGATAGCGCAATAAGCGCCACGGTGGCACCGATCCCGGCGAACCGCCCGCGCAGACCCCCGATGGAGTGAGACACGAAAAGACCCGGCCCGGTCCGCCCCCGACAGCGGACCGGCCCGGGCCGGGTCTCTAAAAGCTGCTACCTCGTCACGCCGCGGCGGCCGTAGAGCCCCGCTGCCAAACTGACGCCGATCGCGGCGAGGACGACCTGGGTGAGGATCTCCAGCCAGTCGATGCCGTCTGTGTCCGCGTACCCGATGCCCCGCGCGATGGCCGTGCCGATGAAGGCGGCGATGATGCCGATCACGATGGTCAGCCAGATCGGGATGCCCTGCTTGCCGGGTGCGACCAGCCGGCCCAGAACACCGATGATCAGCCCGACGATGAGTGCGCTGACGATGCCGGCAACAGTCATCACTTGCTCCTCTCAAGGATCCGCGAACCCGGCCACTCGGGTCCGTCGGACTCGGTGAGCGGAATGCCCGCACCGCGTGGCCCCGAAACGCGAAAAGGGCCCCCCTCACGTGAGGAGAGCCCTTTTCGTGACCATCAGAAGGCGGCTTCGTCGAGCTCCATGAGCGCGTTGTCGGCGGCCTCGACGATCGCGCGGCGGGAGGTCAGCTCCGGCAGCACCTGCTTCGAGAAGAACGAGGCCACGGCGATCTTGCCCTCGTAGAACGGGACGTCCTTGGCGGACGCGCCCGCGTCGAGCTTCGCGATGGCGACCTCGGCGTGCTTGAGCAGCTGCCAGCCGATGAGCAGGTCGCCGACCGACATCAGCAGGCGGACCGTGTGCTGGCCGACCTTGTTGATGTTCTGCGGGTCTTCCTGCGACGTCGTCAGATAGCCGATCAGCGAGCCCAGCATGCCCTGGGTGTCTTCGAGGGCCTGCTTGAGCAGCCCGCGCTCGTTCTTGAGCCGGCCGTTGCCCGCCTCGGACTCGATGAACTTCGTGATCTCGCCGGCGACGAAGGCCAGGGACGCACCCTTGTCGCGGACGATCTTGCGGAAGAAGAAGTCCAGCGACTGGATCGCCGTGGTGCCTTCGTACAACGAGTCGATCTTGGCGTCGCGGATGTACTGCTCGATCGGGTAGTCCTGCAGGAAGCCGGAACCGCCCAGCGTCTGCAGCGACTGCACGAGCTGCTCGGTGGCGCGCTCGGAGCCGACGCCCTTGACGATCGGCAGCAGCAGGTCGTTGACGCCGTGCGCGACCTTCTGGTCACCCTCGCCGGTCCACAGCTGGTCCTGGAACGACGCCGTGTACAGGTACACCGCGCGGAGGCCCTCGGCGTACGCCTTCTGGAGCATCAGCGAGCGGCGGACGTCCGGGTGGTGCGTGATGGTGACGCGCGGCGCGGCCTTGTTCAGCATGTTCGGCAGGTCGGCGCCCTGGACGCGCTCCTTGGCGTACTCGAGCGCGTTGAGGTAGCCCGTCGACAGCGTCGCGATGGCCTTGGTGCCGACCATCATCCGGGCGTACTCGATGACCTGGAACATCTGCGCGATGCCGTCGTGCACCTCGCCGAGCAGCCAGCCCTTGGCCGGGGTGCCGTGCTGGCCGAAGGTCAGCTCGCACGTCGTCGAGGCCTTGATGCCCATCTTGTGCTCGACGTTGGTGACGTAGGCGCCGTTGCGCTCGCCCGGCTCGCCGGTCTTGGTGTCGAAGTGGAACTTCGGCACGAGGAACAGCGACAGGCCCTTGGTGCCCGGCTTGGTCTCGATGCCGGGACCCTCGGGGCGGGCCAGCACGAGGTGCATGATGTTTTCGCTCATGTCGTGCTCGGCGGAGGTGATGAACCGCTTCACGCCGTCGATGTGCCAGGAGCCGTCCTCCTGCTTGACGGCCTTGGTGCGGCCCGCGCCGACGTCGGAGCCGGCGTCCGGCTCGGTCAGCACCATCGTCGCGCCCCAGGCGCGGTCGATCATCAGCTGAGCCCAGTGCTTCTGCTCTTCGGTGCCGTTCTTGTTCACGATCATCGCGAAGTTGGGGCCCGCGAGGTACATGAACAGCGGGGCGTTGGCGCCGAGGATGAGCTCCGACGCGGCCCACTGGACGGTCGGGGGCAGGCCGAAGCCGCCGAGGTCGTTGGTGAGGCCGAGCCGCCACCACTCGCCGTCAAGGAGCTGCTTGTAGCTCTTCTTGAACGACTCGGGGATCTTGACGCTGAAGGTCTTCGGGTCGTACACGGGCGGGTTGCGGTCGGCGTCGGCGAAGGACTCGGCGAGCGGGCCGGTCGCGAGCTTGTTCAGCTCGGACAGCACACCGCGGGCGGTCTCCTCGTCGGACTCGGCGAGCACACCCTTGCCCAGGCGCTCCTGGACGCCGAGGACCTCGAAGAGGTTGAACTCCAGGTCTCGGACGTTGCTCTTGTAGTGGCCCATGTCGTCACTCCAATGTGTTCGGCTCCCCGGCCGGGCACACAGTCGCCTTACTCGCCGGTAACTTCAGGATATTACCTGCGGGTAACTGGAGCAAGCAGATCCGCACTTCCGAGTACGGAAATCCGGGCCTCTTCAGGGGTCAGCGCTGCCCCGGAAGGGCCGTTGTGTCGGCAGTCACCGGCACGTGGCCGTCCTCCGCCCGGGCAACCAGTATCCCGCCCCGGAAGGCGATCGTCACGGCGTGCGTCCGGTCCCGCGCGGACAGCTTGCGCAGGATGCTCTTGACGTGGGTCCGGACCGTCTCGACGGACAGGAACAGCAGCTTCGCGATCGCGGAGTTCTCCAGGCCTTCGGCGACCAGCTGGAGCACCTGGTACTCGCGCCGGGACAGCGGCATCCCGACGCGCGGCGCCGGCGGGCTGTCGTGGGCGAGGTCGCCCTTCGGCACGGTCGACCGCTTCGGCCGGGCGGTGAGCGCGGCCAGCGCCGGGTCGATGTACCGGCGCTCGGTGTGGGCGCGCCGGATCGCTTCGGCGAGCCGTCGTGAGTCGATCGACCGCGGCACGATCGCGTGCGCGCCCGCGCCGATCGCGGCCGCCAGGTACTGCTGCGTGCGATTCGTGTCACGGATGAGCGTGACCAGGATCAGCGCGGGGTCGCCGGCGTTGAGCAGCTTCGTCAGGTGGCAGTTCGGGTCGAGTGCCGAGTCGAGCACGACGACGTCCGGTTTGACCTGCTCGCACAGCTGCAGCGCGGCGTGGTGGCTGGCCGCCTGGCCCGCCCAGTGCAGCCCCTGGCTGCGGTGGACGAGCGCGGCCAGGCCGTCGCGGAAGATCGGGACGGGGTCGACGACCGCCACGCCGAGACTTCGCCCGCCGGGTCCGGTCGGCCCGATGGGCCTGCGGGTGGGCTCGATGCCGTGCATCGTGGGCCTCCGTCTCTGCGCCGTCGCTCTTGGGACGCCTGACGCGACCCCTCGGTTCACGCGTCCGGCACCGTCCGGTTCCCCCTGCCGGGACCGGCCAAAAGTGACTCCTCCTGCTTGGTACGAGTCGCGATTGCGCAGCTCATGACGCCAACTCCCCCTCATGGCCCAATCCGTCGGTCACAGCAAACTTTGAGTAGAAATCCGTCGGGAGAAGTCGGCTCGACCGGGCTGGAAAGGACCTGATGGGGCGGTTGGTGCTACTGAGGGTTGCCCGCTCCGTATTCAACGATTTCGACGACCCCGGGATGCGGTCCGCAGCTCCGCGAACTCCGCGGCGAGCCCGGCCGGCGTCCAGTGCGCGTTGAGCCCGCTCGGGTTCGGCAGCGCCCACACGTGGGTGTCCCCGATCCGGTGCTCCTGCCGGCCGACGCGCGCCTTCGGGAAGCCGAAGGCGGTCCGGTACGCGGTGATCCCGACGACGGCGAGCCACCGCGGCCGGTACTCGAGGACCTTCGCGGCGAGCAGCTTCCCGCCTTCGCGCAGCTCGTCGCCGGTGAGCTCGTCGGCACGGGCGGTGGTCCTGGCGACGACGTTCGTGATGCCGAGCTTCAGGTCGAGCAGCTGGTCCTGCTCTTCGGGCCGGAAGAGGCGCGGGGTGAACCCGCCGTTGTGGAGCGCGGGCCAGAAGCGGTTGCCCGGGCGGGCGAAGTGCTGCCCGAGGGCGCCGGAGTAGAGGCCGGGGTTGATGCCGCAGAAGAGGACGTCGAGGCCGGGCGCGAGGACGTCCGGGATGGTCGTGTCCTGCGCGGCGGCCAGCTGGTCCTTCGTGGGTCGGGTGCGCACCCGTCCAGTGTCCGGCCGGCGACTCGTCGCCGGGGGTAGCGAATTCACCACGGACCTGCGTAACCTGTTGTGATCTCCCGCACAGCGCCGTATCGAGGAGGATTTCGTGCAGCTTGCGATCGTCCTCGGGCTCGTCGCGCTGGTTCTGGCCGTCGCCGTCCTCGTCGTCGTGCTCGAGGATCGCCGGTCCGCCAAGCGGGCCGCCCTGCAGCGGAAAGCCCGGTTAGCGCGTCTCGGCGAAGTGGACCCGCTCGCGCCGGGCCGGCTGCGCGCCGACCGGTGAACGCAGGACCGCCAGCAGCAGCGCCCCGAACACCCAGCCGATTCCCGCGCCGAACGTGTTGTTCATGAGGTCGTCCACGTCGAAGATGCGGTAGACGTACGGCGCCGTCCCGAAGTTCGCCGTGACCTGCGTGATCTCGATCAGCAGGGACGCCGCGAAGCCGATCAGGACGGTGCCGGTCAGGCCGCGGCGCCACAGGATCCGGGCGAACACTCCCAGCGGGACGAACAGCAGCACGTTCATGCAGGCCTGCTGGAACGTCTGCGTCATGAACCACTGCGACAGCGGCTCGCCGTGCTTAAGCAGCTCCGTGTGGATGTCGGTGATCCACTGGAACGGGTGCAGCTGCACCGTCTGGCTCAGCCGGCGCGTGCCGGGTCCGGGCAGCGGCAGGAAGACGACCGCGAGGGTCATGCAGCCGTACAGCAGCACCGCGCCGGTGGTGACGATGCCGCGCAGGCGCAGGCCGCCGTGCCGGGCCAGCTGCGTGATCAGCTGCGGCACCAGGACCACGGTCCACAGCGCGAGGAAGCCGATGAACCCGTACTGCAGGGCGGTGACCTGTGCGTTCGTCATGCCATCGACGTTATGGATCATGACCCGGGGTCGCTTCGGTCGAAGAGCCGGACCCCCTCGGCCACTCGGCCGAAGCGGCTCTCGGCCGATCGGTCAGTCGTCTTCGCGTTCCTCCGAGCGCTCGGCCCGCCACGCGCTGAACACCGTGCCGCCGATCAGCAGCACGACGACGGCCAGCACCACGAGTACGACCTCGATGCCCATACTTCCCCCAGTTGCCGGATCGATCGCCTCATCGCGCGCGCATTATTCGGTGTTACCGAACCCTCCGTGCGTGCGAGCCTGCCCGAATGGTCCACGTGCGACGGCTGACTCCCGACGACGCCCCCGTGCTGCGCGAAATCCGGCTCCGCGCGCTGGCGGAAACGCCCGAGAACTTCGGTTCGCTCGTCGCGGTCGAACGCGCCAAGCCCGATGAGGACTGGCGCGCCTGGCTCCGTGACCGCGCCTGGTTCGCCGCGTTCGACGGCGAAGACGCTGTCGCGCTCGTCTGCGGCTGGCCGGACAGTCCGGAATGGCTGGTCTTCTCGATGTGGGTTGCGCCACAGGCGCGCGGTCGCGGAGTGGCCGCGGACCTCATGGCCGCCGTCCGCGAAGCGGCCGGGGAAGCCGGCGCGGAAGCGATCGGTCTGCACGTCTTCGAGGGAAACGACCGCGCGCGACGCGTCTACGAGCGGCTCGGCTTCGTCCTCACCGGCGAGTTCGAAGTCATCAGCGGCAAAGGGAGACGTAACCGGATGCGGCTTGCGCTGACCCGGGAATGACCACGACGCTCGGCACGTCGAAGTCTTGTGCAGGGCAACGAAAGGAACGCTCATGGCACCGGTCCGGGTCGGCATCGTCGGGCTCAGCGCGAACGGCGGCTGGGCCGCCACCGCGCACGTGCCCGCGCTGGCCGCGGTGGAAGGCTACGAACTCCGCGCGCTGAGCGGCAGCAGCGCCGAGTCGGCGCGGGTGGCCGGGGAGAAGTACGGCGTGCCGCTGACCTTCGGCGATGCCGGGGAGCTGGCGCGGCACCCGGAGGTCGACCTGGTCGTCGTCGCGGTGAAGGCGAGCGAGCACCGGGCGCTGATCGGGCCCGCGCTGGCCGCGGGCAAGCAAGTGCTCAGCGAATGGCCGCTCGGCGCGAGCCTGGCCGACACGGAGGCGCTGGCCGAAGCCGCGAAGGACGCCAAGACGGCCGTCGGCCTGCAGGGGCGGTCCGCGCCCGCGTTGCGCTACCTGCGTGACCTCATCAAGGACGGTTACGTCGGCCGCGTGCTCTCGACGTCGTTGATCGGCTCGGGCGGCAACTGGGGTCCGTCGGTCCGGGCCGGGCGCGGCTACCAACTGCACCCCGACGGCGGGGCGACCATGCTGACGATCCCGTTCGCACACACCGTCGATGCGTTCGACATGGTGCTCGGCCGGTTCTCCGAGCTGTCGGCGACGGTGGCGACCGTCCGGTCGCGGGTGCGCGACGAGGTCACCGGCGAGTCCGTCGCGATGACGGCGCCGGACCAGATCGCCGTCAGCGGCGTGCTGAACGGTGGCGCGGTCGCGTCGCTGCACCTGCGCGGCGGGTCGTCGCCCGCCACGGACTTCCACTGGGAGATCAACGGCACCGAGGGCACTCTGGTCCTCACTGCCGCGGATCCGCTGTTCTGGATCGCGAAGGTGACGCTGCGCGGCAGCCGGACCGGCGTGCTGGAGAAGCTGACCGTGCCGACCCGGTACGAGCTGCCGCAGCTGGCCGGGCGCAGTGCCGAGCCGTCGTACAACGTCGCGCACGCCTACGCGCGGCACCTGAAGGGCGACCTGCCGGACTTCGCGCACGCGTTGCGCGTGCACCGCGTGCTGGGCGCCGTCCAGCGGTCGGCGGACAGCGGGACGCGGGTTCACCCGGACGCAGAGTAACTGTTACCGGCGGTTGTAGATTTTCTTCCGGCCCGGACTTACTCTCGGGTAATGGACGACGTTGTCTATGACCGCGAAGGCCACGGCGAACCGCTGGTGCTGATCCACGGCATCGGCCACCGCCGTCAGGCGTGGGCGCCGGTGGTTCCGCTGCTCACGCCGCATCGAGACGTCATCGCCGTCGACCTGCCCGGCTTCGGCGAGTCGCCCGAGCCGTCCGGCGGGTACGGCGTCGAACCCGCGCTGGTCATGTTCAAGGAGCTCTTCACCGAGCTGGGCCTCGACCGGCCGCACGTCGCGGGCAACTCGCTCGGCGGCCTGCTGTCGCTCGCGCTCGGCCAGGCCGGGCTCGTTCGCAGCGTCACGGCGTTGTCGCCGGCCGGGCTGTGGAACCGGACGCAGAAGATGTACGCGATCGCCACGCTCAAGGCCCACCGCGCGCTCGCCCAGCGCACGCCGCCGCACGTCGTGCGCCGCATCGCCGCGACTCCCGCCGGGCGTAAGGCGCTGACCGGGATGATCGTCGGGAAGCCGGGGCTGCTGACCCCGGACGCCGTCGTCGAGGACGCCCACGCGCTCGCGACCGCGCCGGGTTTCGAGCCGACCGCCGCGCAGTCCCGCGGCGACTTCCGCTTCACCGGCCCGGTCACCGGCGTCCCGGTGACCATCGCGTGGGCCCAGTACGACCGGATCCTCGCCCGCCCGCGCGTCGCCGACCTGCGGAAGGTCGCTCCCGACGGGACGTTCCGGTTGCTGCCCGGCTGCGGGCACGTGCCGATGAACGACGACCCCGAACTCGTCGCGCGCGTGCTGCTCGACGGAAGCCGTTAGGTGACATTCGCTTTACGTCCGTCTTTTGACCCTGGTAGCCGACTGCCCAGCGAGGCAGAATCCTCCGCCGTGCGCCCGTAAGGGGACTTGGGCGCGAATCGGAGGAAACACGCATGAGGCTTTCAACCCGGCTCGTGGTGCTCGCCGCGGCCGCGCTGGCGACGACGGCGGTGACCACCGCACCCGCGTCCGCGGGCCAGCGCCCGGACCCCACCACCGACGTCCGGATCATCACGTTCAACGACTTCCACGGGAACCTGGAGCCGCCGTCCGGCTCCAGCGGCCGGGTGACGCAGTCCGACGGGACCACTGTGGACGCCGGTGGCGCCGCTTACCTGGCGACGCACGTGAAGCAGCTTCGCTCGCAGGTGCGCAACTCGCTCGTGCTGTCGGCCGGGGACAACGTCGGTGCGTCGCCGGTGATCTCCGCGCTGTTCCACGACGAGCCGACCATCGACTTCCTGAACCAGATCGGTGTCGACGCGTCCGTCGTCGGCAACCACGAGTTCGACGAGGGCTACAAAGAGCTGCAGCGCATGCAGTTCGGCGGCTGCAACCCGACGGACGGTTGCCAGTTCGACAAGAAGTTCAAGGGTGCGGACTTCCCGTTCCTCGGGTCCAATGTGTACTTCACCAACGGCCTGCCCGCGCTGTTGCCGTTCACCGTCAAGTTCGAAGGCGGTGTCCCGATCGGCGTCATCGGCGCGACGCTGAAGGACCTGCCGACCGTCGTCACGCCCGAAGCCATCAAGGGCCTGAAGTTCGGTGACGAGGTCGAGGCGATCAACCGCACCGCGAACCTGCTCGACTTCCTCGGCGTCAAGTCGCAGGTCGTGCTGCTGCACCAGGGCGACAACACCGAGGCCACCGGCCCGAACGACTGCAAGACCCTGCCCGGCCCGGCCACCGCGATCGCCAAGGCGGTGACCCCGAAGGTCGACGCGATCTTCACCGGCCACAGCCACCAGCAGTACAACTGCGTCATCAACGACCCGGCCGGTCAGCCGCGCACGGTCATCCAGGGCTCGTCGTTCGGCCGGCTGCTGTCGGTCGTCGACCTGAAGATCAACCTGAAGACGCGCGACGTCGTCCGGTCGGCCACGCAGGCCCACAACGAGATCGTCACGCGCACGGTCACGCCGGACCCGGCCGTGGCGGCGCTGGTCGCCGACGCCAAGAGCAAGGCGGCACCGATCGCGAACCGGCAGGTCGGCACCATCACCGCGGACCTGCCGGCGGCGGGCAACGCGGCCGGTGAGTCCTCGCTCGGCGACGTCATCGCCGACGCGCAGCTCGCGGGCACGCAGTCGAACAACGCGGTCGTCGCGATCACCAACCCGGGCGGCATCCGCGCCGACCTGACGTACCAGTCGTCCGCGAACAACGAGGGCGACGGCGTGGTGACCTACGGCGAGGCGTTCACCGTCCAGCCGTTCGCGAACATCATGCAGACGATCACGCTGACCGGCGCGAACCTGAAGAACGTGCTGGAACAGCAGTGGCAGGGCACGACCACGCGCATCCTGCAGATCTCGAGCTCGCTGCACTACAGCTACTCGGCGTCCGCGCCGCAGGGCTCGCGGGTCTCGAACATCACGGTGAACGGCACGCCGGTCGACCCGGCGGCGACGTTCCGCGTGTCGGTGAACAACTTCCTCGCCGCCGGCGGGGACGGCTTCACCGAGTTCACCAAGGGCACGGACCTGGCCGGCGGACCGGTGGACCTGGACGCGCTGATCGCGTACCTGGGCGCCCACCCGAACCTGGCCCCGCCCGCGGCCGACCGGATCACGCAGCTGCCGTGATCCGGTTCTTCCAAGACGCCGGGTCGACAATGGACCCATGACGACTTGGGAAGACGTCGTACGCCTGGCCTCGGAACTGCCCGAGGTCGAGGCGTCGACCTGGTACCGCACGCCCGCGCTGAAGGTGGCGGGCAAGGGTTTCGCGCGGCTGCGCACCGAGGCCGAAGGCGGCCTGGTCGTGATGTGCGGGCTCGACGAGAAGGCCGCGTTGCTGGATTCCGGCGACGCGGCCTTCTTCACGACACCGCACTACGACGGGTCCGGCTCGATCATCGTCGACCTCGATCGGGTGAAGGTCGATCAGCTGCGTGAGCTGCTCGAAGAGGCGTGGCGGCGGAAGGCGCCGCGGCGGCTCACCACTTGAGCTCGCCCTTGAGCAGGCTCATCAGGATCATGTCGTGGCGCTCGCCGTCGGGCGCGACGAACGCCTCGCGGTGGCGGCCGTCCTCGGCGAACCCGGCCTTCCGGTAGACGTGCCGCGCGCGCTCGTTCTCGGCGACCACCCAGAGCGTGATCATGTGCAGCCGCATGGAGTTGAAGCCGTAGCGGCACATCAGGCGCAGCGCCTCGGTGCCGTAGCCGCCGCCGTTGCGGTACTCCGGGTCGCCGATGTAGATGTCCAGCTCGGCGTTACCGACCTCGGGCTGGGCGTCCCGCAGGTCGACGATGCCGATGAGCCGGCCGTCGGCTTCGATCCCCAGGATGACCAGCTCGTAGCTGTTGAGCGGGCGTTCTTCGGCGCGTTTGCGGATCTGCGCGAGCGACCGCGGATGGCTGTTGTCCATCCACCGGCTGACCTCGGGGTCGCTCTGCCACGCGTGGATCTTTTCGGCGTCCTCCGGTTCGAGCGCGCGCAGCCGGACGAGCTCCCCGTCAAGCATTTCTCCCCCTAGTCCCGCTTCAGCAGCAGGAAGTCGTGGACGTTCAGCAGGCCGAGGAACTGCCGCACGGGCGTCGGCATCGCTCGGCGCGACTCATCATGCACGAGCTCGGGGGAATGCACGCGGTAATTACGCCGCCGGGTGACCACGGTGCAACTCTCCGCGGCCAGCACGTTCTTCACCCAGTCCGTGTCCGGCCCGTAGGTGAGGGCGACGACGAAGCCGTCGTCCGTGCGGAAGACGTTCAGCGGTGTGCGGTACTCCTTGCCGGACTTGCGTCCTTTGTGGACCAGCATGCCGAAGCCCGGCGCCCAGTTCACGACGTACTTGTTGATCCGGTTGGTCGCCACGCGGTTGAAGCGGGCGAGTCCCTTGGGCAGCACCATGGACCGATGATATCAACGCTTGATGAATTAATCGATCGGGTGACCCCCGGGTCTCGGCGCCGGGCGCGCCGATGGTGGGATATGGCGCATGTCGACGGAATGGCCGCTGCGCCAGGACCCGGAAGCGCCGGTGATCATCGCCCTGGCCCTGGTCAACGATCCGGACGCGCTGGGCTTCGTCGTGCTGGACGACGAGGACGACTGGTTCATCAGCGACGGCACCGAGCTGTCCGAGGACGTCGTGGTCAACCGCGAAAGCTTCGGCAAGATGTCGGTGCGCGAGGCCTTCGAGCTGCTCCCGCAGCTGGCCGCGCTGGCCGGCCTGCCGACGGGCATGGCCGCCGACTGGGACCCCGAGCGCCGCACGTGGCTGCTGTCGTCGGTGACCGGTTCCGACGACGAAGACGAGGACATCCGGCTGCTCGGCCAGCGCCGCGCGGCCTGGAAGTTCGCGGGCTCACCGGACGACGAAGCCCAGATCAGCACCGGTCTGACGGAGATCCCGACCGGCTCGCAGCAGCCGGTGCGCGCGGTCCGCCAGGTCGTCCGCGAACAGGACGGCACCTGGCTGTTCGTCGGCTTCGAGGTCCCCGAGGCGGAGGACTTCGAGGTGGAAGGCCTGGAGCTGGAGCACGTCGCGAACCTGTACCCGGACGTCCGATCGGTGCTCAAGGCGGCGCCGGGGCAGGTCTACGACCGCGAGACCGCGGACTCCGAGTGGGAGATCGTCGAAGGCTGAGAAAAAGTCCGGCGCGGTTGTCCAGGGGACGTCGGCGCCGTTCGTCCTTACAGTGAGAGCCGGCGATCGGCGCCGGTCAGGACCTGTGAGGAGCAGCCATGCCCCAGTACGCCGCGATCATCTACGCCTCCGACGTCGACCCGACCAAGCCCGAGGCCGCGGACATGATGAAGGACTACAACGAGTTCCACGACGGCGCCCAGGCCGTGATCCGCGGCGGCGCGGCGCTGTACCCGACCGCGACCGCGACGACGATCCGCGTCACCGGTGGCAAGGCCGGCGACGTCGTCACCAGCGACGGCCCGTACGCGGAGACGAAGGAAGCCCTGACCGGCTTCTACCTGCTCGAATGCGCCGACCTCGACGAAGCCGTCAAGGTCGCGTCGCGCATCCCGGGCGCCTGGGACGGCGCGATCGAGGTCCGGCCGGTCGTCGACTTCGGCCAGTGACCCACGCCGGGGACGCGGTCGCGCGGCTGGTCCGGGACGAGGGCACCCGGGTACTGGCCACGCTGGTCCGCGTCACCGGCAGCGTCGACCTCGCCGAGGACGCGGTCCAGGACGCCGTCGTGCGCGCGCTCGAGACGTGGCCGCGCGACGGCGTCCCGGACAACCCGCGCGGCTGGCTCCTGGTGGCGGCCCGCCGCCGCGCGGTGGACGTCGTCCGCCGCGAAGCGAAGCGGCTCGGGAAGGAGGCGGACGCGATGCCGGCCGTCGACCCGTTCCCGGACCCGGTTTCGGTCCGCGACGACCTGCTCCGGCTGGTCTTCACGTGCTGCCACCCGGCGTTGTCGCTGGACGCTTCGGTCGCGTTGGCGCTCCGGACGCTAGGCGGTTTGTCGACGGCGGAGGTGGCGCGCGCCCTGCTGGTCCCCGAGGCGACGATGGCAAAGCGCCTGACGCGGGCGAAGCAGAAGATCGCCCAGGCGCACATCCCGTACCGGGTGCCGTCTGCTCCGGAGTTGCCGTCGCGGCTGGCCGGCGTGGCGTCGACGGTGTACCTGATCTTCAACGAGGGCTACACAGGCCGGGTTGCCCTGCTGGCGGAGGCGGTCCGCCTGGCCCGGCTGCTGGCATCGCTGATGCCTGACGAGCCGACGGCGTTGGGGTTGCTGGCCTTGGTCCTGCTGCAGGACGCCCGCCGCGCGGCCCGGTTCTCCTCGGGCGTGCCGGTGCTGCTGGCCGAGCAGGACCGTTCACGATGGGACGACTCGTTGATCAAGGAGGGCGTCGAGCTGGTGGGCATCGGCCTCCGCCGGACGCCATCGGTACCCAACGCATACGTGGTCCAGGCAGCGATCGCGGCGTGCCACGATCTGGCGCCGTCGTACGAGGAGACGAACTGGGACGCGGTGATCTCCTGGTACGACGTGCTGTTGTCGGTGCAGGACACCCCGGTGGTCCGTCTCAACCGCGCTGCTGCGGTGGCGGAAAGGGATGGCCCTTCGGCGGGGTTGGCCTTGGTGGATTCATTGCCAGGTCTGGAGGACTACCCGTGGTGGCACGCGTCCCGGGCGGAGTTGTTGCACCGCTTGGGTTCGCCATCGGCGTCGAAGGCATTGGATCGCGCGGTGGAAACGGGTTTGCCTGCCGCGCACACGGCGCATTTGCGAAGCAGATTGAAAAGCGAAAACCCCGGGCGAAATACCCGGGGTTCCGATGAGAGCGGATGACGGGAATCGAACCCGCGTATTCAGCTTGGGAACCAGGGTGATCATGCTCGAAAGAGCCTCTGACCTGCGGACGGGGCTGTCTCGCGGTACCCGTTGTTGACCTTGGTTGACCGGCCTGAATGGCACGCTAATGGCATGGCCAGCGGCCCACCCAGACCTCCTCCATCACCCCGATACGAAGCCAGCACGCGGCCGGTGGTGCCGGGTCAAGGCACGCTTCCCCGCCTTGACGCGGTGCTACCGGCCGTTGTCACGATCCGGCTTCGGGGTGCCGGGCCGCTAGTGATCAGGGAGCTTGTAGGTGAGCGTGTCGATGGCCCCAATCAGAGTGGATACCTGGTCGGAGGCGACCGAGTGGTCATCCATGTGCTTGAGCTGGTGGAAGACGGCTAGGAGCGCTTCGGCCGTGGCCAGACTGATCGGGTCGGCGCTGTTCCTACCCTGCTCGATAGCTTGACGTGCTGCTGCGGCGTGAGCGTCTGCTGTAGCGCGGTCGGAGGGTGGCATGGCTTCGACCCTGCCAGCGTGCGTCTCTGGCGTAACTAGGCCGATGAGCTGATCGCCGCCAGCGGCGGCGCGCTATGCGATCGATCGATGCGGCGGCCCCACTCGGCGGCCGGCGGCCGGAGCGGAGCGGCAGGCCGTCCGTGTCGCGAGCGGGTGGGGGCGCCGAACGGCAGGTGACATGCGCGCCGCCGCTGGCGGCGCCTTGATCCCATAGAGCCAAGTTCGGCAAGAAGCGCCCGCGTGGGGCTTCCCGTTGGCTCCCAAGTCGGGAAGGCTGTCAAGGTGTCTTCACGCTCGGCTAGCTGAATTGGGTCCGGAATATTTGACAAGGGTTTTGCAACCTGGCAGGCTCTGCCTTGTGACAGTGTCCAAGCCTCTTGACCGCGATCGGTGCCGCGAACTGCTGGCGCCGCATCTCCAGGACCTCCAGGAGATTTTCCTGACGGCCTGGACACGCTGGCAGAACTGGGTCGCTGAGGTGCCTGGCTCTCCTAATGACGTATCAACGCGGTCTCGTGCGAGCAGCCTGCATGACTTCATCGCAGCTGCAGCCGAGACCCGTTTCCTGGGAACTCCGGGCGTCACGGTGGCTCGCAAGCGAGGACTACTGGTCCTGCGGTTCAACGACAAGCTCGTGCTTCGCTTCAAGAAGTTCCGAGGTAAGTCGCTGAAGACTTCCAGCAATGCCACGCAGCAGACCCTGACCTTCGATGCTCACCAGTTGGAGCTGGCCGACATGGCAGTGCAGCCGGTGACCCACTTGACGGCTGGCTATCGCCTGAACGACCTCGCTACGGCGATGTCGCAGCTTGCCGTCACTTGTTCGGTTGACGGTGATCACTATTGGGCGCCTATCGACATCTCCGAGATCGCGAGCGTGCATACTGCGCCGATCACGTCGGTCACCACCACCGACCCGACTGTGATCAAGCCTGGAGTGCGCAGTACTCGACGCCGCCGCGTCGAGGATACGGAGTAGGAGGAGCCCGGGATGATCCCGCGCATGCTGACAGCCGCCAGGGATGCGCAAGGGCTCACACAGAAGCAACTTGGTGACGCCTGCGGGGTGCCACAGTCGAGCCTTAGCAAAGCTGAGATTGGCACGCGTCCCTTGACTGACGAAGAGCTGAGCAAGGTGGCACCCCACTTGCGAGTGACTGTCGAGCTGCTCTCATGGCCTGACGACGTATACGGGTTTGGTAGTGCCAGTTTCTTCCACCGCAAGCAGCAGAGCTTGCCTCAGAAGACGCTGAAGCGGATCCAGGCCCGGGTAAACCTCTTACGGATGCGAATCCAACGGCTTACCAACGGCCTTGAGGTTGATTCACCGCTGCACATCCCGCACCTAGACCCTGATGAAGTAGGCGGCCCAGCTGAAGCGGCGCGACGTCTCCGAGCCACCTGGCGCTTGCCAATGGGCCCCTTAGGAAACCTGGTCAACGCGGTCGAACTTGCTGGCGGAGTAGTGGTTCGTCGCGACTTCGGGACGCATCGAATCAACGCCATCAGCGTGTGGCATCCGGACTCCTTCCCTCTCTTTGTCCTCAACTCGACTCTGACTCCGGAGCGCCAGCGATTCGTACTTGCACATGAGTTGGGTCATATCGTGATGCATGAGGGGGAGCCTCCTAGGGATGATGCGGAACGTGAGGCGGACTCCTTTGCTGAGGAGCTGCTGATGCCGGCTTCTGAGATCCAGCGAGACCTCCAAAACCTGGACCTCAAGAGGGCCGCAGCGTTGAAGCCCTACTGGAGAGTGCCGATGCAGTCCGTGATCCTCCGAGCTGAACACCTCGGATACATCACAACTTCTCGGTGTCGGAGTCTGCACGCCTATATGAACAAGCTCGGCTACCTGCCGATCGAGCCGATGCCTCTGGAGCGAGAGGCACCTTCGGTGCTTCGAGACATGGTGCAAGTCCACTTGGGCGATCACGCGTACTCGGTTGACGAACTTGCTAGAGGCTTAGGTATGCCATCTGAAGATCTTCTGGACGAGTTCGCTCCCGACCTGCGACCAACGCTGCGTGCCGTGCGTTAACGTGCGGAACATGATCGTCCGCTGAGCGTGAGCGCCAACTCTGATGAGGGCTCCTTGGCTGTACCGCGATCGGGTGGAAGTCGAGGGCGCGGCTTCGGCGCTCACTTGCACCTGCTGAGCAGGGGGTACGTGCTCTAGGCAAGGTTCTTCTAGGGAGCCCTACTGTGAGTTGTAACACGAACGGCTGTCCCCCCGACCCTTAGAGTGTTGTATCTTGGACTGGTTGCTCCCCGCCGTCCTCCGGGACTGGCGGGGCTTTTTATTTGGGAGACGCGATGCGGGCTCCACAAGTATGTGTAGTGATCGACTACCAGAACATCCATCTGACAGCCCATGATCTATTCGCTCCGAACGGCTCGCCGGCAGAAGACTGCCTGATCGATCCCCTACTCTTCGCCAAACAAGTTCTCACGGTGCGTGCAGGGAACCAGCGAGATGCCCAGCAGAAGCAGGCAGAGCTCGCGTCGGTGAAGATCTTCCGAGGTCAGCCGAGCAATCACCGGCAGTCGTTCATGTACGGCATCTCTCAACGTCAGCGATCCGAGTGGACCCGGAGCGCGCTCGTAGAGGTCACCTATCGAACCCTGAAGTACCCGCCTTCGTGGCCGAGCAAGCCAGCCCAGGAGAAGGGCATCGACGTACTGGTCGCACTCAACGTAGTCAAGGCAGCTGCTGACCCTGCGTACGACGTAGTCGTGCTGGCGTCGCACGACACTGACCTTGAACCTGCGTTGGAGATGGCCGTATCTGAGCGACGTGCCAAGATCGAAACGGCAGGCTGGCAAGGCTCCCGGGTGCTCCGCATTGCTGGCGGGCGACGCCTTTGGCACACAGCACTCAATGGTGGCGACATGGTGAAGACCCGAGATCGGCGGAACTACCTTCCGCCGAGGCCATAGATCCACAGCAATCGATCATGCGATGGTTGCGAGGCCGGTAAGGGCTTCGATGGTTGCGTCGGCCCCGGCTGCGGCGAGCCTGGAGCCCTTACCAGGTTTGTTCGCATAGCCGATCGAGCGGATGCCCGCAGCCTGAGCAGCTTCAATGTCGGTCGTCGAGTCGCCGAGGAACACGGATTCGCCTGCCGTGACATCGAGTGCACTGACAGCCTGGTGCAAGAGGTGGGGGCTCGGCTTGAGTAGCGCGGCGTTCGAGTTGGTCCGCGCGGACACGAAGTTGATCGACCTGCGGAGATCGTAGAGGTCTAGATAAGCGCTGACAGCTGGCGTGCCGTTGTTGCTGACGATGGCTAGTGGCCGGCCGGATCGGTGCCACGCGTCGATGAGTTCGTGTGCGCCGCTTGCAGGGGTTGCGCTGGAAATTGCCTCGACTTCGTGGGCGGCGAAGGCGGCTTCCACGTAACGGGCCTCGTCTTGACCAAGCGTGGCAGCGTACTGAAGAACGTCAAACGGGTCGGCGCTGGTTGCAATGGATTCGGGTAGGTCTGCGTGTCCGCCATCGGCAAGTACGTCACGGAGCTGGCCGGCGACCGTGGACGCGGGGATGCCTGAAAAGACGGAGCAAACGGGGCCGTCGAAGTCGAGGAGCAGGGCGCGTGCGCGGGCGAGCACCTCCGCGGCTTTCATCGCTGGTAGTCCGTGGCGACGCTGTTCCACAGACTGTCGAACCATGCCTTGGCCTGCTCGACGTACTGCGAGCCCGTGGACGTGTCATCGTCATTGATCGAGTGGTGGAAGAGGATGGCGTCTTTACCCATGAGGTCGTACATCGCCTGGGTCTCGCCGTCGAAGTTGATGACGTGCTCGCGGACCGGGTAGAAGCCGAAGAACGTCTCTTCGTTGTTGATCAGGTAGAGCTTGAACATCGGCGGCGCCGGGTGCACGCGAACTTGTGCCGTGGCCTTGTTGACTAGGCCCATCTCGGCGAGTTCGGTCACCGAGTCGACGATGGCGAGGGTGTGTCGCCGCATGATCTCTTCGGCGCGCTTGCGGAAGAGCGGGCTGTCGGCGTGGTCGTCGACCGTGACCGGGAGGGACCACGGCTGTGTCGGGTCTGGGACCAGCAGTCGGACGGTGATCGATTCTGGCCGGAGCCGGCCGATTCGGATCTTGTCCAGCGGTTCGGTGATGACGCCGTGCAAGGTCTCGCCGGAGAAGCCGGCGAAGTCGATCGTGACCTCCTCGGCTTCGAAGGCGCGTTCGATGTGCGGTCGGAGTCCGACGGGGCGTTCGGTGCGTTCTCGAACGAAGACGCCGCTGCCTTGGCGCGACACGATCAGGCCCTCATCGCGCAGTTCGCGGATGGCGTTTTGAACGGTCATTGGCGCGACGTTGTATGTCTTTGCCAGCTCGTTTCGCGATGGCAGCTTGTCGCCCGGTGTGAACTTCCTGGTCAGGATAGCCGCACGCAGTGCATTCGCCACCTGCACGTAGGGCGGTCGCGGGTCGTCCGGATCGAGTGCCACGGCTCTCCTTCGCCTCTGATCACCAAGTAACTGAAATTGGGCTTTTGCAATCCCCAAGTGTCGTCAACTGCAATCCCCAGTGTCGCCGACCGAGGGTGAGCCTGTCTAGGCGACCTAGTGGTCTAGGCCGCTTGCGACTTGTTTGACTTGGCTAGTCAACCTAGGTAACCTAATTAAGTCAGCCAAGTACGGCAGCGTCGAGTGAGGCGCCTGACCAGGAGGAACCGACATGGCAGTGCAGCGCGGAACGCGTTTCGAGATCGAGCACGACGCCGTGTTCCCGGCGGGAGCGGCGATCGTGGGTCCGGTCACGCCGGACATGGAGTACGTCTCCAACGAGGACAAGGCTCGGGGCAAGCAGCCCAAGCAGAAGATCGACGAGCAGACCAGCCTGCCCCAGTGGAAGGTCACCGTGACCGACCCGTCGGCGGAGAAGGACCGCGACAAGTCGGCCACCGTGACCCTGCTCGACCGGGTCCAGCCCGTTCCGCCTCCGGCGGCGATGCAGGGGTTCGACTTCCGGCCCGTCGTGTTCGAGGGCCTGATGGTCGAGGCCCGGGTGATGGGCGAGAAGTTCAAGTACCAGGGCTGGGTCCTGCGAGCTACCGGTATGCGTGAGCCGGGGCGGGGTGCCGGCTCGAAGCAGGCTGCCGCGAAGACGCCAGCCAATGAGGGCTCGGGCAGTCAGCAGAAGGCAGCGTGATGGCGGGGCGGCCGTCGCGTGAGGCGGTCGCTCGGTGGAACGAGGCATACGCGGAGCAGACGTCCGCACTGTTCGCCGCGATGAGGTCGACTTCGGATGACCTGGCGGCGGTGCGGCGTCTTGCTCTCGCCTACCACGCTGTGGCAGTCGCCTGGCGTGCCTTGTCCGCCGATCTGGCTGCACCGCTCTGGGCGCGTCACGCGTCGGCGGTGGCTGCCGAGGAGTTCATGAGGCGGGCGCACCTGGAGTTCGGCCGCGCCGATTCGGATCGTCGACCAGGGGAGATGCCATGACTCGGTGGGAGCTGGTGCGAGCCTGGGAGCTGGCCTACGCCCGATACCCGACCGCGTCGGATGCCGAGTTGTCGTCGGTGTCGCGGGCGGTTGCCGCAGCGTGGCGTCACCTTGCGGCCGAGTTCGAGCTTCCCGCCTGGGCGCACGCGGCGGTCATTTCCGCGGCTCAGGCGTTCGAGATCCAGGCCGACAAGTGGGACACCCGCGTCGACGGGTACGGCATTCGAGATGAGGTAGGGCATGTCGACCGGATGGGACGGGTTCGGCGTGACGTGGGTCGTGGGACCGCAGGCGGAACTCACGGTCGAGGAGACTGGTTCGGAGCCGACGCACCCACCGATGCTGGTGCTCGAAGGGGCGCCGTGCGTGGTGATGCTCCGGCCGCCGGACGACCCGGCGATGTGGCCGGCGTGCGTGACGTTCCTTCGCCAGCTCCGCGACGGCGCGGAGGACCTGGCGGCGCTCCTCGAAACCCGCATGACGGCCCGGCGGGTGCGTGATGAACAAGCGTAAGGAACCGCGCACCCTCGGGGACGCGCACGAGATCGCGATGGATCTCCGGCCCGCGCCCAACGCGAATCCGTCGGCATGGCTGGCCTTTCGGCAGGCCAACGCACGGATGTACGAGACGATCGCCGACGTCGACCGGGGGCATCACCACGAGGCGCTGTACTGGGCGGACTTCGAACGACGCAAGGCGGCGGAGGTGTCGGCGGCGATCCAAGCGGCGAAGTCCAAGACAGAATAGTCCTGTGTAGAGACACAGTAAGTCAATCACTGCAACAAAAACCGTGCGCTATGACGTGCGGCGCTGAAACGCGTCCTCTTCCGGTGACGCGGAACCGTAAGGCGCAGAAGCGGAAACTCGGCTACCAACCATGCCGCTCCTGCGCTGTCCACAACCGCGAGGTGTGAACAATGCAGACGCTAGACGATGACAAGCAACCATCGCCAGCGGGGGTCACCCGCTCGCGCTGCGCGGAATGCAAGCGGTTCGCTCGGCTGCTGCCCGGCGAGACCAAGTGCGCCCCGTGCTTGGGGGCGTTGCCGCTGGATCTCTCGGCGGTGCTGGGTGGTGGTCGGCGATGACCTCTCCCGGAATGTTCGTGATCGCCCTGGCCGGCCTCGGCCTCGGCGTGTGGGTGCTGGCCAAGATCGGGCGCGCGTTGGCGTCGATGGCTGAGCTGCTGACCGCGATGGTGGTCGTGTTCGTCGGCCTGTGGTGGGCCTGCAAAGTCGTGTTCTGGCTGTTCTCCCAGGTCGTGATCCACTGGCGCACCTCGTTGACCGTGATCGCTGTCTACCTGTGGTGCGTCTGGGTCGGCTGGGTGTGGCTGGTGGTCAATCTCGGCGGTCTGGCGCTGCTGCTCGGGGTGTGGCGGCTGATCGATGTGACCTCGTTCGACCAGTGGTGCGGCCGGCCCCTGCGGTCATGGTGGCTGCGCTGGGCCGTCTACCACCTCAAGCTGCCCGGCTGGCTGCACGCCTGCGGCCTCAGCGTCCGAGACGCCGCCTTGCCGGTCGAGGTCACCGTCAACCTGGTCGGTCGTCGGAAGGCTTCGCAGGCAACGGCCCAGCAGTCCGGGGTGCAGATCCCCAAGGTCCTCGGCGTCCGCTCCGGCCCGTCCTGGGATGAGGTCCGGGTACAGCTCGTGCCCGGCCAAAAGCCGGAGGACTTCGACGAGGCGGCCCGCGCGCTGGCCTCAGCCCGGAACGTCGCACGCTGCCAGGTACGGGAACTGAAGCCGAACGTGGTCTCCGTCGACTTCCAACGCCGGGACCAGCTGGCCGCGCTCGTGCACTCCCCTGCACTGCCGGAGGGGCAATCCGCGGTGGACCTCCGCAAGGTCTGGGCCGGTCGGACCGAATATGGCCACGACTGGCGCGTGCCGCTGCTCGGCTCGGGCGCGCACTGCCTGACCGCCGGTGCCTCTGGTGCGGGCAAGAACTCCGTGATGTGGTGCCCGCTCGTCGCGGCGGCACCCGCGATCCGCTCCGGCCTGGTGCGCATGTCGGGGATCGATCCCAAGGGGATGGAGCTGGCTTACGGGCGCGGAATCTTCGCTCGCTATGCGGTGTCGGGGAAGGACGCGCTCGAGGTGCTCGACGGCCTGGTGGAGGAGATGGAATCCCGTAAGAGGGAGTTCGCCGGCCGTGTCCGCAGTATCCCCTTGTCGACGGAGTACCCGCTTGAGCTGCTGGAGTTCGACGAGATCGGCGCGCTCACGAAGTACACCGACCGCAAGACCCGTGAACAGATCGTCGAACGCGTCGCCCTGCTCAACACCCAAGGGCGGGCACTGAACATCTCGGTACGCGGGTACGTGCAGGAGCCGACGAAGGACACCGTGCCCGTCCGGGAGCTGTTCACTCGGCGCGTGTGCCTGCGCGTCACGTCGAAGACGCACGTCGGCATGGTCCTCGGCGACGGTGCTTATGAGCGGGGCGCGTGGGCCAACCGGATCGGCGACTCCGAAGCCGGGGTCGGGTTCGTCTGGGGCGAAGGCATCCGCGAACCCCTGCGCATCCGAGCGGGCTGGGTCTCCGACGAGACGGTCAAGGCGCTGGAGCAGTACGTCACCAACGGTGGGGTCGTGGACCGGCCCAGCTTCGGCGGCGAGGGGGTGGCCGCGTGAACACGACCATGGTCTTCCTCGATGCTATCCGTGACCACCTTGACCTGCACGCGTTCGGACCGGTGGCGTCCGTGCTGGTGACGTCCGACTCGCGCCCGGTCACAGTGCAACTCGATGTCGCCCGTCAGGTGCCGCAGGTGGCCTCGGCGCTAGTGACCTGGGCCGGGACGCTCGACGGGGTGTCCGCTGAGATTTGGCGGACTCGTCCCGGGTCGTCGGTGCACCTGATCGTCAACGGTCGGATGCCTTGCGGTGTCCCGGTTTACGTCTATGGCGCGGTCGACTTTTCCGACGACGTGTTCCCGGACCTGCCCGCCGGGTCGCGGCAGGCCATGCCCGTGTTCGTGCTGTGGCAATGGTCCCGCTCCGGGGAGGTGGCTGCCTGATGACGTCCGAAACGACACCGCCGGCCACTGCCGGGACACGGGCTGAACGGATGCGGTCACCGCTGGCTACCGACGTCATTCGCGCGACGGCGGAGAAGCACGGCGTCTGCGTCCGCCCGTTCACGATGGAAGTCGGCGACACCGAAACCGGCGAACTCCGCTACGTCCCGGTCCCGTGTGGCTCCACAGTGGAATCGGTGTGCCTGCCCTGCGCCCGAAAGGCGAAGGCGCTTCGGCAGGCCCAGTGCCGTGAGGGCTGGCACATGACCGAAGAACCCACCCTCACCGCCGAGCCGCCCTCGGAGGATCACAAAGAGCTGCTGACTTACCGCGCGGACCTGGTCGCGGCCTACCGGGAGGTGGTCGAGCACGACCAGGTGGAGGCGGAGGAGCTGCGGGAGGAGGTCGTCGGGGTCGACGCGGAACTTCGGCAACTCGGGATGCGGGGCCGGCTGCCCGCCCTCGACGTGCCGACCAAACGGGCAGTGAAGCGGTCGACCCGCCGGCGACAGGATGCTCCGAACCTGCCTCGGCAGAAGGTCGCGAAGACCACCGTCGGGCGGGAGTACGCGGGCAAGTTCCGCCCGTCGATGTTCGTGACGCTGACCTGTGACTCCTACGGCCCGGTCCGCGATGGGGCCCCGGTCGACCCGTCCCGGTATGACTACCGGCGGGCTGCTCGGGATGCGGTGCACTTCTCGGCGCTGGTGGACCGGTGGTGGCAGAACCTCCGCCGCGTGATCGGCTGGGATGCGCAGTACTTCGCCACGGTGGAGCCGCAGAAGCGGGCTGCTCCGCACCTGCACGCGGCGATCCGCGGTGCCATCCCGCACGACGTCATCCGACAGGTCACCGAAGCCACCTATCACCAGGTCTGGTGGCCCAACCACGACCAGGTCGTCTACGCGGACCGGCTGCCGGTCTGGGACCCGGACACACGGGCGTTCCTCGACCCAGACACCTGGGAACCGCTGACTACCTGGGACGACGCCGTGGACCAGGTGGAGGACCCGGCGCACGTCGTGACTTTCGGGCGGCAGGTGCACTCGAAGGGCATCCTCGGCGGGACTGAAGAGGCCGGCCGTCACATCGGCTACCTCACGAAGTACCTCACGAAGTCGACAGGTGAGGTGGTCGAGGCGAACACGGCGCGGCTGCGTGATCACCACGACCGGCTGCACGCCGAGTTGTCCGTGACGCCGTGCTCGCCTCGGTGCGCGGTCTGGCTGCTCTACGGGGTCCAGCCCAAGGGCGCGAACGGTAAGACCACGCCGGGGCACTGCAAGGGACGCGCCCATCGGCGGACCACGCTCGGGCTGCCGGGGCGGCGGGTGCTGGTGTCGCGGAAGTGGTCGGGCAAGACCCTCGACGACCACAAAGCCGACCGGAAAGCGTTCGTGCAGCAGGCCCTAGCGGCGATCGGGATCGAGAAGCCGCAACCGGATCCGGCCCGGTTGGTGTGGCGAAAGGTCGAGCCCGGCGACCCGCACGTTCCGCCCCGGCCACACCTGGTCATGCACGCGATCGCCGAGCGGATCACGTGGAGGGCCGAGTACGACCGGGCGCTACTCGCTGCGGCTGGGCCACCGGGGAGTGATCCAGAAACTTCGGCAACTCAGCAGGCTGCTTAGACCCTGGGGAGGGGATCGCATGGAAACGAAGTATCTGACGGTTGATGAGGCGGCCGTCTACCTGAACACGGGGGTTCGGTTCGTGCGTCGGCTGATCGCCGAACGACGGATCGCGTTTCACAAGGCCGGGGTGCACGTCCGGTTCGCGTTGGAAGACCTGGAGAGCTTCATGCAGGCCGGCCGGGTCGAGCCGATCACGCGGGCGTCGGTCCGGCGGGACCTGGGAAGGGCGGCCTGACATGGCGAACAAACAAGGGCATCGCGGTTTCGGGAGTGTTCGGCAACTTCCGTCCGGGCGGTGGCAGGCTCGCTACCCCGGTCCGGATGGGGTCGTGCGGTCGGCGCCGAAAACGTTCGACACGAAGCGAACCGCTGAGCAATGGCTGTCGGGCGTGGAAACGCAGATCATGCAGGGTGAGTGGATCGACCCGGAACGTGCGAAGCGCAAGCTCGGCGACTACGCGGACCAGTGGATCGCTCAACGTCCGGGACTGCGTCCGCGCACGGTCGAGCTGTACAAGTGGTTGCTGCGTAAGCACATTGCGCCGGACCTCGGCGGGGTCGAGCTGGGCAAGCTGTCCGCAGCGGTCGTTCGTCAGTGGCGGGCGGACCGGCTGACGGCGGGCGTCTCGGAGTCGGTGACCGCCAAGTCGTACCGGCTGCTGCGGGCGATCCTGAACACGGCGGTCGATGAGGACAAGATCCTCCCGCGCAACCCTTGCCGGGTCCGTGGTGCTGACAAGGAGAACCCCGACGAACGGCCGATCATCACCGTGGCCCAGGTGTTCGACCTAGCCAGCCGGATGCCGGAGCGGTTCCGGGCACTCGTGTTGCTCGCCGCGTTCGGGTCGCTGCGATGGGGCGAAGTGACGGCGCTTCGTCGAAGCGACGTCGCCGAGGACGCGTCATGGGTGCGGGTGTCGCGGGCGATGGTCGAGATTCCCGGCCGTGGGCTCGTCGTAGGTCCGCCCAAGTCGCGGGCGGGTGTTCGGACGCTGATCATTCCGACGGCGGTTCGCCGTGACCTGCTGCGGCACCTGGAGACCTGGGTCAAGCCGGAGCAGGACGCGTTGCTCTTCACGGGTGAGCGAGCTGGGCACGCGGTCCGCCGGCCGAACTTCAGTCAGCGGACCAGGTGGACTGAGGTCGTGGAGAAGATGGGGCTCAAGGGCCTGCACTTCCACGACCTTCGACACGCCGGGAACATCTGGGCGTCGAAGGCCGGCACTTCGACCAAGGACCTGATGGCGCGGATGGGCCACGACGACATGCGGGCAGCCCTGATCTATCAGCGGGCGACCAGCGATGCGGACGCACAGATCGCAGACCGGCTGTCCAAGCTTGTCGACCGGCACCGCAAGGGCGTCACTCCGGACGACGACGAAGATCAGGACGGCCAACCGGTGCCGGTCGGCTAATGGCACATTAATGGCACGCGAGAAGTGAAGACCAGAGATAGAGAAAGCCCCAGGTCCACAGTAGACATCCTGTGACCTGGGGCTTCTCTCTGAGAGCGGATGACGGGAATCGAACCCGCGTATTCAGCTTGGGAAGCTGATGTTCTACCATTGAACTACATCCGCAGTGCGCCGCAAGCATACACGGCAGCATGATCCCGGTGTCCAGACCCCTCCCTCCTTGACGTCCGCGGCGCAAGTGACAACACTTGTTGTCGACCTCGGAGGTGAGCGCCATGGATGAGCCCGAGCTGTTCCGGCAAGGCGGGTTCCGGTTGGCCCAGCGGCTGTTCGTCGAAGGGGACATCCGGGGTGACGAACGGCAGGTCGCGCGGCTGCGGGAGTTCGCCCAGGTTCAGGACCAGCGGGCCGACGACGTCGTCGCCTGGATGGCGCAGCAACCCAAGGGGCAGGGGCGGAAGCTCTTCGAGGACGCCCTCAAGAACGGTGTCGAGACCGACGGGCCGCTCAAGGCCTTCTTCGACGAGGTCGACGCCAAGCCCTACTGGGTCGACGACGAGCGGCTCGAGCGCGGAGCCAAAGCCATCACACGGGCCGGGCTGCTCGGCCTCTTCCCGCTCGGCGACATGTCGCTGATGGGCGGCTATCTCGCGTCCCGCGCCACGAAATCCCTGGTCGGGACCGGGGAGATCGAATACAAGGCCACCCGGCGGCTCGTCGAGACCGCCACCTGGTGGATCGACGTCACCACGCCCGGTGCCCTCGAGCACGGCGAGCAGGGCTACGCCTCCGCCCTCCGGATCCGGCTCGTGCACGCCCACGTGCGCGCCGCCATGAACCGGCGGGACGACTGGGACTACGACGCCTGGGACCGGCCCGTCAACCAGGTCCAGACCGCCGGCACCCTCCTCCTCTTCTCGCTCGTCTACGTCTTCGGCACGCAGCTGCTCGGCCTCCGCTACTCCGCCCGCGAGCGCGGCGACATCCTGCACCTCTGGCGCTACATCGGCTGGCTCATGGGCGTCGACGACGAGCTGCTGCCCACCTCCGAAGAAGACGCCTGGCGCCTGCTCTGGCTGCTCGCCGCCACCGAGTTCATCCCGGACGACGACTCGAAGCGCCTCGCCAAGGCGCTGATCGAGGCCAACGCCGCCGTCGGCGAGGGGCGCGGCGCCGTCGGGAAGGTGCTCTCCCACGTCTCCGTCGCCGTGCACTCGTCGATCAGCCGGCTCGTGCTCGGGAAGACCAACGCCGACTTCCTCGGGCTGCCGAACGACCCCGTCGCGCAGGCCGCGATCGTCGCCGTGGCGGGCGTCAACTTCGCCGCCGAGACCGTGCGGCGGTTCATCCCCGGTGCCACCGCGCTGCAGGAACGGCTCGGCGAGGCCGGACGCCGCGGGTACGTGAAGCGGCTCGAGAAGCTCTTCGCGCCCGACACGACCTACGCGCAGCACATGCGGGCCGCCTGAGCCCACCGGATAGGCTGCGCGGCGTGCTGCTCAGTGACCGTGACCTCCGCAAAGAGCTCGACGCCGGCCGGCTCGGCATCGACCCCTTCGATGCCGGCATGGTCCAGCCGTCCAGCGTCGACGTCCGGCTCGACCGGTTCTTCCGGGTCTTCAACAACAGCAAGTACACCCACATCGACCCGCAGCTGCAGCAGGACGAGCTGACGTCCATGGTCGAGAAGGAGGGCGAGGAGCCCTTCGTGCTGCACCCGGGTGAGTTCGTGCTCGGCTCGACGTTCGAGCTCGTCACCCTGGCCGACGACCTTGCCGGCCGCCTCGAAGGCAAGTCGTCGCTCGGCCGGCTCGGGCTGCTCACGCACTCGACCGCCGGGTTCATCGACCCGGGCTTCTCCGGGCACATCACGCTCGAGCTTTCGAACGTCGCGAACCTGCCGATCACGCTCTGGCCGGGCATGAAGATCGGCCAGCTGTGCATCTTCCGGCTCTCCAGCTCGGCCGAGTTCCCGTACGGCTCGAGTGAGGCCGGGTCCCGCTACCAGGGGCAGCGCGGCCCGACCCCGAGCCGGGCGTACAAGAACTTCCACCGCGTCGACACCTGGCGCTAAGCGTCGATCTTTTCGTCCCAGTCGATGTGGTGGTTCCACATGAAGGCGTTCGGGTCCTCGTCGAACGGCTTCGAGAACACCCGCTTGATGAAGAAGTCGCGGACCACGCGCCCGACCGGGCCGATCACCTTGCCGTCACCGTTGCGCTTGCCGGCCGCGACGACGGCTTCGACGCGCTCGCGCCGCAGACCCTCGTAGGTGGTCAGTGCCTGTTCGACGCTGGGTACGTCACGAAGGCATTTGCCCAGCGTGACGGCGTCTTCGATGGCCATCGACGCGCCCTGGCCCGCCGCCGGTGACGTCGCGTGCGCCGCGTCGCCGATGATCACCATGCGGCCGCGGTGCCAAACCGGGACCGTCGGGAAGTCGAACGTCGGCCACGCCGGGTAGACGTCGCGGGTCGCGCGGATGATCTCGGCGGCCGGTGTCCGGTCGCGCGCCACGAGGTGGAGCAGCTCGGCACGTAGCTTCTCGCCGGCGAGCGTCGTCAGCTCGGAGGTGGTCGGCTCGGTCTTGCGCGCCGGGTTCGCGAACCACCAGACGCGGCCGTCCTTCGGGCTCACGACGTGGCAGAAGAAGACGCGCTTGCCGAACACCATGTTCAGCACGCCCGGCTCGTCCGGCAGGGTCAGGCCTTCGGCGAACCCGCCGGTGTTGAGCAGCGGCACGTACCGCGGCGCCGGCGCGTCCGGGTCGATGATCGTGCGGACGCGCGAACGGAGGCCGTCGGCACCGACCAGCAGGTCGCCCTCGACGTGCGAGCCGTCCGAGAACTCCACCCTGACCTGCGAAGACGTCTGGCTTGCGCCGATCAGGCGTTTGCCGTACTCGGCGTGGATTCCGCGCCGGGCGGCCTCTTCGCGCAGGGCGACGTAGAGGTCGGAGCGCAGCACGGTCTGGGTCACCGTGCCGTCCGGGAGCGTGCCGCCGAGGGTGAACTCGGTCAGCCGGGTGCCGTTGCCGAGCCCGATCGACATGCGGGGCGAGTCGAAGCCCGTGCTCTTGACGACGTCCTTGAGGCCCAGCGGCAGCAGTGCGTCCAGGCCGTTCACCGCCAGCGTCAGGAACGCGCCGACGCCCTCGGCGCCCCGGTCGTACGCCTCGTACAGCACCGGTTCGTGCCCGGCTTCGTGCAAGGCGATCGCCGTGATCGTGCCCGCGATGCCGCCCCCGATGATCAGTGTCCGTGTCATCTCGTTCGTCCCCTCGAATCTCTTAGAAACTAATTCGTTCTGTCGAACTAAAGAGTGGGCTAGGCTGGGGCTCGTGTCAAGCGAGCGAGCGAACCTGGTCGAAGAAGTCCTGCTCAGGTCCCGGGAGCTGTCGACGGAGACGGTCATGTTCCACACCGCGATCTCCGAGACGCGGGGCCTGTCGGCGGTCGACAGCAAGGTCCTGGACTACCTCGCGCGGTTCGGGCCGCAGACGCCGAAGGACCTGGCGCGGCTCTCCGGCCTGGCGCCCGCGTCGGTGACCGCGATGATCGACCGGCTGGAGCGCAAGGGCATCGTCGGCCGTCGGCCGCACCCGGACGATCGCCGCCGCGTCCTCATCGCGCTGGACGAACAGGCCATCGCGAGTGGCGTGCACCTGTGGGACAACCTCGTCAAGCGCATGTACGAGCTGTGCGACCGCTACACCGACGACGAGCTCCGCACGGTGATCGGCTTCGTCGAGGCGGCCACGGCCCTCACCCACGAATCGACGGTGAAGCTGACCGGATCCACGGACGGGTGAGATTCGGCCCGCGAGGCCTGCTCTCGTGCCAGGCTCCTCAGGTCGTCTCGGCCCCGGAGGTGGCGAGGAGTGCCGTTGCCCGAAAGACCGCTTCGCCTGGTTCTCGTTCTGGCACTGGTCTTCTTGGCCTCGGCACTCGTGCCGTCGGCCGGTGCGGCCGGCGCCCCACCCTTCGCGGTGGGCTACGACGACGTCGTCTACGGCGACTTCCTGTACGCGGGCAACGGCGTCCTGCGCTGCCCGGTCGCCGCCGACCACGCGCCGACCGCCGGCGCGGTCGACACCCCCGCGGCGTGCGCGAACACCGCGGACCGCAAGGACACCCTGGTCAACGACGACTTCTTCATGCAGTGGGCCGACGTCGACGCCGACCCCGGCACGTTCGACTCCGCGAGCGCGTCCGTTCGCATCCCGCCCGGCGCCCGGATCGTCTTCGCCCGCCTGAACTGGGCGGGCAACACGACGGGGAAGACCTGCGGTTTTCGTGAGGGCGTGCCTGCCGTTCCGCCGCCCGGGAACCCCGCCACGCAGAACGTCCGACTTTCGGTGGGCAGCGCGAAGCCCGTCGACGTCAAGCCGTCGGCCTTCGCCGAAGACGGCCCGTACTACTCCGCGAACGCCGACGTGACCAGCCAGTTCGCGGGCGCGCCGACCGGCGCCGCGCTCGACGTGACCGTCGGCAACATCTGGGCACCCCAGGGTTTCGACTGCGTCGGCGGCTGGTCGGTCGCCCTGGTCTACGCGTATCCGGCACGCAACCCCGACTTCGCGCCGAACAAGCGCAAGGTCGTCGTCTACGACGGACACGTCCAGGCCTCCGACGTCCCTACGGAAACCACGATCACCGGCTTCCGCGCGGCGGCCCCCGACGCACACATCGGCGTCACCGCCTACGACGGCGACTGGGGTGGCTCCGGTGACCAGTTCCTGGTCGACGGCACCCCGGCAGCCGAACCCGCGACCGGCGGGACGTCGAACTTCTTCGTCTCCAACGCCGACAACGCGGCCGCGCCGGGCGTGAAGAACAACTTCAGCGTGGACGCGAAGGCGTTCAACGTCGACAACATCCCCGCCGGTGCGACGAGTGCGAAGCTCGCCTTCGTCACCAGCGGGGACGCCTACCTCGCGCAGAACCTGACGTTTTCCGTGCCGGTGCCCGAGCTTCAGATCGCCGTGCGCGCGACGCGGCCCCAGGCGCACGCCGGCGAACCGGTGACGTTCGCCGTCGCCGTGACCAACCCGGGCAGCGTCGCGGCGGCCGGAGTCCAGGTCGCTGACGACGCCTTCCCGGCGTGCGCCAAGCCGCTCGGCACGCTCGCCCCGGGCCAAACGGTCACCTACGACTGCACCGGCCCCGCCCCGGCCGACGACTTCACGAACACGGTGAAGGTGACCAGCACGAGCACGCTCGGCGACGTGCTCGACGGCACCGCGTCCGCCGCCGTCGACGTCGTGCACCCGTCTTTGGGCATGACGAAGACGGCCGACAAGCCCGCCTACCGCGCCGGCGACACCGCGACCTTCACGATCAAGGTCACGAACACCGGTGACACCGGGCTTTCGGGCGTGCGGGTCACCGACGCGAAGGTGCCTTCGTGCGCCCTCGCCGGGGACCTTGCCCCCGGCGAAAGCCGCACGGCGACGTGCACGGCGAAGGCCCCGATCGCCGACGGCGTCAACACCGCGAGCGCGGCCGGCACCGACGAGCTCGGCAAGGAGGTCACGGCCACCGCGGACGCGCCCGCCCCGACGATCGCGCCCGCCGTCGAGGTCACCAAGACCGCGGACCCGCCGGTGATCCACGCGGGCGACGCCGTGACGTTCTCCGTCGCGGTCAAGAACACCGGCGACAGCCCGCTCGCTCCGGTGAAGGTCACCGACGACACGACGACGTCGTGCTCGCGCACGTTCGACGGCCTGGCCGCGGGCGCGACGCAGACGTACACGTGCACGGCGAACCCGTCCACGACGACGACGTCGCACGTGACCGCCACCGGCACCGACCTCGCGGGCCAGCCGGTCGCCGCCACCGCGGCGGCGGCCGTCACGGTGATCACGCCGGCCCTGACGCTCACGAAGGACGCCGCGCCAGGCGTCGTGCGCGCCGGCGACCCGATCACGTTCACGATCACGGTCGCCAACGCCGGCGACGCGCCGCTGACCGAGGTCGCGGTCACCGACGACCACACACCGGCGTGCGCCAAGGCGATCGGCGCGCTGCCGCCGCAGGGCAGGCAGACGTACACCTGCACGGCGCCGGCCCCACCGGACGACTTCACCAACACGGCGGCCGCGTCGGGGAAGGACCAGCTCGGCCGGACGGTGAAGGTCACCGACGACGCCGTGGTCGACGTGATCCACCCGGGGGTGGCGCTCGCCGCGCAGGCTTCGCCCGCGGCGGTCCGCGAAGGCGACACGGTGACGTGGACGATCACCGCCACCAACACGGGCGACGTGCCGCTGACCGGCGTGGCGGTCGCGGACGACCAGGTCGCGGAGTGCGCGAAGCCGCTCGGGACGCTCCAGCCGCAGGCGGTTTCGGCGTACACCTGCACGACGGTCGCGGGTGCGACCGGCTTCACGAACAAGCCGGCGGTCACAGGCACGGACCCGACTGCCCGGCCGGTGACGGCGAGCGCGGAGGCCGCATTCGCCGTGCAGCACCCGGGCGTGGCGGTCACCGCGGAGGTGACGGGCGGCCCGTTCCGCGAGGGCGACGCGGTGCCGCTGCGGATCACGGTGCGCAACACGGGTGACGTACCGCTGACCGGCCTGCGGGTCACGGATTCGCAGGTGCCTGGTCAGCAAGCCGGCGAAAGCGTGCCGACCACCGGCGGCCAGGGCAACCGAACCGCCGCCCCGAGGGCCACCGGACCGCAGGCGCGAGCCACCGGCTGCGCCCAAGTCCTCGAAGGCGGCCTCGAACCCGGCGCCACCCGGGACTTCGCCTGCACCCTCACCGCGCCGGCTGACGACCTCACCGCGAACGTCCAGGTCACCGGTAAGCCACCCGTCGGCCCGCTGGTCAGCGCCCAGGGCACCGCGAAAGTCGACGTGATCCACCCGGCCATCGCGGCCACCAGGACCGTCGACCCCAAGACCGTCCGCCCCGGCGACACCGTCACCTCGACGATCACCGTCACCAACACCGGCGACAGCGTGCTGCGCGACGTCTCCGTGGCTGATCCAGGCGCACCGGCATGCGCCAAATCCCTGGGTTCACTCGAACCGCGAGCCACGCAGAACTACAGCTGCACTCAAGTCGCCGGCGAAGCCGACTTCATCGCCACCGCGGCCGTCACCGCCACCGACGCCACGAACCGTCCCGTGACCGCCACCGCCGGGGAACCGGTCGATGTCATCCACCCGGCGGTCACCATCACGAACGACGCCACGCCCGCGCAGGTCCGGCAAGGCGACACCGTCACGTTCGCCCTCGTCGTCGCGAACACCGGCGATGTCCCGCTGACCGACGTGTCCATTGCGGACAGTCGCACTCCGGCGTGCGCTCAGTCCATCGGCACCCTCCCTCCCGGCGCCCTCCAGCGCCACTCCTGCACGGTAAACGCCGGCACCGACAGTTTCGTGAGCTCCGCCACCGCAACCGGCACCGATCCGACGAACCGCCAGGTCAGCGCGACCGACGACGCGTCCTACACCGTCCTGCACCCCGCGCTCTCCGTCACGCAGGACACGAAAGGCCCGTTCCGCCAAGGCGACACCGTGCCGTTCACGGTCACCGTCACCAACACCGGCGACGTCCCGCTGACCGCCGTGGGGATCACCGGCGAACCTGCCTGTGCGAAGGCGTTCGACAAGCTCGAAGCCAAGGAGTCACAGAAGTACGACTGCACCACGACGGCACCGGATGACGACGTCGTGAGCGCCGTCGAAGCCAAGGCCACCGCGCCGGTCGGCCCGCCGATCACCGCCGTCGCGACCGCGAAAGTCGACGTCATTCACCCGCAAGTGCGGCTCACGAAGAACGCGAAGCCCGACACGGTCCGGGTGGGCGACGAGGTCACGTTCACCATCGTCGTCCACAACACCGGTGACGTCCCGCTGACCAGCGTGTCCGTTGTGGACGACGGCGACTGCGCCAAGAAGTTCGACAAGCTCGAAGCCGCGGCGACCCAGACCTACACGTGCACCCGGAAAGCGCCGGACAACGACTTCACCACCGCCGCGGAAGTAACGGGAATCGACCCGACCAATCGCTCCGTGCAATCGAAAACCGAAGCGAAAGTCGACGTCGTCCACCCCGAGATCGCCTTGATGAAGGACGCGACACCGTACGAAGTCCACCAAGGCGACACCGTCACGTTCGCGGTTCTGGTCAAGAACACCGGCGACGTCCCGCTCACCGCCGTGTCCGTCGTGGACGATCACACGACGTCGTGCGCGCACACCGCGCCGGCCCTGGCCGTGGACGCCGAAATCACCTACACCTGCACGATCATCGCCGGCAAAGAGGGCTTCACCGGCAAGGCGACCGTCACCGGCCAGGATCCGACCGGCCGCCCGGTGACGGCGTCCGGCGAGGCCACCTTCATAGTTCGAGGCGGCTGAACGGAGTAACGCTGGAGCGTCCGATTGCCGTGCCGTCCATGTCGGTCGTCGAATGCCCGGCCGAAGAAATGTGACCAGAGCGTTCGCAGGGTTCTCGCTGTAATCGTTCCGTGATACGTTCTCGCGCCGTGTCCCCCATTGGTGAACGTGCTCGCGTGGTGATGGTGTCACTCAGTGTGCTGCTCGGCGTTTTCTCCGCCGCGACAGGCACCTGGATGGCGACCGCCGAAGGAAACACCGCTGAGCTCGGCGCCGCGGCCCTGGTGCTGCCCGACGCACCGGGAGGCTCCGGGGGCGGCAGTGGCACCGAGCTCGCCGGTGGGCAGGCCCCGGCCACGAAGCAGGCCACGGGCGACTCCCCGGCGCCGCCGACGTCGAGCGCGGCACCGACCCCGACCGAGACCTCCGCGGCCCCGCCGCCGCCGACGTCGGAAGCGGCCCCGCCGCCGAGCACCAAGGCCGCGGCCCGCGTCGCCTCCTCGACCACGGAGCAGGTCATCAGCCTCGTCAACGACGAGCGCTCGCAGGCGGGCTGCAAGCCGCTGAGCGAGGAATCGCACCTGACCAAGGCCGCGCAGGACTACAGCGACGACATGTCGGCCCGGAACTTCTTCGCCCACACCAACCCCGAAGGCGTGACGTTCGACCAGCGCATCAAGAGCGCCGGCTACTCGAAGCCGGGCGCGGAGAACATCGCGAAGGGCCAGACGTCCGCGTCGCAGGTCATGACCGCCTGGATGAACTCCGAGGGCCACCGCGCGAACATCCTGAACTGCTCGCTCACGAAGATCGGCGTCGGCTTCACCAAGGCGGGCAACTACTGGGTCCAGGACTTCGGGTACTGAGCAGCGAAGCTAGGCCGGGTTGTTCCACCGCTCCGCGATGTCGCCGTACCGGGCCAGCACGGTCGCGCGCAGGTCGGGATCCGTCCGCGGGACCGGCTCGATGAACACCTCGGTGACGTCGTTGAACGACTCGGTCAGCTCGGCCGCGATCCGGACGCAGGCGCGTTCGACGTCACCGGCGCCGAGCGAGTCGTCGAAGTCGACGCGGGTGCAGACCAGCACCTGGTCGGTGCCCATCAGCATGGTCTGCAGGTCCACGACGGCCTCGATCTCCGGCGCGGCGGAGAGGTGGTCGCGGACGCCGCGGACGATCTCCGGGTTGGCCTGGCGGCCGATGAGCAGGCCACGGTTGGTCCGCCCGAGCAGGTAGGCGACGAAGGCGAGCAGCACGCCGATGACGATCGACGCGACGCCGTCCCAGACCTCGGAGCCGGTGATCTGGTGCAGTCCGATGCCCGCGAAGGCGACGATCAGGCCGATCAGCGCGGCGGAGTCCTCGAAGAGCACGGTCTTCGGCGCCGGGTCGTCGATCAGGCGGAGGTATGCCCAGAATGACCGGTTCTCCGCCCTGGACTCCCGGACGGTCTGGCGCACCGCCTGTAGCCACGACGTGCCTTCGAGCAGGAACGCCACGGCCAGCACGATGTAGCTGAGGATCGACGTGCTCTGCGCCTCGCCGTGCCCGAACAGGGTCGAAACGCCTTCGTAGAGCGCGAACATCGAGCCCGACGCGAAGATCGACACGGCGGCGAGCAGTGACCAGAAGTAGCGCTCCTTGCCGTAGCCGAAGGGGTGTACGCGGTCGGCTGGGCGGTCTGAGCGTTTCAACGCGGTCAGCAGCAGCGCCTCGGTGAAGGTGTCGGCCACCGAGTGCGCCGCTTCGGAGAGCATCGCGCCCGAGCCGGTGATGATGCCCGCGATCAGCTTCATGATGGCGATCGCGAGGTTCACCCCGCCGGCGAGCAGGACGGTCAGCGTGCTTTCGCCACCGGGCTTTGCGGGTTCCTCACTCACCTTGGTGAGCGTAATGGTCAGAGGCGGCGCAGGCCGTGCAGCACGCGTTCCATGAGCGCCACGGCCGGACGGCCGTCGGTGTTCACGCGGGTGTCGTGGATCGTGACCAGGCCTTGTTCGGCCATGTCGTCGAGCAGGACCCGGGCGACGCCGAGCGGCACGCTGAGCCGGGCGGCGACCTCGGCGACCGAGCGCGGGTGGTGGCAGAGCGTGCGCACCGAGCGGAACTCGCCGGTCAGCCGGGCGCCGTTCCAGTGCGCGCCGGCCCGCGTCGAGACGAGGGCCTCGATCGCCAGGTGGCGCCGCGACTTCGTCCGGCCGCGCGTCAGGACGTACGGGCGCACGAGCGTCCGCTGCAGGGGGAGCTGGCCGAGGGGATCGACGGGCGGAATGGTGCGGAGGGCGTGCCGACCGGTTGGGTGAAGAGGGTCTTCTCCGCGTTCGCCCGCCGTGGTCCGCAGGTCCTCGCCCATCCTCGCTGCCCCCTGATTCCGTCATCGTCGAAGTGGCCTCGCTGGCAGCGGTGGCGGCGAGGAAAGGCCAGGATACGCCGGACTACTGGGCTTTTGGCCAACGTTTCTTGTTGGCCTGATGGGCCATTTCGGTGAATATCGTGAACATTATTCGGGAAATCGATTGCCGTGACAAAATCCCAGCTAGTGGACATGAAGATCGGTGACCACGGGTAGCTCAGTGGCTACGGAAATGCGCGAATGTCCCTTTTTTCGCAATGAAAACGGCCCCGGCCAGGAAGTCCTGACCGGGGCCGTGCACATATTCGATCGGTGTCACTCTTCCGCGAGTGACGGCGCCCCGAGGGCGATCGGTTTCGGCTCCGGCTTGCGCTTGACCGACTCGAGCAGCATCTGCGCGACGTCGACGATCTCGACCTTTTCGCTCGCGGCGCCGTCGGCCTGCCGCGCGGTGAGGCCGTCGTTCAGCATCACCTTGCAGAACGGGCAGCCGGTCGCGATCTTCGACGGCGCGGTGCCGAGCGCCTCGTCGACGCGCTCGACGTTGATCCGCTTGCCGATCTTCTCTTCCATCCACATCCGCGCGCCGCCGGCGCCGCAGCACATCGACTTGTCGCCGTGCCGCGGCATCTCGCGCAGCCGCGCGCCGGTCGCGCCGACGAGCTCACGCGGCGCGTCGTAGACCTTGTTGTGACGGCCGAGGTAGCACGGGTCGTGGTAGGTGACGTCCTCGGCGACCGGCGCCACCGGCACCAGCTGCTTCTCGCGAACCAGCCGGTTCAGCAGCTGCGTGTGGTGGACGACGTCGAACTGGCCGCCCAGCTCCGGGTACTCGTTGGCGAGGGTGTTGAAGCAGTGCGCGCAGGTCACGACGACCTTGCGCGTCTTGCGCTCCCGGCCCTCGAACACCGAGTTCAGGATCTCGACGTTCTGCTGCGCCAGCATCTGGAAGAGGAACTCGTTGCCCGCGCGCCGCGCCGGGTCACCGGTGCAGGACTCCTCCGAGCCGAGCACCTTGTACTTCACGTCGGCCATGTGCAGCAGCTCGGCGACCGCCCGCGTCGTCTTCTTCGCGCGGTCCTCGAACGCGCCGGCGCAGCCGACCCAGAACAGGTACTCGGCGTCGCCCATGTCGCCGTCGAACACCGGGACCTCGAAGTCCAGGTCCTCGGTCCAGGCCAGCCGGTCCTTGGCGTTCTGGCCCCACGGGTTGCCCTTGTTCTCCAGGTTCTTGAACATGCCGTTCAGCTCGCTGGGGAACGACGACTCGATCATCACCTGGTAGCGGCGCATGTCGACGATGTGGTCGACGTGCTCGATGTCGACCGGGCACTGCTCGACGCAGGCGCCGCAGCTGGTGCAGGACCACAGGACGTCCGGGTCGATGACACCGCCGTCGTCGCCGATCAGGGCCTTCTGCGACTCGGCGATGGCGAGGACGTCGATGCCCGCGTACATGTTGTCGCCGGACAGACCGACCTCGTCACCGGCCATGTCGCGCTTGCCGCCGGCCATCAGGTACGGCGCCTTCGCGTAGGCGTGGTCACGCAGCTGGGTGATGAGCAGCTTCGGCGACAGCGGCTTGCCGGTGTTCCACGCGGGGCACTGCTCCTGGCAGCGGCCGCATTCGGTGCACGTGGAGAAGTCCAGCCAGCCCTTCCAACTGAAGTCCTCGATCTTGCCGACGCCGAAGGTGTCCTCGTCCGGGTCGGCTTCCTCGAGGTCGAGGACCTTGCCGCCGCTCATCATCGGCTTGAGCGCGCCGAGGGCGACGCCGCCGTCCTGCTCGCGCTTGAAGTAGATGTTGAAGAACGCGCTGAAGCGGTGCCAGGCGATGCCCATGGTCATCGTGCGGGCGACGACGATCAGCCAGACCGTGGCGCTCATCAGCTTGACGAACGCGAACACCGTGACCAGGTTCGGGCTGGCCGGCAGCAGCTCGCCGAGCGGGTTCGAGACGAAGGCGGCCCAGGTCGGCGTCTCGTGCGCGCCGAGGGCGGCCTTCGCGGCGCGGACGCCGATGATGCCGATGCCCTCAATGAGGACGACGGCCTCGATGAAGTACGCCCACTTGAAGTTGGAGCCCTGGAAGCGGCTCTGGCGGTCGGCGCGGCGCGGGTGGTTGCGCTGGCGGATCGCCATCAGCACCAGGATGCCGACGATCGTCCCGACCCCGAGCAGCTCCATGAGCAGCTGGAACGGCGGGAAGTCGTCGAGGATCGGCCAGCCCCAGTGCGGGACGAAGACTTCGCCGTAGGCCTCGAACAGCGCGAGTGAACCGAGCAGGAAGCCCCACATGACGAGCCAGTGCGCGGGCCCGACGCTGCGCTTGCGGTTCATCCGCGTGTGCGCGGCGAACTCCTTGATCAGCGTCTTCATGCGCCCCGTGATCGGGCCGTTGCGCGTCGAGTCGGGCTGCCCGAGGCGGATCACCCGCACGAAACGGGCGATCGTCGCGGCGAACATGCCCCAGGCGACGAGGCCGAGCACGACGGAGATCCCGCCGAGCGTCAGTTGCAGAGCGCCCATCGTTCGGGTGCCTTTCGTCCGGATGGATCAGTGGTGGTGCCGGGAGACTAACCGTCCTTACTGATGAGTAACCCGTTGAGTGGCCCTAAGTCCCACCGATGTGGTGTACGTCGCTCTTTGTTTCGGGACGATCGTTCAGGTAGTTTTCACCCTATGGGTGCGTACCTTCTCCTCGCGCTGGCGATCGCCGCGGAGGTGTCCGCGACGGTGTCGCTGAAGCTGTCCGAGGGCTTCTCCAAGGCCGGGCCGTCGATCATCGTCGTGGTCGGCTACGCCATCGCGTTCGTCGCGCTGGCGCGGGTGCTGAAGATGGGGTTGGCGGTCGGTGTCGCCTACGCGATCTGGGCCGCGGCCGGCGTCGCCCTGGTGGCGATCATCGGCGTCGTGTTCCTGAAGGAGCCGATCAACGCGGCGATGATCGCGGGGCTGGCGCTGGTCATCGGCGGTGTGGTGCTGATCGAGCTCGGGAGTGCGTCGACGTGAAGATGCAGGTCGACGGCCGCAAGGCCCGCGGGAACAAGCGGCGCGCGGAGATCATCGGGGCGACGCTGCGGGTGATCGAGCGAGACGGCGTCGCGGGCGTCACGCACCGGATCGTCGCGGCCGAGGCCGGGGTGCCGACGACGTCCACGACGTACCACTTCTCGTCGCTCGACGACCTGCTGATCGCGACGCTCATCTCGTGCGCCCGCGACATGGCGACCGAGGTCTACTGGATGATCGACCGGGCCCGGTCACGCGGTTCGCGCGGGGCCGAGGAGGTCGCGGGCCTGCTCGCGGAGGCCTTGGGGCCGCGCCGCGGGCGCACGATGGCGGAGTACGAGCTGTACCTGCTGGCGGCGCGGAAGCCGGAGCTGCGCCCGGCCGCGCGTCGCTGGCTGGACGTCCTGACGTCGATGGTCCGCCACGACGACGAAGTGGCGTTCCGGGTGTTCCTCGCGGGCATCGACGGGCTGCTGATCCAGGGCCTGATCGACGACGAGCCGCCGTCCGCGGACGAGCTGCGGCCGGTGGTGGACTACCTGATGAAACCGCGTTGACGCCTGGCTTAGTTTCGGATCATGCGGACCTTCGGTGACTACGAGCTCGACGATGATCGGACGCGGCTCGACCTCGACGTGGTGTGGAAGTTCCTCTCGACCGAGGCCTACTGGGGCCGCTGGCGCACGCGCTCGCAGGTCGAGGACGCCGTCGCCGGCTCGTGGCGGGTCGTCGGGGCCTACCGCGGCGACGAGCTGGTCGGCTTCGCACGCGCCTTCTCCGACGGCGTCGGGTCGGCCTACCTCGCCGACGTGTTCGTCGTCGACTCCGCCCGCGGCGCCGGGCTCGGCAAGGAGCTCGTGCGGGAGATGATCGACAACGGGCCCGGCGCCGGCTTCCGCTGGATGCTGCACACCGCCGACGCGCACGGGCTGTACCGGCAGTTCGGCTTCGGCGAGCACACCAAGGGCCGTTACCTGGAGCGCGAAGGCGTCAACCAGGAAGCCCTGCGCTGAACAGCCGGCCGTCGCCGGTGAACCCGAGGCGCCGGTAGAGGCTCGTGGCTTCCCGGTTACCGGCGGCGACCTGCAGTGTCACGGGTCTGGGTTCGGCCCAGGCCAGGATCGCGCGGACCAGCGCCTCGCCGACCCCGCGCCGGCGAGCGTGCGGGGCGACCCACATCGTGCCGAGTTCGACGGCGTCGCCGCGCGGGAAGCCGGTCGCCATTCCCACGGCTCGGCCATCGGCGTCGACGATGACGTTGTGGGTGCCTGCCAAGCGGTCTCGCCAGCGCTGCTCGGGTGCGTCGGCCCAGTCGGCGAGGGTGGCGCTGAACGCTTGGGGCGCGTCGCGCAGCGCTCCGAGGCGGAGGTCGCGCCACTCGGCCCAGTCGTCCGGGCCGGCGACGCGGATCGACAGGGCCCAGCACCGATCCGTCCCGGCGCCGGGCCCGCTCACGGAACTCAGCCCTTGTTCTCGTACACCGGCGTGATCACCGCGCGAGCCAAGGTGTGCCCGAACATGTTAAAGCCCAGGAACGCCGGCGTCGCGTCTTCCGGGACCTCCAGCTTGTCGACGTCGAGCGCGTGCACCGCGAAGTAGTAGCGGTGCGGGCCGTGCCCGGGCGGGGGCGCCGCGCCGAGGAACTGCTTGACGCCGCCGTCACCCTTGAGCGTCACCGCTCCCGCGGGGAGGCCGGAACCGTCGCCCGCGCCGGAGGCCAGCTCCGTCAGCGACGGCGGGAGGTTGAACACCGCCCAGTGCCAGAACCCGCTGCCGGTCGGGGCGTCCGGGTCGTAGCACGTGACCGCGAAGCTCTTCGTCTCCGCCGGGAAGCCTTCCCACGCCAGCTGCGGCGAACGGTCCTCGCCACCGGCGCCGAAGATGCCCGAGAGGTGGGGCGTGGCGAGGGTTTCGCCGTCGGCGACGTCGGTGCTGCGGAGGGTGAAGGACGGCACGTCGGGCAGGGATTCGTACGGGCCGGGTGCTTGCGGCATGGATCCTCCTGATCACGGAACTGGAGCCTGGCGCCAGGTTAGGCCCCCCGAGCCACCCCCGCGTGTCAGGGACGGATCTCAGGGTCTTTCGGGGGGTTACCCCCATGTGCCGCCCCCTCACCTGGCCATAACGTTTCCTCACGCAGGGGAAACATCACTGAGGGGACCAACGACCATGGCGCGCCCGCTTCTGGCTCTGGGTGGCATCGTCCTGATCGGCGTCGGCCTGGCGACCGCGTTCGGCTGGGGCTGGGGATCGGACTTCGAGAACACCAAGACCGTTTCGGAGACCATTCGCAGCGTGAAGCTGGAAGGCGACTCGGGGTCGGTGAAGATCCGCACCGGGACGGGACCGTCGACGGTGCACCAGCAGATCGACTACCACTGGCGGAGCAACCCGGGCGACACGTTCTTCCACGTCGACGGCGACCAGCTCGTGCTCACCGACTGCGGGAGCAACTGCTCGGTCGACTTCGAGGTGGTCGTGCCCGCGGGCGTGCCGGTCAGCGGCAAGCTCGACTCCGGCGGCCTGGACGTCGCCGGGGTGGCGAGCGTGGACGTCCAGGCCGACTCCGGGCATGCCCGGGTGGAAGACGTGCCCGGCCTGGTGAAGCTGCGGCTGGACAGCGGGGGGATCGACCTGCGGGACGTCGGCGAAGTCCAGTTGCACGCCGACTCGGGCAGCATCAAGGGCACCGGGGTGCGCGGGCCGGTCGACGTGACGGCGTCGAGCGGGAGCGTGGACTTCACGTTGGCGCAGGCGAACAACGTCAAGATCAAGGCCGACAGCGGCAGTGTCGACGTCGAGGTGCCGGGCGGGCCGTACCGCGTCGTCGGCGACAGCGACAGCGGGAGCCGCACCATCGACGTCCCGACCGACGGCTCCGCGCCCAACACGCTCGACCTCACGACCGACAGCGGCAGCGTCACGGTCCGCGCGGCCTGACTTTCCTTACTACGGGGGATTTTTCACCATGGTCAAGATCGAACGGCGCGTGCTGGCGGCCGCGCTGCTGGGGGCCGTCGCGATGTTCGGCGTCGTGGCGTTCACGAGGGGGGAGGAGTCCGCGGCGCCGGCGCAGGGGGTGCCGGTCGCCGCGGATTCCCACTATCGAGTGACTTCCTGGGTCGGCACTCCGGCGGAAGTCGTTGTGCGGCAAGGAAAACCCGATTTCTTCCTTTCTTCCTGGACCGGCCACCGCTCCTGAACCGTCGGTGGTCGCTGTTAGGAAGGAAGCACGCCGAAAGCCGGCGTGCAGGGGAGGAACACCATCATGGACGTGCGCCGGGTCGTCGCGGTCATCGCGGCGGTCGTGGTCCTGGCGGCGGTACCGGCCGTCGCCTCGGCGTCTTCGCCGCCGGTGTGGCGGCCGTGCGCGACGCAGCAGGAACCGACAGCCGAATGCGCGACGGTCGAGTTGCCGATCGACCGCGCGCGGCCGGAGCTGGGGGCGGCGCGGCTCGCGCTGGCCCGGTTGCCCGCGCTCGATCCGGGCAGGCGGATCGGCTCGCTGCTGGTGAACCCGGGCGGGCCGGGCGGCTCCGGCGTCGGGTTCGTCCAGTTCGGCGGGCTGGCCTCGCCGGATCTCGCGCGGCTGCGGCAGCGGTTCGACGTCGTGGGCTTCGACCCGCGCGGTGACTGGTTCAGCACGCCCCGCATCACGTGCGACCCGGCGACGTTGTTCGATCCGGCGCTCGACCGGTTCCCGTCGTCCCGCCCGGGGTTCGACGCGCTGGTGGCGCACAACCGTGCGGCGGGCGAAGACTGTCTGGCCCGGACCGGGCCGCTGCTGGCGAACGCGGACACGCAGAGTGCGGCCGAAGACATCGAGACGATCCGCGCGGCGCTCGGCGAGTCGAAGATCTCGTGGCTGGGCCTGTCGTACGGCACCGAGCTAGGCGCGGTCTACGCGTCGAAGCACCCGGACCGGGTGCGCGCGATGGTGCTCGACGGCGCCGTCGACCACGCCCGGCCGCTGCGCCAGGCGATCCTCGAAGAGGCGGCGGCGACCGAAGACGCGCTGGTCCGGTTCGCGGACTGGTGCCACGGCTCGGCTGACTGCGCCTTGCGTGGCCGGGACGTCCTCCGCTTCTACGACGACGTGGTGGCCCGGGCGGCGCAGGGCGCGGTGTGGGCGAGCGACCTGGGGCGTCCGGCGACGGCCGACGAGATCTCGGCCGGCGTCTACAACCACCTCTACATCCGGGACGAGTGGCCGGCGCTGGGGAAGGCGCTGGCCGCGGCCGGCGGCGAGTTCCCGGACGCCAAGGGGCTGACCGAGCGGAACCAGTTCCTGTCCCCGATCTACGGCGCGTACCGGGCGATCGGCTGCCACGACTTCCCGTCGCCGTTCGCCGGGCCGGCGGACATGGGGGTGCTGGCCGGGCTGCTCCGCGCGGTGGCGCCGCACAGCTGGCGGTACTCGGAGTTCTGGGACTTCACCAGCGGCTGCACGGGCTGGCCGGTCCCGCCGAAGAACCCACCGCGGCCCCACCCGGTCCACGGCACGCCACCGATCCTGGTGGTCGGCGGCGCCCACGACCCGGCGACACCACTGTCCTGGGCCCGCGGCCTGGCAGCGAGCATCGACGGCGCAGCCCTGTTGACCCGCACCGACGACGGCCACACGGGGCTGTTCAACTCCGCGTGCGCCCGCGCGGCGGAGGTGGACTACCTGGTGAGAGGTGTCACACCCGGTCGGGACCACATCTGCCGCTGAACCCGGGAACAAGAACCCGGACCGGCTCGTTAGGCTGGATACGAAGGTTGAGTGCAGTCGACTCAAGTCCGACTTGACGAGGCGCACGGAGGCCCGACTAAACTTGCCAGAGCCTCGCTCAAGGCGAGGAAGAACGTGCAGGTCACGTACACAGCAGGCTTACACAGGAGGAAAGCACCATGGCGCGAGCGGTCGGCATCGACCTCGGCACGACCAACTCGGTCGTCGCCGTCCTGGAGGGCGGCGAGCCGACGGTCATCGCCAACTCGGAAGGCTCCCGGACCACTCCCTCGATCGTCGCCTTCGCCAAGAACGGCGAAGTGCTGACCGGTCAGCCGGCGAAGAACCAGGCCGTGACGAACGTCGACCGGACGATCCGGTCCGTGAAGCGGCACATCGGCACCGACTGGAAGACCGAGATCGACGGCAAGAACTACACGTCGCAGGAGATCAGCGCGCGAGTGCTGATGAAGCTCAAGCGCGACGCCGAGGCGTACCTGGGCGAGACCATCACCGACGCGGTGATCACCGTCCCGGCGTACTTCGAGGACGCGCAGCGGCAGGCCACCAAGGAAGCCGGCCAGATCGCCGGCCTGAACGTGCTCCGCATCGTCAACGAGCCGACCGCCGCCGCGCTGGCGTACGGCCTGGACAAGGGCGAGAAGGAACAGACCATCCTGGTCTTCGACCTCGGTGGCGGCACGTTCGACGTCTCGCTGCTGGAGATCGGCGAAGGCGTCGTCGAGGTCCGCGCGACCTCCGGTGACAACCACCTCGGTGGCGACGACTGGGACGAGCGCATCGTCAAGTGGCTGGTCGACAAGTTCAAGGCCACGAACGGCATCGACCTCACCAAGGACAAGATGGCGCTGCAGCGCATCCGTGAGGCTTCGGAGAAGGCGAAGATCGAGCTGTCCAGCTCGAACTCGGCCGGCATCAACCTGCCCTACATCACGGTCGACGCCGACAAGAACCCGCTGTTCCTCGACGAGCAGCTCTCGCGCGCCGAGTTCCAGAAGATCACCTCGGACCTGCTCGAGCGCACCCGGAACCCGTTCAACAACGTGATCCGCGACGCGAACATCGCCGTCGGCGACATCGACCACGTCGTGCTCGTCGGTGGTTCCACCCGCATGCCGGCCGTGTCGGACCTGGTCAAGGAACTGACCGGCGGCCGCGAGCCGAACAAGGGCGTGAACCCGGACGAGGTCGTCGCGGTCGGCGCGGCGCTGCAGGCCGGTGTCCTCAAGGGCGAGGTCAAGGACGTCCTGCTGCTGGACGTCACCCCGCTGTCGCTGGGCATCGAGACCAAGGGTGGCGTGTTCACCAAGCTCATCGAGCGCAACACCACGATCCCGACCAAGCGCTCGGAGATCTTCTCCACCGCGGACGACAACCAGCCGTCGGTGCAGATCCAGGTGTTCCAGGGTGAGCGCGAGATCGCCGCGCACAACAAGAAGCTCGGCATGTTCGAGCTGACCGGTCTCCCGCCCGCCCCGCGTGGCGTGCCGCAGATCGAGGTCACCTTCGACATCGACGCGAACGGCATCGTGCACGTCCTGGCCAAGGACCTGGGCACGAACAAGGAGCAGTCGATGACGATCACCGGTGGCTCCGCGCTGCCGAAGGACGACATCGAGCGGATGGTCAAGGACGCCGAGGCGCACGCCGAGGAAGACAAGACCCGTCGCGAAGAGGCCGAGACCCGCAACCAGGCCGAGACGCTGGTCTACCAGACCGAGAAGTTCCTCAAGGACAACGACGACAAGCTGCCCGAGGACCTCAAGGGCAAGGTCAAGTCCGCGATCGACGAGTCGAACGAGGCGCTCAAGGGCACCGACTCGGCCAAGATCCGCGAGTCGATCGAGAAGCTGAACACCGCTTCGCAGGAGCTGGGCACCGCCCTTTACGCCAACGCGAACGCCGACGCGGCCGCGGGTGCGGCCGGTGCTGAAGGCTTCCCGGGCGCGGCCGGTGGCGACGCCGGTGCGGCCGGTGGCCAGGCCAAGGCCGATGACGTGGTGGACGCCGAGATCGTCGAAGAGGACGAGAAGAAGTGACCCACAGCTACGACGAATCCGAGAACCAGGGCCGCGGCCCCGAGGAGCCGGTGGTCGTGCGGGATCGGCGGCGGGTGGACCCCCAGACCGGGCAGGTTCGCCCGCCCGGTCCGGCCCACGCCGCGCCGGAGCCGGAGGAAGCACCCGTGGAGCACGCGGGTCCCTCGCTTGGCGAATCCATTGTGGACGACTCGGTGTCGGTCTTCTCCGACGTCGAGAAGGAGCTGGCCGAGCGCACCGCCGACCTCCAGCGCCTGCAGGCGGAGTACGCCAACTACCGCAAGCGGGTCGAGCGTGACCGCGAGGCGGTCGTCCTCGGTGCGAAGGCGACCGTGGTGAACGACCTGCTGCCGCTGCTCGACGACCTCGAGCGGGCCGAGCAGCACGGTGACCTCACCGGGGCGTTCAAGGCGGTCGGCGACAAGCTGATCAGCGGCCTGCAGCGCGCGGGGCTGGAGTCGTTCGGCAGCGAGGGCGAGCCCTTCGACCCGAGCGTGCACGAGGCCGTGCAGCACAACACCTCGCCGGACGTGGCGGGCCCGACGGTGACCGTGGTCATGCGCCGCGGCTACCGCTTCGGCGACCGGGTGTTGCGGGCGGCGCTGGTCGGTGTCACCGACCACGAGCCCGGCGGCCCGGCGGAGCACCCGCCCGTCGGTGGCGAGCTGCCGCTCGACGGCGGAGTCGATGAGCAGCAGCAGTAAGCAGGATCCGGTTGAGCTGGAAGGAGGAGGCGCCCGATGAGTGCTCGGGAATGGGTCGGTAAGGACTTCTACCGTGAACTGGGCGTCTCCTCCGACGCCACGGCCGACGAGATCAAGAAGGCCTACCGCAAGCTGGCCAAGGAGAACCACCCCGACGCGAACTCCGGCAACGCGCAGGCGGAGCAGAAGTTCAAGGCGGTCTCCGAGGCCTACGGCGTGCTCTCCGACGCGAGCAAGCGCAAGGAGTACGACGAGGCACGGCGGCTGTTCGGCGGCGCGGGGGGCGGGTTCAACTTCCCCGGTGGCGGCGGTACCGGCAACTTCGACGTCGGGGACATCTTCGGCCAGGCCGGCGCCGGTCAGCAGGGCGGCTTCGGCGGGCTCGGCGACATCCTCGGCGGGCTGTTCGGCCGCGGCCGGACGACGGCAGGCGCGACGGCGAACCGGCCCCAGCGCGGGGCCGACGTCGAGACGGACGTCCGGATCGACTTCACCGAGGCGGTCAAGGGCGCGACCCTGCCGCTGCGGCTGTCGAGCCCGGCGACCTGTTCGTCGTGCGGCGGCAACGGCGCGAAGCCGGGAACCTCGCCGCGGACCTGCCCGACCTGTTCCGGTTCGGGGCTCGTCAGCCGCAGCCAGGGGGCGTTCGCGTTCTCGGAGCCGTGCCGCGACTGCCGGGGCCGCGGGCAGATCATCGACGACCCGTGCCCCGAGTGCGGCGGCGAAGGCGTCAGCACGCGGACCCGCACGCTGACCGTCCGGATCCCGTCGGGCGTCGATGACGACCAGCGGATCCGGCTGGCCGGCCAGGGCGAGCCGGGCCGGGGTGGCGCGCAGGCGGGCGACCTGTACGTCCGGGTGCACGTGGCTCCGCACGCGCTGTTCGGGCGCAAGGGCCTCGACCTGACGATCTCCGTGCCGGTGGACTTCACCGAGCTCACGCTCGGCACCACGATCACGGTGCCGACGCTCGAAGGCAAGGTCTCGCTCAAGGTGCCGCCGGGCACCGCGAGCGGCCGGGTGCTGCGCGTGCGTGGCAAGGGCATCGCCAAGCGCGACGGCTCGCAAGGTGATCTGCTCGTCACCCTCACCGCGGCGATTCCCGCCAAACTGGACGACAAGGCGCGCGAGGCATTGCAGGCGTACGCCGAGTCGATGGCCGGGCACGACCCCCGGCCCGAGATCACTGAGCTGCTCGAAGGCAGGTGAGTGGGATGTTCGGCGGGATTCCCCAGGAGGGGGACGAAGAGACCCCGGTGTTCGTCATCTCGGTGGCGGCGCAGCTCGCGGGGATGCACGCGCAGACGTTGCGCACCTACGACCGGCAGGGCCTGGTGTCCCCGGGCCGCACGTCCGGTGGTGGGCGGCGCTATTCGATGCGGGACATCGCGCTGTTGCGCGAAGTCCAGCGACTGTCGCAAGAGGACGGCGTCAACCTCGCCGGCATCAAGCGGATCATCGAGCTGGAGAACCAGGTCGACGCGCTGCGGGCCCGTCTCGCGGAGCTGACCGAGGAACTGGCCGCGGCCTATGTGGCCGGCGAGCAGGCCGCGGCGGCGGCGCACGCGTCGTACCGCCGGGACCTGGTCCCGCTCAACCAGCAGACGGCGATGGTGGTCTGGCGTCCCAAGCGCCGCTGACCCGCCGAGCGACGAAGGCCTCCCCGAATTCATCGGGGAGGCCTTCGTGCGTCAGAGGTTCAGCCGGGGCCAGGACGCGAGATCCGCCAGCATCCGCCGGTCGTGCGTCGCGACGACGACCGCGGCCGGGGTATCGCGGATGGCCTCGGTCAGCTCCTCGACGAGCACCGCGGACAGGTGGTTGGTCGGTTCGTCGAAGACGAGCAGGTCCGGCCGCCCGGCCAGGCACAGGGCGAGGTCGAGCCGGCGTTGCTGGCCCTGGGACATGCGGCCGACCGGCGTCCGCAGCGCCTCGGCGTCGAGCAGACCCATGGCCGAAAACGGAACCGCGGCACGCTCGAACAGCTGACGAGCGGTGAGCTCTTCCGGCCACGCCGGGACTTCCTGGCCCACCAGCGCGATCCGCGCGTCGGGAGCCCGCTGGACCGTTCCGCTTGACGGCGGCAGTTCGCCGGCGAGGACCGACAGCAGCGTCGACTTGCCGGCGCCGTTGCCACCCGTGACGAGCAGCCGGTCGCCGCGGTCGAGGGTCAGCGTGACCGGGCCCGCGAGGCGGCCGGTCACGCCGACACCGTGCAGGCCGGCCAGCGACCGGCGGGGACCTGCACCGAAATCGGGCCACCGCAACGACAACGGCGGTTCAGGCACGGTCACGCGGTGTGCCTCCAGCGCCGCCCGCTCCCGGTTGAGCGACTGGACGACGCCGGGGGCGCGGGACTGACGCTTGTGCCTGCCCGTGCCTTTGTCCGGTCGCCAGCCGGTGCTGAGCCGGTCGCGTGCCTGCGTCACCGCGAGCGTGAGCTGCCGGTGGGTGTCCTGCTGCTCCTCGAACTCCTGCACCCAGCGTTCGCGGTCGCGGCGGCGGCCGTCCCGCCAGGCCTGGTAGCCGCCGGCGTAGCTGCGCGGGCGGCCGTCCGGGCTGGGGTCGAGGTCGAGGAACTCGGTCGCGACGTCGCCGAGCAGCGCGCGGTCGTGGCTGACCAGCGCGACGCCGCCGTCCTGGCCGCGCAGGCGGTCGGTGAGGAACGCGAGACCGCCGGCGTCGAGGTGGTTGCCGGGCTCGTCGAGCAGCAGGAAGTCGTGCCGCGCGCCGAGCAGGCAGGCCAGGCGTACGCGGTAGCGCTGCCCGACCGAAAGCGTGCTGAGCTCGCGGGTCCGGTCGGTGCAGGCGGCGAGGGCTTCGAGGGCGATGTCGACGCGGCGTTCGGCGTCCCACGCGTCGAGGCGGGTGGCCGCGTCGAGTGCTGCGGCGTAACGGTCTTCGGCGAAATTCTCGGTCGCCGCATCGAGGGCTCGCAGTGCTTCGTGGGCTTCGCGCAACGCCTCGGTGGTCAGCGTGCCGACGGTTTCGCCGGACCGGAAGGGCAGCGCCTGGCGGGCGACGCCGACCGTGCCCGTCCGGTGGACGGTCCCGTGGTCGGGCGCCCGGAGCCCGGCGAGGACGTGCAGCAGCGTGGTCTTGCCGCGCCCGTTTTCGCCGACGATCGCCAGCCGAGACCGGGCCGAGACGGTGACGCTCACGTCGTGCAGGACCCGGCGGGACCCGAGCGTGACGCCGACGCGGTCCGCGCGCAGGTGGGTGTGTTCGGGCAGGAGGGAGTTCAAGGGATGCTCCGCAGCTCTGGAGGGAGCCGGGCAGCACGAGAGCGGCCGCCCGGCGAAGGCCGGAACGGCGGGCAGGGAAAGAGATCGGTGCGCCGCCGCTAGCGGCGGGTACGCAACCTCGCGAAGACGGCGTAGGAGAACGTCATGATCACGAGGCTAACGTGGCGCTGAAGCACGGCCAAGCGAATAACGCGGACCGCGAGCAGCCCGGCGGGGAGGCTGCTCGCGGTGCGCTGCGGGACGTCACGCCTTGAAGTTCAACAGCTGCTTGACCTCGGCGCTCCGCGACTCGATGACCCGCCGAGCCAGGTCGCGGGCCTGGGCGTTGACTCCGCCGCCCGTCCCGGTCTCCGTCTGGGCCAGCTCGACCGCTCCTTGCTGCTGACCGGTCAGCACGTCGAGGAACTTGCGGGCGAACTCGGCGTCGGGAGCCGTCTTCAGCGTTCCCACCAGGTCCGGCGAGGTCATCTTCATGCCGCCGTGGCCCGCGTGGGCCTGGGGGTTCATGTCCATCGTCTCGGGCTGGGCCCAGTCGCGCAGCCAGCGCTTCATGTCGTCCACTTCGGTGAGCTGCGTCGATTCGATCGCCGCCGCCAGCTCCTTCAGCGCCGGCGGGAGCTGCCGGTCCCTGGCCAGGCGGACGACCTCGATGCCCTGCTGGTTCTGGGGGATCAGCATCTGCAGGAACATCACGTCGGCCGCGTTGTACGCGGGTGGGGCCGCCGTCGCGCCGCAGCCGGTCAGCAGCAGCGCGACGACGGCCAGCAACACTCTCACTGACGCTGCCAGAGGGCAGGCGTGTTCGGCGGCTCCCAGCCCGCGATCGCCGTGTGCGGCTGGAGGCAGCGGTAGCTCGCGCCGCTGTACGTCACCACGTCGCCGGCCTTGTACGCCGTGCCCGCCGCCCACGTGCCGCTCGACGGCGGCGTCGTCGGGGTCGTGGTCGGCGGCCGGGTCGTGGTCGGCGGCGGTGTCGTCGTGGTCGGCGGCGGGGTGGTTCCGCCGCCACCGCCGATCTGGAGGTCGACGCAGCTGTAGAACGCGTTGGCCGTGTCGGAGATGTTCCAGATCGCCAGCACCTTCACCCGGCCGGAATACCCGGCCAGGCTCACCGTGTGCTGCACCGTCGCCGGGGGCTGCTGGCCGTTGCCGTCGAACGACTTGATGAGCGTGTTGCCGATGTAGTACTCGTAGCTCTTGGTGGCGTGCCGGGCGGTGAACACCCAGTTGAACGTCACCGAGGTGCCGACCGACTTGGCCGGCCAGGGCTTCGACTCGTCGGTCAGCTCGGCGAACTGCGCCAGCCCGGCGTTGCAGCTGCGCAGGCCCTTGGGGCCTTCGACGCTCTGGGGTTCGTAGACGATCTGACCGCAGTTCGGGACCTTCCCGGCCTTGCAGTTGGCCTGCCGGCTGGGTGGGTCCGAGACGTAACCGTGGGCGCTCGCGGTGGCGGCGGGGAGGACGACGACCAGCACCGGGGCGAGCAGAGCACCGGCAGCGGCCGCGAAGAGCTTGCGTTTCCAGGTCATTTCGGCTCCTCGAGGGGGAACAGCTTTGTTCCGGAGGGAGGACGAACGAGCACATCCGGGGAAGATGTGGTCTAGACCATAAGGTGATTCGGGCACAACGGTCAACAAACAACAGCCGTTCGGAGACTTCGCTAGCCCGCTCGGCTCAGTGCGAAGGTCGGGCCGGTTGCTGCAGGTGTTCGCCGAAGAACGACGTCACCCGGCGCCAAGCGTCCTCGGACGCCTCGTGGTGGTAGGTGAACCCGATGACCTTGAGCAGCAGGTTCAGCGGCGGCGCGACCTCGATCTTGTTGGCGAACCCGTGGCTCGCGCCGGGGTACTCCTTGACGTCGTGCGGGATGTCACGCTCGGTGAGTGCCGTCTCGAGCTTCGCGGCCGCGCCGCGCAGCGAGAAGTCCTTCTTGCCGAAGCTCCCGACGATCGGGCACGCGTCGTCGAGCACCGACAGGTTCTTCGGCAGCTGCCCGTAGTACGGCGCCGACGCCTCGAAGCCGCGTGACGCCGCGACGAGCGCGAAGCCGCCGCCCATGCAGAACCCGGCGATGCCGATCCGGCCCGAGCAGTCCGCGCGGCCGGCCAGGAGCGCGCGCGACGCCTCGATGTCGTCGAACGTCCGGCCCTGGTTGGCGAACATGTCCGAGAAGACGCGGCGGACGCACCGGCGAAAGCCGCCGCGTGCGTACAGGTCGGGGCTGAGCGCGAGGTAGCCGTCGGCAGCGAAGCGGTCGGTGATGTTCTTCGTGTCCTGGCTCAGCCCGAACGCGTCGTGGATGAGCACCACGCCCGGGTGCGGTCCTTCGCCCGGCGGCTCCGCGAGGTAGCCGCCGATGGTGCCGTCCGAAACCGGAATAGTCATCTCCATATCGGCGAACATAGCGAGAATCCGCCCGGCCTGCCGAGGGGTTCCTCAGTCCAGGGTGAACGGGTCGAAGCGGATGCGTTCGAGGTCGACGCCGACGGTGAGCAGCTTCGCGATCGTCGCCCGGATCATCGGGGGCGAGCCGGAGACGAGGATGTCGTGGTCCTTCCAGGCGCCACGCTGGGTCACGACGTGGGCGAGCGTGCCGCGGTCGCCGCCCGGGATCGCGCCCTCTTCGGTCACCGGGGTGACCGTCAGCCACTTCGACACCGCGGTCAGTCGCCGGAGGTCGTCCAGCGCGTACAGGTCCTCGGGTCTTTTGCCGCCGAAGAACAGGTGCACCGGCGGGTTGCGCTTCCAGTGCGCGAGGTCGTCGAGGATCGAGACGAAGGGGGTGACCCCGGTGCCGCCGGCGATCATCAGCAGCTTCTTCCGGGTGGCGGTCGGGCGCACGTTGAGCGTGCCCATCGCCGGCCCGAGCCGCCAGGTGTCGCCCGGCTTGGTGTGGTTGACGATGGCGCCGCTGACCCAGCCGCCGGGCACCGAGCGCACGTGGAACGTCATCTGGCCGTCGCCGCGCGGCGCGGTCGCCGGGGAGAGGTAGCGCCACATCCGCGGCCGCTGCGGGACCTCCACGCTCACGTAGCTGCCGGCCCGGAAGGGCAGCAGTCCCTCGGTCTGCACCCGCACCATCGCGACGTCGCGGGACAGCTTGCGGTGGTCGAGCACCCGCGCCGACCAGGACGCCGGCCCGGTCTCCGCCTGCGCGGCCTCGCGCATGGTCTTGGCGATGAGCCCGTACGCCGTCGTCCACGCGCACTCCACCTCGGGCGTCCACTTCTGCTTGAGGAACCGTTTCAGCGCGGCCAGCAGCGCGACGCCGACGGCGTCGTAGTGGCGGGAGACGACGGCGAACTTGCGGTGGTCGCGGCCCAGCTGCCCGAGGAAGGTGACCAGCTCGTCGGGCCGGTCGACCATCTGCACCACGTAGACGAGCGCGCGCAGCAACCGGCTGCGCTGGTTCGCCATGGAGGCCGGGAACAGGTCGCGGCAATCCGGCGCGACCACGAACAACGCGCCGTAGAAGTACTGTGCCAGTTCGTCCGCTTTCGGTTCGATCTCCGCAAAACTTTCACGAATAAGGCGGGCCAGTTCGCGACCTTCCACGGCCGAAACGGGAACGGTCTCGGGCGGCGCGGAGATCTTCAGTGATTCAGCACTCATCGGGATTGGTAATCTCCAGTCGTGCAAAGGCTTTTGGCGACGCGCATGCAGCGTCGCTTGTGGCGTGCCGTCCCCGAGGGTTCCCGACTGTAGGCGAATTCCCGTGCAGATGCGCGTGATTCCGCGCGGTCCGCTCGAACGGAGCAATTTCGCCACACCGGGTCAACCCCGTCTGGCGCAGCGTAAAAATGATCACCCGGAAGGTTTACGAGACTCGCGTAACAATTCTCGTGGTTCGTTCGATTTGTGCACCGGACGGGTGCGCACAATGGGAGGTGTCTAGTCGATGGTGAACGGGTCGTACTGGATCTGGTCCAGCGCGCTGCCCGCCACCAGCATGCGCGACACCGTCGCGCGGATCATCGCCGGCGAGCCGGACACGAGGATGTCGTGGTTCGGCCAGGCGCCGTACCGCGTGATCGCCTCGGCCAGCGTGCCCTGCTCGAACCCGGGCACGTCGCCGCCGCGCTCCACCACCGGCGTCACGTTCAGCCAGGGGTTGGTGGACGCGAGCGTGCGCAGTTCGTCGAGGTCGTAGAGGTCCTCGCGGGCGGGTCCGCCGTAGAACAGCCACGTCTTCGGGTTCTCGCCCCACAGTGCGAGGTGGTCGAGGATCGACCGCAACGGTGCGACGCCCGTCCCGCCCGCGACCATCAGCACGCCCCGTGACGATTCGCGGTCGACCGTCAGCCGGCCGAGTGGCGGACCGAGCCGCCAGACGTCGCCGGGCTGGGTGTGGCTGACTATCGCCCTGGACACCCAGCCGCCGTCGATCGCGCGGACGTGGAACTCGATGCCGCCGTCCTCACGCGGTGCGTTCGCCGGCGAGAGGTAGCGCCACAGCCGCGGCCGCTGCGGGACTTCGACGCTCATGTACTGGCCGGGGTGGTAGGGCACGGGCTGGCCGGGCATCAGCCGCACCAGCGCGAGGTCCCAGGTCAGCCGCCGGTGCTCGACCACGGTGGCCTGCCACGACGGCGGGTTCGTGTCGGCCGCGGCCGCGTCCTGCATGGCTCGTGCGGCGATGGTGAACGCCTCGGCCCAGGCGCGTTCGACCTGGGGGGTCCACTCGGGGCCGAGGTGGTTCTTGAGCGACGCCAGCAGTGCGGTGCCGACGGCTTCGTAGTGCCGGGGCACCACGCCGAACTTACGGTGGTCGCGGCCCAGCTGGCGCAGGAACGGCGCGAGGTCGTCGGGCCGGTCCACCATCTGCACGATGTGCACCAGCGCGCGCACCAGCCGGCCGCGCTGGATCTCCATGTTGATCGGGAAGAAGTCGCGCGTGGTCGGCGCGAGGGTGAACAGCATCCCGTAGAAGAACTGGGAGATCTCCGCGATGTACGGCTCGGACTTCGCCCAGCTGTCGCGGATGAGCTGCACCATCGCCACGACGGCCGCGGGGGCTTCACGCGGGGCCGAGGACCTGGGGAACGGGCTGACCGAGTCGGCTGTCATGGGGTGGTGTTCGCTCGCCGGGGACGGAGGGACGACGGCACTCGATCATTCACCGCCGGGCCGGACGCGGTGACGGCAGTTCCGCTCACAGCCGCCTCCTGGGTCCTTCGCCACTACGTCCACCTCGTCACTCACCGGGGCCGCGCGCGGGCCCGTCCGCAGGGTAGCCGTCGACCGCCCTTTTGCCCGCATTGTTGGTCCGACCGGGTGTATTGCGCCCGTCCGCGGCGTGGGCGACCTCACCGGGATGATCCTTGCTCACGCAAGCGATCGGCAATAAGCTTGTATTGCACAAGTAATGGCGGGAGGGGTCCGATGGGCTTCGACGACACCGACGACGACGTCCGGGTCGAGCTCATGCGCGAGCTGAAGACCGCGTCGCAGCTCCAGCACGCCTGGATCATGCAGGCCTGGCAGAGCGAGCCGGGACTGCACCCGGCCGCCGCGATGCTCCTGTCCGACCTCGCGAAGAACGGCGAAGCCAGGCCGTCCGAGCTGGCCAAACGCCGGTTCGTCGACCTGTCGGTGGTCAGCAGGCAGATCACGCAGCTGTCCGCCGCCGGGCTGGTCGACCGCCGTCCCGCGCCCGAAGACGGCCGCGCGTCCCTGGTGAGCGTGTCCGAGAAGGGCCGGGCCGAGCTCACCCGCTGGCGGGCCAACTACCTGGAGTTCATGGAGACGGCCCTCGGCGGCTGGGACGACGAGCGCGTCACCGACCTCATCGGCAGGCTCGCCGAGATGAACGCCGACCTGCGCCGCGCCCTCGGCAGTGCCGCCTGCCTGGCCGACACGACCAAGTGACGCGCGGCGGCCGGGGTAACACCGGCAGTTGCATTTTGCACGCCGGAATGTGGCCGTTCGGTCCTGACTTGGCGGTGTGCCACAGGGTTAACGTCGATTTGTGACGCGTAGCCGGGTCGCACTGCTGTGCGCGTTGGGGATCGACAACTTCGGCTCAGGTTTGTTCCTCCCATGGGCGTTGGTCTACGTGACGCAGGTGGTCGGTGTGCCGCTCGTGGTGGCGGGCACGGCCGTCACGCTCGGCACCGTCGGCGGGCTCGTGGTGCCGCCGCTGGCCGGCCGCCTCGTCGACCGCGTCGGGCCGCGGGCCGTGGTCATCGGGGCCCAGCTGCTGCAGGCCGCCGGCGCGGCCGCGTACCTGTTCGCCGACGGCGTGGGCCCGGTCGTGGCCGCCGCCGTCCTGCTCGCCACCGGCCAGCAGCTGTTCTACAGCTCCCTGTTCGTGCTCATCGCCGACGTCGCGGGCGACGTCCCGAAGGATCGGCCGTTCGCCGAGGTGGGGATGGTGCGGGCCGCTTGCTTCGGCCTCGGTGGGCTGGTGGCGGGCGCGCTGCTGACCTGGCTCGGCACGGCCGGCTACCGCATCGCGCTCGTCCTGGACGTCGTGACGTTCTTCGCGGCCGCGTCGATCCTCGCCCTGTTCGTCCACCTCGCGCGGCCGCACAAGCAGCACGACGAACGGTCCGTCAAGGTGCTCCGTGACCGGCCGTACCTCGCCTTGATCCTGTTCAGCGGGCTCTTCGGCCTTTCGCTCGACTTCTTCCTCATCGGCACGCCGGTGTTCGTGATCGACCGGCTGCACGGCCCGGCGTGGCTGCCCGGCGCGATCCTCGCGCTGCTGACCGTGGTGACCAGTGTCGGCGGCACGCTCGCGCTGCGGCTCACCGCGCGGCTGACCCGGATCGCCGCGATGCGCGCGGGCTCGGCGTTGTTCGCCGCGTGGTGCGTGGTCAGCCTCGGCGTGCTGCTCGTGCCGGAGGGCTGGCGGGTGGTGTACCTGCTGCTCTCGACGCTGGTGTTCGCCGCGGGTGACCTGGTCTTCGGCCCGCGTTCGGGTGCACTGGCCGAAGCCGCGGCACCTCCGGTCGCCCGCGGCCGTTATCTCGCTGCGTACCAATACGCGTTCACCGTGGCGCAGGTGCTCGCGCCCGCGGTGGTCGCGTTGTTTTCGGTGGCCGACTGGTTACCCTGGGTGCTGGTCGGGGCGTGCGCGGGCCTCGCGGTGGCCGGGCTCGGGACGCTGGGCCACCGGTTGCCGGCGAGCGCCGTCGCACCCGGTCAGAGTTGAGCGGAACAGACTCAAGTTTTCGTGCGTTAAGGATAGTGTCAGGTCTCGGTCAGGCCTGTCACCTGGACTTTTGAAGTATCGAGCATGAGGTGAGGGATGGACGCTTTCAACCCGACCACGAAGACCCAGCAGGCGATCTCGTCCGCGGCGCAGGCGGCCACCATGGCCGGCAACCCGCACGTTGCGGCCGCCCACCTGCTGGGCGCCCTGCTGGCGCAGGGTGAAGGGCTGACCGCACCGCTGCTGACCGCGGTCGGGGCCGACCCGGGGGTGGTGCACAAGGAGCTCGAGCCGCTCATCGCGGCGCTGCCGTCCGCGACCGGCGCGACGGTGTCGAGCCCGCAGTTCGACACGTTCGCCGTGAAGTCGCTGACGCATGCGCAGAAGCTGGCGACCGAGCTGGGCGACGAGTACGTCTCGACCGAGCACCTGCTGGTCGGGCTCGCCACCGAGGGTGGCCAGGTCGCCGACCTGCTCAAGCGGCACGGCGCCACGCCGGATGCGCTGCGTGACGCGTTCGTCAAGGTCCGCGGCTCCGCCCGGATCACCAGCGAGGACCCCGAAAGCACGTTCAAGGCGCTGGAGAAGTACGGCGTCGACCTCACCGCGCGCGCCCGCGCCGGCGAGCTCGACCCGGTCATCGGCCGCGACACCGAGATCCGCCGGGTCGTGCAGGTGCTCTCGCGCCGCACGAAGAACAACCCGGTCCTGATCGGCGAGCCGGGCGTCGGCAAGACGGCCATCGTCGAGGGCCTGGCCCAGCGCATCATCGCCGGCGACGTGCCGGAATCGCTGCGCGGCAAGCGCGTCATCGCCCTCGACCTGGGGTCGATGGTGGCCGGCGCGAAGTTCCGCGGCGAGTTCGAGGAGCGGCTGAAGGCCGTGCTCAAGGAGATCACCGACTCCGCGGGCGAGGTCGTCACGTTCATCGACGAGCTGCACACCATCGTCGGCGCCGGCGCGACCGGCGAGGGCGCGATGGACGCGGGCAACATGATCAAGCCGATGCTCGCCCGCGGCGAGCTGCGGATGGTCGGCGCGACCACCCTCGACGAGTACCGCCAGCACATCGAGAAGGACGCCGCCCTGGAGCGGCGCTTCCAGCAGGTGCTGGTCGGCGAGCCGTCGCCGGAGGACACCATCGCGATCCTCCGCGGGCTGAAGGAGCGCTACGAGGTGCACCACGGTGTCCGGATCACGGACGCCGCGCTGGTCGCCGCGTCGACGTTGTCCGACCGCTACATCACCGCGCGCTTCCTACCGGACAAGGCCATCGACCTGGTCGACGAGGCCGCGTCCAAGCTGCGCATGGAGATCGACTCGCGGCCGGTGGAGATCGACGAGGTCGAGCGCGCCGTGCGCCGCCTGGAGATCGAGGAGATGGCGCTCGCCAAGGAAAGCGACGCCGCTTCTCGCGATCGGCTGGCGACGTTGCGCGCCGAGCTGGCGGAGAAGCGTGAGACGCTGACCGCGCTGACCGCGCGCTGGCAGAACGAGAAGGGCTCCATCGAGAAGGTCCGCGAGCTCAAGGAGCAGCTCGAGCAGCTGCGCGGCGAGTCCGAACGCGCCGAGCGCGACGGCGACCTCGGCAAGGCCGCCGAGCTGCGCTACGGCCGGATCCCGGCGCTGGAGAAGGAGTTCGAAGCGGCCACCGCGGCGAGCGAGGCCAGCCAGCAGAACGTGATGCTGAAGGAAGAGGTCGGCGCGGACGACGTCGCGGACGTCGTCGCCGCGTGGACCGGTATCCCGGCGGGCCGGCTGCTCGAAGGCGAGACCGGCAAGCTGCTCCGGATGGAGGACGAGCTGGGCCGGCGCGTCATCGGGCAGAAGGAGGCCGTGCAGGTCGTCTCGGACGCGGTGCGCCGCAGCCGGGCCGGCGTCGCCGACCCCGACCGCCCGACCGGTTCGTTCCTGTTCCTCGGCCCGACCGGCGTCGGCAAGACCGAGCTGGCCAAGGCGCTGGCGGAGTTCCTGTTCGACGACGAGCGGGCGATCCAGCGGATCGACATGAGCGAGTACGCCGAGAAGCACTCGGTGGCGCGCCTGGTCGGCGCCCCGCCGGGGTACGTCGGGTACGACCAGGGCGGGCAGCTGACCGAGGCCGTCCGGCGCCGGCCGTACTCGGTGGTGCTGCTCGACGAGGTGGAGAAGGCCCACCCGGACGTCTTCGACGTGCTGCTGCAGGTCCTCGACGACGGGCGGCTGACCGACGGCCAGGGCCGGACGGTGGACTTCCGCAACACCATCCTGATCCTGACGTCCAACCTCGGCTCGCAGGCCATCGCCGACCCGAACCTGGACGAGCGGCAGCGGCGGGACGCGGTGCTGTCGGTGGTCCAGCGGCAGTTCAAGCCGGAGTTCCTCAACCGGCTCGACGACATCGTCGTGTTCCACTCACTCGGCACCGAGCAGCTGACGTCCATTGTGGACATCCAGGTGGCCCGGCTGGCCGCGCGGCTGGCGCAGCGCAGGCTGAACCTGGAGGTCACCGCCGGCGCCCGCGAGTGGCTCGCGCTCAACGGCTTCGACCCGATCTACGGCGCCCGCCCGCTCCGGCGGCTGGTCCAGTCGGCGATCGGCGACAAGCTGGCGAAGGAGCTGCTGTCGGGCGAGGTCCGCGACGGCGACACGGTGCGCGTCGACATCCCGGACATCGAAGCGGGCGACGGGCTGACGGTCGAGCGCGTCTGACGCCAAAGCCGTGAGGGCCACCTTGAGGGACATAGAGTCCCTCAAGGTGGCCCTCACGCCTTTCCGGCCGTCCAAAGTGGCTTGAGATGGCGATTTGTCGACCTGGCGACGGGGAATTGGTCCGAACGGGCCCGGCGACACGGGTACCGGCGATCATCTCTTCGGCGTAGCAGGCGATACCCTGCACGGCGTGGGTATTCCGGCGTGGATCTGGTTCGTCATCGCGGCCGTCGCCCTGGTGGCGGGCCTCGGGCTGCTCGCTGCCGACCGGGCGAAGGAGGGCTCGCGCAACCGCGAGCGCATGCGCTGGGCTCAGTTGCGCGGCTGGCAGTTCGTCGAGGAGGACGAGCGGCTGCCGCAGCAGTGGTCCAACGGCGCGATCGGCTACTTCGGCGCGGACGCCGCCGTGAACGTCGTCGCGGGGTCGACCTTCACCTCCGATGGCCGGCGGCCCGTGTTCATCTTCGACATCGAGTCCGAGGGGCAGATCCCGGCCGTCGTCGTCGCCGTGCGCTGCAACAAGAAGCACCGGATCCCGATCGAGATGTGGCTGTCCAGCGTGCCGTTCCAGCGCGCCGACATGCCGGAGATGCTCGGCCCGATCGGCTCGCGCTACGCCTTCGCGGACGACGCCGACGGCGCCCGCGCGGTGATCACCCAGGAACTCGTCGACGCTGCGGACCAGCTCGGCGGCGACGTCGGCGTGGCCTGGCTCGAGGCCGAGTGGGTGCTCGCCAGCGTCGTCCCGACCGCCGGCCCGTCACGGCTCGAGCGCCTGCTGCGCGACCTCGGCGAGATCGCGGACATCGTCGACCCGTTCGACGAGGACTACGACGCGGGCCGCCACCAGGCGAGCGCGCCCATCCCGTCCATCGGCGGCACCCCGCCGACCCCCGCCGCGGGGACGCCGGTCCAGCACCAGCCCGTGGACCCGCCGGCGCAGGACTAAAGGGACAGCACCTGCTGGTCGGCCACGCTGACGGCCGCCGACGGGTGGTGGTCCAGCGCGCCCTGGACGTGGACCACGTGGTCGACACCGAGGTCGCCGCTTAACGAGCCCGATGACAGGCTGTGGGACGCCTTGACCAGGCCGGATGCCGGCCCGAGCTGGCCTCCCAGCTCGTGCTTCTGCCCCACGTCGAGGACGCCGGCGAAGCTGCCGATGACGTGCTGCTCGGACGCCGTGCCGACCGCGCCCAGCTGGCCGAGGTCGACGGCTTGCCCGGACGAGTGGCGGGTGGCGACCCCGCCCGTCAGGTCTCCCGCGAAGAGCCCGGTGTCGAGCTGTTCGGCGTTCTCACTGAGGACGTCGACATCCTTGGCCAGCCAGACGCCCTGGTGAGCTCGTTCGACGACGCCCACGCGGTCGCCGCGCGTGGCGACGGCCTCCGTGAGGTCGGACGCGAGCCGGGCGTCGCCGAGCTGCTTGACGACGACGTCGCGGCGGCTCGCGGAGAGCGTGTCGTCGTCGCTGTCGAGGGTGGTCGTGTGGCGGTGGTCGAGGGGCAGGGTGAGTTCGGCCGGGGCCGCGAGCACGGTCGCGGGGGCCGCGAACAGGAGGGCCACGGGCGCCGCGCCGGCGGCGATCTTGGGCAGGTAGCCGCTCTTGCGCCTGCTGTGCTTACCCATGATCGGGACGATAGCCCGGGTGTGAAACGCCTGCACCCCGAGGCCCTGACCTGTGGGTATCGTTCACCCACATGACCACCACCGCTGTGATCACCGGAGCTACCGCGGGCATCGGCGCGCAGTTCGCGCGCACGCTCGCCGCCGAGAAGTACGACCTCGTCCTCGTCGCCCGCGACACCGCGCGCCTGGAGGCCTACGCCGCTGAGCTGCGGGAAAAGCACGGCGTCGGCGTCGAGGTGCTCCCGGCCGACCTGTCCGAAGTGGACGGACGGACGGCGGTCGAGGAGCGGCTCGCGGCCGGTCCGGTCGACCTGCTGGTGAACAACGCCGGGTTCGGGCTGAACGGCGACTTCTGGACGATCCCGCCGGACGCGCTGCAGCGCCAGCTCGACGTCAACGTCACCGCCGTCCTGCGGCTCACCCGGGCCGCGCTGCCCGGCATGATCCAGCGCGGTCACGGCGAGATCATCCAGGTCAGCAGCGTCGCGGGGTTCTTCAGCGGCCGCGGGTCGACGTACACGGCCAGCAAGAACTGGGTCACGTCGTTCACCGAAGGCATCGCCGCGTCGCTGCCGAAGGGTGTCCGGATGATGGCGCTCTGCCCGGGTTTCACCGCGACCGAGTTCCACCAGCGGGCCGGCATCGGCAAGCCTGGCCCGAAAATCGCCTGGCTGGGTGTCGAACAGGTGGTCGGCGAGGCGCTCACGGACCTGCGCCGCGGCAAGGTGATCTCGGTGCCGAGCCTGCAGTACAAGGCCGTCGTCGCGATCGGCGGGCTGCTGCCGCGCGCGGTGCTGCGCCGGATCAGCGGCGGCTTCGGCGGCAAGGGCCGCACCTGAGTAGGGCTGTCCCTACCCCGGAAACGCGCGTCTGCACCAGGGTGGTCCGGGCGCTACCTCCCTAGCGTTTTCCCCATGACAACTGGGTGGAACGAGGCAGCCGACGCGGTCCGGCTGGAGGCCGTGCGCAAGGAGTACGGCGAAGGCGTGGTCGCGCTGGACGGGGTCTCGATCGCGTTCCCGCGCGGCGGGTTCACCGCGGTGATGGGCCCGTCCGGTTCGGGCAAGAGCACGTTCCTGCACTGCGCGGCCGGGCTCGACCGGCCGACGTCGGGCCGCGTCGTGCTCGACGGCCAGGACCTCGCCGGCAAGAGCGAGACGTACTTGACGAAGCTGCGGCGCGACCGCGTCGGCTTCGTCTTCCAGGCGTTCAACCTGCTCCCGGCGCTGACGGTCGAGCAGAACGTCGTGCTGCCGCTGCAGCTGGCCGGCAAGCGCCCGGACAAGCGGCTCGTGGCGCGGATCCTCACGCACGTCGGGCTCGACGGGCGCCGCAAGCACCTGCCCGGGCAGCTGTCCGGCGGGCAGCAGCAGCGCGTCGCGATCGCGCGGGCCCTGGTCACCGACCCGGCCGTGCTGTTCGCCGACGAGCCGACCGGCGCGCTCGACACCAGCACCGCCGCCGACGTGCTCGGCCTGCTGCGCGAGTCCGTCCGGGCGTCGGGCCAGACGGTGATCATGGTGACGCACGACCCGGTCGCCGCGTCCCACGCCGACGAGGTCGTGTTCCTGGCCGACGGCCGGATCGCCGGCCGGCTGGCCCGGCCGACCGCGGCCGCCGTCGCCGAGCGGATGACCCACCTGGGCGCCTGGGACCGGATGGCGGTGCGGGCCTGATGTTCATGCTGGCACTGCGCACCCTTCGCCTGCGCAAGGGCGCCTTCCTGGCGACGTTCGTCGCCGTGTTCTTCGGCGCGCTGATCGTCTCGGCGTGCGGCGGCCTGATGGAGACGGGCATCCGGTCCGAGACGCCGGTGCAGCGGCTGGCCGCCGCCCCGATCGTCGTCGGCGGGCAGCAAACGCTTGCGCTGCCGGAGGACGACCCGGCGACCCTCGACCCCGACGACAAGCACAAGTTCAAGAACGCGACCCTGCCCGAACGCGTCCGCGTCGACGCCGCGCTGGCCGACCGCCTGCGCGCGGTCCCCGGCGTCACGAACGTCGTCGGCGAGGTCAGCTTCCCGGCGCAGGCCGGCGCCGCGAGCGCCCTCGGGCACGACTGGGATTCCGCCGCGCTGACGCCGTACACGCTGAAGGGCGAAGCGCCGAAGCCGGGCGAAGTCGTGGTCGACGCCGGGCTCGGGCTCGCCGTCGGGGACACGGTGCCGGTCGCCGCGCACGGCAGCGTCGGCGAGTACCGGATCTCCGGCATCGCCGAAGCGCCGCAGGCCATGCGGGATTCCGCGCTGTTCTTCGCCACTGCCGACGCGGAAAAGCTCTCCGGGCACCCGGGTCAGTTCGACGCCATCGGCGTCTTCGGCGGGGACGCCGCCGCGGTGTCGGCCGTGGTCGGGGACGCCGGGGTCGTGACGACCGGCGCCGACCGTGGCGGCCTCGAGTTCCCCGAGGTGGGCCAGAGCGGCGAGAACCTCATCATCCTGGCCGCCGTCTCCGGCGGGCTCTCGGCGATGGTCATGGTGTTCGTCGTCGCGGGCACGCTCACGCTGTCGACCCAGCAGCGCCAGCGCGAACTCGCGCTGCTGCGGGCGATCGGCACGACCCCGCGCCAGCTGCGGCGGATGGTCCTCGGCGAGGCGCTGGTCGTCGGCCTGCTCGCGGTCGCCGCCGCGGTCGCGCTCGGGCCGGTGCTCGGGAGGTGGCTGTTCGGCGAGCTCGCGGCCAACCACGTCGTCCCGGACGTGCTGCGGTTCGAGCAGGGCTGGCTCCCGGCGACGGTCGCCGCGGGCGCGTCGCTGCTGGCCGTCGTGGTCGCGTCCTTCGTCGCCGGCCGGCGGGCTTCGAAGGTCCGCCCGACCGAGGCGCTGGCGGAAGCCGCTGTCGAACGGCGCTGGCTGACGCCGATCCGGTTGATCACCGCGATCCTGTGCTTCGCGGGCGGGACGGCGCTGGCCATCGTCACGGTCGCCGTGATGACCGGCCCGGTCGCGGCCAGCACGGCCGGTCCCGCGGTGATGCTGTGGGCGTTCGGGCTCGCGGCGATCAGCCCCGGTGTCACCAAGGTGACGGCGGCGCTGCTGCGCTGGCCGGTCCACGCCTTCAGCGGCGTCACCGGCCGGGTCGCGCTGCTCAACACCCGCGTAGGTGCGGTGCGGACGGCCGGCGCGGTCACCCCGATCATGCTCGCGGTCGGCATCGCGACCGCCAACATCTACCTGCAGACCACCCAGGAAGCCGTCTCGAACCAGGCGTACACCGAGGACCTGCGGGCGGACGCGGTCGTCGCCGGGCCGGCCGGGCTCGACCCGTCGGTGCTGGGCCGGGTCACCGCGATCCCGGGTGTGGCGGGTGCCTCGGAGTACGTCACGAGCACGGTGTTCGTCGACAAGCCGTACGACTCCAACCAGGACGACGACGGCTGGCCCGCGCTCGGCGTCAGCGAGCTGACCGGGAACGCCGTCGCGTTGCCGGACACGCTCGGCCGTCACGTCGGCGACACGCTGTCGCTGCGGCTCGGCGACGGCACGCCGGTGGACGTGCGGGTGACCGCCGTCGAGAGCCAGCGCCCCGGGTTCGAACGGCTCGTGCTGCCCGCGTCCCTGCTGGCTCCGCACACGACGCTCGGGCTCGCCCCGCAGCTGCTGGTGCGGGCGGCCGAAGGCGTCGACACGGCGACGCTGACTTCACGGCTTCGCGAGGCGACGGCCGGAATGCCGGTGATCGTCGGTGATCGTGACGCGCTCATCGCGGCGCACGCGAAGGGCAACGAGATCGGCGCGTGGGTCAACTACCTGCTCGTCGGGATGATCATCGCGTACACGGTGATTTCGGTCGTCAACACGCTGGTGATGGCCACCTCCAAGCGGCGTCGCGAGTTCGGGCTGCAGCGGCTGAGCGGGTTCACCCGCGGCCAGGTGCTGCGGATGGCCGGCGTCGAAGGCGGGCTGATCGCGACCATCGCGGTGCTGCTCGGGACGCTGGTCTCGGCGGGTTCGATCGTGCCGTTCTGCCTGGTGGTGAGCGGATCGCTGCTGCCGTCCGGGCCGATTGCGATCTACCTGGTGGTGCTCGCGATCGCCGTGGTGCTCTCGCTCGTCGCGATCCTCGTCCCGGCCTGGGCGGCGACGCGCGGGCGTGCGGTCGACGCCACATCCATCGGTGAGTGAGAACGGCCGTGTGTAAGACTCTCGGCCGTGGCGTACCCCGGGTTGGATCAAGCGGCGAAACTCGAACTGGCCAGGCTGGTCACCGATCTTTCCGTGGTGCACGGAAAAGTGACCCTGGCGTCCGGCAAGGAAGCCGACTACTACATCGACCTCCGGCGCGCGACGCTGCACCACGCGGCCGCGCCGCTGATCGGCAAGCTGCTGCGCCAGCTCACCTCGGACTGGGACTACGTCGCCGCGGGCGGGCTGACGCTCGGCGCCGACCCGGTCGCGCTGGCGATGCTGCACTCCGCGGCCACCGACGGGGTCGTGCTCGACGCGTTCGTCGTCCGGAAGTCGGTCAAGGAACACGGCATGCAGCGGCGCATCGAGGGCATGGAGGTCCGGGGGCAGCGCGTGCTGGCGGTGGAGGACACGTCCACGACCGGCGGCAGTGTGCTCGAGGCGGTCGCGGCCCTGCGTGAAGCGGGTGCGAACGTGATCGGCGTGGTGACGGTGGTCGACCGCGACACCGGGGCGCGAGAGGCCATCGAGAAGGAAGGCCTGGAGTACCGCTACGTCCTCGGCAAGGACGACCTCGGCCTGGACTGACCGGCCGGCCGGGGACCGCCGTCGCGGTCCCCGGCCCCGGGTTCACTTCTTGAACAGGTCCTTGGCGGCGTCCTTGACGTTCTCGACCGCGCCCTTCAGCCCGGCCTTCGCCTGGTCGGCCTGACCTTCGGCCCGCAGCTGCTCGTCGCCGGTGGCCGACCCGGCCGTCTCCTTGGCCTTGCCGCTCAGCTCCTCGGCTTTGTTGCTGATCTTGTCGCCCAGCGACATGGGGTACCTCCCGGTCCGGTGGCGCCCCGGCGGGCGCCCTGGTGCCGTGAAGACCACCGAGGCGCGTGATCGTCACGGACTCGCCCCGGTGACGCCCGTCACCCACAATCAGGCCGTGACGTTTCCCGCGCGCCCGTGTCCTCCTTCCGAGGAGGTGCCGTGACGACCAGCGCGGAACCCGGTACGCCGCTCGATGACGCGACCCTCGTCGGCCGCGCGCGAGACGGTGACGTCCGGGCGTACGAGCAGCTCGTGCTGCGTTACCAGGGGCCGATGTTCCGGCTCGCCGTGAAGATGCTCGCGCACCGCGGTGACGCCGAGGACGTCGTGCAGGAGGTGTTCCTCAACGCCTGGCGCAAGCTCGACCAGCTCGGCGAGGACGCGGCGTTCGTCGGCTGGCTCTACCGGGCCACCACGAACCGCTGTCTCAACGCGATCCGCGCGCGCAGGCCGCAGGCGGACGTCGACCTGGACACCGCCGAGTCGCCGCGGGCCGACCTCCAGCCGGAGCGGGCCGCCCAGGTCAGCGGCCAGCTCGCGGCGTTGAACGCGGCCCTGGCGCAGCTGACGCCGGAACAGCGAGCGTGCTGGCTGCTGCGCGAAGTGCACGGCCGGTCCTACGACGAGATCGGCGAAGTCGTCGGCGCGAACGCGACCGCGGTCCGCGGCCGGATCGCGCGGGCCCGGGCCCAGCTGGCGGAGGTGATGAAGCCATGGCGATGACGGACTACGAGCTGCCCTGCGAACGCGACGTCGAGCAGGTGTGGGAACGGCTCGACGCGGTCGGCGCCGGACTGGCCGACGAACACGAACTGACCTGCCCGCACTGCCGGGCCGCGCGCGAAAGCCTGCTGGCCCTGCGCGAAGCCACCGCGGAACTGGTGGCCGAGGACGACGTGCCGCCGGCCTTGTTCGGCCGGATCATGTCGGCGGTGCGGGCCGAGGTGCGGCGCGGCTCGATGGTGGCGCTGCCGACCCCGGAACCCGGGATCGTCGAGATCAGCGAACAGGCTGTCGCGGCCGTGCTGCGGTACGCGGCGGACACGGTCGACGGCGTCCGGGCGCGCCGCTGCAGGCTGCGGACGGGCGCGGACGGCCTCGTCGAAGTGGAACTCACCCTCGCGGTGAGTGTCCGGAACGCTACCGGCGGTGAAGCGTTGGCGCTGGTGCGGGAGCGGGTGACCGCGGCGGCCGCGGCCCGGGTGGGCCTGACGCTGGCGAAGCTCGACCTGCTGGTGGACGACATCTTCGAGGAAGACGCTGCCGGGGAAGACACAGTCGCGGAAGACACCGTCGGGGAGCCAGGGGAATGAGCGTGGACTACGTCATCGCCGATCCGGTGATCGCCAGTGTGGCGGCGCGGGCGGCGATCGGCACGGCGGGTGTGGTGCGGCTCGAACCGGGCCTGCGTGGCCTGGTGACGGCGTGGACGCGGGCCGCCCGCCAGCGCTGGAAGGGCCTCGACCCGGCGCCGGCGGACGGCGTCCGGGTCCGCACGACCGACGGCCGGGTGACCGTCGAGATCGACCTGGTCACAGCGTCGGCCGACCAGGCCGCGGCGGTGGGCCGGGCGGTGCAGCGCGCGGTCGCGCGGTTCGTGACCGAGCAGACCGGCCTGGTCGTCGACGAGGTTTCGGTGTCCATCATGGACATCGAGGACCGGTGACCGGGACCGAAGCCGTCGAGAAGATCGTCGGCGCCCTCGCAGCGGTGGACGGCCTCCGCCCGGCCACCCCGGTTTCCCCCGGGACGACGTGGCTGCCGGTGGACTGGGCCGGGCAGGCGGTCGACCTGTCGCCGGAGGTCGTCCAGATCCGCCTGATCGCGACGCGGCTGCCGATCCCGCCGTTGCTGGACCTGGCCGCGGCGGTGGTGCGTCCCGTGCTGGTGGGGACGGAGTGGGAGAACGCGCGGCTGCGGCTGGTCGTCACCGACCTCGACGGCGCGGCGTTCGCGAGACCCACGTCACAGTGAGCCTCTCCCGTCCCGCGGGTCCTTAGCTACGAAAAGCCTTGGGGCTCAGGACATTCAGGGAGGATCTCCATGACCGTGACGGCCGAGAAGACTGCTGAGACTTCTAAAACTGCCGCCCTCGTCACCAAGCAGGGCACGACCACGATCGCCGACACCGTGGTGCAGAAGATCGCCGGGCTCGCCGCGCGCGAGGTCAGCGGCGTGCACGACCTCGGGGGCGGCGCGGCGCGGGCGTTCGGGGCCCTGCGTGACCGCATCCCGGGCGCGTCGGCCAGCGCCGGCCAGGGCGTCGCCGTCGAGGTCGGTGAGAAGCAGGCGGCCGTCGACCTGCAGATCCTGGTCGAGTACGGCGTCGCCATCGCCGACCTCGCGCGGTCCGTGCGCCGCAACGTCATCACCTCGATCGAAGGGATGACCGGGCTGCAGGTCGTCGAGGTGAACATCAACGTCAGCGACGTCCACCTGCCCGGCGACGAGGAGCCCGCGCCGAGCGAGCGGGTGCGCTGACCCCGCCCGGCGTACCGTCGAGGGCATGGACGAGCCGGCGAAGCCCGACGAGCAGCCGGAGCGGCCCGGGCACCAGCCGCCGTGGAAGAAGCCGCCCGAGCAGTACCCGCACGAGGAGCCGACGAAGTACCCGGCAAAACGCCCACCGGAATTCCCACCGGGTGTAACTCCTCCGTCACCGCCGGGGTGAACGGGTTGCTCCGGTGGGTTAAACATCACACGCCTGGGCATTCTTAGGGGCAGCCGAACTGGATCAGCGGAGTAAAGTCGCTGGTAGGGGGTTCGGTGAAGGGGGCGTGTGGTGGCGAAGTTCTTGGCGGAAGTTACTGTCGCAGTACACCTCTTGGCCTTGCTTCTCATCGGTTTCGGCGGATTCATCGCCTGGCGCTGGCCGAAGCTGATCTTCGTCCACATGTTCGCCGTCGCCTGGGGCATCCTGGTCAACGTCGCGCCGGTGCCGTGCCCGTTCACCGCGCTGGAGAACTACTTCCGCCACCAGCAGGGCCTCGGTGACCTGCCCGGCGGGTTCAACGCCTACTACCTGTACGGCACGGTGTTCCCCCAGTCGTGGTTGCCGGCGATCGGCGTCGTCGCGATCGCGGTGGTCGTCTACTCCTACGTCGGCGTCTACCACCGCTGGCGCCACCGCGACCACAGCGAGGACGCCCGGACGCACCGGGTGCGTCTGGGCTAGGCGACAATCGGGGGGTGAGCACCTCCCCCGACGCCGGACCCACCGAGTGGGTCAGCCGCGAAGAGGTCGGCGTCGGCCCGTGGCCGGGTGCCTGGCCGGCGGACGAGCGGTACGACCCGGACCTGCTGCGCGACGGCGACCGCCGCAACGTCGTCGACGCGTACCGCTACTGGCGCCGCGAGGCGATCGTGTCCGATGTGGACCGCCGACGGCACCCGTTCCACGTCGCGATCGAGAACTTCCAGCACGACCACAACATCGGCACGGTGGTCCGCACGGCGAACGCGTTCGCGGCGGCGGAGGTCCACATCGTCGGCCGCCGCCGCTGGAACCGCCGCGGCGCGATGGTGACGGACCGCTACCAGCACCTCCGCCACCACGACGACGTCTCCGGGCTGACTTCGTTCGCTGACGAGCACGGGCTGGCGGTCGTCGCGGTCGACAACACGCCGGGGTCCGAGCCGGTGGAGACGGCGTCGCTGCCGCGTGAGTGCGTGCTGGTGTTCGGCCAGGAAGGACCGGGCCTGTCCACGGGCACGCAGGAAGCGGCGTCCCTGGTGGTGTCGATCGCCCAGTTCGGGACGACGCGCTCGATCAACGCGGGCGTCGCGGCCGGGATCGTCATGCACGCGTGGGTCCGGCAGCACGCCGATCTGTCGACGGCCTGGTAGCTACGCCGGCGCGACCTCCACCGGGATCCCGTTCAGCACCGAAGTCCCCGACGGCACGTCGAGCAGCGTCTCGTCGGTGACCAGGTTCGAGTTGACGCCGGGGTTCGCCTGCGCCACGCGGGTGCGTGAGCCGTCGGCGTCGTGGCCCCAGCCGTGCGGGATGCTCACCACGCCCTGGCGGATCTCGTCCGTCACCTCCACCGGCACCTCCAGCTTTCCGGCGCGCGAGGTCACCGACGCCAGCGAGCCGTCGGTGAGGCCCAGGCGCGTCGCGTCGGCCGGGTGCACCAGGACCGTACAGCGGTTTCCGCCGCGGACCAGGGGTTTCAGGTTGTGCATCCACGAGTTGTTCGAGCTCAGGTGCCGCCGGCCGATCAGCACGAGACCCTCGTCGAGCGGGCGGTCCAGCTCGGCGCGCAGCCGCGGGACGTCGGCGGCGATCGTCTCCGACGCCAGCTCGATCCGGCCGGACGCGGTGCACAGCACCTCGGGGATCCGCGGCTTCAGCGGCCCGAAGTCCATCCCGTGCGGCGCGGCTTCGAGGTCCGCGAGCGTGACGTCGTAAGGGCCGGCGCGCAGCAGCAGGTCGACCAGCCGGGCCGGGCCGGTGCGGTCCCCGGTGATCTCCAGCTTGTTCCGGCGCGCGGTCTCGCCGGCGACGAAGTCGTCGAGCGCCGCGACGTCCGCTTCGGGGCCCTGACCGGTGACGATGCCGGTGAGCCGCAGCATCGTCTCCCACTCCTGCGGCAGCTTCGACGGCAACGTCGCCGGCGTCCAGTTGGCGACGTTGCGCACCGAGAGCTGGTAGAAGGCCAGGTCGAAGTGCGGCCGTTCGAGCGGCGACGGCCCGGGCAGGATGACGTCGGCCTGGCGCGACGTCTCGTTCAGGTAGACGTCGACGGAGATCATGAAGTCGAGCTGCCTCAGGGCTTCGCTCAGGCGCCCGGCGTTCGGCGTGCTCAGGCAGGGGTTGCCGCTGACCGTGATCAGCGCGCGGACCTGGCCGTCGCCCGGGGTTTCGATCTCGTCGGCGAGCGTCGCGACCGGCAGCTCGCCGACGACCTCGGGGTAGCCGCGCACGCGGCTGTGCCAGCGTCCGACGGCGAACGGCCGCCGGTTGCCGGTCGGCTGGCACGCGGCGAGCGGGAACATCGCGCCGCCCGGCTCGTCGAGGTTGCCGGTGAGCACGTTGAGGACGTCGACCAGCCAGCTCGCGACCGTGCCGAACGTCTGCGTCGTGGTGCCGATCCGGCCGTAGACCACGGCGTTTTCGGTGGCCAGCTCGAGGGCCATCCGGCGGATCTCGGCGGCGTCGATCCCGGTCCGCGGGGCGACGGCCTCGGGAGTGAAGGGCTGAGCCAGCTCGCGGACGTCGTCGAGACCGTTGAGGTGGGTTTCGAGCCTGCCAAGCCGCACGCGGTTCTCCGCGAACAGGACGTTGACCAGCGCGAACAGCAGCAGCGCGTCGGTGCCGGGCCGGATGGCGTGGTGCTCGTCGGCGAACTGCGCGGTGCGCGTGCGGCGCGGGTCGACGACGACGATCTTGCCGCCGCGCTCGCGGATCCCGCGCAGCCGCCCGCGGATGTCCGGCGCGGTCATCAGGCTGCCGTTCGAGACGAGCGGGTTGGCGCCGAGGATCAGCAGGTGCCGCGTGCGGTCGAGATCGGGCACGGGGATGGCGAGCGGGTCGCCGAACAGGGTGCCGGAGGAATAGTGCTTCGGCATCTGGTCGACCGACGTCGCGCTGTAGAAGTTCTTGGTGCCCAAGGCTTTGTAGAGCACGCGGCTGTAGAGCGTCAGCGCGATGTTGTGCACGCCGGGGTTGCCCGCGTACACGGCGACGGCGTCCCGGCCGTGCTCCTCGAGGATCGGCGGCAGGCGCCGGTCGATCTCGTCGTAGGCCTCCTGCCAGCTGACCTCGACGAACTCGCCGTCGCGCTTGAGCAGCGGCGCGGTCAGCCGGTCGGGGTCGTGGTGCAGCGCGCCGAGCGACGCGCCCTTCGGGCAGATGTAGCCCTTCGAGAAGACGTCGTGCTCGTCGCCTCGCACGCGCGTGACCTGCTGGTTTTCGTCGAGCGTGACCTCGAGCCCGCAGGTCGCCTCGCACAGCGGACAGGTGACGTGTGCCGTGGTCATGAGTACCTCGCAGGCCGTCGGGGTCCTTCAACATACCGAGCGGTATGTCGATGGGCAAGGCAGGATTGCGTCATGGACGTCTCGGCCGCCGAACGCGCGGTGACTGCCCGGCACCTGCGGCGGGTGTGGGGGCTGCCGTCGACGGTGCTGGGCCGCAGCCGCTGGCCGGCGTCGCTCGACCAGCGGCTGCACTGGCATTGGAACTACTGGTGGCAGGCCCATTTGCTGGACACGCTGGTCGACGCTCAGCTGCGTTCGCCCACGCCCGCGCGGCTGGCTTCGATCCGGTCCTTCGTGAGTTCGGTGCGGCTGCGCAACTTCGGCCGGTGGACGAACGAGTACTACGACGACATCGCGTGGCTCGGCCTTGCGCTGCAACGGGTTTCGTCGCTGGGGATCGACGTCGGCCCGGCGGTCGCGGCGATCGACTCACAGCTGCTTTCGGGCTGGACGCCGGCGGCGGGCGGCGGAATCTGGTGGCGCCGGGGCGACGACTTCAAGAACGCCCCGGCCAACGGCCCGGCGGCGATCTTCCACGCCCGGTCGGGGAACCGCACGCGCGCCCGCGAGATGACGAACTGGCTCACGTCCACTTTGGTCGATCCCGTGACCGGCTTGGTCTGGGACGGGATCCGGGCGGACACGGGCGAGCTGGTGAAGCACATCTACACGTACTGCCAAGGGGTCTACCTCGGCGCGTGCCTGGAGTTGTCCGAAATGGACAATGCGGCCCGGACGGTGCGCGCGGTGGCGGAGCACTGCGCCCCGGGTGGAGTGCTCCGCGGCCAGAGCGGCGGCGACGGCGGTCTGTTCGCGGCGATCCTGGCGCGGTACCTGGCCTTGGCGGCGCACGCTCTCCCCGGCCCGGAGGCCGAGGTGGCGCGGTCGCTGGTGCTGACGTCGGCCGAGGCGTGCTGGTCCGGCGCGACCGATGCGCCCGAGGGTCCGCTGTTCAGCGCGTTCTGGGACCGGCCGGCGCCGGGACTGCCCCTGCCGGAGGACGTGCCGGAGCGGGACATGTCCGTCCAGGTCGGTGGCTGGATGCTGCTGGAGGCCGCCGCGACGCTGTGAGCGGGCGGGTCAGTTCTGGTAGCCGTCCTTGCGCGGGTCGAGGTCGATCTGGCCGCGCTTACCGTATTCGCCCACCTTGGATTCCTTCCAGTCGGCGATCGCGGCGTGGAGCCGGTCTTTCTGCTCCTCGTCACCCTGCGCGTACTTCTCGGCGGCTTTCTTGATGCGGTCGGCCGCCATGAGGTACCGCTCGGTCGTCTTCTGGAAGAACGTCTCGACGTCGCCGCGCAACGCGATCAAGGCGGTGTCCGCCGCGGTGGGGACGGCGCCTCGGCCCACCAGCTGCCCGTCGGAGTAGGAGGCGGTCGCGACGTCGCTCAGCAGGCCGGAGTAGATCGTGGCGGCGTCGTAGCAGTGCTGGGAGATCTCCAGGACCACCACGACGTCCACGGCGTACCGGCCGGAAGCGGACGGGTCGGTGTCGTCGCCGTCGGGACTGCTCTTCGTGAAGTCGTAGAGTTCCAGCGCCGTGCGGTCGACGCCGGCGATCCGCTGCTCGACGGCCGTGACGGCCTTCTGGTAGTCCGCTTCGGCTTCGTCCAGATCGCTGTGGAGGGTGCGGACAGCGGAATCCAGGTGGGCGAAGAAGGTGCTCAGCTGGGGGAACCGAAGCCCTTCGTTCACTTTCGCCTCGTCGATGCTCGCCGCGACGTCGACCAGGAAGCCGATCAGGGTCAGCGCCGTGCCGACGCTGCCCGGAGCCTCCTTGCCCAGCGCCTTGGCGACCGTCGTGGCGATGCCCCATGCCTGGCTGGCGGCGTTCACCGCCACCTTCGCCTTCGGAGTGTCCTTCGCCGGCACCGGCGCGGTTTCGAAAAGCTCGCTGGTGGCCTGGGCGATGAGCTGGAGGATGTTGTTCCGGGTGGCGTGGATCGTCGTGGCCCGCAAGGAATAGCAATTGGCCAGCCACCGCACGAGAACGCTCTGGTTCTTCAGCGTGGGGCCGACCGTCGAAAGGAAGCCGCCTTTGAGGCTGTTCGCCGCGAGTCCGGTCCACCCGGCCATCCACGCCCGGTTGTTGTTGCCGTCGTCCCGGATCGCGAGCTTGTCGACCATGCCGGGCAGGGTGTAGGCGTCGACCGATCCCTCCGGTCGCATCGTCCCGTCGGCTTTCAGGAGGCTCTTCTGCGCGTCCTCGAGGGACGAGAGCTCCGGCCCGCCCGCGAGATCGGGGACCCCGGTCGCCAGCTGTTCCCGTTTCGCCCACGCCCAGTCCCCGACCTGGGAAAAGACGTCGGCCGCCCGGCATTCGACGTGTTTCGCGTCCGGCACGCTCCACCCGTCGCAGGCGTCGGCGGACGGGCGGGTGGCCTGGGTGCCGTCGTTGACGGCCCACGCGACGATCGGGCAGGTCGTCAGGTGGCCTCGCGACTCGGGCGGGACCTGCCACCGGGCGGGCGAGGGCGCGCCGTCGATCTGGCTCGTCCCGCCCCGCAGGGTCTGCCCGGCGTCCTTGACCCAGCGGCGTTCCAGCGTCTGCCAGAAATCGTTGAGTGCCGCCGAAAGGGAAGCCGAATAAACGCTTCCGCTCATGTACTGCCCACTCATCGGAACTCCCCCGTTTTCGCCTCCCACGGCCGGGAGCGCGACGACGATAACAACAAGTGCACCCTATGTGACGTACTGGGACAGATAGTCACTCCGCGACGTCCGGAACCGGCCAATGACCGCCATCGTCCTCAGCCGCGGCAGGCCGGATTCAGCATCCGCAGGAGGCGCCGTGCAGGAACCGGGGCGTCAGCGACACCGTCTCCGGCGGCCGGTCCGGATCCGCCATGCGGGACAGCACCAGCTGCACCGCGCGCCGGCCGATGTCGGCTACCGGCTGGGCCAGCGTCGTCACCGCCGGGCTCACCCGGCGCGCCCACTCCATGTCGCCGTAGCCGACCACCGCCAGCTCCGAGCCGATCCGGATGCCGCGGCGATGCGCCTCGTACTGGACTCCCACCAGCATCGACTCGTCCGCCACCACCAGGGCGGTCGGGGAGGGCCAGCCGTCGAGGAGCTTGGCCGTCGCGCGGGCCGCTCCACCCGACGTCGACAACCCGCACTCCACCAGTTCGCGGTTGAAGCGCAGCCCCGCCTGCTCCAGGCCCAGCCGATAGCCGCGGACGCGCTCGCGGCTGATGTCCAAGCCCTCGTCGCCCGAGATCAAGCCGATCTTGCGGTGCCGGCCCTCGGTCAGGTGCTTCACCAGGGACGCCACCGCGTGCACGTTCTCGGTGCCCACCTGGTCGACGTCGTTGCGGGCGGCGACGCGATCGACCAGCACGGTCGGCACGCCCATCCGGACCAGGCCGTTGATCACCGCTTCGTCGCCGGCCGAGGGCACCAGCAGCACGCCGTCCACGAGGTCCGCCCGCAGCGCGCGGACCAGCGCCGCTTCTTCACTCACCGTGTCGTCGGTGTCGGCCAGCGTGACGTCGCAGCCCGCCTGCGCCGCGGCTGCCCTGATCGAGCGCAGCAGCTCACCCGAGTAGGGGTTCGCGTGCGTACCCATCGCGACGCCGATCCGGTAGGTGACCGGGGGGTCCCACAACCGGAGCTCCGGCGATAGTGCGGTCATAAGCCCTCGCAGACGCTCAGCCGAAAGGTATCCGCTGAGCGGCCACGCCGAGGCGTCGAGGCCGCAGAATCACTGATGTGAGTGAACCGGCGGGCAGCCGCACGACTCACGGTGACGCAGAGTGGGTGCCAGCCGGACCGTCTCGGCCTTGCGCGTGGGGTCGTTGATCCGGGCCAGCAGCAGCCGCACCGCCTGCCGCCCGATCTCCTCGATGGGCTGCGCCATCGTCGTCAGCGGCGGATCCACCAGGTCCGCCCACTCGACGTCGTCGTAGACCACCACCGGCAGGTCGCGCCCGATCTTCAGCCCGCGCCGCCGCGCCTCGTGCAGCACCCCGACCATCATGCTGTCGTTCCCGACGACCAGCGCCGTCGGCGGCTCGGGCAGGGCCAGCAGCGTGCTCAACGCCAGCGAGCCGCCTTCGTGCGACGAGTTTCCGCAGGCCACGAGGTCGGACGACCACGTGAGGCCGGACCGGCCGAGGCCCAGCCGGTAGCCCAGCACGCGCTCCTCGCTCGTCGACAGCCCAGGCGTGCCGCTGATCATCCCGATCCGCCGGTGCCCGAGCGTCGCCAGGTGCGCGGTCAGCGCCGACGTCGCCTGGATGTTCTCCGTGCCCACCTGGTCGACGTCGGCGCGGGTGGTCAGCCGGTCGATCAGCACCGTCGGCACGTCCAGCGACACCAGCTCGCCGATCACCGGGCCGTCGCCCGGGGCCGGGGTGATGAGCAGGCCGTCGACGCGCCGGGAGCGCAGCGCCCGCACGGTGTCACGCTCCGTGCCCGCGGTGTCGTGCGTGTCGGCCAGCAGCACGGTGTACCCGTGCGCCGACGCCTCCCGCTCGATCGCCTGCATCAGCGTCGCGAAGTACGGGTTGGCGACCAGTGAGATCGCCATCCCGATCGACCGCGTCCCGCCGGTGACCAGCGAACGAGCGATCGCGTCCCCGGTGTAGCCGGTCGTCTCGATCGCCCGCAGGACGGCCGCCTTGGTGTCCTCGGCGACCGCCCGCGTCCCGTTGACGACGTGCGAGACGGTCGTGATCGAGACGCCGGCGAGCTCGGCGATGTCCCGCTGGGTCGGCCGCGATGATCTCGGCTGGGGCATGCCAATCCTTTCCGGCAAGCGTTTGCGCAAACGCTTGCGTCCACGGTGCAGTCTGTCTACCTTCCCGACCATCGGCAAGCCCTCGAACACACCGTGTCTTCCGTAAGGGGTGGGAACCCATGAGACAGCGAAGTCTCATCGCACTCACACTGGCCGCCGTGCTCGCCGCGACGACCGGGTGCACCGTCGAACGCCATTGGGGTGGCAGCACGAACACCGGCGGGAGTGGCAAAGCGAAGGTCGGCCTGGTCACCAAGACCGACACGAACCCCTACTTCGTCGAACTGCGCAACTCCGCCAGAGCGGCCGCGCAGGCCAACGGCGCCGACTTCAACGCCCTCGCCGGCCAGTTCGACGGGGACAACGACGGCCAGGTCCGCGCCATCGAGAACCTCATGCAGCAGGGCGTGAACACGATCCTGATCACGCCCAGCTCCTCGACCGGCGTGCTGAAGGCCATCAAGGACGCCCGCGACGCCGGGGTCCTGGTCATCGCCCTCGACACCGCCACCGAACCGCCCGACGCCGTCGACGCCACCTTCGCCACCGACAACTTCGCGGCCGGCGAGCAGCAGGGCGCCTACGTCAAGGCCGCGCTCAAGGGGGTCCCGCCCAAGCTGCTCATGGTCGACGGGACGGCCGGCAGCTCGGTCGACACCCAGCGCCACGGCGGCTTCCTCAAGGGCATCGGGCTGACCGACGGCTCGCCGGAGATCAAGGGCCACACCGCGGCCAACGGCGACCAGAGCCTCGCCCAGCAGGGCATGGAGAACCTGCTCCAGCGCAGCACCGACATCAACGCCGTCTACTCGATGAACGAGCCGATGGGCCGCGGCGCGTACGCGGCGCTGAAGGCTCGCGGGCTCACCGGCCAGATCGTCATGGGCTCGATCGACGGCGGCTGCGAAGGCGTCCAGAACGTCAAGGACGGCCAGTACGCCGCGACCGTCATGCAGTTCCCCAAGAAGATGGCCGAACAGGGCGTGCTCGCCGCCGTCGAGTACGCGAAGACCGGCAAGAAGCCGACCGGCTTCGTCAACACCGGGTCCGCGGTGATCACCGACAAGCCCCTGCCCGGCGTCGAAAGCCACGACACCGCGTGGGGCCTGCAGAACTGCTGGGGAGGCGCGAAGTGACCACCGCAACCGTCGCTCGTCCGTCCACAAAGGAACGTGAGTCGCTCGGCGAGTTCCTCCTCCGCGCTCCCGCGGTCGGCCCGGCCCTCGCGCTGATCGTCGCGATCGTGGTGTTCTCGCTGGCCACGGACACGTTCTTCGACCTCGACAACCTGTCCACGGTGGTCCAGCAGTCCCTGGTCGTCGGGACGCTCGCGCTGGGCCAGACGCTCGTCATCCTCATCGCGGGCATCGACCTGTCCAACGCGGCGTCCATGGTCGTCGCGACGCTGATCATGGCGAAGCTCGCCGCCGCCGGCACCAACGGCTTCGTCGCGCTGCTGGCCGGCGTCGTGCTGACGGTCATCGTCGGCATCTTCATCGGCGGGCTCGCCACCCGGATCAAACTGCCGGCGTTCATCATCACGCTCGGCACGTTCACCATGCTCACCGCGGTGTCCAAGCTGATCGCCGGCGGCCAGGCCGTGCCGGTGACCGACGGGCTGCTGCAGTGGCTTGGCACCAAGCGCTACCTCTTCGGCGGCATCCCGATCACCTACGGCATGACGCTGGCGCTGCTGATGTACCTCGGGATCTGGTACGCGCTGACGAAAACCGCGTGGGGCAAGCACGTCTACGCGGTCGGCAACGCGCCGGAGTCCGCGCGGCTGTCCGGCATCAAGGTCAACCGCACGGTCCTCTCGGTGTACATCGTGGCCGGGCTGGCCTTCGGCCTCGCGGCCTGGCAGGCGCTCGGCCGGACGCCGAACGCCGACCCGAACCAGTTCCAGCTCGGCAACCTCGACTCGATCACCGCCGTCGTCCTCGGCGGGACGAGCCTCTTCGGCGGCCGCGGCTCGGTGCTCGGGACGCTGATGGGTGCGCTGGTCGTGGCGGTGCTGCGGTCCGGGCTGACGCAGATGAACGTCGACGGCAACTACCAGGACCTCGCCACCGGGGCCCTGCTCATCGCCGCCGTCGTGGTGGACCGGATCGCGAGGAGGCAGCAGCAGTCATGACCGAACCGATCCTGCAAGCTCGTGGCCTGGTGAAACGCTACGGCCGCGTCACCGCGATCGACGGTGCCGACTTCGACCTGCTCCCCGGCGAGGTGCTCGCTGTCGTCGGTGACAACGGCGCCGGAAAGTCGTCGCTGATCAAAACCCTGTCCGGGGCGGTGATCCCGGATGAGGGGGAGATCAAAGTGGACGGTCAGACCGTCCACTTCAAGTCCCCTTTGGACGCCCGGCACTACGGGATCGAGACGGTGTACCAGGACCTCGCCGTCGCGCCCGCGCTCGACATCGCGTCGAACATGTTCCTGGGCCGGGAAAAGCGCCTCAAAGGCCCGTTCGGGCTGTTCCGGAAGCTCGACACCGCGACCATGCGGTCCGAGGCGCAGCGGATCCTCGACGAGCTGGGCATCAACATCAAGTCGATCTCCCAGCCCGTCGAGACGCTTTCCGGTGGTCAGCGCCAAGGCGTCGCCGTGGCCCGCGCGGCCGCGTTCGGCACCAAGGCCGTGATCATGGACGAGCCCACCGCCGCGCTCGGCGTCGCCGAGTCCGGCAAGGTGCTCGACCTCATCGGCCGGATCCGCGACCGCGGCCTGCCGGTGGTGCTGATCAGCCACAACATGCCGCACGTGTTCGACATCGCCGACCGCATCCACGTGCACCGACTCGGCAAGCGCGTCGCGGTCGTCTCGCCGAAGACGCACTCGATGAACCAGGTCGTCGGCCTGCTCACGGGTGCGTTGCGGCTCAACGAGAACGGCGAGATCGAAGAGGCGGCAGCCGCGACCCACGTGGCCGGCTTGAAGTGAGAGTGCTGCTGGCGGGCTTGTGCACCGTGGACGTCGTCCAGCGGGTCACCGAGCTTCCGGCACCGGGCGAGAAGGTGCAGTCGCTGCAGGTGGACGTCGCGGCCGGGGGGCCCGCGACGAACGCCGCGGTGACGGCCGCCGCGCTCGGGGCCGAGGCGACCTTGCTGACCGTCCTCGGTGCACACCCGCTGGCCGCGCTCGCCCGCGCCGACCTCGAAGCGCACGGTGTGCGGGTCGTCGACCTGGACCCATCGCTGTCCGATCCGCCGCCGGTCAGTGCCGTCGCCGTCCGCGAGCGCGACGGCGAGAGGACTGTCGTCTCCCGCAACGCCGCCGGGTCCGGCGCCACCTGGAGCGGCACGCTCGACGCCGACGTCGTGCTCGTCGACGGCCACCACCCGGACCTCGCGCTGGCCGTCGCGAAGGCGGCCAAGGCCGAGGGCGTGCCGGTCGTGCTCGACGCCGGGAGCTGGAAGCCGGTGCTCGACGCGCTCCTCCCGCTGGTCGACATCGCCGCGTGCTCCGCCCACTTCCGGGCGCCGGAACCGGACCTGCACCAGCGCGGCGTCCCCACCGTCATCACCACCGCCGGGCCCGGCCCGGTGCGGTGGTCCACTGCGGACGGCGGCTCGGGTGAGGTGCCTGTCGCGGACGTGGAAGCGCGAGACACACTAGGTGCGGGAGACGTCTGGCACGGCGCGCTCGCCGTGGCCGTGACGCGCGAACCGACGGTGACGGACCGGATTCGCTTCGCCAACGAGGTGGCCGCCGAACGGGTGCGGCATGTGGGACCGCGGTCGTGGACGACCGCGATCGCAGGAAGGAACAGGACATGACGGGGTTCGACGACCTGCTGGCCCGGGCCGAGGGCCTGACCGTGCGCGGGCAGCGCAACGTGCTCGGCATCATCGGCGCGCCCGCGTCCGGCAAGACCACGCTGGCCTGGGCGCTGGCCAACGCGCTCGGCTCGCGCGCCGCCGTGGTCGGCATGGACGGCTTCCACCTCGCGCAGGTCGAGCTGCGCCGGCTGGAGCGCACCGAGCGCAAGGGCGCGCCGGACACGTTCGACGCGGCCGGCTACTACCACCTGATCCGCCGGCTCGCCGAAGGTCGCGAGACGGTGTACGCGCCGGAGTTCCGCCGCGAGATCGAGGAACCGATCGCCGGGGCCGTCGCGGTGCCGCCGGAGGTCCAGCTGGTGATCACGGAGGGCAACTACCTGCTGTTGCCGGACGACCCGTGGAGCGGCATCCGGGCGCTGCTCACCGAGGCCTGGTTCCTCGCGCCGGACGAGCCCGAGCGGATCGAACGGCTCGTGTCGCGCCACCGCCGTTACGGCCGTTCACTGGTCGAGGCCCGGCAGCGCGCGCTCGGCTCGGACCAGCGCAACGCCGACCTCATCTCCCAGACGCGCGACCGCGCGGACCTCGTGCTGGAGAACCTTCCGCTGGCCAACTTCGCGATCTGACGATGACGCTCATCGTCACCGGCGGTAGCCGGGGGATCGGGGCGGCGATCTGCTCCCTCGCGGCCTCGCGCGGGTACGACGTCGTGGTCAACTACTCCGGCGATCCCGGGCCGGCCGAGGACGTCGCTTCGCTGGTTCGTGAGCACGGTCGTCAGGCGCTGGCGGTCCGCGCGGACGTCTCCGTCGAGGACGACGTCCGCGCGCTGTTCGACGCGGCCTCGGCATTGGGGCCGGTGAAAGCGCTGGTCAACAACGCCGCGATCGTCGGCAACACGCCCGGGCGGCTCGACTCCTACGACGTCGAGGTCGTCCGGCGGACCCTCGACGTCAACGTGACCGGCGTGTTCCTGTGCTGCCGCGAGGCGGTCCGCCGGATGTCGACGCGGTACGGCGGCGACGGCGGCGCGATCGTCAACATCTCCTCGACGGCCGCGCGCACCGGCTCGGCCGGGGAGTGGGTGCACTACGCAGCGTCGAAGGCCGCCGTCGACACGCTGACGTTCGGGCTCGCGCAGGAGGTCGCGGGCGAGGACGTGCGGGTCAACGCCGTCGCGCCCGGGATGATCCACACCGGCCTGCACGAAGCCGCCGGCTTGCCGGACAGGATGGCGAAGTACGCGCCGCAGATCCCGCTGGGCCGCGCCGGGCAGCCGGCCGAAATCGCCGAGGCGGTGCTGTTCCTGCTGTCGCCGGCGTCGTCGTTCACCACGGGCGCGGTGCTCGACGTCGGTGGCGGCCGGTGACCGACCGAGTACCGTCCGGCAAACCCGAATAACCTTCAGTCACCGGCGTCCGCCTGCTGAGACGCCCGGAGACGACGAGATCACGATCGGACGGGGAACTTGGTCACCCTCGTTTCGGCCGGCGAACGCTGTGCAACTCTGGGGAGCCGCCACGCGAAAGGACGGCTTCCAGAGCCATGGCAAAACTCATGTCCGTGCACCATCTCGCGCTCACCGTGACCGACGTGGACCGCAGCGTGCCCTGGTACGTACGCGTTCTCGACCTCGAGGAGGTCACCCGGCGCGAAGAGCCGGACACGGGACTGCGCAAGGTCGTGCTCCGGTCCGCCGGGGACGAGTTCTCCGTGGTGCTGGTCCAGCACGCGGACACCGGAAGACGCGGGTTCGACGAACGCAGAACCGGGCTCGACCACGTCGCGTTCAGAGTGCAGTCGACCGAAGAGCTGACCGAGTGGGAGTGCCGGCTCGCCGAGTTCGGCGTCTCGTACCTGCCGGCCGCGCCGTCCCGCACGTTCGAAGGCTCGAAGGTCGTGGTGTTCCGCGATCCGGACGGCATCCAGCTCGAGATCTGGGCCGACCCGGAACTCTGACTCAGGCGCGCGCGTCGTCCGTCTCTTCGACGGGGCGGCGCATCTCCTGGCGGTAGCGCAGCACGCCGTACCCCGTGCCGAACACGAAGAACGCGATGCTGATCCACAGCGCCGCCGTCTTCAGCCACGGCAGCGTGTCCAGCAGGCCGGCACCGTAGTAGCCGAGCAGCACCAGCGTCGGGACCCAGAGCAGGCCGCCGAGCGCCGTCGCGATCATGAAGCGGCGCGGGTCCATCCGGGCGGCGCCGGCGATCAGCGGGGCCAGCGTGCGGATCCACGGGATCCACCGGGCCGCCACGATCGCGAAGAACCCTCGCTTGTCCAGGAACTTCTGCGCGCGGTCGAGGGCCTGGCGGTTCAGGACCTTGCCGTCGCGCCGGGCGATCAGCTTGGTGCCGCTGGTGCGCCCGATGTAGTAGCCGATCTGGTTGCCGAGCACGGCGACGATCAGCGCGGCGCCCGAGAGGAACCACGCGTTCGCGTCCGAACCGTGCTGGGCCAGCACCACGCCGGCCCCGAACAGCAGCGAGTCACCAGGCAGGAAAAGCCCGATGATCAGCGCGCATTCGACCAGCACGAAGCTCAGCACGATCACCCAGACGAGCAGCGGACCGGCGGTGTCCAGCCAGCTCACGCCGACGCCCGCGGCCTCGAAGCTCACGACGTTCACACAGGGAGCCTACGTGCCCCAGGTGAACAGCCCGCGGCGAACGGTCGAATCGAGCGGCCCGGAAGTTTCAGCTCGTACAAGCCGTGAAGGCCTCCTTACCGGCTGTAAGAGCCGGTAAGGAGGCCTTCACGGACTTGCGCTCAGAACTGCGGCAGCGACTCGCCCTGGACCGCTTCGACGTCCAGCTCGACCTTCACCCTCGTGCCGACCGCGGCCACGCCGGCCCGGACCATCGCGCTGTAGTTGATCGCGAAGTCGTTCCGGTGCAGCGTCGTCTCCGCGTGGAACGCCACGCGCACGCCGCCCCACGGGTCCGGGCCCCAGCCGCCGTAGGTCAGCTCCAGCTCGATCTCGCGGCGCTCGCCGTGCAGCGTCAGGTCGCCGACCAGCGTCCACGTGTCCACGCCGCGCTGGCGCAGGCCGGTGCTCGTGAACGTGATCACCGGGTGGACGTCGACGTCGAGGAAGTCCGGCGAGCGCAGGTGGTCGTCGCGCATCCGGATGTTCGTGTCGATGCTCGCCGCCTTGATCTCGGCGTGCACCGACGACCGCTCGGCCGGGCGGCCGATCTCGATCCGGCCGGACACGTCCGGGAACCGCGCCTTGATGCTCGCGATGCCCAGGTGCCGGGCGGTCGCGACCACCGACGAGTGCATCGGGTCGATCGTCCACGGCCCGGCGGGCGGCAGGTCGATCGCCTCGGCGACCGGGGCCAGCACGACGTCGCCGAGCGCGCCCGAGCCGTCCGAAGCGATCTGCGCCGTCCGGGCGACCGGGGTGTACCCGGCCGCCGTGACGACCGCCGTGTACGTCCCCGGCGCGAGCGCGTCGGTGACCACGTCGCCGCGGACGTCGGCCGCCTGCCGGGCGACCTGCCGCCCGGCCGGGTCGGTCACGGTGAGCACCGCGTGCTCCACCGCCCAGCCCTCGGCCGTGCGGAAGGTCGCGCGCAAGCCACTCATGACCGGTCGACCAGCTCGTCGAGGGCCTGGTCGTAGCTCAGCCGAACGTCGTGGCCGGCCTCGCCGCCGGTGAGCTCCACCTGGCTGGTCGCCGGCGGGTAGCCGCTCGCGACCACGGTGTACGCGCCCGCGGGCAGGTCGCTCACCAGGTACCGGCCTTCGCCGTCGGTCCGGGCCACGGCCGCGACGTTGCCTTCGGCGTCGAGGACGGTGATCCGCGCGTCCGGGACGATCCGGTCGCCCTCGGTCCGCGCCACGCCGGTGAGCTGCACCGAGCTGGACAGCTCGACGTCGTGGCGCAGCACGCCGCTGTCCGGCACGGTCAGCGTCACCGCGACGGGCCGGTAGCCCGGGCCGCTGGCGACCAGGGTGTAGGCCCCGGCGCCGACCCCGATGAAGGCGTAGGTGCCGTCCGTGGTCGTGATGAACGCGCCGTTCACCTCGCCGCGCCCGTCGGTCAGCGTCACCGTGACGTTCGCCAGCGGGGAGCCGGTGGCGCCCGCCCGCACGGTGCCGGTCAGCTCGCCGGACCCGGTGAGCGTGACGTCGACCGTCGCCGGCCCGGTGTTGATCACGACGCTGGAGGCCTGCGGCTGGTGGCCGTGGGCCGACACGATGAGGACGTACGCGCCCGGGCCCTGGCTGGGCACCGAGTAGCTGCCGTCCGGGGCACCGGTGGCCCGCGCGACCTGGCGGCCGCGCTGGTCGATCAGGGTCAGCGCCGCGCCGGACACGTGGCTGCCGTCCTGACGGCGGACGTGGCCGACCACCGGCACGCCGCCCGCGCCGACGGGAACGTCGACCTCGGAGTCGGCGACCGAGCTCGTGATCGGCATCGGCAGCGCACCCGACACGGCCTGGTAGTCACCGTGCCCGTTTCCGTTCAAGGCGTGCTTCCCGCCGCCGACCAGTGCCGGCTCGCGGTCGAACGGCTTGACCGGCTCGACGATCTCGGTGGGCTCGTCGGCGAAGTCGTGCTCGTCCGCGTCGAGCAGCGCCTCGCCGCCCTCCATGGTCGCCGCCGCGGGAGCCGCGTTGGTCAGCGGGATCTCCTTCATGAACAGCAGCACCACAGTGGCCAGCAGCGCCACCGCACCCGCGATGTAGAACACCGTGGTGATCGACTCGGTGAAGCCGACCAGGATCGGCGTCTTGATCGCGTCCGGCAGGGTCTGGATCACGCTGGTGTTCTCGGACAGGTTGCCGATGTTCGCACCCGCGCCGGCCGGCAGCTGACCGCCGAACGCCTTCGTGATGTTGGGCATCAGGGTGTTGAACAGGACCGTCAGGAAGATCGCGACACCCGCGGTACCACCGATCTGGCGGAAGAACGTCGCCGACGCGGTCGAGACGCCCATGTCGCTGCGCGGGCCCGCGTTCTGCACCGCGATGATCAGCGTCTGCATGCACTGGCCGAGGCCGAGACCGATGATGGCGGCCGCGACCAGCGGGTGCCACAGCGGCGAGTCGTACTCGACCTGCGCGAAGAAGAACGCGCCGCCGGCGATCAGGATGGTGCCGACGATCGGGAAGATCTTGTAGCGCCCGGTCTTCCCGGTGAGCCGGCCCGAAACGATCGAGCTGGTCATGATGCCCGCCATCAGCGGCAGCATCAGCAACCCGGACTCGGTCGGGGTGTAGCCCTGCACGACCTGCATGAACTGCGGGATCATCGTGATCGCGCCGAACATCGCGACACCGACGATGACACCGCCGATGATCGCCACGGTGAACGTCGAGTTCTTGAACAGCCGCAGCGGGATCAGCGCGGCTTCCTTCATGAACCGCTCGACCAGGATGAACGCGATCACGCCGACGGCGCCCACGACGTAGCAGAGGATCGCCTTCCCGTCGCCCCAGCCCCACTTCTGGCCCTGTTCGGCGACGATCAGGAACGGCACGACCGCGACGACCAGCGTCAGCGCGCCCCACCAGTCGATCTTGTGCTCGTGGCGTTCGTGCGGCACGTTCAGGACCCGCGCGACGACGAACAGGGCGAGGATGCCGATCGGGACGTTGATCAGGAAGACCCAGCGCCAGCCGTGGATGTCGTAGCCGAAGATGCTGCCGGCGTGGTCGATGCCGGCGAAGAAGCCGCCCAGCACCGGGCCGAGCACGGTGGACAGGCCGAACACGGCCAGGATGTAGCCCTGGTACTTGGCGCGTTCCCGTGGCGGCACGATGTCGCCGAGGATCGTCATGGCCAGCGACATCAGACCGCCGGCGCCGAGGCCCTGCACCGCGCGGAACGCGGCCAGCTCGTACATGGACTGCGCGAAGGCCGAGGCCAGCGAACCGGCGACGAAGATCGTGATCGCGGCCAGGTAGAACGGCTTGCGGCCGTAGATGTCGGAGAGCTTGCCGTAGATCGGCGTGACGATCGTCGAGGTGATCAGGTACGCCGTGGTCGCCCAGGCCTGCAGGTCGAAGCCGTGCAGGTCGTTGGCGATCTTGACGATCGACGTGCCGACGATCGTCTGGTCGAGCGCGGCGAGGAACATGCCGCACATCAGGCCGCTCAGGATCGTGACGATCTGGCGGTGGCTCAGCCGGGGTGGTTGACCCACCTCGAACTGTGCGGGTGCTTCGGTGGTGGAACTCATGCGTTGGCCCCCTTGGCCGGTGCAGCGGGTGACGCCTGCGCGTCGGCCAGCTGTGGAGAGTGGTTCTCGATACCTGTGTTGAGTCGGCCGAACAGCCGGTTCAGGGTCTGGATCTCCCCTTCGGTCCAGTCCCCGAGCACTTCGGCCAGCCATTGGTTGCGCTGCTTGCGGTTCTCTTCGAACACCCGCATGCCCTCGGCCGTCGGCGCGAGCAGGCAGGCCCGGCCGTCTTCGGGATCGGCCTGGCGCTCGACCAGTCCGTGCTGGACGAGGGAGCTCGACTGCCTGCTGATCGTGGAGATCTCGGAGTGGAGCGACTCGGCGAGCCGGCTGGTGCGCTGCGGGCCCTCGTGGATGAGGGTGAAGAGGATCGCGTAGGCCGCCCGCTCGATCCCGTCCGGACCCTGCTTGGACACCTGGGACTTCGCCTTGTTGATCAGCCGGACCAAGCGCACGAGCTCGTGCCCGAGCTGGTCGGCGAGGTCCAGTTCGGCCTTGGGCCGGGTGGCGGAGCTGTTCGGTGCCATGAGGGATCCTTCAACGGCGTTGGTTGGCGGCTGCAACTAGTTGCCTCAGGCAAGGATGTGCCTTCACTAGCGGTTATGCAAGCGGAGGGCAGGCCGATGTGTCGGAACACACTTTAGTTGCCGTATGCAAGCAGATTTCCGGCGGGCTCCCGGAACAAGGGCGGCGGCCGCGGGTTGGTAGGGGTATGACCGACGACACAGCGTTGAAGGACTTCCTCGCCGCGCACGGCCACGGCGTCCTGGCCACGATCCGCCGCGACGGGCGGCCCCAGCTGTCCACCATCACGCACCTGTACGACGCGGAGACGAACACGATCATCGCGTCGATCACCGAGACGCGGGCGAAGACGAAGAACATGCGCCGCGACCCGCGGGTGACCTACCACGTGGGCAGTGAGAACGGCTGGAGCTACGTCGTCGCGGAAGGACGGGCTTCGCTCACCGCGCCGGCGGCTTCCCGGGACGACGAAACCGTCGAAGCGCTCGTCGACTACTACCGCCGCGCGGCGGGCGAGCACCCCGACTGGGACGAGTACCGCGACGCGATGGTCAGCGACCAGCGGGTGCTGCTGCGAGTGCACGTGGAGAAGCTCTTGGGCCTGGTTCGCTGAGCTCCTGGTCCGCACTGCGCTGAATCAGCGGTTTTGAAATAGAAGTTCCGCAGTGCGGACTGGCCGGGCTTACCATGAGGCCATGAGCGACGAAGCTTTGGTCACCCGGCTCCGCGACCTGCTCGGCAAGAGCGCCGTGCTCACCGACTCCGACGTCACCGCGTCGTACGCGCGCGACATGATGCCGCTGGCGCCCTCCGGCCAGCCGCTCGCCGTCGTGCTGCCCGCGAACGTCGAGGAGGTGCAGGCCGTCGTCAAGGCGTGCGCCGAAGCCGCGGTGCCGATCGTGCCGCGCGGGGCGGGCAGCGGCCTGTCCGGCGCCGCGAACGCCATCGACGGCTGCGTCATGCTGTCGCTGATCAAGCTGAACGAGATCGTCGAGATCGACCCGGGCAACCGGCTCGCCGTCGTGCAGCCGGGCGTCGTCAACCTCGACTTCCGCAACGCCGTCGAGAAGCACGGGCTGTTCTACCCGCCGGACCCGTCGAGCTACGACTGGTGCACGATCGGTGGCAACCTCTCGACCAACGCCGGCGGCCTCTGCTGCGTGAAGTACGGCGTCACCACGGATTCGGTGCTGGGCCTGGAGGTCGTGCTGGCCGACGGGTCCCTGCTCAAGACCGGCCGGCGCACGGTCAAGGGCGTCGCCGGGTACGACCTGGCCCGGCTGTTCGTCGGCAGCGAGGGCACGCTCGGCGTCATCACGCAGGCGACGGTCCAGCTCAAGCCGCTGCCCCAGGCCCCCGCGACGCTCGTCGCGGGCTTCACGACGACCGAAGCCGCCGGAGAAGCCGTCGCGCGCGTCGTCCGCGAAGGACTCGTGCCGTCGCTGCTGGAGATCATGGACGCGTCGTCGATCAAGGCGTCGGAGGCGTACCTGAAGACGGACCTCGGCGCGGGATCGGACTGCCAGGCGCTGCTGCTCGGCCAGTCCGACGCGGGCGGCGAGGTGGCGCGGCGCGAGCTGGCGGCCCTGGAGCAGATCTGCGTCGACTGCGGCGCGGACCTGGCGTACATGACCGAAGACCTCGAAGAGGGCCGGATGCTGCTGCAGGCCCGCCGGGTGGTGCTGACGGCGCTGGAGACGTACGGCCAGTGGCTGACCGACGACGTCTGCGTCCCGCGCACGCGCATCGCCGAGCTCATCCGCGGCTGCGAGAAGATCAGCTCCGAGGTGGGCTTGCGCATCGCGGTGGTCGGCCACGCGGGCGACGGCAACATGCACCCGACGATCGTCTACCAGCCCGACAACGCGGACGAGTTCGCGCGGGCTCAGCGTGCTTTCGACGAGATTCTGGAGATCGGGCTGTCCCTCGGCGGGACGGTGACCGGCGAGCACGGGGTCGGGAAGATCAAGCGGGAATGGCTGGAGCGCGAGATCGGGCCGGTGGGGATGCGAGTGCACCGGCAGATCAAGGCGGCGCTGGACCCGGAGAACCTGTTCAACCCGGGCTCGATGTTCTCGATGACCTGACCTGCGCGCTCGCCGAACGTCATGAACGACTCGTTCATGACGTCGGACGCGGTGAACGAGTCGTTCATGACGTCGCAGCCGGCCGGAACGGAAAAGGGCCCCACCGCCGACCGGTGGGGCCCTTCTCACTGAGCGAAGCTCAGTCCCGCACCCGCGGAATCCGCTGAGTGACCTCGGGGTCGGTCTCCGCCACCGCGCCGGCCTTCTTCTCGCGCCGCGCCTTCAAGTACTCGAGCAGGATCGGGACCACCGACACCAGCACGATGAGCACGAAGATCGCGTCGACGTTGTTCGCGATGAACGACACGCCGCCGAGCAGCGAACCCAGCACCGTGATGCCCGCGGCCCACAGGATGCCGCCGATCACCGTGTACGTGAAGTAGCGCTTCGGGTCCATGCGGCCGATGCCGGCGATCCACGTGATGAACGTCCGGACGAACGGCACGAACCGGGCCAGCACGACCGCCTTCGGGCCGTGCTTCTCCAGGAACTCGTGCGTCTTGTGGACGTACTCCTGTTTGAAGATCTTCGAGTCCGGCCGGTTGAACAGCTTGGGCCCGGCGAAGTAGCCGAGGTAGTAGCCGACCACGTTGCCGAGCAGCGCCGCGACCGTCACCAGCACGCAGACCAGCCACAACGGCGCGTCGAGGGTGCCGTTCGCGATGAACAGGCCGGCCGTGAACAGCAGTGAGTCACCGGGCAGCACCGGGAAGACGCTGCTCTCGATGAAGATGATCAGGCAGAGCACCGCGATGACCGGCGTGGTCAGGCCGCTCAGCAGGTGCTGCGGGTCGAGCCATGACGGCAGCAGGGACATCGTGTTGACCGTGCTCTGGGCGAGAATCACCCCAAAAACGGTACAGGGTCACCCTGAGTCGTTACTGAGACCCGGTCAGACCAGCGTGAGCAAGCCCACCACGGACCCCGCGGCGAGGCCCAGCAGCACCGCCAGCAGCAGGATCCAGTACGCGGGCAGCTGCGCGCCCTGCCGCGGCGGTTCCGGGGGACGCGGGTGGTACGCCGTGGGCGCTTCGGACGCCGCGTCCAGTGCCGCGCGCTCGCGCTCCAGCGAGGCTTCCCCTGCGCCCGAGAGCAGGCCGTACGCCGAGGGCAGCTCGTTGATCGCGCTGGCCGGGACGGCGTCCGTGCTCGCCTCGGACTCGCGCTCGGGAGCCGGCGGTGAGGCGGGCGGGGAGGCCTGCGGGGCGAAGACGGCTTGCGCGCGAAGGGCGTCCGCCAGCAGCTGCTCGGGGTCCTTCGGCTCGCTCATCTCCGCCCGTCCGCTCGTCGAAAATCAGGTACTCAAGGTAGCCGTACCCACCTCGGCGACCCATTCACCCCGGCGGAGCACCTTCGCGGGCCGCAGGTCCTGGTCGAGGACGACGATGTCGGCCACGTACCCGGGGCACAGCATCCCGGTGCGGTCGGCGATGCCGAGCAGCTCGGCGGGCCGTTGCGACGTCGCGTGCACCGCGTCGAGGATGCCGAGTTTCGCACCCCGGACCAGATTGCGGAAGGCGGTGTCCATCGTCAGGGTGCTGCCGGCCAGCGAACCGTTGTCCGCGAGGGTGGCGACGCCGTCGTGGACATCGACCTCGAGGCGGCCCAGCGTGTAGCGGCCGTCGGCGGCGTCGGTGGCCGACATCGCGTCGGTGATGAGCACCGTCCGGTTGCGGCCCGCGTGCTTCGCCGCCAGCCGCACGACGGTCGGGTGCAGGTGCACCAGGTCGCAGATGAGCTCGATCGTGATGCGCTCGTCATCGAGCAGGGCCCCGACCGGGCCGGGCTCGCGGTGGTGCAGCGGCCGCATGCCGTTGAACAGGTGCGTCGCCACCGAAGCGCCCGCGTCGATGGCCGGCAGCAGCTGCTCCTCGACGCCGTCGGTGTGCCCGATGGCGGCGATGACGCCCGATTCGGCCAGCTGCCGGACGGCCTTGACGCCGCCGTGCAGCTCCGGGGCGATGGTGACCATCCGGATCGCGCCCTGGCCGGCCCGCAGGAGCTTGTCGACCGTGCCGGTGTCCGGCTCGAGCAGCGTCTCCGGGTCGTGCGCCCCGCAGCGGGCCTTCGAGATGAACGGCCCCTCGAGGTGGATGCCCGCGACCTCGCCGTCCTGGACGATCTCACGCAGCGCGGCGACCTGCTCACGCAGGATGTCCACCGGATCGGAGACCAGGCTGGCGAGCATGGTCGTGGTGCCGTGCCGGCGGTGCGCTCGCACCGCCGTCAGGAGCTCGTCGGGATCGAGGGAGGTGAACGAAGCACCTCCCCCGCCGTGGCAGTGGGTATCGACGAATCCAGGCACGACCAGTGCCCCACCGACGTCCACGTGCTCGCCGGACGGCGGGGTCCCCGAACCCACGCCGGCGATCCGCCCGTCGGAGACGGCCACCCAGCCGTCGTCGAGTACACGGTCCGGGGCAGCGACCCGGCCGCCCATGATCACGAAATCTCCGGCGCCTCTCACGCACCCCAGCATATATTGGTCTGGACCAAGCATGGTGATACGACTCAGTGATCGGAATGGTCCACCCGGGTCACTGTGGGGCCTGCATGGCCTTCTGGAGTGCCTCGAGCGCCCGGCTGGCGGTCGACTTAACGGTACCCTTGGAGATGCCTGCGGCCTCAGAGATTTCGGCCTCGCTCAGCCCACCGTAGTAACGCAGCACCAGCACTTCGCGCTGGCGGGGCGGCAGCTTGGACAGCGCGCTGACCACGGCTTGGTGCTCGCTGGAGAGCATCGCGAGGCTCTCGGCGGACCGCGCGTTGACCGCGTGCGGCGGCACGTACTCGCGGGCCGTCTTGCGCCGGCGCAGCACGCTGCGAGAGCCGTTGACCACGGCGGTGCGCAGGTAGCCGACGGCGGCCGCGGCGTCCCGGAGCCGGCCCCAGTTGCGATGCAGGCCGGTGAAAGCCTCCTGCACCACGTCTTCCGCTGTCGCGGGCTCGTCCACCAGCAGAATCGCCAGCCGGACCAGCCGCATGCGGTGCTGGCGGTAGAGGTCTTCGAGGTTCAGCGGTGCCGGCGTCTGAGCCGGGGCCGGACCGTCCATGACCCGCAGGTGGCCGAGGGTTGCCTCGACACTGCGTTCCGCATTGCCCTCGAGCATGAACCCCTGCCTGTCCTCGACCCCGGTTTGCACGGTGTGTCGCGTCAGCAGGTTCACGGTATTCACAGCGCTCACACAGGTACTGACGCACGCCCAGCCTATCGGGTTGGCCTCCCCGCGCCACAGATCGGATGCTGGGACACGGCGACGACCCGGGTAGCGTCGGTCCCGTCCCGCCCCTGCCCGACCCCGGAGATCCACATGGCCTGGTTCCTCGTCGAAATCACCTACGTCCAGGAGAAGATGCCGGCGGTCCGGCCGCGGCACCGCGAGTTCCTGGGCAAGCTGGCCGAAGAGGGGCGCGTCGCGGTCGCCGGGCCGCTCGGCGACGGCTCCGGCGGTCTCACGCTCTACCAGGCCGACGACGAGGCGCACCTCAAGGAGACGATCGACCAGGACCCGTACTTCCTGGAAGGCGTCATCGCCGACCGCAGCATCCGCGAGTTCAAGCCGGTGATCGGCGCCTGGCTGCCCGCGGGCTCATAGGTCGAGCACGGTGGTGGCGCGGTCGACGCAGATCCGCATCGACCCGCCGCCGGCCGCCGGCACCGCGCACGTCCCGCAGAAACCCTGGCGGCACGAATACGGCGTGCCCGGTCGCGCCTCGAGGAGGACGTCGAGGGCGGTCCGGTCGGCCGGGACGTCCAGCACCTGTCCTGACCTGCGAAGAGTCAGCTGGAACGGCGCGCCGGAGACGATCGGCGGCGGGGCGAACCGCTCGAAGTGGACGGCTTTCGCGCCGGTCAGCTCCAGGTCGACGCGCACGCCGGTGATCATCGGCACCGGCCCGCAGCAGTACACCGAAGCGCCGTCCGGCAGCCCGTCGAGGAGCTCCGCGCCCGACGCGGGGACGCCGTACTCCGTGTCCGGCCGGATCCACACGCGGTCGTCGTCCGCCAGTTCGTCGAGGAACGGCATCGATTCGCGGCTGCGGCCGGTGTAGACCAGCCGCCAGTCCGCGCCGAGGGCCGTCGCGCGGCGGACCATCGGCAGGATCGGCGTGATCCCGATGCCGCCCGCGATGAACAGGAACGGCCCGCCGCCGACGAACGGGAACGCCGTCCGCGGGCCGCGCACGGTGACCCGCGTGCCCGGCCGCAGGGAGTGGACCTCGGCCGACGCGACGCCGATCTTCCGCACCGCAATGCGGTAATGGTCCTTTTCGGACGGGTCGCCGCACAGCGAGTACTGCCGCACGAGCCCGGACGGCAGCACGAGGTCGAGGTGCGCGCCCGGCCGCCAGCCGGGCAGCGGCCCGCCGTTCGAAAGGCGCAGGCTGACGACGTCCTCGGTCTCGGCTTCGACGGATTCGACGACCAGGGGCAGGTTCCGGTCCACCGCGCGCACCGGCGGCCGCCGTTTTCCGCTGAACCGCGACAACCGGCGGTACGCGCCCACGACACCGACCAAAGTGGACATCAGGTGGTCGGTCCGGTCGCTGCCGTCCAGCCGGGTGGGCTGGCCGAGGGTCACCCCGCCGCCCGCGCGGCGGGCGAGCTCGCCAGGTAGGCCACCGCCTGCTCGGTGCTCCCGGTCTCCGACGGGTGGTAGGTCTTCCGGAAGTACGGCCGGATCTCGCGCAGCAGCTGACGCCCGGTCGGCAGCAGCTCCCGCTTCGCCGCCCGGCGGTAGCCCCGGAAGGTCGCGCGACCTGGGCGGGTCGGGTCGTTGCGCATCAGGTACCGCGTGCCGCGGAGGAACACCCACGCCAGCACCGGTGTCACCGCCGCCATGCTGCGCACCCGGCGGGTGTACCGGCCGTCGAGGTGCATGAACAGGTCGAACGCGACGGACCGGTGCTCGACCTCTTCGGCGCCGTGCCAGCGCAACAGGTCGAGCATCACCGGGTCGGCCCCGGCGCCCTCCAGGGGCGCGTCGAGCACCCACTGGCCGAGGAACGCGGTGTAGTGCTCGATCGCGGCGACGATCCCCAGCCGTTCGACCAGCCACTCCTCGGCGGCCTGGCCGGTCAGGTCGCGGTCGCCGAGCAGCTTGCGGAACAGCCACTCCATCTGCGCGATGTACGGCCGCACGCGGACACCGGCGGCTTCGAGGTGGGACGCCGCGCCGGCGTGGGCCTCGGCGTGCACCGCTTCCTGGCCGATGAAACCGAGGACGTCCGCCTTGAGCCGCTCGTCGCGGATCAGCGGCACGGCCTGCTTGAAGACCTCGACGAACCAGCGTTCGCCTTCGGGCAGCGCCAGGTGCAGGACGTTGATGGTGTGCGTGGCCTGCGGTTCGCCGGGGATCCAGTGCATCGGCAGCGCCGCCCAGTCGAACTTCACGTCCCGCGCATGCAGGACGAGCTGCTCGTCCGTCATGACGAGCGTCCGGACAGCTCGAAGTCGGCGGGGTCCACCTTCCGCGTCTCCAGCCAGTAGCGCCAGGTGAAGCCGGGCCAGATCGTCCGGTTCACGCCCTTGGCGTCGAGGTACCAGCTCTTGCAGCCGCCCTGCGTCCAGACGCCCTTGACCAGCTTGTCCTGGATGTCCCGCTGGAACTTGTCCTGCACGCCCGGCCGGACGTCGAGCGCGGCGGCGTCGCGGGAGCCGGCGAGCTTGATGGCGTCGACGACGTACCGCGACTGCGACTCGATCATGAACACCACGGAGTTGTGGCCCAGCGCGGTGTTCGGGCCGAGCAGGAAGAACAGGTTCGGGAAGCCGGAAACCGCGATGCCCTTGTGGGTCTGCATGCCTTCGGCCGCCCACTCCTTGGCGAGGTCGCGGCCGTCGATCCCGGTGATGTCGAGGTACTCCAGCGCGTCCGTCACCTTGAACCCGGTGCCGTAGACGATCGCGTCGACCTCGTGCTCGACGCCGGCGGAGTCGACGATCGAGTGCGCCTTGACCTCCTTGATCCCGGAGGTGTTCACGTCGACGTTCGGCCGGTCCAGCGCCGGGTAGTAGTCGTTGGAGATCAGGACGCGCTTGCAGCCCATCGTGTAGTCGGGCGTGACCTTCTTGCGCAGCACGGAGTCCTTGATGCCCTTCGCGATGTTGCGCTTGGCGATCAGCTCGCCGGCCTTCATGATCGCCGGGTGGCCGTTGAAGCCGATGGCGCGCGCTTCGAGGAACCAGTACAGCGCGTTGCGGTAGAGGCGCTGGGTGCCGGGGACGCGCTTGAACAGCGTCTGCGCCCACGACGGCATCGCGTGGTCGGGCTTCGGCATGATCCACGGCGGCGTGCGCTGGAACAGCGTCAGCTCGGCGACGTCCGGGGCGATCTTCGGGACGAACTGGACGGCGCTGGCGCCGGTGCCCACGACGGCGACCTTCTTGCCGCGCAGGTCGTATTCGTGGTTCCACTGCGCGGAGTGCCAGGTCTGGCCCTTGAACTTCGCGATCCCGGGCAGCTGGGGGACCTGCGGGATGTGCAGGCCGCCGACGCCGGAGACGAGGAACTGCGCGACGAACTCGCGGCCGTCCTTCGTGGTCGCCGTCCAGCGGCGCGCCTGCTCGTCCCAGTGCGCGCCGGTGAGCTCGACGCCGAACCGGATCTTCTCGCGCAGCCGGTACTTGTCCGCGACGCCCTTGAGGTAGTCGAAGATCTCCGGCTGCGGCGAGAACGACCGCGACCAGTCCGGGTTCTGCTCGTACGAGAACGAGTACATGTGCGACTGCACGTCGCACGCGCACCCGGGGTAGGAGTTGTCGCGCCAGGTGCCACCCACCTCGGTGGCCTTCTCCAGGATCACGTAGTCCCGGATGCCGGCCTTTTCGAGCTGGATCGCCTGGCCGAGCCCGGAGAACCCGGTGCCCACGATCACGACCTTGAACCGCTCGGTCATCTGTCGGCCTCCGCTGCTTCGAGGATGCTGCGCAGATGACGTTACCTCAAGTAACAGTTACTTGGAAGTACTCCCTACCGACTAGTACGTCCCGCCGAGCTTCGTGTGGTCCCAGCTGACGATCTTCGTCGGGTGGAAGATCAGCCCGATGCGTTTCGGGGCCTGACCTGCGATGAAGGCGCTCAGTTCGGACGGTACGGGGTCGCCGGGCTTGGCGCCCGCGTACCGCTGCATGAGCGTGATCCCCATCCGGGTGACTTCCGCGGTGTCCTCGATGAGCTGGACGTCGGCTTCGAGCGAGATGCCCCGGAGCTTCTCGTAGCTGTCGCCGTCTTCGATCAGCACGGTCGCCTCCGGCAGCCGCCGCAGGTTCTTCGCCTTCTGCGACGTGCCGTACGTCCAGGTCGCGACGCCGTCCTCGTGCGGGAAGTACCAGAGCGGCGCGAGGTGCGGGCGGCCGTTCGGGCCGACACTGGCGACGTTGATGACCTTCTGCTCGCCGAGGTACGCGCGCACCTCGTCCTCGGTCATCCGGATCTGGTCCCGACGCGACATGCGCGGCTCCCTACGACTTCGTCGTCGCCGCGCGGCCGCCGTGCCCGGTGACCGCCGACTCGAACGCGCCGCGCGCCTCGATGTCGGCCAGCGCGGCCTTGTCCGCCGAAGGTACCCGGCTGCGGGAGCCGATTTCGATGATCGGCGGGAGGAACGCGCGGATCAGCTTCAGGCCGCCGACCCAGCGCGGCACGTGGATGGTCCGGGCGCGCTTGAGGATCCCGGCTTCGAGGTCGTCCAGGGCGACGTCCAGCGGGTAGGTCTTGCCGATCAGGCCGGGCATCGACGAGCGGAGCTTGCCGAACACCGGGTGCGCGTCGGCGCTCTCGACCAGGTCGGTCCGGATCCACGTCGGGTGCGCGACGCCGACCTTGACGCCCAGGTGGGCGACTTCGGCGCGGAGGCTGTTGGAGAACGCCTCGACGCCGGCCTTAGCGGCGGAGTAGTTCGCCATACCGGGCGCGTGCGTGATCGCGGCGAGGCTCGAGATGGCCAGCAGGTAGCCCTTGCGCTCGATGACGTGCGGGAGCGTGACGCGGAACGTGCGCCAGACGCCGAGCAGGTCGACCTCGATGACCTTCTCGAACGCGGCCCGGTCGACCGAGCGGACGAAGCCCGCGGTCGCGATGCCGGCGTTGGCGATGACGATGTCGATGCCGCCGAAGTGCTCGACGACGCCGGCCGTGGCGGCTTCGAGCGCGTCCCAGCTCGTGACGTCGGCTTCCCAGGACTTTGCGTTGGCGCCGATGCGGTCGGCGACCTTCTGCTGTTCCTCGGCTTCGAGTCCGACGAGGGCGACCTTCGCGCCGCGGGCGGCGAGGCGTTCGGCCAGCCCGGCGCCGATGCCGCGGGCGGCGCCGGTGATCAGCACGACCTTGCCGTCGACCTTCTTGGTGCCGCTCAGCAGCGAAAACGGGTTGGCCACGGTGCCCTCCTGGACGTCGCACGTCGCTATCTGGAGGGCACCGTACCTCAACTTACCGCCAGTAAGCTACCCGATAGTAGGTTCAGGCTTCGCTCAATGCGGCGACCTCGGCGTCGGACAGTTCGAGCTCCACCGACGCGATGAGGTCGGTGAGCTGCTCGGGCGTCCGGGCGCTGGCGATCGGCGCGGCGACCGTCGGCTGCTGCCGCAGCCAGGCGAGCGAGACGGTGGCGACCGAGACGCCGTGTGCCGCGGCCACCTCGTCGAGCTTGGCCAGCACGCGCTCGCCGTCGGCGTCCAAATAGGACTCCGCGCGGGCGGCGCGCGGGCTGTCGCTTTCCGCGCCCTTCGTGCGGTACTTGCCGGTGAGGAACCCCTTCGCGAGGGCGAAGTACGGCAGCGTGGCCAGGCCTTCGCGCGAGACGAGCGGGGCGAGATCGCGCTCGTAGTCCCGCTCGACCAGGTTGTAGTGCGGCTGCAGGACGGCGTAGCGCGCGAGACCGTTCTGGTCCGAAATGGACAGTGCTTCGGCGAGCCGCTCGGCGCTGTAGTTGGACGCGCCGAGGTGGCGGACCTTGCCCGCGCGGACCAGCGCGTCGAACGCGGTCAGGGTCTCTTCGAGCGGAGTGTCCGGGTCATCCCGGTGTGCGTAGTAGAGGTCGATGTGGTCGGTCTTGAGGCGGCGCAGCGAGTCCTCGGCCGCGGCCTCGATGTTCTTCGCGGACAGGCCCGGCCGGCCGTCCCACATGCCGACCTTGGTCGCGACGACGACGTCGTCCCGGTTGCCGCGCGCGGCGAGCCAGTTGCCCAGGATTTCCTCGGAGCCGCCACCCCCGCCGTAGAGGTCGGCGGAGTCCACGAAGTTGCCGCCGGCCGCGGTGTAGGCGTCGAGCACGGCGAAGGACTGCGGCTCGTCCGCCGTCCAGCCGAAGACGTTGCCGCCGAGGTTGAGCCCGTACACGTCGAGGTCGGTGTTACCCAGCTTGGTCATGACCCCGACGTTAGTTCGCCGATCCCGGGAGGAAAATCGCCGTCCCACGCGTTGGAGTGTTCCATGGCTATCGAACTGGGCAAGCTCGGAATCTGGCGGTACCACGCGAACGTGGATGCGAAGTTCGCGGCGGAGGCGGAGAAGCTCGGCTACGGGGCGATCTGGCTGGGTGGTTCGCCCGGCGCCGGCGACCTCGCGGCCGTGGACGACCTCCTCGCGGCGACGGAGTCGCTGGTCATCGCGACCGGCATCGTGAACATCTGGCAGGACGACCCGGCGTCGATCGCGAAGGTGTACGAGCGTCTCGCGGCGAAGTATCCGGACCGCTTCCTGCTGGGCGTCGGCGCGGGTCACCGCGAAGCGACGAAGGAGTACAAGAAGCCATACGCGGCGCTGGTCGACTACCTCGACGGCCTGGACGCGGCGGGGGTCCCGGTCGGTGGGCGGGCCCTGGCGGCGCTCGGCCCGAAGGTGGTCAAGCTCTCCGGCGACCGCACGGCGGGCGCGCACCCGTACCTGACGACGCCGGAGCACACCCGCGACACCCGCGAGATCCTCGGCGCGGGCAAGCTGCTGGCCCCGGAGCACAAGGTCGTCTTGTCGACCGACGTGGACGAGGCGCGCGCGATCGGCCGGGCGACGGTGAAGTACTACCTGGGGCTGTCGAACTACGTCGCCAACCTGCGCAAACTCGGCTTCACCGACGCCGATCTGGAAGGTGAGGGCAGCGACCACCTGGTCGACGCCCTGGCCCTGCACGGCGACGCGCCGACGATCGCGCGTGGCCTGTCGGCGCACCTCGAGGCGGGGGCGGACCAGGTGATCGTCCAGGTCCTCAACGAAGACCCGTGGCCGGCCTACCGCGCGCTGGCTTCCGAACTGGTGTGATCCCCGTCCGGCCGCCGGTTCGCCCGGCGGCCGGACGCACTCCTTCTGAACCGATTCCACGTGCGGAGAAGTTTCTGTGCGGGGACCGGTGTGCGGCGGCGGTCCACCTCGTACGATGCGGTCGGGACCCATCCCTGCCAAGGAGGAATACCGATGCCCATCGCGACCCCCGAGGTCTACGCGGAGATGCTGGATCGGGCGAAGGCGAACGAGTTCGCCTACCCGGCCATCAACGTGACCTCGTCCGAGACCGTGAACGCCGCCATCCGCGGCTTCGCCGAGGCGGAGAGCGACGGGATCATCCAGTTCTCCACCGGCGGTGCGGAGTTCGCGTCGGGCCAGAAGGTCAAGGACATGGTGACCGGCGCGGCCGCGCTCGCGGAGTTCGCGCAGGTCGTGGCGGCGAAGTACGACGTCAACGTCGCGCTGCACACCGACCACTGCCCGAAGGACAAGCTGGACGGCTTCGTCCGCCCGCTGATCGAGATCTCGGCGGAGCGCGTCAAGAACGGCCAGAACCCGCTGTTCCAGTCCCACATGTGGGACGGCTCGGCGATCGACCTCGACGAGAACCTCGAGATCGCCGCGGAGCTGCTCGCCAAGACGGCGGCCGCGAAGATCATCCTCGAGGTCGAGATCGGCGTCGTCGGCGGCGAAGAGGACGGTGTCGAAGCCGAGATCAACGAGAAGCTGTACACCGCCGAGGGCGACTTCCTGAAGACGATCGACGCGCTGGGCTCGGGCGACCGCGGTCGCTACCTGCTGGCGGCGACCTTCGGCAACGTCCACGGCGTGTACAAGCCGGGCAACGTGAAGCTGCGCCCGGACGTGCTGAAGGGCGGCCAGGAAGCGGCGGCGAAGAAGCTCGGCCTCGACGCCGGCGCGAAGCCGTTCGAGCTGGTCTTCCACGGCGGCTCGGGCTCGCTCCCGGAGGAGATCCGCGAGGCGGTGTCCTACGGCGTGGTGAAGATGAACGTCGACACGGACACGCAGTACGCGTTCACGCGCCCGATCGTGGACCACTTCTTCAAGAACTACGACGGCGTTTTGAAGATCGACGGCGAGGTCGGCAACAAGAAGGTCTACGACCCGCGGTCGTACCTGAAGGCCGCGGAGACCGGCATGGCTCAGCGGGTGGTCGAGGCTTGCCAGGCCCTCGGCTCGGCTGGGACGAAGGTCAAGTAAGCCGCACACACGAAGGGGCCGCCACGGCTGTGGCGGCCCCTTCGTCGTGTTCAGACCTCGACGACTTCGAGCAGGGACGGCAAGCCACGGGGTTCAGCGGCGCGTGCGCTCCCAGGGGTCGTCGTCATCGATGCGATCTTCGCCGAACACCGCATCGGCCTCTTGACGCATCGTGGACGCATCCACTTCCGGCAGCCGCTGGTGCCGTTCCACCAGCTCCTCCGCGGTCAGCCGGCCTCGCTGGACGAATGGTCGCAACTCGGCGATCTCCACACCATTGCGCGCGATGTGGAAGGTCTCGCCGGCTTCGACGGCGTCCATGACTGCGGCGAAATTTTCGTCCAACTCCCGCTGGCTGATGATCTTCACCAAGCAAGTGTGGCGCGCTACACCGAGACCAGCTTCGCGGCCCGCCGCCGGGTCAGCGGGCCGGCCGCCGCCCACAGGGCGAACACCCCGCCCAGCACCACCAGCGCCGTCCAGTACGCCACGGGCGGGGCCGACTCCGTGTGCGCGTCACCCAGCACCCACGGCCGGAACTGTGACTGCAGCCACAGCGCCCCGTATCCGAACGCCGTCACCAGCAACGCACCCGCGCCCGCTGTCAGCAGGCCGTGGTCGCGGCCGATCGCGAACGCCAAGTCCACCGCCAGCCCCACGGCCAGCAGGTAGAACGGCACCGTCGACACCGGGAAGCCCATCCCCAGCAGCAGCGGCCACATCACCGACCGATACGCCACGTACGCCAGCGCCACCGCCGAAGCCGCCCAGCGGAAACCCAAAGTGCGCCGGGACAGGGCCAGGATCAGGGCCATCACGCCGATGCCCCACAGCGGGTACACCCACTCCGGGATCGGCATCGTGAAGTGCATCACCGCGGTCCGGTCGACCGGGTGCCCGATCTGGCCGGCCGCGAAGTCCAGCAGCGACGGCTCGGCCTCCGGCGCCCCGCGCTCCCACGCGCGCAGGCCGAGGATGCCGTACTCCTGCTGGCCGTTCGGGAAGAACGTGTTCTCCAGGAAGAACGCCCACAGCGCGAGCAGCACGCCCGTCCGGAAGCGGCCGGGCGGGGACGACCGGAGCCACCCCAGCAGCACGCCCGCCTGCATGATGCCCGTGCCCAGGTAGAGCATCATGTGCGACGGGCTCCACGCGGTCAGGTCGAGACCGTTGACGCGGTGGTTGATGACGTCCAGCGGCGCCGCGACCAGGAACGTCAGCAGCCCGATCTGCATCAGCCGCAGTGACGTCTTGTCGGCGCCCAGGCCCGTGTAGCTGTGGATCGCCACCAGCACGACGATGATCACCGTGCCGACGGTGTTGATCAGGTGCGGCGGCGCCAGGTCGTCGCGCAGCCACATGAAGTGCCACGACATGTCCCACGACGAGCCCACCAGCTTGAACGCGAACGCCGCCAGCCACATCCCGTAGCAGAAGCGGAGCACCCAGTCCGGTGTCGGCTGCCCGGGGGTGCCGCGGTGCCAGTACCGCGTGAAGAAGAGCCGGGTCTTGCCGATCGGGCTGCGCGGGATCACGTCCACGACCGGGACGTCGACTGCCTTGGCCATGCGGACATCATGGCCGGTCATGGTCACGACCGCGCAAAGACCACGAAAAACCCGGGTTCACCCCTACGGGTGGACGACTTGCTTTCGCCCGGCGCGGGTTGGCAGGGTGTGCCGCCATGATGCCGAAACGAGTTGTGGCCGCCGTCCTGATCGGCGCGCTGGTACTGGCCGGCGGCGGGGTTCTCGCGGGCCTGTTCTTCTGAACCGGGCGCGTGGGCAGAATGGGGTCATGACGCACAACCTGCTCGGCCCCGAGCCGACGCTGCTGCCCGAGCACACCGCCGCCCAGGCCGCGCTCGACGCCGGGAACGACCCGGCGACCGTCGCGGCCGAACACCCCGACTACAGCGAGGCGTGGGCCTCGCTGGCCGAGAAGGCCTTCGAAGCGGGCGAGACCGTCGCCGCGTACGCCTACGCGCGCACCGGCTACCACCGCGGTCTCGACCAGCTGCGCCGGGCCGGCTGGAAGGGCTTCGGCCCGGTGCCGTGGGCGCACCGCCCGAACCAGGGGTTCCTGCGGGCGCTGGCCGTGCTGGGCAAGTCCGCCGGGAAGATCGGCGAGACCGAGGAGTACGACCGCTGCCGGACGTTCCTCGCCGACTCCGACCCCGCCGCTTCGGAGGCCACCGGCCTTAAGTGACCCAAAGCCGTGAAGGCCTCCTTACCGGCCATAAGAGCCGGTAAGGAGGCCTTCACGGCTTTCAGAACAGGCCGCAGTTGGAGAGTGCCGGGAGGCCGGCGAAGCGGGCTTCGAGCCACGCGAACGCCTCCGGGAACGCCCGCACCGCGCCGAGTACGTGCGTGGGCACCAGCGTCGTGCTGAACCGCACCTTCACGCCCTTGCCGCACCACGTCCGGCCCAGGTCGCGGTCCTGGGCGTAGGGCACGATGTCGTCGAGTGCGCTGTGGACGATCAGCACCGGCGCCGTCGGCTTCAGCGTCCCGATCTTCTGCTCGGCCACCCGCGACCGGTACGGCTCCTCGCCGAGGTACGCGGTGAGTGAGCGGCCGTCGGTCGTCAGCGTCGACGACTGCGTGAACGCGTGCGCGGCGATCGCTTCCACCGTGCACTCGGTCCGGACCTGCTCGAACAGCTGCTTGCCGCGCGTGTTGAGCAGCGCCGGGATGTCCAGCTCGGGGTACGCGTAGTTCATGCTCACCAGCGCGAAGCCGAGGAAGCCGACCGCGTAGTGGCCGTCGAGGTTCTTGGCGACCTCGCCGAGGTCCGCCGGCACCGCGCCCGCGTACGCGCCCTTCAGCTTCAGCTCGGGGGCGTAGCTCGGTTGCAGCTCCGCCGCCGCGGCCGAAGCGCCGCCGCCCTGGGAGTAGCCCGCGATCGCGACCGGGCCGTCGTCCGGCAGCCCCGCCTCCGGCAGCCGCTGCGCCGCGCGGATCGCGTCGAGCACCGCGTGTCCCTCCGACGCGCGGTTGACGTACGTGTGGTCGCCCGGCGTGCCGAGGCCCTCGTAGTCGGTCACGACGACGCCGTAGCCCCGCGCCAGCAGCCCGGCGATGAACGGGCCTTCGTACTCGAAGCCGGCGGCAAGCGCTTTCGACGGCGCGCAGTCGTCGCCCTCGCCCTGCGTGCCGACGGCGTAGGAAACGATCGGGCGCACGCCGGCGCCGTGCCAGGCCGCCCGCGGGGTCAGCACCGTGCCGGTGACCGCGATCGGCGAACCGTGCGTGTCGGTGCTGCGGTACATGATCCGCTCGACCCCGGCGTCGGCCTTGATCAGCTTGATCGGGTCGAGGTAGAACGTCGACGTCTCGTGCCGGATGACGTCGCCGTCGCTGCCGGCCGGCAGGGGCGAAGGAGGGTCGTAGAACGACGCGGCGGAGGCCGGCGGCGGGCCGAGTACCGCCAGGGCCAGAACGGAAACCGTGGCGACCGCCGCGGAGAGGGCGCGGCGAGGGAAGATACGCATGCTTGCTCCTCGTTGAGCAGGACTAGTGCGCGGGGGAACACCTTTTTTGACAGAGGTGTCGGAAAAAGAATCACGTGAGGTGGACCACGATGTCAAGCCCCGCTCCGCGCGGGCGGCCGCGCAAGCTCCCGGTCGGGGAGCAGCGCGCCCGCGTGCTGCGCGCGACGGCGAGGGTCGTCGCGCAGCACGGGATGCAGGGCGCGACGATCGAGCAGATCGCGCGCGAAGCCGGCGTCTCGCGCCAAGCCGTCTACGAGCAGTTCGGCGACCGCGCGACGCTGTTCGCCGAGGTCGTGGCCGAAACCGAGGAGCGCGCGTTCGCCGCGATCGCGGGCCCGTCGGTGACCGACCCGCAGCCCGGCCTGCGGGCCTGGGCGCGCGCCAACTACGCCAACATGGTCACCTTCGTCGCGGACAGCCCGGAGGCCTACGGAGTGCTCCGCGCGGCCGAGCGCGCGGGCGACCCCGCTCTCACCCGGTTGAGGGAGAGGCTGGCCGTCGTCTACGCCGACGCGAGCCGCAAGCGGTGGGCCGCGCACGGCATCGACTCCGGCCGCGCCGACCGCGCGCTCGTCACGCTCTTCTTCGCGATGACGGAGTCACTGGTCCAGGCGACCTGGGACGGCGAGCCGCCGGACCAGGAAGCCCTGATCGACCTGCTCACCGAATTCACGGTCGGTGGAGTCGCCCGCCTCCAGGCGAAGGCGAGCGACGTCATCGACCGGCTGCGGTAAGCGCAGCTAAGCCGCGGCCAAGGCCACTTCGGGAGACCCCACCACCCGGTTGCGCCCGCCGTCCTTGGCCGCGTAGACGGCCGCGTCGGCGGATGCCATCACTTCCTCGATCGACGACCCGTCGAGCGGGTAGGCGGCGACGCCGATGGACGCCGTCTGCCGTTCGATGTCGACGACGGCGCCTTCGTTGGTCTTCGTGCTGATGACCAGCTCGCTGACCCGTTGCCGGATCCGTTCCGCCGTGACGATGGCGTCCTCTTTGGACGTCGCGGGTAACAGCGCGACGAACTCCTCGCCGCCGAACCGGCCGACCAGGTCGTGCGCCCGGGTCTCCTGCCTGACCACGGCGGCCACCGCCTTGAGCACGTCGTCCCCCGCGAGGTGCCCGTAGGTGTCGTTGATCCGCTTGAAGTGGTCGAGGTCGATCATCATCGCGCCGAAGCTGCCGCTGTCGCGCTGGGCGCGCGAGATCTCCCGCTGCGCGCCGTCCTGCCAGGTGGTGGCGTTGAGCAGCTGCGTCTTCTGGTCGGTGGTGGCCAGCTCTTCGAGCCGCTTGATCAGCATCGACCGCTGCAGCACGTACAGCGGCAGGATGACGAGCACCGACAGCAGGGGCTCGTCGGTGAGCACCATGACCAGCAACCCGCCGACGCACAGGGTCGCCAGCTCCAGCAGGTTGTCGTCCATGTTCCCCAAGCAGCCCTCGACGGTGGCGTTCGCCTGGTTGGCCAGGTAGAGGCCGACGCTGGTGAGGAGGGCGTTGACGACGAAGTAGGTGGCCACCGCGAGGCACACGACCGGCACGTTGATCTGCGGTGAGACGAGCATCGCGAGCCCGGCGGTGCAGGCGGACAGGCTGGCGGTGGTGGCGTTGGCCGCGACGCGGTGGGCCTGTCCGGGGCGGGTGCCCGACCAGCTGCGCAGCGCCATGTTGACGTACAGCGACACGCTCAGCAGGGCGACCAGCTGGGCGGGCAGCAGCAGCCCGGCCGGGATCAGCCAGACCGACGTCATGTTGACGTGGGAGCTTTCACTCAGGCTGCGGCGGGCCCGCTCGATGCGGCGGCTGACCTCGTTCTGCGCGACGGCAAGCGCCAGGAGCAGCGCGAACATGCCATAGTGGTCGATGGAAGCCGGAGTCGTGAAGGCGGCGGTGACCGCCCACGCCACGGCCGCGGTGATGGCGGTCAGCGTGAGCGCGATCCAGCGTGGCGGCCGCCGCCACAGCGCCCAGTCGGCAACACCAAGAATCCGGCCTTGTCCAGATCGTTCCCCCAATGTGACCATTTTTCCCCCAAGCTCTTGCGCTGTAGCGCCGTGACAACCCACTCACGGACAGTTTCAGCCCGTTTGCCTCCTGTCCACAAGGGCTTTCGGTGTGTACCTTTTTCCTGACGCCGAATGAAGGGTGACCAGCGATGCGAACCAGAGACCAGTAGCAGGGCGCACCGCAAGGTCGCGAGGTCTAGTACACCCGCGCGTGGAGCACGCGATTCAGGCGTGTTCGGCGCGCGGGGCTTCGTCGTCCACCTGGGCGTCCCGGTCCGCGGTCATCGAGCGGTACCACGTGAGCGCGAGCGGCAACGTGAGTATCAATCCGGCAACGCCGAAGATGCCGACGGTCGTCTGCGCGCCTACGAGGTCCGTCAGCACGCCGCCGATGAGCGGGCTGACGCCGAGCATCGTCGTCAAGCCCGTGTTGGACAGGCCCATCGTCTGAGCGCGGTTCTCATCCGGCACCGCGAGCGTCAGCGAGGCCGTCGCCTGGAGCAGCGCGACCGAACCGAACGCGCCGGACAGGACGAAGAGGACGATCGACACCCACGGGTTCGGCTGCGCGAAGCCGGCCAGCATGGGCACCGCGCACAGCGCCGACAGCGGTCCGATCAGCTTCGGCCGGGCTTCGGCGGGCACCCACCGCGTGAACACGAACGTGCCGATGACGCTGCCCACCGGGTCGGCCGCGAGCAGGAGCCCGACGAGCTCGGGCCCGCCGCCCGCCGATGAGACGTACGGCGCGGCGATCCCCTCGTAGACCGGCAGCAGCCCCATCAGCCAGGTGAACAGCACGAGCGTCCGCAGCGCGGGGTTGGCGAACGCCACCCGGCTGCCGGTGCCGATCATGGCGAAGAACGGCTTCCGCTTCTCGGCGTTCGCGGCGGGCGGCCGGGCCCGCACGCCGAACCGGACGAAGCCGGCGGACAGCAGGAACGTGGCCGCGTCGACCACCAGGGCGACGTGCGGGTCGAGGGCCAGCAGCAGCGCACCGCCGCCGGCGAAGCCGAGCAGCTGCGCGGACTGCACGGTCATGCTCCGCACGCCCATGCCGACGACGAACCGGTCGCCTTCGAGGATCTGCGGCAGCAGCGCGAGCTGGGCGGCCTTGAACGGCGGGTTCAGCAGCGAGACGCCGGCGACCAAGACGCAGACGGCCCAGAACGGCAGCGACGGAATGGCGACGAGCAGGATCAGCCCGGCGCGTGCCAGGTCGACGACGACCATCACGGTCCGCCGCGAGTACCGGTCGGCGAGGCCGGTGAGGAAGATGCCACCGAGCAGCGAAGGCGCGAAGGTCAGCGCGTAGGTGAGGCCGGTCAGCGTGGCGGAGCCGGTGACGGTGAAGACGAGGATGGACAGCGCGACTCTGGCCAGCTGGTCGCCGGCGATCGACAGCAGTTCCCCGAACCACAGCGCGCGGAACTCGGCGATTCCGAACACCTCGCGGAACGTGACGCGATCCCGCGGAGCTGCCATGCGCTTTCTCCCGACCTCTTGTGCAGACCGTGCCCTTCACATGACCGTTGGTGATAAAAAGGCTGATCGGTCATGAGGCAGTCACGGTACGTGAGTTACCTCAGCCAGTGTCCCGTGACTGTTGGTAAATCTCTAGGTTCTTTCGCCGGTATCGAAGGTGTCACGGAGCTTTCCCGAACGGGTCAGACGATAGCCCGCAGTGTCTAGCCGGTCGCCCAGGAGTTACCAATGGATCATTCCGTACCCGATGGGCGGAGGACCAGAGGCAAAAGTAGCCACCTCGCGACGCGGCGAGGTGGCTACTGGAGGAGAAGCGGTCAGCGAGGGACTGACCAGGGGAAACGGATTCAGCCGTCGACGGCCAGGGCGTCCTCCGCCGGCACACGGGTGACCCCGGACGCGCGTTCCGCGTCCCGCTTGGCCACCTCTTCCCGCACGATCGGGATGACGTACCGGCCGAAATCGATCGTGTCGCCGAGCATGTCGTAGCCCCGCGCCGACAGGATCTCCACGCCCAGGTCGTAGTAGTCCAGTAGCGCCTGCGCGACCGTCTCGGGCGTGCCGACCAGCGCGTTCGAGTTGCCCGCGCCGCCGGTCGCGGCCGCGGTCGGGGTCCACAGTGCCCGGTCGAACCGTTCGCCCCGCGCCGCGACGGACAGCAGCCGCTGGGAGCCGGTGTTCTCGGGCTCGGTGAGCTTGTGCCGCCGGGTCAGCGGCTGCCCGCCCTTCGTCCGGTCCTTGATCGCCCCCACGGTCGCGTAGGCCTTCTCCCAGGCCAGCTCCTCGGTCGGCGCGATGATCGGCCGGAACGCGACCTGGATCCGCGGCACGTCCGTGCGGCCGGCCGCCTTCGCGGCCGCTTTGACGGACTCGATCTGCTCCGCGGTCTGGGCCAGCGGCTCGCCCCAGAGGCAGTAGATGTCCGCTTCGGCGCCTCCAGCGGCGTACGCGGCGGGCGACGAGCCGCCGAAGGAGACGCCTGGTCGCGGCTGTTGCACCGGCTTGACGTCGCTGACGTAGTCCGCGAAGCGGTAGTACTCGCCGTCGAAGTCGAAAGGCTCGTCCGACGTCCACGCCTGCTTGACGATCTGGATGGCCTCGCGCGTGCGCGCGTACCTCTGGTCCTTGGTGAGGTAGTCGCCTTCGCGCTGCTGCTCGTGGTCGTTGCCGCCGGTGATGAAGTGCACCGTCAGGCGGCCGTCGGAGATCCGGTCGAGCGTCGCGAACGTCTTCGCCGCGAACGTCGGGGAGGAGACGTTCGGGCGGTGCGCGAGCAGGATCTGCAGCTTGTCCAGCTTCGTGGCGACGTACGCGGCCGCCTGCGCGGGGTCGGGCGAGCCCGAGCCGTACGCGAACAGGACCCGGTCCCAGCCGAAGTCCTCGTGCGCGCGGGCCAGGCGCAGCGTGTACTCCTTGTCGAACACCCCGCCCGAGCGGGCGTGCGTCTCCGACCCGTCGTGCGTGCCTCCGATGCCCAGGAACTCCACCGGCATTCCGTCACCCTCTCTCGCGTCGCTACCGCCAGAGCTACGCCTGGCGGGAGGCAGGCGGCAACGCAGTCCGCAGGGTGGAACTCAGGCCCGGCGCCGCCCGGTTGAACACGACGGTCAGGGAGGGTGCCGACCACGTCCTGCGCGGTGTGGACGCGGTGCGGCGGGCCGATCTCATCCGCCACGTCTTCGCAGGTGCGGCACTGTGCCCATGCGGGGCTCCGCCACCCGGACTCCCGCAAAACGGGGGTGAAGGCCCGGCGCCCAGGTGGACGACGGACAAGTCCGCTCCTCTCGCCGACGTGCCCCGGCGCCGCGCACCGGAGTGTTTGGTTTTATTCCCGGAATTCCGGAGTATGGGAAGGACGCCCTGGTCGGAGGCCCCGGCGTAACTTCGGCTCCATGGCCGAGCGCGCGCCGTTCACCCTCGCCGTCGTGGGCGCCGGACCCCGCGGGGTCGGCGTCCTCGAACGGCTCGGCGCGAACTCCGATCTCCTGCGTGATCGCCGGCTCGAGGTGCACCTGATCGACCCGTTCCCGCCGGGGCCCGGCCGGGTGTGGCGGTACGACCAGTCACCGCTGCTGCGGATGAACTCCATGCCCGAGGACGTCACGATGTTCACCGACGACTCGGTGAAGATGGCGGGCCCGGTGCGGCCGGGGCCGTCGCTGCTGGAGTGGGCGCGGAAGGTGCGTGACGGCGCACTCGACGCCGAGGTCCCGCCCGACGTCGCCGCCGAGCTGACCGCGCTCGACAGCTTCGACTTCCCGACCCGGCGGCTGCAGAGCGCCTACCTGACCTGGGTCTACCGCAAGGTCCTCGGCGACCTGCCCGAAGGCATCGACGTCGTCGAGCACGCGGCGCGGGCCGTGGAGGTCGACGGTCACACCGTCAGCCTGTCCGACGGCACGGCCGTGCGCGCGGACGCCGTCGTGTTCACCGTCGGGCACCTCGACGCCGAACCGGACGAACGCGAGCGCGAGCTCGTCACGTTCGCCGCGCGGCACGGGCTCGCCTACTACCCGGCCGGCTACACCGCCGACGTCGACTACTCCGGCATCGCGCCGGGCGAAACCGTGCTGGTGCGCGGGTTCGGGCTGGCGTTCGTCGACCTGATGCTCCTGCTGACCGAGGGCCGCGGCGGCCGGTTCGAGGAGCTCCCGTGCGGCGGCCTGCGCTACCACCCGAGCGGCACCGAGCCGGTGCTGCACGTCGGCTCGCGGCGCGGAGTGCCCTACCACGCGAAGATCGGCTACCGGCTGCGCGGCAAACCGTTGCGGCTGCCCAGGTTCTTCGACGCTTACGCCATGGACGGCCTCGCCGGGGAGGCCCTCGACTTCCGCACGGACGTCTGGCCGCTGATCGCGAAGGAACTGGCCTGGGGCTACTACAGCGAACTGTTCACCGGGCACCCCGACCGCGTGCGCATGGACTTCGTCGTGTTCGCGGACGCCTTCGCCGACCTGCCGTGGGATTCGCCGGGCATGCGGGACCTCGTCATGCGGGCAGTGCCCGCCGAGGCCGACCGCCTCGACCTCGACCACCTCGACCGGCCGATGGCAGGCCGGGAGTTCGGCTCGGCGGAGGAGTTCGGCAAGGAACTGCGGGAGTACGTCGAGGCCGACCTCGCCCGCCGGGCGGACCAGGAGTTCAGCGCCGACCTCGGCGCGTTCATGGCGCTGCTCTCGGTGTACAGCCAGCTCCCGGTGCTCGTCCAAAAAGGACGGCTGGACGCGGCCTCCCAGGTGTCCGACATGGACGGCTGGTTCCACGGGTTCTTCTCGTACTACGCCAGCGGGCCGCCGCCGCGCCGGCTGGAAGAGCTGCTGGCCCTGCACCAAGCGGGCGTGGTTTCCTTCGCCGGCGCGGAAATGCGGGTGACAGCGAAAGACGGCAGGTTCGTCGCGGCCAGCGAAAGCTACCCGGAAACGGTGTCGGCGCGCACGCTGGTCGAAGCCCGGCTGCCGGGCCCGAGCGTCACCCGGGCGGCGGACGGCCTGCTCCAGCAGCTGCGCGACACGGGCGAGCTGGCCGAGGAGACGGTGACGGACCCGGTCACGGGCGCGCTGCTGCCGTCGGGCCGGATCCACACCCGCGTGTCGGACTCCCGCCTGCTCGACGGCACCGGCCAGCCGCACCCGCACCGCTTCGCGGTGGGCCCGCACACGAGCGCCCGCTCGGCGGCGGCGTTCACCCGGCCCCGGACGAACGCGCAGTCCTTCCGCCAGAACGACGCCGTCGCGCGCGAGATCCTGGCGCTGGTCAGCCCGCCCAGCTGACGATTTCCGCCAATACCTGCGTCGGCGGCGGCATTTCCGCGATCTCGCCCGCGATGCCCCGGGCGACGTCGCGGGGTTTCGGATCGTCGAGCAGTTCGCGGGCCGCCGCCTCGATCGCGTCGAGCCGGATCGCGTCGCCGAGCAGGGACTTCGCCGCGCCGAGCGTCGAGAGCGTGTCCGCGTTCGCGAACTGGTCGGCACCCTGCGGCAGGATCAGCTGCGGCAGCCCGGCCGCGAGCGACGCGAGCACCGTGCCCGTGCCGCCGTGGTGCACCACCAGGCCCGCGTGCTTCAGCACCTCGGCTTGCGGCACGAACCCTGCCGCCTGGACGCGGTCCGGGAGAGAACCGAGCAGCGCGGGATCGCCGGGCCCGAGCGCCACCAGCACGTCGACGTCCAGGCGGGACAACGCGCGGATCGCGCCGCGCAGGACGTCCGTCGCGCCGAAGACCACCGTGCCGAGCGTCAGGTAGACGAAGCCGTCCTCGGGCAGGGGCGGCAGCGGGACGTCGGGGTCGAACGGCGTCGGGCGCATCCGGAACACCGTCGGCACGGAAGCGGTGCCCGGGTCGCGGAGGCTGTCCGGCCAGACGTCTACGCAGGCGTCGCCGAAGAGCGCGTCCGCGGGGAGCGTGCCCCACAGCGGCCGCAGCCGTTCGGCGGCGACCGCCAGGACCTCCGGCGGCATCGACCGCCCGATGACGACCGACACCGCGGGGATGCCCGCGCGGCGCGCCGCCACTCCGGCGCCGACGTCGCTCATCTCGTAGACGACCAGGTCCGGACGCAGTTCCGGGAGCAGCGGCGTCAGGTCCTCGAGGAGTGATCGCGGCAGCAGCTCGGCGAACATCGTGATGCCGACGTCGAGGAAGCCGGCGTCCTCGCCGTGCCGCTTCTTGGCTTCGGCCTCCGCCTCGCCGATGCCGATCCCGGCGCGGTGGACCTCGAAGCCGAGGTCACGCACCTTGGGCACGAACGCTTCGCCGGTCCCGAAGACGACTTCGTGACCGGCTTCGGCCGCCGCGTTCGCCAACGGCAGCAAGGGAAACAGGTGGCCGTACGCCGGGCGGCACGTGAACAGGATCCGCACCGCCCCGAGCGTACTCGTCAGCCCTTCACGACCGGCGCGATTTGCTGCGTCCACTGCTGCGGCGCCGACGTCCCGCCCGGCAGGGAGTTGAAGTACTCCCAGCCGTCGATCCCGCCGAAGTCCGCATACTTGCCGATGAGGCTCCGCACGGTCGACTGGAGTGTCGACATGGCGACGTACCCGCTGCAGTTGGCCGGGTTGGTCACGGTCCCGGCGACGACCTTGCTCGCCGGCACCACCCCGCGGCGGATGATGTTGTCATATCCCGACGTGCTCGAAAGCGAGCCCCAGCCGCAGTAGAACTGCGTGTTGAACCAAGAGATCTGGCTGCCGCGGTCGCGGTAGAGCGTGTCGTAGTTGAGGCCCGAGAGCCCGCCGCCGCCACTCAGCTCGGTCGCGACCGGGGCGAGCGTGACGAGGAACGAGCTGCCGAAGTCGGCCCTCAGCGCGTCGATGAGCTTGGTGAGCGCGCCGTTGGACATGTGCTCTTCGATGTCCAGGTCGATGCCGGAGAGCGAGTACGTCCGGATGAGGTTCCGCAGCAGCGGGTAGTAGGTGTCGAACTGGGTTTCGAGCCGCTGGAAGCTGCCCGCGGCGGCCCCGCCGACGAACGCGAGCACGTGCACGCCCTGGCTGCGCAGGGTTGCGAGGTCCTGCCACATCCGCGTGAACTTGGACGCGTTCGGCGGATCGTCGTTGAGGTGCACGACGCTGTTGGTGTCGAGGTGGATGGCTCCGACGACGACGTCCGTGGCCCCGGCGTCGCGCAGAGGCAGCGGCGAGACGTAGGTGGAGCCGTTGTAGATGGTCTGGTAGTAGACGACAACCCTGCGCGCGGCGGCGGCCGAAGCCGGCACCGCACCCGAAATCATCAGCACCAAGGCCACGAAGGCCACGCCGATCCTCCGCATGGTCCAGACCATACGTCGCGGTCGGTGGTGGGGGAAACACACACCGTCGAACTTGTCCGGTTTCCTGTCTCAGCCCACTTCTTGCACCGATCGTCCGGGGATCGCCGCCAGCAGCTCCTTCGTGTACTCCGCCTGAGGCTCTTCCAGCACCTGCGCGGCCGGGCCCAGCTCCACCAGCGCGCCCTCGCGCATCACGCCGACCTGGTCCGCGAGCTGGCGGACCACCGCCAGGTCGTGGGAGATGAACAGGTACGACAGCCCGAGCGACGACTGCAGCTCGGCCAGCAGCCGCAGGATCTGGGCCTGGACTGAGACGTCCAGCGCCGACACCGGCTCGTCGCACACCACCAGGTCCGGCTGCAACGCCAACGCCCGCGCGATCGCGACCCGCTGGCGCTGGCCGCCCGAAAGCTCCGCAGGCTTCCGGCGCGCCACCGAAGCCGGCAACGCCACCTGCTCCAGCAACTCCGGGACCCGGGTGCGCGGCAGCCCGAACGCCCGCAGCGGCTCCGCGACGACGTCCTCGATCGAGAACTTGGGGTTCAGCGACGCATACGGGTTCTGGTAGACGATCTGCATCCGCCGCCGCAGCCTTCGTAGTTCAGCGCCGGACAACGCGGTGATGTCCTGGCCGTCGAACTCCACCGAACCGGCGGACGGCGTCTCCAGCCGCAGCACCATCCGGGCCGTCGTCGACTTGCCCGAGCCGGACTCGCCGACCAGCGCCAGGGTCTGGCCGCGCGGGATGTCGAACGAGATGCCGTCGACCGCCCGGATCCCGCCGTCGAACGTCTTCGCGAGGTCCCGCACCGACACCAGCGGCTCGGCGGCCGGCGCGGCCGGCCGCACGGTGCTCGTCATGCTCGGCGCCGCCGCGAGCAGCTGCTGCGTGTAGGGGTGCGTGGGCGCGCTGACGACCGACGAACCCTCTTCCACGACCGAACCCTGCGAGAGCACCACGATCCGCGACGCCCGGTCGGCCGCGACGCCGAGGTCGTGCGTGATCAGCAGGATCGCCGTGCCCATTTCCCGAGCCAGCGACGTCAGGTGGTCGAGGATCCGCCGCTGCACCGTGACGTCCAGCGCCGACGTCGGCTCGTCCGCGATGATCAGCTTCGGCCGCCCGGCCAGCGCGGCCGCGATCAGCACGCGCTGCCGCAGACCGCCCGACAGCTGGTGCGGGTACTGCCGCGCCCTTCGCGACGGATCGGGGACGCCCGCGCGTTCGAGCAGTTCGATCGCTTGGACACCGGCGGACCGCCGGTCCGCGAGCCCGTGGATCCGCAGCACCTCGGCGACCTGCTCGCCGATCCGGTGCACGGGGTTCAGCGACACCGCCGGGTCCTGCGGCACCAGCGCGATCTCGCGCCCGCGCACCCCGCGCCACTGCTTGTCCGACAGGGAAAGCAGGTCCCGGCCGTCGAAGGTGACCGAACCGCCGTCGATCCGGCCGCCGCGCGGCAGCAGCCCGATCGCCGCGTGCGCGGTCGTCGACTTGCCCGAACCGGACTCGCCGACGACGGCGACCACTTCGCCGGCGTCGACGTCGAACCCGACGTCACGCACGGCCGGCACCACCCCGGCCCGCGTCTGGTACGACACGGCCAGGTCCGCGATCCGCAGCAGGGTCATCGGTCTCCTCCGTCCAGGGCGCGGGACAGCCGGTTCGCGGCGAGCACCACCGCCGCGACCGTCAGCCCCGGGAACGTCGTCATCCACCAGGCCGTGGCCAGGAAGCTGCGCCCGCCGGCGACGAGCGAGCCCCACTCCGGCGTCGGCGGCGTCGCGCCGAAGCCGAGGAAGCTCAGCGCCGACACCTCGAGCACGGCCGTGCCGAGCGTGAGCGTCGCCAGCGCGAGCACCGGGCCCGCCGCGTTCGGCAGGACGTGCCGCAGCAGCACGCCGGACCAGCGCACTCCGCTCGCGCGAGCCGCTTCGACGAACACGCCGTTTCGCACGCGAAGCACCTCCGCGCGCATGACTCGCGCGAAGGACGCGAGGTTCGCGATGCCGACGGCGATCGCGACGTTCGTCGTGCCGAAGCCCAGCGCCGTGACCAGGGCCAGCGACAGCAGGATCGGCGGGATGGCCAGGAAGACGTCGACGATCCGCATGATCACGGTGTCCGCCCAGCCGCCGCGAAACCCGGCCAGCAGGCCGAGTGCCGAGCCCGCGACCAGCGCCACCAGCACGGCGATCGCGGTGGCCCGCAGCGAGAGCGACGCGCCGTGGATCACCCGCGCGTAGACGTCCCGGCCCGTTTCGTCGGTGCCGAACAAGTGGTGGAAGGACGGCCCCTGCAGCCGCTCGGCCGGGACGCCGGTGATCGGGTCGTACCCGGTCAGCAAGCTCGGCACGAAGGCCGCGAGGAGCACGAACGCCAGTACCGCGACGGCGACGGTGAGTCCCGGGCGGCGGACGACCGGGATGGCGAGGTCAACCACGGGCCACCTCCGGGGTCCGCGCGATGCGCGGGTCGAGCAGCGGGTAGAGCAGGTCGACGATCAGGTTGAGCACCACGAACACCAGCGCGGCCAGCACGATCACCGCCTGCACCACCGGGACGTCCTGCGCGGTGACGGCGGCCGCGGTGATCCGGCCGACGCCGTCGCGCGAGAACACCGTCTCGGTGATCACCGAACCCGCGACCAGGTTGCCCGCCACCACGCCGGCGACCGTCAGCGTCGGCACGGCGGCGTTGCGCAGCAGGTGTCCGAAGTGGACGCGCCAGCGGCTCGCCCCCTTGGCCGCCGCGATCTCCGCGTACGGCTGTTCCTGCTGCGTCGCGAGGCTCTTCGCCAGCACCTGCCCGATGATCGCGCCGGTGGGCAGCGCGAGGGTGATCGCGGGCAGGATGATCGTCTCGAAGCCCTGCGTGCCGAGCGCCGGAAGCAGCCGCAGCCGGAACGAGAAGAACTGGATCAGCAGCAGCCCGACCCAGAACGGCGGCAGCGAGATCGCCAGCGACGGCAGGGACAGCAGCGCCTGCCGCAGCCAGCGGAACCGGGTGAACGTGCCGAGGAACGCCGAGCCACCGCCGAACAGCACCGCGAACACCAGCGCCAGGCTCGTCACGGCGAGCGTCGGCGGCAACGCCGTGACGACCATGTGCGTCGCGTCGTCGCCGGTCGCGACACTGCGGCCGAAGTCACCGTGCAGCGCCGAGACCAGCCGTTTCAGGTACTGGACCGGCAGCGGCGAGTCGAGGCCGTACTCCGCGCGGGCGGCGGCGAGCTGCTCGGGCGTCGCCGACGAACCCGCCTCCCCGCTGGCGAGCTTCGCCGAAACGGCGTCGCCCGGCAGCAGGTAGAGGATCAGGAACGACAGCGTGAACGCCGCCCACAGCACGAACACCGCCTGCCCGACGCGGCGGAGCAGGTACCGCCTCACGAGAGCCACGCGTCGAAGAGCTGCAGCCGTGACGACGCTTCGAAGTCGACGGCGTGCGCCTTCGAGCTCAGCGCGACGACCTGGGTCAGCTCGAACACCGGGATCGCGTAGGCGTGGTCGACGATCAGCTTCTGCACCTCGTCGGCCGACGGCTTGCGCTTGGCGTTGTCCACAGTGGACGACTGGGCGTCGAGGGCGACGTCGAGCGGGTTGCCCGGCGTGAGCCTGCTGCGGTTGCCGGCCTTCGTCGAGAACTGCCCGCGCAGGATGTCCGGGTCGGCGCGGGTGACGTTGTACCAGAGGAAGTCGTAGTTCCCGCTGAGCTGGATCTGCGTGGTCTCGGCGTTGGTGTGCTGCTCGATCTTCAGGTCGAAGCCGATCTTGCGCAGCTGCTGCTGGATCAGCTCCAACGCGCTGCGGTTCTGGTTGAACACCGGCGAGAACACGACGGACGCGCTCAGCCGCTGTCCGTTCTTGGTGCGGATCCCGTCGGGACCGGGCACCCAGCCATCGCCGTCGAGCAGCGCGGCCGCGCCCTTCTGGTCGTACGCGAGCTGCTGCGAGAGGTCGTCGTACAGCGGTGTCGCCGAGCCGAGGATGCTGGTGGCGGGCTTGTAGCTCGGCGTCAGCACGGTGTTCACGACCTCGGTGCGGTCGACGCCCTTGAGCACCGCCTGGCGCACCTTTTCGTCGGTGAGCACGCCGCGGGTGGTGTTGGCGTGCAGGTTGAACACGACGCCGGGGTTGGGCCGGATGTTCTCGCTGAAGCCGTTTCCGGTGAACTGCGGCTCGTCGACCGGCTGGATGTCGGTGGCCGCGTCGAGCTGGCCGGAGGCGAGGCTGCCGGTGCGGACACCGGGCTCCGGCACGATCTTGTAGTCGATCTTGTCGAGATAGGCCTCGCCCTGGTGCTTGAACAGCGACGAACCCCAGGTGTAGCCCTTGCGCTTGGCCAGGACGATCTCCTGGTTCTGCTTCAGGCTTTCGAAGACGAACGGCCCGGAGCCGATCAGGCCGTTGCCCTGGCAGCGCTGTTCGGGGGTCTTCTTGAACGCCGCGGGCGCGAGGACGCCGAGCGACATCGTCGAGCTGGCCTGCAGGAACTGGGCGCTGGGCGAGGAGAACTCGATCCGCACGGTCTGCGGGTCGACGACGGTCGACGCTTTGTACGCGGCGAGGTAGCCGTAGCCGAGCTGTGCTTTCGTGCCGAGGGCCTTGATGCCGTCGAAGCTCGTCTTGACCGCGGCGGCGTCGACCGGGCTGCCGTCGGAGAACGTCGCGCCGGCGCGCAGGTGGAAGGTGAACGCCGTCGAATCGGCGCTGACCTCCCACTTCTCGGCCAGCCACGGCTTGATCTCGCCGGTCTTCGGGTCCTGGTCGGTGAGCGAGTCGACCAGCTGGCGGGCGACGTTGATGGACGCGTTCGTCGCGGTCTGCTGCGGGTCGATGCAGTCGGGCGCGGACGAGATGCCCAGCCGTAGCGTGCCGCCGGCTTTCGGCGGGCCGGCGTCGGCGGCTTGTTCGGTGCCGGCGGCGGAGCAGGCGGTCAGCAGGATGGGCAGGGCGAGCAGGGCCGCGGCGTTGCGGGCGCGGGAAAGTGGGGACACCGACGGCCTCCAGTGGGGAGCGGTTGCGTCTTCAACCAGCGACGCTAGCCACGCCCTTGAGGCCGTCCCACAAGCTGAACCGGAGTCCCAAACCCTGGCACCGCCACGAAGACCTCTTGACTTCGCGGCGGTGCCGGGTATGGGTCAGCAGCGGCCGAGCATGTCCGTCAGGGCCGTCTTCTCCGCGGAGCTGATCGTCAGCTTGAACTTGTACTTCACCGCGGTCCACATCTCCGCGTAGGTGCACCAGTAGCTGGTGAGCGGTGGCTTCCACTGGTCGGGCGACTTGTCGCCCTTCGACTGGTTCACGTTGTCCGTCACGGCGATGAGCTGCGGGTCGGACAGGTCGTTCGCGTACGCCTGGCGCTGTGCCGTCGTCCACGACGACGCCCCGGTGCGCCACGCGGCGGCCAGCGGCACCACGTGGTCGATGTCCACATCGGACGACGCCGTCCAGGTCTCGCCGTCGTACGGGCTGAACCAGCTGCCGGAGGTGGCGGCGCAGTTCGACCCGGTGACGACGTTCGTGCCGTCGCGCTTCAACACGACCTCGCGCGTGTCACAGCTGTTTCCCTGGTCGATCCAGTGCGGGAACTTGTCGCGGCTGTAGCCGGTCTGGGAGCCGTCGGCCTGCACGGTCAGGGAAGCCAGCTCGGACTTCGCCGTCGCGGCGGACGGGATGCCCGGCGGGGTGGCGTCGGCGACGCTGACCAGCGTGCCGGAGAGCACCGCGGTGGCGGCGAGGACAGTCAAGGAATGACGAACAGCACGCCTGGTTGGCATATTGCTGCCTCCATGTCAGGTGTGGGGACGGCTAACCCTGATACACCCGAGTGGCATGTGCAACACGTATAGGTGACATGTTGCTGCCCGTTCGTGAACGCTGCGTTGCCGACCGTTCACTCAAAAGTGAAAATCGCTGGTCAGGCGCCGCCGCGAACCATCCGGAGATCTTCGGTGTGCCGGTACCAGGTCCACTTGTTCACCGCGCGTTCGTGCACGACGTCGTCGCTGATGGGCCGGGTCGGGATGCAGCCGATCTGGAACGCGCGTGCGTAGAGCGTCGTCGGCCGCTTGAAGATCGTCCCCTTCGTCACCCGGACGGCCAGGCCCGGCCCGCCCGGGTCCGGCGTCACCTCGATCGACGACGCCGGCCCGCGCAGCGCCACCTGCTCGTCGGCGTAGGCGACGCCGCGGACCAGCCGCAGCACCCCGCGGCCGACGACCACGCCGCCGACGTCGTCGCGGATCAGCGGTACCGGGTCGACCTCGCCGCGCAGGGCGAGCGCGAGGGCTTGCAGCGGCGTCTTCGGCAGGCCCCAGAGCGCGGCGACGGCCGAATCGGGCGAAGCCGGCACGAACCCGATCGACACGCCGGAGAGGGCTTCCTTGCGGAGCAGCCGCACGACGACCGCGGCCAGGTCCGCGTCGGTGCCCGACACGACCAGGTGATCGTGTTCGCCCAGCAAGGGGTCGATTTCCGCCTTGCCGGGACGGCTGGACACGCGGATCGACTCGACGTCGTCGACCTCTTCGAAGCCCGCCGCGCCGTCGCCACAGGCCACCACTAGTCCGCGCACCCGCAGGACCTCCGTTACAGTCATGCACCGGCATTTCGTCAGCGCCACCGGTGTCCGTCCGGGACACTTAACCTCAGTCGTCGAACACCTGGAGTGTCACATGCCGGCCATCGTGCTCATCGGTGCCCAATGGGGAGACGAAGGCAAGGGCAAAGCCACCGATCTCATGGGTGACCGCGTCCAGTGGGTCGTCCGCTACCAGGGTGGCAACAACGCCGGTCACACGGTTGTCCTGCCGAACGGCGAGAACTTCGCCCTGCACCTCATCCCGTCCGGCATCCTCACCCCCGGCGTGACCAACGTCATCGGCAACGGCGTGGTCGTCGATCCGGGTGTGCTGCTGGAAGAGCTGTCCGGACTGGAAGCGCGGGACGTCGACACGTCCAAGCTGCTGATCTCCGCCGACGCTCACCTGATCATGCCGTACCACGTGGCCATCGACAAAGTCACCGAGCGGTACCTCGGCAGCCGCAAGATCGGCACCACCGGCCGCGGCATCGGGCCGTGCTACCAGGACAAGATCGCCCGCGTCGGCGTCCGCGTGCAGGACCTGCTCGACGAGAAGATCTTCCGCCAGAAGGTCGAAGCCGCGCTGGAGTTCAAGAACCAGGTGCTGGTGAAGGTCTACAACCGCAAGGCCCTCGACGCGAACGAGGTCGCCGACGAGGTGCTGGCCGCGGGCGAGAAGTTCGCGCACCGCATCGCCGACACGCGGCTGCAGCTCAACCAGGCCCTCGAGCGCGGCGAAACCGTGCTGCTGGAGGGGTCACAGGGCACGCTGCTCGACGTCGACCACGGCACCTACCCGTTCGTGACGTCGTCGAACCCGACGTCCGGCGGCGCGAGCGCGGGCTCCGGCATCGGTCCGGGCCGGATCGGCACCGTGCTCGGCATCCTCAAGGCGTACACCACCCGCGTCGGCTCGGGCCCGTTCCCGACCGAGCTGCACGACGAGTCCGGCGAGTACCTGCGCAAGCAGGGCGGCGAGTTCGGCGTCACCACCGGCCGCTCGCGCCGCACGGGCTGGTTCGACGCGGTGATCGCGCGCTACGCGGTCCGCGTCAACGGCATCACCGACTACTTCCTCACCAAGCTGGACGTGCTGTCCGGGCTGGAGAAGGTGCCGGTGTGCGTCGGCTACGAGGTCGACGGCTTCCGCACGCAGGACATGCCGATGACGCAGACCGACGTGCACCACGCGATCCCCATCTACGAAGAGCACCCGGGCTGGTTCGAGGACATCTCGGCGTGCCGCACGTTCGAGGAGCTCCCGGCGAACGCCCGCGCGTACGTCGAGCGCCTGGAAGACCTGTCGGGCGCCCGGATCTCGGCGATCGGCGTCGGCCCGGGCCGCGAGCAGACGATCGTCCGGCACCAGTTCGTCTGAGGTTTCGCTCAGGTCAGCTTGGTGCTGACCGGCGTCTCGTTGCGGAACAGGTCGAGCACCGGGCAGTGCTCGTCGACCTCGCGCTTGAGGTCTTCGTAGCGCTCCCGGCTCGCCGGCCCTTCCAGCTCGACGGACACGCGCACGTCCCCGAAACCGGGGCGGGTGTTGAAGGAGAAGCCGAAGAAGCCGTGGAGGTCGAGGTCGCCGTCGACGGTGACCTTGACGGAGTCGAGCGGAATGCCGCGCTTCGCCGCCCAGAACTGGTAGGTGATGACCTGGCAGGACCCCAGGGCGGCGAGCGCGAACTCGACGGGGTTGGCGGCCTGGTCGGTCCCGCCGAGGGCGGGCGGCTCGTCGACGGTGAAGCTGTGGTCCCGCACCTTGACCTGGACCTCGGTTTTGGTCCCGGGCTTCAGGGTGTGGTCGACACTGAAGGAGACGGCGGCGTTGTGCGGGTCGGCGTCGACGGCCTTGCGAGTGCCTTCGATGACGTCGGTCAGCGACATGGGTGCTCCTGGGGATCGTGATCGGGATCTCGCCCAGGGTGGGCGATTCCGCAAGCGCTCGCACGGGATCTCACGCGCTGGGAGTGCCGGTGTCCCGAGATGCGGAAGCGCTTGCGGCGCCCGGCGAAGCGCGGATCATGACCGCTGGGGCCTGCCCGATCAAGCAAGCGAAGGCTCGGCGGCGGCTTCGGCCAGCCCGTGGTAGCCGTGGGTTTTCGCGAGGTGCCGGGCCGAACCGAGGTAGTGGTCGCCCTGCGCCGTCGATCCGGCGGCGCGGTGGATGCGGCCGATCGTGATCAGTGCTTCGCATTCGTCGAACCGGGTGCCGGTCCGGCGGGTGAGGTGGAGCGCGTGGTGGCCGCTGACCAGCGCGCGCTGGTGGTGCCCGCCGGCCAGGAGGCTCACCGCGAGGGCGGCGTGCCCCGCGATTTCGGCGCCGGGCACGCCGGTGCCGCGCGCGAACTCGAGCGCGGTTCCGGCCAGGCGAACGGCTTGTGCGGGGTCGCCGGTGCCCGCGTGGACGGTGCTGAGCACCGCGAGTGCGTACGCCTCGGTGCACCGATCGCCGGAGCTTCGCGCGTGCTTCGCGGCCTCTTCCGCGACGGGCAAAGCGGCGTCGTAGTCGCCTCCTCTCGCGTGAACGCGGGCGAGCAGGACGAGATCGTGCGGACTGTGCGATTCAGCGGCCCGCTCGGCGTGCGCGGTCGCCGCCTCGGCCAGCCGGCCGCGATATTCGTGGAGGACGCCGAGACTTTGCCGGCGGAGCCCGCTACCCAGCGGATCGAGTGCGGCCGCCTCCGCGAAGAGAGCGTCGGCTCGGTCGAGATCACCGGTGTCCAGGTGGACGGTGGCCAGGTTTCCCAGCACACCGGTCACTCCGCGCCGGACCTGCACCGCACGGTAGAGCGTCAGCGCGGCTTGGAAATGCGCGATGGCGGACGGGAACTCGTAGCGGAGTGCGTGAGTGGCCGCGAGGTTGTTGTGCGCGGCCGCCCGCACGTCCGGCAGATCGAGGGCTTCGGCGGATTCGAGGCCGATCCGGGCGAGCTCCGGCGCTTCCGCGAGCCAGGTGGTCATGCAGTGCCCGCGCAGGGCGTCGACGAGCTGCCAGGTCAACTGGTGGTGCTTGCCCGCGTGGGCGTGGCGGGTCGCGGCCACGAGGTTGGGGACTTCGTCGCTCAGCCAAGCCAGGGCGTCTTCCGCGCTGTCGAACGCGCTCCGCTGCGGCTTGGTCTCCGGCAGGCGCAGGACGAAGGGGTAAAGGATGTCGGCGGCCGCGGCGGTGCGGGCCAGGTAGTGGTCGAGCAGCGCGAGCGTCGCCGTGTCGCGTTCATCGTCGAGGCAGTCGATGTGCGCGCGCTCGACGGCGTAGCGGCGAAGCAGATCGTGGAGCCGGTAGCGGCCCGGAGCGTGCTCCTGGACGAGGTGCGCCAAGGCCAGCCGTTCGAGGTGCCGGGCCGCCGTCGAAGCCGGGGCGTCGATCAGGGCGGCGACCGCCGGCACAGTCGTGTCCGGGCCGGGCACCAAGCCCAGCAACCGGAACGTGCGGCGGGTCGCGGCGTCGAGGGCTTCGTAGGAGAGGTCGTAGGCGACGCGGAGGGCGCTCGTGTCGCCGTCGGTGGTCAGGCCGTCCAGCACGCCGTGGTCGCGCAGGTCGGTGAGGTGATCGACCACCCGGCGGCCGGTCCGGTGCCGGATCTGGGCGCCGGTGATGCGCAGGGCGAGGGGCAGCCGCGCACACGTTTCGGCCAGTTCGGCGGTGGCGGCCGGTTCCCGGGCCGCGCGGTCGGGGCCGATCGCGGCCCCGAGCACGGTCACCGCGTCGGCCGCGCCGAGGACGTCCAGCGCGAGGCGGTGCGCGCCGTCGAGGGCGACCAGGCCGTCGAGCCGGTTGCGGCTGGTCGCCACGACCATGCACCGCGGTGCGGCGGGCAGCAACGGGCGGACGTGCTCGTCATCGAGGGCGTCGTCGAGAACGCAGAGCACGGCCTTCGACGCCAGCACGGACCGGAACAGTGCCGCGGCTTCGTCGAGGTCGTCCGGGATCTCCCGCGCCGGGACACCCAGGGCCCGCAGGAACCGCCCGAGAACCGGGCCGGGCCGGGCCGAGCGGTGGAGGCCGGCGTAGAGCTGCCCGTCGGGAAAACGGTCGCGGACGCGGTGCGCCCACTGGATCGCCAGGTCCGACTTGCCGACCCCCGCCGTCCCGACGACGACCGCGAGCCGGGAACCATCGCCCGCGGGCAGCAGGCGGTCGAGAGCCAGCAGTTCGGCGTGGCGCCCGTGAAACCCGGCCGCGGCGCGGGGAAGCTGCGCGGGACTCACGGACGAGGTGACGGGAACGGCCTGCCGCAGCACGGCCAGCTGGGCCGCACGCAGGTCGGAGCCCGGTTCGGCACCCAGCTCGGCGGCCAGCCGGCTGCGGATCGTGTCGTAGGCGCCGAGCGCCGCCGCCTGTTGTCCCGCGCCGGCCAGCGCGAGCATCAGCAGTGCCCACAGCCGTTCGCGGAGCGGGTGGTCGACGACCAGCCGGTGCAGCTCACCGGCCACGTCCGAGCAGGCGCCCAGGTCGAGACGCGCGCGACAGTGGTGTTCGACGACGGTCAGCCGGGCCTCGGTCAGCCGATGGGCCTCCCCGTCGGTGGCCGCGGTCGCCGGCAGGTTGGCCAGCGGCCGTCCACGCCACAGCGCCAAGGCGTGGCCCAGCGTCTCCGCGGCGACCTTGCCGTCGCCGGCGAGGAGCGCTTGCCGGCCGGCCGCGGCGAGGTGGTCGAACCGCTCGAGATCGATCTCGTCCGGCCGGGCTTCGATCAGGTAGCCACCGGCCCGGGCGTGGATCCGCCGCACGCCGTCCTCCAGCTCGGCGAGCTGCCGGCGCAGCTGGGCGACATGGGTTCGCAGGTTCGCCATCGCCGAGGGCGGCGCCGCCTCACCCCAGATCACCTCCACCAGCCGTGCCGGTGAGACCACCACGTTGGGCGTCAGCAGGAGCGCGGCGAGAAGAGCCCGTTGCCGCTGCGAGGACAACCGCAGGTGCGCGGTTCCCGACCGGACCTCGACCGGGCCGAGGAGCAGGAACTCCACGACATCCCTCCCGGTGATCGTGGTGTGACCAGTCGATGTTCCCCGGATGTGCCGATCCTGTACAGCCGCCTTGCCACCGTGGACCCACTGGGGGTCCGAGCCGGTGCGCACGGAGGGACGAGGGGGTCCACCGTGCGTGCCGGCTCGGTTGTAGCCGCGATCCGGAAGCACTCGACCGGGGGACGCGAAGACGGTAACGCCGGCGGTAACGGAGCGATAACGAGGGCAGACATCGCAGCCGGACAGCAGGAGAGCCCCTTCGTGGAGAAGTACAGCCGAGGCCCGATCGACGTGACCCGGGTCGCCGGGTTCCGCACCGCCACCGCCGATCCCGACGATCTCCGGCGCGCCGTCGCCGCGTCGCCCGGCTACGTGCGGGCCCACGCTGATCAACGCGCAGCGGTACTCGAGCTCGTCCTGCAGACCGGGACCACCGAGCCGCGACGCCGTCTTCGCTCCCTGAAACGGCTTCTGGCTCGCCGGCGCTGACCGGGTTCTCACGCGCTGGGAAGCCGGAAATCGGTGGCGACCGGCGCTAGCTTGGGAGTCATGACCATCGGAGTCACGCTGCCGTCCGGCGACACCGAGTCCGCGCCGAACCTCGTCGACGAGCTCATCGCCCAGACCCGCCAAGCCGCCGAGGCCGGCCTGAAGTCCGTCTGGTTCTCGCAGCTCCCCCTCAGCCAAGACGCCATCACCGTCGCCGCGCTCGCGGGGCGGGAGGTTCCCGGCATCGAGGTCGGCACCTCCGTCGTGCCCACCTATCCGCGCCATCCTTTTCTCGTCGCGAGTGCGGCGCAGACCGCGCAAGCCGCCACCGGTGGCCGGTTCACGCTCGGGATCGGGCTGGGCTCGAAGGGCTTCCTCGGGCCCGTCTACGGCGTCGAGTACCCGCCGCCGATCCGGCACCTGCGCGAGTACCTGACCGTGCTGAAGCAGGTCTTCGCCGGGGAGGCCGTCGACTTCGAAGGTGAGACCGTGACCGCGAAAGCGCCGGGACCGTCCACTGTGGGCGGAGACGTGCCGGTCATCGTCGCGGCGATGGGGCCGCAGGCGCTGCGCGTCACCGATGAGCTGGCCGACGGCACCCTGCCGTTCCTGGCGGGGCCGAGAGCGCTTTCCGACCACATCGTCCCCCACCTGAGCAAGGGCAAGAGGATCCTCGCCGCGGTGCCCGCGATCGTCACCGACGACCCCGACGCCGTGCGTGCCCTCGCCGTCGAACAGATGGGTTTCTACGCGCAGATCCCGTCGTATCAACGGATCCTCGAAGCCGAGGGTGTCGATCATCCGGCCGACCTCGCCATCATCGGCGACGAGAAGACCGTCCTCGAAGGGCTCCGGCGCTACTACGACGCCGGTGCCACCGACGTCCTCGTCTCGCAGACCGGCATCCGGTCCGGCGAAGAGCGGCGACGGACCTGGGAGGTCATCAGCTCACTCGGTTCGTGAGCGTCGTCGACACCGACAGCTCCTCCAGATCCAGCTCCCGCAGCACCTTCCGCAGGATCTCGTCGTCGAGCCGGCCCGCGCGGTTCTCCTCCAGCATCGCCTTGCGCTGGGTGATCAGGAGCTCCCGCCGGGCCTTCGCGAACTGGGCCTGCGGACTTCCGGAACGTTCCTCGCCCGACAACGTGATCGTCGCCTGCGCGAAGCGGTAGCGCGTGTCGACCAGCCGTTCCAGCCGCTGCTTCAGCCGCTCGACCTTCTCGGGTGGCAGATCCAGCGCCGCGAGCCGGTCGCGGCTGATCTCGCGCAGCCGTTCGTGCGCCGCCTTCTGCGCGACCTCCCGCGCGGCCAGCTCCTCCGCCTCGTCGCGCGACGCCTCCGACGGGTCCTGCACCTTCAGCACCCGGATCAGCGGCGGCAGCGTCAGCCCCTGGACCAGCACCGTCCCGATCGCCACCGCGAACGCGAACAGCTGGATCTCCTCGCGCCCCGGGGTGCCGGCGGGCACACCGGCGGCCGCGGCCAGCGTGACGACGCCGCGCATGCCGGTCCACGAGAGCACCGCCAGCGACCGCCACGGCGGGGTCGCGCGCCCGCGGCCGAACAGCCGCAACGTCCGCGGCAGGAACGCGAAGACGAACACCGCCGGGATCCGCACCAGCATCGTCACCAGCAGCACGACCACCGCAACCAGCGCGAGGGTCCCGTTGTCGCGCGCCGCGTGCTGGGCGCCGTCGAGCACGAACGGCAGCTGCAGCCCCATCAGCGCGAACACCAGCGCCTCCAGCAGGACGTCGATGGACGCCCACACCGATCTGTCCTGCATGCGCGTCGCGGGTGACGCGTAGAGCGAGCGGTTCCCCAGGTACAGCCCGGCGGCGACGACGGCGAGCACGCCCGACCCGCTGAACTCGGCGCCGAACGGGTGCAGGTGCTCCGCGGTGACGTACGCGCCGAACGGCACGATGATCCCGAACGCCGACTCCAGCAGCGGGTCGTCGAGCAGGCGCCGCAGCAGCACCACGACCGCGCCGATCGCCAGGCCGACCGCGATGCCCAGCACGGTCGCGACCCCGAACACCGCGAACCCGTGCCCGGCCGAGCCGGCGGTGCCCGCGACCGCGGCGAGCGCGACCTTGTACAGCGTCAGCGCGGCGGCGTCGTTGACCAGGCTTTCCCCGGTCAGCACGGTCATCAGCCGGCGGGGCAGCCCCAGTTTGCGCCCGATCGCCACCGCCGTCACCGCGTCCGGCGGCGCCACCACCGCGCCGAGGACCAGCGCCGACGCGAACGGCACGTCCGGCAGCAGCAAGTGCACGACGACGGCGACGACCACCGCGGTCACCGCGACCAGCACCACGCCGAGCGCGACGATCGGCCGCAGGCTGTTCTTGAAGTGCGTCACCGAGCTCTCGAGCGACGTCGAGTAGAGCAACGGCGGCAGCACGACCGTGAGGATCAGCTCCGGCTCCAGCTCCAGCCGCGGCACGCCGGGGATCAGCGCGACCCCGAGCGCGACGACCACCACCAGCAACGGCGCGGACAGGTTATAGCGGCGGGCGAACGCGGTCAGCGCGAGCGAACCGGCGAGCACGCCCATCAGCGTCAGGATCTCCACGCGCGTGATCTTTCCCCAGGTCGCGGGCCTGTGCTCGGCTTCCGGTGAATGGAAGTGACCTGGATTACGACAGAACGCCCATGCATACTTGTGCGCAATCCGCACACCTGTACGGAAACCGTGCACCGACGCACATCCGGAGGTTCTCCCATGTCCCCTGGCACCCGCTCCTGGGTCGTGCCCCTGGCCTGGACCGCCGTCCTGCTCGACGGGTTCGACCTGGTCGTGCTCGGCTCGGTGCTGCCTGTGCTGCTCCGTGACCACGTCTGGGGCCTGACGCCCGGCACGGCATCGGTCGTCTCCACTGTCGGCCTGGCCGGGATGATGCTGGGCGGGCTGGCGATCGGCACCATCACCGACGTCATCGGCCGCCGGAAGTCGCTGATCATCTCCGTGACGCTGTTCTCGCTGTGCACGCTGCTGTGCGCCTTCGCCCCGTCGACGTTCGTCTTCGGCCTGCTGCGGTTCATCGCCGGGCTCGGGCTCGGCGGCTGCCTGCCGACGGCCATCACCCTGGTCACGGAGTACGCGCGCCACGGCAAGTCCGGCAGCGCGACCACGACCGTCATGACCGGCTACCACGTCGGCGCGGTGCTGACGGCGCTGCTCGGCATCGTGCTGATCGCGCCGCTGGGCTGGCGCGCGATGTTCGTCGCCGGGGCGATCCCCGCGGTCGTGCTGATCCCGCTGATGCTGAAGTTCCTGCCGGAGTCCGAGACGTTCCAGCAGGTCCGCGAGACCGAGCGGTCGGCCGGGCACGCGGTGGCCGGCCTGTTCCGCGGCGGCCTGCTGCGCGCGACGATCGCGTTCTGGGTCACGTCGTTCATGGGCCTGCTGCTGGTGTACGGGCTCAACACCTGGCTGCCGGAGATCATGCGCCAGGCCGGTTACCCGCTCGGCGCCGCGCTGAGCCTGCTGCTGACGCTGAACGTCGGCGGCATCGTCGGGCTGCTCGTCGCGGGCCGGGTCGCCGACCGCGTCGGCATCCGCCCGTCGGCGATCGTCTGGTTCTGCGCGGGCGCGGTCTTTCTCGCCTTGCTGAGCGTGAAGCTGCCGGCGATCGGGCTGTACGCGGCGGTGTTCTTGACCGGCTGCTTCGTGTTCAGCGCCCAGGTGCTGGTGTACGCCTACATCGGCCGGATCTACCCGGGCGCGATCCGCGCGACCGGCCTCGGCTGGTCGGCCGGCATCGGCCGGATCGGCGCGATCTCCGGCCCGCTCCTCGGCGGCGCCCTGCTGACGGCCGGAATCGCGTACCCGTGGGGCTTCTACGCGTTCGCCGCGGTCGGCGCCCTGGGCGCGGCAGCGGTCACAGTGGTCCGCCCGGGCCGCGATTCGCCGCCGGCCGAAACCCCGGCGACCGCCCCCGCCCGGGAAGCCACCGCCTGACCCGCAAAGCCGTGAGGGGCACCTTCAGGGACGGATAAGCCCTGAAGGTGCCCCTCACGGCATTTCAGCCGAGTTCCTTGAGTTCCCGTTCCACGGCAGCGAGTTCGGCTTCCGAGCCCTGGACCTTCGGGCCCTTGAACCACTTCCGGGCCGAGAGCACCCACCACAGGCCCGCGCCGCCGAGCACCACCAGGAACGCGACCGGTGTGTAGTTGAAGGAGTCCACCGTCACCGGGGACACCTGCGGCAGCATGAACAGCACGAAGATCAGCACGACCCACGTCGTCGCGATGATGCCCACCGGCTTGCCCCAGCGGCCGAGGTGCCACGGCCCGCGCTCGAAGTCGTCGCCCTGGCGGACCCGCAGGAACACCGGGATCACGTACGCCACATACAGCCCCACCACGGCGATCGACGTCACCGCCGCGTAGGCCGTCGCGCTCCACAGGTACGGCAGGGCCAGGATCAGCGCGCCGCCCGCGCCCAGCCAGACGGCGTTGGTCGGGGTCTGCGTCCGCTTGTTGATCTTGTGCCAGAAGTTCGACCCGGGGATCGCGCCGTCGCGGGCGAACGCGTAGATCATCCGCGAGTTCGCCGTCACCGAGGCCATGCCGCAGAACAGCTGCGCGCCGATGCAGATCAGCAGCAGGAACTTGCCGGTGACCGCGCCGGTCGCGTCGATGAAGATCTGCGCCGGCGGGACGCCGGTGGCCGAACCGACCGCGCCGTCGTAGTCCTGGATCGCGAACGTCAGGCCGATCAGCAGGACCCAGCCCGCGACGAGCGAGACGACGATCGACATCACGATGCCGCGTGGCCCGGCCGTCGCCGCGCTCTTCGTCTCCTCGGTCATGTGCGCCGACGCGTCGTAGCCGGTCAGCGTGTACTGCGCGACCAGCAACCCGATCGCGAAGACGTAGAACGCCGACCCCCAGCCCGTCTGGTTCACGAAACTGCCGAAGACGAACGACGCGTCCTGGTGCTTGGCCGGCACGAAGATCAGCACGCCGACGATCACCAGCACGCCGATGAGGTGCCACCACACGCTGACGTTGTTGAGGATCGCCACGATCCGGACGCCGAAGGTGTTCAGCAGACCGTGCACCACGAGGATGATCGCGAGCAGCAGGATCGTGTGTCCCGGCGTCGCCGTGAAGCCCCACTGCAGGTCGAGGAACGCGTTGAGGAACAGGGCCGCGCCGAAGTCGATGCCCGCGGTGACCGCGATCTGCCCGATGAGGTTGAACCAGCCGGTGAACCACGACCACGCGGGGCCGTTCTTCCGCGCCAGCCGTGCCGCCCAGTAGTACAGCCCGCCCGCGGTCGGGTAGCTGGAGCAGACCTCGGCCATGCCGAGACCGACCAGGACGACGAAGATCCCGACCAGCGGCCAGCCCCAGATCATCGCGGCCGGCCCGCCCGTCTTCATGCCGAACCCGTAGAGCGTCAGGCAGCCGGACAGGATGGAGATGATGGTGAACGAGACGGCGAAGTTCGAGAACCCCGACATCGTCCGCTTGAGCTCCTGCGCGTACCCCAGCTGGTGCAGTCGCGCGCTGTCGTCATCGTGGTCGGGAGTGGTCTGCTGGTCGGAGACATCCATCAGGCACCTCTTGAAAGGTATGCGGCCAGACCATTGAGTTCGCCGAAGTTAGCCCTGGTGGGCGAGGGGTGTCAAGACTTCGTCAAATACTCGTCCAGCCGGCGCAGGAGGGGCCCGCCACCACGGTGGTCGTTCGAGATCAGGGTCGCGGTGAGCCCGGTCGACGGCTCGTGCGAGCTCCAGAACGTGACACCGTGATCACCGCCGTCCAGGTGCACCACGCCGGGGCGCGGCAGCCAGAAGCCGAGGCCGTAGGTGTCCGCGTGCGGACGCAGCATCCGGTCCACCCACTCGCGCGGGACGATCCGGCCGTCGAGCAGGGCGGGCCAGAACTTCCGGAAGTCCGGCGCGGAGCTGTAGATCCCGCCGTCGCCGAAGCCGACGACCGGCAGGCTGAACACGTTGGTGCGGCCGTCTTCCAGGTAGCCGGTGGCGGTGCGGGCGGGCAGCGCGTCCGACCGGAGGAACGCCGTGTCGGTCATGCCCGCGGGCTCGGTCACGCGCGTCCGGACGAGATCTGGGAAAGGGGTGCCCGCGACCCGTTCGGCGATCAGGCCGAGGACCGCGAACGCGCCGTTGTTGTAGTGGAACCGCTCGCCGGGCGGGAACTGCTGCGGGAAGCCGTCGAGCGCGACGAGGTAGTCGGCCGACGTGACGAGACCGGGCGGGGTCTCGGGAGGGTTTTCGTCATCGCAGTAGTCGCCGATGCCGGACGTGTGCCTCAGCAGGTGCTCGACGGTCACGCGGTCGTCGATCAGCGGCAGGTCGCCGCCGAGGATTTCCCGCGCCGTGGTCTCCAGCTTCAGCCGTCCCTCGGCGACCAGGCCGACGACGACCAGCGCGGTGAACCCCTTGGTACCGCTGGCGATCGCGAACCGGGTGTCGACGGTGTTCTCGACGCCGTAGCCGATGTGCGCGTACCCGCGTGCCTCGGAGACCAGCGTCTCGTCACCGCGGTTCACGAGCACTACGCCGGAGAACGTCGTGAGGGGCACCTTCATGGACAAAGAGTCCCTGAAGGTGCCCTTCACGGCAAAGCGATTAGTGACCCAGGAACGCGTGCAGCGACTCCAGCGCGGTGTCCGGCTGGTCGGCGAAGAAGCCGTCGACACCCGCCTTGAGGAACGCCGCCTCCTCGGTGAACACGTCACCGTAGGCGTCCGGCTCGGCCGACGAGCGCAGGTTCGCCGGCAGGAACGGGTTTTCGTTCCGGAACGTGTACGGCTGCACCTTCAGGCCCGCCTTGTGCGCGTCCGCGACGATCGCGGTCGGCTTGGTCAGGTTCCCGGCCGTGTCGAGCGGGATGATCTGGCCCTTGTCCGGCCCGAGGTACTTCGCGTACTTCGCGACGTCACGCAGGCCCTGCGGGGTGACGAGGTCCGCGTACGTCCGCTTGTCGCCGTTCGCGACGAAGTCCGCCGGAGCGCCCGAAGCCGACGTCAGCTGCAGCAGCGGCGTCCGGACCTGCTTGTGCAGCGCGACCAGGTTCGACACCTCGAACGACTGGATGATCGCCGGCGCGTCCGGCCGGTCGAGGCCGTTGCGCTTGAGGATCGGCACCAGCTTCGGCTCGATCGGGTTGCCGATCGACTGGAAGAACGTCGAGTGCTTGACCTCGGGGTAGGTGCCGAGCGTCCGGTGCAGCTCCTTGCCGAGCCGCCGGGTCAGGTCGAGCACCTCCTGGAAGGTGACGACCTGGTAGCGGCCGTTGTACAGCGTGTTGTGCGGCCGGTTCGCCGGGATCCGCTCGACCGCCCGCAGCGTCTTCAGCTCGGCGAGGGTGAAGTCCTGGGTGAACCAGCCGGTCGTCGGGACGCCGTCGATCACCAGGGTCTTCTTGCGGTTCGCGAACTCGGGGTGCTTCGCGACGTCGGTGGTGCCGCTGATCTCCGGCTCGTGCCGGGCGACGAGCTGGCCGTCCTTCGTTGGCACGAGGTCGACGTCGACCCAGCTCACGCCCATCCGGTAGGCGAGCTCGTACGAGGCGAGGGTGTGCTCCGGCCGGTACCCGGGCGCGCCGCGGTGTCCGATGATCACGGGGTCATCGTGGCCCCGTCCGTGCGCGGCCGCATCGGCGGACCCCCCGCTTTCGGACGCGCTCGCCGACCCGACGGCCAGTCCGGTGACGCTCAGCAACGCCAGTCCGGCGAGTGCCAGAACACCGACACGTTTGCGCTTCATCTGGTGACCTCTTTTCACAGGGTGTGCCCTGACTACCCGCGCAACCCTCACCGCCGCAAGCATCCGACGGACGTATCCAGGCGAACACCTCGGTAAACGGCGCGTGGACTCCTCATCGCCCCGGAGCCCGGGGGACGGCGAAATGTCCGTCGCGAACCTCGCCGGATACGCTGTGCGGCGTGCGCGTACTGGTAATCGGCTCCGGCGCCCGTGAGCATGCACTCATCCTCGCGGCGTCCGGCGACCCCACGGTCACGGCCCTGGCCTGCGCGCCCGGCAACGCCGGGACGGCCGCGATGGCGGAGCAGCTCGGCGTCGAGGCGGCCGACCCGGAAGCGGTCGCGGCTCTCGCGAAGAGCTGGCAGGCCGACCTGGTGGTGGTCGGGCCCGAGGTTCCGCTCGTCGCCGGCGTCGCCGACGCCGTCCGTAAGGCGGGCATCGCCTGCTTCGGCCCGTCGGCCGCGGCGGCCCGCATCGAAGGCTCGAAGGCGTTCGCGAAGGACGTCATGGCCGCGGCGAACGTGCCGACCGCGCGCAGCGAGGTGGTCGACAACCCGGCCCGCCTCGACGCCGCGCTCGCCCGCTTCGGCCCGACCTGGGTGGTCAAGGACGACGGCCTCGCCGCCGGCAAGGGCGTCGTCGTCACGACCGACTACGACGTCGCGCGCAAGCACGCGATCATGCTCCTCGACGGCGGCCACCCGGTCCTCCTGGAGTCCTTTTTGGACGGTCCGGAGGCATCGCTGTTCTGCTTCGTCGACGGCCACACCGTCGTGCCGCTGCTGCCCGCGCAGGACTTCAAGCGCGTCGGCGACGACGACGCCGGCCCGAACACCGGCGGCATGGGTGCCTACGCGCCGCTGCCCTGGGCGCCCGAGAACCTGGTCGACGACCTGGTGGAGCGGGTCGTCCAGCCGGTCGCCGACGAGCTCGTCGCGCGCGACGCGTCGTTCTCCGGCCTGCTGTACGCCGGGCTCGCGCTGACCTCCGAAGGTCCGCAGGTCATCGAGTTCAACTGCCGCTTCGGCGACCCGGAGACGCAGGTCGTGCTGGCCCTGCTGCGCACGCCGATCGCCGGGCTGATGCACGCCACCGCCACCGGGAAGCTCGCCGAGCACCCGCCGCTGGAGTGGGCCGGCGGCGCCGCGGTCACCGTCGTGATCGCCGCCGACGGCTACCCGGGCAAGCCGCGCACCGGCGACGTCATCGGCGGCGCCGAGCTGGAAGGCGTGCTGCACGCGGGCACCCGCCGTCGCGACGACGGCGCCGTGGTCTCCTCCGGCGGCCGCGTGCTCTCGGTGGTCGGCACCGGCAAGACGCTCAAGTCGGCGCGCAAGCACGCGTACGAGACCGTCGAGAAGGTCCACCTCGCGGGCTCGCACCACCGCACGGACATCGCGCTGAAGGCGGCGAACGGCGAGGTCGGCGCCCCGTCGGCCAAGCAGCGCGCCTGATTTCGACGGGCGGGGAACCGGCGGCGGACGAAGTTCGTCCAAACTCAGCCTGCTATCACACCCGGGTTGGTAGCCTCGACGGGAGTCGGCCGGTCACTGTCCGTATGACGTCAGGGGAGCGCATGTCAGGACCCTCGTACGACCTCAGCTCCGCCGTCCCCGTGGCGCCGGCGGCCGCGGACGTCCTGGTCCACCCGGACAAGCTCCTGGACGTCGCCCGGATCGTCGAGGAACAGGCCAACTCCCTGGAAGACCAGTTGCTGACCAAGCTCGGGCAGCTGCGGATCGACGCGCCGTCGGCCGACGTCATCAGCACCCAGTCGATCGACGCCTGGAACACCTTGATCGCCGACGGCGACCGCTCCTACGCGGGCCAGGTCCGCGAGTACGTCGCCGGCCTGAAGCGCCTCGTCTCGCAGCTGCGGGACGCCGCCAAGGACTACAAGGTCAGCGACGAGGAGAAGGCGGCAGTGTTCGGTGACCGCGGCAAGCACGGTGCGTAGCCGGAAGGTGCGCATCGTCACCGGGGGCGTGCTCGCGACGGCGGCGCTCGCCGGCTGCTCGGCGGGTACCGACGGCACCCCCTACCCGGTCGAGACGGCCGCGACCGCGGCTTCGCAGAGCGCCAAGGCGGCCCAGCTGCCGCAACGTCCGGCCGAGCTGACCCTGCAGGGCGTCAACCTCTGCGAGGTGTTCCCGCAGGTGGAGCTCGACTCCATGAAGATCACCAGCGCACCCCGGGAAGCGCCGCCGGAAGACGGGCCGACGTGCGTGTTCGACGCGGACGGCGCCGAGCCGGTGCACGCCTTCCACGTGCGCGCCGTGTCGGCGGACCTGGACGAGTGGATCACCGGGGCCCGCAAGAAGAACAGCATGACCACCGAACCGAAGACCATCGGCGGTTACCCGGCGCTGACGAACTACCGCGCGGCCGGCGACCCGGCCGACTGCGAGACGCTCGTCGGCGTCGCGAGGGGCCAGACGCTGGCCGTCCAGACCTTCGCCATCACCCGCGGCAAGCTCACGCAGCCGCAGCTGTGCGACCTGTCGGCGCACGCCGCCGACATCGCGCTGCAGACCTTGAAAGCACGCAACTAGGGAGGGCGCGTGGAATTCTCCGAGCTCGCGGCCGGGATCCAGAACCACCGGTTCGACGGCTGGACCAACACCGCGATCGCCGACCAGATCACGCGGATGGTCAACGGTGACGGCACCGGCAGCATCGGCACGGCCGTCGACGCGCTGAAGGCCGTCGCGACTTCGCTCGCCCACACCGACCAGACGCTGCGCGCCCAGCTGCTCAAGCTGGGTGTCGAGTGGCAGAGCCAGGCCGGCGGTGCGGCCAGCCAGGTGCTGACCGAGCAGGCCGGGTTCTCCCAGGACGCGACGACGAAGGTCGCGCACGCCGCGGAAATGGTGTTCGAGCAGGGCGAGTCGTTCAACCGGACCAAGTACAAGCTGCCGGACGCCGAGACCGTCCGGAAGGGCGCGGGCGGCTACACGCTCACCGACGGCCTGGTGCTCAGCCTGATCGGCTTCGAGACCGACCACGCCCGTCAGGTCGAGGCCGCGAACGACGCCAAGGAACAGGCGAAGCAGGCGCTGAACGAGTACGCGCAGGAAAGCGGCACCAACCTGCTCACGACGCAGTCGCTGTCCGACCCCGAGTCGCTGAAGCTGGCCGCCCCGGGCGTCACGCCGGGCGTGCTGGACGTCGCGGGCGCCTCGGTCGCGGTGACGCCGGACGGCAGCGTGCGGCCCGCTTCGGACAAGGTCCGGTCGGTGCACGTCGACCCGCCGGTGGTGCAGCCGGTGTCGCACACGGTCCACGCCGACCCGCCGACCCCGGTCTACGGCGTCGCGGCGCAGCAGCCGTCGCGGTCCACCGCGCAACCGCCGCGCCAGACCGGCGCCGGTGCCGGCTCCTCGCCCGCGCAGCACACGACGCCTTCGTCGACGACGCCGTCGAGCGCGAAGCCGCCGACGTCGGCGCCCGGCCCCGGCTGGGTCAACGCGCCGGGCCGCGGCCCGGCGTCCGGCGACTCCTCCCACTTCTCGCCCGGCCTGGCCACCGGGGGCGGCGGCGAGCAGTTCGTCCCGCCGGGTGCGCCCGGCGCGCTGCCGCCCGGCTCGTCACCGGCGACGTCGCCGATCAAGTCGCTCGGCGGCGGTTCGTCCAGCGGCTCGACCGGCATCGACAGCTCGTTCAGCGGCGCCAACCGCGGCCCCGACGGACTGCTGGCGAAGGGCCGCAGTGTCGGCGCGATGCCGCAGGCCCCGCTCCCACCCGGCCAGTTCACGGCCGAACGCGGGTTCGTGGCGAAGCCCGGCGCGACGCCGGGCGAGATCGGCGCGGGCGCGGCGGCGATCGGCGCGGGTGCGGCCGGCGGCGCGCTGAGCGGCGACAAGGAGCGACTGCGGCGGGAGAAGGGCGAGGCGAAGGGCCCGGTGCGGCCGCTGCCGGTCGGCGAGCTGCCCGAGGAGGAGGCCGTCGCGCTGCGCAAGTCGGAGCAGATCAGCCCGAAGCAGCAGCCCGGCGAGTCGAAGTTCCTGTCCGAGGCGGCCCCGCAGGAGGACGACGCCGAGCACGTCCGCCGCTTCGGCGTCGACGACCAGGACCTGTTCGCCGACCAGCGGATGGTTTCCCCCGACGTGATCGGCGACCACGGCGGGGATGTGCGCTGACCGTGTCGCTGGTGCTGTCCGCGCGCGAGTTCGACGTGCTCTGGGAGTCGTTGGAACTACCGCGCCGGCACGTCGCGCTGGACGTGCCGAGCGAGGGAACCACCCGCACCGAACGGCGGGAAGTGATCGAGTCGGCGTGGGCGTCGCTGAGCGAGCGGCGCCTGGCCCGCAACCGCCGGGTGTCGGGCGAGGTGGCGGACCTGCTGCACCTGCTGGCCCGCCCGAGCTTCGGCGTGGACGTGTGGGTGTGGGCCGAGCGCGAGATCCGCGGCCGCGCGGTGAGCGTCCGCAGCCAGGCGGTCCTGGCCGTGGTGGACAACGACGAGGTCTGGCTGATCCCGGCCACGGAGGACGGCCTCCCGGAGGCGGCGGTCTCGGTGGCGGGAGACCTCGGCCCGGGCATCGGCCAGACGGTGAGCATCCCGTACGACGTCCTGCGTTCCGCCGACGCGGCGGCCAAGGGTGACCCGAAGGCGCTGGTCACGTCGTTGGAAGACCGGGGCGTGGAGCTGTTCCAGGCCCAGGAGCTGTCCGGGATGCTGCTGGGCCAGGAGGCCAGAGGCCAGTTCGGCGCGGAACGCGTGGGGCGTGACGGAATGGCCCACCGGGCGGGCCGCGTGGTGGCGTTCTTCGACACGGACGCGGGCCGCTACCTGCTGCAGGTGGCCTCGGACCGCGACGGCCGCGAGTGGGCGACGGTGACCCCGGCCGACAACGTCCTGCTGGCGACGAGGATCCGCGAACTGATGGCGGAGGCCTGAGCCCCGCTGGGGTGGAACTTGGCGGAGATCGGTACGCGCGGCCCGCGCGAAGTCATAAAGTAAGCGCGGGAACCGTCCTGGTCATGGCGACGTCTGATCGGGCGGACACAAGTTTGCGAAGGGGATGACGGACCGTGCCTGTTTACGACACCGACTCGATGGCCATCGCGGCCGGCCAGGTGGAGAAGCTGAAGGACGAGTTCGAGAAGTCCAAGCAGAAGGTCACCGGCCTGGACCACGAGAAGGAAAGCCCCTTCGGCGGCATGGACGACAAAGGCGACGCGCACAGCGCGGTCGGCAAGTTCAAGGACGGCGTGCACAGTCAGTTCGACTCCGCGGGCAAGCACATGGAGGCGCTGGGGTTCGCCATGCGCAAGGCCGCCGGCCTGATCGCCGAAACCGACCAGGTCGGGGCGAGCGACCTCACGCTGCACGTCGACAAGTGATCTGAGCAGGGGGCACGAGAGTGGCATTGAACGGGGTCGGCGCCGGCGATCCGGACAACTGGAAGGCCTTCATGCAGAAGGTCGATCAGGTCGAAAAGGTCGATCTGAACAAGATTTCGGCGGCGGCCACCCAGTTCCGCGAGGCGGGCAAGAACGCCGGCGATCACACCGCGTCGTTGAAGAATTCGACTGACGCGCTCAATGCCGGTGTGTGGGCCGGTCCGGCGGCGGATGAGTTCTTCAAGTACGTCCGCCAGGTTCGCGACGCCGGTACCAAGGTGCAGACCCACCTGGAAGACGTCGCCAAGGACCTCGACACCCTGCAGACCAACCTCGCGGAGATCAAGCGCAAGGTCCAGGACAAGCAGAACTCCGCCGAGACCGAGGTCAACACCCGCAACACCAAGGCAGCGACCGACATCAAGGTCGCGCTGGACGCCGCGAAGAAGGCGATGGACGAGGGCAAGCCCGGCCCGAGCCCGAGTGCCGCGGAGATCCTGCAGACGGCGAAGACCGACATCCACACCATCACCGCCGGCTTCGACGGCGACGTGGCCGGCCTGCAGACCGAAGCGGACACGCAGATCAAGGCTTCGCAGAAGCTGATGTCCCAGCAGATCGAGGGCGGCTACGACCAGGTCCCCCTGCCGAGCAGCACCCCCGCGGCGCCCAAGAGCACCGGCGGCATCCACAGCAACGGCTCGTCCCACGGCGGCGGCGGTGGCGGGGGAGGCGGCGGTGGTGGTGGCGGAGGCGGCGGCCTCGGCCCCAGCGGCGGCCCCCCGTCCTCGCCGCCCCCGGGCAACGTCCAGCAGTGGATCCAGGAAGCCATCAAGGCCCTCCAGGCTGCCGGGGTGCCGGTCACCGATGCCGACATCCCGAACATCTGGGCGATCATCCAGCACGAGTCGGGCGGGAATCCCAACGCCATCAACAACTGGGACTCCAACGCCGCCGCCGGGCACCCGTCCAAGGGGCTCATGCAGTGCATCGACGGGACGTTCAACGCCCACAAGCTGCCCGGCCACGACAACATCTACAACCCGGTCGACAACATCATCGCGGGCGTCCGGTACTCCTACGACCGCTACGGCGGCCTCGGCAACGTGCCCGGCATCAAGGCCATGGCCCACGGCGGTGCCTACCAGGGGTACTAGAACTAGCCTGGCCGCATGGCCGACCTCGAGGCGGGTCCCGCGCTGCGGGCCGGTGTGCCGCCCTTCCACGTCATGGACGTCCTCTCCGCGGCCGGTGCCCGGCAGCGCAGCCACGGCGATCTCGTGTCGCTCGCCGCCGGGCAGCCGTCCGCGCCCGCGCCGAAGCCCGTCCTCGAAGCCGCGGAAAAGGCCCTCCGGAGCAGCACCCTCGGCTACACCGAGCAGCTCGGCATCCCGGAGCTGCGGGACGCCGTCGCCGGGCACTACCAGCGAAAATACCGCCTCGACGTCTCCGCGCGGGACGTCGTCATGACCACCGGGTCGTCCGGGGGCTTCCTGCTCGCCTTCCTCAGCGCCTTCGACCCCGGCGCCAAGGTCGCGATGGCCCGGCCCGGCTACCCCGCCTACCGCAACCTGCTGTCCGTCCTTGGCTGCGAGGTCGTCGAGTTCGCCACCACCGCCGAGACGAACTTCCAGCCCACCGTCGCCCTGCTCGACGAGCTCGGCCCGATCGACGGCCTGATCGTCGCCAGCCCCAGCAACCCGACCGGGACCGTCCTGCCGCCCGGGGAGCTCGCCGCGATCACCGGCTGGTGCTCGTCGCACGGCGTTCAGCTGATCAGCGACGAGATCTACCACGGCATCTCCTACGGCGCCGAGCTCGACTGCGCGTGGCAGTACGGCCGCGAGCCGCTCGTGCTCGGCAGCTTCTCGAAGTACTTCGCGATGACCGGCTGGCGGCTCGGCTGGATGCTCGTGCCGCAGCGCCTCCACCGCGCGGTCGACGTCCTGACCGGCAACTTCACCATCTGCCCGCCCGCGGTTTCCCAGTACGCGGCGCTCGCGGCCTTCACGCCGGAGGCGTACGCGGAGGCCGACGCGCACGTCGAGCACTACCGCGCCAACCGCGACCGGCTCTTCGCCGGCCTGAAGCGCATCGGCCTCGACAAGCTCGCCCCCGCCGACGGCGCCTTCTACGCGTACGCCGACGTCAGCGCGTATACCGAGGACAGCCTGAGCTGGTGCCAGCGGCTGCTCGCCGACACGGGCCTCGCCATCACCCCCGGCGTCGACTTCGACCCGGTCGACGGCGGCAAGTACGTCCGGTTCTCCTTCGCCGGCAGCGCCGGAGACATCGACGAAGGCGTCCGCCGGCTGGGTGGGTGGCTCCGCCAGGGGGAACCCTGATTCATCCCTGAACGTTGCTCTGCCGAGGGGAGTTTCACCGCCGGAACTGACACAGTGGAGTCACCGGGCCGGTGGGGCCACGGGAACACTTCGGAGGAAGCCATGTTCTGGAAGATCGTCGGCGGCCTGATCGTCGCCTGGGTGGCGTTCATGGTGCTGGGCGCCGTGATCGGCTTCGTGTTCAAGGCCGTCCTGTGGATCGCCATCATCGGCGGCATCGCCTTCCTCGGCGCGGCCGGCTACCGCGCGATCAGCGGCGGCAAGAAGGACCCCCGGCGCATCAACCGCTACTGAGCTTCACGGGATCCGCGCCACGCCGCCCAGCGACGTCCAGTTGACCGGCGTCAGCGGCGCCAGGCGCGGCCCGTCCGGCCACCACAGGTGCGGCGCCGTCAACCCGGGCTCGAGCAGGTCGAGGCCGTCGAAGAACGACGCGATCTCGGCCCGCGTGCGGTAGCGCGTGTCGAGCCCGGTGCCGCTGAACCTCTTCTGCAGTGACGTCGCGACGCCGGCCGCTTCGGAGCCGTCGTCCGGGTTGTGCTGGTGGAGCAGGACCAGGTACGACCCCGGCGCCATCGCGCCGACGTAGGACTTGACCACCTGCCGCGCCTGCTCCAGGTCCGTGATGTGGTGGACGACCCCGCACAGCACGAGCCCGACGGGGCGGCCGAAGTCGAGGAACCGGCCCACGTCGGCCAGCGTCTCGGCCGGCCGCAGCAGGTCGTTGCCCGCGATGTGCGTGAAGTCGTTGTCGACGAGCAACGCCCGGCCGTGCGCCTGCACGACCGGGTCGTTGTCGACGTAGACGACGTGCGCCTCGGGGTTGTACTTCTGCGCCACCTGGTGGGTGTTCTCCACCCGCGGGAAGCCCGAGCCGAGGTCGAGGAACTGGTCGACGGCGAGCCGTTCGGTCAGGTACCGCACGGCGCGGACGAGCCACTGCCGCGCTTCCCGCGCCATCGCCGGCGCCTCCGGCGCGATCTCCAGGATCTGCCGCAGCGCCACGCGGTCGGCCTCGTAGTTGTCCTGCCCGCCCATCAGGGCGTCGAAGACGCGGGCGATGCTCGGCCGGTCGAAGTCGACGCGGGCCGACGGTCGTTCGCTCGTCATGGCGGCCTACCGGGGAGTCGGGGGTGCCGTGCAGCCTAGGCCAACGCCGATCACCGCCGGTAGGCGGACGTGCGGTGTGGGTGAGATCAGTCCAGCCAGGCCTGGGCCGCGTCGGCGCCGTTCCACACCTGCGCCTTGAGCCCGACCGCCCGTGCGCCGTCCACATTGGACGGACGGTCGTCGAAGAACAGGCAGTCGGCCGGCTCCGCGCCGAGCTCGTCGAGCAGGAGCCGGAAGATCTTCGCGTCCGGCTTGACGCACCGGACGTCGCCCGAGAAGAGCGTCACGCGGAAGTGGCGGGCCCAGTCCTGCGCGCGGACCCATTCGCCGAACACCACGGGCGCGTTCGACAGCAGCGCCAGCGACGCGCCGGCCTCGGAGAGCGCTTCGAACAACGCCTGCGAAGACGGTTCGAGGTGGGCCCAGCCCTCGATGTCGATGCGGGTCAGCTCGGCCGACAGCGCTTCGTCGACGGACACGCCCAAGGCCTTGCCGACCGTCTGCCAGTACTCGAGCGGCGTGCTCCCGGCGTCGTAGGGAATCCGGTAGTCCCAGTACGCCTTCTCGAACTCCGGCAGCGGCGCGCCCATCGCCGCGGCCAGGTCCGGGCGGGCCAGGCTCGGCTTGCTCAGCACGTCGCCGTAGTCGAACACGATCCAGTTCACGGTGCCCCCAGTACTCGTCACGCGCCGGTCTTGATCCGGCGCAAGGCTTCTTCGACGTCGGTCGCGCTCAGGTCCCGGTGCGTGACGAACCGGATCTTGCCCGCCATCGGCACGGCCCGGATCCCGAGCGAGTCGAGCCAGGCCAGCGCGGTCGGGATGTCGGGCACCCGGGCGAGCACGATGTTGGTGTCGGGGACGTTCGTCTCCCAGCCGTACTCGGTCAGGCCCTCGGCCAGGCGCCGGGCGTTCTCGTGCGACTCCGCCAGCTCGGGGACGCGGTCCAGCGCGACCAGGCAGGCCGCGGCCAGGACGCCGCCCTGCCGGACGCCGCCGCCGAGCATCTGCCGCATCCGGCGGGCCCGCTCGACGAACGCGACGCTGCCCGCGACGACCGAGCCGACCGGCGCGCCGAGGCCCTTGCTGAAGCAGGCCGACACGGTGTCGACGCCGACGGTCAGCGCGGCGGGCGGCACCTCCAGCGCGACCGCGGCCTGCCAGAGCCGGGCGCCGTCGAGGTGCACGGCCACGCCGGCTTCCTTCGCGACGGACAGCAGCTGGGCGTGCTCGTCGGGCGGGGTCACCGCGCCCCCGGCCGCGTTGTGCGTGTTCTCGAGGCAGAGCAGCGATGTCCGTAATGTGAAGTACGGCCCGGGTTGTCCGATCGCGGCCGCGAGGGCGTCGGGCGATGGGCGGCCCGGGCCGCCGTCGTGCTCCAGGATGTCCGGCATGCCGCCGGCCAGCCACGCCGCCGAGCCGAGCTCGTTGGACAGCACGTGCGCGCCGCGCGTGGCGAGGAACCGGTCGCCACGCTGCAGGTGGAGGCTCAGCGCGACGAGGTTCGCCATGGTCCCGCTCGGCACCCACAGGGCGGCCGGCATGCCCAGGACGTGCGCGGCGCGTTCCTCCAGCGCCTGGACGGTCGGGTCGCGCTCGAGGACGTTGTCGCCGACCTCGGCGGACGCCATCGCCGCGCGCATCGTGTCATCCGGACGGGTGACGGTGTCGGAACGGAAGTCCAGCGGTGCGAGCGTGAAGGTCACGGAGTGATCACATCACACCCACCCGACGGGGATCAATCAGCCCTCGGGTGGTCGAACCGACTTGGTCCGTGCAACCGTGGACGCCCCTGATTCCGTCTACCGGCCGAACGACAAACAGAGCGGAGCACGACTGCGCGTGGACCAGCGCGACGAGGAGGAGTTCGCGGAGTACTTCGCCGCCAGGCGGGACGCCGTGCGCCGGACCGCGTACATGCTCTGCGGTGACTGGCACCGGGCGGACGACCTCGCGCAGACGGCGTTCGTCGCGTTGCACCGGAGGTGGAAGAAGATCAGGGATCGCGCGGCGACCGACGCGTACGTCCGCACGACGCTCGTCCGGGCGTCGATCGACGAATCGCGGCGTCCGTGGCGGCGTGAATGGCAGACCGAGACGCTGCCGGAGCCGACCGACGACACGCCGGGCCTCGACGAGCTCGTCGCGACCAGGGAAGACCTGCTCGCGGCGTTGAAGGAAGTGCCGCCCAAGCAGCGCGCGGTGCTGGTCATGCGGTTCTTCGAAGGACTCGACGTGACCAGTGCGGCGAAGGCACTGGGCTGCAGCGAAGGCAACGTGAAGAGCCAGACCGCACGCGGGCTGGCGAACCTCAAGCAGGTACTGGAACGGGAGGTGGAGACCAATGGATGAGCAGGAGCTGCGCTCGTTGTTCTCCGCCGCGCCCGGCGACGCGCCCTCGGCGACGTTCGGCCAGGACGACGTCGTCCGCGAATCCCGCCGCCAGACCGTGCGGCGCCGCAACCGGATCACCACCGGGGTGAGCGCCGCGGCGCTGGTGGTCGTCGGTTTCGGCGCGTACGGAGTGCTGTCCGGGGGTACCCCTCAGGCGCTGACGTCCGCGGACAGCGGCGTCATGTCGTCGCAATCCGGGCCGGGGTCGGGGCAACCCGGCTTGAGCCCGGCACGTCCTGAAGTCGGTGGGGAGTCACCGAACTTCTCGTCCGAACCACCTCGGCAGGGAGGTGACCAGGGCGGGAAGACCGGCCACTTGGCCGAAGGCGCCTCCGGGTGCGAACAGGTGGACGGGGAGCTCGCCATTGCCCTCGCTGGCGAGCTCCCCGGCCACGTCGCCGGTACCCCGGCTATCCCGGGCGGCGCTTGTTCGACGGGGTCGCGCTCGGCCGGGTTCCCGGTTCCGGGCGGCGAGGTGTCCGCGGCGGTGTACCCGAAGGGCCTTCCCGTCGTCTTCAAGTCCCAGCCGGCCGGCACGGTCACCGCGCAGGTGGCCACCGCGTCCGGTGGGTCGCTGGTGCTGGTCAGCGTGCCTTCGTCCGGGGCGACGGCGCCGTACGCGAGCCAAGTCCAGGCGTTCGCGCACGATCTCGCGCCCCGCTTCTGAGCCCCGGTCCGCCCGGTTGGCAGAATGACCGGTCATGACCGCTGCGACCACCCCGAAAGGGGAACGACGGCGCGCCGCGCTCGTCGAGGCCGCCGCGAAGCTGCTCGTCGAGGGCGGGTTCGACGCCGTCCGGCACCGGGCGGTGGCCGAACGCGCGGGGCTGCCGCTCGCGTCGACGACGTACTACTTCGACTCGCTGGAAGACCTGGTCACGGCGGCCGTCGAGCACCACTCGAACGCCGAGCTGGAGACGGGCCGCCGCCGGCTGGAGGAGCTGGCGACGCGCAACCGCGGGGTCCAGGCGACCGTCGAGCTGGTGCTGGAGATGCTGCTCGGGCCGGAGACCGACGACCCGGAGGCCGACGCGGAAGCGGTGCTCCTGCGGTACGAGCGGCTGGTCGCGACCGGCCGCCGGCCGTACCTGCGGCCGCTGATGCGGACGTTGTCGGTGCAGCTCAACGAGCTGCTCACGGAGATTTTCGCCCGCTCGGGCACACCCGTCACCGACGCCGACCTGGAGCGGCTGGTGGCACTGGTCGACGGCGCCGTCGTCAACGCACTGATCGCGATCGACCCGGCCCCGCGCGCCGCGGCGACCCGCATGCTCCAGAACGCACTCGACGGCTCCTGACCATTACTGTCGTGCAGGTGGATCTGAACCTGCTGACCGCACTGGACGCGCTGCTGGAGGAGAACTCCGTGCAGGCGGCCGCCGACCGGCTGCACCTCACGCCGCCCGCGATGAGCCGCACGCTGGCCCGGATCCGGGCGACGACCGGTGACGACATCCTGGTGCGCACCGGCCGCACGATGACCCCGACGCCCCGCGCGCTGGCGATGCGCGACGAGGTGCGGGCCGTGGTGGCCCGGGCGAACCGGGTGCTGGCGCCGGCCCGCACGGTGGACCCGGCGACGTTGCGGCGCACGTTCACCATCCAGGGGCACGACGCACTGCTCGCGGCGCTGTTCCCGGCGTTGCTGCGCACGGCGTCGGCCGAGGCGCCCGCGATGGGGCTGCGGTTGCTGGCGGAGGCGGCGGTGGACACGCCCGACCTGGCGCGCGGGCACGTCGACCTGGAGGTCGGGGCGACGGTGCCGGGCTCGCCGGAGATCAGCCACGACGTGGTCGGCGAGGACCGCCTGGTGCTGCTGACGCGCACCGGGCACCGGCTGGACCTCGAGGAGTTCGCGGCGGCCGAGCACGTGATCGTGTCGCGCCGGGGCCGGCTGCGCGACGGCGTGGACAAGGCGCTGGCCGAGCTGGGGCTGCGCCGCCGGGTGGTGGCGTCGCTCCCGACGGCGGCCCTGGCCCTGCAGGCGATCGCGCACAGCGACGTGGTCGGGCTGGTTCCGGACCGCGCCACGGCCCTCGCCCGGGCCGACCTGGGGTTGGTGGCGACGGAGCCGCCGCTGGACCTGCCCGGGTCCGCGGTGGTCTTGAGCTGGCACAGCCGTTATGACACGGATCCGGCGCACGAGTGGCTGCGCGGCCACTGCCGCACGGCGCTGGCCCAGGTGCTGGCGGGTCCGGCGCAGGCTGGGTCGGCTCAGGTGCTGCGTCCCCGGCGCCCGACGACATGAACGACTCGTTCAGGTCGTCAGACGACATGAAAGGGTCGTTCATGTCGTTCGCGGCCGAGCGGGACCAGCCGCGTCCGGCTCACTTGGGCAAGGCCACCAGCACTTCCCCGCGCGGCCCGTTCTCCGCCGCGTCGAGCATCGCCGCCGCGACCGTCGCGTGCGTGACCATCGCCGGGAACCACCGGCGGGGCACGGACTCGAGACCCACCACCCGGCGCGTCGGGCTGATCGGGCCGCTCTTCATCGGGCCCACCTGGACGACCGTCCCGCCCATGCCGAGGATCGCCGCGTCCGCCGCGACCTTGTCCGGCAGCTCGCTCTTCATGAACCGCTCCACCAGCGTCCGCGTCAGCCACCCGGCCGCCCCCGCCGAGGGGCCGGTCCCGAACGCCCCCACCGACACCGCCCGCGACGGCCCCGCGGCCACCACCGCACGAGCCCCGGCGGTCAGCACGCCGGGCGGATCACCCTTCCGCAGTCCCAATGCGTCGAGCACGATTTCGCTGCCCCGCAACGATTCCGCGATCCCGGCGGCGTCATGGACATCGGCCGCGACCGAAACCAGCCGGTCACCGGTGGCCGACGCGTGACGGCTGATCGCCACCACCGAGTGCCCGCGCGAAAGCGCCTGCCGCACCAGCTCACTGCCCACCGCGCCCGAAGCGCCGAGCACCGCCACCCGGCTCACTTCAGCACCTCCAGCGCGGCGGCGTGCAGACCCGGTGCCGCGACCAGGATGTCGGGCGAGTTGACGTCCCACGGCGCACCCGCGAGGTCGGTGACGACCCCGCCCGCCTCCCCGGCCAAGAGAGCACCGGCAGCGGTGCCCGGCAGGTCGGGTTCGTACTGCCAGAACACGTCGTACTGCCCGGCGGCGAGGCCCAGCAACGGGAACACCGTCGGAATCGTGTTGCGCACCAGCAACGCCTCCGAAGCCATCGCCGCGAACGCGCCCGCGAACCGTTCGTAGACCGCCCGGTCGTTGCCACCCTGGCTCGCCGTGACCGCCGCCGCCGAAAGGTCGGTCTTGGCCGAGACGCGCAGCGGCTGTCCGTTGAGGAAGGCGCCCTGCCCGCGTGCCGCCGTGTACGTCAGGTCGCCGATCGGCTGGCGGAAGACGGTCAGCTCCGGCTGCCCGTCCGTGACCAGCGTGATCGTCACGCCCCACTCCGGCAGGCCGTGCACGTGGTTGACCGCGCCCTCGGTGCCGTCGACCACCCACCACCGCCCGGCCGGCACGACCCGGCCGCTCTCGTCTTCGTCCCACCAGCCCACTCCGGGCTCGACGCCGTCGAGCGCCTCGCGCACGATCGCCGTCGAGGCCGCCTCGAGGCTGGTGCCGTGCTCGTACATCGCCGCCCGGTCCGCCGGCCGGCTCGCCGGGTCGTACGCAGCCAGCAAAGCCGAGCCGGCCTTCTCGGCCGCCTGAACCATCACCGCAAGAACGTTGTCGTTGCTCATGAGTCCATTACGGCACGCCGGACAGCATGATTCCAGTGCAATCTACTTAATCGACGAGTTACCGCCGTGCACTTGTCAGGAGTTGCGCTGAGCCTTCGCCAAGTCGTCGCGGGACTTCGTGACGAGCGCCAGCATCGCCTGCTCGGCCGCGACCGGGTCGCCGGCCACGATCGCGTCGAAGACCTTCCGGTGGCTCGGCACCGGGTCCTCCGCCGCCGACGCCCCGTGCACCAGCTTGTCGCGCTCGGCCAGCCCGATCGCGATGACCCGTTCCATCCGCATCAGGAAGTTGTTGTGGGTGGCGCCCATCAGCCGCCGGTGGAACGCGAGGTCGGCCTGGACGCTCGCCTCGGCGTCGTCGGCCGCGGCCATGTCGGCCAGCGCCTCCCGCAGCGACTCGAGGTCCTCTTCGGACGCCCGCTCGGCCGCGATCCGCGCCGCCGCGGGCTCGACGACCGTGCGGACCTCGGTGAGCTCGTCGAGCAGGCCCGGGTCGTCGGCGGCCGCGGTCTGCCAGCGCATGACGTCGGTGTCGAGCATGTTCCAGCGGTCGCGCGGCTGGACGAACGTGCCGCGCTTCTGCCGGGCGTCGATCATCCCCTTCGCGGCCAGCACCTTCAGCGCCTCGCGCAGTGCGGTCAGGCTGATGTCGAGCTCTTCGCGCAGCGCCGGCAGATCCAGGACGGTGCCCTCGCCCCACTCGTCGGAGAGGATCCGGCTGGCCAGTGCCTCCACGGTCTGGCCGTGCAACCCGCGTGGCCGGTGTTCGGTCAATGGAGGGCCCTCTCAGGTGGCGGGGAGACGAAAGGTCATCCTACGCTGCCCTCGTAGTCATCATAAATTATGAATACATCTTGACAGCGGCGTCGCCCGGTTGCACTCTTTGGCAGCAGTCACGCCCGTGCGGGCACCACGACAGTGCACATGACAAAGGGGTCACGACATGACGAGTGCAGGCCTGTCCCGCCGTCGTTTCCTGCGCAACGCGAGCCTCGCCGGCCTGGGTGCGATCGGGTCCAGCAGCTTCCTCGCCGCCTGCGCCACTTCCGCGAACTCCGGCCCGGTCAAGCAGGCCGCCGGGGCGGTCACCGTCCAGTCGAACCTGTCCTCGCCCGAGGCGAAGAAGGCGATCGAAGCGCTGGCCAAGGCGTTCGGCGAGAAGGGCGGCGCGACGGCGACGGTGAACACCGTGGCGTCGGAGACCTTCCGCACCCAGCTGCCCAGCTACCTCACCGCGGCCACCCCGCCGGACACCTTCACGTGGTACCCGGGTTCGCTGCTGTCCGGCTACGCGCGCAAGGGCCTGCTGCTCGACGTCGGCGACGTCTGGCAGACCATGGGCGACTACAGCGCGGCCTTCCGTTCGCTGTCCGGCGACGGCGCCGGGCACCAGGTCTTCGTCCCGACTTCCTACTACTGGTGGGGCTTCTTCTACCGGAAGTCGAACTTCGCGAAGTGGGGCGTCCAGCCGCCGACCAACTGGAGCGAGTTCCTCGCCCTGTGCGAAACCCTGAAGAGCAAGGGGATCGCGCCGATCGGCATGGGCGCCGGCGGCACCACGCCGTGGACCGCGTCCGCCTGGTTCGACTACCTGAACATCCGCATCAACGGCGCGCCGTTCCACCGCGAGCTGCTGTCCGGCAAGCAGCGCTTCGACGACCCGCGCGTCAAGAAGATCTTCGACCCGTGGCGCCAGGCGCTGCCCTACACCGACCCGAACGGCACCGCGATCGCGTTCCAGGACGCCACGACCGTGCTGCTCCAGGGCCGCACCGGGATGATCCTGACCGGCACGTTCTTCGCCGACGCCGCCCCGAAGGACGCGCTCGACGACCTCGACTTCTTCCAGTTCCCGATCCTCGACCCGGCGGTGCCGGTGGCCGAGGAAGGCCCGACCGACGGTTTCTTCGCCAGCGCGCGCACCCCGCACGTCGCCGAGGTCAAGGAGTGGTTCAAGTACGCCGCGACGGCCGAGGCACAGGAGCTCTACATCAAGAACTCCTCCGGCACGGTCCTGCCGACCAACCCGTCCGCGAAGGACAACGGCACGCCGCTGGTCCAAAAGGGACGGAAGCTGCTCACCGACGCCAAGGAGATCACGCAGTTCTTCAACCGCGACTCCTCCGACGCGCTGCAGCCGACCGCCGACGCCGCGCTGATCCGGTTCATCCAGAAGCCCAACGAGCTCGACTCGATCCTGAGCGACTGGCAGACCGCCGCGCAGAAGGTCTGGCAGTCCTGAGATGGCGGTACTGACCGCGAAGAGGCCCGACACGGCGTTCCTGGCCGCGAAACGCCGTCGCCGCCGGGTCTCGCCCGTGCTGCTGGCGTTCGTCCTGGTGCCGCTCGTCGTCGAGGGGTTCTGGGTGTTCTGGCCCGCCCTGCAGGGGTTCTACCTGGCGCTGACGAACTGGGACGGCGTCTCGGCGCCCACGTTCGTCGGTCTCGGGAACTTCGCCGAGATGTTCTCCGACGACATCTTCAAGACCGCCGCGCTCGACACGGTGATCTGGCTCGTGCTCTTCGGCGGCCTTTCGGCCGTCGGAGGGCTGGCGCTGGCGACGCTGCTGCAGAAGGAACGCCGCGGTGTCGGCTTCTACCGGGCCGCGCTGTTCACGCCGGTGGTGTTTTCGCTGGTCGCGACGTCGCTGATCTGGCAGGTGATCTACCAGCCGGACGGCGTTTTCAACAAGGTGCTCGGCGCGATCGGGCTCGGCAGCTGGCAGCACGCCTGGCTCGCCGACCCGAAGACCGCGCTGTACGCGGTGCTCGTCCCGGCGCTGTGGCGGCAGCTCGGCTACGTGATGGTGCTGTACCTGGCCGGGCTCAAGGGCATCGACCCCGCGCTGTACGAAGCGGCCAAGCTGGACGGTGCCACGGCGTGGCAGCAGTTCCGCAACGTCACGTGGCCGCAGCTGCGCAGCGTCAACTCCGTGGTCCTGTCGGTGATCATCATCGACTCGCTGCGGTCGTTCGACGTCATCTGGTCGATGACGAAGGGCGGGCCGTACCACTCGTCCGAGGTGCTCAGCACGTACATGTACGCGACGGCGTTCCAGTCACTGCGGCTCGGCTACGCGTCCGCGCTGGCCGTGGTGATCTTCGTGCTGGCGTTCGGCGTGATCGTGACCTACCTCGTGCGTGCGTTCCGGGAGGACTCGTGAGGCGGACGCGGACTTTCGGGTTCCACCTGCTCGCGGGCGGGCTGTCGGTGCTGTGGCTGCTGCCGATCGTGCTGGTGCTGACGACGAGCGTCCGGACGTTCTCCGACATCGCGTCGAACGGCCTGGGCGCGCTGCCGGCGTCGTTCTCGCTCGACGGGTTCGGGCAGGCGTGGGGCGAGGGCGGCGGCGGGCACGCGATGCTCAACAGCCTGATCGTGACGATCCCGACGGTGCTGCTCGCCCTGTTGCTGAGCTCGGCGGCGGCGTTCGCGCTGAGCCGGTACCAGATCCCGTTCCGCCGCACGATCATCCTGGTGATGCTGGCGGGAAACCTGCTGCCGCCGCAGATCCTGCTCGTGCCGGTGGCGAAGCTGTCCGAGCTGCTGGGCATCTACGACACGCTGACGGCGCTGATCGTCGTGCAGGTCGGGTTCGGGCTCGGGTTCTACACGTTCGTGCTGCAGGGGTTCATGCGGTCGATCCCGGACGAGATCCAGCAGGCGGCGCTGATCGACGGCGCCGGCGTCGCGCAGATCTTCTGGCGGATCATCCTGCCGATGACCCGCCCGGCGCTGGCCGCGCTCGGCGCGCTGGCGTTCACCTGGACGTTCAACGACCTGCTGTGGTCGATCACCGTGCTGCGCACCGGGGCGGTGATGCCGGTGACGCCGGCCCTGCTCGGCCTGCAGGGGCAGTACGTGTCCAACTGGAACGTGATCGCGGCGGGCTCGGTGATCGCCGCCGTGCCGACGGTGGCGGTGTTCCTGCGGTTCCAGAAGCACTTCATTTCAGGTTTGGCGATCGGGGCGATCAAGTGACGTGGACAGTGTCCATGAAGTCCACTTCGTACACCGTGGCGCTGGACCCCTCTTCCCGATGGGCCGAGCTCGTCGCGTGGGGGCCGCACGGTGTCGAGGACGGGCCGTCGGTGTTCACGAACGCCGGCGACGTGCACTTCATCACCGAGGCCGACGCGGCGCCGGTGGAGTACGCACCGCTGGGCCTGCGCCCGTTCTCGGGTGCGGACGTTTCGGTGCGCGGCGGTTCGTGGTGGCGGTTCGAGGGTGCCTCTCAGGACTCCGAGCTGCGTCTGACCTTTGTGGACGAACTGGCCGGGTTGCGCGCGGTGCTCTGCTACCGGGCGGTGCCCGAGACGGACGTGCTGACGCGCTGGGTCGAGTTCACCAACGCCGGTTCATCGACGCTGGAGTTCGACCGGATGGGCTCGGCGGGCGTGTGCGTCCCCACGGTGTCCGGGGCTCAGCTGACGTACTTGACCGGGCAGTGGTCGCAAGAGTTCACCCGCCGGACCGTTTCGCTGCCCGCGGGCGGGTTCCGGATGGAGAGCCGGTTCGGCGTCCCGGGCCACGCGCATGTCCCGTGGCTGGCGGTGCAGGACTCCTCGGGCGGCCCTGCTTTCGGCGTTTCCCTGGAATGGCCGGGTTCGTGGGAGATCTCCGCCGACGTGGAGCCGTCCGGGCTGACCCGCGTTCGCGCCGGACGGCTGCCTTCGCCGGGGCCGGTGCTGCTCGAGCCCGGAGCTTCACTGGTGACTCCGGCCGTCGCACTGGCGTCCAGTGTGGATGGACTGGCCGGGCTGGCTTCCGTCTGGCACGACTACGACCGCGTGCTGGCCGGCTCGCGGTGGCGACGCCCGCGTCCGGTGCTCTACAACTCCTGGGAGGCAACGGGTTTCGACGTCCAGTCTGCTGCCCAGTTGGAGCTGGCGAAGCGCGCGGCCGACCTCGGCGTCGAGCTGTTCGTGGTGGACGACGGCTGGTTCACCGGCCGTGACGACGACACCGGCGGCCTCGGCGACTGGACCCCGGCGGAGGAGTCGTTCGGCGCGTTCGTCGACTCGGTGCGCGAGCTGGGTCTGGAGTTCGGCCTGTGGGTCGAGCCGGAGGCGGTCAGCCCGAAGTCGCAGTTGTACGCTTCGCATCCGGACTGGGTGTACCGCATCGACGGCCGTCCGTTGACGTTGATCCGGAACCAGCTGCTCCTGGACCTGGGCCTTCCCGATGTGGTCGCGTTCATCAAGTCCACCTTGGACTCGTTGCTGTCGACGTACCCGATCTCGTACCTGAAGTGGGACATGAACCGGCCGCCCACTGAGCGCGGCCGCCCGGGCGCACCGTCCGCGGACCTGGACGCCGAGCACGTGGCGGGCTACTTGTCGGTGCTGGACCACCTGCGGTCGGCGCACCCCCACGTGACGATCGAGGCCTGCGCGGGCGGCGGGGGTCGCACGGACCTGGCGACGGTGGCCCGAACTGACGTCGTGTGGCCGAGTGACAACACCGGCCCGTTGGACCGCCTGGCGATCCAGGACGGGTTTCTGCTGATGCACGCGCCGCACCTGATGAGTTCGTGGGTGACGGATTCCCCGGGCGTGTTCGACCCGCGCCCCAGGTCATTGCGGTTCCGTTTCGTGACGGCGATGGCGGGGGTACTGGGCATCGGCGCGAACCTCTCACGCTGGTCTCCGGACCAGCACGCGGAGGCGGCTTCGCTGATCGCGCTGTACAAGTCGATCCGTCCGGTGATCCACCACGGAACGGCCCGGGTCCTCCACGGCCCGTCGGCTCCCACGGCGGCCACGCAGTACACGTCCGAGGACGGCGACACGGTGGTCGTGCTGGCGTGGAGCTCCGGTCAGCTGACCGGAGCACCATTGGTACCCGGCCGGTCGTCGCGGGTGCGCCTTTCGGTGAGCGCTGAGGCGTCCTATGTGGACGAGTCGGGAGCCCGGTACTCGGGAGCGCACCTGAAGTACGCGGGCCTCCCGTTCGACTGGACCGCGGACCACGACGCGGACGTGGTCATCCTCCGTCGGGATTCATGAAGGAGTTCCGTGGTTGCTGGTTCACCGGCGGCCGCTCGTCGAGCTTGCGGAGGAAGCCGATCGCTGAGCGCAGCCAGTAGGACTCTCCGTCGGAGAAGGAGTATTCGACGCTGACCGGGTGATCGAGCAGTGCCGTCCGCGCCCACCGGCCGATCCGGTCCTCCGACAGGCGGCCTCGCCGGTGTCCCGCTCGGCGAGGAACCGCAGCAGCAACCGGAACAGGTTCGTGGCCCGTGCGAGCGGTTGCGGCTCCGAAGTCGGCGGCAGGGTCGGCGCGTAGTACCTGACCCACTCGCCCGCACAGGAGATCGTGACCTCGATGTCGTACACGGGCAGGTCACTCGTGTTGTGAAAGCGGTATCGCGAGTGCGGCTCTTCATCGTCTGGGCGACCTCGTCGACGTGGTACCAGATGGCCACCTTCGCCGGCCGCCACGACCGCCGCGACCAGTGCGCCGACCGAGATCAGCGCGCTCGCGCTGCCGGAGATCGACGAGATCCAGTCGGTCACCTTCGGGTCGTCCGGCGCGGCCGCCACCAGGGCGGGAGTGAAAGGAAGCACCCGTCAGGGTAGCGAGACCGGCAGCACGAAGGTCGGCGAGCCCGTCGGGTAGTGCCGCAGCTCCGCGTCGCCGGAGGCGGTCAGGGTGAACGCCGTGATCGCGTCCGCCGACTGGGCCGCCACGTAACAAGTCCCGTCCACCAAGGCGAAGTGCCGCGGGTTCGCGCCACACGGCTGGTCGGCGACCGCCAACGCGTCGTCGAGGGCGAACTCCGTGATGCAGTCCGGGCCGCGGTTCGACACGTACATCCGGGCGCCGGCCAGTTCCAGGTGGGCCACCAGGTTCGGAGTCACCGACGACAGCGTCGACGCCGTCGTGGCCACCACGTCGAAAGCGCCCGGTGAAGTTTCGCGGACCGTCACGAGCGTCCCGGCCAGTTCGCCGACCACGTACGCCAGGTCGGTGCCCGGGCGGCGGACCAGCTGCCGCGGTCCGGTGCCCGGCGGAAGCGCGGACACCGCCAGCGGCTCCAGCGAACCCGACGAGGACAGCGTGTAGCTGCGGATCTCGTCCGTCCCCAGGTCGACCGCGCTCACGACCGTCGAGTCGGGTGACGGCACCGCCATGTGGACGTGCGCCGCCTCTTGACGATCCGAGGAGGGGCCGCTGCCGGTGTGCTGAACCAAGGCGGTCCGGGAGACCAAGGCCCCTGAAGCGGACAGTGAGAACACCGCCAGGCTGCCGCCGGTGTAGTTGGCGCACAACAGGAACCGGCCGTCCGGGGTCACCGCCAAGTGACACGGGTGCGCGCCACCGGTGGCAGCCGTGCCCAGCACCGACAGTGCCCCGGAAGGAGAAACGGAAAGCGCCGTCACGCCACCGGCAGCGGTCTCGTTCGCCGCGTACAGCACCGGAAGCGACGGGTGCCGGACAAGCCACGACGGCGACTCCAGCGGCAGCGAAGCGACCTCCGTCAGCTCACCGGTGGACGATCGCGAGAACGTCGTGATCCCGGTGCCGTTCCCCGCGTCGCCGGTGTAGCACCCGACGAAGACCAGCTCAGCCATGCGTGCTCCTCAGCAGCGTCTCGACCCGGGCGGAGATCTCCGCGGTGGTGCCGCGGGTCAGCGCCGAGCCGACTCCGCACGCCACCGCGCCCGCCGCCAGCCACTCTGGCACGTCCGCCGGTCCGATGCCGCCGGTGGGCACCAGCGGCGCCTGCGGGAGCGCGGCCCGCACGTCCGAGATCCACGACGGACGCAACGCCGACGCCGGGAACACCTTCACCGCGTCCGCGCCTTCCTCCAGCGCCCGCACGATTTCGGTCACCGAACCCGCGCCAGGGAACGCCGCCGCGCCGTACCGGTGAGCGGTGCGGATCACCGCCGCGTCCACCGACGGCGACACGAGGAACCGCGCGCCCGCGCGGATGGCCAGCACCGCCGACGCCTCGTCGAGCACCGTGCCGGCCCCGATCGTCGCGTCCGGGTAGGCCGCGGACAGGCCCGAGATCGCGTCCAGCGCCCCCGGGTTCGTCAGCGGCAGCTCGATCGAGCGCAGCCCGGCTTCCAGCGCCGCGCGCGCCGCCGAGACCGCCGACTCCGCGTCGTGCGTGCGCACGATCCCGACGACGCCCTGGCGCAGCGCGTCCGCCGTGATCTCCCAGCGATAGGTCATCGGTCCACCTCCGTGCCGTGCAGTGCCTTGGTGAGTTCGCCCTGGCCGGGCAGGCCTTCCAGGTCGGTTCGCGTGCCGACGACCAGCGCCGCGCACGCCGCGCCGGCCCGCAGCGCTTCTTCCGGCGGCGCGCCCCGCAGCCACGCCGAGAGGTACCCCGACGTCAGCGCGTCACCCGCCCCGACCGGGTCGACGACCCGCGTGACCAGGCTCGGCTGCGTCCACGAGCCGTCCGCGGTCACGGCGCGGGCGACCTTGTCCCGCTGTTTGACGACCACCGTCTGCGCCCGGCCCGCGAGCAGCGTGTCCGGCGTCTGCCCGAGCAGCTCGAGCTCGTCTTCGCCGGCGAACACGAGATCCGCCCTGGTCAGCAGCGGCCCGACGGTCTCGCGCCAGCGGTCCGGCTTCGCGAGCTTCAGCCGGACGTTCGGGTCGAAGGACACCCAGGCGCCCGAAGCGCGGGCCAGTGCGAAGAGCGCTTCGACGGCTTCGTGCGCGTCGGACGACAGCATCGCCGTGATGCCGGAGACGTGTACGAGCCGAGCGCCGTCGAGACCTGCGTCGCGCACGTACGCAGCTGAAAGGCGCGAAGCAGCGGAGCCGCTTCGGTGGTACTCGACCGTCTCGGTGTCCCGGATCAGGAATCCGGTGTACGCGTCCGGATCGACTTCGACCCGCGAGACGTCGACGTCGTCCGCGCGCAGCGTCGCGAGCACGTGGGCGCCGGACGGGTCGTCGCCGACGCGGCTCAGCCAGCGGACGCGGTGGCCGAGCCGGGCCAGGCCGACCGCGACGTTCGTCTCGGCGCCGGCGACCGACGAGGTGAAGGTGTGCGCGCGCCGCAGCGCGACGCCGGGCTCGGCGAGCAACAGCCGCATCGCCTCGCCGAGAGTGACGACTTCGGTGTTCATCGAGGAGAGCATAGCGCGTGAAATCTTAATTTAGGATTTATTCTTGACGGAGGCTGAGGCGCCCCGGCATGCTGCTCCAGGCTTCGCTCGACGCTGTTTCATCGGAGAAGGGTGTCCAGCAACATGCTCTTGAAGAGATCCCTAGCGGTCGTAGCAGCGGCCGCCGCCGCGCTCACCGCGATCGCGATCCCAGCACAAGCAACTCCGGCCGTGGACCAAGGCGCTCCCGACTACTACGACAGCGGGGTCGCGAAGACCCCGTACATGGGCTGGAACACCTACTACGGCCTGGGCGCGCCCAGCGAGACGTCGGTCAAGTCCGTCGCGGACTTCCTCGTCTCCAGCGGCCTGCGCGACGCCGGCTACCGCTACGTCTGGATCGACGGCGGCTGGACCGCGCCCGACCCGCGCGACGCGCAGGGCAACCTCCTCGCGGACAGCGCGAAGTTTCCCAGTGGACTGTCCACTTTGGTCAACTACCTGCACGCCCGCGGTCTGAAAGCCGGCATCTACACCGACGCGGGCGCCTCGGACGGCAAGAACTGCGCGGCCGGCTCCGGCGGCCACTACGAGCAGGACACCAAGCGGTTCGCGAACTGGAAGTTCGACGCCGTCAAGGTCGACTTCCTCTGCGGCATCGCCCAGAACCTCAAGCCCGCCGACGTGTTCACGCAGTTCAGCCAGGCCCTGGCCAAGGCGGGCCGCCCGATGGTGCTGAACGTCTGCAACCCGGTCACCGACGAGTGGGGCACCCCGCACGGGCCCGACCAGGTCGCCGGCATCGCCTACAGCTACGGCCCGCTCGTCGCCGACTCCTGGCGCACCAGCACGGACATCGCGTTCGGCACGCCGTACGAGGGCATCTGGACCGACGTCCTGCGCAACATGGACGCCAACGCCGCGCACCCCGAGGCGAACGGGCCGGGGCACTACAACGACCCCGACTACCTGATCCCGATGCGCAAGACCGAGCAGGGCACCTACGAGCTGAACGAGGAGGAGTCGACCACCCAGTTCGTCATGTGGGCGGAGATGGCCTCCCCGCTGATCCTCGGCTCGGACCCGCGCACGCTGCCCGCGTCGATGATCAGCACGCTGAAGAACCCGGAAATCGTGGGCGTCAACCAGGACCGCCTCGGCATCCAGGGCGTCCGCGTTGCGAACAACGGCAGCACCGACACCTACAGCAAGGTCCTGTCGCGAGACGGCGACCGCGCGGTGGTGCTGCTCAACCGCGGTGAGACGCCGACGCAGATGACGCTGAACTTCGCCGACGCCGGGCTGAAGGGCCGAGTGTCCATTCGCGACCTTCGTGCTCGCGCCGACCGCGGCAGCGCGACCGGCTCGTACACGGTCACCGTGCCCGCGCACGGCACCGCGTTCCTGCGCCTGCACGGCACCGACCTCGTCCCGGGTGACGACCTCGGCGGCACGGCGTCCGCCAGCCCGGCGATCGTCCGCACCGGCGGCAAGACCGTGACGTTCTTCCGCGACCAGAGCGGCTCCCTGCAGGTCAAGGGCCTCGACGGGCCGCGTCAGGTCGGTGGCGAGTTCCTCGGCCAGCCCGCCGCGGTCGCCACGTCCACCGGCATCGACGTCTACGTCCGCGGCCTCGACAACGCCGCCTACCAGCGCACTTACCGGTACGGCCACTGGGGCGACTGGAAGCGGCTGGGCGGGACGCTGACCGATTCGCCGTCGGTCACCAGCGACGGAACGCTCTTCGCGCGCGGCTCCGACGGTCAGGTCTGGCAGCGGACCAGTGCCGGTCAGTGGTCCGGTCTCGGCGCGCCCGGCGGCAAGCCGATCTTCGGCCGGCCCGGCGCGGCGACGTCCACGAGCGGCACGGTCGTCGCGGTCCGCACCGCCGACGACAGCGTCTGGGCGCGCACGAAGACCGGGGACACCTGGTCGGACTGGACGTCCATCGGCGGCACGGTCAGCAGCAGCCCGACGCTCGTCGCGGCCGGCGCGAAGGTCGCGCTCACCGCGTCCGCGAGCGACTACTCGCTGTGGGCCAACGCCTGGTCCGGCACGTGGGCGGGCTGGTTCAAACGGCCGGAGTACCCGAGCGGGAGCATCGTGGGAACCCTCGGCGCGGCGTCCGACGGCGCGTCGCTGTGGTTCGCCGCCCGCGGGCCGGACGACCATGTGCACGTAGCGAAGTTCTGAGAACGGAGACGGCGATGTCCACGCGGACAGCGGTGGTGACCGGTGCGGCGTCCGGGATCGGGGCGGCTACCGCCCGGAAACTGCTCGACGACGGCTACCGCGTGCTCGGCGTGGACATCGCCGAGCTCCCCGACGGCGTCACCCCGGTCCGGGGCGACGTCGCCGACGAGGCGACCTGGGCGGCCATCGGCGAGGTGGACGCCCTGGTCAGCAACGCCTACGTGCCCAGCACCGGGCCGCTGCACGAGATCGGCCGCGACGAGTGGCGGCGGCAGCTCGACGTCAACCTGACCGGCGCGTTCCTCGCCGTGAAGGCCTGCCTTCCGTCGCTGCGGGCCCGGGGCGGCGCGGTCGTGCTGGTGTCGTCGGTGCACGCGCACTTCGGGTTGCCGGGCCACCCCGCGTACGCCGCGAGCAAGGGCGCGCTGGTCGCGCTGGCCCGGCAGCTGGCGGTGGAATACGCCCCGGAGGTGCGCGTCAACTCCGTGCTGCCGGGGCCGGTGCTCACCCAGGCATGGGACCGCATCCCGCCCGAAGACCGCGAACGCAGTGCCCAGGCGACGCCGGCCGGGCGCCTCGGCCGGCCCGAGGAGGTGGCGGACGTGATCGCCTTCCTGCTTTCGGACGCCGCGTCGTTCGTCACCGGGGCCGAGCTGACCGTCGACGGCGGCTGGTCCGCCGCCAAGGATTCCGCGTAGATGGGGGACACGGGTGAAGATCACCGGGGTTGAAACGTTTCTGGTCGCGCCGCGCTGGCTGTTCCTCAAGGTCAGCACGGACGAGGGCATCAGCGGCTGGGGCGAGCCCGTGGTCGAGGGCCGCGCGGAGACCGTGCGCGCGGCGGTGCACGAAATGTCCGAGCTGCTGATCGGCCAGGACCCGCTGCGCATCGAGGACCACTGGCAGGTGCTGCGCCGCGGCGGCTTCTACCGCGGCGGACCGGTGCTTTCGAGCGCGCTGGCCGGCTACGACCACGCGCTCTGGGACATCGCCGGCAAGGTCCGCGACGCGCCGGTCCACGAGCTGCTCGGCGGCCCGGTCCGCGACCGCGTCCGGGTCTACAGCTGGGTCGGCGGCGACCGGCCGTCCGGCATCCGCGAAGCCGTGTCCGCGCAGGTCGAGGCCGGGTTCACGGCGGTGAAGATGAACGTCGCCGGCCCGCTGACGGCGATCGCGTCCCCCGCGGAGGCCGACGCCGCGGTGGCGCGCGCGTGGGAAGCGCGGGAGGTGCTCGGCCCGCACCGCGACCTCGCGATCGACTTCCACGGCCGCGTCTCGCCCGCGATGGCGCGGCGGCTGGTGAAGCTGCTCGAAGACGTCCAGCCGATGTTCGTCGAGGAGCCGATCCTGCCGGAGACGCAGGGCGACGCGCTGCGCTCGATCGTCGAGGCCTCGACGGTGCCGATCGCGGTCGGCGAGCGGCTCTACTCGCGCTGGGAGTTCAAGCCGGTGCTCGACGCCGGCGTCGCGGTCCTGCAGCCGGACCCGTCCCACGCGGGCGGCATCTCCGAGCTGCGGCGGATCGGCGCGCTGGCCGAGATCTACGGCGCTTCGCTCGCGCCGCACTGCCCGCTCGGGCCGATCTCGCTGGCCGCGTCGCTGCAGGTCGCGTTCGCGACGCCGAACTTCCTGATCCAGGAACAGAGCGTCGGCATGCACTACCACGAGGGCCGGGAGCACCAGTACCTCGTGGACCCCTCGATCTTCGCCTTCCAGGACGGCTACGCGGCCCGCCCGCTCGGGCCGGGTCTCGGCATCGAGGTCGACGAAGCGGCCGTCCGCCGCGCCGACGAGGCCGGGCACACCTGGCGCTCGCCGGTGTGGCGGCACGACGACGGCGGTCTCGCCGAATGGTGACCTGGCTGGAGCGCGGCGACCTACGGCTCGGCCTGGTCCCGGAGCTGGGCGGCCGGCTGCTGTCGGTGCGGCACCGCGGCGTCGAGCTGCTCTGGCGGAACCCGGCGCTGCTCGGCGACGACCTGCGCGGCGAGTACACCCCGAACTCCGGCCGCATGGGCGACTGGGTCAACTACGGCGGGGACAAGACGTGGCCCGCCCCGCAGGGCTGGGACGGCCCGGACCAGTGGCCCGGCCCGCCCGACCCGGTCCTCGACTCCGGGCCGTACACCGCCGTGGCCGACGGCGACACGGTGACGATGACCAGCGCCCCGGACCCGCGGACCGGGCTGCGGCTGACCCGCGCGGTCACGATCCTCGACGACGGCTACCGGCTGGACCTGCGCGCGGAGAACACTTCTGAGCGGCCGGTCCGGTGGGCGCTGTGGAACGTGACCCAGCTGCCCGGCGGCGGAACGGTGACCGCCGGCCTGCGATGCCCCGACGTCGTCGCGCTGGTGGCCGGGACCGGCACCCCCGAGTACACAGTGGACGGTGACCGGCTGGTCGTGCCGCCCCAGGACGTGATCGGCAAGCTGGGCGTGCCGGGCACGGCGGGCTGGGTGACCTACGGCGCGTTGACGCTGTCCTTCGAGGTGGACCCGGCGGGCCGGTACCCGGACCAAGGCTCGCCGCTGGAGATCTGGCTGGAGCACCCGCTCCCGGAACCGCTCGCGGAGCTGGGTGACCTGGACCCGCCCGCGCGGATCGTCGAGCTGGAGGTGCTCGGCCCGCTGACGACGCTGGACCCGGGTGCTGCGATGTCCCTGACCTGCACAGGTATCGTGAGGGCGTGACGGACAAGCCCCGCATTCCGAACGTGCTCGCCGCCCGCTACGCCTCGGTGGAGCTGGTCTCGCTCTGGTCGCCGGAGTACAAGGTCGTCCTGGAGCGGCAGCTCTGGCTCGCCGTCCTCAAGGCGCAGAAGGACCTCGGCGTCGAGGTGCCCGACGGCGTTGTAGAGGACTACGAGCGGGTCATCGACACCGTCGACCTCGAGTCGATCGCCGCCCGGGAGCGCGTCACCCGCCACGACGTCAAGGCGCGCATCGAGGAGTTCAGCGACCTCGCCGGGCAGGAGCACATCCACAAGGGGATGACCTCGCGCGACCTCACCGAGAACGTCGAGCAGCTGCAGCTGCTCCGGTCGCTCGAACTCACCAGGACCCGCGTCGCCGCCGTGCTGGCCCGGCTGGCCGCCCTCGCCGTCGAACACGCCGACACCGTCATGGCCGGCCGCTCGCACAACGTCGCCGCGCAGGCCACCACCCTCGGCAAGCGGTTCGCCACCGCCGCCGACGAGCTGCTGGTCGCCTTCGAGCGGCTCGACAACCTGATCGAGCGCTACCCGCTGCGCGGCATCAAGGGCCCGGTCGGCACCGCGCAGGACATGCTCGACCTGCTCGGCGACGAGTCCACTTTGGACCAGCTCGAAGACCGCGTCATGCAGCACCTCGGCTTCAACCGGCGGTTCGTCAGCGTCGGTCAGGTCTACCCGCGCTCGCTCGACTTCGACGTGCTGTCCACTGTGGTCCAGCTCGCGGCGGCGCCGTCCAGCCTGGCCAAGACGATCCGGCTGATGGCCGGCCTCGAGCTGGTCACCGAGGGCTTCAAGCCCGGCCAGGTCGGCTCGTCCGCCATGCCGCACAAGATGAACACCCGCTCGTGCGAGCGCGTGAACGGCCTCGCCGTCGTGCTGCGCGGGTACCTGTCGATGATCGGCGAGCTGGCCGGCGACCAGTGGAACGAGGGTGACGTCTCCGACTCGGTCGTCCGCCGCGTCGCGCTGCCGGACGCCTTCTTCGCGCTCGACGGCCTGCTGGAGACCTTCCTCACGGTCCTGGCCGAGTTCGGTGCCTTCCCGGCGGTGATCGAGCGTGAGCTTGATCGCTACCTGCCGTTCCTCACCACGACGAAGGTGCTCATGGCGTCGGTCCGTGCGGGCGTCGGACGTGAGACGGCCCACGAGGCGATCAAGGAGCACTCCGTCGCCGTCGCGCTGGAGATGCGCGAAGGCCTCGCGGAGAACGACCTCCTCGACCGCTTCGCCGCCGACGAGCGCATCCCGCTCGACCGCGGTGAGCTGGACAAGCTCCTCGCCGACCGCATTTCGTTCACCGGCACGGCCGAGCGTCAGGTGGCGCAGGTCGCCGAGCGCGTCACGCACGTGCTCGAGCGGTTCCCCGAGGCGGCGGGCTACGCGCCGCAGCCGATCCTGTGAGCTGACGCACCCGTCCACGGACTGGAACGAATCCACACGAACGGGCCAAATCCCTAATCTCGATCGCTGAACCCCGGAGCGCCGGGCCGCCCATCCCGCGGCCTGGCGCGCATTCATCGCGCCCCGTGCGCGATCAACCATGGAAGAAGCGATGAGATCCACGCTGTCGAAAATCGCCGCCGCCGTCACCGCGGGCGCGCTGACGCTGACCCTGGCCGCGTGCGGCGGCTCGGATTCCTCCGCCGCCGGCCAGACCCTGCGCGTCGGGACCCTGGGCGACGCCCCGCCGTCGATCTATCTGGAGAACGGCCGGTTCACCGGCTACGACAACGAACTGCTGCGCGACATCGCGAAGCGTGAGGGCTTCGAGGTCGAGTTCGTCGGCACCGAGTTCTCCGGCCTGCTGGCCGGCGTCGCGACCGGCAAGTTCGACATCGGCAGCTCGACGATCTCGAGCACCGAGGCGCGCAAGAAGACGGTCGCGTTCTCCAACGGCTACAACACCGGCTTCACCACGGTCGTGACCCCGAAGGGCGCGAACCTCAAGGACGTCGGCGCGTTGCCGGGCAAGCGCCTCGGCGTCGTCCAGGGCTCGGTCCAGGACGAGTTCGCGGGCAAGGTGCCCAGCGCCCAGGTCGTCCGCTTCCCCGACTACAACGCGGGTTTCGCGCAGCTGAAGAACGGCACCCTCGACGGCTGGGTCGTGCCGCAGGACATCGGCCAGAAGTACCTGGACCAGAACCCCGCGGTCCCGCTGGAGCTCGGCTACACCGCCGAGGACAAGGACACGCCGTCGGCCTTCGCCGTCGCCAAGAAGAACACCGACCTGCTGAAGAAGCTGAACGACGGGCTCGCCAAGGCGATCGCCGACGGGACGGTCGCCCGCATCTACGGGCAGTTCTACAAGACGACGCCGCTGTCCAAGGAACTCCAGCAGGGCGGGCCCGGCCTGCTCGTCACGAACCCGGGGGTCTGACGTGAAGAAGCTGATCGTCACCGGCCTGGCCGCGACGCTGCTGGCCGCGCTCACCGCGTGCGGCGGTTCGGACAGCGCTTCCTCGACCCTGCGCGTCGGCACGCTGAGCGACGCGCCGCCGAACATCTTCCTCAAGGACGGCACCTACACGGGCTTCGACAACGAGCTGCTCAAGGACATCGCGGCCAAGCAGAACCTGAAGCTGGAGTTCGCCGCGACCGACTTCTCCGGACTGCTCGGGCAGGTCGCGTCCGGTCGCTACGACATCGCGAGCTCGGCGATCGCGCAGACCGAAGAGCGCAAGAAGACGGTCGACTTCTCGGCCGCCTACGACTTCGAAACCATGAGCATCCAGGCCAAGCAGGGCACGCCGGTCACCGACGAGAAGGGCCTGGCGGGCAAGCGCGTCGCGGTCATCCAGGCCACAGTCGGCGATCACTGGCTGACCAGCACGGTCCCCACCGCGCAGGCGGTCCGCTTCCCCGACTACGCGGCCGCGCTGACCGCGTTGAAGACCGGCGCGGTCGACGCGTACATCCTCGACCAGAGCATCGCCGAGAAGAACGTCACCGACAACCCGGACGCGAAGCTCGTCGTGGTGAAGAGCTTCGTCAGCGACGTGCCGCACGGGTTCGCGGTGAAGAAGGGCAACGCGGAGCTGCTCGGCAAGATCAACGAGGGCTTGAAGAAGTCGATCGCCGACGGCACGTGGCTCAAGCTGCACCAGCAGTTCCTGCCGACCGTGCCGGTCCCCGAAGAATTCAGGCCGGGACAGTAGATGGACCAGTTCCTCGACACCTTCTTCAACTGGGAGTACATCTGGCAGGTCTTCCCCGACCTGCTGAAGACCGGCCTGCTCAACACGCTGGTCCTCGCGCTCACGTCCGGGCTGATCGGCATCGTGTTCGGCATGGTGCTCGCGGTGATGGGCCTGTCCACCAAGGTCTGGCTGCGCTGGCCGGCGCGGGTGTACACCGACGTCTTCCGCGGGCTGCCGGCGATCCTGACGATCCTCGTGATCGGCCAGGGGCTCGGCACGCTCGCGCGGGACGTCGTCGGCACCAACCCCTACCCGCTGGGCATCCTGGCGCTGAGCCTGATCGCGGCCGCCTACATCGGCGAGATCTTCCGGTCCGGCATCCAGAGTGTCGAAAAAGGACAGCTGGAAGCCAGCCGCGCGCTGGGGATGAGCTACAGCAAGGCGATGCTGCTGGTCGTCATCCCGCAGGGCGTGCGGCGCGTGCTGCCCGCGCTGGTGAACCAGTTCATCGCGCTGATCAAGGACTCCAGCCTGGTGTACTTCCTCGGCCTGCTGTCCGAGCAGCGCGAGCTGTTCCGCATCGGGCAGGACCTCGCGGCCAACACCGGCAACCTGTCGCCGCTGGTCGCCGCCGGGTTCGTCTACCTGGTCATCACCGTGCCGCTGACGCACCTGGTGAACTACATCGACAAGAAGCTCCGGACCGGCCGCAAGGTGCGCGCCGCCGAACCGGACGAGAGTGAGCCGGTCGAGCTCGGCGCCGGCGGGAGGGTCAGCACGTGGTGACGGCGGTGCGTTCGTCCAGTGTGGAGCTTCGGGACGTCCACGTCAGCTTCGGGACCCTCGAAGTCCTGCGCGGCGTCGACCTGAAGGTCGAGAGCGGCAAGACGACCTGCGTGATCGGGCCGTCGGGCTCCGGCAAGTCGACGCTCCTGCGGTGCGTGAACCGCCTGCAGGAACCCGACTCCGGCGACCTCTTGCTCGACGGCGAGTCCGTGGTGCGAGCCGACCCGGACGCGCTGCGCCAGCGCGTCGGCATGGTGTTCCAGCACTTCAACCTCTTCGGCCACCGGAGCGTGCTGGACAACATCGTGCTGCCGCTGCGCAGCGTGAAGAAGCTGAGCAAGGAGGAGGCGTCGGCGATCGCCCGCGCGCGGCTGGCCGACGTCGGCCTCGCGGACAAGGCGCCGTACCGGCCGAGCGCGCTTTCGGGCGGTCAGCAGCAGCGCGTCGCGATCGCGCGGGCGCTGGCGATGGACCCCGAGGTGATGCTCTTCGACGAGGCCACCAGCGCGCTCGACCCCGAGCTGGTCAAGGGCGTGCTGAACCTCATGGCGGGCCTGGCTTCGCGCGGCCTGACCCTGATCGTGGTCACGCACGAGATGGGTTTCGCGCGCAGCGTCGCCGACGAGGTCGCGTTCATGGACGCGGGCCGCATCGTGGAGCAGGGGCCACCGGCGCGGATCTTCGACGACCCGCGGGGCCCCCGGCTGCAGCGATTCCTGTCCCAGGTCCTCTGAAAACCGCGCGATCCGGCGGCCGGTGCCCGGGTAGCCTGCGGGCATGGCGAGGATCGCGCGGCTGACGTACTACCCGGTCAAGGGCTGTGCCGGCACTTCGGTGCCGGCCGCCGAGGTCGGGCCGGCCGGGCTGGCGCACGACCGCGTCTTCCAGGTCGTCGCGCCGGACGGCGACTTCCGCAGTCAGCGGCGCTACCCGGTGCTGGCCGCGGTCCGGCCGAAGGTCGATGGCGACAAGCTCGAACTCGCCGCGCCGGGCGTCGAAGACCTCGTCCTCGACATCCGGCGCGACGGCCCGCGGCACCCGGGCTCGACGTTCTCCTGGCACGGCACCGGCGTCCACCAGGGCGAGGAAGCCGCGCAGTGGTTCTCGGAGCTACTCGGCCTGCCGTCCGTCCTGATCGGCGTCGCGCCGGACCACGAGCGCGTCACGGGCGGTGAGACGCCCGGCACGGCCGCCTTCGCCGACGGGCACGCGCTGCTCGTCGCCGGCGAGTCCTCTTTGGATGGATTGAACGCGCGCATCCTCGAACGCGGCGGGGAGCCCGTGCCGATGGACCGCTTCCGGCCCAACATCATCGTCTCCGGCTGGGCCGAGCCGCACACCGAGGACGAGGTCCGCGCGATGACCGCGGGCACCGCGAAGTTCGGCTACGCCAGGCAGTGCGTGCGCTGCACGGTCCCGATGGTCGACCAGGAGACGGGTGAGAAGGCCGGCCCCGAGCCGATCCGCACGCTCGCGAGCTACCGGCGGCACCCGGACGGCGGTGTGATCTTCGGCATGAAGGCCGCCGTTCTGCGGCACGGTCAGGTGACGGTCGGCGACGAGGTGATCGTGCACTCCTGGGCGGGCCCGAGTCCCAGTACCGCCGCGGCGGAACCGCCGTTGACGGCGACGGCGAGCCGGCCCGCGGAGTCGGTGTAGAGCACGCTCGCGCCGGCGGGCACGTCGGCGAAGGTGCGCCCGATCTCGGTGGTCACCGCGACCCGCTCGCTGTGCACGGAAACCGCGCCGGACAACCCCGACAGCTCCAGATCGGCCAGGGTGGCGGCGAGCTGGACGTTGCCGAAGTGGTCGACCGTCAGCACCTCCGACACCAGCTTCCCCGGGAACGCCGCCACGAACGGCTCCGGCAGCTCGACCAGACCCTCGACGCGGTCGCCGAAGTCCGCCGGCGCGACCCCCAACGCCAGGTGCGCCGCCGCGGGCGCGAAGACGTCGCGGCCGTGGAACGTCGCCGACGTGACCGGCAGCCGCAGCGACGGCTCGGTCAGCTCGTACGCCGCCCGGACCCCGCCCAGCGCGTGCGCGGCCGGCAGCAGGAGGCCGTTGTCCGGCCCGACCAGCAGTCCGCCGTCGGCGACGACGACCACGCCGAGCCGGGCGGTACCGACGCCCGGGTCGACGACGGCGACGTGCACCGCTTCCGGGAGGAACGGCACGGTCTGGGCCAATGCCATGGCCCCGTGCCGGACATCCTGGGGTGGCACCTCGTGCGTCACGTCGAGCACCCGCACGGCGGGCGCCAGCCGCGCGATCACGCCGTGGCAGGCCGCCACGAAGCCGTCGCGCAGGCCGTAGTCGGTCGTCACCGAGATCCAGTCGTACGCCATGCCAGCATCATCCATGGTGGCGGAGGGTGCCCGTTAGGGTTCAGCGCGTGACACCCCTCCCCATCCCCGAGCGACTCGCCTCCGGCAAGGTCCGTGACCTGTACGCCATGGACGACCACCTGCTCATCGTCGCTTCCGACCGCATTTCCGCCTTCGAGCGCGTGTTCCCCACCGACGTCCCGGACAAGGGCCGGGTGCTCACCGCGATGAGCGTGTTCTGGTTCCGCGAGCTCGCCGACGTCCTCCCGAACCACCTGGTGGCCTGCGACGGCCCCCTCATCCCGGAGGCCTTCCGCGGCCGGGCGCTGCTGGTCGAACGGCTCGACATGCTGCCGGTGGAGGCCGTCGTCCGCGGCCACCTCACCGGCCGCGGCTACGCGGACTACCGCCGCTCCGGCGCGGTGTGCGGCCTCGCGCTGCCGCCGGGCCTGGCGGAGTCGGCGCGGCTGCCGGAGCCGATCTTCACGCCGTCCACCAAGGCACGTCCCGGCGAGCCCGACGAGAACATCGACTTCGACACGTTCGCTTCGATCCTCGGCCGCGCGCTCGCCGAAGAGGTCCGCGAGGCGTCGCTCGAGCTGTACCGCCGGGGCGCCGCGCGGGCCGCGGAGCAGGGCCTGCTGCTCGCCGACACGAAGTTCGAGTTCGGCATCGGCGCGGACGGCGGGCTCGTGCTCGCCGACGAGCTGCTGACGCCGGATTCCGCGCGGTACTGGCTTTCCCACGGCCACCGCCCGGGCCGCCCGCGGCCGTCGTACGACAAGCAGCACGTGCGCGACTGGCTGGTCGACCCGGCTTCCGGCTGGGACTGCGTGTCCGCGCTGCCGCCGTTGCCGCCGGAGGTGGTGACGGCCACTCGCGAGCGGTATCTCAAGGCGTGCCGCCGCATCACCGGGCGTTCCCTGACAGACTGGCTGCGTGATCCTGCTGATCTGCGGCAGCCTGCGAGCAGGCTCCGGCAATGCGGCGGTACTGGGGACCGTGGCGACGCTCACCTCGAGCACGACCTACACCGGCCTCGGCGACCTGCCGCACTTCAACCCGGATGACGACCGCGACCCGCTGCACCCGGCCGTCTCGGAGCTGCGCGCGGCGATCAAGGACGCGGACGCGATCCTGATCTGCACACCGGAGTACGCGGGCGGTCTGCCGGGCTCGTTCAAGAACCTCCTCGACTGGACGGTCGGCGGCGGCGAGATCTACGGCAAGCCGGTGGCGTGGATCAACGCGTCCTCGGTGGCGGCGCCGACGGGCGGCCGCGACGCGCACGACTCGCTCCGGAAGGTGCTGACGTACGCGGGCGCGAAGATCATCGACGAGGCGTGCGCGCGGATCCCGGTGTCCCGCGCGGACGTCGACGGCGGCCAGGTCGCCGACCCGGACCTGCGCGGCCGGATCGCGGTGGCCGTGCAGCGCCTGCGCGAGGGCGGCTGACCCTTCCGGCAACGGACGCCCGCCCGTTCTGCGCAGTTCACGGGCCCGTCAGACGCGTCCGTCCCAATGGTGGCGTGGAAGCTCGCTTGCTGGTTTCGCTGTCGGGAATCACCCCGCGCACGCTGCACCGGTGCGCCGACCTCGCGGCCGAGCTCGACCGCCGCCGGGTGCCGCTTTCGGTGCTGTATGCCGCCCGCACCGGCGGCGGCCCGGTGACGGAGTGGGTGCGCACGCGCGCCCGGGCCGGCGATTCCGTGCTGCTGCACGGTTACGACCACGCCGTCACGCCCACGCACCGCACGGTGTACCTGGGCAAGAAGGCGGAGTTCGCGACGCTGCCGGCGCACGAGGCACGGCTCCGGCTGATCGCGGCGAAGGCCGCGCTGGACAACGCCGGCCTGGCCGTCGACGGCTTCGCGCCGCCGCGCTGGATCGCCTCCCAGGGCACGCTGCTGGCGCTGGCGGAGCACGGCTTCCGGCTCTGCGCGGACCTCGGCGCGGTCCGCGACCTCGTCACGGGCGAGGTGCGCCGGGGGCGCGTCCAGGAGTTCACGAGCCAGTCGCACCGCACGGAAACGGTGCGCTGTTTCACCCTGGTACTGGCATCGGCGCGCGCGGCTCGCCGGGGCGGGCTGGTCCGGCTGGGGGTGGACGCCACGGACCTCACCCGCCCCGGCCTCCGCCAGGCCCTGCTCGACGCCGTCGACGTGGCGTTGGAGAACCGCGCGTTCGGTGCCACCTACGGCTCGCTGCGCACGGTCGCGGCCTGAACCTTCGGGGCCCGCCAGGCGCCGGGCTTGCGGCGTTCCAGCACCCAGTCGGCGCCGGGAAGCCCCCGGCGCTCGACGACGACTTCCGGCCGGCGTCGAAGCCTGGGTGGGCCGCTCCTAGAACTTCGCGGGCTCAGCCCGGTCCAGCACCTTGACCTCGGTGCCTTCGGGCGCGAGGTTGCCGAACAGGCCGTAGTGCAGAGCGGGGTTGGCCAGCACGGCTTCGTGGATCGGCACGGCAACCCGCGGCGCGACGGCCCGCAGGTAGTCGACCGCTTCGCCGGCCTTGAGCCACGGCGCACCCGTCGGCAGGCCCAGCACGTCGATCTTCTGCTCGGGCACGAAGAACGAGTCACCGGGGTGGAAGAAGGCGCCGTCGTCGAAGACGTAGCCGATGTTCGGGATCACCGGGATGTCGGCGTGGATGACGGCGTGCTCCCCGCCGACAGCCTTGATCGAGGTGCCCCCGACGGCGAAGGCGTCCCCCACATTGGCGATGTCGAACTGGACGCCCAGCTTCTCGACCTCCGGAGCCGAGCCGGCATCGACGATCAGCTTGGCGTCCGGGTTGGCTTCGAGGAGCTTCGGCAGCCGGTCGACGTCCAGGTGGTCGAAGTGCTGGTGCGTGACCAGCACGGCGGACAGCTCCCGCTCGCCCTCGAACCCGGTGGAGAACGCACCGGGATCGATCAGGATCCGCTCGGAGCCGGTCTCCAGCAGCAGGCAGGCGTGTCCGAAATGGACGATACGCATCGATGTTCTCCTTCGCAGGTGGTCGATTCCAGCCTAGTCCCGCTCGTCGGCACCTCGCCAACACGCAGGGTCGCCACCTGCCGGTCGCACCTCGGCCGCCGAGCAGAAATCCGCGTCTTCGGTGACCCTCGGTTTGTGTTTTCCGAAAATGTCACGGATTTGTCCACTCGTATGGAGCAATGTCGCCGAGGTGTCGGTGAATGGTTTACGCTGGAGCGTCCGGCACCGTCGCTGCGAGGGAGTGGGCGGCCCGATGCTCAAGAGCTTTCTCGGCTGGCTCCGAGACTATGTCCTCTACACCGGTATTGTCGGCCTGGCGGAAGGCGTGCTGGGCATTCTCGCATTCGGCGGGCTGCTCAGCGTATTGCTGGGGAATTCCGCGATAAAGGCGGGCGCGATCGTGGCCGTCCTGCTCGGCGTGATCGGGTTGTACATCCTGCTGATTGCGAACCGGGTCGAATGGCGGTCACGAACGGAACTCGACCGGCGACTGCTCGAGCGCTACTGTCGCGTGCTCAGGGAGCGGCACGGTCACTCGTGGCGGATCGCCAGCTGGGTGGAGTGCGCCGAGGTGCGAGCCAACGGCGACGCCACCGAGGTGATCACGGTCAAAGCGGTCGTCGAATGTGATTTCCTGGATTTCTTCGCTGTCCGCACGGGTGCGGGCTGGAATCAGCCCGAAAAGGCGCGCCGCAAGGTGAAGGTCGCGGTAAAAACGATTGAAGTCGACGGAATCGGCGGCACCCGGCGGGATACGACCTCGACGTGGCTCAACGATGGCAGGCTGGAAGTGATCGCCCATTTCGGGAGTCCGGCGCGCAGGGGTGACGAGATCCTCATGGTCATCGAGAAAGAGTGGCCGGGAAAGTGTGCCCCGCTGATGCGTGACCGGCAGCCGGACGAGTTCGCGTTGACATTCGCCTGCGTTACCGACTATCTCGAATATGCGATTCAGTTGCCGCAGGGCAACGAGGTCGCTTGTGACGTAATCGGGTTGGTGAGAGGTCAACACGACTATGCGCTGGCGGTCAAGCGCAACGGGGTCGGGCCGACCGAGGTGAGTCTGGTGGCCAGAGACATTCCGCCGCGCCTTCGGGTCGGGATGCGTCTCGACCTCAAGAAGGCGAGGTAGCCCGTCAGGATGACGGGCCCTCCTCTTGCTCTTCGTGCAGGCGGAACTATGTGTCTCCGCCTTCGCCACCTTGGTGAATCATTCTCATCCTCAGCTCGAGATCACGGAAGTCTTCAGTCGTATGAACTGACTGAAGACTCGCGACTATAGCGCGCCGGGGGCGCCCTGTGTGACTGATGTCGAACAGATTTAGTAACTCTTTCGGTGATTTTAACTTCACTGTATGTGCACGAGTGAAGCATGTTTCGCTTGGGGCCAGGTGGAGAATGTGTCGACGACTGTGGCTCATATCTTGCCGGTGAGCAAGGCGTCGCCGAGCTCGGTCCGGCGGTACAGCACCCGATGGCCACGACGTTCCGACGTCAGCAACCCCGCCCCGCGCAACGCCGTCAGGTGCGCCGAAACCGTCGCCGGCGCCAAAGCGTGGCGCCGGGCCAGCTCGGTCGTCGCCGCGGGGCGGTCGAGGGTGGTCAGCAGCAGCGCTCGCGTGCGGCCGAGGACCTCGACCAGGGGCTCCGGCGGCTCCGTCGCGGACGTCCACAGTGAAGCCACGCCCCGGGCCGGGTAGAGCAGGGAGATCTGCCACGGTGGCACCGTCACCACGCCGACGCTCGGCCACGCGAACACCGCCGGGATCAGCAGCAACCCGCGCGAATCGATCTCCAGCCGTTCGCGGGCGGGGAGGTCCACCAGGACCGACGTGTCCGACAGCCGCACGCGCGGGTGCAGCCCGGCCAGCATCGACGCGATCCCGCCGGCACCCAGCTGCCGCGTCCGGAACGCGATGTCCGCCGCCAGCAGCTCACGCAGGCGAGGCCACTCCGGCGCCAGCAGGGTCGTCCACACCGTCTCGAGCTGGTCGGCGAGGAGGTCGCGGGCGGCCGCCGGGTCGTCCGGCAGCAGCGAAAGGTCGGCGTCGACCATCCCCAGCTCCAGCGCGACCTGGTGCGGCGGCGTCGCCCGGACCGCGCGCAGCTGCGCCTCCGCCGTCGTCTCCGGGCCGCCGGGCGGCGGGCTCAGGAACTCGGTGATGTAGTGCCGCGCGCCCAGGACCGCGGCCAGCTCGGGCACGTCGGGAGCGTCGGCGAGCCACGGCAGGTGCGCCGGGTGCCGCCGGACGCCGAGCAGCGTCTGGACGGCGCCCAGTACCTCCTCCAGCGGCGAGATCGCGAAGCGGACGCGTTGCGCGCCGGCGGCGGTCAGGACCAGCTCGATCATCGCTGATTCGCTCTCACCCGAATCAGTGTGCCTTGGCCAAGTCACGAACGAGCGTGTGAGCATGTCGTTGTTCACCCATCGCGCCTACTGGCGCTGGTCGGCGGGCGTCCAGTTCGCCCGGCTCCCGGCGACCATGGCGCCGCTCGCGTTCACCCTGCTGACCACCGCCACGACCGGCTCCTACCGGCTCGGCGGCGTGCTGATGTCGGTCTACGTCGCCGCCGAAATGGTCTGCGCGGTGCCGGTCGGGCGGCTGCTCGACCGCGTCGGCCCGGCCCGTGGCCTGCCGGTGCTGCTGCTCCTGACCGCTGCGGGATTCGCGGTGCTCGCGCTCGCCGCCGCGGCGGCCGCACCCGGTGCTGTCTTGCTCGCGGTCGTCCTGCTGCCCGGCATCACGGGCGGGGCGTTGTCGGGCGGGTTCCGGACGCTGCTCGCGGACACGGTCGACGACGGGCTGCTTCCCCGGGCGATCTCGGTCGACGCGATGATCCTCGACGGCGTGCTCGTCGGCGGTCCGGCGTTGGTCGCGCTGCTCGACATGGCCGGTTCGCTCGTGCCGCTGGCCGCGATGGCCGCCGCCTGCGTGGCCGCGGCCCTGCTCGTACCGCGTCGCGCGGGTGAGCGCGAACAGGTGGAATCCGGGCACGACGTCCCACCCGTGGGGCTCGTCGCCTGCCTGCCTTGGCTGTGCTGCGCCTTCACCATCGGGCTGCTGACGTCGACGATCGAGGTCGCGCCGTTGCCGCTGGTCCAGCGCCTCGGCGCGCCCGAGGCGGCCGCGCCGGTGGTGATCGCCGTACTGACCGGGGCGAGCATCGTGGGCAGCGCGCTCTACGTGTGGCGGGGCAAGATCGGCGATCCGCGGCTGTTCCTCGGCGGGTTCGTCGTCGGCGGGCTCGTGCTCGCCGTCGACCTGGGCTGGGCGGGGTTGATCGCGTCAGTGGCCCTGGTCGGCGTGTGCGGTGGTCCGCTGGTCGCCGCGACCTCGGTCAACCTGCAGCGTGTGCTGCCGAAGAACCGCAGGTCAGCGGGGTTCTCGCTGTCGTTCACGGTCCAATCGGCCGGCTTCGGGCTGGGTTCGCTGGCCGTCGGCGTGCTGCCGTTGTGGCTCGCACCGTTGTTCGGTGTCTTTGCCGCGGCGATCGCGGGTGCAATGCTGGTGGCGAAGCCCGTGAGAGCTATTGGCACGATGTCAGTAACGTCGTAGCCTGGGCTGACCCGCTACCTCCAGGGAGACGCCGATGACTGCCGTCCAGCCGAAGCCGACGTCGGTCGGCGAGACCTTCGACTCGCTGAGCCCGGCGACCGACGAGGTGGTCGGAACGTACCCGATCCACTCGGCGGACGACGTGAAGGCAGCCGTGGCGCGAGCGCGCGGCGCTGCCGAGTGGTGGGCGGACCTCGGCTTCGCCGGGCGCGCGGAACGGCTGAAGAGCTGGAAGGGCGTGCTGACGCGCCGGCTCCCGCAGCTGTGCCAGGTGGTCCGCGACGAGACCGGCAAGCCGATCGCGGACGCGCAGCTCGAGAGCGTCCTGGCCATCGAGCACATCGCGTGGGCGGGCAAGCACGCGAAGAAGATCCTCGGCAAGCAGAAGCGCTCGGCCGGGCTGCTGATGTCGAACCAGGCGGCGACCGTCGAGTACCAGCCGCTGGGCGTCGTCGGCGTGATCGGCCCGTGGAACTACCCGGTCTTCACGCCGCTCGGCTCCATCGCGTACGCGCTCGCGGCGGGCAACGCCGTGGTGTTCAAGCCCAGCGAGTACACGCCGGGCGTGGGGAAGTGGCTGGTCGACGCGTTCGCCGAGATCGTGCCGGAGCAGCCGGTGCTGCAGCTGATCACGGGCTTCGGGGAGACGGGCGCGGCGCTGGTCGGCGCGGGTGTCGACAAGATCGCGTTCACCGGCTCGACCGCCACGGGCAAGCGCATCATGGCCGCGGCCGCCGAGACGCTGACGCCGGTGGTCATCGAGGCGGGCGGCAAGGACCCGGTGCTGGTCGACGCGGACGCCGACCTCGACGCGGCGGCCGACGCGACGGTCTGGGGCGCGTTCTCGAACTCCGGCCAGACCTGCATCGGCGTCGAGCGGGTGTACGTCCACGAGAAGGTCCACGACGAGTTCGTCGCGAAGGTCGTCGAGAAGTCGAAGGACGTGCGCGCGGGCTCGGACGAGGCGGCGCAGTACGGCCCGGTGACGATGCCCTCGCAGCTGGGCGTGATCAAGCGCCACATCCAGGACGCGCTGGCCCGCGGCGGCAAGGCCGTCCTCGGCGGCGAGGAGGCGGTCGGCGACCGCTACGCGCAGCCGACGGTGCTGATCGACGTCCCGGAGGACTCCGAAGCGGTCACCGAGGAGACGTTCGGCCCGACGGTGACGATCGCGAAGGTCCGCACCATGGACGAAGCGGTCGAGAAGGCGAACAGCACGAAGTACGGCCTGGGATCGACGGTCTTTTCGAAGTCGCGCGGCGTGGAGCTGGCGGAGAAGCTGCGCACGGGCATGACGTCGATCAACGCACCGCTGTCGTTCGCGGGCATCGCGTCCCTGCCGTTCGGCGGCGTGGGCGACTCGGGCTTCGGCCGCATCCACGGCCCCGAGGGGCTGCGCGAGTTCGCCCGCACGAAGGCGATCGCCCGCCAGCGCTTCACGGCGCCGTTGACGCTGACGTCGTTCACCCGCAAGCCTTCGACGGACGCGATGGTGGCCAAGCTGGTGACCATCCTCCACGGCAAGCGCTGAGCCGGCCCGGGGTTGTGGACAAGTCGCGTCCACGGCCCCGGAACTGTCGGTGGCCCCCGGTAACCTGGATACCGGGGGCCGCGGCCCAACCCCGTCAACGCCCCCGGATCAGATCGGCCGCCTTCTCCGCCACCATGATCGTCGGCGCGTTGGTGTTCCCGCGCGGCACCACCGGCATCACCGAAGCATCGACCACCCGCAGCCCCTCGATCCCGCGCACCCGCAGCTGAGGATCGACGACCGCCTGCTCACCACTGCCCATCGCGCACGTCCCGACCGGGTGGTACAGCGTCTGCGTGTTCTCGCGGATGTGCTCGGCCAGCTCGGTGTCACTCAGGTCGTGGCGCGCCGGCAGGAACGGCTTGTCCAGGAACCGCTTCAACGGGCCGGTGCGACCGATCTCGATCAGCGCGCGCAGCCCGGCGATCATCGTGTCCAGATCACGCGACTCCGCGTAGTACGCCGGGTCGATTTCCGGCTTCCACGCCGGGTTCGCCGACTTCAGCCGCAGCCGGCCGCGGCTCGCGACGTCCACCAGCGTCGCCGCCGACGTGAACCCGGGGACCGTCGGCTCGCGCATGCCGTTGTCGTAGAACAGCGTCGGCGCGACGTGGATCTGCATGTCCGGCGCCGGCAGCTCGTCGGTGGTCGGGAAGAACGCGCCCGCCTCGCCGATGTTCGACGTCAGCGGCCCGCGCTTCGTCAGCTGGTAGCGGACGAGACCGCGCGGCGTGGCCGCGTCGACCAGGTCGGTGGTGTCGCGCGTGGACCAGATGATCCCGCACGCGGGGTGGTCGTGCAGGTTCTCGCCGACGCCGGGCAGCGCCGCGACGACGTCGATGCCGTGCTCGCGCAGGTGCTCGGCCGGGCCGACGCCGGAGACCATCAGCAGCTGCGGCGAGTTGACCGCGCCGCCGCTGAGCAGCACCTCGGTCGACGCGCGGGCCGTGCGCTCGACGCCGTCGTCCAAATAGGACACACCGACCGCGCGCGTGCCCTCGAAGACGATCCGGGTGGCCGGCGAAGACGTCTTCACCGTGAGGTTCGGCCGCTCGAGCGCCGGGCGCAGGTACGCGTCAGCCGTCGACCAGCGGCGGCCCTTCTTGCAGGTGACCTGGTAGACGCCGGCGCCTTCCTGGCTCTCGCCGTTGAAGTCTTCGGTGCGCTTGAGGCCCCACGCGACGGCCGAGTCGACCCAGGCGCTCGACAGCTCGTGGGTGAACCGGCGGTCCTCGACGTTCAGCGGGCCGTCGGTGCCGTGCAGCGGCCCGCCGAGCCGCTGGTTGCCCTCGGCGCGCTTGAAGTACGGGAGGACGTCGTCCCAGCCCCAGCCTTCGGCGCCGTGGGAATCGCGCCAGCCGTCGTAGTCGGCGCGGTTGCCGCGGATGTAGATCATCGCGTTGATCGACGAGCAGCCGCCGAGCATCTTGCCGCGCGGCCAGTACGCGGACTTGCCGGTGTGCTTCTGCTCGACGGTCTCGTAGTTCCAGTCCCACCGGGTCTTGAACAGGTTCGGGAACGCGGCGGGGATGTGGATTTCGTCCGCGGTGTCCTCCGCGCCCGCTTCGAGCAGCAAGACCTGGGCCGACGGATCTTCGGTGAGCCGGTTCGCCAGCACGCACCCGGCGCTCCCGGCGCCGACGATCACGTAGTCGTAGGAGTCCACAGTGCCTCCACAGCTGTTGGCGCGATGTCAACGACTCATCATGGCGCAGCGGCGCGCCGTCGGCCAGTCTAGTTTTCCCGGCGGCCCCCGCGGCCTGCGGATCTGGGTGAACTATGCTCGCGGGGTACCCACGACCTGCGTGAATAAGGAGCAGCCTGCCGTGGCCCGAGTCGTCGTCGACGTCATGCCGAAGCCCGAAATCCTCGACCCGCAGGGGCAGGCCGCGCTCGGCGCCGCCGGCCGCCTCGGCTTCACCGGGATCAAGGAGATCCGCCAGGGCAAGCACTTCGAGATCGAGGTCGACGACACGGTCGACGACGCGACGCTCGAGAAGATCGCCGAGGGTTTCCTCGCGAACCCGGTGATCGAGCAGTGGACGATCAAGCGGGTCGACGCGTGAGCGCGCGCATCGGCGTCATCACGTTCCCGGGCACGCTCGACGACGGCGACGCGGCCCGTGCGGTCCGCTACGCCGACGCGGAGGCGGTGCCCCTGTGGCACGCGGACGAGAACCTCCACGACGTCGACGCGGTGGTCGTCCCGGGTGGCTTTTCGTACGGCGACTACCTGCGCGCGGGCGTGATCGCCCGGTTCGCGCCGGTGATGACGCCGGTGATCGAGGCGGCCCGTGCGGGCATGCCGGTGCTCGGCATCTGCAACGGGTTCCAGATCCTGTGCGAGGCGGGGCTGCTGCCCGGCGCGATGATCCGCAACCAGGGCCTGCACTTCATCTGCCGTGACCAGTGGCTGCGGGTGGAGAACAACGACACGGCGTGGACGTCGCGGTACGAGGCGGGCGCCGAGATCCTCATCCCGATGAAGAACATCGACGGGTGCTACGTGGCCGAGCAGTCCACTTTGGACTCGCTGGAGGCCGAGGGGCGCGTCGTGTTCCGGTACGTCGGCGGGAACCCGAACGGGTCGCGCAACGACATCGCCGGGATTCGCAGCGAGAACGGCCGGGTCGTGGGGCTGATGCCGCACCCGGAGCACGCGATCGACGCTTTGACCGGTCCGTCGGATGACGGGCTGGGCATGTTCTACAGCGCGGTGGACGCGCTGATCAAGGCTTGAGTTTCCGCGGCCGGGAAGCTTTCGGGCTTCCCGGCCGCGTGTCGTCCACCCAGCTACGCGAACCGACCTTCCAGGTGCGCGAGCCGACCCTCCGGGTACGCGAGCCGACCCTCTGGGTACGCGTGTCGTCTCTTCAATCACGCGTGTCGGCTGCCCAATCACGCGTGTCGGCTTCCTGATCACGGGCGCCGGCCGTTGGCGCCCCGCCCAAGGGCCCGGAATTCGCGGACACCCGACCGGCGCGAAACCGCGAGCCCGCCACGCGGAGGGCGGCCCTCGGCCCCCGGTATCCAGTTTATCGGCGCCCACCGACAGTTCCGGGGTTGCGGACGCGAGTTGTCCACAACCCCGGACTCGGATCAGCTCTTGCTCTGGTCGTTCGACAGCCACTTCTCCGGCCGGACCCGCACCAGCACCGACCGCTCCCCGAGAGCCGAATCGACATAAGCCTTCGCCTGGTCCGCCGGCCAATACCGCCCGGCGATCCGCAACGCCTGCTCGCGCGTCGGCGGCTTGTCGTTCGCGATCACCGGGCCCTCCACCGTCACATACCTGTACGGCGGGTTCTCGTCCTGGGTGGCCAGGCTCAGCCGGCCCGCCGCCGTGATCGCGCGGTCCTTGACCGTGTCGCGTTCCATCCAGATCAGCAGCTCGCCACCCGGCGAATAGTCGTACCAAACCGGGACCGCCAGCGGTGCGCGGCCGGTGCGCTCCACCGCCAGCACCCCGACGTGCACTCCGCTCAAGAAGGATTCGCGTTCGGCCGCCGTCATCACGAAAGACATGTCGCTCCCCAGGTAGAAGATCCTCTACCCGGAGAGCAACACATCGCCCACTCCGGACATTCCGGACTACGAAGCCGCCGCCACCAGGCGTGCGTACGAACCGCCGGCCGCCAGTAGCGCGTCGTGCGGTCCGAGCTCGGTGATCCGGCCGCCCTCGACCACCGCCACCCGGTCGGCCGCCGCCGCCGTGTGCAACCGGTGGGCGATCGCGATCACCGTGCGGCCGGCCAGCACGCTGTTCAGAGACCGCTCCAGGTCACGGGCCGAACCCGTGTCCAGCAGCGACGTCGCCTCGTCCAGCACCAGCGTGTGCGGGTCCGCCAGCACCACGCGGGCCAGCGCCAGCTGCTGCGCGATCGCCGCCGGCACCGGGTGCTCGCCCGAACCCAGCTTCGTGTCGAGCCCGGACGGCAGCGTCGCCACCCAGTCCGACGCGCCCGCCGACGTCAGCGCCGCCAGCAGCTCGTCGTCCGTCCAGTCGCCGCCCGCTCGCCGGGCCGGCAGCGCCAGGTTCTGCCGCAGCGTCCCCGAGAACACGTGGTGCTCCTGGGTCAGCAGCAGGACCTCGCCGCGCAGGACGTCGTCGGCCAGCGCCGAGACGTCCTGGCCGCCGATCCGGACCGAGCCCGACGACGGCGCCGCGATGCCCGCCAGCAGCCGGCCGAGCGTCGACTTGCCCGCGCCGGACGGGCCGACGATCGCCAGCCGCTCGCCGCGAGGCACGCGCAGGTCGATGCCGTGCAGCACCTCGCGGTCGGCCGTGTACGCGAACCGGACGCCGTGCACGTCGATGTCACGCCCGCGCGGCACCTCGGTCACCTTCGGCGACTCCTCGAGGGACACCGAGTGGATGCCCAGGATCCGGCGCGCCGCGGCCGCCGCGACCTGCAGGTCCTCCAGCCAGAACAGCGCCTCGTTCAGCGGGCCCGACATCGCCTGCACGTACAGCAGCATCGTGGTGATCTCGCCGAGCCCGGCCCAGCCGCGCGCGTACGCGACCAGCCCGAGCGGCAGCATCACCGCCAGCGGCAGCACGTAGCTGATCTCCAGCGACGGCAGCCACCGCAGCTGCAGCGCCCGCATCCGCCGCTCGCCGAGGATGCTCTGGTCCAGCGCCTCGTACGCCGCGCCGACCCGCCGCTCGGTCAGCCCGAGCGCCTCGACCGTGCGCGCGCCCTCCGCCGTCTCGTGGACGCTGGTCGTCAGATCCGCCCAGCGGTCGAGCATCCACTGCATCAGCGCCGGGATCCTTCGCTGGTACCAGATGTTCACGCACAGCAGCAGCGGCACCGCCACCAGCAGCCCCAGCGAAAGCAGTGGTGACGTCAGCACCATCGCGACGACCGTGAACACCACGGTCACCGCCGCGATCAGGATCTCCGGCGCCGCGAACCGCGCCGCGTGGTCGATCCGGCCGAGGTCGGTGGTGGCGCGGCTGAGCAGGTCGCCGGTGCCGGCCGCCTCGACCGTGCCGAGCGGCAGCTGCAGCGCCGTCCCGACGAACTCCTCGCGCGTCTCGGCCAGCACCAGCTCACCGAACACCGCGCCGCGCATCCGCGCGATCTTCCGCGCCACGGCCTGCAGCACCAGGATCCCGACGAACACCGCCGCCACCACGTCGACGTGGCCCGTCGTCGTGCCGGCCGCGACGGCGTCGACCAGCGAGCCGAGCAGCTGCGGCCCGGCCAGCCCGATCAGGGTCGCCACGCACAGCGCGGCGAGCAGCAGCCCGAACTCGCGTTTGTGCACCGCCGCCGTCTTCAGCGCCCAGCGCCGGACGTCCCGCCGGGACGCCGTGGGGAGCCGTTTCACACCGTCACCACCTTCGCCGTGAAAACCTCGTCGGCCACATGTGTCCACAGTGGACTCTGGCTGAACACCACCGTCGTCTTGCCGCGGCGCAGCGCCGCGACGCGCTCGGTGATGCGTGCCTCCGTGTGCGCGTCGACCGCCGACGTCGGCTCGTCCAGCACCAGCACGTCGGCGTCGACCGCCAGCGCGCGAGCCAGGTTCAGCCGCTGCCGCTGGCCGCCGGACACCTCGCGCCCGCGCTCGCCGATCACCTCGTCGACGCCGTCGGGCAGCGCCTCGACGATGTCGTCGGCGTCGGCCGCGTACAGCGCTTCGGTGATGCTGACGCCGCTCGGCCACGCCGGCGCCAGCTGCTCGCGCAGCACGCCCGAGAACCAGATGTCCTGGTTGTGCGCGTAGACGACCCGCCGACGCAGCTCCGCGAGCGCGACCTGGTCCGCCCGGACGTCGCCGACCAGCACCTCCTCGCCCTCGGCCGGGTCGGCGAACCGCGCCAGCCGGTCGGCCACCGCTTCGCCGCCGGCGCCGAAGTCGACGACCGTCAGCCGCCCGGCCGTGGCCCGCACGCCGGACTCGGTGTCGGCCAGTTCCAGCGGCCCCGCGGGCAGCCGGACCGGCGTCTCCGGGTCGGCCAGCTTCGGGTGCAGCGCCAGCAGCGCCACCACCTTCCGCGCCGCGACCAGGCCGGACGTGATCGACCCGACCGCCTCCGTCGCGGCGGAGACCGGCCAGATGAGGAACGCCGAAATGCCGTAGAACGCCACCAGCTGCCCGACGTCGATCGAGCCCGCGACGGCCAGCCGCGCGCCCAGCCAGGTGATCACCACGGTGACCAGGCCGGGCAGCGCGATCTCGGCCGCGGCCAGCCAGGCCTCGGCCTTGCCGACCTCGATGCCGGCCAGCCGCACCCGCTGGCTCGTCTCGCGGAAGCGGGTGAAGAACCGCCGCTCGCCGCCGATGCCGCGCAGGATCCGCAGGCCCGACACGATGTCCGCGCCGAGCGCGTTGACGTCTCCACGCTTCTCGCGCTGCTTCGCCTTGCGCTTCTGCAGCGGCGCCAGCAGCGGTCCGATGCCCAGCACCGCGACCGGCACGCCGACCAGCGCGACCACGCCGAGCAGCGGTGACGTCGAGATCAGCCACACCGCGACCACGACGAACGCCAGCAGCGAGCCGAACGCCCGGCCGGTCATCTCGACGGTGTTGCCGATGTGGTTGATGTCGGTCGTGGAGATCGCGACCAGGTCGCCGGTGGTCGTCTTCTCGCGCAGGCCGGCGCCGACGCGCGTGGTGTGCGCCGACACAGCGCGCTGCGTCGAGCCCGCGCCGTGCAGCCAGAGGCCGTAGTTGAGGAAGTGCAGCCAGGTTCCGGTGAGCGTCTGCACCACCCCGAGCAGGGCGGCGGCCAGCGCCCAGCGCCAGACGGCGGCGCCGTCGTGCGCGCTGACGGCGCCGATGCCCTGGCCGATCACCAGCGGCACCAGCGCACCCGGCAGCGCCCAGACGACACCGAGCGCGGCGGCGCCCAGCACCGTGCCGAGCCGGGCCCGGAACACGGCGAGCAGGAAGCGGCTCGCGCTCGGCCGTGCGGGCAGCCGCAGCGGCGGAAAGGGATACGTGGCGGAAAGCACGATTCCCGACGGTAAGCCGATGACCACCCGAAGGCGACCGATTTTCCGGCGCGCGCACCCCGGCCCTCTCGGGGGGACCCCCGGTTTCAACGCTACTCGCGGGGACCGACGGTTCCGGGCCCGCGCACCCGAGTTGTCCCCAGGCGCGCCCGGCGTCGCCGAGTTGTCCCCAGGTGTCTCGAAGCCATTCGGCCACCCGCGATGTCGGCTCGGTCACACCCGCCGGCGTCCGCCCGATCCCGGCGGGCCCACCGTCCGGAGCGCCCGGGTGCGCCCCGTATCCTGGCGGCCGTGGCGAACCCTGACACGGACACCGTGACCAGCACCGTTGACACCACCGAGCGCGCCGGGGCGACCCCGGACCACAGCCAGCCTTATCGCGAGCTCGGGCTCGCCGACGACGAGTACGCCCGCATCCGGGAAATCCTCGGCCGCCGGCCCACCGACGCCGAGCTGGCCATGTACTCGGTGATGTGGAGCGAGCACTGCTCCTACAAGTCCTCCAAGAAGCACCTGCGGTACTTCGGGGAGACCGCCACCGACGAGATGAAGGCCAAGATGCTGGCCGGCATCGGCGAGAACGCGGGCGTCGTCGACATCGGCGAGGGCTGGGCGGTCACCTTCAAGGTGGAGAGCCACAACCACCCGTCCTATGTGGAGCCGTACCAGGGCGCCGCGACCGGCGTCGGCGGCATCGTCCGCGACATCATGGCCATGGGCGCGCGCCCCCTCGCGGTCTCGGACGCGCTGCGCTTCGGCCCGGCCGACGCCCCCGACACCAAGCGCGTGCTGCCCGGCGTCGTCGCCGGGGTCGGCGGCTACGGCAACTGCCTCGGCCTGCCGAACATCGGCGGCGAGCTGGTGTTCGACCCGTCGTACGCCGGCAACCCGCTGGTGAACGCGCTGTGCGTCGGCGCGATGCGCGTCGAGGACCTGCACCTGGCGTTCGCGTCCGGCACCGGCAACAAGATCATCCTGTTCGGCGCGCGCACCGGCCTCGACGGCATCGGCGGCGTTTCCGTCCTGGCGAGTGACACCTTTTCGGGTGACGAATCCTCGGGCGGCCGCAAGAAGCTGCCGAGCGTCCAGGTCGGCGACCCGTTCACCGAGAAGGTGCTCATCGAGTGCTGTCTCGAGCTGTTCGCCGCGGACCTCGTGGTCGGCATCCAGGACCTCGGCGGCGCCGGGCTGTCCTGCGCGACGTCCGAGCTGGCCGCGGCCGGCGACGGCGGCATGCACATCTACCTCGACCGGGTTCCGTTGCGCGCCACCGGGATGACGCCGGCGGAGGTGCTGTCGAGCGAGTCGCAGGAGCGCATGTGCGCGGTCGTCTCGCCGGAGAACGTCGAGGCGTTCATGGCCGTCTGCCGCAAGTGGGACGTCATCGCCACCGACATCGGCGAGGTCACCGACGGCGAGCACCTGGTCATCACCTGGAACGACGAGGTCGTCGTCGACGTCCCGGCGCACACCGTGGCGCACCAGGGCCCGGTGTACGACCGGCCGATCGAGCGTCCGTCCTTTCAGGACGCCCTGGTCGCGGACACGTCGGCTTCGCTGCCGCGTCCGTCCACTTCGGACGAACTGCGGGCGGACGTGCTTCGTCTCATTTCCTCGCCCAACCAGGCGTCGAAGGAATGGGTGACCTCGCAGTACGACCGGTACGTGCGCGGTAATTCGGTGCTCTCGCAGCCGTCCGACTCGGGCATGATCCGGATCGACGAGTCGAGCGGCCGCGGTGTTTCCGTGGCGACGGACTGCAACAGCAAGTTCGTCTACCTCGACCCGTACCGCGGCGCGCAGCTGGCGCTGGCGGAGGCGTACCGCAACGTGGCGACGGGCGGCGCGACGCCGGTGGCGGTGTCGGACTGCCTGAACTTCGGCGCCCCGACCGACCCGGGCGTGATGTGGCAGTTCGAGCAGGCCGTGCACGGTCTCGCGGACGGCTGCGTCGAGCTCGGCATCCCGGTCACCGGCGGCAACGTGAGCTTCTTCAACCAGACGGGTTCGACGGCGATCCTGCCGACGCCGGTGATCGGCGTCCTCGGCGTGATCGACGACGTGACCCGCCGCATCCCGACGGGCATCGGCGCGGAGGCGGGCGAAACCCTGCTGCTGCTGGGCGAAACGCACGACGAGCTGGACGGCTCGGCGTGGGCCCGCGAGCTCCACGGCCACCTCGGCGGCGTGCCCCCGCGCGTCGACCTCGCCCGCGAAAAGCTGCTGGGCGAGATCCTGGTGGCGGGCTCCCGCGACGGCATGATCTCGGCGGCGCACGACCTTTCGGACGGCGGCCTGATCCAGACGCTGGTCGAGACCGTCCTGATCGGACAGTGCGGCGCCCGCGTGTTCCTCGACGACGGCCAGGACCCGTTCGTCCAGCTGTTCTCCGAGTCGTCGGGCCGGGTGCTGGTGGCGGTCCCGCGCACGGAGGAGCTCCGGTTCACGGAGATGTGCACCGCGCGCGGCCTCCCGTGGCGCAAGACGGGCGTGGTGGACCCGGACTCGGGAACGCTGGAGCTGCAGGGCATCACGGAGTTCACGCTCGACGAGCTGCGCGAAGTCTGGGAGAAGACGCTCCCGGCCCTGTTCAACTGACGCCTGTGGACAGCTGACGGAGGGCACCGAGAACTGTCGGTGCCCTCCGCTAGCGTGGAAAACGGGGGCTGCTCAGGGCAGTTCGGTCCCGGCGGGAAAGTTCGCCTTGGCGAAGTCCGGCGCTATCGCGAAGCCGACGTCGGCGAAGACCACCTCGTCGTGCACCGTGAAGTCGCGGAAGCCCGTCCCGGAACCGAACGTCGTCCGCACGAACTTCACCGGCCCGTGCACGCTCGCCCCGGTGAAGAAGACCGAGCCCGAGAACGACGTGTCCGTGAACGACGCGCCGTGGACGATTGTCGTCCGCTGTGCGCCCAGCAAGCCCACCAGCTTTTCCGACAGGGTGAACCGGTCGAGCTGGGCGCCGGAGAGGTCGAGCGAGTAAGCCGGCCCGGCCGCACCGGCGTCCGGCAGCAGCGACCGGATCACCCTCTGGGCAGTGCGCCGGGCCTGCAACTCCCGCTCGGCGGCGGCCGGATCGTCGACCTGGCCGAGTTCGGGGTGGTCGAACGGGCGCCGCAAGTACGCGCACAGAACGTCGAGCACGGTCTGCGTGTACGTGTCGGGCCGCGTGCGCGCGACTCCGCCCAGCGCGTGGATCGCGCCGACCCGGACCTGGTCGGCCTGGTGCCCGAGCAGCTCGACGGCCTTCGCGAACCGCTCGTCGGTGATCCGGCCGCGTTCGAGCTCGTGCCGATCCTCTTCGGTGCGCCGGCGCCGGTCGTTCAGCCACAGCCCGTACAACGCCGCGACCGCACCACCGGCCAGCCCCGCCGTCTTGAGCGCGTCGCCCCGGCTGGTTCCGCGATCGGCGAGCAGCCACACCAGCACACCAGCGAACACGACGGCGCTGAGCAGGAACGCGGCGGCCAAAGGTGGGAAGCGTTTCACTTGCCCACCTTCGAGACGATCCGCGAGTCTCCGTCGCGCAGTTCCTCTTGCGCCCAAGCCGCCGGCAACTGAACGTCCTTCTCCGCCCGAACCCGGGTGTTGTACAGCGAAACCGATTCCGGCAGCGAAGCGAACCGCAAGTCGGTCTGCCCCTCGAACCGCGTTCGCCGCAGGTCGAGCTCGCCGGTGGCGACGACGTCGGTGAACACCGCGTCCTTGGCGAACTTCGCGTCCTTGAACGTGGTCTTCCCGGCGAACTTCGTCTCCGTGAATTCCGCGTCCTCGGTGAACACCGTTCCGCTGAACCACGCGTGGCTCTCGAAGACCGCGCCACGGCAACGGAAGTAGCCCACCAGCCGGCCGTCCTCGGTGCCCGCGGCGGTGAGGTACACCCGGCGCTTGAAGCGGCAGCCGCTGAAGTTCGTGCTGCTGCGCAGGGACGCGTACCGCAGCAGCAGGCCGCCGATCAGCTTGCCCGACAGGTCGAAGTACTCCAGCGTCGCGCTGGTGAGATCCAGGTCGTACGCCGGGCCTTCTTCGTCCCGCCCGGGCAGCAGGTCGGTGATCAGCCGTTGCGCCGTGAGCCGGACCGTGAGTTCGCGCTCCTCTTCCGGATTCGGTTTGTCGTCACCCGTGGGTCGCGTGTACAAAAATGGCCGCCGCAAGTAGGAACACAGCACGTCCAGCACCGTCTGCGTGTACTCCGGCCGGCTGCGCGCCAGCCCCGCCAACGCGTGCAGCGCCCCCACGCGCACCTGGTCGGCCGCGTGCCCGAGCAGCTCGACCGCCTTCGCGAACCGCTCGTCGGCCACCCGTTCGCGGTCCTGCTCCGCGCGCTGCGACTCGAGCTCGTGGCGCTGCCGCTCGATGTCCTGGCGGCGCTCCTCGACCCGGCGGCGCCGGTCGTTCAGCCACAGCGCGTACAGCGCCACGATCGCGCCGCCGGCCAGGCCGCCGGTCTTCAGCGCGTCACTGCGGCTGGTGGCGGGGTCGGCCAGCAGCCAGCCGCCGACCCCCACCAGCAGGACCACCGACGCGAAGAACGTCCACGCCAGCGGTGATCGCCACAGCTTCACCCGCTCAGGACACCAGCATGGTGCTGACGCAGAAGCCCTTGTCGTCGAAGTTCGTCGCGCTCAGCGTGCCCTTGACGTTCTTGCCCGCCGACGTCCCGGTGACCTGGCCCTCGACGAGGAACTCGTCGTCCGGCACCTCGCCGAGCTGCAGCTGCAGCGGCGGCTTGAGGAACGTCTTGAGCCACGAGTCGAGCAGGTCCTTCGAGTCAGAGCAGCCCAGCGCGAGCGCGCCGGGGGTGTCGCCCGCGTTCAGCTTGTCGATGAAGCCCTGCAGCACCACCTTGGCGTCCGCGCCCGAACCGCTCGGCGACGACGGTTTCGTGGTCGGCGTCGTCGACTTGCGGGGGGTCGTCTTCGGCGTCGTCGGCTTGGCGGAGGTGCTCGTCGCCGGCGGGGCCGCGGTGTTGTTGTCGTCCTTGGACAGGAAGAAGCCGGGCGCGACGAAGCCGGTGATCCCCACGGCGGCGAGCAGGACGACCACGGCGCCGATGGCGATCCACAGCCCGGTCTTGCCCTGCTTCGGCGGCGCCGGCGGCCCGCCGAAGCCCTGGCCGTAGCCCCCGGACTGGTCCCAGCCCGCCATCTGGCCGCCCTGGCCCTGGTTCGGGTCCCAGGCCTGCTGGCCGTACTGCTGCGCGTTCGGGTCCGCCCAGGCCGACTGCTGCTGCGCGTTCGGGTCGCCCCACGCCTGCTGCTGCTGGGCGTTCGGGTCACCCCACTGCGGCTGCTGGCCCGCCGGGAACCCGCCCGACGGGTAGCCCTGCTGCTGCTGGTTCGGGTCCCAGCCCTGCGGGTACTGCTGCGTCGGGTAAGGCTGTTGCTGCTGGTTGGGGTCCCACCCACCCTGCTGCGGGTACGGCTGGAAGCCACCGGACTGGGGCTGCTGGCCGTACGGGTCGGGCTGACCGGGCTGGCCCGGCTGAGGCGGGTAAGTCATCTTTCGTGCCTTCCGGGCGCTGGGTGTTCGTGCGCTTCCGACGTCCGCAAGGCCCGTGTGGTTCCCCCAGGACGTGGTGAGCAGCATTGTGCAAGCTCGGACGGTACGGCATGAAACCGGCTCCCGGGCCGGGCGACGCGAAACTGCGTTTCGGGGGTTCCGGGTGGCGGAGCCCCCGGCCCGGGGCGGAGCCCCGGTTGTCACAGTCGACACGATCCGGGAGCCGGCGGTGCGGGTCAGCCGTTGGCGAGGGCCTGGAGCCGGTCGTAGGCACCGTTGAAGGTGTCCTGGTCGAGCGGGCTCGAGGTGTACTGCCAGACGGTGTAGACGCTCCAGTTGTTGGGCAGGGTGCCGACCGAAGACGCGTACCGCGCGACCCACAGCGGGGCGGTGCTGGAGAAGTCACCGCTGACGCACTGGTTCCACCAGCTCGTCGACGTGTAGATCGCCGGGTAGCGGCCGGTCTTGGCGTGGTAGGTGTCGTGGAAGTCGAGGATCCACGACGTCATCGCCGCCTTGCTCAGCCCGTAGCAGGTCGCGCCGTACGGGTTGTACTCCATGTCCAGGGCCCCCGGCAGCGTCCTGCCGTCCTTGGACCAGCCGCCGCCGTGGGCGACGAAGTAGTTCGCCTGCGCCGCGCCGCTCGCGGTGTTCGGGGTCGCGAAGTGGTAGGCGCCGCGGATGAAGCCCTGGTTGTAGGAGCCGTTGTACTGCTGCGCGAAGTACGGGTTCGTGTAGCTGGTGCTCTCCGTGGCCTTGGTCCAGACGAACCGCTTGCCCTGGTTCCACCAGTTCGCCCAGTCGACGTTGCCCTGGTAGCTGGCGACGTCCATGCCGGCGACGGTGGCCAGCACCTGACCGGGGATGGCCTGGGCGGGCTGCGGCTGCTGCGCCGCCTTCTGCGTGTCCGGGGTCGACTTGTCGCCCTCGACGCGCCGGATCTGCGACCCCAGCTCGTGGTTGTGCTGTGCGATGTCCGCGTTGATCGCGGCCACGGGGTCGACTTCGGGGGAGAAGGTCGTCGCCTGGGCCGTGCTGCCGAGCAGGAGCAGCGTGGCCGGGACGACCAGGGCGGCGAACAACCGCCCTCTTCGGGAAGTGGACATCGTTGAATCCCTTCACAGATACCCTCGCTGAAGGCGGCTTACTGCAGGTAGCCGCCCGCGCACGATTGTTGAGGACGAACCAGGGGTTTGTCACTCAGTTCCGTGAAATTGGGTATACGTGTGGGTGATTTTCCCGGGAAGTCGATCTTCAATTGGTGACTGGTTAACACCTATTACTCGATGGGTGGGCCGTTCAGCCCAGCGCCAGTGCGTGCAGCCGGTCGGCCGGGCCGTTGAACCAGTTCTGGTCGCCGGGCAGGGAACCGCGGTCGGCGAACTGCCAGATCGTGTGGATGCTCCAGCCGGCGGGCAGCTCGCCGACGAAGGTGTTGTAGCGGGCGATCCACAACGGGTTGCCGCCGAAACCGCCGTTGTTCGCGGTGCAGCGCTTCCACCAGCTCGTCGACGTGTAGATGGTCGGGTACCGGCCGGTGGCCGCGCGGTAGGTCTCGGAGAAGTCGCTGAGCCAGCGGACCATCCCGCCCGCGTCCTTGCCGTAGCAGGTTTCGCCGTACGGGTTGTACTCCGCGTCGAGCGCGCCGGGCAGGGTCCGGCCGTCGGCCGACCAGCCGCCGCCGTGGGCGAGGAAGTACCGCGCCTGCGACGCGCCGTCGGAGATGTCCGGCCGGGCGAAGTGGTAGGCGCCGCGGATCAGGCCGGCGTCGTAGGACCCGTTGTACTGCTGGGCGAACTGCGGGTTGACGAACCCGGTGCCCTCGGTCGCCTTGACGTAGACGAACTTCGCGCCCGTCCGCGCCGCGCCGGACCAGTCGACCGGGCCCTGGTGGCCGCTGACGTCGTGCCCGAGCTGCTGGTCGTCGGTCGCGTACAGCACGCCGGGCACCGCGTCGACGCCTTCGACCTTGGCGATCTGCGAACCGGCGTAGTGGTCCTCGGCGTCGGCGTAGATGTCCGCGGCCGTCGCCGGCGCCTGTCCGGCGACGAGCAGGACGGCGGCGGCAAGGGGTAGCAGCGAAAGACGGTTCACCCTCATGCTCCCCACCGGTCTCGTGAGTCTTTTCCAGCCTCACCATGCACCCGAGTCGCCGGATCGGCGACTCGGGTGGTCACCCGATGGAGTTAAACCCGCAGGTCAGCGCGTTTCGTCGGCCAGTGCCTTCAGCAGGTGCTCGGCCGGGACGACGGCCGTGATCAGGTCGTGCGGGTTGATCGCGACCGGGTGACCGCCGAGCAGGCCGACGATGTCGCGGCCGACCACGGCGCGGGCGTGCGGCCACTCGCGCGGCACCAGGGCCTTGCGCGTGTACGCCGGCACCATGACCCGGCCGTCGGTGTTGTGGAAGCCGATGACCGTGCGCTGCACCGGCGACATCGCGTAGACGAACAGCGTCGAGTCGAGGACGACCTTCGGCAGGTCCGACGGCGGCCGGTGCTCGGTGCGGACGAGCTGCAGCAGCTGCTCGAGGTCGTTCGACGGCTCCGGGAAGCCGAGCGCCTTGGGCGAGGGCCGGTAGCGGTCGTTCGGGTGGAAGTCGGCGACGACGTCGCCCGCGCCGTTCACCGGGTAGGCGCCGACGACCGCCCACGACGGCACCGGACCGTTCGGGTCGAAGGCCTCGTCGATGACGTAGAGCCAGCTGTCGGGGTTGGCGCGGGCGTTCGCGCGCATCTCCGTGGTGATCTCGGGCGTGCCGTGCTTGCCGGAGCGCCGGGCCTGCTGGCCGCCGCGCCGCGCGGCGCGGTTGTGCTTGCTGTGCTTGCCGGGGCGATCGGCCCCGCTTCCGGTGGGCTGCTGCGAAACCATCCGATCTGCCTCGTCCCGCTGCGCCATCGTCAATCCCCACGTTCTCGGGTGTGCCTGAAAACTCTTGGTGCGCCACTCTACTGTTTGCCCATGGCCTCTTCGCGTTCGGTCGACCCCGGACAGTTACGTGCGGCGGTGCTGGCGATTTCCCCGTGGCTGCAAGGCGACGCGTCCGATCCGGCGCGGCCGGAGCTGGCCGCCGCGGTCCGGCTCAGCCTGCGCGCGCTCGCGGCCGACGCGCCGGGCCGCACGGTCGAGGTCCGCGTGCCGCCGTTCGCGGCGGTGCAGTGCGTGGACGGCCCGCGGCACACCCGCGGCACTCCGCCGAACGTGATCGAGACGGACCCGCGGACGTGGCTCGAACTGGCTACCGGCCGGCTGGACTGGACCACGGCCGTGGCGGACGGCCGGGTGTCCGCATCGGGCACCCGGGCCGACCTTTCCCACTGGCTCCCCCTGATCCGGATCTGACGGACGCGGGGGCGAGGGCGAGGGCTACGGCTTGCGGCCGACCCCGCCGGAGATGGTCCGCTGCGCGACGTTGAGCTCCTTGAGCCGCGGGCCGTCCGGCCACCAGTCGGCGCACAGCGTCACACCGGGATCGACCAGTTCGAGGCCGGCGAACAGCGCCTCGATCTCCTTCCGCGTCCGGAACGTGCCGGAGCCCATCGGGCTGTGCACGAAGAAGTCCTCCATGCGGCGCGCGGTCGCGGAGTCCTCGTTCTCGGGGTCGGAGAAGTGGCTGAGCCCGACGAAGGAGCCGGACGGCAGCGCGTCGACGTACTCCTTCATGATCTCGGCCGGCCGGTCGTGGTCGCCCTTGAAGTGGTGCAGCGTGCCCATCTGCAGCAGCACGAGCGGCTGCGTGAAGTCGATGTGCTCGCGGACGACCTCGTTCTGGAGGATCCGCTGCGGCTCGAAGATGTCTTCGGCGACGAAGTGGGTGTGCTCGTTCTCTTCGAGCAGCGCGCGGCCGTGCGCGAGGACCACCGGGTCGTTGTCGACGTAGACGACCTTGGTCTCCGGGTTGATCCGCTGGACGACCTGGTGGGTGTTCTCCGCCGTCGGCAGGCCGGATCCGAGGTCGAGGAACTGGGTGATCCCGGTCTGGCTCGCGAGGAACCGGCAGGCACGAATAAGGAAACCGCGGTTTTCGAACGCCAGGTCCTGTGCCTCCGGCGCGGCCTCCTGCACCTTGTGCAGGACCTCCCGGTCGATCTCGTAGTTGTCCTTACCCAGCAGGAAGGCGTCGTAGACGCGCGCGATGCTCGCTCGGGTCGGGTCGACTCCTACAGGAACTCGTTCGGTCCGGGTCGCGGCGTCGGGCATCTTGAACCTCGCAAGTTCTGTGTCGAAAGTCTCGTACTCTACGTACAGTAGGACTCCACACGCATGCGGTAAACCGGGTCACCTCTTTGCGCAGGACGGCCTAGCGTGTACTTTCGGTAGTCGGGCTAGAACCCCCTGGTGACGTGAGCGCGGAAGGTCCGGTAATGAACGCGGTGAACGCGTCCGCAGGTGAACAGAACATCGGCCCCACGGCGCGCCGGATGATCCTGGGCTCGCAGCTTCGCCGACTCCGCGAAGAGGCCGGCATCACCCGCCAGCAGGCCGGGTACAACATCCGCGGGTCCGAGTCGAAGATCAGCCGCCTGGAACTGGGCCGGGTCGGCTTCAAGGAACGCGACGTCACCGACCTGCTGACGATGTACGGCGTCGAGGAGTCGACGGAACGCCAGACGTTCCTCGACATGGTCAAGCAGTCGAACGAACCGGGCTGGTGGCGGCGCTTCGGCGACACGATGCCCAACTGGTTCACCGACCTCGTCGGCCTCGAAGAAGCCGCGGCCCGGATCCAGATCTGGGAGCCGCTGTACGTCTCGGGGCTGCTGCAGATCGAGGGGTACGCGCGGGCGATCTTCAGCCACGGCCGCCCGGAGATGGCCGACGAGCGCGTCGACCAGCTGGTCGCGCTGCGCATGCGGCGGCAGAAGATGTTCAGCCGGCCGGACGCGCCCCGGGTGTGGATGGTGCTCGACGAGTCCGTCCTGCACCGGCCGATCGGCGGGATGAAGGTGCTCAAGCAGCAGATCGAATACCTGCTGGAGATGAGCGCGATGGCGCACGTGTCGGTGCAGATTCTGCCGTTCTCCCGGAGTGGGCTGTCCGCGGAGCACGCGTTTTCGCTGCTGCGGTTCGGCGAGCCGGAACTGCCGAACATCGCGTACGTCGAGTACCTCACCGGCGCGCACTACATCGAGAAGCGCGAAGAGATCGAAAAGTACAGCCGCGCGCTGGACATGCTGGCGGTCGACTCCGAGACGCCGGAGCGCAGCCGCGCCCTGCTCGCGAAGCGGCGCGCGGAGATCTGAGAACACCCCTGGTGAACCGGTTCGCCGGTGGCCACGTGTGCCCGGTGAGTGGTCACCGACAGTCGCCACGGCCCGCTGGCGGCCCTCAGCTATGCCCCGATGAGCGGTAACTACTCGTAGCTATTAACCCGTTCGAGTTGCTATCTATCACCCGATAGGTGAAGCGTGACCTGGCGATTCTTCACCGTCCGCGAACTTTGCAAGAAATTCTGCACGTGCATTTACCGTTGCAGGCACACGTGCTAGCCTCCGATACGCGGGCAAATGCACATGCAGATGCAGTGCCCCGAAGGTTTTCCGCATCGAGAGGTGGGACCATGGCTGAGCGATTCGAGAACGGCATCCCGGCCGATCGGCTGGTCGGGGCCGAGTGGCGCAAGGCGAGCTACAGCGGTGCTGTGGGCAACTGCGTCGAGGTCGCGCCGCTGACCGGCGGCGAGATCGCGATGCGCAACTCGCGGTTCCCGACCGGTCCGGCGCTCGTCTACACGCGCGCGGAGATGGCTGCCTTCCTGGCCGGTGCGAAGGACGGTGAATTCGACGATGTCCTCGGCTGAGGCCGTCGCTCCCGTCTTCGACATCGAAACCGGACTGCAGGAACTGGTGGCTCGCGGCTACCAGTTCGTCCACCCCGCCGACGAGCGCGGCGAGGTTCTCGCCGTCGTCGGCGTGCGGGTGCACGACGACGTGGTGGACGTGGTCCGGCTCAACGCCGAGGACGACGTCGAGGCGACCCGGATGCCCGGTACCGAAGAGAACATCTTCGAGCCGGAGCGCTGGCTGTGGCGCCGCCGCGGCGAAGGCGCCCAGGTGCTCACGGAGATCCTCTCGCTACCGGATGCTTGCTAGACATGAAGGCTTCAGGCCCTGTCCGAAGTGGTCAGTACCACGTCGGGCGGGGCCTGACTCATGTCCGCACCGTCTACACTGAAATCGGCCTGACCACGTCTTCCTGGGAGCACCTTCGGTGGTTTCCGACCCGCAGCTCGTGTCCGACCAGCCCGAACCGGAACCCCGTGAGGAGTGTGGCGTCTTCGGCGTCTGGGCTCCCGGGGAAGAAGTCGCGAAGCTGACCTACTACGGCCTCTACGCCCTGCAGCACCGGGGCCAGGAGGCCGCCGGCATCTCCGTCTCCGACGGCTCGCAGATCGTGGTCTTCAAGGACCTCGGCCTGGTGAGCCAGGTGTTCGACGAGCAGATCCTGCAGTCGCTGCAGGGGCACATCGCCGTCGGGCACTGCCGGTACTCGACCACCGGCGCGACCATCTGGGAGAACGCCCAGCCGATCTTCCGCACCACCGCGACCGGCAGCGGACTTTCCTTCGCGCACAACGGCAATCTCGTCAACACGGCCGAGCTGCGGGAGCGCACCATCGCCGCCGGGCTCAAGCCGCACGCGGGCCTGACCGGCTCGTCGAGCGACTCCGACCTGATCTGCGGCCTGCTCGCGGCGAACGCCGCCGACAAGGGCATCGAAGCCGCTGCGATGGAGCTGCTGCCCACCCTCAAGGGCGCTTTCTGCCTGGTCTTCGCCGACGAGAACACGCTTTACGCGGCGCGTGACCCGCACGGCGTGCATCCGTTGGTGCTCGGCCGGCTCGAGCGCGGCTGGGTCGTCTCGAGCGAGACGGCAGGCCTCGACATCGTCGGCGCGTCCTTCGTTCGCGAGGTCGAGCCGGGTGAGCTCATCGCGATCGACGCCGAGGGCCTGCGCTCCTCCCGGTTCGCGAGCCCGGACCCCAAGGGCTGCGTCTTCGAGTACGTCTACCTCGCCCGCCCCGACACCACGATCGCCGGCCGTGGCGTGCACGCCACCCGTGTCGAGATCGGCCGCCGGCTCGCACTCGAGCAGCCGGTCGAGGGCGACCTCGTCATGCCGGTGCCGGAGTCGGGCACCCCGGCCGCGATCGGCTACGCGCAGGGTTCCGGCATCCCCTACGGCACCGGCCTGGTGAAGAACGCCTACGTCGGGCGCACGTTCATCCAGCCGTCGCAGACCATCCGCCAGCTGGGCATCCGGCTCAAGCTGAACCCGCTGCGCGACGTCATCCGCGGCAAGCGCCTGGTCGTGGTGGACGACTCGATCGTCCGCGGCAACACCCAGCGCGCGCTCGTCCGGATGCTGCGGGAGGCCGGTGCGCTCGAGGTGCACGTCCGGATCGCGTCGCCGCCGGTGCGCTGGCCGTGCTTCTACGGCATCGACTTCGCGTCGCGGGCCGAGCTGGTCGCGAACGGCGTCGACCTCGACGGCATCCGGCGCTCGATCGGAGCCGACTCCCTGGGCTACATTTCCCTGGACGGCCTGGTGGCGGCCACGGAGCAGCCGAAGTCGCGGCTGTGCACGGCGTGTTTCTCCGGCGAGTACCCGATCGCACTGCCGGAGGACGCGCTGATCGGGAAGCACCTGCTCGAAAGCCTCGACTCGGTCAATGGCGCGGCGACCCCGGTCAGCTCCGCCGGGTACGGTGCCGAAGACGCCGTCCGGCGTCCCTAAAGCAGTCCTTCCAGTAGGGAGTCCTTCCACCGTGAGCGAGTCCACGAGCGCCACGTACGCCGCCGCCGGGGTCAGCATCGACGCCGGTGACCAAGCCGTCGAGCTGCTCAAACCGCACGCCGAGCGGGCCACGCGCCCCGAGGTGATGGGTGGCGTCGGCGGTTTCGCCGGGCTCTTCTCCCTGAAGCTCGACAAGTGGAAGGAGCCGGTGCTCGCGTCGTCGACCGACGGCGTCGGCACCAAGATCGCGGTCGCGCAGGCGCTGGACAAGCACGACACGGTCGGCATCGACCTGGTCGCCATGGTCGTCGACGACCTCGTCGTGACCGGCGCCGAGCCGCTGTTCCTGCAGGACTACATCGCCGTCGGCAAGGTGCACCCGGAGAAGATCGCCGCGCTGGTCGGGGGCATCGCCGAGGGCTGCGTCCAGGCCGGCTGCGCGCTGCTGGGCGGGGAGACCGCCGAGCACCCCGGCCTGATGGGCGAGCACGACTACGACATGTCGGCCACCGGCGTCGGCGTCGTCGAGGCGTCGCAGCTGCTCTCGCCGGAGAAGGTCCGCCCGGGTGACGTCGTGCTCGCGCTCGGCTCGTCCGGCCTGCACTCGAACGGCTACTCGCTGGCCCGGCACGTGCTGCTGGACATCGCGCGGATGCCGCTCGGCGGGCACGTCGAGGAGTTCGGCCGCACCCTCGGCGAGGAGATGCTGGAGCCGACGCGGATCTACGCCAAGGACTGCCTCGCGCTCGCGGCCGAGACCGAGGTCCGGACGTTCGCGCACATCACCGGCGGTGGCCTGGAGGCGAACCTGGCCCGCGTCATGCCGCGCGGCCTGGTCGCCCGGCTCGAGCGCGGCACCTGGACGCCGGCGCCGGTGTTCGCGCTGATCGGCCAGCGCGGCAAGGTCGAGCGGGCCGAGCTGGAGAAGACCTTCAACATGGGCGTCGGCATGGTCGCGATCGTCGGGGCCGAGGACGTCGACCGGGCGCTGGCCATGCTGACCGCGCGGCACGTCCCGGCGTGGATCCTGGGCGACGTTCAGCCGGCCGGTGACGTCGACGGCCCGCGCGCGGTGCTCTCGGGCGACCACCCGCGCTTCTGAAACGTGCTTGCTCGGGGCTGTCACACTTGAGGGTGTGGCAGCCGAAGACGTGGTGATCGGCTCCCGGTTCACGATCCCGGGAGCCGAGTTGAACGAGCGCTTTTCGCGGTCGTCCGGCCCGGGCGGGCAAGGCGTGAACACCACCGACTCGCGCGTCGAGCTGTCCTTCGACGTGGCGGCGTCGCCGTCGATCCCGGAGCACCTGCGTGACCGGGTCCTGGCCGAGCTCGGCCCGAGGCTGGTCGACGGCGTCCTGACGATCGCGGCCAGCGAACACCGCTCGCAGCTGCAGAACCGGGAAGCGGCGCGCGGCCGCCTGGCGAACCTCCTGCGGGACGCCTCGGCGCCACCGCCCGCCAAGCGGCGCCCGACGAAGCCGTCTCGCGGTTCGAAGGAGCGCCGCCTGGCGTCGAAGAAGCGCCGGAGCGACGTGAAACGAGGCCGCTCCGGCCGCTTCGAGGATTAGCTCAGAGAGATGTGCACGCACTCGCCGGCCGGCTGGTAGCCGACGCGGGCGTAGATGCGCTGGATCTCGCCGTCACCGGGGGTCAGGAACGCGCTCTGCGCGCCCTTCGCGAACGCGTCCCTGGTCAGGAACGCCGTGAGCGCCCCGGCCAGACCGCGCCGGCGGTGGCTGTCGAGCACGCCGATGCCGGCGACCTCGGTGGTGCCGTCGACGATTTCGAGGGCGACCCCGCCGCCGACGACCTCGCCGGTGGCCAGGTGTTCGACGAGCGCGGACACGACGCCGGCCGCCTTGCTCTTCTTCGCCTTCTCGAGGTCTTGGCCGGTGACTTCCCCGGCCGGTTCGCCGTACGCCTGGTTCTGCGCCGCGCGCATCCCCCGGTAGTCGTCGTCGGACTCCGGTTCGCGGATGGCGTAACCGCCCGGGGCGGGGCGGTCGGCGAACCTCGCCGGGACGCAGGTCATCAGCGCGACCCGCCGCTCCAGCACGTAACCGGCCCCGACCAGCAGGTTCTCCAGGTCGGGGGCGACGTCGGTGAAGTACTCCAGCCGCGGGAGCAGGCCCCGCTGCCGGAACGCCTCGGTCAGGGCGTCGATCTCGGCCGTCGTCGGCTTCGCGCCGTCGTCCGGGATCGCGTAGTTGAGCATCGGGTGGGCCGTGCCCGGCGAGTAGGTGGCCAGGAAGGGGCCGACCTGCTCGGTGTGCCGGCCGCGGGGGGCCGTCTTGCGGACATACGTCTGGATAGCGGACATCGCTGGGTTGAGCCTTTCGAGAGCATGCCAAGGGACCGCAGCCCCAGAACGGGCTTGCGGGCGGATCGCTGGGCGTCGGCCTAGCGGGAGCCGACGCCGGAGGCGGCGCCAGGCATAGGCGGTCATTCCTTGACTCGAAGGGGCTCTTCCGGGCCATCGTGACATGGCCCGCAACCGGATTTACTGACGTTCCCGGTGCGCGATGGCCGCGTACCGCGTGTCCCAGACCGATCGGGGAACGCGCATCCTGAGCGTCGGGGCCTCGCAGATCGTCCGGCGTTGCGCCGGGATGGCCACGGGCACCGGCGGCGGCAGGTCGAGCGCGCGCCAGCCGCGGCGGCTCAGCGCCGCGCCGAGCGTGGCGCCCGCCGTGTTCAGCAGGACGTCGTCGGTCGAGGTCACCCGGCCGGTGTGGATCAGATATTGCGTACCTTCCACCAGCACGGACGCGACCAGCGCGGCCAGCGCGATCCGCAGCAGGGTGCGCAGGCGGCGCATCCGCAAGGGCAGCAACGCCCCGAGGGGGCACAGCAGCAGGACGTTGCCGATCACCTGCCAGAGTGACCCGTCGTCGCCGAACGCCGCGGTGATGTCGGCGCCGGGAACGAGGTCGAGCGTGCTCACGCCGGAACTGCCGACGGGCATCGTGACCAGGCACAACACCAGAAAAGCGACGAGGAAGGCCGCGCTGTCTACGCCGGCTGTCGCGGTCGCGTAGCGGGCGGGAAGTCTTCGCCGCCGGCGGGCGGCGAGCAGTGGCCAGCCGAGCAGCGCGTACGGCAGCGCGATGGCCGAAACCGGAATCATCCCCCAGAAGGCGCGCAGCAGGGCTTCCATGCGCCTCCCTTCTCGAACCCCTCAAGAAACTTCGATGCGCGTTGGCCCTCCCAAGATCACCTTCGCATCACGAGATCGACTCGGCAGTCCGAGCGGACCGCACTATTCGGTGATCTTTCCGGTGGCGCGGCGGGGGTTCCCGTGGTTCGGTCGGGAGGCGAACCGTCCACAGTGGAGGCTGTGGACAACCCTGTGGATGAATTCGGGGAGTTTGTGAGGAAGCCTTACTTCACAACGTAAACCCGCGATGTGGGCCTGTGTACTACTCGGCCAGCTTCCGGGCCTGCTCGAGGAGGATCTGCAGGTGCAGACCACGGCGGACGTCGCAGGGGTGCGTCGTGGTGCCGCTGGCGATCATCGCCGCGAAGTCGTCCAGCAGCGCGGTGTAGGACTCCTGCGCCGAGCCCGGTTTGCGCCCGAGTGTCCGATATCCGTGCTGTCCCCAGACGGCGACCTCGACGACGGTCGGCTGCACCGGCAGCCGCAGCGACAGCGTCGCGGTGCTGACCACGCCGTCTTCGTGCGCCAGCATCAGGTGCCAGAGGTCGCCGGGGCTCTGCCGGGCGGCCACCACCTCGGTGATCGGGCCGAGCGCGGCGTCCAGCATGTCGAGCGCGTGCGGACCGACGTCGAACAGCGCGCCGCCGTCCTCCTGGCGCCACTCCGACGCGGCGTACTGGCTGCCGAGCAGGGCGCCGGACAGCCAGCGCGCGCCGCCCCCGGCCCAGCCGCCCGCCTGGGCGAGGCCGGCGAGCCACTCCTGGGTCTGCGCCGAGTACCGCAGGGTCAGCACGACGAGCGCGGCGACGTCGGCGGCCGCGACGGCGTCGGCCAGCCGCCGCGCGCCGGCGAGGTCGGCGGCGATCGGCTTCTCCAGGATCAGGTGCTTCCCGGCTTCGGCCGCGCGCACGCCCAGCTCGGCCTGGATCGACGGCGGAACCGCCAGCGCGACCGCGTCCACCTGCTCGAACAGCTCCTCGACGCTGCTCGCGGTGGCCGCGCAGTGCGTGTCCGCAAGCGTTTGCGCGGCCTCGGGGCGCCGGGCCCAGACCGCGGTGAGCGCCGTGCCGGGGTGATCCGCCAGGCCGGGCGCGTGGATGGTCGCCGCCCACGGGCCGGCGCCGATCAGGCCGACGCGCAGCTGTCCGTCCGCGATGAGCTGTCCCACGGATCGCAGTCTAGGTGTGTCGCTCGTCGCGCCGGAACCGCACCTTCGGCGGGTGCCGTCCTGGATAAAGTGCCTGCATGATCGCCTCGCGCTTCGCCCGGTTCTCCGCTGCCTGCGGCTTCTTGCTGGCCGCCTGCCTCGCCGGGGCCGCGCCCGCTTCGGCGACGGGGACCGCGGGCTCGTGCGCCGAGGGTGGCGGGGTCACGGTGGTCGTCGACTTCGGTGACCTGGGCCCGCAGCCGCTCGTCCGCTGCGCCCCCGGCGCGCCCGCGAACGGCATCGCGGCGCTGCAGGAGGCCGGGATCGACATCACCGGTTCGCAGAAGTACGGCCTCGCCGTGGCCTGCCGGATCGACGGCAAGCCGGGCCCGGACGTCGAGTCGTGCGCCGGAATGCCCTCGGCCACGGCGTACTGGGGCTACTGGCACGCGTCGGCGGGCGGCGCCTGGGAGTCGAGCCAGGAGGGCGCGCAGACTTCGAAGCCGGTGCCCGGTGGCTTCGAGGGCTGGGCCTTCGCGCGGCCGAAGACGGCGAACGACATGCCGACGCCGCCGCGCGTGCCGCCGGTGCGTCAGGCCGCGACGGCCGCTCCGGACGTTGCGAAGGCCGGTGACGTCGAGTTTCCGTGGGGCTTCGTGATCGGCGGCGTCGTGATCCTGCTGCTGGCCGGCGCGGGTGTGTTCGTCGCGTCGCGGCGCCGGCGTCAGCGTGGGCAGTAGGGCGCTGCACCCCGGCGCCTGGTGGGTCTGGGCGCTCGCGCTGGCCGTCGCCGCCAGCCGGACGACGAACCCGCTGCTGCTCGGCCTGATCATCGCCGTCGCGGGGTTCGTGGTCGCGAACCGGCGGAGTGACGCGCCCTGGGCGCTGGCGTTCCGGCTGTACGCGTACGTCGGCGCGTTGATCGTCGCTTCGCGCGTGCTGTTCCGAATCCTGGTCGGCGGCGAGGACGGCGGGCACGTGCTCCTCGCGCTGCCGCGGATCCCGCTGACCGCCGGGCTGTCCCTGCTCGGTCCGACGTCGGCGGAGGCGCTGCTCGGCGGGTTCTACGACGGCCTGCGGCTGGCGACGATGGTCGTCTGCGTCGGCGCGGCGAACGCCCTGGCCAACCCGAAACGCCTGCTCAAGGCCGTCCCCGGCGCGCTGTACGAGGTGGGCACGGCGGTCACGGTGGCCCTGACGGTGGCGCCGCAGCTCGTCGAGAGCGTGCAGCGCGTGCGCCGGGCCCGGCGGCTGCGGGCGGGGCGCACTCGCGGGCTGCGGGCGGTGAAGGGCATCGTGGTGCCGGTGCTGGCGGACGCGATGGACCGGTCGCTGCGGCTCGCGGCCGCGATGGACTCCCGGGGCTACGGGCGCCGGGCGTACCTGAGCCCCGGCGTGCGGGCGGTGATCGCCGCTTGTGTTCTGTTCGGGCTGGTCGGCGTGTGCGTCGGCGTCTACGGCGTGCTCGACGGGACGTCGTCGTGGCTCGGCGTGCCCCTGCTGGCCGCGGGGCTGGTGGTGGCGGTGGTGGGGTTCGTCGTCGGCGGGCGGCGCGTGCGGCGGACGGCGTACCGGCCGGACCCGTGGCGGTGGCCGGAGACGCTGGTCGTGCTGGCCGGGATCGGGTCGTGCGTTTCGCTCTTCCTCTCCGCTCAGGTCGATCCGGCGAACCTGTACCCGTCGCTGAGCCCGTTGCGGTGGCCTGAGGTCTCCTTGGTCCACGTGGTGTCCCTGCTCATCGCGGTGGTGCCGGCGTTCGCCGCGCCCCGCCCGCCCTCGTCGGAGGTCGTCCGGTGATCGAGTTCTCGCGGGTCACGGTGACCTACCCGGACGCCTCGCGGCCGGTGCTTTCGGACGTCTCGCTGCTGGTCGAGGAGGGCGAGCTGTGCCTGGTCGCGGGGCCGACCGGGGCCGGCAAGTCGACGTTCCTCGGCGCGATCAACGGGCTCGTCCCGCACTTCACCGGCGGGCGGCTGGCCGGGCGGGTGCTCGTGGGCGGGCTGGACACCGCGTCTCATCCGCCGCGTGAGCTGGCCGCGGTGGTCGGGGTCGTGGGGCAGGACCCGCTTTCGGGGTTCGTGACGGATACCGTCGAGGAGGAGCTGGCGTACGCGATGGAGCAGCTCGCGGTGGCGCCGGACGTCATGCGCAAGCGCGTCGAGGAAACCCTTGACCTGCTGGGGATCGCGGAGCTGCGCAACCGTCCACTTCGGACTCTGTCGGGCGGGCAGCAGCAGCGCGTCGCGATCGGCTCGGTGCTGACGGCCCACCCTTCGGTCGTCGTGCTCGACGAACCGACGTCGGCACTGGACCCGACGGCGGCCGAGGACGTGCTGGCGGCGATCACCCGGCTGGTGCACGACCTCGGGACGACGGTGGTCGTCGCGGAGCACCGGATGGAGCGGGTGGCGCAGTACGCGGACCGGGTGCTGTACCTGCCGGGCGACGGTTCGGTGCGGTCCGGCCCGCCTTCGGAGATCTTGGCGACGTCGTCGATCGCGCCGCCGATCGCCGAGCTGGGGCGGCTGGCGGGGTGGTCGCCGCTGCCGTTGTCGGTGCGGGACGCGCGGCGGGTCGCGGGGCCGCTGCGAGCACGCCTCTCGTTGGTTGATCAGAAATTGTCGGTGGTGGGTTCTACTCTCTCGGTGACCGGTCGAGCACTGGATGTGAGAGGGGTGGTGGTCAGCTACGGCGATGTCCTGGCGGTGCGCGGGGTGGACCTGCGTGTCGGGCAGGGGGAAGTGGTCGCGCTGATGGGACGCAACGGCTCCGGCAAGTCGTCGCTTCTCTGGGCGGTGCAGGGCAGCGGACCGAGGTCGGCGGGGAAGGTCGACGTCGGTGGCGCGGATCCCGCGTCGCTCAAGCCACGAGTGGCCCGTCAGCGCGTCGGGCTGGTCCCGCAGACCCCGGCCGACCTGCTGTACCTCGATTCGGTCGACGCCGAGTGCGCACAGGCCGACACCGAATCGGAGGTCGCGGCGGGAACGGCCCGGGCCCTGCTGGACCGGCTGGCCCCCGGGATCGCCGGTGAAGCGCACCCCGGTGATCTCTCGGAAGGGCAGCGACTGGCGCTGGTGCTGGCGGTCCAGCTGGCATCGGCCCCGCCGGTCGTGCTGCTCGACGAGCCCACCCGCGGCCTGGACTACCACGCGAAAAGGCGCTTCGCGGCGACCCTGCGAGAGCTGGCCTCGCAGGGCCACGCGGTGCTGCTGGCCACCCACGACGTCGAGTTCGTGGCCACGGTGGCGCATCGCGTGGTGGTCATGGCCGAGGGAGAGGTGGTCGCGGACGGCCCGACGAAGGAGGTGATCGTCGCGTCGCCGGCGTTCGCGCCGCAGGTGGCGAAGATCCTGGCGCCGGAGCGGTGGCTGACGGTGGACGAGGTAGCGGAAGCGCTGGCATGAGGAGCTTGCTCGATCGGCGGCCGTGCCCGGAAGCATCCGGGGCGCTCAACTGCGGCGTCGAAGCTGCGGAGGGCTCGGCATGACCGACTTCCTCGGCCCGGCCCGCGCCGTCCGCGTCACCCTTCAGCCGGCGCTGGTCCTCGGCACCGCGAGCGTCCTCGGCCTCGCCATGTTCTGCTGGCCCCTCTTCGCGCACCCCGACCCGAGCGCGGCCGCGCACAGCATGGATGCCCCGTTCGTCTTCATGGCGACCCTGCCCGTGCTGATCCTCGTCGTCCTCGCCGAACTCTCCCGCGGGGGCATCGATGCCAAAGCGCTCGCCCTTCTCGGCGTGCTCTCGGCGGTCAATGCCGGGCTGCGGCCGCTCGGGGGCGGGACCGGGGGCATCGAGCTGGTGTTCTTCCTGCTCGTGCTCGCCGGGCGGGTGTTCGGGCCCGGGTTCGGGTTCGTGCTCGGTTCGACTTCGCTCTTCACGAGCGCGCTGCTCACCGCCGGGGTCGGGCCGTGGCTGCCGTTCCAGATGCTCGCGTCGTCACTCATCGGGCTCGGCGCCGGGCTGCTGCCGCGGAAAGCGCGCGGGAAAGCCGAAATCGCCCTGCTCGTGGCGTACGGCGTCTTCGCGGCCTACTTCTTCGGGCTCCTCATGAGCCTCTGGTCGTGGCCGTTCCTCGCCGGCACCACCGGCGACCTCGGGTTCATCGCCGGCGCGCCGCTGCTGGACAACCTTCACCGGTTCGCGGTGTTCACCGTCCTGACGTCGACCCTCGGCTGGGACACCGGCCGCGCGATCACCAACGCCGTCGCGATCGTGCTGCTGGGGCCGGCCGTCCTGGCCGTGCTGCGGCGCGCCGCGAGGCGGGCGGCCTTCGACGCGCCCGTGACCTTCGATCAGCCGTAGGAGTAGAAGCCCCGGCCGGTCTTCTTGCCCAGCAGGCCCGCGTCCACCATGCGCAGCAGCAGCGGCGGCGACGAGTACAGCGGCTCCTTGAACTCCGCGTACATCGAGTCCGCGATGGCTTTGATCGTGTCCAGCCCGATCAGGTCGGACAGGCGCAGCGGGCCCATCGGGTGGGCGGTGCCCAGCTCCATGCCGCGGTCGATGTCCTCCGCCGACGCGAAGCCCGACTCGATCATGCGGATCGCCGAGAGCAGGTACGGCACCAGCAGCGAGTTCACGATGAACCCGGCGCGGTCCTGCGACCGGATGACGGTCTTGCCCAGCGCCGTCGTCGCGTGCTCCTCCGCGCGGCGGGCCGTCTCCTCGCTGGTCAGCAGCGAGGGCACCAGCTCGACCAGCGGCAGCACCGGCACCGGGTTGAAGAAGTGGATGCCGACCACCTGCTGCGGCCGGCTCGTCGCCATGCCCAGCTTCATGATCGGGATCGACGACGTGTTGGACGCGAACAGCGCGTCCTCCGCCTCGACGATCTTGTCCAGCTGACGGAAGACGTCGACCTTCGCCTGCTCCTGCTCGAGGATCGCCTCGATGACCAGTTCGCGGTCGGCGAACTCGGCGATGTCCGTCGTGAAGCGGAGGCGGCTCCGCGCCGCGTCGGCGTCTTCGGGAGAGAGCTTGCCGTTCTTGACGCCGCGCTGGAGCGACTTCTCGATCCGGGCCTGGCCCGCGTCGAGCGCCGGCTGGTTCACCTCGGTGACCACGACGTCCAATCCGGACCGCGCGTGCACCTCGGCGATGCCGGAACCCATCAGTCCCGCCCCGACGACTCCAACCCGACTTACCACCGGTTCACTCCTTCATCCGCTTGGCACCCGCAGGTTTTTGGGCAGCACGCAGCGCACGAGGGCGGTCGCCGAGTTGTGCCCGGCTACGCCCTCGCGCGGTTACGCGTGCTCAACGACGGTACTCGTCGTACCCGTCGTCGTACGGATCTTGATCATTGCTATCGGGCTCCTCATAGTGACCACTAGAGGAACCAGTCGACAGCTCGCGCTGCAAAGCATCGAAGTCGGTCTCGTGCGAGCTGTACTTGAGCTCGCGCGCCACCTTCGTCTGCTTGGCCTTAGCCCGGCCGCGCCCCATGGCTCGACCCCCTCGCACAGGGGCGGGGCGGCCGGGGGAATCGGCGGCCCCGCATCGTCTCGACAATTCTTTCCTGCTCACACCGTACCGTGTCCGGGGGGTTCGATGCGACGTGGCACGGTGTGCCGGTGGTGACAGTGTCCGCCGGACGCCGGTTACCGGCCGGTCGGTGACGATCCGCGCAGGTAGGCGTGCCACGATCTACTCGTGCTCCGTCCCTTCGTGGCCTACTTGCGGGTGTACGAACCGCTGCTCGCCCTCGGCGATCCGCCGGGCGAACGGCTGCGTGCGGCCGTCGCGGCGGCCAAGCTGCAGAGGACGGACGCGGGGGCGCGCGAGCAGGCCATGTGGCTCAAGTCACAGGTCGCCGCGCCGCGGCGGCTGCTGCCCGCCGAGCTCGCCGACGGGCGTCCCGCGCCGAGCCTGCTGACCGATGTCCTGGTGCTCTCCACCGAGGACGTGCCGGACGGCAAGGGCGAGCACGGGCCGTTCGTCTGCCCGCTGGAGCTGCGGGCCCGCTCGGCCGCCGCGCTGGTCACCTTCCTCGGCGACGCGCACCCGGCGCTGAAGAACGTCGTCCTCGACGAGGGCGGCTTCACCCAGGAGACGATCCGCGCGCGGACGAAGTCGGCGATGGTGGACCTGAGCACGTCGGCGGCGCACACGCTGTCGACGACCTGGACCGTCCCGCTGCCGTGGTTCGTGCTGATCGACCCGAACGAGCGACGGCTGGTGCTCGGCAGCGGCCGCGACGACCCGAAGCGAGAGGTCTCCTGGCGCACGACTCTCGCCGACGCGCAGCACCGCGCGCGCGAGGCCGGTGAGCTGCTGGAGCAGACGTTCGGCGACTCCGGACCGGGGCGCGTGCTGTACGAGACGCGGCGGTGGCTGGACAACTTCCACGCGGACTCGGTGGTCGAGCTCGACTACGGCGGGCTGGTGCAGCTGTTCGCGGACCCGATCCTGGAGTCCGACAACACGGCCGAAGAGGTGCACGACATCCTGGACGCGCTGCGCTCGGGCAACGTCGAGGAGCTGGCCGAGCTGTTCTCCGACCTGCGCGAGTTCTGGGGCGACCTGGCGTCCCGCGAACGCTCGAACTGACGCCGCCGACCGGCTTCGCCGCTCGACGGCTGGGCTGCGCCGAGCAGTCGAGCCGCGCCGACCTGGGGGTTCAGCCCCGCAGCTCCGGGACCCGCACTTCGCCCACCGGGCGGCCGCCTCCGAGAACCGAGCCGCGAGCCAGACCCTCGAGGCCCGAAACGTCCGCACCCAGGTATCGCAACGCCTCGACCGCCAGCGGTGCGCACGCTCGCTTGTTGCCGTCGTCGATCTTCATTGCCACCGCGAAACCGTCCGGGAGGGCGAACGCGTGGACGCCCTCCGCTCCACCCTTCGCGATGAGACCGTCCACGGCGGACATCAGCTCCGTGTCCTCGCGGCCGGTGCCCGCGACCAGCCACGGGTGCGTCCGCATCGCCGAGCGGACCGCCTCTGACGGTCCGGATGGGGCGAGCGCCACGCGGCCGAACGCGCGGGCCAGCGCCGTCAGCGAAAACGCGAACAGGGGCGCGCCGCAGCCGTCGACTCCCGTGTGGGCGATCGGCTCGCCCGTCAGGTCCTCGACAGTCGACGCGATCGCCTGCTGCAGCGGGTGGTCCGGGGACTCGTACCCGGACGTCGGCCAGCCGGCGCGGACGCACGTCGTCAGCATCGCCGTGTGCTTGCCCGAACAGTTCATCATCACGCGCCGCGGCTCGGCGGCGTCGCGCATGCTCGGCACGTGCAGCGGGAAGTCGGGCGGGCACGCGAGGTCGTTCTCGTGCAGCCCGGCCGCCGCAAGCAGCTCGAGGACCCGCTTGACGTGCCCCGGCTCGCCGGAGTGCGACGCGCACGCCAGCGCCAAATCCTCGCCGGTGAAGTCCAGGCCCGCCCGCAGCATCCCGACGGCCTGCAGCGGCTTGTTCGACGAGCGCGGGAAGACCGGGGAGACCACGTCGCCGAGGGCAAGGCGCGCCTCGCCTTCGGGGCCGGTGACCACGAGCGCGCCGCGGTGGACGCTTTCGACGAACCCGGAACGGACGACCTCGGCGAGGACGGGGTTCGTCACTCGCCGCGCCCGCCTTCGTTCTCCAGCAGCTCGTCCACAGTGGCCGAACCCTGCTGGTAGCGCTTCGCGATCTCCGCGTTGAACGTGTCCATCACGCCCTGGACCTCGCGCCGGAAGGACGACACCGACAGCTCTTCGCTGGCGTAGGTGTCCAAAGCGGAGGCGAGCTTTTCGTCCGTCAGGGACTCGACGTCGGTGAGGTCGGTGTCGCCGATCAGGGCTTCGGCGTGCCGGCGGTGCTCGCCGGCGCGCGACGGCTCGAGCTGCTGGTGGCGTCCCGAACCCGCGGCCGGGCCCAGCGCGTTGTCCGCCAGGATCGTGGCCAGCTGGTCGACGATGCTCGACTCGCCACCGGAGCTGCGCCGCGCCTGCTCCGCGCGCACGATGTCGATCCGGGCGTGCAGGAGACGGCGCAGGTAGGACAGGTCCGTCTCTTCCTGCGCGGCTTCGTCGCGCCGCTCGCGCAGCACCTTCAGCGGCAGATCACCCAGGCCGCTGAGGTACCCCGGGCCGAGCACGCGGTCGATTCGCCGCCTGCCGCCGGGCCGCACTTCGATCACAGCGCAGTTTATCCCGGTTGAGCGTGATCTCGCCGTCAGGGGCTTTTGTTCAGCCACGAAGTTGCGCCGCCGCCGCGCGGCCCGGCGCGGGCTTCTCCGACGGGACGGAGTCGGGGTCGATCGCGGCTTGGACGAGGTCGGCGGGGGCGTCGCCGGAGCCGGTCAGCAGCTCCGCGTCCACCGGCGTCGAGCGCTTGACCAGCGCCAACGCGATCGGGCCGAGCTCGTGGTGCTGGATCACCGTGCCGACGCGGCCGACCGTCCGGCCGTCGAGCAGCACCGGATCGCCGGGCTCCGGCCGGATTTCGGGCGAACCGTCGAGGTGCAGCAGGAGCAGGTTCCGCGGCGGACGGCCCACGTTGTGGACTTTCGACACCGTCTCCTGGCCGCGGTAGCAGCCCTTCGCGACGTGCGCGGCCGAGCCGACCCAGTTCACCTCGTGCGGGATCGTGCGCTCGTCGGTGTCGACGCCCAGCCGCGGCCGCAGCGACTCGACGCGCAGTGCGTCGAACACCCAGCTGCCGGCCGCGCGGGCACCCGCGTCGGTGAGCCGCTTCCACCAGGTGCCGAGTTCGGAGCGCGGCACCGCCAAGTCGACGCTGGAGCGGCCCGGCCACGGCATGCGCCGGGCGAAGCCGCCCCCGGGCAGCGCCGCGACCGCGTACGGCTCCGGGCCGACTTCGACGCCGGCCGCGCTCAGCACGCGCTCGGAGTCCGGGCCGAGCACGCTGAGCAGCGCGAACTCTCCGGTCGCGTCGCGGATGTCCACCTTGGACCAGAACTTCATGGCTTCGAGGTACTCGATCAGCGTCTGGGGCCCGCCCTTGGGCAGCGCGCTGGTGACGCTCGTGCCCGGGTCGGTGTCGAGGTAGACGGTGCCGTCGAGGTGCGCCACCACCATGTGCGTCTCGACGCGGCCCTGGCTGTCGAGCACCAGCGCCTCGGTGCCGGTTCCCTCGGCGAGCTCGGTCACGTGCTGCGAGATCACCAGGTGCAGCCACGACAGCCGTTCGTCCCCGGTGACGGCGATGAACTCGCGGTGCGACCGGTCGATCACGACCACCCCGCGCGACGCCGTGCGCTGCTCCGCGAACGGGTCTCCCCAGTGCCAGGGGACGCCGCCTTCGGGGTGGTCGTCAGGCGGCGGAATGGATCCGGGCACGTCCAGCAGCGGCGAGCGGTACGGCATACCGCCCAGCCTAGGTGAGTACCGTGGCGGCATGCGCGTGCTCGTCTTCCTCGACGGAACCCCGGCCGACCCCGGCACCGCCCAGATCAAGGTCGACGACCTCGGTCTGCAGCGCGGCGACGGCGTCTTCGAGACGATCCTGGTCGTCGACGGCAAGCCTCGCGAACTGCGGCCACACCTCGAGCGGCTCGCCCGTTCGGCCGCCATGCTCGACCTCCCCGAGCCCGACCTGAGTGCCTGGGAACGCGTTGTCGCGGCGGTCCTCGAACGGTGGTCCGGCAGCGCCGAAATGGCGCTGAAACTGGTCTACACCAGGGGTTCCGACGGCGACCCCGACGCCGTGCCGACCGGGTTCGCGCTCGGTTCGGAGGTCGCGCCGTCGATCTTGCGGGCCCGCGCCGAAGGCGTCGCCGCGGTCACCCTCGACCGCGGTTTCCCGCCGGACCTCGCCGAGCGCGCGCCCTGGCTGCTGCTCGGCGCGAAGCCGTTGTCGTACGCGATGAACATGGCCGCGGTGCGCGAGGCCCGCCGCCGCGGCGCCGAAGATGTGATTTTCACCGCCGCCGACGGTTCGGTGTTCGAAGGGCCGACGTCGACCGTGGTGCTGGCGAAGGGCCGGACGCTCTACACGCCGCCGTCGAGCATCGGCATCCTCCCGGGCACCACGCAGGCCGCGCTGTTCCGCGGCGCCGAAAAGGCCGGCTGGTCGGTCAAGGTGGAGCCGCTGACCGTGCGCGACCTCGTCGAGGGCGACGGCGTTTTCATGGCTTCGAGCGTGCGCAGGCTGACCCGGGTGCACACGCTGGACGGCGAGCGGCTGGCCGACGCGTCGGCGGTGTACGGCGAGCTCGTGGCGGCCTACGAGGCCGAGTACGCCTGACCCAGGCTGATCCGGACGACGGCCGGGGCGATCTCTTCGGCGCGGTAGGCGGCGATCTTGTGGTGGCCGTCGATGATCAGCTCGCGGTCGACGTCGGCCAGCAGGACCGCGACCGGGCGGTGGCCGGTGCGGATGGCGGTCCGGTAGTAGCCGACGCGGGCTTCGTCGGATGGCGGCCAGACGTCGGTGGGGGTGAGCAGCTGGTCGTCGGGCAGCCGTTCCGGGCCGCTCACGCGGTAGTCGCCGTCGACGAGCAGGTCGAGGACCGGGCCGAGCGTGGTGGCGAGCGGGCGGCGCAGCTGACCGGTGGCCAGCGCGATCCGCAACGACTGCGGCAGCTCGGCCCGCACCCGCGTGTTCACGTCGAGGAAACCCGTGCCACCGCTGATCGTCACCTTCTCCACGCCTATGAGGACGGGCGGCGGCGCGACATGGTTCCAGGCCTCACGCGGACGGGTGCACGGCGTGACCTGGGTCTCACTCGCGTGGCGGTACAGGACTTTCAGGACATCCGGAACCGCACCCGGGTGCCCGGCCGGGCCTGCGCCAGCGCGCTCAACGCGCCGGCCCGGACGACGGCCGCGACGGGGTAGCCGCCGGTCGTCGGGTGGTCGGCGAGGAACACCACCGGCAGCCCGCTCGGCGGCACCTGGATCGCCCCGGTGACCACGCCTTCGCTGGGCAGCTCGCCCTCGGTGACCCGGCGAAACGGCGTCCCGTCGAGCCGCAGGCCGACGCGGTTCGATTCGGCCGTGACCGTCCACCAGGCCGACAGCCCGCCGGCCGGCTCGTCGAGCCAGTCGTCGCGGGGGCCGAGCGTCACCGGGACCACGAGTTCGTCCGGTGCCGGGACGGGGACGACGACGTCCGCGCCCGCCGGGATCCCGGGCTCGCCGAGCGGCAGCACGTCTCCGGCCTTCAGCGGTGCGGGCCCGATGCCGGACAGGACGTCGCGCGAGCGGCTGCCCAGCACCGGTTCGACCGCGATCCCGCCGGACACCGCCAGGTAGCAGCGCAATCCGGTCGACGGCGTGCCGACCGACAGCGTCTGCCCGGCCCGCACCGGCACGGGAACGTGGGAACCGTAGGAGCGGCCGTCGACCCGGACGTCGACCGCCGGGCCGGTCACCGCCACCGTCGCCGACGCCGTGAACCGCACCGACAGGCCGCCCAGCAGCGCTTCGACGCCGGCGGCGTCCTCGGAGTTGCCCACCAGCCGGTTCGCGAGCCGCAGCGACGAGACGTCCAGCGCGCCCGAAGGAGCCACGCCGAGGTGCGCGTAGCCGGGCCGGCCCAGGTCTTCGACCAGCGCGTACCGCCCGGGGTCGAAGACCTCCAGGGCCCTCATCGGACGCTCCGGAAGCGGACGCGGTCGCCCGGCGCGAAGAGGGCGGGAGGGTCGGCGTGCGGGTCGAACAGCGTCGCCGACGTGTGCCCGAGCAGCCGCCAGCCACCCGGCGATTCGCGCGGGTAGACGCCGGTGAACTCGCCCGCCAATCCCACCGAACCGGCCGGGACGCGGGTGCGCGGGGACTCCAGCCGCGGCTGCTGCAGTTGCGCCGGAAGTCCGGTCAGGTAGCCGAATCCGGGCGCGAAGCCGGTGAACGCCACTGTGTAGACGGCTTCCGTGTGGAGCGCGACGACAGCTTCCGGGGAAACCCCGGCGTCCGAGGCGACCAGGTCGAGGTCTTCGCCGTCGTAGCGGACGTCGAGCGTGACTTCGCGCGGCTCACCGGCGGGCGGGTGCGTCAGGTCGGCGCCGTCGAGCAGGGCCCGCACGGCCGCGACCCCGCCGACGACCAGCAGGCTGCGCGCGCCCGGCACCAGGTCGATGACGCCGTCGGGACGGGACGCGCAGACTGTCGCGTGGGCGGCCCGCATCTGCTCGAGCGAGTCGCAGTCGAGCAGGGCGGCGTCCTCGCCGCACCGCCGCCAGCGCACGGCGTCAGCCGACGACGCGGCGCAGCAGTGCCGAAGTGTGGGGCTGCAGCTCCTGGCCCATCATGGCGCGTTCCTCGACGTAGCCGAGGGATCCTTCGATGAGGCCGTAGAGCCGCTGGGCCGCGGTGACGTCCTTCGCCGTGGACGTGCGGACCACCGCGTCGGTGCCGAGCTCCCAGGACGTCTGGTTGCGCGGCTTGCCGTAGTACAGCTCGACGATGCCGGTGTTGTGCGTGAGCAGCAGCTCGAGCGTGTCGTCCTCCTGCGGCCGCCAGAACCCGGACTCGCGGGCGGCGGGGCGGATGACGTTGCCGTCGTCGTCGAGCAGCCACGCGCGCGCCTCGTGGACGAGGAACGGGCGGCCGTCGTGCGAGATCGTCAGCTGCTGCGCGAACTTGCGCGGGCCTTCGATGGTCGGGTAGTCGACCTCGCCCTCACCGCGCCAGACACCGACGAGCGGCAGCAGCGCGAGGCAGGCGTCGTTGAGGTTCGGCCCCTCGCGCAGGTTCGCGGTGTCGTTGGGGATGGGCAGGTCGTCCCACAGCGGAAGGTTGCGCACGCGGGTGCTCTCCGCGCGCATCTCCGCTGCTGCGATGGCGTCGTCGCCGCTGTCGGCCATCGGTCAGCGCTGGTCCGCGTAAAGCCGGTAGACGACGTACACGGCGAACCACGTGATGGCGACACCCGCCAGCACCAGCAAGGTCGTAAACAGAGCTTCCACGCCCAGCAGAATAGTCCGCCGCCGCTCACCCGGCCCGGCGCAGGGTCACCGCGGTGAGCACGGTCACCGCGAGCAGCACCACGCCGCCCACGCCCATCGCCGCGTGCAGGCCGCTCGGCAGCGTCGAACCGCGGGCCAGCAGGGCACCCAGCGCGGCGACGCCGAGCGCGGTGCCGGTCTGGCGGGCGGCGTTGACCGTCGCCGACGCGATCCCGCTGCGGTTGCCCGGCAGCCCGGCCAGCCCGACGATGTTCGACGGCGTCACCGACAGCCCGACCCCGGCGCCGGCCAGCGCGAACGCGAGCGCCACCAGCCAGTACGGGCTCGCGGCGTCCAGCAGGAGGAACGCGAAGGAGCCGACGGCCGCGACGAAGTAGCTGATCGGCAGCAGCCGTTCCGCGCCGTAGCGCGCCGAGAGCCGTCCGGCGGTGAAAGCCGCGGCGACGTTCGTCAGCACGTACGGCAGCATCTGCACGCCCGCCTCGGTCGCCGTCGCGCCGCGGGCCTGCTGCAGGTAGACGCCGATCAGGAACACCGCCGGATAGGCCGCGAACCCGAGGCTCCACGCGGCGAAGATGGCCACCGAGAACCGCGTCCGGGCGAACAGCCGCACCGGCAGCATCGGGTGCGGCACCCGCAGCTCGACCACGAGGAACGCGGTCAGCGCGGCGAGCCCGAGGGCCCCGGTGACCAGCACGGACGGGCTCAGGCCGAGCCGGCCGGCTTCGATCACGGCGAACGTCAGCAGGCCGATCCACAGCGCGCCGAGGATTTGCCCGGTCAGGTCGAGCGCGCCGTGCGCCGGGTCGCGGGACTCGGCGATCCCGCGGCGGCCCATGACGACGGCGACGAGCCCGATCGGCACGTTGAGCAGGAAGATCGCGGGCCAGCCGAAGGCGTCCGTCAGCGGGCCGCCGATCAGCGGGCCGAGCACCAGCGCGCAGCCCGCGACCGTGCCCCACAAGCCCATCATCCGCGCCCGCTCGGCCGGCTCCGGGAACGCGTGCGCGAGCAGGGCGACCGAGCCCGGGATGACGGCGGAGGCAGCGAAGCCCTGGACGATCCGGGCGGTGACCAGCAGTTCGAGGGTCGGCGCCAGCGCGCAGCCGACCGACGCGACCGTGAACAGCGTCAGCCCGGTCAGGTAGACGAGCTTGCGGCCGTAGCGGTCGCCGAGGGTGCCGCCGGAGAGGATCACGGCGGTGAGGGCCACGGTGTAGCCGTCGATGATCCACTGCAGGCCGCTGAAGCTCGTGCCCAGCGTCCGTTGCATGGTCGGCAGCGCGACGCTCACCACGCTGACATCGAGGAGGGCCATGAAGCTGCCCAGGAAGACGGCGGTGAGCAGGCCCGCGCGGGTCGCGGGAGCGGTTAGGGTCACCTAAACAGCTTGCGACCTCAACCCGGCTTGAGGTCAACTCACCGCATGCTTTCCATCGGTGAAGCGGCCTCGACAGTGGGCGTCGCGGTGTCCGCGTTGCGGTACTGGGACGAGCGCGGGATCGTCTCCCCGGCGTCGCGCCGAGGCGGGAAACGGGTCTACGGCCCGGACGAGCTGCACCGGCTCGCCGCCGTGAAGATGCTGCAGGACACCGGTCTCTGCAGCCTGGACGAGATCGCCGCCGTGCTGCGCGGCCCCGACCACGGCGACTGGCGCGCAGTGGTCCGCGACCGGATCGCGGAGCTGGCCGAGCAGCGGCGGAAGCTCGCGATCGCCGAAACGTTCCTCAACCACTTCCTGCGCTGCCCCCGCGACCACCCCATCGAGACGTGCCCCTCACTACGGGACCACACGGAGCGCGTCCTGGCCGCCGCCGAAAAACCGTGAAGGCCTCCTTCCCGGCTCTTAAAGCCGGTAAGGAGGCCTTCACGGACTTGAAACTCAGGCGACCGAAATGGCCAGCTGGTGCAGGCCCGGTCCCTCCGCGGTGACGGAGGCTTCGCCGTTGCCGGTGCGGTGCAGCGCGCGCACCGTCCAGGCGCCCGGTGCCGCGTAGAAGCGGAAGTCACCGTCGGCCGAGGAGACGACCTCGCCGGTGAAGTCGCCGCCGCCGTCCAGGAGCCGGACGAACGCGCCGCCGACCGGCCCGTCCGTGCCGGTCACCTTGCCGGCCAGGACGACCTGGCCCTTGGTGTCGTAGTCCGCCGGCGTGGCCTCCTGGACCGGTGCGCCGCAGCTGTCGTCAACCGCCATCACTTGGCTCCCAACTCGACCGGCACGCCGACCAGCGAGCCGTATTCCGTCCACGAACCGTCGTAGTTCTTCACGTCCTCGTGGCCGAGCAGCTCGTGCAGCGCGAACCACGCGATGGACGAACGCTCGCCGATCCGGCAGTAGGCGATGGTGCCCTTGCCGGCGTCGATGCCCTGCTCCTTGTAGAGCTCGTCGATCTCGCTCTCGGTCTTGAAGGTGCCGTCCTCGTTGGCGACCTTCGCCCACGGCACGTTCAGCGCGCCCGGGATGTGGCCGGGGACCTGGGACTGCTCCTGCGGCAGGTGCGCCGGGGCGAGCAGCTTGCCGGAGAACTCGTCCGGCGACCGGACGTCGACGAAGTTCTTCGCGCCGATGGACTGGACGACCTCGTCGCGGAACGCGCGCAGGGACAGGTCCTGGTCCTGGGCCTTGTAGCTGGTGGCCTCGCGCTTGACCTCGTCGGAGTTCAGCTCACGGCCGTCGAGCTCCCACTTCTTGCGCCCGCCGTCGAGCAGCTGGACGTTCTGGTGGCCGTACAGCTTGAAGTACCAGTACGCGTAGGCGGCGAACCAGTTGTTGTTGCCGCCGTAGAGGATCACGCGGTCGTCGTTCGAGATGCCCTTCTCCGACAGGAGCTTCTCGAAGCCCTCCTTGGAGACGAAGTCGCGGCGCACCCCGTCCTGCAGGTCCTTGCGCCAGTCGAACTTCACCGCGCCCCGGATGTGGCCTCCGTCGTACGCGGTGGTGTCCTCGTCGACCTCGGCGAACACGACGCCGGGGGTGTCCAGGTTCTCCTCGGCCCACTGGGTGGTGACCAGGACGTCTTCACGGCTCATGGGAAGCGAACTCTCTTTCTGGGGTTGGACTTCAGGACGACGCGCGGGCGGGACTGAAGCGTTTGATCAGCAAGAACATTTCGCAGCCGAGGCAGAAGTCGAAGGCCGCGTTGAGGAAGGCCGCGAACAGCGCGAACGCCGTCGCGACGATGCCGAGCGTGGTGACGTCGAGCGCGAAGCCGATCGTGCCGACGAGCGCGAACACGAACCCGACGGACTGGGCGAACCGCAGCGGGGCCGCGTCCTCCCGCTCGTCGGTCGGGCCGAGGCGCGGGGCCACGAGCGCGCGGTACACGATCGAGTAAGGCGCCGGCTTCAGCCCGATGAACGCGCCGATGGCGAACACGACGGTCTGGATCGCCAGCAGTGGCCACCATTGGGTGACCAGGACGACCGCGAGCACGATCGTGGTCAGGATGGCGGCGAACCGCGGGCCCCGCGGGTCGACGGCCGGTCCGGCGGACATGATTCCTCCAGCTGGAGCAGAGGGGGGTGCGTGCGAACGGCACGCGTCAGCGGCATCAGGGCTGGGATGGGACCGGACGTGCTTCAGCGCCGGTCGGAGCAGGCACGACACAGGCTGCTGCGGACGCGGCAGAGGTCGACTGCGCGTCGCTGCGTCAAGAAGGTGGTCAGCCCGGTCACGGGTGCGAGGGTACCCAGAGCTCCCTCAGAGTGGGAACCACGTTCATACCTTGGGACGATTCCCGGCACGTGGGACATGCCCTGGTCAGGGCGTCCGAGTCGTGAGATGAGGCCTCAGCGCGTCCAGCAGCTCGGGGCCCTTGGGGACGCCGCCGACGCGCAGTAGCTCCCGGCCGTCCGGGGTCAGCGCGATCGTCGTCGGCGTCCGGAGCACGGAGAGGGACTGCGCGACCTCCGGCTGGTTCGTCACGTCGAGCTCGACGTGGTGCAGGCCGTCGGTCCGTTCGGCGAGGGGGCCGAGCACGGCCTTCGCGTGCCGGCACGGCGCGCAGAAGGTGGTGGAGATCTGGACCAGTGTCACGGCGGACGCCGGGTCGAGGGCGTCGGCGACGGGGCCGGGCAGCTCACGGGCGGGCAGCGTCTTCGAAAGATCGGCTTCCCGCACGCGGCCGTTGCGAGCCTTCAGCAGCGCACCGGCGGCCAGCCCGGCCACCAGTACCGCCACGAGCACCCACAGCCCCGTCACCGGCCGCTCCTTACTTGCTCAGCTCCGCGAAGGAGACCTTCGTCGCCTCACCCTTGATCGTCACCGATCCGCTCTGCACCCGCACGCCGGTCGGGGTGACCGACAGCGGCAGGTCCTTCGTGGTGATCGACGCCCGGAAGTTCGGCAGCAGCGCGTTCTGCACTGCCTGGGGAACGACCGTGGTCTCCTGGTCATTCCCGAACTGCAGCCGCTTCGGGACGAAGTTGATCGCCCCGCCCTTCGCGTCGGCCTCGATCATCGCGAAGCAGAAGATTTCCAGATCCTTGCCCGCGAACTGAAGGTGTCCCGAAATGCGGACACCCGTGCTCGACTCGTCGACGGTCTGGCCGTCGGTCGTCGTGGTGGTCGTCGGCGTGGGCTCGGCCTGGCCGGAGTCGCCGTTCTCGACGTAGTCCGTCGTCGCCGACTCGATCCGCAGGTCCTTGATCTTGTCCAGCGGCGAGATGCGGGCCAGGTCGGCGGCCTTGATGGTGACCGAGCCGGTCAGCTTGCCGATGGTGATCGCCTTCGTGTTGCCGTTCGTGAGGTCCGACAGCGGCGCGTTGACGTCCTCGAGCTCGGCGTTGAGCGCGACGTCCTGGAGCTTGTCGCCGACCGGCACGCCGGCGGCGGACACGCTGATGTGACTGTAGTCACCGCCCAGCGCCTGCGTGAGGAACGGGAAGCCGTGGATCGTCACCGAGGGGTCGTCGGTCAGCTGCAGCTGCGTGCGGACCTTCTGGGAGATCGTGTGCTCGGCGTACGCGGCGGCCCCGAAATCGGCGCCGACCAGCAGCAGCACCAGAACGACGAGAGCGATCACCCACCGCCGTCCGCGGCGTCCGCGGCGCCGCGCGTCCGGCCTCGGTGCGGGTCGGTCGTCCCGGGTCACGGGCCTGCTCACCATCGCGTCCGTACTCCTGTTCGTCGGGGACACCGGGGGTTTCTCCAGGTGTGATCGATCCAGCAAGGGTTAGGTGCCCGGCCGTTCAGCCGCTATTCTCACTTAGCACCGGCGAACGCCACCTCTGAGGCGACGATCTGTGAAGGCGGTGCGGCTGATGAGCCTGGACCTTCTGGTACTGACTGCGGAAGCCGACGCCACTTCGGTGCTTCCCGCGCTGGACCTGCTGCCGCACACCGTACGCGTCCGCGCTCCCGAAGTGACCGCTTTGCTCGACGCGGGCCACCGGGACGTGATCGTCCTCGACGCCCGCAGCGACCTGGCCTCGGCGAAGAGCCTTTGCCGGCTGCTCAAGGGCACCGGCGAGGACGAGGCGGCCACCCCGATCATCGCCGTCGTCGGCGAGGGCGGGCTCGTCGCCGTGAGCGCCGAATGGCGCACCGACGACATCCTGCTGCCCACCGCGGGCCCGGCCGAGGTCGACGCGCGGCTGCGGCTGGTCACGACCCGCGACGGCGGTTCCGCCCAGGTCGAAGCCGAGCTGCGGGTCGGCGAGCTGGTCATCGACGAGGCGACCTACACCGCCCGCCTGCGCAAGCGCACCCTCGAGCTGACCTACAAGGAGTTCGAGCTGCTCAAGTACCTCGCCCAGCACGCCGGCCGGGTGTTCACCCGCGCCCAGCTGCTGCAGGAGGTCTGGGGCTACGACTTCTTCGGGGGCACCCGCACGGTCGACGTCCACGTGCGGCGGCTGCGCGCCAAGCTCGGCCCGGAGCACGAGCAGATGATCGGCACCGTGCGCAACGTCGGCTACAAGTTCGAGCGGCCCGCCAAGGGCGGCGCGGCGCGGGCGGCCGTGCCCGCGCAGGCCGAGGTGCCGGCCGAGGCCCCTGAACTCGCGCACTGACGCCGCCACACTTCCAGGACGCTCCGAGAGCCGTCGCGTTGCTTGTCGCGCGGGTACGGTCACGGGGTGAGCGGAGAAGGCGAGTGGCGCCAGGAACTGGACGAGCAGCAGCTCGAGGACGTGCGCGGGCTGCTGTTGGCCGTACGCGAAGCCGACGGCCGGCCCGAGGTCGAGCCCGAGGGGCCGCTGCCCGGTGAGTTCGACGGCGGTGAGCACCTCGTCGCCTGCGTCGAGGGCGATGTCGTCGGCTACGCCCACCTCGACACCACGGGCGACTCCTTCGGCCACCAGGTCGCCGAGCTGTTCGTGCACCCCGCCCACCGCAACCGCGGCTACGGCGCGAAGCTCCTTCAGGCCCTCGACGAGCGCGCCGCGGTCGGCTTCCGGGTCTGGGCGCACGGCGACCACCCCGCGGCGCTGCAGCTGGCTGTGAAGACCGGCCTGGAGCGCAAGCGCGAGCTGCTGATCCTGCACACGGACGTCGAGGGCGCGGACTGGCCCGAGCCGGTGCTGCGCGAAGGCGTCTCCCTGCGGACATTCGTGCCCGGCCAAGACGAGGACGCCGTCGTCCGGGTCAACGCGCTGGCCTTCGACTGGCACCCCGAGCAGGGCGCGCTGACCGCCGACGACGTCCGCGCCGACGAGCGCCGGTCGTGGTTCGACCCCGCCGGCTTCTTCCTCGCGGAGCGGGACGGCGAAGTCATCGGCTTCCACTGGACGAAGGTCCACGAGGCGACACCGGGGCGCTTCGACGGCGAACGCGTCGGCGAGGTCTACGTCGTGGGCGTCGATCCGGCGGCGCAGGGCGGCGGGCTCGGCCGGGCGCTGACGCTCGCCGGGCTGCGGTACCTCGCGGGCCGCGGGCTGCGGCAGATCATCCTGTACGTCGAGGGCGACAACGCCCCGGCGCTCGCCGTCTACACCAAGCTCGGGTTCACACGTCACGAAACCGACGTCCAGTACGGTCGGTGACCACGATGGACGCCGCGCGAACGGTTCGTCACGGTGTGCGAACGCGCAGGTCACGGCCGGGACACGGCACCCTATCGGGCTAGTAGCACTGCTCACATCCTGGGCCTTGTTCACTTCGCGTTCATTTGTTCACGGCCGACCGTCCACCAGGGCTGCCTAATGTCCGGATCCGGCGCGGTAGTACGCCGCGACGACCCGGTCAAGCTCCTGATGGAGGAAACAGCAGTGAAGATCATGCGGCCCCTGAGCGCGGTGGGCATCGTCGCGAGCGCCGCCCTCGTGCTCGCCGCCTGTGGTTCCGACCCCGCGGCGTCCAACAGCAGCAGCTCGAACTCGGCTGCCGCCCCGGCCGCCACCGGCACGGCCGACGTGGCGTGCGGTGGCAAGAGCCCGCTCTCCGCCGAAGGCTCGTCGGCCCAGAAGAACGCCATCGACATCTTCACGCAGCAGTACAGCAAGAAGTGCTCGGGCCAGCAGGTCAACTACAACCCCAGTGGTTCGGGCGCCGGCGTCAAGCAGTTCAACGCCAACCAGATCGACTTCGGCGGCTCGGACTCGCCGGCCACCGGCGCGGACCTCGATGGCGCCACCAAGCGCTGCGCCAGCCCCGCCTGGAACATCCCGATGGTCGTCGGCCCGGTGGCCGTCGCCTACAAGCTGTCCGGTGTGGACAAGCTGACGCTGACCCCGTCGGTCATCGCCAAGATCTTCAGCGGCACCGTCACCAAGTGGAACGACCCGGCCATCAAGGCGGTCAAGGGCAACGAGAGCGCGAACCTGCCGGACAAGGCCATCCAGGTCGTCTCCCGCGCCGACGAGTCGGGCACCACCGACAACTTCCAGAAGTACCTGGGCGCGGCGGCGAAGGCCGACTGGACCAAGGGTGCGGGCAAGAAGTTCAACGGTGGCGTCGGCAACGGTGCGCAGGGCTCCAACGGTGTCGCGACCGCGGTGAAGGCCGCCGACGGCGCCATCACCTACGTCGAGGGCGCGTTCGCCAAGGACGGCCTGACCCCGGCGCTGATCGACAGCGGTTCCGGCGGCGTCGAGCTGACGTCGGAGAACGTGGCGAAGTCCCTCGACTCGGCCAAGTTCCTCAAGGACGGCACGAACGACCTCGCGCTCGACCTCAACGGCATCTACGCCAGCAACACCCCGGGTGCCTACCCGCTGCTGCTGACGACCTACGAGATCGTCTGCTCCAAGTACGCGAACGCCGATGTCTCGAAGGCCGTCAAGGCGTTCCTGACGGTGGCCGCCACCGACGGCCAGCAGCCGCTGTCCGCCAAGGGTTACGTGCCGATCCCGCAGTCGCTGCAGACCAAGGTCCTGGCCGCCGTCAAGGCGATCTCCTAACCCGCGTTGCGACTGACACCCGAGTTGATAGAGGCTGGTCAGAACTAGCTGATGAGCGAGTCATCCTCGACGCGAACGCCCACCGGCGACCCCGGTGGGCGTTCGTCGTCCGCCACGACGCCCCCGGAGGGTCCGATTTCGGAGCAACCAGCCTCGCCGGCGGCACCCGAGCCGTCCGCGAGTGAAAAACCGAAGAAGGCGCGGCCCGGTGACCGCATCTTCCAGAACCTGACCACCGGGGCCGGGATCTTCGTCGTCGCCCTGATCGGCCTGATCGGGCTCTTCCTGCTCATCCAGGCGATCCCGGCGCTGCGGGCCGACAACGTCAACTTCCTGACCAACCACGGCTGGTCGACCAACGACCCCGCGAACATGTCGTTCGGCATCCTCGACCTCCTCGAGGTCACGGTGGCGACGTCGCTGGTCGCGCTGGTCATCGCGATGCCGGTGTCGCTGGGCATCGCGCTGTTCCTGACCCAGTACGCGCCGAAGAAGCTCGCGCGGTCGTTCGCGTACGTCATCGACCTGCTCGCCGCGGTGCCGTCGATCATCTTCGGCCTCTGGGGCATCCTCGTGTTCGCCCCGGCGATCGAGCCGTTCTCGCAGTGGATCAACGACACGTTCTCGTGGTTCCCGTTGCTGGCGCCCGGCAACGTCGCGCCGAGCGTGCGCGGCACGATCTTCACCGCCGGCATCGTGCTGGCCGTGATGATCCTGCCGATCATCACGTCGCTCTCGCGCGAGGTGTTCGAGCGCACGCCGACCCCGCACCTCGAAGGCGCGCTGGCGCTGGGCGCCACGCGCTGGGAGGTCATCCGCACCACGGTGCTGCCGTTCGGCAAGGCCGGCTACATCGGCGCGTCGATGCTCGGCCTCGGCCGCGCGCTCGGCGAGACGATCGCGCTGGCCGTCATCCTGCTCATCCCGCAGGGGCGCAACTTCGACTGGAGCCTCTTCGACGGCGGTTCCACCTTCGCGTCGAAGATCGCCGCCAACTACAGCGAGTTCAACAACGAGATCTCGGCCGGCGCGTACATCGCGGCCGGCCTGGTGCTGTTCGTGCTCACGTTCCTCGTCAACTTCGCGGCGCGGTCCGTCATCGGCAAGAAGGGGGACTGAGCATGTCCACGTCCACGCTCGAAGCTCCCGCGACGACACCGGCGTTCCAGCAGGTGAGCCTGGCTCGCAAGTTCAAGAACGGCTTGGCGACCACGCTGGTCTGGCTGTCGTTCCTGATCGCCGTCGTCCCGCTGGTGTGGGTGCTGTACACGGTCGTCGCGAACGGCATCAAGCGCATCCCGTACACCAACTGGTGGTCGCAGGACCTGGGCAACTACCTGTCCGACGAGGTCGGCGGCGGCGTGCTGCACGCCATCATCGGCAGCCTGCTGCAGGGTCTCGTCTGCGCGATCATCGCGGTGCCGATAGGCATGCTCGTCGCGATCTACCTCGTCGAGTACGGCCGGGGCAAGCTCATGAAGGCCACCACCTTCATGGTCGACATCCTTTCCGGCGTCCCGTCGATCGTCGCGGCGCTGTTCATCTACGCGCTGTGGATCACCACGTTCGGCTTGCCGCGCAGCGGTTTCGCCGTGTCGCTGGCCCTGGTGCTGCTGATGATCCCGGTCGTCGTCCGCTCGTCGGAGGAGATGCTGCGGATCGTCCCGGACGACCTGCGCGAGGCGTCGTACGCGCTGGGCGTGCCGAAGTGGAAGACGATCGTGAAGATCGTGCTGCCGACGGCGCTGTCCGGCATCATCGGCGGCATCATGATGGCGCTGGCCCGCGTGATGGGCGAGACCGCGCCGCTGCTGGTCCTGGTCGGCTACTCCGCCTACACGAACTGGGACATCTTCAGCGGCGAGCAGGCGGCGCTCCCGCTGCTGATGAACAACGAGCGCGTCACCAACTCGATGGACCCCGGCTCGGTCGGCTTCGACCGGATCTGGGGCGCGGCACTGACGCTGGTGCTCATCATCGCGATCATCAACCTCCTCGCCACCGTGTTCGCGCGCCTTGTCGCCCCGAAGAAGAAGTGAGCTGTAAGCCATGGCAAAGCGAATCGACGTCAAGGACGTGGACATCTACTACGGCAAGTTCCACGCCGTGGACGGTGTCACTCTCTCCGTGCCGCCGCGCAACGTCACCGCGTTCATCGGCCCGTCCGGCTGCGGCAAGTCGACGGTGCTCCGCACGCTGAACCGCATGCACGAGGTCATCCCCGGCGCCCGTGTCGAGGGCGACGTCCTGCTGGACGGCGAGAACATCTACGCCTCGGCGGTCGACCCGGTCCAGGTGCGCCGCACGATCGGCATGGTGTTCCAGCGCCCCAACCCGTTCCCGACGATGTCCATCAAGGACAACGTCGTCGCGGGCCTGAAACTGGGCGGCACCAAGGGCAAGAAGACCCTCGACGACATCGCCGAGCGCGCCCTGCGCGGCGCGAACCTGTGGAACGAGGTCAAGGACCGCCTCAACAAGCCGGGCGGCGGGCTGTCGGGCGGGCAGCAGCAGCGTCTCTGCATCGCCCGCGCGATCGCGGTCCAGCCGGACGTCCTGCTGATGGACGAGCCGTGCTCGGCCCTGGACCCGATCTCGACGCTGGCGATCGAGGACCTGATCGGGGAGCTGAAGAAGGACTACACGATCGTCATCGTCACGCACAACATGCAGCAGGCGGCGCGGGTTTCCGACCAGACGGCGTTCTTCAACCTGGCGGGCGTGGGGCAGCCGGGCCGGCTGGTGGAGCTCAACGACACGGAGAAGATCTTCTCCAACCCGGACGAAAAGGCTACGGAAGACTACATTTCCGGCCGTTTCGGCTGAGTCGTCGTTGTGTCGGAAGGCCTTTCCCGCCGGTGCTCGGGGTCGACGGGAAAGGCCTTCTTTCTTTTGTCGGCACAGTGTCGGCTTAGTGTCCGAAGTGGATATTCGAAAGCTGTTGCCCGGGGATGTGAAGCGCCCCAATGTGGCCTTGGTTGCGCTCAACGCACCCAAGGGGCCCTTCGGTGCGTCTAACGCACCGAAGGCCACATTGGGGCGCTCGGAGTTCCGCTCCGGACAGGTCGAACTCATTGACTCGCAAAGAAAGCCCCCGACCGGAGTCGGGGGCTTTCGTCGTATCAGGGCTCAGATGTCGTCGTCGGAGCCGTAGCCCGGCATCTTGCCGGTCACCACGAAGATCATCCGCTTCGCGACCGACACCGCGTGGTCGGCGTAGCGCTCGTAGAAGCGGCCCAGCAGCGTCACGTCGACCGCCGCGGCCACGCCGTGCGGCCACTCGCGGTCCATCAGGACCGTGAACAGGTGACGGTGGATGTCGTCCACCTGGTCGTCGTCGGTTTCGAGCGTCTTCGCCGCTTCGACGTCCTTCGTCTTGATGACCTGCTCGGTCGACCGGGCCAGCTTGACCGCCACCTCGCCCATCTCGGCGAAGTACGGCCGCACCGCGTCGGGCAGCACCGGGTCCGGGTGACGGCGCCGGGCGGCCTTCGCCACGTGCAGCGCCAGGTCGCCCATCCGCTCCAGGCTTTCGGCGGCGTGGATCGCCGCCAGCACGGTGCGCAGATCGGTCGCCACCGGCGCCTGCAGGGCGAGCAGGGCGTACGCCTGCTCCTCGCACTGGGCGCGGGCGTCGTCGACCTTGGCGTCGTCGCTGATCACCTGCTCGGCGAGACTGAGGTCGACCTCCAGCAGCGCCCGGGTCGCGCGCTCCATGGCGTCGGCGACCTGGACCGACATGCCGGCCAGGTTGACGGCGAGCTGTTCGAGTTCGACATGGTAAGCCTCACGCATGGCCCAACCCTACGGCCAACCGTGACCAAACACCGCATCGCCGGGTGAACCGCACGTGAACCCGGACTAACGATCCTCGCGGATCAGCCCGTGGTCCCGGATTTCTTGCTGGTGGTCGACTTCGAGGAGGTCTTCGACGACGACTTCGACGTGCTGGTCGGCGGGGCCTGCTCGCTCGCCGGGATGGCGGCGTTCGGGTCCGGCAGCTGGGTGTTGTTGCGCAGCGCGTCGAAGAGGGCCTTCGTCTTGCTGCGGACGAGAACCTCGTTGCCGCGGCTGTTGGGCAGACCGACCGTCGGCACGGTGAGGAACGAGATCTTCGACTGGTCGAGGCCCTTCATCGACTGCGCCAGCGTCATCATCTGCTTGACACCGAGGTTGTCGCCGAAGGTGGCCTTCGCGAACGCCGTGATGAAGTCGCTCAGCTTGCCGGGGTCGAGGACGACGTCGGACGACATGACCTTCTTCAGCAGCGCGCCGATGAACGCCTGCTGCCGCTTGATCCGGCCGTAGTCGGACGTCGGGTCACCCTTGACGTGCCGCGCGCGGACGAAGTTCAGCGCCTGGTCACCGGAGATCGTCACGTCGCCGGTCTCCAGCAGCACCTTGCCGAGGATGGTGTCGTCGATCGGGAGCTCGTTGTGGACCGTGACGCCGTGCACGGCGTCGACCATCTCCTTGAAGCCGTTGAAGTCGATCCCGACGAAGTGGTTGATCCGCAGCCCGGTGATCTGCTGGATCACCTTGGTGATGCACGACGGCCCGCCGACCGCGTAGGCGGTGTTGAGCTTCGCGATCTTCTGGCCGGACACCTTCTCGTCGGTGTTCTTGTTCTGCGCGGGGTCCCAGCGCTGGCAGTCGGGCCGGTCGATCTCGAGGTCGCGCGGGAACGACGTGACGACGACGCGCTTACGGTCGGCCGGGATGTGCGCCACCATCACGGTGTCCGAGCGGGCGCCCGGCGTGCTGTCCGCGGTGCCGACGCCTTCCTCGGCCCCCGCGCCGTCGCGGGTGTCGGACCCGACCATGAGGAAGTTCTCGTCGTTGGCCTGCGCCGCGGCGTCCTGGATGTCGGCCGAGTTCTCGTCGAGTGCCGAGATCTGCGTGAACTTCGCGTCGAAGTAGGTCTGGGCGCCCCACGCGCCGCCGACGCCGAGGAAGACGAGCGCGGCGAGGACCGCGGCGGCGACCCGCCCGAACCGGCCCACCCGCTCGTTCTTCCGCTGCTTCTTCTCCTGCAGCCGGGTCTGCGCGGCCAGTTCGGCGGCGTCCACCTCGGGCTCGTCGGCCCCGACCGGCGTGACTACGCGCTGAAGCGCCGTCCGCGTGCTCTCGATCAGCGAAGCCGGCGAGAGACGTTCACGGCGTTCGCGCCGCTTCGCCTCTTCGGCGTTCCCTTCGTCGTGCGCGGCGGAGAACCGGGCGAGCGTGTGGTCGATCTTGCGGCGGTACTGCGTCGCCTCGTCGATCGCTTCCATCTCGTCGGTCATGGTCAGCGGGTCGAGCTCGGCGCGGGACGGCACCGCGCCCGGGCGGCGCTTCGGGGCGTCGCCCGCGGACCGGCTCGACGCGGCTTCGGGAGCCGGTGCGCCGGCTTCCGGCGCGGGTCGCTGTGGCCCGGCCGCGGCCGGGCGCTTGGGCGTCGGCGAGTCCGGTGTGGGCCGCTTGCGTGCGGGGGCCTCGGGTACCGCCGCTCCCTCGGCCGCGAGCCGGCGGGCTGCGGGAGCGTCGGCGGCGCGGCGGGCCGCGGCACCGTCGGCCCCAGGTCGACGAGGTGCGTCGGCCGCGGGGCGCTGGGGTGCGGCGCTGTCCGGGGCGGCCGCGGGGCGACGAGCCGCATCGGCCGCCGGGCGCTGACGGGCGCTGTCCGGGCGGGGCGCGGCACCATCGGCCGCGGGGCGCTGGCGAGCGGCGCTCTCCGGGCGGCGGGGCGCTTCATCGGCCGCGGGGCGCTGGGGTGCGGCGCCGTCGGGAGTGGCCGCGGGACGGCGGGGCCGCCGGGGCGGCTGCGGTGCGGCCGACGTCTGCTGCGGGCCCGGGTTCGCGGCCGGCGGGCGGCGCTGGAGCGGCGCCTCGGGCTGCGGGGCGGCGGCGGTCGTGCGGCGCGGCTGACGCGGCCGCGGCGGGCGCGGTTGACGAGTGGCGTCCGTGGGTACTGGGTTCTCGGCGGGCGGCTGCGCGGCCCGCGAGCGCGGCGGCTGTGCGCCCCGCGCCGGAGCCGGCTGAGCGGGCGGTTCGGCGGCCCGTGCCCGGTGTCCGGGCTGGTCGGTGCGGTCCTGCGGCTCACGCGACGGGAGCGGGCGGACGCCGGTGGACTTGGCGACGACGTCCGAGACGCTGATCCCGCCCTGGTCCTCCATCGACCGGCGTCTACCGGTGCGGGGCCGTGCGGGACCGTCCGAACGGCGACCGGTCCCCGGGCTGTCGTGCTCGTCCGGCACTCGGTCTCCTTTCGCACGATCGAAAGCGGGTTCGTTACTTGGCCGTCTTCCCCCGCGAGAGGTGATCGTTCTCCCGGAGGTTTTCGTTATCGTACGGATACCCCCCGTTCGTGACGACACCCTCCCGGAATTTTCTTCACCTTGAGTCGACGAACGGCCGCTGGCCGTCGCCTAACGGGTGAAGGGTGCCCGCAGCTTTCTGGGGTAATGGGCCGTTTACGTTACTCAGAGTGGGTTATTAACTGCGTGCTTTGCGCGTCGTGATAGGCGACTTTGTTCCGTCCAGCCCGTTTGGCCGCGTAAAGCAGGTCGTCCGCGCTGCGCAGCTGGCGCTCGGGCGGCGTGGGGGCGTCGGGCCCCTCGTGGGCCAGTCCGGCGCTGATGGTCACGTGCAGTCCCGGCTGGAGTTCTGACCAGGGATGACGGGCGACGCGCACGCGGGCGGCGTCGACGATGCGAACCGCGTGCCGGGCATCGACACCCGGCAGCCACAGCACGAACTCCTCGCCGCCGTAGCGGGCGCAGAAGCCCTCCGGCGGCAGCCCCTCCTGGAGTAGATCGGCCACCCGTCGGAGGACGCGATCGCCGACGAGGTGACCGTACGTGTCGTTCACGCGCTTGAAGCGGTCGAGATCGACGAGCGCGATGCCCAGCGCCGGCCGCGGCCGGGCGTGCGGCCGATCGGTGAACGGTCCGTACAAGCGCTCGTCGAGGTACCGGCGGTTGTAGCTCGACGTCAGCGCGTCACGCAGGCTGCCGTCGCGGGCGATGTCCAGCGCGGAGCGGAGGTGCTGGTAGGCGCGGCGCCAGTCGCCCTGGGTGGCGAAGAGGGTCGCGACGGCTTCGTGGAGGCGCAGCAGGTCCGGCGGCTGCGGGCTCCGGCGCAGCACGCCTTCGTCCCCGGCGACCATGCCCACCTCCACCACGCATTGGTTGTCGTCGCAGCGGAGGCCGCCCTTGAGACGCGGATGCGGACGAAGGTGAATTTCGCTCAAACGAGACTGTGGAAGTGACTCTCCGGAGTTGTGCAGTCAGAGTCCGGAGAACGGCTCGATGCCCTTGAGCTGGGAGAACTGGTCTTTGGCCCAGTAACTCACATTAGCCGTCTCGTCGTTCAGTAGCTCCTGGTAGTCGGGCCAGGAAACCCAGCGCCAGCCGCCGACCTCTTCCGGGTTCGGCTCGGGCTCGGCGTCGGCCCAGGCGGCGAAGACCGGGCAGAACTCGTTCTCGACGATCCCCTGGAACGGCGGCGTCCGGTAGCGGTAGCTCGGCAGCACGCAGCGCAGCCCGGACAGCGACGGCAGCCCGATCTCGTAGGCCGCGCGCCGGCGGACGGCGTCTTCGAGGGACTCGCCGGGAGCGGGGTGGCCGCAGACGCTGTTCGTCCAGACCCCCGGCCAGACCTTCTTGTGCAGCGCGCGCTGGGTGATCAGCAGGGCGTTGTCGCTGCGTCGCAGGACGTAACAGGAGAAGGCGAGGTGCAACCGGGTGTGCTCGTGGTGACTGGCCAGCTTCGGGCCGGTCTCGCCGGTGGGCACGCCGTCCTCGGTGACGAAGACGACCTGCTCGGTCTCGGGTTCGGTCGCGATATCCACCGGCCCAGTGAACACGACGGGCGGGCGTGCCTCGTACCGCGAGCCGGGTGGGTTACGGGCGGTCCGCCCGGGCGGGTGACGGACCGCTACCGCGCGTCGAGGTGCTCGACGATGAGTGAGGTGACGATCTCCGGCGCCTCTTCCGGCAGCCAGTGCGTGACGTCTTCGACCATTTCGAACCGGAAGGGCCCGGTGACCCGGTTCGCCGTGTCGAGCGCGGCGGTCGAGCCGAACGAAACGTCCTCGGTGCTCCAGATGTACAGCGTCGGCACGGAGATGTTGCCGATCTTCCCGCCCGGCCGGCCCCCGCGGTACCAGTTGAGGGCCGCGGTGAGCGCGCCCGGCTCGGAGAGCCGCCGGACGTACTCGTCGACCTTGGACGGCGAGACGCGCCGCTCGAACATGTCCCGCAGCGCGCGGGCGTCGTTCTCCAGCATCCGCCGCTCGGTGACGCGGGTCTGCCGCCACTCGGTCATGTACTGAGTCCGCAGGTACTGGTCTTCGTCGGTCTTCATGGCGTCGGCGAGCGCGGCGGGGTGCGGCGTGGAGACGACGGTGAGGCTGCGCAGGCGTCCGGGGTGCGCGTCGGCGGTCCACCAGGCGACAGCCCCGCCCCAGTCGTGCCCGACGAGGTCGAACTGCGGCCAGCCCAGCTGTTCGGTGATGGCGACGACGTCGCCGACGAGGTGATCGATCGCGTAGTCGGTGGCCCGTTCGGGCCGCACCCCGGGCGAGTAGCCCCGCTGGTCCGGCGCGACGGCCCGGTACCCGAGCACCCCGAGGGTGGCGACCTGGTGCTCCCACTCGACGGCGGCCTCGGGAAAGCCGTGCAGCAGCAGCACGGGCCGCCCGTCTTCGGGCCCGGCGGCGATGGCGTCGAAGGAACCGGCCTCGGTGGGGATGCTGATGTGGTCGATCACGGCCCGAATCTACCGCCGCCCGGCCCGGTCGACTCGGCTCCCCGGGCCCAGCAGTTCCTCGCCTGCGAGCCGGACGTCCGCGGCCACGAGCACCTCGAGGCCGGTCCGGCCGGCGAGGGGCGTGAGGTCGATCTCTTCGGGACCGGTCAGGGCCAGGTGCCGCAACGCCGGGAGACCGGACAGGACCCGGAAGTCCGGGAACGGGGTGTCCGAGAACTGCAGGACTTCGAGCTTGGTCAGCGAAGGCAGCACGCTCAGCTCGACCTCGGGGCAGTTCGCGAAGCCGAGCCGGGTCAGGCTGCCGGCCCAGCCGGCGAGGGCGCGCACGTCCCGCAGGCGCGGACAGTTCCGGAAGCTCAGCCCGGACGGCCGGTCCAGAAAGGACAGTGGGCGCAGGTCGGTCAGCTCCGGAACGCCGTCGAGGGCCAGCCCGGGCAGAAAGGGCAAAGCGGCGAGCTCGTCGAACCGGTCGAGGTCCTCGAGGTAGCTCAGCTTGAGGTCCTGCAGGTCCGGCAGCTCGGCAAGCCGCGCCCAGCCGTGCGTCGTCACCTCGGCGAGAATGGTACGCAGGGTGGGGATCTCGGCGAGCGGCCCGATGTCGGTCGACTCCGGGAACAGGTCGCCGGTCAACGTGATGCGTTCCAGCGAAGTGCCCACCAGTGCCCGCACGTCGAACCCGCTCGAGTCGCCGACTTCGAGCCCCTTCAGCCGGGGAAGCTTCCGGGCGAAGCTGAGATCGCCGTGTCCGTCTTCGAACCAGCAGTCGAGGTATTCGAGGTGCCGCAGGTGTTCCAGGCCGACCAGGTCCGCCGGGTCTCCGACGAACAGATATCCGATCGGCAGATCGGCCAGCACGCGTTCGGCGAACTCGGCTGGATCGAACCGTTTCCGGGCCTCGGCCAGCTCGTCCACCACCGGCTGGTCCTGGGCGTCGCGGTAGCGGGTCAGCAGCTCCAAGGCACCCGGGCCGCCGATCAACGCGATCGCGCGGACGGTCGCGGCCACGGCCCCGGGGGTCTCGGGTGCACTGTCGGCCAGGAGGTCGAGGACGAACTCGCCCGCTGCCGCCAGCGCCTCCGCCTCCTCGAAGTTCGACGGTGGGATCAAGGTGCTGGCCCGGTCCTCGATCTCGTTGCGCAGCCGCTCGCTCAGCACCGGCGACGTCTCCAGACAGGCCAACGCCACGAGGTTCAGCTTCAGCCGCTGTTTCTCATCCGCGTCCCACTGGAGGATGCCGTCCAGCAGACGTTCGCGCTGCGCGGGATGGGCGTGACCCGCCGCCAGGACCACGACTTCGCGCCACTCGTCGAGGTGGGCGTTCGCCGTCAGGATGCCGATGTCGTCCTCTTCGACCGCCGCCTGGGCGGCCAGGTACTCCTGGAACGTGCGGTGCACGAAGTCGATCCGGCCCGGGACCGGTTCGCGCAGCACGCCACCACGATCCAGGAGGTGGCGGAACACCGTGTGCGGCGTGACGTCGATCTGGCCCATCGAGCGCAGCTTCGCCGCGACGCGGGCTTCGGCGTCCGGCAGCGGGACGTCCGTGTGGCCGTTGCGGACCAGCCAGTAAGCCAGACTTCGCAGCAGCACGAGCTTTTCGGTCAGCGAAAGCCGCACGGTGGTTTCGATCCGACGCTCGATGTCGCGGCTGTCGAGCAGCATGCGCAGCGCGACGTCGTAGAGCTCCATGCGGTTGTCGGGCAGGCGTCCGTTGCCCTCCTGGTGCAGGGCGCAGAGCAACGCGCACATCAGCGGGTTCTCGGCGAGCCGCCGCAACGCGCTCCGGGCGCCGATGGCCGCGATCAACGCGTCCCCGCGGTCTTCGAGGGCCGGTACCGCCGCGTGCCAGCGCTTGACGAACGTGCGGACGTCGCGCGGGGTCATCGGCTGGAGGCGGACCTCGGTGAACCCTTCGCCACGCAGCCAGTCGGGGGCCACCGCCGCCGGCCGGGTGGTGACGACGAACCGGGCCTTCGGAAACGTGCTGACGAGTTCGCGCAGCCACTCGCGCACCTCGCGGCGGCGCTCGTCCGGCAGCTCGTCGATTCCGTCGACGAGGACGACAGCCCACCCCTTGCGCAGCCGCTTGTGCACCCACCCCGGTGGCATCTCGTCGGCGATGTGCCTGCCGACCTCGTCGAGGAAGCGTTCCGGCGTGGGCAGCGGTGCCTGGCTGAACCGCCGCAGCCGCACCAGGAACGGCTCCAGGTCGGCCCAGCCGTCGGCATCCTGCAGCTGACGGCTCGCGCACTGCACGGCCAGCCACTGCAGGAGCGTCGTCTTGCCGGAGCCGGCTTCACCCCGCAGCAGGATCCGGCGCGTGCTCGGCAGGACCTGCTCGATCCGGTCGCCCGCGGCCCGGTCCGAGGTGACGCTCAAGCTCAGGTAGGCGACCGACAGCGGATACAGCCGGGTCGCCTCGGCCAGGCCCGCGCCGAACAGCGCCATCCGGTCCAGCGCCGTCACGACCTGACGCCGGAAGTCGGCCGCGAAGTCGTCCGGGTGGCGGCGTTCCGGCAGGGCCGCCAGGACGTTCCGGACCGTCTCCAGGATCTCCGTCTCCCGCCGGAGCACCTCGACCAGCGCACCCGGCTGGAAGCGCGGCAGGGTGCTCGTCACCTGCACCAGGTACGCGCAGCACTCCCGCAGCACCCGCCGGTACAGCTCGGTCGCGTCGGCCGACAACAGGGACGTGGCGCCCGGGACCGTCCGGAGCAGGGAGCGGTACAGGAACGCCGCGTCGAGGTCGGTCGCGAACAGGTCGTCGTCGGTCAGGGCCGCGCGATCGAACGTCTCGCGGGCCGCGTCCACCGCCGCGACCCGCTCGTTCTCGGGCAGGCCGCGGAACTCGACGTCGAGGAACGGCAGCAGCCGGTCGGCGACGCGGGACTCGAGGTTCGTGAACAGCAGGCGGAGCTTGCGGCGGTCGTTGAGACCGGTGACCTGCTTCTCCAGCAGGTCGAACACCTTGGCCGAGGCGTCGGCGGCGATCGGGCGGTCGCCGAGCCAGAGCTTCGCGGCGGCCTTGACCACCGCGGTCGTCAGCGCGATGGCCGCCGCTTCGAGACTCACCGCGGCGAGCCTAGCCGAGCACCTCGTCGGTGGTGGCCACCTTCACCAGCGGCCCGTACAGCCGCATGAGGTCCAGCGCCTTCGCGTGGCTCTCGTCGTCCACGCCCGCGCACGCGTCGGACACCACGGTCACCGAGACGCCCGCGTCCGCCGCCGCCAGCGCCGTCGACAGCACGCAGCAGTCCGTCGACACCCCCGCCAGCACCAGCCCAGCACCGCCGACGCGGGTCGCCAGGCGGGAGGTCCACTTGCCGAACGTCGTCGCGTCCACTGTGGACGACGGCTGGAACTCGGAGATCACCTGGTACAGCGGCGCGTCCGGGGGCCGCAACGCGAACGGCCACTGCTCGTAGTACTGCTTCCACGCCCCTTCCGGGTGCGAAGGCGCGATGAACCGCGTGAACACGACGTCGTTGCCGAACGCGTCCACCAAGCGGTGGATCGGCGGCAGCACCTCGGCGAAGCGCGGGGTGAACCACTCGCTCGCCGGAGTGGCGAAGACGTTCTGCAGGTCGATGACCGCCAGGACCGATTTCACGCCGCCTCCTGCGCGCGGACGCGGTGCCGCGTAAGCGAAGTGACGACGAACCCGAGCGCCAGCGCCACCAGGACGCCGAGGTTCGCGTACGCCCACGAGCCGTCGCGCCCGCCGAGTCCGAACGGTTCGAGGAGGTAACCCTGCCACTGCAGCCAGCCGGCGGCGGTGTTCGTGACCAGGCCCCAGCCGAGCGCGGTCGCTACCAGCACCAGCGCGATCGGCCCGAACCGGACGTCGCCGTAGCGGCCGGCCGGGTCGAACAGGTCCGGCTCGGCGTAGTCGCGCCGGCGCAGCAGGACGTCCGCGAGCATCACGCCGCACCACGCCGCCACCGGCACGCCCAGCGTCACCAGGAAACCCTGGAACTGGCCGAGGAACTCGCCGCCGAAGAACACGATGTAGATCGTGCCCGCCACCATGAGCACGCCGTCCACGAACGCCGCCACCGGCCGTCGCACGCGCAGCCCGGCCGACAGCAGCGCCAGCCCGGACGAGTAGATGTCCAGCACCGCGCCGCCGACCAGGCCGAGCACCGCGACGATCGCGAACGGCACCAGGAACCACAGCGGCAGCAGCGTCGTGAGCGCACCGATCGGGTCCTTCGCGATGGCGCCGTTCAGCTCCGTGGAGGAGCCGGCCAGCAGCAGTCCGAACACGAGCAGCACCAGCGGTGCCACCGACGCGCCGAACGTCGTCCAGCCGACCACGCCGCGGCTCGACGACGACCGCGGCAGGTAGCGCGAGTAGTCCGCGGCCGCGTTGACCCAGCCGAGGCCGAAGCCGGTCATCAGGAACACCAGCGCGCCGACCCACTGCTGCGCCGAACCGGACGGCAACGCGCTGACGGCGTCCCAGTGCACGTCACCGACGACCAGGACGACGTAGACGACCGTGAGCACGCCGGTGATCCAGGTGATCCACGTCTGCAGCTTCATGATCGCGTCGAAGCCGAGCACGCCCGCCGCGACGGTCAGCGCGGCCACGACGACCAGCGCGATCACCTTCGTCGGGGTCCCGCCGCCCCAGCCGAGCCGCTCGAAGACCGTCGACGTGGCGAGCGTCGCCAGCGCGGTGAGCACGGTTTCCCAGCCGACCGTGAGCAGCCACGAGATCGCCGACGGCAGCCGGTTGCCGCGGACGCCGAAGGCCGCGCGCGAGAGCAGCATCGTCGGCGCCGACCCGCGTTTGCCCGCGATCGCGATGAACCCGCACAGCAGGAACGAGAACAGGATGCCGACGACGCCGGCGACCAGCGCCTGCCAGAAGGAGATGCCGAAGCCGAGGGTGAACGAGCCGTAGCTCAGCCCCAGCACCGACACGTTCGCGCCGAACCACGGCCAGAACAGCTGCCGCGGGCGGCCGCGGCGCTCGGCGTCGTCGATCACGTCGAGACCGTTGGTCTCCACCTTGAGCTTCCGGGTGCCCGCTTCGGTCATGGCCCGTCCCCTGGATCAGTAGGTGGTCCTACTCTGCCCGGTCCGCCGCCGCAGGGTGAGCAACTCGTCGACGAGCGGCCCGAATTCGAGGCGGTTCACGGACAGCACAGTCTCGACGACATCGGGGCGGAAGGCACCCACGCCGTGCGCGGCGCCGAGCATCGCCCCGCAGATCGCGGCGACGGTGTCGGTGTCGCCGCCGAGCCCGGCGGCCAGGCGCAACGCCGCCGGCGGGTCGTCGCCCACGGCCTCGGCCAGCGCGAACGCGGCCACGACGGACTCCTGCGACGCGACCGACGTGCCGATCACCCGGGCGACCGCGTCGGCGACGGCGGCCGGCGTCATGCCCCGCACCCAGCCGCGGGCCCAGTGGATCCGGGCGGCGATCTCCCCGCCGGCGGCCCAGTGCCCGCGTTCCCCGCCGACGACGGCCGCGCGCTCGCCGACGTCGAGCGCTTCGGCGAGGTTCGCGCCCTCGACCCCGGCGGACACGGCGGCGGCGACCGCGGCGGCGGACGCGATGCCGAGGCTGGTGTTGTGCGTGACGCGCGCGGTCGCGGCGACGGCGTCGACCAGCGTGTGGAGGTCTTCGCAAGGGGTCGCGATGCCGACCGGCGTGACGCGCATGGCGGCGCCGTTGGTCGTCCCCGTGCGGCCGGCTTCCTCAGCCGGGACACCGTCCTGAAGACGCGAGAGCGCGCGTTTCGTCGACGGCCCGAGGAGGTCCGCGGAGCCGCGGCGGATCATGTCCGCCTCCCAGATGAGCAAGGCGTCGGCGAAGACGCGCGGCTCGACGGTGCCGCGGCCGTCGATGAGCAGCCGGGCCAGCAGGACGGCCTGCTCGGTGTCGTCGGTGACCGACCCGGCGGGCATCGACGGCGCGACCGGCTGCTCGGCGACGGCGGCGAGCAGGCCGGTGACCGGCCCGTAGGCGGCGGCGATGGCGGCGCGGGACATGGACTGCGTCGGCATCCCGAGCGCGTCGCCGACGGCGAGCCCGGTGAACGCGCCGAGCGCCCGGTCCCGCGCGTTCACCGGTGTCCGAAGGTGAGGTGGAACTGGAACCGGTCCGGGTCCAGCAGGCTGACGACGCGCTCGACGAGCCGGCCTTCGACGTCGACCGAAGTGCGCTCGGCGCGGAGGAAGAGCTCGCCGATGCTGCGGCCGAGGAGCTCGGCGTCGCCGGCTTCGAGGCGTTCGGTGCTGATCCACTGGTCGCCGCCGACGGAGACCCGGCCGGCGGCTTCGAGGGTCTTGGTGAGGGAGCCGTCCCGCAGGCCGGTCTCGGGGAGGTCGGCGAGCACACCGGCGGCGGAGACGGTGGCGGTCTCGAGCGAGACGCCGCGGTCGTGCTCCCGCCGCAGCCGCCGCACGGCGACGTAGGTCTTCTCGCCGAACTCCTCTTCGAGGGCCCGGTCTTCGACCGTCTCGATGCCGAGGAGCTGCGTGGTGACGGGTGCGCCGGCGTCGGCGAGGGCGCGGGCCCAGCCGATCCGCTGGTCGAGCTGGACGCCGTCGAAGGTGACGAACGACCCGACGCCGGCCTGGGTGGAGATGAGCTCGAGCTGCTGGAGCTCGGAAAGGGCGCTGCGGACGGTGCCCCGGCTGACCTGGTACTGCTCGGCGAGCTGGTTTTCCCCCGGGAGACGCTCGCCGTGGGCGAGGCGTCCCGAGCGGATCAGGTCGGAGAGGTCGCCGACGAGCTGCTGCCGCTTGCTGTACATGTACACACCTGTACACGCTGCGTTCGTGCTGGTCAAGCGGCGACGAGCGGCTGGGCGTCGGCCTCGGCCTCACGGGCCACCAGCTCGCCGGCCTCCTTCGCGGACGCGCCGGCGACCAGCATGATCACCGCGAACGAGGCCACGAAGATGACCGTGCTCAGCCAGACCATGGTCGAGACGGGCAGCGTGAAGGCGCCGATCACCCGGGCCGCGCTCTCGACCATGAACCCGACACCCCAGATGAAGCTGCCGCGACGCAGGACGGTGATGAACCTCTTGTTGGACCGCAGGCGTTCCCAGGCGGCTTCGTGGTCGGCCTTGCCGTGGGTGAGGAAGGGGCGCAGGGCCTTGGTCATGATCGGCTGCGCGGTGAAGGCGGAGATCAGGATGACGACCCCGGTGATCCCACTGCCGATCGAATCCTTGGCGATCATCATCCGCGCGTCCCCGGAGACGAAGGTCAGCAGCATCCCGACGACGTTGGTCACGAGGACGACGAGCGCGAGCCCGTTGATGGTGCGGTTCTTGGCGAACTGGAAGAGCGTCCGGGCCAGCGGGAAGACCCCGGAGAGGGCGAGCGCGGTGAAGTCGCTCGCACCGAGCGAGTGGAGTCCGTAGTAGACGCCGAGCGGGACGGCGATCTCGACGCCGAGGGTCTGGAGCAGGGAACGGATGCCGTTGTCGTTCGTCATGGGAAGAGCTTGTCGCGGCGCGGGGGCCGGCAAGGATGCGATCCGCCACGATCGGGGGGTTACAGATGTCACGACCTCACGTCCGGCGCGGCCACGTCGTCGTAGGGGTATGGCGACGTTCCTGCGTTTCACGATCGGCCTGCAGACCTTGGCCGTGTTCCTCTCCCCGGTCACCGCCGGCCTGCTGCTGACCACGCCGAACGGGCATTCACTGCACAGCGCGGCGGCGTACACGGTGTTCGTGCTGGCGGTGGTGCACGTGGCGGCGGCGGCCCTGGCATGGCGCCCAGGAGGCGGCTCACCCCGGCCGATCGTTTCGGCGACCGTGTTCCTGGGGCTGGTGCTGGCGCAGGTGGTGCTGGGCATCGCGCACGTGACGGTCGTGCATGTCCCGCTGGGGGTGCTGCTGTTCGGGTTCAGCCTGCTGCAGCTCAGCCGCCGGAGTGCATGTCTTCCGCTTCCGGGACGCAGTCGTCGTCCGGGTCGTCCAGCCAGCCGTGCGGGAGTGTGACCTTGCCGGGTGAGCCCTGACGCCCGCGGGGGCCGTCGGCGTTGTCCGGGAAGGGTGCGTCGTGGTCGAGGCGGCCGATGAGGTCGTCGAGCTCGGTCAGGCTGGACACCATCGCGAAGCCGCGGCGCAGCTCGGCGCCGACCGGGAAGTTCATGAAGTACCAGGCCATGTGCTTGCGCAGGTCGCGCAGGGCCTTGGTCTCGCCGTCGTGCTGGATGAGCAGCTCGGCGTGCCGGCGCAGGACGCGGGACACTTCGCCCAGGTTCGGCGGCGTCGGCAGCGCGCGGCCCGCGAACGCCGCCTCCAGCTCGCCGAAGAGCCAGGGCCGGCCGAGGCAGCCGCGGCCGACGACGACGCCGTCGCAGCCGGTTTCGGCGACCATGCGCAGGGCGTCGGCGGCGCTGAAGATGTCGCCGTTGCCGAGCACCGGGATGCTCGTGACCGCTTCCTTGAGCGCCGCGATCTTCGTCCAGTCGGCCTGGCCGGAGTAGCGCTGCGCGGCGGTCCGCGCGTGGAGGCTGACGGCGGCCGCGCCCTCGGCCTCGGCGATGCGGCCGGCGTCGAGGTAGGTGCGGTGGTCGTCGTCGATGCCGATGCGGAACTTGACCGTGAACGGCACGTCGCCGGCGGCCTTCGCGGACTCCCGGACGATCGCCTCGAACAGCTTCCGCTTGAACGGCAGCGCCGCCCCACCACCCTTGCGCGTCACCTTCGCGACGGGGCAGCCGAAGTTGGAGTCGACGTGGTCGGCGAGCCCTTCGCCGACGATGATCCGCACGGCTTCGGCCATGGTCTTCGGGTCGACGCCGTAGAGCTGCATGGACCGGGGCTTTTCGTTCGCCCCGAAGGTCATCATGTGCATGGTCCCGGGATGCCGTTCGACGACGGCCCGCGCGGTGATCATTTCGCACACGTAGATGCCGGCGCCGTACTCGGCGCACAGCTGCCGGAAGGCGACGTTGGTGATGCCGGCCATCGGAGCGAGCACCACTGGGGGATCGACCCGGTAGGGGCCGATCTTCAGGGCGGGCTTGCTCAGCAGGGCGGTCACATCCTCCATTGTCACCTGTGGTGTCGATCACGTCGACCAGGGGCCTGTCCGGCGCCCGGTTCGGACGGCAGCGGTCGCAGCCACCGAGCGGGACGGGGCTTCGTGAATTGAGAATTCCCGGGAAATCGTCGCGCGTACTCGATTCGTTTCACGGAACGAGATGTTGTCTTCGAAATGTCGTGTTGGAAGAGACCGGTCCGGTGGGTATTCCTGGGTTCTTGCTCCCGGGATAGTGGTCAGAAACAGGACACATCACGGGGGCTGGTAGCGAAAGTGTGGCGGTACCCGATCAGTCGGCCATGACGCCGAATGAGGTCGCGCGTATGAGCACGTACTGATGAAGGGCAGAGCGCGAAATGGAATCTGAGTTCGCTGGACGGTACCGGCTCGGCGCGGAACTGGGACAGGGCACGCGGGCGACCGTCCGGGCCGGGGTGGATCCGAGTGGCCGTGAATTCGCCTGCAAGCAGTTGCGCACCGATCTGTCCGAGCTGGGCGAGGCCGGTGCGTCGTTCATGCGCGAGCAGTCCGTCCTGCTGGGGTTGTCGAACCCGAATCTCGTGACGGTGCACGACCTCCTCGACGAGGGTGGCGTTGTGACGCTCGTGCTGGATCTGATCAGCGGTGGCTCGCTGCGCGACCGGCTCGCCGCGTCGGGAACCTTGCTGCCCAAGGAGATCGCCCGGATCGCCGCTGGGGTCGCGGCGGCACTGCACGCTGTCCACGAGGTTGGCGTGGTGCACGGCGATGTGCGTCCGGAAAGCGTCCTGATGGACGATTCCGGAGCCGTCCGGGTGCCGAAGCTGACCGACGTCGGCGTGTTCCGCGTCGTCCCGAGAATTCCGCAGACCTCGATGAGGACGGCGTCGAAATACCTCGCGCCGGAAATCGTCACCGGTGGTGAACCGACCGCGTCGGCCGATTTGTACGCCCTCGGCGTCATGGTCTATGAGCTCTACTGCGGGGTCGCGCCGTTCCCTGGCGGGTATGTCCGGCGCGCGGACGAAGAGCCGGGCCGGCCGGGCGACATGCCGGATGCGCTCTGGGAGATCGTTCGGGTGCTGCTCGCGTTCGACGCGGCGACGCGCCCGGCCGCCGACCGGATCGCCGCGGTGCTGAACGCGATCGCGCCCGATCTGGCGAACAGTCCGGTCGGGCCCCGGCTGGAACGCCCGCCGCTGCCGACGTATGCGCGGCCCCAGGACAAAGCCGGCGCGCCCGCGCCGGGGATCGGAGACACGGTGTTCGGCACGCCTTACGTCAGCCCGCCGCCCCCGAGGCGCAAGAAGAAGCTTGTCCCGATCTTGATCGTCGGGGCCGTGTTGGCCGCCGGGGCGATCACGGCGCTGAGCATCAGCTCCTCGGCGACACCGCCGCCCGCGCCCGCGATCGCCGCAGGCACTGCGTCGGCGGAGGTGCAGCCGTCGACGTCCGAGGTGGTTCCGACCACCTCGGCGGCGCCGACCATCGCGCCCGACCTGATCGGCAGAAAACTGGCGGACGCGCAGGACCTGCTGGGCAACGGGATCCAGGTCGACACGGTGAACTCCATCGAGCAGACCGCCCCGGCGGGCACGGTGATCGACCAGGACCCGAAGGCCGGGGGCGCGCTGAACGGGCACATCAAGCTCACGGTCGCGCAGTCGGCGGTCGAGGTCTACCTGTCCGATCTGCGGCCGGTCAACGGGAACTCCTGGACGAACGACACCCTGCCGGCCGACATCGCCGGGAAGAGCTATCTGCACAGCGTCTCGAAGAGCGTTTCGTACTGTTCCGACACGGGCGCGATCGAATACAACATTTCGAAGGGTTATCGGCGGTTCGCCGCGACGGCGGGGATGGACGACAACTCCGGCGACGCCGGGCTGAAGGTCCAGCTCGAGGTCTTCGGCGACGGGCGCAAGCTGAAGTCCGTGACGTTGGAGCTGGGCAAGGCGACGCCCATCGATGTCGATGTCAGCGGCGTCCTCCGGCTGCGGCTGTCGTGGCAGGTCGCCAATGCGACCTGTAGCGGCGGGGTCGGGGGTGACGCCTTCGCACTCGGGGAGGCGAAGCTGCTCGGCCTGCCCGGCGAGGTACCCACGCCGACCACGACGAGCTGATCTCGCCGGTCAGGGCCCGGTCGGTCGAGGATCGGGCCCTGCGGCCTAAGCGACCAGCGTCGGGTCGCCCCAGGCCAGCGACGGCAACTGGTTCGACCGGCCGACGGCCATCGCCGCCCCGGCGGCCAGCGGGTGCAGGGTCATCCCGGGCCGCCAGGCGACGAGCTTCATCCGCAGCACGTTCGTCAGGTCGCACTGGATCCACGCGGGCTTGCCCATCCGGACCTCGTGCTGGCCCTGCGGCACGTTGTCCAAGAACACCTGGAAGTAGCCGACCTGGCCGGCCTCGTCGGCGTCGTCGAGCACCCCGGCGGTCGATTCGAACCGCCGGTACCGGCGGCTCAGGTTGTATTCGACGACGCCCTGCGGATCGCCGGCGTACAGCTGCGGCCGGTAGACGATGCTGCTGCCGCGGTGCAGCCCGTCGATCTCCGCGCCGCCGAACCGGATGTCGGACGAACGGGCGGCCGGCTGCAGGACGGTGGTGAGGAGCTGCGCGCCGGCCGCGGGCTGGGCGGTGGGCCGCGTCGCGTGCCACGCGCCGACCCACTCGCCGATTTCCGGCGGCGCGAACCGGGGTACGCCGGTAAATGCGGCCAGCAGGTCCGCGGCGCCTTCGAGGGTGAATTCCTTGATTTCGTACCGGGTGGTGGAATGCGCGTTGAGGAAGTTCGGTATCTCCTCGACCTTGCGTCCGGGCAGCACCACCGGAAGAATTCGACGCGTTTCGCGCGGCAGGTCCCTGGTCAGGTTGTCGCGGATCATCGCCGCCTCGAACTGGGAGCCGCGGCCCAGGTCGGGCACCTCGTGTCCCTCGGCCCGGCGCTTGTAGGCGGGCGAGGCTATGGCCAGCACGAAGTCAGCTTTCGCGAGGTGCTGGGACGCCCACAGCGACCAGTCGAGCCGGAAGCTGTCCACCCATTGATCGAAATATACTTCAACGCCCAACTGGGCGCGTAAGAAAGTTGCGAACTGGCGGACCATGTCCTGGTGTTCTTCCGAGTCTTGGGCGTAACTTATGAAGACCTCGGGTCGTTCACTCGGGCTCATCCAGTCGGTTCCTTCAAGAAAGTTTGGGCAGAATGAACAAGTTAACCAAAACGATGGTATGAAGTCAGCACGCACTGCCGATTGTCATCGTTCTGTCCAGAAACGCATCGGCTAGCCGGCGGTCAAGCGACGAGGTCGTCCCAGCGGACCAGGATCGCCGTGGCCAGCAGGCCGGCCACGATGATCTTGATGAGGATCAGCCCGCTGCTCAGCCCGGTGAGCGACGTGAAGTCCAGCAGCACGTCCGCCACGAACGCCGCCGCGAACACCTTCGCGCCCCAGCGGCGGCGGAAGGCGAGGGCGATGACCGCGAGCAGCTGGATCGCCGTCGCGAACACCGCGAGCACGAACCACGGCGACGGATCACCGCCGTGGCTGAGGTCTCCCGCCAGCACGCTGATTGCGGCGACCAGGAGCACCAGCGTGCCCAGGCCGAAGACGACCAGCATCACCGGCAGGAAGATCCGGCCGGCGCCGACGGGCGTGGCGCGTTCGGGAACGCGGCGACGGGGCACGGCGAGCCTCCGCTCGACTCGGGAACCATCACCGTGCCCCACCCCGCGGCGGACGTCCACCGTGGTTTTGCCGCCACCGTCTGCCCGTAGGGTTCCGGTATGACCGACAAGCCCCTGCGCTGGGGAATCATGGGGACCGGCGGGATCGCCGGCGCCTTCGCGGAAGACCTGAAGCTGACTGACTCCGGCGTCGTCGCCGCGGTCGGGTCTCGCACGGCCGAAAGTGCCGATGCCTTCGCCGGGCAGCGAGGCATCCCGACCCGGCACAGCAGCTACGAAGCCCTCGCGAACGATTCCGACGTCGACATCGTCTACGTCGCCACGCCGCACCCCCTGCACCACGGCAACGCGCGGCTCGCGCTCGAGGCCGGCAAGCCCGTGCTGGTGGAGAAGCCGTTCACGATGAACGCCGAAGAGGCGCGTGACCTGGTCGCTCTCGCGCGGGAACGGAACGTCTTCCTGATGGAAGCGATGTGGACGCGCTTCCTGCCGCACATCCGGCACATCCGCGAGCTGCTGCCGAGCCTCGGCGACGTCGTCACCGTCACCGCCGACCACGGGCAGTGGTTCGCCGAGGACCCCGCGTTCCGGCTGTTCGCCCCCGAACTCGGCGGTGGTGCCCTGCTCGACCTGGGGATCTACCCGGTTTCGTTCGCGTCGATGGTCCTCGGCGCGCCCGACCGCGTCGCCGCCATGGCGACCCCCACGTTCACCGGCGTCGATGCGCAGACGTCGATGCTGTTCGGCTACGCGAGCGGGGCGCAGGCCGTGCTGAGCTGCACGTTGAGCGCCGTTTCGCCGACCACGGCGGCGATCATCGGCACCGACGCGCGCATCGAGGTCGAAGGGCCGTTCTACGCGCCCGCGTCCTTCACGCTCATCCCGCGCGAAGGCGACCGGAGCCGCTACGAGTACGTCGACGAGGGCCGTGGCCTGCGGCACCAGGCCGACGAAGTGGCACGGCTGCTGACCGCCGGTGAGACCGAGAGCCCGCTCATGCCGCTCGACGAGACCGTCTCGATCATGACGACCATGGACCAGGTACTCACCGCGGTTGAGTAGTGCTACGGATCCGCCGAGGGCCCCTTGTGGGTGACTCTGTCCGGTATGACCACCGAAGCTGATGTGCTTCTCCGGCTCGCCGGCGAGATCGACGACCTGGGGCGTCGTCTCGCCGTGGTGGGCTCCGAACTGCGTACCGTCCAGGCTGAGCTGCCGAAGCCGGCCGAACAGCCGAAGCCGGCCGAACAGCCGAAGCCGGCCGAACAGCCGAAGCCGGCCGAACAGCCGAAGCCGGCCGAACAGCCGCAACCGCACCCAGCGCCGCCGCAGCCTCAGCAGGCTCAGCAGCAGCCCTGGCCGCAACCGCCGCCGCAGCAGATGCCGCCGCCGTGGCCCCAGAACCCCTGGCAGCCGCCCCAGCAGCACTACGTCCCGCCGCCGTCCCCCTACCTGCCCGCCCCGCCGCGGCAGACGCTGGGCGAGAAGCTCGGCAAGGAGGGCGCGGGCAGCCGCGTGCTGGCCTGGGTCGGCGGTGCCGTGACGCTGCTCGGCGTCGTCCTGCTGCTCGTGCTGGCCGTCCAGCGGGGCTGGCTCGGGCCGATGCCGCGGGTGCTCGTCGGTGCTGCCTTCGGGCTCGCGCTGACCGGCGCCGGCGTCTGGCTGCACCGCAAGCCCGCCGGTCGCACCGGGGCGTTCGCCCTCGCCTGGACCGGCATCGCGACGTTGTACCTGGACGTCGTCGCCGCGACGTCGCTGTACGACTTCCTGCCGGTGCTCGCCGGGCTCGCCGCGGGCCTCGCGGTCGCCGTCGGCGGGCTGCTCGTGGCCCTGCGCTGGGAGTCGGCGCTGCTGGCTTCCGTCGTCGTCGTCGGCTGTGCGGTGTGCGCGCCGATGATCACCGGCGGGTTCACCCCCGAGCTTGTCGCCTTCCTGCTGATGGTCCAGCTCGCCACGGCGCCGGTGCAGCTGCGCCGCGACTGGTCGTCGCTGACCCTCGCCGCCGGGGTGCCGCCGCTGTTCGCGTCCGTCATCACCACGGCGGTGGCGCACGGCAGCTGGCCGAACACCGCCGCCGCGCTGGGTGCGGGCGTCCTCGGCGTCGCGCTCGCGCTGATCGTCCTTCGCCGCCGCGAAAACGACCCCGCCGCGCTTTCGGTGCTGGCGACGGCGGTCGTCCCGACGCTGGTTGCGGCGCTGCTCCTGCCCAAGGTCCAGGCCGTGCCCGTCGCGGCCGGTGCCGGGGTCGTCCTGCTGGCCGTGTGGGCGGCGCGCCGCTGGTGGCCGGGACTCGCCGGGCAGCTGGCCGGGCTCGCCGGCCTGCTGGCGATCCTGCAGGCCACCGTCACGCAGTTCGACGGAGCTGCCCGCGCCGCGGTGCTGCTCGGCGAAGCGCTGCTGCTCGTCGTGGCCGCGGTGGGCGGGCGCAACAAGTTCGCGCTGGGGGCCGCGCTCGGCTTCGCGACGATCGGTGGCCTGGTCGGCGTGTTCTTCGACGTCACGCCCGCTTTGCTGATGGTGTACCGGGTCCGGCCGGCCGGCGACGTCGCCGGCGCGCTCGCGGTCGCCCTGCTGATCCTCGCCGTTTCGGTCGCCCTGCCGTGGGCGGCGGTGCGGCTGGCGGTCTTCCGCGGGCCGGCCGACGACCTGCCGATCTGGCTCGTCGCCGGGGTTTCCGCGCTGTACGGCGCCGCCGGGGTCGTGCTGTGCGGGTCGCTGCTGGCCGTCCCCGGCCGCACCGGCTTCCTGCTCGGCCACGCGCTGATCACGGTGTCCTGGACGATCGCGGCGCTCGTCCTGCTGCTGCGCGGGATCGCCGTCGTCGGGCTGCGCGTGAGCGGGCTGGTCCTGGTCGGCGCGGCGGTGCTCAAGCTGGTGCTGTTCGACCTGTCGGCGCTGGACGGCCTGGCGCGGGTCGGCGCGTTCCTCGGCGCCGGGCTGGTGCTGCTCGCGGCCGGGGCGCGGTACGCCCGGCGCGTCGCGTCGCACTGATCGCCGGAACGAGCGCGGGAAGAATTGTCGGTGCCTCGTGGTTACCTGGGTCACCAGCCCGACGACCAGGGGGATGTACCGATGGCAGAACCGAAACTCGCCGACCGTGCCGCGGAGAAGATCGGCTGGCTGACCACTGTCACGCCGAAGGGGCGGCCCGCGCCGCGGCCGGTGTGGTTCGTGCTCGACGGCGACGACGTGGTGGTGTTCAGCAAGCCGGACACCGCGAAGCTGCGGCACCTCGAGGCCAACCCCGAGGTGAGCTTCCACCTCAACGGCAACGAAGCCGGCGGCGCGATCCTCGTCGTCAACGGCAAGGCGCACGTCGAGGCGGGGGCAGCGTCGGAGGCGCCCGGCTACCTCGACAAGTACGGCCCGTCGTACGCCGGCATCGGGTTCGAGACGCCCGAAGCCTTCGACGCCGTGTACTCCGTCCGCATCCGCTTGGTGCCCGACCGCTCCTGGGGGTGGTGAGGGTCAGTCCACAGTAGACAGCTCGATCCGCATGACCACGCGTCGCGGCGTGGGGTGGCTGACCTCCTCGAAGCCCGCGTCGGCGAACACCTGGCGGGCGCCGACGTGCAGCTCGCCCCAGGTGATCTCCTTGCCCGGCTGGGTGATCATCGGGTACGCCTCGAGCGCGCGGGCCCCGCGTTCGCGGGCGAAGCCGATGGTGGCGCGGGCGAGCGGGTAGGTGAGGCCGCGGCCGCGGTAGCCCTTGCGGACGGCGAAGCACGTCACCGCCCAGACGCCGTCGTCGTCCTTGTCTTCGGCGCGGCCGGACCACGGGACGCGCGAGCCGCGCAGCTTGGGGTAGGCGGTCCGCGGCTCGACGGCGACCCAGCCGGCCGGTTCGCCGCCGGCGTAGGCCACGAGCCCGCTCGTCGCGGTGCCCGGCTTGCCGCAGGCGGTCTGGGTCCGCAGCATGGCGGTGCGTTCCTCTTGTGTGGAGTCGCGCCAGATCCAGCCGGCGACCTTGAACCGCTGGCACTGGCAGCGGCCGGGGTAGTCGGCGGTCCCGAAGATCGCGACGAGGTCGTCCCACGACGCTTCGTTGGCGGGGACGATGGTGACGTCTTCGACCGCCGTCACGCCGGCGCGTCCTCGCCCACCAGGCCGTCCACGGCTTCGCGGAGCAGGTCGGCGTGGCCGGTGTGGCGCGCGTACTCCTCGATCATGTCCAAGATGATCCGCCGCAGGTTCGGGGTCCGCCCGTCGGGCCAGGTGAGGTGCCCCGGCTGACCGGCGTCGCCCTCGGCCACCGCGGCGGCGACCATCGCGCGCGACCGGGTGACCGCGGCGTCCCAAAGGGCGTAGAGCTCCTCCGGGCTGTCGTCGGCGGCCGTCTGCCACTCGCTGCCCGGTTCGGCGGTGTCCCACGGCGGTCCGATCGGCTCGCCGCGCAGCTGCACGGCGAACCACTCGGCCTCGACGAACGCGAGGTGCTTGAGCAGGGCGCCCAGCGTCATCGTGCTCGCCGCGGTGGTGGCCCGGAGCGCTTCCGCGTCCAGGCCCCCGCACTTCCAGGCGAAGGTCCGTCGGATGCGTTCGAGGGTGCTGAGCAGGGAGTCGAGCTCGTCGCCGTCGACCACGAGCGTCGCGTAGGTGTCGGTCATGGCGGGGGAGCCTAGGATCCATTCCGGACGATCCACTGCCGGAATCGAGAATCCTCATGGCGGCCGACACGAGCCCGACGGCGCGGGCCCTGCGCACCCTCGAACTCCTCCAGGCCGGTCCGGGGATCACCGCCGACCGGCTCGCCGGCAAGCTCGGCGTCTCCGAACGCGCCGCCCGGCGCTACATCGGCATCCTGCGCGAGGCCGGCATCCCGGTCGTGTCCGTCCGCGGGCCCTACGGCGGCTACCGGGTCGGGCGCGGGCTGCGGCTGCCGCCGCTGACCTTCAGCCCCGCCGAGGCCCTCGGGCTGGTCATGGCGGTGCTCGACGGCCACCACGAGGCCGGTGATCCCGCCACCCTGGTCGGCAGCGCGCTCGGCAAGATCGTGCAGGCCCTCCCCGAGCCGGTGGCCGCGCAGGCCGAGGCCGTCCGGCGGACCGCCGCGCCCGCGCCGGACGCCGCCGCCGCGCGGCCCGACCCCGATACGACCGCCGCCCTCGTGCACGCCTGCGCCGAGCACCGGCGGGTCCGGCTCGGCTACCGCTCCGAGGCCGGCACCGCATGGACCGCCGACGTCGACCCGTGGGCCGTCGTCGTCCGCCACGGGCGCTGGTACCTGCTGTGCCGCAACCACCCGAAGGACGCGCGCCGGGCGTACCGGATCGACCGGGTCCGTGGCGTCGACGTCCTGGACGACACCTTCGAGCCGCCCCGGGACCTCGACCCGGTCGCCATGATCGAGGAACACCTCGCCGTCGGCTGGGAGTACGACACCGAGGTCGTCATCGACGCGCCCCTCGACCGGGTACGCCGGTGCCTGCCCCGCGCCGTCGGGCGGCTCGAACGCATGGACGACGGGACGACCCGCTTGAGCGGCAGTACCAGCAACCCCGGCTGGTACGCCGAGCAGCTCGCCCGGATCCCGGCGCCGTACCGGATCGTGCGGTGCCCCGAGCTCCGGGAGGCCGCGCGCGTCCTCGGGCAGCGGCTGCTGGCCGCCACCAACGGGTGAATCCGGCAAACTCCACGTATCGTTTTCCCGTGACGGAACACACCGGCGAAACCCGCAACGAGCAGCTGACGCGCAACATCGGCGAGCTGCTGCAGGAGCTGCGGGTCGCGCAGGCCGGCGTGCAGATCCTCTTCGGCTTCCTGCTTTCGGTCGTGTTCACCGACCGGTTCCACGACGCCAGCGGGTTCGAGAAGTCGCTGCACCTGTCCGCGGTGGCGCTCGCGGTGGCGGCGACGGCGCTGCTGACCGCGCCCGCGGCGTGGCACCGCCTGCTGTTCCGCACGGGCAGCCGGGAGCGGATCCTGACCGTCGGCAACCGGCTCGTGCTGGTCGGCCTGGTCTGCCTCGCGCTGGCGATCACGTCGACGGTCGCGCTGATCGCGAAGGTGGTCTACGGCGAGATCGCCATGATCGTCATGGCTGTGCTCTGCGTGCTGCTCTTCGGGCTGCTCTGGTTCGTCATGCCGCTGCGGCTCAACCCGACGGACGACGTTCAGCCGACGGGTCCGCCCAAGTAGAGCGTGTCCTCCTGGACGAAGCAGAGCGGGTTGCCGAACGGGTCGTCCGCGTAGAAGGAACGTTCGCCCCAGAACTGGGTTTCGATCGCGTCGTCCATCCAGCGCGGTCCGGCGAGACGCACCCGCTGGAACGTCTCGTCGGCGTCTTCGACCGCGAGGTAGACGATCCGCGGGTCCCGCTGCGGCCGCGGTTCGCGGTGTTCGAACGGCGCTTCGACGCAGGCGAGCACGACGTCGCCGCAGGTGAAGTAGTGCCGGTTGACCGCGATCCGTTCGCCGCGGTGGCCGAGGACCTGCTCGTAGAAGGCGACCGCGATCTCGATGTCGTCGACGGGCTGGATCAGCCGGAACACCCGGGGGCCGCTCATGCGCGCACAGTACCGCTGCACATTCAGGCGCGGATAGGGGGCTTGACAGCGGGTGGACAATAAAAAATCGACGTGCCCTCCGAGATAAACAGGAAGGCCCATCGAATGTAGCTTCAGTCTAACCGCTGTGAGGGGAATTTGTCAAACCAGGGGTACGACGAGGAATTGCGGGCCGAACGCGCGTACGTCACGGGGTTGTACGCGCGCCTGGACCGCGAACGCGAACAGGCTCGGGCGCGCTACCGCGGCGCGCTCGGGGAACCGGGAACCACGCTGGTGGAGCGGGATGCCGACGTGCACGTCCGGGCCCGGGAGACGGTCCGGCTGAACGTCGCCGACAACGGGCTCTGCTTCGGCCGGTTGGACGCCCTTTCGGGCGAAACCAGCTACATCGGGCGGATCGGTCTCTTCGACGGGGAAAACGACTACGAACCCCTTCTCTTGGATTGGCGGGCGCCGGCGGCGCGGCCGTTCTACGTCGCCACCGCGGCGACGCCGGAAAACATGCGCCGCCGCCGTCAGTTCCACGCACTCGGGCGCCGGGTCGTCGAATTCACCGACGAGGTCCTCGGCCGGCCCCACTCCGAGGGTTTCGGGGCCCAGGCATGTTTCAGCGAGCGCGGGGACGCGGCGTTGCTGGCCGCGGTCAACGCACCCCGCGGCGAGGGCATGCGGGACATCGTCGCGACGATCCAGGCCGAGCAGGACGAGATCATCCGGCTCGGCCACTCGGGGGTGCTGGTCGTCGAGGGCGGGCCCGGCACCGGCAAGACCGCCGTCGCGCTGCACCGGGTGGCCTACCTGCTCTACACCCGGCGCGAGCGGATGTCGCGCACCGGCGTGCTGGTGGTCGGGCCCAGCCCGCTGTTCCTCGACCACATCGGCCGCGTGCTGCCCTCGCTCGGTGAGTCGGACGTCGTCTTCCTGACCACCGCTGACCTCGTGCCCGGGCTGCGCGTCACCGCCGAGGACCCGCCGGAGGTGGCGAAGCTCAAGGGGTCGCTGAAGATCCTCGACGTGCTGGCCGCCGCGGTCGCTGACCGGCAGAAGGTGCCCGACGGACCGGTGCCGGTCGAGCTGGCCGACGTCACCGTGGCGCTCGACGCCGGTATCGCGGCCGAAGCCCGGCTCGAAGCGCGCCGGTCCGGGCTGCCGCACAACGAGGCCGGCGCGGTCTTCCGCGAGCACGTCGTGGCGCTCCTCGCCGAGCGTGCCGTGGCCGAGATCGGCGAAGGCTGGCTGACCCGGGAGGACCGCGGGGCGTGGGCCGACCTGCGCACCGATGTCCTCGACGAGCTGGCTGACCACGAGGGCCTCGACGCCGCGCTCGGCGCGCTGTGGCCGGAGTTGACGCCGGAGACGCTGCTGGCGCCGCTCTACATGTCGCCGCGCCGGCTCGAGGCCGCCGGCGCCGATCCGGCGTTGTTCCGCGCGGACGGCGCGGCCTGGACGGTGTCGGACGTGCCGCTGCTCGACGAGCTGGTCGACCTGCTCGGCCGGGACGACTCGGCCGAACGGGCCGCCGCGCGCCGCCGGGCGGAGGAGGACGCGGAGTACGCCGAAGGCGTCATGGACCTCATCAAGCTGGACCGCGAGGAACAGGACGAAGACCTCGGCCTGGTCGCCACCGATCTGCTCTACGCCGAGGACCTGGCCGACCGGTTCGTCGAGCGCGACCCACGTGACCTCGCCGAACGTGCGGCCGCCGACCGCGACTGGACGTACGGGCACGTCGTCGTCGACGAGGCACAGGAACTGTCCGAAATGGACTGGCGGGCGCTGATGCGGCGGTGCCCGAGCCGTTCGTTCACGATCGTCGGCGACTTGGCGCAACGCCGCAGCGCGGCTGGGGCGACGGCGTGGGGGCCGGTGCTGGCGCCGTACGTCGCCGACCGGTGGGTGTACCGGGAGCTGACCGTGAACTACCGGACCCCGGCGGAGATCATGACCGTCGCCGGGGCGCTGCTCGCGAAGTTCGCACCGGGCGCGCGGCCGCCGGAATCGGTGCGGGCGTCCGGGGTCCGGCCGTGGTCCAGACGAGTCGCGGACGGCGACATGCGGGACGCCATCGACGATTTCGCCCGCGACGAGGCCGGCCGCGAAGGCACCAGTGTCGTCATCGGCCCGCCCGGCGTGCCGGGCACGGTCCCGGCGTCGGCGACCAAGGGCCTGGAGTTCGACGCCGTTCTCGTCGTCGAGCCGGAGCGGATCCTGGCCGAGGGCGCGCGCGGCGCGGCCGAGCTGTACGTCGCGCTCACCCGTGCCACGCAGCGCCTCGGGGTGCTGCACCGGGATCCGCTCCCGGCCGCGCTGGCCGGGCTCGCCGAAGCGGGCACGCTCGCCCGGGCCGGCCACCGGCGGTTCCTGTAGCGGCTCGTGAGTGAGAAACGGTGTTCCAACGCTGTTTCTCACTCACGAGGGGCTACGCCGTGAGCCGGCCCCACGCGTAGTTCTGCTTGGCCAGCTTCAGGTAGACGAACAGCTCGGTCCCGGACACGCCGTCGATCTTGCGGATCTCCTCGCCCAGCACTTCGAGCATGTGGTCGTCGTCCCGGCAGACGAGTTCGGCCAGCAGGTCGTAGCGCCCGGCGCACAACACGACGTAGTGCACGTTCGGCAGTTCGGACAACTTGTCGGCGACCGTGCGCGGATCAGCGCCGTCGACGCTGATCCCGACCATCGCCTGCCTGGTCAGATCGACGTTGGCCGGGTCGGTCACCGCGACGATCTGCATGAGGTCGTCGCGCAGCAGCCGTTGGACGCGCTGGCGGACGGCTCCCTCCGAAAGTCCGACCGCTTTCGCGAGCGCGGTGAACGATGCCCGGCCGTCCTGCTGCAGCAGGTCGATCAGCGATCTGTCCGTGGTGTCCAGTCCGCGCGCACGTGAATCTTCACCCATGCCGTCCCTCCCTGTGTTTCGGCATGTGATTTGTCAAGTGCGCAGCGTATCGAGACCTGACCAGAAAGCGAGACCCCTGCGCCAGCTTCACGTGATCCGGCGCCAGGATCGTGATTTGCCGAGGATTCGGTGGCTGTGGAGGAAATTCACGAGTCATTCCGAGGCGGTTTGCGAGCCCGCGCACCGCCGATCTAGAACCAGGTGTCCAAGGCGACGTCGAGGGGACCTTCGCCGGCCCAGGCGATGACGCCGTCCGGCCGGAGCAGCAGCGGACCGGTGTTCGCCACGGCCACGACGTCGATGCGCGGATCGGGCCGGTGCCCGGCCGTCAGCAGGAGGCCGCGGCCGGTGCGGGTGTGTTCGTGCAGCCGGGTCGTGCGGCCGGCGCCGTCGACGAGCTCGAGGTCCGGGCAGTGCTCGCCGACCGGTGCCGGGGCGGGGTAAGGGAAGTCGTAGCGCTCGCGCACACCGGACAGGAGGTCCGCGAAGTACCGGTTCGCCTCGGGTAGGTCCAGCACTTCGCCGACGATCTCGCGCAGCGCGTCGACGTGTGGTCCGGGTGCCAGCAACGCCGACTGCGCACGCGTGTTGCGTAGCACCGCCTCGCCGGCTGGGTGCCTCTCGCGCGTGTACGTGTCGAGGAACGCTTCGGGCTTGTCGCCGCGGAGGACGGTGCCGAGCTTCCAGCCGAGGTTGGCCGCGTCCGGAATGCCGAGGTTGAGGCCCTGGCCGCCGCTCGGCGAGTGCACGTGCGCGGCGTCGCCGGCGAGGAAGACGCGGCCGCGGCGGTAGTCGTCGGCCTGGCGGGCCTGGTCGCCGAACCGCCGCGCGTCGTGGATCTCTTCGACGACGACGGTCGTGCCGGTGACGCGTTCGATGCTCGCGGCGAGCTCGTCCGCCGTGACTTCCGGTTCGGCACCGGTCGCGGGCTCGGTGACGCCGGCCATGCTGCCGCCCTGCATGAAGGAGCCGGTGGGGTAGCGCCCGCTCGGCGGGACGTCACCCGCGAACCGGACGCGTCCGGCGATGGTGTGCAGCAGCGCCGGCGTGCCGGGGAAGCCGAACCCGGCGAGCTTCCGGACGCTGCTGCGGCCGCCGTCGCACCCCACGAGGTACTTCGCGCGCCACTCGCGTCCTCCCGCCGTGGCCGTGACACCGTCCACATCGGACTGGATCGCGGTGACCTCGTGGTCGCGCAGCACCCGGACGCCCTCGGCGTGCTTCGCGAGGACGCGTTCCAGCTCCGGCTGCCAGATGTTGGTCCGCGGCCGGCCGGCGTCCGGGACGATCTTGAAGATGTTCGCGAAGTGGCCGCGGGTGCTGCCGTGGTCGCGGGCGAGGTCCTTCGTGCCCTCGGCGTCGGCCTCGGCGAGCTGGTCGCCGAGGCCTCGCCGCCAGAGCGCTTCGGTGGCCAGAGTGCCCAGCCCGCGGGCCTTCGTCTCTTCGGACGGCGTCGCCAGCCGTTCCAGGACCAGGGGTTCGGCCCCGGCCAGCTTGAGCTCCGCGGCGAGGAACAGGCCCACCGGACCCGCGCCCACGACGATCACGTCGGCATCCATGCTTCTCCTTAACTTGTTAAGGGCTAGGATGGCCTTAACAAGTTAAATCGTCAAGGAGGAGCATGGCGCTGGAAGTCGGCGACGCGGTGCGCGTCGCACTGAAACTGCTGGAAGACGAGGGTCTCGACAAGCTCACCGTGCGGCGGCTGGCCACCGACCTCGGCGTCAAGGCCCCCGCGTTGTACTGGCACTTCCGGAGCAAGCGCGCGCTGCTCGACCACATGACGGACGCGATCGTCGCGCCGGTCGTCGCCGGGCTGCCCGACGGCGGCCCGTGGCTGAAGTGGCTCGAAGACGCGGGCTTCGCGCTGCACACGGCGTTGCTCGCGCACCGCGACGGCGCCCGTGTCGCGCTGGGGGCCGACCTCACCGTGGCCCGTGCGCTCGGCGAGCTCGCCGAGCGCACGGTCGGGGTGCTGCACGACGCGGGTTTTCCGCTCGGCGAGGCCACCCGCGCGGCCGGGGTGCTGGTGCACTTCGTGCTCGGCCGGGCCGTCGAAGACCAGACCCGGCTGCCGCCTTCCGAAGAGGCCGCGGTGATCGCGGCCGAGTCGTTCCCGTTCCCGCTGATGGCTCGTGGCCTGCGAGAACGGGCCGGATCGACGGTCGAAGAGGACTTCCGATACGCGCTCGGCGTGCTGCTCGCCGGGCTCGACTCCGTCAGTGCCCAGGCCTAGCCCAAGTCGCGGCGGCTGAGGTCCTCTTCGGTCTCGCGGCGCACCAGCAGCGTCGCGACGCCGTCGCGGACCCCGACCAGCGGCGGCCGGCCGACCTGGTTGTAGTTCGACGCCAGCGAGTGGTGGTACGCGCCGGTGCACGGCACGGCCAGGAGGTCGCCCGCGTGCAGGTCGCCGGGCAGGCTGATGCCGTCGGCGAGGACGTCGCCGGATTCGCAGTGCCGGCCGACGACGGTCATCGGGACGCGCTTTTCCCTCGATCGCCGGCCGACCAGGCGGGTCGTGTAGCGCGCGCCGTAGAGCGACGGCCGCGCGTTGTCGGTCATCCCGCCGTCGACCGCGACGAACGTGCGGCTGCCGCGTTTGACCGCGCACACGCGGTACACCGTGATCCCGGCCGGCCCGACGAGCGCCCGGCCCGGCTCGATCGTCAAACGTGGCAACGGAAAGCCGTGCGCCGCGCACTCGTAGGCGAGCGCCACGCGCAGCCGTCGCGAGTAACCGCCGAGGTCGAACGCGGGCTCGCCGCCGACGTACGGCACCGCGTGCCCGCCGCCGAGGTCGAGCTCTCGCAGCGTGACGCCGTGGGTGTCGCGGATCCGGACGAGCACTTCGGCCATCCGGCGCGCCGCGGCCTCGTACCGGTCGATGCGGGAGACCTGCGAGCCGATGTGGCAGTGCAGGCCGATGAGGCGCAACCCGGGTTGTGCGAGAACGGCTTTCGCGGCGGCGTCGACGTTGTCGGGAACGCCGTCGAGCAGCGAGAAGCCGAACTTCTGGCCCTCGGTGCCGGTGCTGATGGCCGCGTGCGCGCCGGCCGCGACGCCCGGCGTCACCCGGATCATCACCTGCTGCGCGCCGTGAGCGAGCGCGCCGAGCTGCTCGATCTCGTCGAGCGAGTCGACCACGATCCGGCGGACGCCGTACTCGAGAGCGGCCTTCAGGTCTTCGGGCGTCTTCGCGTTGCCGTGCAGCAGCATGCGCTCCGCGGGGAAGCCGACTCCGCGCGCGACAGCGATCTCGCCCGCGGAGCAGGTGTCAAGCGACAACCCCTCTTCGGCGACCCAACGCAGTACGGACCGCGTACACAACGCCTTGCTCGCGTACGCGACTTCAACGTCCGGCAGCGCGCGCCGGTACTCGCGCGCGGTGTCGCGGACCTGCTGTTCGTCGATGAGGTAGGACGGCGTCCCGAAGCGGGCGGCGAGGTGGCTGACCTTCGCGCCGGCGAAGAGGAGCTCGCCGTCTTCGCCGAGTCGGGTGCTTCGCGGCCAGACTCCTGGCTCGAGGTGGTCGGCGGCTTCGCAACCGAGGCTGGGAAGAAGCTCGCTGAGCGTCACGGGGTGCCTCCGGGCATCTCGGCGGATCTGACCCCGTCAGGACACCGCTGTGTCCGTCGGGGTGGATCACCCGTGAACGCTCCGCTGATGGGTTCGCGCCGGCCGCTTACTCCTTATTTACGGGCGAGTAACTTCGGCCACACCCCGGTTGACCTGGGCGGAGCCGCAAGGACGGCCGCCCCGTCGTGGCGAGGTGCTTCCGCCACGACGGACGTGCTGCCGGTCAGCGCACGGGCTCCGGGACGGTGTCGAGCTCGTGCACCATGCGCACGGCCAGGGCGAGAGCCTTCGAGTCGCCGAGCTTGGTGTCCTCCATGACGATCTTCTTCACGCGGTCGACACGTAGCTCGTAGCGGGTGGGGGAAGTGATCGGTGCGGTCATTTTTCGGTCCTCTTCTGCTCTTCGAAGGCTGTCGACGTGTGGCTCTTGTGGCCCCGGGGACCTTCCGGGCTCTGGTGGTCCTGCACGGTGCCGCACACACAGCCGCGGTCGGTTCCCTGGGCGTTCGCGGTCGCGGCGCAGTAGCGGCGGGCGATCGCGTCGTGCGTGCCGAGCGGGTGCGGGCAGTTCGGGCACTGCGTGCCGGAGCGGGGCACCTCGGGCGCGTCCGGCGTCGGGGCGGTCACGCCGCCACCTCGGCCGTGCGCCGCCGCAGCGGTTCGCCCGCTTCGTGCAGGTGCTGCAACACGTACCCGTAGGAGCGTGCCCAGCCGCACTGGGCGTAGGAGATCCCGTGCCGGGCGCAGAAGTCCCGGACGATCACCTGGGCGTGCTTGAGGTTCGGCCGGGCCATGCTCGGGAACAGGTGGTGCTCGATCTGGTAGTTCAGGCCGCCGAGGGCGAAGTCCACCACCGGGCCACCGCGGACGTTGCGCGACGTCAGGACCTGCTTGCGCAGGAAGTCCAGCTTGTGCCCGGTCGTCAGCATCTCCATGCCCTTGTGGTTGGGCGCGAACGAGCAGCCCATGTACAGCCCCCACAGGAACTGGTGCACGAGGATGAAGATGATCCCGGTCAGCGGCGAAAGCACGATGAACACCGCGGCGAGGTAGGCCGCCAGGTGGGCGATCAGCAGCGCGGACTCCAGCTTGCGCCGGCGGATGTCCTTGCGCAGGACGGCTTTCACGCTCGAGACGTGCAGGTTGAGGCCTTCGAGCAGCAGCAGCGGGAAGAACAGGAACGCCTGGTACTTCGCCATCCAGCGCAGGAAACCGCGCTTCTGGGAACTCTGCGCCTTGCTGAACGCGAGTGCGGCGATGTCGACGTCCGGGTCTTCGTCCTCGTGGTTCGGGTTGGCGTGGTGGCGCGAGTGCGTGCCGACCCACCAGCCGTAGCTCAGCCCGGTGAGTCCACCGTGGACGAACCCGGTCGCGTCGTTCGCCTTGCGGCTGCTGAAGATCTGCTTGTGCCCGGCGTCGTGTCCGATGAACGACAGCTGCGCGAACATCATCGCGAAGAACGCGGCGAGGAACAGCTGCCACCACGAGTCGCCGAGGAAGACGAACGCGACCCAGCCGCCACCGAAGGCGGCGAGGTTGAGCCCGATCCGCACGGCGTAGTGCCGACGCCGTCGCTGGAGGAGGCCGGCGGCCTTGATCAGCCGGGACAGCTCGGCGAAATCACTGCCCGACGCGGCCGGGGTATCCGGAATTTGGGTAGAAGTCATCGCGTCACCGCTCTGGCTAAGTCGTTGAAGGCTTGTCCAGCAACGGTTTCCGTCCCCGACTGGGTCCGGGTCCGGTCCGGGAAAAGGGCACTGGGGCCTGGTCGCGGTGGTACCGCGTCCTCACCCAAGCCTCTCACTCCACCGCGCTGATAGCAATTCCCCGCCGGTTGCCGAAGAGGTGTACAGTCAGCCACAGCGGGATGAAGGTGATCTACCACACACCCGTGACCTTCCGGCCGGATCGCTCCGACCGGGGACAGGAGCCGAGTCCGGGTCCGGAACCCGCTCGTACGCAACCGTGTCGGCCGATCGGCCGGCGAGCAGCCGCCCGTAGTCGCGCAGAGCGACGCCCGAGGCGCCCAGTTGGGTTGCTACAGCTTGTTCCTTCCGATGGGGCTCCGGTCATTCAGGTGGCTCGTCGGCGAGCCGGACTTCGGCGTCACCGCGCTCTGGTGCGCCGATGAGCCGCCACCTTCACGAAAGTCCCCACGACGACAGCAGCCCGAAGAGGCGCTCGCGTTCGGCACCCGTGAGCAGCCGGCTCGGCGGCCGGACGTCGGGGCGGCACAAGCCCAGCTGGCCGAGCGCGTCCTTGACGACGCTGACGTTGTTCGCGTTCCCGTTCGCGGCCCGAAGCTCTTCGAACGGCCGGATCCGCTCCCAGACGGTCATCGCGGCCGGATAGTCCCCTGTGGACAGTGCGCGGAACATCTCCAGCGAGATCGCGGGATCGACGTTCACCAGGCCCGACGTGAAACCCGTGGCGCCGACGGCGAAATAGCCGGGCGCCGAGAGCTCGGCCAGCCCGGCGATCCACACGAACCGCTCGAAGCCCGCGTCCCGCGCGACCGAGCCGAACCGCACCGGGTCCGGCACGGCGTACTTCACGCCGATGACGTTCGGCGCCGCTTCGCCGAGCGCGTGCAGCTGATCGCCGGCGATCGCCGGGTTGCGGACGTAGAGCACGACACCGAGTTCGGGTACCGCGGACGCGATCGCGGCGTGGTAGTCGACCCAGCCGTCACCGGAGATGTACGGGTGCACGGGCTGGTGGATCATGATCATGTCGGCGCCCGCGTCCCGCGCGTGCGCGGCGGCCCGCGTCGCCGACGCGACGTCGTGGCCGATCCCGGCGAGCACACTGCCCCGGCCGGCGACGGCCTCGACGGTGACTTCCAGGCACTGCCGGGCTTCGGCGGCGTCCAGCGCGTAGAACTCGCCGGTGTTCCCGTTCGGCGTCACGACTTCGACGCCGCCGGTGATCAGCCGGTCGACGAGCTTCGCGTACGTCTGCCCGTCGACGGCGCCCTCGGCGTCGAACGGCGTGACCGGGATAGCCACCACCCCGGAAAGCCGCCGCTTCTGCTGCTCGAACGTCATCGGGCCCCTTTCGGATCGCCGGTCTCGGTGGTGCGCTCGTCCGGGAGCACGAAGGCGACCCGGTCGATGAAATCGGTGATGTGCCGGCGAAGCAGGTGTTCGGCCTGCCGGGCGTTCCCGCTCTCGGCGGCGGTCAGGATCGCCCGGTGCTCGGCGGCTTCCCCCTGCCACGTCGGGCTGATGCCCCAGCCGGTGACGGTGATCAGCGCGGCCTGGTCGCGCAGGCCGTCCAGGATCTCGACCAGCAACGGGTTCCCGCACCCGGAGTAGAGCGCGCGGTGGAACAGCCGGTTGGTGACGCTGGCCTTCGCGCGGCTGGCGGCGGCGGTGCCGGTGTCGACCGCGGCCAGGACTTGCCGCGCTTCGCCGAAGTCCGCACCGCGCTCGACAGCGCGTCGGACGGCTTCGGGTTCGAGGAGCGCGCGCAGGTCGTACACCGCGTGCGCGCTCTCGGCGTCCATGACCCGGACCGCGGCTCCCTTGTACGTGCTCATCGTGACCAAACCGGAACCGGCCAGGATCCGCAGCGCTTCGCGCACCGGCGTCTTCGACACCCCGAGCAGGGCGCCCACCTCGGCCTCGACGAGCGTTTCGCCCGGTCCGAACTCCCCGCTCAAGATCGATTCCTTGATCGCGTCGCGCACGAAATCCGTGCGCGAGACGGGCGGCGGCGGTCTCCGGGCCGAAGAAGTGCTCGCCACTGGCATGTCCGATCTGATATACGATGCGACATACAACATTATCACGGACCCAGGGAGCAGCCATGCAACGTCGCACCGGCTTCCGATTCCGCCGGGTGCTCCTGGCGGCCGGCCTCGCCGCCGGGCTGGCGGCCTGTGGCGCGCCCGGCGGGGACGGCGGCCAGGCGGCGGATCCCCAGGCCGTCCCCGACAAGCCGAGCAAGCCCGTCGACCTGAACATCCTCGACATCGCCGGCAACCTGCAGCTGACCAAGCAGATGATCGAGAACTTCAAGACCGCGCACCCGGAAGTGCTCTCGAAGGTCACGTACTCGACGGCCCCCGCGCCGAGCATGGCGGGCAAGCTGAAGGCCGAGCAGGACGGCGGCGTCGCCCAGACCCACCTGGTCCTCAGCGGCACGGACGGCCTGTCCGCCGGCATCGCGAACGGCACGCTGGCGAAGGTCCTGCCGGACTTCTCCAGCCGGTTCCCGAACCTGATGCAGAACTACCTCGAGCCCGCGGCCAAGATGCAGGAGCTGGCCAACGGCTACGGCATCGAGGTCGTCTACTACCCGTCCGGCCCGGTGCTGGAGTTCAACCCGGGAGCGGTTCCGGCGTCGCCGGCGTCCCCGCAGGAGCTGCTCGACTGGGCCAAGGCGCACCCGGAGAAGTTCCAGTACGCGCAGCCGTCGAACTCCGGCCCCGGCCGGACGTTCCTGATGGGCCTGCCGTACCTGCTCGGCGACAAGGACCCGAAGGACCCGGACAAGGGCTGGGACAAGACCTGGGCGTTCCTGCAGGAGCTGGGCAAGTACGTGAAGTACTACCCCTCCGGCACCACCGAGACGATGAAAAACCTCGCGTCCGGCGCGGTGGACATGGTCATGTCGACGACCGGCTGGGACATCAACCCGCGCAAGCTCGGCACGGTGCCCAACACGGTCAAGACCGGGATCATGCAGCCGATGCACTGGGTCACCGACGCCCAGTACGCCCTGATCCCCAAGGGCCTGTCACCCGACCAGGAGTCGGCGATCCTGCAGCTGATCGCGTGGATGCTGAAGCCGGACCAGCAGGCGATCGCGTACGACGACGGCTACTTCTACCCGGGCCCGGCGGTCAAGGACGTCACGCTGCAGATGGCACCGCAGAAGAGCCAGGACACGATCAAGCAGTTCGGGCGCCCGGAGTACGAGCAGTGGATCTCGCAGTACCCCAAGGAGACCTCGCTGCCGGCCGAGCAGCAGGTGAAGGCGTTCGACAAGTGGAACCAGCTGGTCGGCGGCTCGAAGGTCGGCAAGAAGTGACGTTCGAGCAGCTCCGGCTGGACGGGGTCTCGCGCAGCTTCGGCACCGCGAACGCCCTGAGCGGCCTCGACCTCGCCATCGCCCGCGGCGAGTTCGTGGCCCTGCTCGGCCCGTCCGGCTGCGGCAAGTCGACCGCGCTGAACTGCCTGGCCGGCCTGCTGCCGTTGACCGGCGGCAGCATCTGGCTCGACGACGCCCGCATCGACGGGCAGCCCCCGGAGCAGCGCGGGTTCGGGATGGTCTTCCAGAACTACGCGCTGTTCCCGCACATGTCGGTCCGCGCCAACGTCGGCTTCGGCCTCAAGATGCGCAAGGTCGCCCGCGCCGACGCCCGCCGGCGGGTCGACGAGGCGTTGCGCCTGGTCCAGCTCACCGAGCACGCGGCGAAGTTCCCCGCACAGCTCTCCGGCGGGCAGCAGCAACGCGTCGCCATCGCCCGGGCCGTGGTGCTGGAGCCCCCGGTCGTCCTGATGGACGAGCCGCTGTCCAACCTGGACGCCAAGCTCCGCCTCGAGATGCGGATGGAGATCCGCCGCCTCCACCAGACGCTCGGCTTGACCACGGTGTACGTCACCCACGACCAGGAGGAGGCCCTGTCCCTGGCGGACCGCCTGGTGGTCTTGCGCGACGGCACGGTCCAGCAGATCGGCACGCCCGAGGAGGTCTACGCCCAGCCGGTGAACAGCTACGTCGCGTCGTTCATGGGCTACCGCAACCTCCTGGACCTGACGATCACCGGAACCACGGGCTCGTCGGCGACCGTCGAGGGCGACGGGATTCGCCTGACCGGCGCGAACCGCGGGTCGCTCACGGAGGGCCCGGCCAAGGTCGCGATCCGCCCGGAGGACTTCGTGGTCGGCGACGGCGCGGAGAACGCCCTCGACGTGACGGTCGAGATCGTCGAGTACCACGGCCGCGAGCTGTCGATCTCGGCCCGGCTGGCGAGCGGGGTGCCGGTGTACTTCCGGACCGACAAGCGCCTCGCCCCCGGCGACACCGCCCAGATCGGCGTGCCGGCCGAGCGGGTCCTGGTGTTCGAGCCATGACCGCCGTCGCGGGTGCTCGCCCGGCGTTGCGTCACCGCCTGGCCGAACGCGGCATCGACCGCACGTTGCTCCTCCTCGTCCCCGGTCTGCTGGTCACTGCCTGCCTGTTCCTCTACCCCTTCCTCTACGGCCTCCAGCTCTCCTTCGCTCCGCGTCAGGGCGGGATCTTCGCCAACTACGCGCGCTTCTTCGGCGACCCCTACCTGCGCGACACCATCTGGACGACGCTCGGCATCGCGCTGCCCGCGACGTTCATCAACGTGCTCGCCAGCATCCCGATCGCCTACGTGATGCGCGGCCGCGTCCGCGGCAAGCGCCTCCTGACGACGATCCTCGTCGTGCCGATCACGCTCGGCACGGTGCTCACCGCGCAGGGCCTGATCATGTACGGCGGGCCGGCGGGCTGGCTGAACAAGGTGCTCAGCGTCCTCGGCATCACCGACGAGCCGCTCCCGCTGATCCACAACTACACCGGCGTGCTGCTGTCCCTGGTGATCACCGGCTTCCCGTTCTCCTTCCTGCTGACTTTGTCCTATCTCTCGGGCATCGACCCCTCCTTGGAGAAGGCGGCCGCGACACTCGGCGCGAACGGCGTCCAGCGCTTCCGGCGGATCACGCTGCCCCTGCTGGCTCCCGGCTTGGCGATCACCTTCTGCCTCTCGTTCGTGATGGCGTTCTCGGTCTTCCCCTCGGCACAGCTCGTCGGCGACCCCGCGAACGAGACCCGCGTCATCTCGATCGCGGCCTACCACGCCGCCTTCGAGGAGTACGACTACTCGATGGGCTCGGCCGTCGCGATGCTCATGGCGGTGATCATGCTGATCGTGATCGGCCTGGTCATGGCGTGGCGCGGCACGCTGTACCGCGGAGCGACCGGAGGCAAGGGATGACCGGTTGGGTCGCGCGTCCCGGACGTTGGGTCGTCTGGGCCATCGTCGTGTTCTTCTTCGTCAACCTCGCCGGCGTGGTGCTCTCGGTGGTCGTCGACTCGTTCGGCAAGCAGTGGTTCGGCACCTGGCTCCCGGACGGCTTCACCACCCACTGGTACGCCGACGCCTGGCGCGAGTTCGGCCTCTCCGACGTCCTCCTCACCACGGCGATCGTCGCGCTGGTGGTGATCGCCGTGTCGGTGGCGGTCGGCGTCCCGGCCGCCTACGCGCTGGCCCGCCGCTCGTTCCCCGGCAAGCGCCTGGTGATGCTGCTGTTCGTGCTGCCGATCCTGATCCCTCCCATCACCTACGGCATCCCGCTGGCCACCGTGCTCTACAAGTTCCACCTGGCCGGCACGACCACCGGCGTGATCCTGGCGAACCTGGTGCCGTCGGTGCCGTTCGTCGTGCTGACCATGACGCCGTTCATCGAGCAGATCGACCCGAAGATCGAAGCCGCCGCGCGCATGTCCGGCGCGCGCACGGTCTCGGTGTTCACCCGGATCCTCGGCCCGCTGCTGCTGCCGGGGATCCTGGCCGCCTCGATCCTCGTGCTGGTCCGGACGGTCGGCATGTTCGAGCTGACGTTCCTCACCGCCGGCCCGGACTCGACGACCCTCGTCGTGGCGCTGTACAACTCCGTGTTCGCCGCGGGCATCCGGGCCAACCAGTCGGTCGACGCCATGGCGACCATCTACACCGCGTCCATGCTCGTGCTCCTTCTCGTCGCGTTGCGGTTCGTGAACCCGACCCAACTGGTCACCCGGATCCGGGAGGAGACCTAGTACGTTCGCTCACGTGTTCGACTTTACCGCGAAACATCGAACTGGTGATCGACACGATCGGGCGAACCTGACCCTTGCGCCTCCCCCGAGGGGAGGTGTCACGCTGACGGCATGCGGTACTCGATCGGCGACCTGGCCCGCCGGACCGGCCTGACGGTGAAGGCCGTCCGGTTCTACTCCGACCGCGGTCTCGTGCCGCCGTCCGGACGCAACACCGCAGGTCATCGCCGGTACGACGACGCCGCGCGCACCCGGCTCGACCTCATCCGCACCCTCCGGGACCTCGGCGTCGACCTCGCGACGATCCAGCGGGTGGTCGACGGCGAAGCGACCGTCGCCGACGTCGCGGCGAGGCACGCCGAGGCCCTGGAGGTCCAGATCCGCGTGCTGCGCGTGCGCCAGACGGTGCTGGCAGCCGTGGCGAAGCGCGGTTCGAACCCGGAGGAGACGACTCTCATGCACGAGCTGGCCCGGCTGTCCGAAGTGGAGCGACGGCGCCTGGTGGACGACTTCCTCGCCGACACCCTGGGCGACCGTCCCGACCTCGCCGGCATCGCCCGCACCCTGACCCCCGAACTGCCGGAGAACCCCCGCCCCGAGCAGCTCGAAGCCTGGATCGAGCTGGCCGAACTGGCACAGGACGAGGAGTTCCGCGCGATCCTGCGTCAGCTCGTGGAGCAGCACGAAGGCGGGATTCGCCGCGACCTGGCCGCCGAGGTGCGCGACGTCGTCACGCCGGCCCTCGAAGCCGGGGTCGCCCCGGACTCGCCGGAGGCCGGGGCGATCGTCGACGGTCTCGGCCGCGATCCCCGCCAGGTGCGGGAATGGCTCGGTCTCGTCAACGATCCCCGGCGTGAGCGCTACCTGCGGCTGCTCGCGGTGATCAACGGCTGGGCCGCCCCGGAAAGCCTGGCCCCGGCGTTCGGCTGGCTGGCCGCGGCTACGGCTTGACGTCCGCCCTGATCCAGGCCAGGGCATCGGCCGCCGGCTGCGCGTCGACCCGGCGTCCGTCGCGCAGCCGCAAGGAAAGCTGCCCCGCGGCGACCTCCTGCGGCCCGAGCACGGCCTGGTACGGCACCAGCCGCCCGTCCCGGATCCGCGCGCCGAGACTGCCTTCCGGCGCGATCTCGGCGCGCAGGTCATCGCACCGGTCCAGGATTTCCTGTGCGTAAGGCAGTTCGGCGGCGGACAACGGGAGCAGCCGCAGCTGAACGGGCGCCAGCCAGGCCGGGAACGCACCGCCGTGAACCTCGAGCAGCTGCGCCACCGCCCGTTCGACGCTGCCGATGATGCTGCGGTGCACCATGACCGGCCGGTGCTTCGCCGCGTCCGCCCCGACGTATTCGAGGCCGAACTGTCCGGGCTGGTGGAAGTCGACCTGGACGGTGGAGAGGGTCGATTCGCGGCCCGCGCTGTCGACGATCTGGACGTCGATCTTGGGCCCGTAGAAGGCTGCTTCGCCCTCGACGGCGTCGTAGGGGAGCCCGTCGAGGACCGAACGCAGGATGTCCGCCGCCCGGTCCCAGTTCCCGGGGACGTACTTCCCGCCGGCTCCGGGGAGCGAAAGCCGGTAGCGCGCCGGGCTGATGCCGAGCGCGTCGTAGGCCTGCCGGATCAGGGCCAGCGCGGCGGCCGCCTCGGCTTCGACCTGGTCGAGGGTGCAGAAGATGTGCGCGTCGTTGAGCTGGATCGCGCGCACCCGGCTCAAGCCGCCGAGCACGCCGGAGAGCTCACTGCGGTACATCCCACCGATTTCGGCGATGCGCAGCGGAAGTTCGCGGTAGCTGCGGCCGCGCGAACGGTAGATCAGCGCGTGGTGCGGGCAGAGGCTCGGCCGCAGCACGAGCTGCTCGCCGCCGACGTCCATGGGCGGGTACATGTCGTCGCGGTAGTGCGACCAGTGCCCGGAGATCTCGTACAGCTCGCGTTTGCCGAGCACCGGCGAGTGGACGTGCTGGTAGCCCGCGCGGCGTTCGAGGCCGCGGACGTACTCCTCCAGGCTGTGGCGGACGACCGCGCCGTCGGGCAGCCAGTAGGGCAGGCCCGCGCCGATGAGCGGGTCGGTGCCGAACAGGCCGAGCTCACGGCCGAGCTTGCGGTGATCGTGCATTGTGGACTCCTCGTGGACGGCGAGGCGGTCGGCCACAAGACGAAGCCCGGGGCGACCGCCCCGGGCTTCGGTGAGAATGGTTCAGCGCGCCGGGACACTTTCCGGCGTCGTCGTGTTCGCTGCGCGCTTCATGTCTTCGACGGTAGCAGCGTCGTCCAGCGCTATTCCGTCTCGAGCCGGAACGTGTCGTACTCCGGGTTCCCGGCCGGCCGCAGCACGAGCACGGTGACACCCGCGGCGGTGTGGCGGCTTTCGACGTGCTCGAACTTCTTCGGCACCACCCCGGCCGGGAAGAGCTGCCGCCCCTTGCCCAGCACGACCGGGAACAGCCACAGCCGGTACTCGTCGACGAGGTCGTGGGCGATCAACGTCTGCAGCAGCGCGCCACTTCCGTGTACCTGGATCTCGCCGCCCTGCCCGGACTTCAGGTCCCGGACGGATTCGACGACGTCGCCGTCCACTATCGACGTGCCCGACCAGGGAGACTCCGTCAGAGTCCGGGAAACCACGTACTTCGGCAGGCCGTTGAGCCGCGAGGCCACCGGGTCGGCGGGGTCGGTGACCTTCGGCCAGTGCGCGGCGAAGATGTCGTGCGTCCGGCGGCCGAGCAGGAACGCGCCCGCCCGGGTGATCCACTCCTCGGCGAGCTCCGCCATGCCGTCCTCGTAGAACGGCGTCACCCAGCCGCCCAGGTCGAAGCCGCCGGACGGGTCCTCTTCGGTGCCGCCAGGGCCCTGGTAGACGCCGTCCAGGCTCAGGAACGTCGTGGCGATCAGCTTGCTCATGGTGCCTCCTCGGATGTCGTGTACCTGTACGTCACCCGGGGAGGCGTCGAATCGACAGCTTCACGAAACCAGGAACAGCTCCAGCTGCTCGACGACGAACGCGTGGTCCTCGGCCTGCGGAAGGCCGGACACGCCGACCGTGCCGACCGGGCCGACCCCGCGGACGATCACCGGGAACACGCCGCCGTGGGCCGCGTACTCGTCCGGGTCCAGGCGCGAGTCCTGCTCGAACGAGCCGCCCTTCGCGCGGAACTGCGTGCCGACCAGGAAGGAGCTGTGGCCGTAGCGGTCCACGACACGGCTCTTGCGGTCGATCCACGCGTCGTTGTCGGCCGACGTCCCCGGCAGTGCCGCGTGGAAGAGCCGCTGGCCGTTGCGGCGGACCGAGATCGTCACCGGCAGCCCGCGCTCCCGCGCCGCGGCCAGCAGCTGGGCACCGAGTGCCAGCGCCGTCTCGTTGTCGAACTTCGTGAACTGGAGACGTTCTTCCTGGTCAGCGAGCTGGACGAGGTGATCGGAGTCGGTCATCCGTCCATTAAATCAACACTGTTGTTTAATCGCCAGTGAACTCGGTCAGCGACAGCACGTTGCCGTCCGGGTCGCGGAACCACGCGATCCGGCCGCCGGGCGTGGTCCAGATTTTGTCGGTGTCCTGTGGCAGCGTGTCGAAGGTGAGGAACTCCACGCCACGGTCCCGCAGCCCGTCCACCGCCGCCCGGATGTCGGCGACCGCCCAGCCGAGCACCGTGAACGGCTGCGGCGTGAACTCGGCGACGGCGGTGACGCGGAGCATGGTCGCGCCACTGCGGAAAACGCACGCGAAGGGGGACTGCTCGATGAACTCGAGCCCGGCGACGTCCGTGTAGAAGGCACGTGAGCGCTCCAGGTCGGTCGACGGTGCGAAGGCGACCAGATCCGCTGAGTCGAGCATGGGTACCACCTCTCTCGGCGGAGAACGTACCCCCTCGCCAGGCCGCTGACGTGGGGATGAGGAGGCAGGCATGGGCCGGATCCGCCGGCGCACGGTGCTCGGCGGTGCCGCCGCGGCCACCGTCGCCGGGTCGCTGACGGCCTCGTGCGCCGCCCCGGCGCGGAAGGGGACGATCGACGACGTCCGCCACGTCGTGGTGCTGATGCAGGAGAACCGGTCGTTCGACCACTACTACGGCACCATGGCCGGCGTGCGCGGCTTCGGCGACCGCGCGGCGCTGCGCGACGTCTTCCGCCAGCGCGGCAAGGGTGCGCCGGTGCTGCCGTTCCGGGTGGACACGTCCGTTGTGGACGGCCAGGACCTCGGCGAGCTGCCGCACGACTGGAACAGCACGCACCGCGCGTGGAACGGCGGCGCGTACGACAGCTGGGTCAAGGCGAAGAGCCCGATGACGATGGGCCACTTCGCGCGCGACGACGTCCCGTTCCAGCACGCCCTGGCGAGCGCGTTCACGATCTGCGACCACTACTTCTGCTCGATCCAGGGCCCGACGCAGCCGAACCGGCTGTTCCACTGGACCGGCACGATCGACCCGGACGGCGTCGCCGGCGGCCCGGTCACGCACAACTTCCCGGACTACGAGCCGTCGTTCCGCTGGACGACGTACCCGGAGCGGCTCGAGTCCGCCGGGATCACGTGGCGGATCTACGCGAACGACGAGGAGCGCGGCGTCCCCGAACACTTCGCCGGCGACTACGGCGACAACCCGCTGTGGCTGTTCCAGAACTTCCACGACGCGCTGTACTCGATGGACCCGGTGAAGCGGCGCATGGCCGAGCGCGCGAACCTGCGCACGAAGCTGCTGCCCGACTCCGGCAAGGGCAAGGACCTCGACCACGTGCTGGCCGAGTTCCTCGCCGACTGCGCGGCCGGGACGCTGCCCGCGGTGTCGTGGGTCGTCGCGCCGTACGGCTACTGCGAGCACCCCGCTGCGCGGCCGGTCGACGGTGCCGCCTACATCCAGCGGATGCTGAAAGCGTTGTGGGACCAGCCGGAGCTGTGGGAATCGACCGTGGTTTTCCTCAACTACGACGAAAACGACGGCTTCTTCGACCACGTCGTCCCGCCGACGCCGCCACCCGGGACCCCGGGCGAGTACCTGCCGGGGAACCGTCCGGAGAAGGGCGGGGCGTCCGGCGCTCCGGTGCCGATCGGGCTGGGCCCGCGCGTGCCGATGACCGTCGTCTCGCCGTGGAGCCGCGGTGGCTGGGTGAACTCGCAGGTCTTCGACCACACGTCGGTGCTGCGCTTCCTCGAGACGTGGACCGGGGTGCGCGAGCCGAACATCTCGGCCTGGCGCCGAGCCATCTGCGGCGACCTGACCAGCTGTTTCGACTTCCGCTCGCACGACACGACGATCCCGCTGCTGCCGGACGCGGACGCGTTGCGCGCCGAAGCCGACCGGACGCAGTCCCGGCTGCCGAAGCCCGGGCTGGGGCCGGGCGCCCTCGTGCAGGACCCCGGCACGGCGAAGGCGCGCCCGCTGCCGTACCAGCCGGTCGCCTGGGCCGCGGCCGAGCCGGGGGCGCTGAAGCTGCACCTGGCCAACTACGGGACGCAGGCGCTGCAGCTGGCCGCGTACGCCTACCACGCGGGCGGAGCGTCACAACGCTTCGACGTCGGCCCGAAGAGCGAGATGACGGGCGAAGTGCCGTACGCCGAGTCGTACGACATCGCCATCCACGGCCCGAACGGCTTCGTCGTCGAGGCTTCCGGCAAAGCGGGCCTCGACGCCTCCGTCACCTTCACGCTGGCGCCCGCGCTGCGTGTCACGGTGACCAACAGCGGGCCGGCGCCGGTCGCGCTGAACGGCGTCACGATCGCCCCGAAAACCTCGCACGACTTCCCGGTGTCGGCGAAGAACGGCTGGTACGACGTCACTTTCGAGGCGCCCGGGTGGCGTCGCCGCTTCGCCGGCCACCTCGAGGACGGCCGTCCTTCGCGGACCGGGCCCTAGCTCAGGGCGTCCAACGCGAAAGCGGCGAGCATCGCGACGCCGTTCGGCATCGCGTCCTCGTCGAAGATCACGCGGTTGGAGTGGTTCGCGGCCGCCTCGGCGGGTTCGACGCCGGGCGGGCACGCGCCCAGGAACGCGTACGCGCCCTGAACGCGTTGCAGGACGTAGGAAAAGTCTTCGGCGCCCATCAGCGGGTCCGCCATCAGCTCTACGTTCTCCTGGCCGAGCACGGCTTCCCCAAGCGTCAGGACTTCGGCGGCGACGCGGTCGTCGTTGACCGTCACCGGGTAGCCCGGCTCGACGTCGGCGACGACGCGGCAGCCGTACGCCGCGCCGATCTGTTCGCACACCTTCGGCAGCTCGGCGCGGACCAGCGCGCGCGTCTGCTCGGACAGCGTCCGGATCGTGCCCTGCAGCTCGGCGGTCTCCGGGATGATGTTCGTCGTCGTGCCGGCCTGGATCCGCGTCACGGAGAGCACCGCGGGGTCGAACACGCTGACCCGGCGCGTGATCATCGTGTGCAGGGCGCCGACCATCGCCGCGGCCGCCGGGACCGGGTCGATCGTGTGCTGCGGCGCGGAGCCGTGGCCGCCCTTGCCGGTCACGAGCACCGAGAACGAGTCCGCCGACGCCATCTGCGCGCCCGGCCGGACCGACAGCAGCCCGCTGCGCAGGTTGGCGAGGATGTGCACGCCGAACGCGCGCTCCACCCGCGTCCCGGCGGCGTCGAGCACGCCCTCGTGGATCATGAACCGGGCGCCGTGGTGCCCCTCCTCGCCCGGCTGGAACATGAACACGACCGAGCCGGCCAGCTGGTCCTTGCGCTCGGCGAGCAGCCGCGCCGCCGACGCCAGCATCGCGACGTGCGTGTCGTGCCCGCACGCGTGCATCGACTCCTCGTCCTCGGACGCGAAGTCGAGGCCGGTCGCCTCGGTCAGCGGCAGCGCGTCCATGTCGCCGCGCAACAGCACCGCCGGGCCGGGCCGGGCGCCGCGCAGGACGGCCGTCAGCGACGTCGTCGCCTTGCCTTCGGTGATCTCCAGCGGCAGGTCGGCGAGGGCCTCCCTGATCGCCGTCTGGGTGCGTGGCAGGTGGAGCCCCTGCTCCGGGTGGCGGTGCACGGCGCGCCGGAGCGCCACCGTGCGGTCTTGCAGCGCCCGCGCGTCGTCGAGGAGCCCGGCGAACGGCGTGCCGGGCAGCGTGGGCAGATCAGTGGGGCCGGTCATGCTCCCGATAGTGCCCCATGCGGCGCTTCGGGCGCACCGTGCGTGCGTTCGGTCGGGCGGCGGAATACGGTGTGCGCATGGCGGTGGATGAGCCGGTCACGGGCTTCGCGGTAGCCGTGGTCCGGGAAGATGGTCGGTGGCGGTGCAGTGCGCTCGACCCGGGGGCGCTGACCGAGCTGGACGCAGCGATCACTGAACTGGGCAAACTACGTTCCACCGGTGCGTCCTTCGGGCTGCTGGCGGTCGACGACGAGTTCTTCGTCATCGTCCGGCCGAGTCCACGGGGGCCGTCGTTGCTGCTCTCGGACGCGGCGGCGGCACTGGACTACGACATCGCGGCGGACGTCCTCGACGTCCTGCGCGTCGATCCACCGGACGAGGAGGACGACTCGGTCTGGCCCGAAGGCGACCTGTCGATCCTCACCGACCTCGGGCTGCCCGGGCCGGAGCTGGAGGTCATCGTCGGCGAGGTCGACCTGTACCCGGACGAGCAGCTGCAGATGATCGCGCAGCGCGTCGGGTTCGGCAGCGAGTTCGCCAAGCTCCTGGACGAGCTCTGAGACGGCCGTCCGACACCGAGGCCGTGGAGGCGGCGCTGGAGGCCGCGCGCGCCCCCGGCGCGGACGTGCCGATCGGGGCGGTGGTCTTCGACCCGGACGGCAAGCCCTTGGCGGCGGCGCGCAACGCGCGGATCGAGCTGGGCGACCCGACGGCGCACGCGGAGATCCTCGCGCTCCGCGCGGCGGCGCGGGTGGTGGACGACGGCTGGCGCCTGGAGGGCTGCACGCTGGCGGTGACGCTGGAGCCGTGCACGATGTGCGCCGGCGCGCTGGTGCTGGCCCGGATCTCGCGGCTGGTGTTCGGCGCGTGGGAGCCGAAGACGGGCGCGGTGGGGTCGCTGTGGGACGTCGTGCGTGACCGCCGGCTGAACCACCGCCCGGAGGTCCACGGCGGCGTGCTCGTCGAGGAGTGCGCCGGGATGCTGGAGACGTACTTCGCGACGCGGCGCTGATTCGGCTTCTCCGGGGTGGGTACCCCTATGGACATGACTATGAAGGACAAGGTCCAGCAGACGATGGGCGGCGCGCGCGAGAAGCTCGGCGCGGTGACGGGCAACCGGCGCCTCGAGACGTCAGGACGCATGCAGCGCCGCCGCGCGCAGGTGGCCGAGGTGGCCCACGACCTGCGCTCGAAGGCCCGCGGTCTGGTGCGAGACGTGCAGGTCAGGCGGCGGCCCGACCGCCCCGCCGACCCCTTGTGAGGCGCGCGGGTGCCCTCCGGTATTGTTCTCGGCGGTGGCGTGTCCGAGCGGCCGAAGGAGCACGACTCGAAATCGTGTGACGGCTAATCCCCGTCCGTGGGTTCAAATCCCACCGCCACCGCTCTCAACAGGCAAAACGTCCGGCGACCCTCATGGGGTTGCCGGACGTTTTGCTGTCCCGTCTCAGTTTCCGTCTCAGATGCCCCCTGATCAGGCGGGCGCGAGCGCGCCTCCCGGGCCGTCGTCCTCCTCGTCTTCGTCGTCCGGATCGGCCCACATGTGAGCGCCCACCTGCTCCGCCACCGACGTCACCAGCTCGGTGTTGACGTGCATGTACCGCTTGGCCACGGCCGCGTTGGACCAGCCCATCAGCTCCATCACCGCGGGCAATGGCACCTTGAGCTCCAGCAGCACCGTTGCGGCCGTGTGCCGCGCGTCGTGGAGCCGCGCGTTGCGCACGCCTGCCAGGCGCAGCAACGCTTTCCACGCGCGGTTGTCCGGCGTTGGGTGCGTCGGCCGGCCGATCGGCGTGGCGAACACCCACTCCCCTTCCTCCCAGAGATCCGCCGCCGCTTCGCGCTCGTCTGTCTGCTGGACGCGGTGCGCCTCCAGGGCCTCGATCACGGGCCGGGGAAGGCCGATGACGCGGCGCCCGGCCCGCGACTTCACCTCACCGACGACCAAGCCGCCGCCGAACCGCTCCGGGCAGTAGGCGCCGTGCTCGTGCCCACACGGCTTGTCGGGCGTGCATCCGTGCTGCCAGTTCAGCTGCTGGATCGAGCGGCGGACCGCGAGCGTGCCGGCGCCGCGTCGCGCTGGGCATTCGACGGCGGTGAGCTTGCGGCGGCAGGCTTCGCCGCGCGCGCACCCGTGCTTCCACGTGATCGTGACGTCAGACCACTTGAGCCCGAGCGCTTCGCCGCGCCGAAGTCCGAGCGAAAGCGCGATGATGAACCGCGCGCCGTTCCGGATCTCCCCGGCGGTGGTGATCAGGCGTCGCGCCTCGTCGCGCGAGAAGGGCACGATCTCTTCTTCTTCCACGCGCGGCGCTTTCGCTATGCGCGCGGGATTCTCGGTGATGTGCCGTCGCCGGACGGCTTCGTTGAGCGCGGCCCGGACGGTCCGGTGCGCGAGGTGCGCTGTCGACGGCTTGAGTCCTTTTCGGAGGATCTTCCGGTAAGCGGTCTCCAGGTGCTCAGGCTGTAGCTTGTCGAGCCGGTGTGCGCCGATGCTCGGAATGAGGTGCTTGTACACCGACGCGCGGTATCCGACCATCGTCGTGAGGCGAACCGTTGGCGCCGCGATGTTCTCGACCCAATGGGTAAGCCACTGCTCGACGGTCAGGCTCCGGCCCGCTTTTCGGGCGCGGCCGGAGTCGCGCTGGCGTTCGAGTTCTCGGACGGCTTCGATGACTTCTGCTTCCGTCTTCCGCTCGACGTGCCGCCGGTCCGGCTTACCGTCCTCGCGGATTCCCATTGTGACGCGACCGTGCCATTTCCCATCCTTGCCGAGATAGATGGTGCTTGCGCCGTTCGGTGCGCGGGTGCCTTCGGGACGTTTCCTGCGTGCCATGGGAGTTCCCTTCAGGCTGCGATCTGGATGGCGGTGAGCTGGTCGACGTAGGCGGCGAGCGCGGCGGCCGGGATGCGCCGGAGGTGGCCAATCCGGACAGTGGTGATTTCGCCGGCCTTGATCAGGGCGTACATGGTGGTTCGGCCGATGCTGAGCTGTTCCGCGGCGGCTTCGACGGTCAGGAGAGTTCGGGGTCCGGCGTGAGTGGCGGTGTCCAAGGCGTGCTCCATGTGGCGTGGCGGGCAAGACGGCAAGGCACGAACACGGCGTTCTCCTTCGATCGGTGGATGTGGCAGGTGATCCGGGGTGTCACAGCAGGTGTCACAACTGTTTGTGCTGGTCAGGGTGGGTTGAGTGACGGAGTGACAGGTGTGACACCCATGGGGTGGTCGCTGGTGTCACCCCTGCCGGGGACGTGACAACGTGCAGGTCAGGGCAGCTACGCGAGCCCTCGGCGCTTCTGCTCGGCACGGATCTGGTCGTAGAGCTGCGATGACGTGAGCGGGTCCCGCAGGGCCTGCGCGAGGTCGTCCGGGGTCGCGTCGCTCAGACCGGCGGCCTGAACCCGGTCCTTGGCCGCGGCCTCGCGTGGCTTCTCGATCGCGATGTAGTGCTGCGGTTCTCCGCTATAGTCCACCGCGGCGTCGTGGTCCACCTGCCGCAACGCCTTCCGGTTGTCCTCCGGGATGAGGAAGACGTGGGGGTTCGTGCGCGCCAACTCCCGCACGGCCTGGCTGAACTCCTCGTGGTCGACGTCCCCGAGGGCCTTGCGGATGTCGATGAAGCTGGTCCACTCACCCGGCGCCTTGTTCAGCTTGGCGACGGCGTCGCGGACCCGGTCCGCGGTCGACCCGGCTGGTTCTGGCTTGCGGGGCTTCGGTTCTTCGGGTTTCGGCATGGGCTTCTCCGGTGTGGTCGGTTCGGGCATGGTGGGCAGCTGGCCGGCGAACGCGCCGACGTCGGGCGGTGGGGTGCCGGTGACGGCGGTGTACTTCGCTTCGGCCGCGGCGATCCGGTCCGGGTCGGCGGTGATGCGGGCGGCTTCGAGGTTGTTGCGCGCGCGGCAGCGGGCCTGGCGGGCGCGGGCGCCGGCGGCGCCGCAGCTCCCGCCGGTGCACCGGCGGCCACCTTCGGCAGCTGAGCGACACATCCGGGTCTCCTCTCAGTGCGGTGAGCTGGGCGTTGTCACGTCCCCACAGGCGGCGGGGTGTGACAGGTCCTCGGGGTGTCACTCCGGCTGTCACTGCTGCTCGTGCTGGTCAGCGGCTTGGAGTGACAGCGGTGACAGGTGTGACGGGGCAGGGGTGGTACCGCTGTCACCGCTCCCGCCGGGTGCGCTGTAGGTGCCGTCCGTGGTGCGGGCGAGCTGGCCGGCGTCGCCCATGCGCTTGCAGGTCTGGCGGATGCTGCCCGGGTTGGCCTCAAGCGCTTCGGCGATCCGCGCGGGCTTGAGCGGCCCGTGCTCGCGCAGCAACCGCAGGATGTCCGCGCGGGTGTCGCCGACCAGGTGATCGCTGGCGGGGCCGTCGAGCTTCGTCCACGCGCCAGCGGTGGCGTCGAAGGACATGGCGTAGTCGGCTTCTTCGACGTCGCGGCCGGTCACGTGCAGCACCCCGTCCGCCTGCCCCCGACCGCGCTCCAGCACCAGCGTCGCGTCGACCGCGCCGGTGATGCCCGCGGTGCCGGACACCAGGTTTTGCCAGTCTTCGGCGCTCTGCTTGCGGACGTGGTGGATGAGCAGGAACGGGACGCTGTAGTGATCGGCCAGCTGCTTGAACCGCCCGGCCGCGGCGTAGTCGGCGCTGTAGGCCGACGACCCGGCCGCGTCGGAGCCGCGCATCTTCTCGAAGGTGTCGATGATGACCAGCCGGGCGTGCGGGTTCTCCTCCAGCCACTCCACGAGCACGGCGTCGCCGCCCGCGGTCATGGTGGGGCAGGCGGTTTCGAGGGTGAGCAGCGGCGCGGCCCGACCGCCGGCGGCGAGCATCTGCCGCCGACGACGCTGCAACCGCCGGCCGGTGTCCTCCAGCGCGCAGTACAGGACCGGCCCACGCTCCACCTCGATCGACCCCAACACCGGGTCGCCGTTCGCGATCGCGGCGCCGGTGCCGAGGGAGAACCACGACTTGCCCAGCTTCGGCGCACCGGCCAACAGGTTCAGCCCTTCCGCCAGCAGACCGGGCACAGCCCACTTCGGCGGCGGAAACTCCTCTCGCATCAGCTCCGCATCCGTCCACCGGGTGCGGCGGGCGGGCGGTGTCGGCACGGCGGCCAAAGGCCGGGGCGTGGTCATGGTGTCTCCCAAATGGTTCAGGCGGGCTTAGGCCGCGGCGGGGACCGGGACGGCGACACGAGCGAGTAGCGGCGCGACGACGGCGGCGGCCAGCGGCGGCGGCATCGCATCGCCGATCTGCTGCTGTCGGGCTGTCACGTCCCCCCGCCACGGGTAGTCGGTCGGGAACCCCTGCAACTGCCCGGCTTCGGCGAGCGTGAGCGGACGGCGGGAGCCGTCCGGCCACTCCCACTTGTTGCGGCAGCACCGGCCGGTCACGGTGAACGCGGGCGCGGTCATCGGGCGTCGGCCACGGCGCTTCGGGTCACCGCCGGTGCCGTAGTTCGACACCAACACCGCCCCGCCCCACCCGAGCGCGTCCGCCATCGACACCGGCGCCGGGGACGTGACACGCGGCCGCTCCACCGGCAGCCCGTCGCAACGGGCGATCAGGACGGCGCGGCGCCGGGTCTGCGGGACCCCGTAGTTCTCCGCCGCCAGGACCCCGCACCAGACCCGGTAGCCGAGCTGGGTGAGCAGGTCGGCGGCGTGCTCCCACAGCGGCAGCGCCGCACGGACCTGCTCCAGCGCCACCCACCGCGGCGCCAGCGCCCGCACCCACCGCAGCGGCTCCGCCGACAACGGCGACCGCGGATCCGCCCACGCGACCGCGGGCGCGACCTCACCGGCGGCGAACGCGGTCATGCGGTTGCGGATAGCGGGCCGATCCTCGAGACCCTTGCGGGAGCCCGCGACGGACAGCCCCGGGCAGGGCGGGGACAGCACCACCCCGTCCGCCGGGCCGAACAGCCGCGGGTCGACCTGCGCGACGTCGCCGTGCACGCGCTCGTGCCCGGCGGCCCGCGCGGTCGCGCACGCGCGCTCGTTCAGCTCGACCCCGCGCGCACGGCCGCGGAACCCCGCCAGCCGCAGGCCGTGTGACCAGCCGCCGGGACCGGCGAACCCTTCCACCACCTGCTCGTCCTGCGTGGACATCAGGCCACCTTCCGCGGTCGCTTGGCGCCGGCGCGCAGGCCGGACGTGATCGTGGTTTCCGCCTCGCGGGCGGTGAAGTGCCGCGTCCCGATGTGCCGCCCGGCCGCGGTCATCAGCGCCGTGCGCACCTCCTCTTCGGTGAGCGCGTCCCCTTCCACCAGCTGCCCCAGCGCGACTGCGGCGGCGTAGAGGGTGGCGTTGCGGTTCTGCTTGGCGTCGGCGACCTTCCCGGCCTCTGCGCGCACCGCCACGTCGAGGTAGCGGGACCGGCGGCCGGTCGCGGGCCGAATCGGCAGCACCGGCGCCGCGGGCAGCGGAGCGGGGGTGAGCCGCTCGACCAGCCAGCCGGGCAGCTCCGCCACCACGCCGTCCCAGAGGAACTCGTACCGGCCGTCGCGGGTGGTGGTGCCGGGGCCGACGACGTAGCCGCCCCCGGCGCGGGTATCGACCTTCCAGCCGAGCCCGTTGCCGTCCTCGCCGCGGGTGTTGCGCAGTGTCGCGTCCCCCGGCACCCGGAAGTACAGGTGCAGCCCACCCGAGGGCGTCCGGACCGTGAGCGTGTCGCCGGGCAGCTCCTGCCCGGCCTCGTCGGCGACGACGGCGAGCACGTCCTCACCGGAACGGGCGTCGGCCGCGGCCCACCGGTCGGGGATTTCCTCGCCGGGCTTGAGCGTGTCGAGGTCGAGCACACACAGCCCGGACGGCCCCGTGGCCACACCGATCCCGTACGGCGCGTGCGTCCACGCCGCGCGGATCTTGTCCGGGTCGGTGGTGGCGCGCTGCTCCCAAGTGAGGTGCCCGCCGGCGCACCGGCCGGTGCCGGGGCAGCGGTCCTCGGGGTGCCCGGCGGGGCGCTTGCTGCCGGGGCGGAGTGGGAAGACGTGCCAGCCGCGAGCCGCGGCGTTCAGGGCAGCGTGCAAAGTGGTCGTGTCCATCGCTACTTGCCTCCGTTCTTCTGGACCGCGGCGCACCCGGGGCAGGTCTTGATGAAGATCGGGAACCACGGCGCGGTGGCGGTGTCGGCCGGGATCGTGAGACCGCAGAGCGTCTTGATGTCGCCGGACCACCAGGACTTCTTGCCGATGTGCGCGTACTGGGTCGTCATCTCAGGTCCTTTCCGTTGGTGACGGTGTGTGCCTGTTTTTGGGTAGGTTCGGCCGGCGCGGTGTCCCGGGAGGGAGCCGCGTCACGCGATGTTCGGGTGGGGTTTCGGGCCGTGATCAGGGAGTTTGCGGGGTGGGTCCCTCGCCTCCCTGCTCAGCGTCGGTGCTGGTCAGGTGAGGGAGGAGAGCCCGGGGAGGCGGTGAGGGAGAACTCCCTCGGTTTTGCTGCCTCCCTCAGTCGGTCCCTTCGGTCTCGTCGCCGTCGAACTCGCCGCCTTCGTCACGCTCCGCGATGGCGTCGCGGACGCGGGCGGCGGAGACCTGCATGGTGCCGCCGGTCTTGTACGGCTTCGCCGACTCCGGCAGCGCGTCGGCGAGGTCGGCGAAACCCCACTCGCCGTAGGTGCCGCGGTCGCGTTCGGTCAGCCGCTGCAACACTTCCTGCGTCCGCATCCGCGCTTCGGTGCCGAGCACGTCCGCGATGTTCGCGAGGTGGTCCACCGGCCCGGCCAGCTCCGCCAGCGCGTCGGCGGCTGGCAGCGCGGCCTGCTCACGCAACACCATGGCGCGCTTGGTGACCCGGTGCGCGTCCTTCGGGGCCACGTAGAAGCAGCGCAGCAGACCGGGCTGTGCGGTGAAGCCGCGGGCCATGCAGGTGCCGACGTCGCCGGGACCCTCGTCCGTCTTCGGCGCGAGCCCCACCGCGGAGATCCCAGCCTTGTACGACCCGGTGCCGAGTACGGCGTCGTTGACCATCTGGTCACCGATGGCAAAGCACGCCTTGTTGCTGGCCACCGACGTGATCTTGCGCGGCAGCGCGTCCTTCGACGGCTCCGGCGTGAGGAACAGCAACGTGATCGCGTACTTCCGCGCGGTGCTCATCAGCTTGGACGCGACCTCGATCGCCTTCTTGCCGTCCTTGCCCATGAACAGGTTCTGGCACTCGTCGATCACCACCACCCGCGGGCGAAGACGTCCGTCCTTTTCGGCCAGCGCGCGAGTCACAGCGCGGTCGCTGGCGTGGGCCTGAAGTGCCTTGCCCCGCACGGAAAGGTCGTCATGCAGCTCGTAGAGCAGGTTCAGGCACGCATCCACGGTCTCTTCCCCCGCGCCCGTGGTCAGCGAGCGAAGCCGCGGCTTCATCGGGTCGTAGTCGGTGTTCTCCGCCATCACCACGACGTCGATGTCCACCAGCGGATCGAGCATCGCGCCCAACACCAGGTCGATCGCCAGCGTGGACTTGCCCGAGCCCATCATGCCGCCCAGGGCATAGTTGGCCTCGAACAGCCGGCCGCGGACCACGTCGCCCTTGAGGGTCACCCCGACCGGGACCCCGGCGAAGTAGTCGGCGGTGACGTTGTCCAGGTCAGCCAGCAGCGGCCACGGGTCGACCGGACCGGACAGGGCACCGGGCTTGGCGACCCACAGGTCCAACACGGACGGTTGCGGTTCGGTCGGCCACACCTCGCGCGGGTAGCGGACCAGGTTGTGCGCCAACGTGGTCTTGCGCTTGACGATCTCCTCCACCGGGCACGCCGGCGGCAACGCCACCTGCGCACGCCACCCCTTGCCGTCCACGTGCGGCGGGGTGATGAACTTGATCCGCCACCCCTCCTTGACCGCCCGGTTGAACCCCGGGATGTTCAGGTTCTTCAACGCGTTCAGGATCGTGTTCTCGTCCGGGAGCTCGTCCATCGTGTCCCCGTCCACGGGCGGAGTCAGCCACTGCGGCATGTTCCCGTGCGTGCGGCCCTGCTGGTACAGGTAGCCCGCACCCACGACGGTACCGGCGACCAGCAGCAACACCCCGTAGGTGGTCAGGAACCACACCACGAACGCCACCGCGTCGAACACGCCCGTGATGGGCGTCAGGATCTCGCCGATCTCGCCGTCGTTGATGGCCAGGATGATGCCCAGGACCAGCAGAAAACCAGTCACACCAACGGAACCGATGACCGCGGCCTTGATCCACTGCCCGGGCGCGCGCAGCCAGTCCATCGTGCGGTCGTGACGACGCTGCTTCTCCGACACGTCGCGGGACTCCCATTCGAGAAGCTTGTCGTGGTCGCCGGCTGCTTCGGCGGCGCGCATCATCCGCTCGTACCGGTTCGCGCCGTGGGTGTCGCGCCACCGGGTCACCACGACCTTGACGCCGGCGGTCGGGTAGGCGACGCCGTGCCGGAACGCGGCCTTGGTCCGGTCGTGCTTGACGACCTTGCGGGCGGTGCGAGCGGCGACCACGACGTCGTTGCGGTAGCCGGCGTAGCGCGCCAGCGCCCGCGTCTTCTGGGAGGTGAGGCGCTGGTACTCCTCATCGGTGACGATCTCGCCTTCGATCACCTCGCCCTGCTCCGGTGCGGTGGGCAGGTGGTGGACGGTGGCCAGCTCGCCGGCGGCCGGGGTCTGCTCGGTGTGCTCGTTCATCAGGTCCTCCGGGCTCACTTGCGGTTGGGGTTGGCGTGCTCGTCGCGCAGCTGCCGGGCGTACTTCGGTGCGCAGTGCAGGGTCTTGCGGATCGACTCCGCCGACGCCGGGTTGATCGCCACGTCCGGGTTGTCGATCGCGGCGGTGAACGCGGCGCGCAGGTCCTCGATCGAACGGGTCTTCGGGGCGCGCGGCGGGCGGGGCTTGCGGGTCGATTTCGGCTGGTCGGCCGGGCGGTCGAGGGTCAGGATCGGGGCGTCGGCGATCGGGCCGTCATCGGCCCGCGGGGCTGAGTCCTGGTCCGCGAAGAACGCGGCGATCTCGTCGTCGAGCACGTCCGCGGCGTGCCGGTCCGGATCGACCACCGCGGCCAGTCGACGGCCGTCGAGGGTGTAGCGGCCCGGCGTGAACACCAGCCGCGCCGTGCCCTCAGCGTCGATTTCCGCGACCGCTGTGCGGACCGCGGCGGCCCGGACCTTCGCGACCTTGCGCAGCGTCTTGCGCTCGATCCGGGCGGCGGCCCGCTCCGCGCTCGACCGCGGCGGGGACGCCACGGCGAGCTGGTGAGCGATGACGCCGGCGACGGACACGATGCCCATCACCACCGCCGCGTCCCACCCGCGGTGCCAGCCGTGCAGCACGTTCAGCGCGAACCCGACGCCGGCGAACACCCACACCCCGAGCTGCAGCGCCCACACCGGGCGGTCCGGGTGGCGGTGGCGGGTGACCTCCACCGCGAACGCGAAGGCCCACATGCCCAGCTCCGAGAGTGCCGGCAGCGGCGCACCGGTGGCGTTGCCGTAGACCCCGACGCCGTAGCCGGCCATCGCGGGCACGGCCATGCCGGCGGACACCAGGGCGAGCAGGTAGATCGGCAGTCGCACCCGGTTCGTCGACAGCCACGCCGTGACCGCGGCCCGCGCGGCCTTCCGGTTGGCCTGGCGGGTCTTGCGCTGCTGGTCGGCCAGCTTCGCGGCGGCCGCGGTCTCGGTGCGGTACTGCTCGACGCGGGCGGCCTGCTCGCGCAGCTTCCGGGTCAACGCGGCGTCGGCGTTCTGCCGCTGCTGCTCTGCTTCGGCCGCGCGGGTGGCGCGGCGTTCCTCTTGCCAGCTGGTCATCGCGTCACCTCTCGGCTCTCGTCACGACCCGACGCCGCGGCGGCGTCGGTGTCGGTGGCCGGCCACGCCGGCAGCTGCTTGCGCTCGACTGCGCCGGCCTTCAGCCGGGTCTGCTCGCGGTGGTCGCGCACCTCGTGCGCCGCCCACCCGGCGGCGACGATCGCCGACACCAGGGCGACCCACGGGGTGAACACCAGCGCCAGGACCAGCGGCCCGAGCACGCCGGCCAGCTCGCCGAAGTGCCACACCGCCCACTCCATCGCCACCTGCAACCGGGTCCGCTGCTCACGGGTCACGTTCATCGGGACACCTCCTGCCCGGTCGGGAAACCTGCGGGGAAGAACTGGTTGACCGGCCGCCGCGGCGGCTTCGACGCCTGCACTGCCGCGGCCCGGTCGAGCCGGACCAGCACGCCGGCCAGCACGCGTTCGGCGATGACCAGCGGGATGCGCAGCAGGTGCAGGACCAGGAACAGGCACACCGTGCCGGCGAACCGCATCAGCGCGAGGGTTCCGTGCTGCTGCAACACCTCGAACGTGTTCACCGGGACCCCTCCTGTGCCTCACGTCGTGCCTTCTCGATGGCTTCCTGCTGGCGCTGCAACTCCGCGTGCCACGCGCCCGAGTCGTTGCTGCTCACGCGGCCACCCCCACCCGGTCGGCCTGCTCGCCCTCGAAGCAGGTCCAGCACTGCCGCGTGCTGGTCGGCACGCAGTAGTCCTGGATCTCTCCGCAGTCCACGCAGGTGCGGCGGGCCTCCATCGCGTGATCCAGCTGACCCGGCACGACCGGGCGCTTGAGCGCGGCCCGCTCGACGGAGAACAGCTCCGCGACGGTCTCCCGGGCGTAGGGCTTGACGTGCCGGAACACCAGCAGCGCAACCGGGTCCTGCCCGTTCGGGCGCAACCCGACCTCGCGCAGCTGGGAGCGGGTGAGCAGGGTCGAGGGTGCCTCGTCCCACCCGAACACCGGCAGCCCGTCCCGCTCTCCGCGACACAGCGCCACATGGTGCGTGCGGCCGTCGAACACCGTGGTCACCTGCTGGCGACGGTTGCGCGGGTTCACAGCGCCTCCCCGCACCACGAGCAGGCGATGCCGGCTGTCTCCAGCTCGAACGCCGCGACCCCGCGCAGCTGCGACGCCACGTCCCGGTACGTCTGCGCCCGCACCGCGAACGCGCCGATGTAGGTCCCAGCCAGAACCAGCCGGGTGAACAGCTCGCCCACCAGGTCGGCGTTGGTGCTCAGCGTGTCGGCGGCTTCGCGCAGCCGGCCGGCGATCTCGCGGGAGATCAGCCGGTTCAGCTCCACCGGCGTGTAGGCCACGGTCGCGGCCTCGCGCACCGGACCGGTGGTGTCTACCATCTGGTGTTCCTCCGTACGGTTTCGCGACTGCTCGGTGGAACCCGGCGCGGTCGGCACGTTCTTGCCGGAAGGGGCCGCCGCGTCGGGGCTGAAGAACAGACGGGCCGCCATCACGCGGCCTCGCCGCTGGACGACCAGGTCACCTGCACCCGGGTCGGCAGCGCCCGCAGCGCCTCACGGCCAGCCCGGCGACGCGCCCGGCTCACCCGACGCTGGTCGTTGAAGTCGAACCGGTACGCGGCCTCAGCTGCAGAGTCGTCCGCAGCCAGCTCGCGGTCCACGTCTTCCAGCAGCGAGTCAATCGACGCTTCGGTCAGCCCGTCCGGGTGCACAGCCTCGCCGACGAACTCGTCGGCGAATAGCGCGGCGGCGTCGATCCGGCGACGGGAAATGTTGGTGTCCATCTGGGAAGTCCCTTCAGAGAAAGTTGCAGGTCAGCAAGCGCTCAGAACGAGCGGAAGAAGGTCACGAGGCTCTGCACGATGTGCCGCACGAGCGCGGCCGCCTCCAGCGGTGACGACACGACGAACACCACCAGCGCGACCAGGACGATCAGACCGACGAGCTTCCGACCGACGCCAGAACCGACCTTGAAACCGGGGATCATCTGCTGCTGCCTCGCCATTTGGACCCTCCTGCTAGAGTTGGTGTACCAACTTGAGTTGGTGCGCCAACTATGGCACACGCCACGAGGAGGCACAAGAGGTTGGTGCACCAACTTTGAAGAGAGGGAGTTGATCAATGTCCGGTCAGACCCCTGGACACCTGTACGAGCGGATTGCCGCGGCCCTGAGGGACCAGATCCTGGCTCGCACGCTCGCCCCCGGGGCGCGCCTGCCGACGCGTGACGAGCTCGCTGCGACCTTCGGTGCGTCCGAAACCACAGTTCGTCTCGCGCTTGACCTGCTTGAATCGGAGGGACTGATCAACCGCGGGCGAGGTGCGGCACCCACGGTTCGCCTGTATGACCCTCTGATCCGGCGAGCTGAGCAACATTACAAGTCCGAGCCGGGCGCACCGTTCGCCGAAGAGGCGATCGCGACCGAGCGTGTGCCTAGGTACAGCCACGAGACGCGTCCCGACCGCGCCGGCCTTGAGACGGCGCACCGGCTCAAGATCGGAGTCGGGGATGACGTGATGCGCACCGATTACGTGTCCTACGCGAACGACGAACCGATGATGCTGACCACGTCGTACGAGCCGTTGGCGATCACGCGTGGAACGCCGATCGAGAAGCCGGAAGAAGGCCCGCACATGGGTGCGGGAATCGTCGACCGGTTCACCAGCATCGGCCTGCGTCCGACCGCCGTGGTCGAGCGACTGCACTCCCGGATGCCGCGACCGTCCGAGGTCGAGGCGCTAGCGCTCAAGCCGGGCATACCGGTGGTCGTGATCGTTCGGACGTCATACGCCGGCGAAACCCCGATCGAGACCGCGGACATCCTCCTTGCCGCCCACCAGTACAAGCTTGAGTACGTCACCAAGGTGGCTCCGCTCGCAGAAGGCGGGGCCGGCCCGACGTAGCCGCCCACGCATGTGACCGAACGTGAAGGCCCTCATCAGCTAGATGGGGGCCTTCCGTCGTTCCGTGAACTGTGGGTGAATGGAGATGACAACCAAGTTCATCACAGGAGGTCGCCATGTCGTTGACGGTTCCGCCGACGCTGCTTGAGCAGGCACAGCAGGGAACGATCAAGGAGGAAGACTTCCTCGCGTGCATCCAGACGTCCCTGCCGTACGCGTGGTCGGTCGTCGCGGGAACGGCGGAGAAGCTGAACGCCAACGGGGGAGCCGTCGAGGTCAACGAGGACGTGCCGCAGACCGACGCAGAGTGGGGGCAGCTCTTCCGGCTCATGGCGAGCGACTCGATGCGGGCCGCGGTCGAGCGAAAGTTCGGCGTGAAGCTCGCCTTCCAGAACTGCTGCAAGGTCGGCGCCTTTGCGCCGGACGCCACGTCCGAGTACGAGGAGTTCACCTCGATGCGGGCGCAGGTGCTCAATCAGAAGCCGGAGTTGCTTAACTGCTAGCGTGATGCCCGGAGCGCACCGTTGCCGTCGAGCAGGGCCAAACTCACGACAACGGTGCGCTCCCCTCATTACTAGTCGAACAAGTACGGTTTATCAATATGGATGAAGGACTGGAGTTGCAACCCTGCTTGGTGGCGTCACCTGCAGTCGCGCGATAAGCCTTTTACTGCCGCGAGTGCCCTTGTGGTGATCAATGGCTTTATATAGAAAAGTATGCCATTGTTCAGTTGTCAGACCACCCGGCGGTGGCGGTGGCCACTCGTCAGCCGGGGGCCAATTTTCACGTTCTTCTTTAGTCATTTTATCTTCCGCACTGCGAACCAGTCCCGGAATTTCATCCCATTTGAAGACGTAGCGCAAATCTGGGTCACACGACTCGATCCCAGCGTATGTCACTATCCAGTTTTTGTCCAATAGTTCTTGCATTGAATCAGTGCTGAACCACTTGTCATCCTCCTCACCGGAGCGATGACTAACTGCGGTACGAAGTGCTAGCTGTAGATTTCTTAGACCTAGCGGCCAGTCGAGAAGTTCCGACCTCCAAGCCCCCTTCGCGCGAAGGCTTTCAACTATTCTTACACCCATTTCTTCGGCAGTTTCGCTCTCCTGCCATGGGATCGAAAAATTCTCGGGGTAGTCAGACACGCCGAGTACCATCACTCCGATCTGACTGGTGCGGTCTGCCGCGGGACCAAATCCGTCGCCGCGCTGCATCCAGAGGCGAGTGAATTTCAGGCACACCAGCGATGAGGGGAGCTTGTTCGCGGGGACGGTCACGGCCGCAGCGGATATGGCGCTCATTCGGTCAGCCTCGTCGAAGGCGTTCATAACTGAATCGAACGTCGGACGCTCCATACTGTCGACCGTAGCTTCGCGTTCTCGAACACGCTCCTTGATGCGCTCTGCGAATCTGGCTTCAAGATCATCAATATGCGCAGCTATACGTTGTTCGGTAGCCTCTGCGACCTGAGTGGTCACAGTTTCAGCAACATTCTTTGTCACTGCCGCACTTAATCGACGAGTGAAGCGGGGCTCAATAAATACAAGAATACCTGCGAGAACAAACCCGGTTCCGATATTGACAAAGATCCCCGGCCATGCGTCGCGACCCTGCCACCCGATCGCCCAAGCCACGAACGCCGCGCCAACACCGAGCACTGCGCTCAGTGTGAGCCAGCGCGGTCGAACCTTCGGTGAACCCTCGTCTGACATGTCCGGCACTCTAACCGCCGACCGATCCCCATTCGCCGAACCTGACGCCTCTGCGCCGCGCCGCGGCCGACCCGGTCGAACATATGTTCAATTTGGCATGCAGTCAGGCTTGACGATGCTGGCGAGACGCCCGGCTGCGGGCCTGCCTCGTTGGGGACCTTCGACCTCGAACTCGCCGCCGGCGGAGGCGGCGGCGGCTACCAGACCACAGGCTTCACGAGTGCCTGTAGACCATGCCGCAACCCCGTGGGAGAGCAGGCGGCGGGCCAGCGGCCGGGTGGCCTGCAACGGCCCCGAACGGGAAACGCCATGCTGAGCGCGCTTGCAGCGCCAGCGAGGCCCGGAATTTCGCCGCCTGAGAGGGCCGCACACTGCCCGCGGGACCTTCGTGGTGTGGTCGGGACCCGGAAGAACGCCACAGAGGCTGTGAGAGTCGACTTTCTTGCGTCCGCTAATGCGGATTAGGCCCAGCGTGCCTCAGGGGGTGACACCAGTGGCGTGTCGAGACTGTCACACCTGTCACTCTGTCACTCTAACCCGTCTGACCTGCAGTTTTAGGTGTGACAGGTGAGTGACACCTGCGGTGACAACCTTCTTCCCACACTAATTCTCTGTCTCTGTAGTCACAGAAGCGAAGAAAGAGCTGAAACAGGGGGGGCGCCCCCCTGGTTCAGCCGCTTGTTCCCTCACGTGCCCTCTGCTTGCCCGCTGCCGGGGCCGGGCAACCAGCTTGAAAGGCGTCTCGCGCTGCCCACAGATGGCCCACGGATGGCCGCACACGGCCGCATACCGCCGCACATGGCTGCACACACGAAGAAGCCCCGCGCCGGACATACGCCGTGGTCACGGGGCTTCTTCGCTGGGTGGCGGGTGAGGGATTCGAACCCCCGTAGGCGTAAGCCAACTGGTTTACAGCCCGTCGTCGCCTGCGCGATTCCCGCCCGCCCGCACCGCGGGCGGGCACAGCTATCGCCGGCGATGTAGCAATCGGCAGGGGAGCGGCCGACTACAAGACGTGAAGCCGAAGAGGATGAACGCACCGAAGACCGCGTTGATGCGGCGATGGCGGGACCGTGGAGGAACGTGGTGGTGGGCGATCGTCGTCATCGTCGTTCCTGTCGCGTTGATCGCGGCCGCGGCTCTGACCACACTGCTGCTATTCGTTGACCCCGGCAACGACGAGAAGACCAAGATCGAGCTGATCAAGGTCGGTCTCACGGTCGGGGCCGGCACCGGTGGTGTGGTCGCGCTGGTGCTCACCGGGCGACGGCAGTGGTCGACCGAGCACGACGCGACCGAACGACGTCTCACCGAGCTGTACGTCAAGGCCGTCGAGCAACTCGGCTCCGACAAACCCGCGGTCCGTCATGGCGGGCTGTACGCGCTTGAGCGCGTCGCCCAGGACAACCCCAACCATCGGCAGGTTGTGGTCGACGTCATCTGCGCCTATCTGCGCGCTCCATTCCAGCTGCCTGGCGCAGCCCGGCCTCGGAACCGTCCCGGGATCCACCGCCCGTTGGCATCTAGCAGAGGCTTCGCTCGGAAATGCGCCGCAAGCGGGGAGCAGCCCCAGTCGCCGACCGTGGCCGAACTCGACGACGTCGCCCGGCAGGAGCGAGAAGTCCGCCTCACGGCCCAGCGCATCCTCGCCACGCATCTCAAGCCGGGCAACGACCCGAAACATCCTGCGAAGACCTTCTGGAAAGACATCAACCTTGACCTCACCAGCGCCACTCTCATCGAACTCGACTTAACTGGCTGCTGGACCAACGAGGCCGGTTTTGCCAACACGACTTTTGTCGGCCTCGCCCTGTTCGATCAGGTGACCTTCTCCGGCGACGTCCTGTTCGACAAGGCGACATTCACTCTAAACGCCCGGTTCGACAAGGCGACCTTCACCGGCGAGGCCCAGTTCCGCGAGGTGACCTTCGTCGGCAACGCCCGGTTCGACGAGGCGACCTTCACCCGCATCGCCCTGTTCGACAAGACGACCTTCACCCTAAACGCCCAGTTCGACAAGGCGACCTTCACCAGCACTGCCCAGTTCCGCGAGGCGACCTTCACCGGCAACGCCCTCTTCGACAAGGCGACCTTCACCCGCAACGCCCAGTTCGACAAGACGACCTTCACCGGCAACGCCCGGTTCCGCGAGGCGACCTTCACCGGCAACGCCCGGTTCGACGCGGCGACCTTCACCCGCAAGGCCCGGTTCGACAAGGCGACCTTCACCCGCAACGCCCAGTTCGACAAGACGACTTTCACCGGCGACGCCGAGTTCGAAATGGCGACCTTCACCAGCGACGCCCTGTTCGATATGGCGACCTTCACCAGCAGCGCCCTGTTCGACAAGACGACCTTCACCAGCACTGCCCAGTTCCGCGAGGTGACCTTCGTCGGCGCCGCCCTGTTCCGCGAGGCGACCTTCACCCGCGCTGCCCTGTTCGATATGGCGACCTTCACCAGCAACGCCCTGTTCAGCGGGGCGACCTTCAGCAGCAACGCCCGGTTCCACGAGGCGGCCTTCACCGGCGACGCCCTGTTCGATAAGACGACCTTCACCAGCAACGCCCTGTTCAGCGGGGCGACCTTCACCAGCAACGCCCGGTTCGACAAGACGGCCTTCACCAGCGCCGCCTGGTTCGACAAGACGACCTTCACCGGCGACGCCCAGTTCCGCGAGGTGACCTTCACCGGCGACGCCCGGTTCGACGAGGCGACCTTCACCGGCATCGCGCAGTTCGACAGTGCGAACTTCTACATGGCGGCTCGCGCTCGTGAAGCGCGTGTTCGAGCCGCCCCCACCAAGCTGAATTTCGAGCGTTCATCATGGCCGCTCGGATGGGCGGCTGACGTGCCAAACGTTGTACCAAGCGATGGGGAGGAGGTGTGGGTCCGGTTGGTTCCTGTGCCAGTCACTCAGCTCACTAGCTGAGGCCGGGGCTGTTCAAGCTAAAGGACGCGAGTCTGTGTCGCTGTAGTCACGGACGAGCGGTGTGCAATGCGTGTGCGGCCGGACTCTTCAACCAACCTAGGGACGTGACAACGTGCAGGTCAGGGCCCTGCGCCACCCTGTACAAGCCCATCCCTCCGGAGGCAGGTGTGGCAGGTTCGCTGCTGATTGCGCAAGTGAACGATTGACATGGTCACGGAGGTTTCGCGGGGCCTGCACCCCTGAACAGACCGTCACTGTCGTCACAAGTCTTATCGGGCGTCTTTGGCTGCTTCCCTCCTTTTTGCGCTGTCGTGCCTTCCGCTCGCGCTCGTACTGCGTCACGCGGGCTTGAGGCCCTTCCGCCGGGGGAGTCAGGCGCCGGCCCCGGTGAGTTTGTACGTTGCGTGCCCTGTGACAGGGTCAACAAGCGAAAATTCGGGTCGCCGAGATCTGCGCGACCTCCCGACCAGGGGCAGCGAGTGTCAACGTCAAGATATCCTGTCGACCCCAGGCTGCATGCTCGCCCGAAGAACTTCCGAAACCGACTCCTAAGCACGCCGGTCGCGGTTATCGAGCTCTTGGTCGCGCTGAGCGTGGGCTTGTTCAACTGCGCTGTGCACTCGCAGGAAGTAGCAAAGCAGAGCCGACATTACATCGAAGTAGACCTCGTACCCGCGCTGACCTCGGTTAAGCTCATGAATGTGGTAGTCGCGACCATTGTAAGTACACCAGCCTTCGAACTCAGTATCGCGTTTGATCCGCATCCTGAACGCCCTGAAGCGGTCACGTCCCCAGAGATCAGGATTCACGCCTTCTTAGAAGATCGACTCTGATGATTGCGCCAGGCCGTGCGTGCTGGTTGCCTTTCGGCTGTGTCCCAGCGGGTTATGGGAGTGCCCAACCGATAAACTTTAAGGTGACCACGCGCGACCGTAACAGTTACAGGCAGGCACGGGGGCCCAGGCCGGCGCGTCCAGAACGCTCCCCTGCACCTCGGGGTGGGTGCTGCGTTCCATGCCACATTGATCAATGGCGACGCAGGCAGGCGAGGCTATTTCTGGTGGAGCAGTGCTTGGTCGTCATGTATGGGGCTTCGGTACGCCATGGGGACCATCAAGATCAAACTATGAAAGACGTCCGACTTCCAGCGGGACGCCTCCGGATGAGCTATCCTCCCGTCGCATACTTGCGACCGAGGCGGGAGTAAGCCGACACCCAGTCTGCGACGTCAGCGCCAACTACGAGGGGGCCAGAGTTAGACGTGCTGTACGATCCCGGTGCGACTGCAACGATTGCGAGCCTGGCTATAGGCCTCGTAGTGAACGTCGTGGTAGCTGCCCTCTTTGCACAGTCCGGCAAGTCAAACTCGCCACGGCCGCTCTCCAAGCATATTGCCTTGGCTTTGAGCTATTTGTCTTTGCTGCCAATTCTTGTTAATCTTATTCCTTCATCAATCCTGCCAACTCGGGCCAGTGCGATTCTTCTTACCTTGGCATCGACGGTAGCGGCTCTGGGAGTCCATGTTTCGTGTGTCGCGGTAATTAACTCGAGTAAACTGAGGAAATCTCACGGGCGCGACCTTGATGATGCCGAGAAGAAAATTAGTGAACTGCGGCTGCAGATTTCCCCAAAAAACCATGGCGAGGCGCCGTTGATAGAGCCGAATGTTCATTGCCGTGTCCCCGGGAATGCCGTCCTGGCTCGCACGGTATCGTACGCAACGGTATCGGAATATCGTTCCGCAATTGCCGATTTGGAGGCCACTGCTCACGAGTTTTCATTCATTCAGCATCGGATAGCTCCATACTTCAAGACCGACGGCGGAATCGATGATGTCGCGCTTATCCGATATGGTGAGGGTAGTCCCGATGCGGACGGCTACCGACACAGTCAGACGAGTCGGAAGAAGTCATTCGCAGCGCACCTGGCTGCAGGGAACAAACTGCGCGAGATCTATCCTCGAGACAAGATCACTCTCTATGCGAGAACGGGAGCGTTGGCGCCGAAGATGTGGCCTATGAAGCCGAGCGAGGTGGTCGCGTCCTTGGTGAACTGGAAGCATGCCCTAGAGAACTTCGACTCGTACTTTGTGGGAATTGCCGATGTTAAGATCCCGCTCAAGTACCACATCATCGATCGGGAAGTCGTGATCCTGCATGAGCCGATCGGGCGCGGCGAGTCGCACCGGCTCAATTCGATCTTTATCTATGGCTCCGAAAGTGCGCGCCCCTTCGTTGATGACTTTGAGTTGCTGTGGTCGCTGATACCATCGGAGTGGCGGTCGACCGTCCAGGTTGCCAGTTGGATCGAAAGCGAATTGATTCCACTTGCGCAGAAGAGGAAGGTTTAGTGATTAGTTCCGAAAGATTGGTGGGCGCGATTCTCGCTGGCGGTTCCGGTGCAAGAATTCGCGACTTCAGCACCCAGCAGAAGCCGCTAGTAGAGGTTTTAGGCCGGCCGGTCATAGATCACACGGTGGTCGGAATGGCTCATGCGGGAATCAATGAGATATCTATTGGTACAAATGAACTAAATGTCGAGTTGTTAAGACATCTTCAGGCCACCTTCCCCGGTATCGAATTTATTCCCGTGTCCACTGATAACTGCAGTGGGACTGGGAATGCCCTCTTGGCAATATTGGATTCAATATCTGAGTCTGATGTCTGCATTGGAACCGCTGATACAGTCATTCGACTAGATGCGATCAAACGGATGATTGACGCTGTAGGCCGTCCGGCGGTTGGCCGAATAGGTCACGTACTGGCCACCCGATTCATTGCGGATGAGGATCCTATCTGGATCGAGACATCACCCGATTGGCGATTGACGAGATTCAGTAAAGGGGGAAAGCCTGCAGGCCTCGTGTTTGCCAACATTAGATGGTTATCTAGGGAGGCTGCAAGTCGGGTGCGCGCGGCGGCTACATCAGAGTTATTTACAGGTGAAATTCGTGCCTCTGTTGTCATGCGATTTCTGATGGATAGCTCACCCGGGGCCATAACCTGCAGTGTCGAGGATCCGGTTTTCGATATCGATCGTGGCATCGATGTCAAGGTTGCAGAGGAGTGGATAAGGGACCATCCTGAGAAATGGAATCGATAGCCTCGAAGTGTGTCGCAGTGGAGGGCGGAAATGGAGACAGTCTTTTCACGTCTAGTGGCCACCGTTCTGGGCAAGGATGGTATCGCGGTGGTCGGATTTGACCTGGGGGGAACGCTCTTCGATAGAACCCCCCTACATGTCAGTTCAACCGCACGTGCGCTGGGAATTGATGACGCCGCCGTAGTGACAGAGGTCGATCGGCTTGTCCGCGAGGAGTTGCGTGTAGGGTCCAACTCGAATACATGGCTACCACGAATAGCGCACTCTTTGGGCATCAAAGTCCCGAACTTCGAAATGGCTCTGCGAGCCAAACGGCAAGACTTGGCAACCCTTCAGCGGGCAGCGCGCATGCCGGTCGAGGCGGTCGAACTCCTGATTAGTATCGGCAGGAATATGCCTGTCCGGATCGTGAGTCAAGGACACGTCGATGAAACTCGTGACCTGCTCAACAGATCGTTTTCCGCGGTTGGCAGGTCTGTGGCCGATATTCTAGTTCTTGGTCGCGACAATGATACTGATGGGGTAGCCAAGGTAGACCTGCTCCACGCGGCGTTCTCGGGCTTCGAGCCCTGCGAGTGCTTATTCGTCGGGGATTCTCTCAATGATGCCAGTTCCAGTGCGAAACTCGGTCTGCATTATATTAATTTTTCGCCATTTTCGAGTCTTGGCTAGGGCGGCTTAGGCGTTCTTGGTAACTCTTCGAAGATGTCACCTTCATCGCCTGCGCGCGCCGGATAACCGCCTCAGGTTTTGCTCTGAAGGTGAATCGACGAACGGATCAAAGGATCGATGAGGTCAATACCTGATTTGGAAAACGATTCGTGTGCTCTTGCGTGGAAATCCGTGTCGGCTCGATAGGTCTCGGGGAGATGGTATGGCAGCACGCTGGACACCCCGGCATCTTTGGCAAGTTGGAGGGCGTCATAAAAGGTGCTGTGCCCCTTGGTGTGTGTGCTCGAACGATCGTCGGGTGATGATCCTTCGGCGAAACACTCGGCGATGAGCAGGTCAACCCCCTGGAAGAAGCGTGGATCTTTCTCAGTAGGTCGGCTGTCAGCCTGATAACCGACAAGAGGACCTGTTGGCGCATCCAATCGCGCTGACAACCCCGAAATCTTATGCCGCGTCGGCAGAAAGGTTACTGACAGTGACTCAGTAAACGAAAGGACCTTCGCCTCTTCGGCCTCGTGCCAGTCTATGGCGAGCTTTCGGTCGGGATATTGAATAGCGACCATGTCGCGCAATCCCTGGATGGTAACCGCTTCGGCAAAAACCTGAACGGGTTTCGTATTGGGGTCGTTCTTTCGCATTAGGGTTTGACGAGTGAAGATCAGGTTTGCGAATCCGCTCGAATGATCTGAATGTAGGTGAGAAATAAACACGTGACTCACCGTGGATGGGTGTATTGCCGCCGCGCGAAGACTCCCAACAGGGTCGACCCCTACGTCCAAGAGCATTGTTTCCGCCTGGGACTGCACGGCGAACGAGCTTGTCGGACCGGACCATGAATTCGACCAGAAGCCCAGCGGCACAACGGTGACTGTACTCGGCGCGTCAGGCATTGAATTGCCCCCTCGTTCCATCCGTCAGGAGTTGACGACCATGCTGACGCAGCCTACTGGACCCCTGAAGTCGGCACCATGGCAGCAACATGTCCGACTGACCCCGATCTTGAATGGGATACGGGTAGTTCGGTCGGGTGTTGGCGAGACGTTTCCCGACGTCTGACCTGTCGGTCGCTCAGAGTGAGAACCTGGTTTCAGAAAGTGAATCCCACGGTGAGGTTGCCTCGTCGTTGACTACCTGCGGGCACTCGGCCCCGATCACCCCGTAACTCCCACCGCCCGTGGAAAACGTCGCCTTCTGGCGCGGACCGGTTGGTGACCCGGCCCACGCGTCACTGCCTACCAGGACGCCCTTGTTGACCGCTTGCGAGTGCTTGTTCCCATTACCCCCGACACCCTCGCCACCCGCCACAAGGTGGCTTACTGGACCGTTCGGCCGAGTGAAGTGGCAAAGTAGCCGGGTGTCTGGTGGGTGGGGGCAACTTCCGATAATCGCACCAGCTGGTTGCCGAGCTCGCAGAGGCGTGTCAGAGCGGCCAAGCGTCTCAGTTTGCGTCTCAGTTCGGGGATGTTCAATCACGTTCGTCGGGTCTCGATGGGTGGTTCGTCCAGGACGAACTTACTTGTTCGATCCGAGATGGACAGGATGGATCGGAACTCGAAATCGTGTGACGGCTAATCCCCGTCCGTGGGTTCAAATCCCACCGCCACCGCTCTCGAACCGCCCGGTGACCTTTCGAGGTTGCCGGGCGGTTTTGCGTGTGGCTCAGTCCTCGTCGACGTCGATGAGGGCGAACCCGTAGCTGTTGCAGGTGGGACAGACCGCGCCGAACACGGTGCCACCGCCGTGGCAGTCCGGGCAAAGGCCGTCGTGCCAAGTGGTTCCGGAGATGTCGCAGTGCGGCTGCGGGTAATGGGTGTCCGGCAGGCAGCACTCCGCACCGGTATCGGCATGTCGCCGACGGCAGATGTCGCGGCCGGCCGGTTTCATCATGTTCCGATCATCGCACAGCTCACGGCCGTCGCGACGGTTCGACGGAAGGCCACACGCCGAGCCACTGCGGGGCACCGTACGCCTCGAACCGCTCCACTTCGGTGAACCCCAGCTTCGCCGCGAGGCGCATCGAACCGGCGTTGGCGGTCTGGGTGCAGAGCGCCACCCGCTCGCCGGGATGCGTTTCGGCGAACCAGCCGAGCGCCGCTGTGCACGCCTCGGTCGCGTACCCGTGTCCCCACGCCTCCGGCAGGAACAGGTAGCCGATTTCGGTTTCCGCGGCGTGACCTTTCGGGTCGCGCGGATCGAGCGTGATCATGCCGATCAGTGCGCCGCCGAGATCGACGACGAACAGGCCGGGCCGCCGCCCGGGCACGTCGGCGGTCGTGCGCTCGAGCTCGTCACGCGGCCGAGGGCCACCGATGTAGGTACCCACGTCCGGGGAGGCGAACAGTTCGATGAACGCCGGACGGTCCCGGGGCTCGGACTCGCGGAGCACGAGCCGCTCGGTCTTGATCGGGGCGGGTGGCCAGTCAGGCATGGCAGGCAATGTACTCGGCCGCCGCTTGACTTGAAGGGCTCTTGAAGTGTGACCGTGGCCGGTACAAGCCGATCACCAAGGAGCGCACCATGAAGGTCCTCGTCACCGGGGCTACCGGTAACACCGGCCGCCACGTCGTTCGTGGCCTGCTCGACGCGCGTATCGACGTCAGGGTCCTGGTCCGGGACGCAGCCAAATCCCCTGGCGGAGAATTAGTCCAAGGCGACATCACCGACCCGGCCGAAGCTGCCGAGGGGGTCGACGCCGTCTACTTCGTCTGGCCCTTCTACTCCGCCGAAGGGATCGACAAGGCCGTAAAGTCCTTCAAGGACAAGAAGATCGTCTACGTCTCATCCGCAGCCGCGGAAGACGGCGGGTTCTGGGACGAGGTCGAGGAAGCCATCAGAACCGTCACCGATGACTGGACCTTCCTCCGCATCACCGGCCTCGCCACCAACACCCTCGGCTGGGTGCCGCAAGCGAAAACCGGCAAGGTGCGGGCGCCGTACGGACAGGCCAAGCGGTCTCTCGTCCACGAAAAGGACGTCGCCGACATGGCGATCGAGGCGTTCACCGGAAATCACAGCAAGCAGATCTACCTCGTCACCGGTCCCGAGGCCCTCAGTCAAGCCCGGCAGGTCGAGATCATCGGCGAAGCGCTCGGAACACCGGCGAAATGGGAAGAACAGCCTCTGGAAGAAGCGACAACGCAACTGGGCGAGGAATTCGCGAAAAGCGCCCTGCCCTATTGGGCTTCCCTCGTGGACGATCCGGAGCCCGTCTCCCTGGACGTCGCGAAGGTCACCGGGCATCCCGCCAGGTCCTTCGACGACTGGGCCCGGGAAAGGTTCAGCTGAGCTGGACCGCCGGCGCCGTCAACGGCTCCAGTTCCGCCAGCAGCGAAGACAGCAAAGCGATCTTCGCGGAAACCGTCCGGACCACCGCCGCGCACGCCGTGCTGACCGTGCTCACCACCTCGGCCGACCGGTCGTCCGCCAGCACCGCCGCGACGGCCGGTGACGCCGAGTCCGCCAGCGCGCACACCTCGGCGGACGCGGAAATGGCGAGCTCGTCCAGTTGCGCGGCGATCCGGACGCCCAACGAGGCAGTCGACGCGGCCGCGCGGGCCGCGGTGGCGTACTGACCGTCCACTGTGTCCGCCCAGATGCCGAACGTCTCCGCGCTGCCGCCGGTTTCGGCGTGCTCGACGCCGGCGCGGAACTCCGCGGAAGCCGACGTCACCAGCGAAGCGCCCCCGTCGACCGTCGACGCGGACGCGCTGATCGACGACGGTGAACAGTCCAGGTGCCGCAGGGCCGCGATCGGGTCCGGGGCGCCGATCCGGCCCGCCGCGGCGCGCAGGGACACCAGCCGGGCGGCCGCCGACGTCAGCGCCGGGTGTTCGAAGACCTCGCCGACCGAGGTCACGGCGCCACCGCGATCCGCCCCCGGAAGCCGGTGCTCCGGGTGCTCTCCGCCGCCATGCGCAGCCGGCCGGCCAGGTCGGACGTCGCGTCGCCGAGGACGCGCGCGTCCGCTTCGCGGGCCGCGAGGGCCGCCGACCAGCGCGCCGCCAGCTCGCGGGCCTGCGCCGAGATGCCGAAGGGGGTCGAGTCGACGCGGGCTTCGGCGAACCTCCCCGCGGCCTTGTCGTCGGCCGCTGCGGCCTGGTCCAGCTGGTCGGCGGCTGTTCGCAGCCGATCAGGGTCGATCCGCGAGCCTCTGCCTTCCGGCATGGGGACCTCCGTCGTCAAGGGCGCTCACCCGATCGTGGAAGATCTTGCCTCATGCTCCCGAGCGGCCCGCATCGCGGTGACCAGCGGTGTTGATCACGTTCCACCAAGTGGACGTCTTGACCGCAGGGCGGGAGGAAGAACACCATGAGCACATGCCCGCCACCTCGGAAAGCACGCCCATCCGGTGGCACGGCCGCGCCTCCAAGCGGTCGGTTGGGGAAGGCACCGTGGAGCTGCTCCTGCGCCGCGGCCGCCTGGGCTCGCCCCCTGCCTGACGCGAACCCCGGCGTCCGAATTCCCCCGAAAACCCTTGGAGCACAACCATGTCCGTAGACCTGCCTGCCCGGATCCAGCTGCGGGAGGCCGTCACACCCACCGATGGCCTGCTTGAAGGCCCGCGCGTCCTGCACGAGCCGCGGAAAGAGTACGAGCTCTTCACCCTCCGCCCCCTGAGCCGGGTGATCGGCGCCGAGATCGACGGCGTCGACCTGCGAGAGCCGCTCACGCCCGAGCTGCGCGAAGAGCTCAACCGTGCCCTGCTCGAGTGGAAGGTGATCTTCTTCCGCGACCAGGACATCACGTCGGCGCAGCAGCGCGCGTTCGCCGCGAACTGGGGCGAGCTGGAGACCAACCCGTTCATCCCGAAGGGCGACGACGACGCGGTCACGCGCTTCGAGCGCACCGCCGCCATGCCCGGCTACGAGAACATCTGGCACGTCGACGTCACCTGGCGGCCCGAGCCCGCACTCGGCTCGGTGCTGCGGCTGGTCGAGGTGCCGCCCGTCGGCGGCGACACGATGTGGGCCGACATGGCGGCCGCCTACGACAACCTGCCCGAAGACGTCCGCGCCCGCATCGACGGGCTCACCGCGGTGCACGACTACCTCCCCGGCTTCGACCGGTTCTCCGATCCCGCGCTCCTCGCGCAGTGGCAGGACCGCTTCCCGCCGGTGGAACACCCGGTGGTCCGGACGCACCCGGAGACCGGGCGGCGCACCCTGTTTGTCAACCAGGCGTTCACCACGCACATCACCGGCCTCGACCGGGCCGAGAGCGACCGGCTGCTGCGGTACCTGTTCCTGCAGGCGCACACGCCCGAGTTCCAGGTCCGGTTCAGCTGGCGGCCGAACTCGGTGGCCTTCTGGGACAACCGCGCGACGCAGCACTACGCGGTCAACGACTACCACCCGCACGTCCGGATCGCGGAGCGCGTCGCCATCGCGGGCGACCGGCCGTTCTGACCCTTAGCCTGGGGGTATGACCGAAGACCCCCAGGCAGTGGTGACCGGTTTCCTGAAGGCCCTCGAAGACCTCGACATCGACCGGGCGCTGACGTTCGCGGCGAGCGACATCGTGTACCAGAACGTGCCGTTGCCGCCCGCCCGCGGCGTCGCGGCGGTCGAGAAGCAGCTGCGTCTGCTGGCCCGGTTCGGCTCCGGGTTCGAAGCGCGGACGCACCACATCGCCGCGGACGGCAACGTCGTGCTCACCGAACGCACCGACGTGCTGCGCCGCGGCGCGTGGGAAGCGGAGTTCTGGGTGTGCGGCACGTTCGAGGTCGAAGCCGGCCGGATCGTGCTGTGGCGCGACTACTTCGACTGGACGACGGTCCTGGCCGCGAGCGCGAAGGGCGCCGGGCGGGTCGCGCTGGCCGGCGCGCGCACGCTTATCGGCCGCTACAAGGCGAAGCAGGCTGTGCGCTAGACCCGCGGTGCGCCGCGGTCGTGGTCCCGAAGGTCCACGACCGCGGCTATCCCCAGCACCAGCACGAACACGCAACTGAGAACAATCAGCCCCCACATGATGGTTCTCCCTCCCCCACGTGTTCGTGCTGGTCGAGAGCTGTCGAGGAGTGGTCTGCGCCACTTTCCGGCGGCTCTCGCAGACCGTACCGCCGCTTCACGCGGGTTGTTCCGGGTCTTAGGGAGCATTTAAGGCAGATGCGCCGGATGGGTGACAGAGGCGTCGGATCCTGTCACAGTCCGCGCGCGATCGGTTACGCGCCAACGCCTAAACCGGCCACCGACGCGATTCCATCCCGGACGGACACCGCTGTGGAGCGCAGAGCCGAGACGTCCGCGAGGTACCGCAGCACCTTTTCCGCTTCCTCCCCGGCGAGCGGTTCGCACTCGTTGTCGGCGTTTCGCCGCACGGGGATGAGCTCGAGCCGGGGTTCTTCGCCGAACATGCAGCCGGCCAGCAGCCCGTCGACGTGCCGGCGGCGCATCGCCGGCCAGTCGAAGACGAGGTTGCCGAGGCTGTAGAGGATCGGACGGCCGCGGTAGACCTCGACGGCTTGGATCGTGTGCGGCCCGTGCCCGGCGACCAGGTCGGCGCCGGCGTCGATCGCGGCGCGGCCGTAGGTGACCTGGTACTCCGTGAGGTCGGGTCCCGGCAGGCCCCAGTGCATCGAGACGACGACGTGGTCGTGGCCGGATTTGGCCTGCTTCACGTCGGCGACGAGCCGGTCGAGGTGTTCGGGCACCGGGGTCGTGCGGACCACCGGCGGCCGGCCCGGGATCTCCGCCACGCGCGGATCGGGCTGGTACGCCGTGGTCGCAAACGCTTGCGCGACGCCCGGGGAGCCCGACTGCGCGGCTTGGCCGTAGGCGCGGCGAAGTGCGGTGTACGCGAGGAATGCGACCTTTTCGCCGGATCGCTCGAGCACCGCGGGTGCGTGCGCGGCGTCGAGGTTCGCGCCGGCGCCGCAGTGCGCGATCCCGGCTCGGTCGAGGACCGCGAGGCTCGCCATCGCCGCGGCCGGCGGGTGGGTCAGGTCGTTGGCGCACGAGACGACGTTGATGCCGGCCGACGTCAGCGCTTCGGCCATCGGCACGTCGAGGGGTCCTTCGAGGTTCACGAACCGGAGGTCGGCCCCCTTGAGCAGCGGATCCAGCTGCTTGAACGCCGTCGACGGCGTCGCGCGGCCCTGGACGTTCACGTCCCCGCCGAGTACCAGCGTGATCACGAAACCTGCTCTGCCGAAAGAGTGACGACGAAAGTAGTTGTTACGAATCGTTGCACCTTTGTCTTCCTCCTCCTCATCTGTTCGGGGGACTATGCCACGACTGTTCAAGCACAAAGGGGACTCAGGGTGACCAAGACCCACAGAGCCAAGACCACGCTGACGGTGGCCGTCGCGTCCGGCTTGGTGCTCGGCGGAGTGGCCGCACCGGCCGCGTTCGCGGCACCCAGCGCCGACGCGGTCATCGCCGAGGTCTACGGCGGTGGCGGCAACTCCGGCGCCACGTTGACCAACGACTTCGTCGAGCTCGCCAACCACGGTACTGCGGCGACGAGCGTCGACGGCTTCAGCGTCCAGTACCTGCCCGGCTCGCCGAGCGCGTCCAGCACCTGGCAGGTGACGCAGCTGGCCGGCAGCGTCGCGCCGGGCGGGCGCTACCTCGTCGCCGAGGGCAAGGGCAGCGGCGGCACGGTCGCGCTGCCCGCACCGGACGCGACCGGCACGATCGCGATGTCCGCGACCGCCGGCACGATCGCCCTCGTCTCCGGCACGGCCGCGCTGACCTGCAAGACCGCCGCGGACTGCGCCGCCGACGCCCGGGTCAAGGACCTCGTCGGGTTCGGCACGGCGACCGTGCGCGAAGGCGCTCCGACGGCCGCGCCGTCGAACTCGACGTCCGTCGCGCGCGGCACGGCGCTGGCCGACACCGACGACAACGCGACCGACTTCGCCGTCGGCGACCCGTCCCCGACGAACACCAAGGGCGAGACGACCGGCGGCGGTGACCCCGGCGAACCGGGCACCCCGGCGAAGATCCACGAAATCCAGGGCACCACGCGCATTTCGCCGTTCAAGGACCAGAAGGTCAGCGGCGTCACCGGGGTCGTCACCGCGACCCGGACGTTCGGCTCGGTGCGCGGCTTCTGGATCACGGACCCGAACCCGGACAACGACCCCCGCACCAGTGAGGGCCTGTTCGTGTTCACCGGCTCGACGAGCCCGGCCGTCGCGGTCGGCGACGCGGTGACCGCGACCGGCACCGTCCGCGAGTTCTACCCGGACGCGCCGGCGACGTCGAACTACCAGTCGCTCACCGAGCTGGGCAGTGCACAGTGGACGGTCGACTCGCACGCGAACGCCCTGCCGGCGCCGACCGTGCTCAACCCGGACACCGTGCCGGTCTCCTACGCGCCCGCGCCGGGCGGGAACATCGAGCCGCTCACCTTGGAGCCCACGAAGTACGCGCTGGACTTCTGGGAGTCGCACGAGAGCGAGATCGTTTCGATCAGCGACGCCCGGGTCGTCGGCCCGTCGAACTCCTTCAACGAGCTGTACGTGACGTCCAAGCCGGACCAGCACAAGTCGGTGCGCGGCGGCAGCGTCTACCTGGGGTACGACCAGCTGAACAGCGGCGTCATGAAGGTGTCGTCGCTGATCCCGTTCGAGCAGCGGCCGTTCCCGAAGCTCAACGTCGGTGACGTGCTGACCGGCACCACGTCCGGCCCGGTCGAGTACAACAACTTCGGCGGCTACACGCTGTTCGCCAGCGTGCTCGGCACCGAAAAGGACAATGGGCTGCAGGCCGAGACCACGCGCAAGCAGCGATCCGGCGAACTCGCGGTCGCGACGTACAACGTCGAGAACCTGGCGCCGGGTGACCCGCAGGCGAAGTACGACCGGCTCGGCGAGGCGATCGTGACGCACCTGGCGACACCGGACATCGTGAACCTGGAAGAGATCCAGGACAACACGGGCGCGACCGACGACGGCACCGTCGCGGCGGACCAGACGCTGCAGAAGTTCACCGACGCCATCGTCGCCAAGGGTGGCCCGCGCTACCAGTGGCGCTCGATCGACCCGGTGAACGACGAGGACGGCGGCCAGCCGGGCGGCAACATCCGCGTGGCGTTCCTGTTCAACCCGGCCCGGGTGTCCTTTGTGGATCGTCCGGGTGGGACGCCGACTTCTGCTGTCGGTGTTGTCCGTGATCACGGGAAGGCGCACCTGACGGCGTCGCCGGGCCGCGTCGACCCGACGAACGAAGCCTGGGAGGACAGCCGCAAGCCGCTCGCCGGCGAGTTCGTCTTCAAGGGCCGCACGGTGTTCGTCATCGCCAACCACTTCAACTCCAAGGGCGGTGACCAGCCGACGCACGGCCGGTTCCAGCCGCCGGTGCGCAGTTCCGAGGTGCAGCGGGCGAAGCAGGCCACGGTGCTGCGCGGGTTCGTCGATTCGCTGCTGACGGCCGACCGCAACGCGAACATCGTCGTGGCGGGCGACCTGAACGACTACCCGTTCTCGCCGGTGGTCAAGACGCTCACCGCGGGTGGCGCGCTGAAGGACCTGATCGCGACGGTGCCCGAGGCCGAGCGGTACAGCTACGTGTTCGAGGGACAGTCGCAGGTGCTGGACCACATCCTGGCGTCGAAGGCACCGCGCGGAGTGGACTACGACGTCGTCCACATCAACGCGGAGTTCGCCGACCAGGCCAGCGACCACGACCCCCAGGTGATCCGCTTCCGGCCGAGCACCGGCAACGCGATCCAGGACGGGATCAACGACCTGCTCGACTACCTGGAGCAGCTGCTGGGGAAGTACTTCCCGTAAGTCTCGCTTGACAGAGGCCACCACCGGGCGATCGCGTCCGGTGGTGGCCTTTTTCTTGCACACCTTCGGGTGACGGCGAAACCGTGGAGCTTTGACGGCCGTCTTAGGGTGGACGGGACCACAGGGGAGGTGGCGTGGACGGGTATGCGGTGAAGGTCGACGAGCTGGGCAAGCTCATCGACGACCTGGGCACGGCGGCGGACAGGATGGCTGACGCGAACAAGAAGCTCGGCGGCGGCGGGGCTTTCGGGTCCTTGGGCACGGCTGACCTGGGCAAAGCGGGCGTCGAGTTCGAGGAGGCCTGGGGCTACGGCATCGGACGCCTGGGAGAGGCGGCTTCGGGGATCACGGAGCGCCTGAAGCAGGCGAAGCAGAAGTACGAGCAGATCGAAGCGGAGTTCGGCGGCGAGCTGAAGAAGTTCGGCTCGATGGTGATGGGCGACGACGACCCGACTGTGCCCCACGCGCAGCGTGGGGACTACCCCCGGGTCGGCCGGCCGAGCGGCGAAGGCCCGGCCGGCCCTGGCTCGTTCGGCGACGTGCTGGGCGACGACGGCATGGTGGGCGGGGGAGTCACCGGTGGCGTGCCGGGCATCAACGACCAGGCCGAGAGCGAGGAGCCGGGCGCGGACCTCGGCGGTGGCATGGTGGGCGGCGGGGTGACGGGTGGGGTGCCCGGGGTCAACGACCTGGCCGGACGCAAGAACCCGGGCGTGGATCCCGACGGCGGCATGGTCGGTGGCGGCGCGACCGGCGGCATCACCGACATCCTGAACGGCCTCGACCGATGAGCGCCCGCGACTTCCCGGCCCTGGGCTTCGACCCGGCGCCCGGCGACCTCGACGGCGTCACCGACTTGGCGGGCAAGTACCGCGCGGTGAGCAAGGATCTCACCGAGGCCGACGACTCGCTGCGTCAGATCGTCCGCAAGCAGGGCATCTGGCAGGGCGAAGCGAGCGAGGCTTTCGCGAGGCGCATCGGCCCGCTGCCGCAGTACCTCGAGGGCGCGGGCAGGTCGATGGGCGAGGCCGCGGACGCCCTCGAAAGCTGGTCCCGAGACCTCGGTGACCTGCAGAAACGTGCTGCCGACCTGGAGGTCCGCGCGGAGGCGGCGGCGCAGGCGGCCGAGCAGGCGCGCGCGAATCCGGACCTCGCACTGGCCAACCGGACGTTCCCCGACCAGCAGTCCCTGCAGCTCGCCCAGCGCCTGCTGGACAACGCGGGCCAGCAGCTCCAGACCGCCATCGACGGCTGCCAGAACATCCAGGACGCGGCCAAGCAGCTCCAGCAGGAGCACACGGACGCGGCAGGCCGGGTCGCGGAGGCGCTGCGGAAGGCGAAGGAGCTGGCCCCGGACGAACCGGACGTCCTCGACAAGCTGAGCGATGCGGTTGGCGGAGCACTCGGCGATCTGACCAACACCATCGCCGACGGGGTGGACGACGCGTGGAACTTCGTTCAGGATCACGCGGAGCTGATTTCGAAGCTCTCGGACGTGGTGGGCGACATCGGCAACGGCCTCGGCGTCCTGAGCGATGTCCTGCCGCCTCCGGCCGACAAGGTCGCGAGCGTGGTCGCCACCGGCCTGGGGCTCGGGGCTCTCAGTGGTCACGCTCTCGCCATGACAGCCGGAGCCGACGTGGCGCCCGAAACACTGTTCTTCGACGCGGCGGGCGCGGTCACGTCGCTGGCGGGCCTCACTGACGTGATTCCGGATACCGCGATCAAGGTGGCCGCCTACGGCTTGCTCGTAGATCAGGTGGGCGGGGAAGTCGCCGCTGGTGCCATGGACAAGAAGTTCGAGGGTCCGATCGGCGACTTCAAGAACTACTGGGTGCCCAAGGACATGGGCCAGGCAGCGGTGGTCGCCGGCACGCTCATCGCCGGGCCTGTCCCTTGGGCGGCGGTGGCGCTGGGCAATGCGGCTGATGCGGGAATGCAGGCCGACAACGCGCCGAAGCGCCAGCGTGAACGGGCGGAAGACGAGGTGTGGAACTGATGCCTCTCCAAATCGACCTGCCGCCCGGGTTCGCCGGCATGCCGGTGGGTACCGACGACAAGATGAACCGCGGCCACGCCTGGACCATTGCGGAAAACCTGGCGTCCGGGACGTCCATCGAGGAGTTCGGCAGCTACCTGATGGCACTGGTCCCGGCCATGCAGGCCAACGGCATCCGTGTGTTCGGCAAGTTCGCGGTGGGCAGGCGCAAGGGCGACGTCGCGACCCTGACGCTGGGCGTCGCGCAGTGGCCGGAAACGTCGCCCGCCAACCGGGACGCCCTGGTGGCCGCGATGGCTGAGCAGTACCGAAGTCAGCACAAGCGCGCGGTGGTGAGGCCGGTGCGGCTCCCGATCGGCCCGGCGATCGTCGCGATCAGCGGCGGTGAGTTCCACCTGCCCGAACGTGACGTCCGCACCCAGATCAAGGCGGAATACCAGATCCCGCTGCCGGACGGCCGGTCCGTGGTGATCTTGTCGGTGGTAGCGGAATCGGACGACGCTTGGCCGGCGGTCGCAGAGGCGACGGCGAAGGTCGCCTGGAGCCTTCGCAGTGGAGAGACGCCGTGATCAGCACGGTGGCCAGTTCGACCAAGTTCTCGGCTGGGGAGGTGATCTTCGCCGTCCTGCTGGGCGTGGTGATCATCGGCGGTCTGGCGTTGACCATCGTCCGTACTCGTCGTTCGATGAAGCCGCGTGAACAGCAGATGGCGGTGCTGGCCGCGGAGCTCGACGGCCGGCGGCAGGTGTACTTCCGGAAGATGGAGATCGGCTTGGCCCAGGAGGATCTCCTCCGCGTCGCCCACAGCCGGGGCTACTCGCTGATCGACCACCGGGTCGGGAAGTACTACGAGTTCGTCTACACACCGCACCAGCCGGGGAGACTGGCATGAGCGACAACGCGCAGCTCATCGAGGAAATGCGCTGGCAGCTCAAGCGGATCGAGGACCGCAAGGCGGACAACCAGCGCATCCTCGCCGGCATCGCCGGGAGCGACCACACCACGGTCGTCTCGTCGGATCGGTCCGTCACCGTCCTCGCCGGGCCCGGCGGGGTGGTCAGCGAAGTGCGGCTCGCGCCGGAAGCCATGCGGTTCGACGCCGTCACGTTGAGCCGGACCATCACCGCCGCCATCCGGGAAGCGGTCGCCGCCGGAGGACGGCTTGCCGCACCGCCGCCGGCGGGGGAAGCGCCGCGGCCAACCGCACCGCCACGCCCGGCGCCCCAACCCGAGCGTGCACCCACCCCACCCCAACGTAGGCAAGCCCCCACGGACGACGACGAGCCCTACGACACGGTCTTCGATGTCTAGGCCGGCGGTTGCTCCCCGCGCTTCGAAACCGCCCGCTTGGCGCGCCACCCCAGGGCCAGCACCGCCTGGACCAGCTCCTGGTAACTGGGCTTGACCTCTTCGAGGTACCGCTCCAGATAAGCCGCACGCGCCGTCAAGACCGGGCGGGGCACGTCGCCCGGATCCAGCCAGAGCAAGCCCTGGATGTTGTGCAGCGCCATCTTCCACCAGCGGGTCGCGCGCTCGGCCGCCCGGGCCTCGCGCTCGGTCGCCGTCTCGATGGCCGTCTGGGCTTCCTCGATCTCTCCCGCCAGCTCGTCGGCGCGCGCCAGTTCCCAGCTGCGCAGGTTCTCCGCCGAGCCCCGGGAGAGGGCGATGATTTCCTTGTACCGCATGGCCGCGGTGGCGCTGTCGTCGGTCATTGCGCGTTCTCCGGGCGCTGGAACGGGATGATCACTTCGGGCGCACCGTGGGTCGTGCGGTCGAAGAACAACGCGCGGCCCGGCCGCGGGGACCAGTGCACCACCTGGCCCGCCGCGAACGGCGCCAGCTCGTTGCCCTGGACGTCGAGCGCCGCCCACGTGCCGATGTCGTCGGTGCCCGCGAACCCCAGGGTGTCCTTCAGCCGGGCGATGCTGCGCCACCAGCCGATCGTGTGGACGCCGTGGCCCGGTCCTTGCTTCAGCACCATCCGCAGGTGGTCGAGGCCGCTCTTCAGCTGCCCGACGGCCTTGGCCTCCAGCACCGGCAGCGCCGCGTCGACCCCGTACAGGAGCAGGACCTTCGCGCCGCCGGACATCCCGCCGGTGATCGATTCCAACGTGGCCGTGAGGTTGTCGGCCAGGGTCGCTATGTGGCCGTCCTCGCGGAGGCGCTCCGCCAGCTCGAGCACCGCCGGGGCGCACGCTTCGATCGTGCAGCCCAGCACGAACTCGACCTCGCCCGGCTCGTACTGCCGGGCCAGGGACCGGGCCGAGGAGTCCATGATGGACAGCGCTTCCGCGGTGGCCGACCCGAGCACCGCGATGTTGCGGCCCGGCGCCCACGACAGGTCGACGCCGCACGCGGCCTCGGTGACGTCGATCGACTGGCCCAGCAGCGCCCGCGGCCGCGAGCTCGGCTTCAGGTCCAGGTACGCCGGGAACTGCTCCAGCACCGGCGAATGCGCGCCGTCGAACAGGCGCGGCCGCGGGAACCGGCCCTGGTACTCCTCCCACAGCCGGTGCTGCAGCCGGACGAACACGTTCTTGCTGCTCGCGTCCGGGATGTGGGCCAGCTGGTTGCCGTGCGCGACGCCGGAGTCGTGGTTGATCACCCCGTGCCACTTCGGGGCCGACACCGCCGCGTTGTTCGTCTCGGCCAGCACGCGCCGCGCCTTCGGCATCGCGATGCGCAGCGTGCACTGCTCGAACACCGCCGGCTTGCCCCAGAACGCCTCGATGCCGGCGACGTCCTGGCTGGCCAGCACCAGGTGGATGCCCTGTGACCGGCCGCGTCGCGCGATGTCTTCCAGCAGCTGCGTGGCCGTGGCCGTCACCTGGTCGCGGCCCGCGAACAGGTACTGGAACTCGTCGATCACCGCGACGATCCGCGGCCAGTGCCCGCCGGGGTCGGCTTCGCGGAGGTCGGCGAGGTTCGTGACCTCGTGCTCCTTGGCGGCCGCGGACCGGCGCCGCAGCTCGTCGGCCAGGAACCGCAGCAGCGCCAGGCCGAACTCGCGGTCGGTGTTGACGTTGACGCCGACGAGCCGCGCGTGCGGCAGCCAGCTCGCGTCCTTGCGCCCCGGCGCCAGCCCGGCGAAGGAGACGCCTTCCTTGAAGTCCAGCAGGTACAGCGCCAGCTCGTCCGGTGTGTACCGCGCCGCGAGGCTGCCGAGCAGCGCGTACAGGAAGTTCGTCTTGCCCGAACCGGACGGCCCGCCGATCAGGGCGTGCGGGCTCGCGTCGCCGATGACGACCTCGACCGGCTCGCCCTCGAAGAACCCGACCGGCGCGCGCAGCTCCCGCGCCGAGCTTTCGTGCCCGATCTCGGCCGGCAGCAGGTCGTCGAACGACCGCGGCCCGCCCTGCTTGGCGATCAGCGCCGCGGCGATCCGGTCGGCGGCCCGGATGACCTGCCCGGACGGCATCGGCGGATCGAGGTCGACGACCAGGTCGGTGCCGCTCATGCTGCTGATCGCATGCCGGTCGTCGATGAGGCTGAGCGTCTCGACCGACGCGCTCACGGCGGTCGGCACGTCGATCATGATCAGGCAGATCCCCGCGGCCAGCGCCCCGCTCGCGACGCGCTTGAGGTCGCGGGCGCGCTCCGGTTCCAGGGTTTCGCCGTTGCCGTACAGCACGACGATGCGGAACGGTTCGACCCGCTCCTGCCGGTCGATGCGCAGCTCCCGCAGCGACGTGTGCCCCGCCTGCATCCCGGTCGCGTGGATGCGGCGGATGTGCCCGGCCAGCTCGTCGAGGAGGTCCTCGAGCCGGCCCGGGTCGTACAGCGAAAGCGCGCTCGTGCGGCTCAGCGGGTAGAGGTCGGGCAGGATCGCGGTCAGCTGCCCGATGTCCCACAGGTGCACCCGCACGGCACCGGGTTCGAACGTCGAGAGCACGCGGATCAGCAGGTTCTGCACGATGCCGTCGATGGTGGGACGCGTCTTCGGCGCCGATGTGATCGCCAGGTGCGATTCGTCGAGGAGCGGGACGGCGACGTCGAACGTCCGGGTGGCGTCGCCACCGGCGGCGGTCGCGGAGCCGACGCGCCAGAGGCCGGGCGAGGTGATGCCGGCGTTGTGGCCGACGCGCCCGAGCCAGTCACCCGGTGGCAGCCCGGCCGCGCCGGGTGCGTTCTGCGAGACGAGTTCCCGCAGCGTCGCGGGTCCTTGGCCCCAGTCGGTGTAGAAAGCGCTTCGCACACTGCCGAGCGCGCCGAACACTTCGTGCGCGGCGGGGTGCCGGGACCACTCGTTCTGCTGCTCGGCAGTGGCGTGGTTCATGCCGACGCGGACGATCTCGCGCTCCAGCTCGAGCTTGGCGAGGTCGGCTTCCGCGGCTTGGCGCGCGCCGGCCGCCGCGCCCAGTACCAGTCCGATCTGATGGCGGACCCGGTCGAGTGCGGTTTCGACGCGGTTGCGTTGCTCGGCTGACTTGTTGGCCATCGGCGTCCCCAAGAAAAGGTGTCCCCAAAAGGATTACAGGCGCGACCGGTATCCGCTCACCAGGTCTTCGGCAGCAGCCAGGCGGACGAGGAGCTGGTCCAGCCCCTCGCCGGCCTGCGCGTACTGCGAAGGCAGCCAGGGATCGGCCTTGGCCTGGGCGTCCACGAGAGCTTGCCGGGCCTCCCCGAGCAGGCTTGTGGCCCGCTCGGAGTGGGCCCGCGCATCGGCGAGCCCGGCCACGACGGAGGTGAGCAGCTGGTGGAGATCGGCGAGCGTCATCCGGCTAGAGACGCGCCGAGTAGGAGTCGGCGGAGGAAATGCTTGCTTGGACCGTGCTCTGCAGGCCGTTGATGCCTTGCAGTGCCTCCGCCAGCAACCCGTGTGCCTGGCTCACTTCGTGCTGGCTGCTGCCTTGCGTCGCTTGTGCGAGCGACTGCTGGGCTTCTTCGAGAGACTGCGCTGCCTGCTGCAGGGCGGCGATGCTCGCGGACGCCTTTTCATTGGCGAGCGCGATGCCAGCGCGGATCTCTTCGACTCCGGCCATCGGGCCTCTACTCCTCGAAATTTCGTCGGTCGTACGGGGGCGAATCCATTGAAACAGATCCAACGACTCACCGTGATCATCTGACTGTGCGGAGTGATCACGGGCCCGGAATCAGCAAGGCCCCGGACGTGGGACGTCCGGGGCCGGGCCGATCACGGTGCGTGCCGGGGTTGACCTGGCACGTGTGGTGCACACTGAAGTCGCTGGCCGGCGCTACCCCAGGTCAGAGCGGTTTTCGTGCCACTGCTGGCCTTTCTGGAAGCGTCGGGCTCGGGTTGGGGTGAGACTAGCGCGACCGGAGCAACGGGCTGCGATCAGCCCTGCCCGTAACTCCCTGTGGACGAGCAGATTTGTCCGGCAATCGCTCGAAGACATTTCACATTTCGGGCAGCGGCCGAGGCGGCCGAGCACCCGCACGGGCAGGTGCTCGTGCGGACGGATTCGGGGCAGGCCACCGGTTTCCGGCCCGGAACGACGAAACGCCGGGCGCGCGGCCCGGCGTTTCGCCTGTTCAAGTGCGGAGGATACAGGATTCGAACCTGCGAGGGCGTGAACCCAACACGCTTTCCAAGTCTGCACACTGCCGTACACAGGAGTCCGATGAGTGCGAAAGACCAGGTCAGCGCACTATCGGCCGATCGGCGAACTCCGGCGAACCAGGGCGAATGAGACTAGAACTGAGACTACGGCCGCAGCTTCGCTGGCCTGCTCACGCTGGTCTTAGCGGGCCGTCAAGCGGCTCTCGGCTGGGGAAGGTCTCCTAGGTGCGAGATCGCCGCGAGAAGCCTCTGCGGGCAACAGGCGCCGTCTTGGCGGGGTGCTCTCGGGCATTGGGTACTCTCCGGCGGCGTCGAAGCTGGGCTGGTCGCGAGCACGGGCCAGAGCCATTCCGGATGATGTGACCATCTCGGTGCGTCGATGGTCGCGTAGGTCACGATCGGTTGGGATGATCGGCAGGTGACCACTTCGTCGGACAGGTTCATGCGGATGACGTCGACCCTTCGGTATGCGCGGGGCGCCGACACTCGCGATCTCCAGATCGACGGGTTGCCCAACTTTCACCATCTCACGATTGCGCCAGACGGCACACACGTCTCGCTCGAGAGTGGCATCAACCCCACACGCCAGGTCGCAGCGGTCGATCAAGCCCGCCGGCCACTGATCGCCCTCCGGACAAGTTCCTGGAAGGCGGGCCAAGCGTCAAATCCCTGGCACGATGTGTACGACTTAGACCACGGCTACGTCCGGTACTTCGGTGACCACAAACTCGGCAGCACGGCCGCCCTGGGCGCCACCCGAGGCAACGCCGGACTCCTGGCAGCGTGGCCGGCGCACCGTGGCGCGACTTCGGCCGAGCGACTACGGGCGACTCCCATCGCACTCTTTCGCTCGGTAACCGTGAGCGGACTCGTCAAGGGCCACGTGCAGTTCTGCGGCATCGCGGTGATGGAACGTCTCGAACACGTCATCCAGCGAGATCCCGCCACGGGGCAGAGCTTCGCCAACTACGTGTTCGACCTCGTGGTACTGAACTTGGCGGTCGAGGACGAGCAAGTCGACTGGCGGTGGTTCGACGACCGGTGGGATCCAACTCTGACAGCGGCGCGGACATTGCGGCACGCGCCAAGCGCGTGGAACGAGTGGATAGAGCTCGGTGACGTCGCGCTGCCAAGGGTCCGCCGCCGGGTTGCTGCAAGCCAGATCCGGCCACTCAACGACCAACGCCCAGCGCCGGGCACCGCGGAGTCAGCCGTTCTGGAGAAGATCTATAAGGCTTTCGACGGGAAGAAGGTTCAGTTCGAGCTCCTCGCCGCGCGCGTCGCTAGCGCAGTGTTCCGCGAGCGAGGTGGAACCTATGTCGACGGCTGGATTACTCGGGGTGCTGGCGACGGTGGCACCGACTTCGTTGGCCGGCTCGATGTAGGCGGCGGCGACGCCGTGGTCAAGCTCGTAGTCCTCGGACAGGCCAAGTGTGTTACACCGACATCGTCGATCAATGCCGAGCAGATAGCTCGCGTCGTGGCCAGGCTTCGCCGCGGGTGGATCGGGGTCTACGTCACGACCGCCGTTTACAGCCTGAAGGCTCAGGAGGAGATCGTTGAGGACCAGTACCCGATCCTCCTGATCGACGGCCGGCGGCTGGCCGAGGAAGTACGCAAGATGGCCTTCGACAGCCACGGCGGAGACGTCGACGCACTCCTACGCGACATCGAGCATGGCTACAAGAACGCGGTCAGCGCTCGTCGCCCCGAAGAGGTGTTGCTGTTCGGGGGAATTCAGGCCCGCTAACGACCGTGCGCGACTCCCAGACTTCTGGTCCAGCGTTGATCGCGGACGTCGTCCGCCATCCTTCTGCAGTTGGCACTCAAGATCAACATTTAATCTCGTCCGACGGTTGGTTGGATCCAACAAAGCGGTTACGGTAAGGTATGACCGCAGCCGCTCAGTCGCCGTTTGCCATGACTTTGAGCCTAAATGTGCTCAACCACCTGGGGATCAACCTGTACAGCAACGTCTCAGCCGTACTTTCTGAGGTGGTTGCAAACGCGTACGACGCAGACGCTGAAACTGTTCGCATCGTTGTTGACCAGGTCAACAAGCAGATCACGATAACTGACGATGGAATCGGCATGACCGAGGACGACGTTAACGAACGCTTCCTTACAGTCGGATATCGTCGGCGCGACAATAATAACGCGGTAACCAAGCGGTTCGAGCGCCCAGTTATGGGTCGAAAAGGAATCGGCAAGCTGTCCCTGTTTTCAATTGCTCGACAGATTGATGTCTACACCACAAAAGACGGCCAAAAGTCGGCTTTCAGGATGCTACTTTCAGATATCGAAAAGCAAATTAAAGATTCGGAAGCCGGTCACTATCGGCCAGCGGTTCTGGATAACTTTCCAGTAGACTTGCCGAAAGGTACTCGAATCGTCCTGAGCGATCTCAAGAAAGAGATGCGTAATGTAGTGGGTGGCTTGACAAAACGTCTGGCCCGACGATTCTCGATCCTTGGGTCCGAGTATCACTTCCAAGTCTTCATTGACGCGCACGAAGTCACGCCACTCGATCGAAACTACTTCCACAAAGCTCAGTTCATCTGGACCTTCGAGAGTGAAGAAAGGTCCAGTGAGGTATTCCGCCTGTGTCGAAATTCGGAGCATTCTGCTACGGCACCACCGGTGAATCTCCCTGAGGGATCCGCTTCAGGCTGGTTGGCGACCTCGTTCAGTCCTAAAGACCTCATCGACGACGACGGGGAGAAGATTAACCGCGTCACGCTCATCGTTCGCGGTAAACTGGCCCACGAAAACCTACTGGAAGAGATCAAAGAATCCAGTATTTTCGGCGCTTACCTTTTCGGTGAGATTCATGCTGACTTTTTAGACAATGACGAGTCCGATGACATTGCCACAAGTAGCAGGCAGAAGATTGTCGAAGACGACCCACGATACCAGTCTCTAATCAACTGGTTCACGGGAGAAGTGCGAAAGGTGGGAGCCAAATGGACGGAGCTTCGAAACAGCCAAGGCACCAGTGCGGCGCTGGAGAACCAGCACATCAATGACTGGTTCCAAACGCTCGAGGGCAACACGAAGAGCAAAGCCGAGCGCCTCTTCGGGAGAATCAACCAGCTGACCATTGACAATAAAGAACAGCGTGCCCAACTGTTCGCGCATTCAGTCCTCGCATTTGAGGTCCTTCGCTATAAAGACAATCTCGATGCGATCGAGTCAATGGAGACCGCCGACCTTCAGGCAATTGGAGTGTTGTTTAGTAGCATTGAAGATCTCGAGGCGGTCCTCTACCATCGAATCGTCACTCAACGCCTCAAGGTCATTGAGAAGCTGCAGGAACACGTCGACAACAATGCACTTGAGAGGATCCTGCACGAGCACCTGTTTACAAATCTCTGGCTTTTGGATCCGTCTTGGGAGCGTGCAACGGAGAAACTTTCTGAGATCACCCTCGGGAAGGCCTTTATAGACATTGTCGATGATCTTTCCGAGGAAGAAAAGGCATCACGTGTCGATATCAAATACAAGCGGGTCGCTGGCTCACATGTGATTGTCGAGCTAAAGAGGCACTCTGTGAAGACGACCACGCTGAAGTTGTATGAGCAGATCGATAAGTATCGAACTGCTCTCGTGGCCCAACTTAGTAAGCAAGGCAAGGGCGACGAGTCGGTTGAATGCGTCTGCGTGCTCGGCGAGGACCCTGCCGACTGGAAACGTATCAACGGACGGCAGATCTCCGAAGACACTTTGAAGCCGATTAATGCCCGTATCGTCATGTATGAAGAGTTGCTTATTAATGCTTACGAATCATACAAGTCATATCTAGACACCGAGGAAAAAACCAGTACCCTCAGGAAAGTTTTAGCCTCACTAACGGAGGATGTTGAACAGGACGTGAGTTAGACCCAAGTGCGCCAGCTGCTAGCGAGATGTGTCGGCTGCAGGCAAGACGCAGCCTGCACGCGGGGCTGGCTATCTCGGAGACCTGCCAGTCTGGCGCGTACATCCCCTTTCCGGTCTGGTGGTTCTTTCGACGGGTGGTCGCTGGGCCTGTTCTTCCGCGGGCATCGTGCGAGGCTGAAGCTCGGGAGTCGCCGAGCTTCAGCCTCACGCAGCTCTAGTCGCCGGCACCTGGCACGATGCCCCTGCCTGACCAGTACTTAAGTAGCTCGTCGATGTCTCCAAGCGCCTGGTTCAGTTTGTAGGGCGTTAGAGCGACGACGTCGACCGCAGCTTGCTGGTTGCCCGCAGCGTAGTGTTTTCGAGCTTCCTCGATGTGTTCGACTGCGGCACGAGCGTCCTTCAGTAGTTCACTGAGCCTGGGGGCTGTCTCATCGTTAGCCATTCCAACCTCCTTCATGGTGAATGGAAGGGTACTCGTCAAGCCGCCTGACTTCATGTGGAGCTGAGGACGTTACCCGAAAAGGCTGACTTGAGGAGGCTGGCGAATCCCATGTAGACGTGAGACAAAGAGGCCATGGTTTCTAGTGCGCTGATATCCCGCATCGGTCCCATGACGGGATCTGCGACGAACGCGGCGTAGTCTTCTCGGGATTCTCCCCAGTGAATCCAGTCTCCGTAGAGGTAAAGCGATACCAGTTGCTGAGGATTTAGATCGTGATGCCTGGGGATAAAGTTTCTGTTACCGCCTTGGAGTTTCGCCCCCACTTGTTCCTTGAGTGAGGTGGCCTTTAGTCGATTTTGAACCTGACGCCACTTCTTGAGGGTTTCTGCCCGCTCAGGCTGCGCGGAATCGCCGACCTCTGAATTTATTCGGCCGACTATGTTGTGTACGTTGATAAAACTTCCAAGTTCAGCCTCTGTGTACAGCTGTCTCCACATGCTCGCGAAGCCGATCATGCTATCTCTTGGCGGGAATCTTTCGAGTGTCACTTCCGTCGTGCCGTTTGGGCCCGGTTTGAAAGAGGCCGCAGCTTTGGTGTTAATGATGGAGGTGCCAGCTAGGTCGGTGCAAGTCTTGATGTATCGGTTGACTGATGCTGCGTCGTCTGTATTGAGTGAGTTGCGACCCAAGGGAGGGAAAGTGGCTGGATTGTCCAGGTCGTACATGAAGCTTAGAAGCTTCCACCAATATTCAAAGCAGGTTGGATCCTGGCCATATTCGCTAAAAGGTGTGTGAAACTCAAGCGCGCGTTCGAGTGCTGGCGCTTCGAAAGAGTGACCGCGAACAGTTATTACTTCGCGCTGTTCTTGGCTCACTGCTCACGTTCCCTTCGGTCTGGCCGAATTGCTCGGTATCTTTCCATTAAGGAAAGTCTCAATCTGCAGTACCGCTACTTCGTAGCAAAGGACGTTAGTCCCCGGCACAGTGCGGGCTGAATGCGGACTGATGATGGCGCCGGAGAAGGTCCAGAGCGGGTGGTCCTCGGGGAGCGGTTCGGGCTCTGTGACGTCTAGTGCTGCGCGCAAGCGCCCTGATTTGACTTCGGTCACAAGTGCGTCCGTGTCGACGATCTTTCCGCGTCCGGCGTTGATGAGCAGTGCTCCGTCATCCATGGCTGCGAGAAAGTCTTTGTCGACTAGATTCTGAGTTTTTTCGTTCAGTGGCGCGGCGATCACCACAATGTGGTGCCCTTGGATGATGTTGGGAATCTCCGAGGCCGCGTGGACTCCGTCTCGGCAAGTGCTCGCGACCAGGGTGGACTCCGTGCCGAACGCCGCGAACAGCCGCGCCACGGCCAAACCGATGCTGCCCGCTCCGACGATAAGAGCCCGCTTTCCGCGCAGGGTGTCGGCGGCGAATTTGCGGTGCGCCCATGTGTGCTCGTCCTGGAACCGCACCAGAGCTGGCCATTGGCGGTACTGGGTCAGCGCGGCGGACAGTACCCATTCGGAGACTGGGCCGGCATGTGCTCCCCTCGCACCGGCGAGGACGACGCCATCCGGGACCTCGTTCGCCCACTCGTCCGTGCCGGCGGCCGTGAGCTGAACCATCCGGAGGTTGGGCATCTGTGCCATCAACGGCATAGGGCGGTTGGTGCCACGATAGGGCGGAACGAAGATCTCAGCCTGCCGCTGGTGCTCGTTCAGGGTCGTCGTCGTGGGGTCGTACGGGATGACCTCGACGGAGTCGAGTTGGCCGAACAGTTCCTGGCCGACCACGTCGTCCGCCTCTGAGCTGACGAGGATGCGCGTTGTCGTGGTCACTGCTTCTCTGAATCCTCGCTCAATACGGTGCTGACAAGGTTCCTCGCCTGGTCCTGGAGAGGCTTGCTCGACGCCGAGTTGTCGATGACGACGTGGGGAACGGGTGGCCGTAGCTCGAGGTCGATGCCGGCGAGGTAGCTCTCCCAGCTCGCGAGCTTCGTGGCGTCGCGTGCGGCGCCACGGTGGCGGACGTAGGTGTGCATCGTCTCCGCGTCGCAGTAGACCCAGACGAACGAGAGCTTGGCTCCCATCCCCTGGCAGGTCGCCTGGATGCGTTCGACCCACGCCGGGTCGGAGAACTCTTTGATGAACGGTGCGGTCACGATCGCGCTGTTGCCGCACTGGACGTTCTCGGTCATGGCGCTGATCAGCGCTTCGTACTCGCGGGGGCGGACCTTGCTGAGGTACGTCTCGGACTCGCGGTCGTTGGGGGACAGGTTGAGCAGCTCCAAAGCTGCTTCGACGACGGGCCGAGTCAGGGTGTCTTTGTCGAGCATCGGCCAGCCGGTCTCGCGGGCGACGACGCGGCCGAGCTCGGTCTTGCCGCTGCCGGCGTAGCCGCCGACCAGTAGGACGTGGGGAGCGCTGGGCTTCGGGCGCGTCTCTGCGGTGACGTGCGGCGCGTTGACGACGCGGCCGGCGCGGGGCTTGCTGATGACAAGCCCTTCCTTGATCAGCACGTCCATCGCTTCGTTGATCGTGAACGGGCTGACGTTCCACTCGGTCGCCAGCTCGCGCGTGGACGGCAGGGGCTGACCGTCGCGGAGTCGACCGGCTTCGATGTCGTTCCGGATGTTGCGGGCTACCTGCTGGTGCAGCGGGTCGGACCGCTGGACCCCAGAGCGCGGCCGGGACATGTGTGCAGCTCCTTCGGGTCGCCACTGCGACCAATCATCTGGATGGCGAACAGGTCAGACCATACCAGATGACTGGAGAAGTTCTCGCAGCTCAGAGCTGGTGGCGTTACTCCATTCGAGTCAACCAGTTGACTGGTTAAAAAACCAACTGTTAGGTTCATGGTGTTCCACACCACACCCACCGAAGGGCACACCATGAAGTCCGCACACATCACCAACCGAGTCGTCCAGATCGCTGCTGACGGCCTTGCCGCTGGTGAGGGCTACTGCCCGGACGGCTTGGACGAGGCCGCCATTGACGCACTGATCGCCGAGGTCGACGAGGAGCTGGCCGCCGCGACGGCAGTGGCGGAGACCCGCACCCGTTACGCGTTCACCGACCTGCAGCACGCCCACCGGGCTCGCCGACGTACCGACCGCGCGACGTTGCGGGTGCTGCCGGTCCGGCTGGACACCGCCGTGTCGGCTGAGGGCGAGGCCGCGTGATGGCCGCTTACGTCGGCGCGATGCTGCACGGCCACCGCGCCGTATCCGCTGCTTTTGACCCCGACACGGCGGCTCACTCCGCCAAGAACGCGCACGCCGCGTCGGGTCTCCCCAACCACTCACATGGCTACTCGGAGAGGTTTCCCATGGTAGGCACCGCCACCGCGCCCGGCGCGGGACAGTACAAGGACATCGCTGACCTGTTGGCCGAGCGGCCCGGCAAAAGTGACTACGTCTCCGCCCGGGTGGCGTGGCTGTTCGCGATGGCCGACGCGCTGGACAGGGCGTGCCTGACCGACGACGCGCAGGACGTCCGCGAAGCCGCGCTCACGCTGGTCCGTAAGTCGGTCGAGCTGGTCTCCGGCGGTGCGGCATGAGCGCCCCGCAGACCCCGCAGGTGTCGGTGTACTCGTTCGGGTACCTGCACGACACGAAGGTCTTCACCTGGAACCCGCAGTTCGTCGTCGACCTGCGCAGGCTGTTCCGGGACCCGCACCGTGACCCGGCGTTCCGGGAGCTGACCGGCCACCACGCGGCCGTGCGGGCACGGGTCCTGGGACAGCCCGGAGCACGGGCGTTCGCCGCGTCGCTGGCCGCGACCGTCACGGCCGTGCTGCCCACGGACGACACCAACGCGGTGCCGGTCATGGTGGCGCTGGGCTGCGCGGGCGGCCGTCACCGCTCGGTGGTCCTGGCCGACACCGTGGCCACCCACCTCGCCACCCAAGGCGTGCGGGTGCACATCCAGCACCTGCACATCAACCGTCCGGTGGTGGCCCGATGACCGCCCGCACAACACTCCGCCGCCGCGTCCCGGCGCGGCTGATCCCGGCCACCAACGTCCCGGCCGCTGGGTGGCACCAGGTGCGGGTGGCGCTGACCTACCGGGTGTCCGACGTCTTCGCGGTGGCCGTCGAGATCCCCACCACCTCGGGTCCGGTGACGTGGCTGCTCTCCCGGGAGCTGCTGGCCGAAGGACTGGACGCGTGCTGCGGGATCGGCGACGTCCAGGTCTACCCGGACCTGCTCGACGACACGGCGACGTGGATCGAGCTGCGCGACCCGTCCGGCCGGATCGGACCGGCGCTGCTGCGGTTCTGCCGCGCCGACCTGGAGCGGTTCCTGGACAACACCGACGCGATGGTCCCGGCCGGCACCGAAGCCACCCGGATCAACTGGACCCGCGAACTGGACCTGCTGGCCGGGGGTGAGGTGGCGTGAGCACCAAGAACCTCAGCCCCCGCGCGATCGAGCGACTGGCGATCCGCCGGTTCACCGACCACACCGGACAGACCTGGGCCAAGGCCACCGCCAAGCAACGCCGCGACTGGCTGACCGAGCAAGAACCGCTGATCCGCGCCGACCACGGCATCGCCCTGGACGCGGTGTGGCACGGCGGGGACTGGCAGGCCCCCGGGCAAGCCGACCTGTTCCCCCTTCCCGACGACGCTGCGGAGGTGGCGTGATGAACACCCAGATGCTGATGGTCCTCGGTGGCCTCGCGCTGGTCGGCGTGTTCGCCGTGTGGCGCTCCGGCCGCAAATCCGCGGTACGGGCGCAGAAGGGCGTCCGCGAGGTCACCCGCATGACCGGCAACACCATCCGCCTGATCCTGGCCACCGCGATCATCGCGTTCGTTCAGTGGCTGGTGATCGTGAAGATCCAGAACACCACCGCTACCTGGATCGCGCTGGTCGTCCCGGCGCTGCTGGCCGCCGCGACGATCGTGCGGCTGATGGCCATCACCGAAATCGTCCACACCACCCGGGGAGGCCGCCGATGACCACCACCGACCTCACGCCGACCGACGCCCGACACCAGCCGCTGACCGACGCGGACAAGCTCGCCCAGGACGCCGCCACCGCCGCGCAGGTGCGACGGCTGGCCAACCACCCCGACGTGGTGGCGCTGCGGGTGGAGAAGGTCCGCACCCAGATCGACGCCGTGATCTGGCTCGGGATCTTCCTCGGCCTGGCGTTCACCATGGTCAACGTCCAGTCCTTCGCCGCCGCCGGTGCGGCCACCTGGTCACTCGGGTGGCTGGCCGGGTGGCTGCTGGACCCCATGGTGTCCCTCGTGCTCGTGGCGGTGCTGCGGGCAGAGCAGGTGACCGCCCGGTACCAGGTCGACACCGGCCGGTGGGCGCACCGGACGAAGTGGTTCGCGTTCCTGGCCACCTACGTCATGAACACCTGGAAGTCCTGGACACACTTCGACGTCGCCGGGGTGGTGCTGCACTCGGTTCCGCCGGTACTGGTGTTCCTCGCGGCGGAGACCGCGCCGGTGCTGCGGGACAAGCTCACCGAGGCCGTCATGGCGGCCGCAGGCACGGCGTTCACGGGACAGCAGGCCGCCGCCGCTCCGGCCACCGTGCCCGCCGCCCCGGCGGAGGACAGCGCGGGGGAGAAGGCGGCACCGGCCACCCGGCCGCGTCGCCGTCCGGCCCGCAAGCCCGCCGCGAAGCCGGCCCGGAAGTTGCGCGGGGACTACCTGGCCGACGCCCGCGCCGCGTGGGCACCAGGGATCGAGATCACCCCGGCGTGGGTGCGGTCCGTCTGCCCGGAGATCTCGCGCGGCACCAGCAAGAACGTCGCCGACGACCTGATCGCCGACACCTCCCGCCCGGCCGTCGCGCCGGTGCCCGCCGACCAGCCCGTGACCGTCGACCAGGAGGAGGCCGCCTGATGTCCACCACCGCCGACCACACCCCTGAGTCCGTGAATGGACCCGACCCCGAAAGGCCTCTCTCCGTGAACAGCACGCCCGACCCGTCCACGAACACCCCGGCCGACGCGCCCGTGAACGCCACCGGCGACGACACCGTGAACACCGACCCGGCCGCCACCGACACCGCCACCACCCGGGCCGGGAACGTCGTCCCGATCCGCCCCGACACCGCCCGCACGCCTGAGGAGATCCCGGAGCAGGACCGGCCCGCCGTCGACGACGACGCGGAGCCCGGCGCGGTCGTCCGGCTGGTCGACCCGCCCGCGACGAAGGCGACGTGGTGGGAGGCCGCCGGCAACGCCACCGCCCGGCCGCTGGTCGCGCGCTGGCTGACCTCGGCCGAAGAGTTCCGCTCCCGCGCCCGGTTCCTGGTCCGCTACGCCGCCCACACCTTCGCCTTCCACGCGCTGCGGGTGCCGGTGTACGTGCCGACCGCGTTCCTGCGCTCGTTCGGCGCCATCGGACGCCTGATCGTCCGGGTCCGGGCGTGGGTGTACGACGCGGAGTCCCACCCGGTCCGCATGAACGCCCGCGACCGCTCCGACGCGGAGCTGTACATGAAGCTGCGCGAGATCCGCAACGAAACCGTGCGCCACCGGCTGGGACCTGTGATGTTCGCCGTGGTCGTGCTGCTGGCCATCGTCTATCTGTGCATCACGTTCGTGACGCCGTTCTGGAACTGGACCGCCCTGGTCGTCGCGATGACACTCGTGGGCTGGTGGGGCGCACCGGCGGACAAGCCGGTCGCCGGCCGCGCCGTGGACGCGGTCAAGACACCCAAGCTGACGTCGTCGATGATCGAGGACGCGCTCTGCTCGCTGGGCATCGGTGGCCTGAACCAGGCCTACGCCAAGGGCAAGCGCATCGAGTTCCCGAACCCGATCGCCCGCGACGGCGACGGCTGGCGCGCCGACGTCGACCTGCCCTTGGGTGTCACGGCCGGCGACATCATCGCCAAGCGCGACGAGCTGTCCTCCGCTTTGCGCCGCCAGATCGGTTGCGTGTGGCCCGAGGGGGACGCGAAGGTCCACGAAGGACGGTTGGTGCTGTGGGTCGGGGATACCGACATGTCCAAGGCCAAGCAGAAGCCGTGGCCGCTGGCCAAGCCGGGCGCGACGGTCGACCTGTTCAAGGCCCAGCCGTTCGGCACCGACCAGCGCGGCCGCTGGGTGCCCATCACGCTGATGTTCGCGTCCATGGTGATCGGCGCGGTCCCGCGCATGGGCAAGACGGTCACGCTGCGGGAACTGCTGCTGATCGCCGCCTTGGACCCGCGCGCGGTGCTCTACGCCTACGACCTCAAGGGCACCGGTGACCTCTCGCCGCTGGGGCAGTGCGCGCAGGCCTACGGCGTGGGCGATGACCCCGAGGACATCGAACGCATGGTGGTGGAGATGCGGGAGCTGCGGGAGGAGATGCGCCGCCGCACCAAGGTGATCCGCAACCTGCCGGAGTCGGTGTGCCCGGACAACAAGGTCACCCCGGAGCTGGCCGCGCGCAAGGACTTGCGGCTCGCGCCGATCGTGGTCGGGGTCGACGAGTGCCAGGTGTGGTTCGAGCACCCCGAGCACGGCGAGGAGCTGGAGGAGATCTGCACCGACCTGGTCAAGCGCGGCCCCGCCTTGGGGATCACGCTGATCCTGGCCACGCAGCGCCCGGACGCGAAGTCGCTGCCCACCGGCATCTCCGCCAACGCCATCCTCCGGTTCTGCCTCAAGGTCATGGGGCAGCAGGCCAACGACATGGTGCTCGGCACCAGCCAGTACAAGTCCGGTGTCCGCGCCACGATGTTTGCCCGCTCCGACCGGGGTATTGGCTACCTCGCCGGGGAAGGCGACGACGCGCAGATCGTCCGCAGCGTCTACAAGGACGCCACCGACGCCAAGAAGATCGCCGCCGGCGCCCGGGTACGGCGGGAAGCTCTCGGCAACATCACCGGCTACGCCGCCGGCGAGGCCGTCGACGTCGAGGCCGCGCGGCTGGACCCGCTGGACGACACCATCGCGGTGTTCGCCCGGGGCGAGGACAAGCTCTGGTCCGACGCCATCGTGACCCGGCTCGCCGAGCTGCGGCCCGGCCAGTACCGGGGCTGGACCGCGCAGAACCTCGCCACCGCGCTCAAGCCGTACGGCGTCAAGCCCAAGCAGGTGTGGAGTACCGACCCCGACACCGGCAAGGGAGCCAACCGCAACGGCTACACCCGCGACGCCCTCACCACCGCCAAGAACAACCGAGCGTAACCAGTCGCAGAGGCTAGGGGCGGTGCGCGTGCTAGACCGGACCGCCCCTAGACCTAGACCCCTCCTCTAGACACCCGCAGCGGTCGTGACCAGCGCACTAGCGCCCTAGGCCCACCTCGCTCCGACCTGCGGAAACACCCAGAAAACCAGGCTAGCGCCCTCGCCGCCCGGCCCTAGCCCTGGCTGAACACGCCCACACACCGTCACCCCGTGTGACCGACGTGAGGATCTGCCTTGACCACGCACACCACCGCCGCCGGCCCGGCCACCCGGGTCACCGTCCCCTTCACCGAGTACCGCGCGCTCACCCTCGACGCCGCCGCCTGGCGACTGCTCAACACCAGCCCGCACGTCGCGGAACTTCTCGCCGAATGGATCGAGTGGGACCGTCGCCGCACGCTGCGGGAGACGTCCAACGCCGTGTCGGCCGCCGCCGACTGGCGGGCCCTCGCCGCCGCGCCGACCTACGCCGAACTCGCCTGCCGCCGCGCCGTCGTCACCCGGCCCGCCCTGACACCGCGCCAGATCCGCGAACAGGCCGCCACGTCCTGGGCGCGAGTCGAGGCCTGGATCGCCACGCGAGAGGCCGCCTGATGACGACCACTGTCCACACCGGAGCTATGACCGTGCTGGGGCTGTTCTCCGGCATCGGCGGCCTCGAACTCGGACTCGAACGGGCCGGGATGACCACCGTGGGACAGGTCGAACTCGACCCGTTCTGCCGCACCGTCCTGCAACGACACTTCCCGGAGGTCCCGCGTCATGACGACGTCCGCACCGCAGTCCCGTGGTGGCACTCCCAAGCCCGGCCCCGGGTGGACGTCGTCGCCGGTGGGTTCCCGTGCCAACCGGTCAGCAACGCCGGACTCATGCTCGGAGAACGTGACCCGCGGTGGCTCTGGCCGGCGATGGCCGACGTCGTCGCCGACCTCCGACCCAGCTGGGTCGTGTGGGAGAACGTGCCCGGTCTGCGGACCCGAGGACTCCGGACTGTTCTCGCTGACCTCGATCGTCTCGGGTACCGATGCCGCGTCGGCACGCTCAGCGCTTGTGCCGTGGGTGCCCCACACCTGCGACGCCGCCTGTTCGGCGTGGCCCACGCCCACAGCCTCCGATGCCACCGGCGGCCCGGGAACCTCCGGCCGCACCGGGGGCCTGAACTTGCGCACCGCTCTCGGTGGGCCGTCGAACCCGACGTGGGTCGAGTGGCTTATGGGGTTCCCCGAGGGCTGGACCGACGTCGCGCCCTCGGCAACGCCGTCGTCCCCGACGCCGCCGAACGACTCGGACGCCTGATCCTCGCCACCCACCACGCCGCGCTCGTCCCCGCCGCTGCCGCCTGAACCACTGTCCAGAAAGGCCCAGCACGCATGACCACCACCGAACCCACCCCAGACGCCACCCGACCCGGCGCGACGCTCCTGGACGACCTGCGGGCCGCGCTCACCCGATACGTGGCCCTGCCAAATCCCGAGACCGCCGACGCCGTCGCCCTGTGGATCGCCGCCACCCACGCCCAACCCGCGTGGGCGCACGCGCCCCGGCTGGTGATCCGCGCGCCGGAGAAGCGCTGCGGAAAGTCCCGGCTGCTCGACATCGTGGAAGCCACCTGCCACAACCCGTTCATCACGGTCAACAGCTCTCCGGCTGCTGTCTACCGGTCGGTGTCCGAGGACCCGCCCACCCTGCTCGTGGATGAGGCGGACACGATCTTCGGGCCGAAAGCCGAGGGCAACGAGGACTTGCGCGGGCTGCTCAACGCCGGTCACCAGCGCAACCGGCCGGCCAAGCGCTACGACGCCACCAATCAGCGCGTCGAGTCCATCCCCACGTTCGCCATGGCCGCGCTCGCCGGGATCGGCGCGATGCCGGACACCATCGAGGACCGGGCGGTCATCGTGCGAATGCGCCGCCGCGCCCCCGGCGAAAGCGTTGACCCGTACCGGCACCGCCGGGACCGGCCCGCGCTGCGAGTGCTCGCCGACGACCTGCGCGCGTGGCTGCGCGCCGACCTGTCCACATTGGAAGCCGCCGAACCGGAGATGCCCGTGGAAGACCGCGCAGCCGACACCTGGGAACCGCTCGTGGCTGTCGCCGACCATGCCGGCGGCGGCTGGGGTGACCGCTCCCGCTCCGCCGTGCTCGCCCTCACCGCTACCGCAGAGGAAGACGACGGCAACTCCGACCGTCAGCGGCTGCTCGTCGACTGCCGGACCGCGTTCGGGGACGAGACCGCGTTGCCCACGGCCGAATTGCTGCACCGGCTGCGGGCTATGGAGGAGTCGCCGTGGCGCGAGTACGGCGCGACCGGGCTCACCGCCATGAGGCTCGGGACGCTGCTCAAGGAGTACGGCATCCGGTCGGACACTATGCGCTTTCCCGGTACAGGGCAGGCCAAGGGCTACCGCCGTGCGGACTTCGCTGACTCGTGGGATCGCTACTGCTCAGAGCCGCCGTCCAAACGTGACGGCGAGGCCGCCGGGGGAGCTATTCCGCTCCGCCGGGCGCGGTCGGCCTGACACCCGCTGGGCGGGGTAGCCGTACCAGCCGTACCAGCCTCATTTTCGCAGGTCAGTCCTGGTACGGCTCCCTCGCCTGGTACGGCTCAAGCCGTACCACCGCAACCGTCTTGGTACGGCTCAAGTCGTACCACAAAACTAAGCCGTACCGCACCTGACCAGGCAAAACGAGGCTGGTACGGCTGGTACGGCTTACCCCCTCAGCACCGACAACCGACCACCAGACCCGAGGAGAGCCCATGCGCATCGCCGCCACCGACAGCACGACCCGAAGGGCTCACCACCAATGGCTACCGCCAACGACATCGCCCAGCTTGCCGCCGGTCTCGCTCAGCTCGCCGAACGCCTCGCGGCCCACAACGCCGACGACGCGCGGCCGGCACCCCGGCCTCTGCCACCTCGCGTGCTCCTGACTGTCGAAGAGGCCGGGGAACGGCTCGGCATCGGCCGCACGACCGCCTACAGCCTGGTCCGTTCCGGCGCGTTGGAGTCCGTCCGCATCGGTCGACTCCGCCGCATCTCCGTATCCGCTATCGACGCGTTCGCCGCCCGCTTGGTCGCCGGTTCGGCCGGCGAGGCCGCCGCCTGAGGAAGGACTTTTAATGGCTAGGAAGAAGCGCCCCGAAGGCACGCGCGCTCCGAACGGCGCGAGCAGCGTCTACTTCAGCAAAAGCGACGGACACTGGCACGGCCGTGTGACGGTCGGTCGCAAGGACAACGGGAAGCCGGACCGCCGTCACACCATGTCCAAGGATGAGGCCAAGGTCCGGAACAAGGTGCGGGAGTGGGAGAACGAGCGCGACGAAGGGCGCGTGCGGAAGGCTGGGCAGAACTGGACTGTCGAATCTTGGCTGACCCACTGGCTTGAGAACATCGTCGCGCCACCGACCATCACTGAGAACGCGTGGGACGCATACGAGGTGGCGTGCCGAGTTCACCTCATCCCGGGCGTGGGTGCACACCGTCTCCAGCGCTCACACACGGGCGACAGGCTGGAACCTGATCACCTGGAGAAGCTCTACCGCAAGATGATGCGTGAGGGGTCCGCCGCCGGCCGGGTGCATCAGGTTCACCGCACCATCCGTACCGCGCTCAAGGAAGCCAAGAAGCGCAAAATCATCACGGACAACCCGGCGGAACTGGCTCGTGCCCCGAAGATGGAGGAGCAGGACTACGAGCCGTACGACGTCGACGAGATCCAGCGCATCCTGGAAACCGCCGGGCGTAGGCGAAACAGCGCCCGGTGGGCTATCGCCCTCGCGTTGGGTCTCCGCCAGGGTGAGGCCTTGGGGATCCAGTGGCCCGACGTGAACTGGGATCGCTGGGACCGAGCGTGCAAGAAGCACAAGTCCCCGTTCTGTGCCGAGTGCTTCGAGCGCCACACACCCGAAATCGGCGTGCGACGGAACCGGCTCCGGCCGAAGTACAAGCACGGTTGCTCGAAACCGTGCGGCCGGAAGTTCGCCGGGTACTGCCCGCAGCGCGTCTCGACGCGCCGGGAGACCGCGCCTACGAAGTCGCGGGCCGGTAAGCGGTACATCGGGCTGCCCAAGCAACTCGCGCTGCTGCTGGTGCGGCACCAAGCGGCCCAGGCCCAGGAACGCGCCCTGGCGGCCGACCTCTGGGAGGAGACCGGCTACGTCTTCACCAAGCCGACCGGTCAACCGCTCGTGCCCAACACCGACTACCACCACTGGAAGGAGCTGCTGCGCGACGCCAAGGTGGGAGAGCGGCGGCTTCACGACGCCCGGCACACCGCCGCGACGGTGCTCCTGCTGCTTGAGGTCCCGGAGCGGACCGTCATGTCCATCATGGGGTGGTCCAGCACGGCCATGGCCGCGAGGTACCAGCACGTGACCGACCGAATCAGGCGGGGCGTGGCCGGCCGGGTCGACGGGCTGATCTGGGCAGCGCCGGACGACGTGGCGGACGACGGCGACGAGACGCCGGAGGTGGCCTAACGAGGGGCGAATGAGACTAGAACTGAGACTAAGACGGAAAACGCCGGGTGTCCCGAAGTGGGGCACCCGGCGTTTTGCCTGATCAAACGGCGGAGGATACAGGATTCGAACCTGCGAGGGCGTGAACCCAACACGCTTTCCAAGCGTGCGCCTTAGGCCGCTCGGCCAATCCTCCGCAGGAGACGATACCGGATGGCTGTCCGGGGACCTGAAGGTGGGTCTCAGCCGTTGGTGGCGGGCGGTGCGGCCACGACGTCGGCCACCACGCACGTGATGTTGTCCGGGCCGCCGCCTTCGTTGGCCAGGCGGATCAGCTCCGGGATCACGTCGGCCGGGTCCGGGATCGCCGCCAGGACGTCGCGCAGGGTGGGCTCGTTCACCGGGCCGCTGAGGCCGTCCGAACAGAGCAGGTACCGGTCGCCCGGCTTCGCGGTGAACGTCCAGATGTCGGGGTCGCTGGAACCCGTCGTCTGCAACGCCTTCATCAGCAGCGAACGCCGCGGGTGTGAGTCCGCGTCCTCGGCCGCGACCCGGCCGTCCTCGACCAGGGCCTGGACGAGCGTGTGGTCGCGGGTCAGCCGGCGCAGGCCGCCTTCGCGCAGCAGGTAACCGCGGGAGTCGCCGACGTGGGCCGCTGCGAACTCGACGCCGTCGAACATCAGTGCCGTCAGTGTCGTGCCCATGCCGACGGTCGCCGGCTCGTTCGAAGCGACTTCCGTCAGTCGCTGGTCGATCGACTTGACCACGCCGGCCAGTGTCGCGGCCAGGTCGACGCCCGTGAGGTCCACCCGCCGGAGGTCGACGTCGAGCTCGCGCACCACGTCGACCGCGGTCGCGCTGGCGACTTCGCCGTGCGGCTGGCCGCCGATGCCGTCGGCGACGGCGAGCAGGCGGGAACTCGCGTAGAGCGAGTCCTCGTTGATCTTGCGTCGCCTGCCGACGTCCGACCCCGCGGCGTACCGCAGGACGTACCGATCGTGTGTCATGCTCCCATGAAAGCATTGGTTGACTGAGTTCACAAGCAAGTCGGCTGAATGGAGCACTCTCCGATAGAGTTCCCGCCATGGACGACGACGCCACGGTCAGCGCGGCCGACATCGCGCGGCTCGCCGGGGTCGGCCGGGCCGCGGTGAGCAACTGGCGTCGTCGCTACCCGGACTTCCCGCCGCCCGTCGGCGGCACCGCGTCGAGCCCGCTGTTCGGCCTGTCCGCCGTCGCCGGCTGGTTCCGCGCCCGGGGCAAGAAGTTCGAGCTGTCCGCCGGTGAACGCGCGTGGCAGCGCCTGCGTGCCCTGGGCGACGACCTCGACCTCGCCGAGCGCGTGAGCCGCGCGGGCGCCTTCTTCGCTTTCCAGGCCGGGATCTTCGACACCTTCGACAGCAAGCTCGACGACCCCGAATTGCTCACCCTGCTCAGTGAGATGACGCACCGGGCCGGGCCGGTCGAGTCGTTCGAACTGTTGTGCCGCCGGTACTTCGAAGCGCATTCGCGGCGGTTGTCGGCCACGCCGGAGCCGGTCGCCGAGCTGATGGCCCGGCTCGCCGGCCCGGTCTCGGCGATCCTCGACCCCGCCTGCGGCTTCGGCGCGCTCGCGCTGGCGAGCGGCGCGAAAACCGTGCTGGGCCAGGACAGTGACCCGATGACGGCGTCGATCGCGATGCTGCGGCTGAGGCTGCGCGGCATCGAGGCCGACGTTTACGCGGTCGACGCGCTGCGCGAAGACGCCTTCGCCGGCCGGACCGCCGAGGCCGTGCTGTGCGACCCGCCGTTCAACGAACGGGCCTGGGGACACGACGAACTCGTCGGCGACGCGCGCTGGGAGTACGGCCTGCCGCCGCGCGGTGAACCCGAGCTCGCCTGGGTGCAGCACTGCCTCGCCCACGTCGAACCCGGTGGCCCGGTGGCGATCCTGATGCCGGGCGCGGCGGCCGGGCGGCGCAGCGGGAAGCGCATCCGCGGCAACCTGCTGCGCGCGGGCGCGGTCCGCGCGGTCGTCACGCTGACGCCGGCCGGCCCCGACCTCTGGCTGCTGCGGCGGCCGGTGCCTGGGCAGCGTCCGCCGTCCACCGTGCTGCTGGCGGAGGCGGGTGACGAGCTGTCCACAGTGGACGAGATGTGGCGGGAGTTCCGCGAGCACCCCGAATCCGGTGTCCGGATCATCGACCTGCTCGACGACGACGTCGACCTCACGCCGGCCCGGCGCCGCGGCCGGGACGAGGACCTCGGCCAGGCTTTCCAGGCCGTGCGGGGCCGGTTCGCCGAACTGGCGCCGCGGCTGCCGACGCTCGAAGCCGCCGACACCGAACCGGCGTTCACGACGATCGGCGAGCTGGTCAAGGCGGGGGTCGTCGAGGTCAGGCACGCGGCCCGCGCCGACGCCGAGCACCCCACGGCCGACGCGGGCGACGTCGTCGCGTCCGTGACCGGGATCGCGTACGTCCACAGTGGACCATCGGAGCCGGTCGGCGCCGGGCTCACCGTGTACCGCGTCGACCCGGACCGGCTGGACGCGGACTTCCTGGCCGGGTGCCTGCGCGCGGCCGACCTGCCCGCCGCCTCCGCGTCGACGCGCATCGACGGCAGGCGCGTGCGGATCCCGCGGGTCGCGATCGGCGTCCAGCGCGAGTACGGCGAGGTCTTCCGGCGCCTCGCCGAGTTCGACGCCGTCCTGCGCGAGACGGCGGAAACGGGCCGTGAGCTGGTCCGGCTAGGCTTCGCGGGACTTGTCGAAGGACGGCTCATCCCGGGCCGATAGGGGAACGGATGCTGATCGCCGACCGCTACGAGCTCGACGAGCTGCCGCTCGGGCGCGGCGGGATGGGCGCGGTGCACGGCGGGCACGACCGCAGGCTGGGCCGGCGCGTGGCGATCAAGCTGCTCAGGCTGCCGGGCCGCGACGAAGAGCTCGAAGCCCGCTTCGCCCGCGAAGCACGGATCCTGGCGACGCTCGACCACCCCGGCGTGCCGACGCTGTACGACTACGGCACCCACGACGACCGGTTGTTCCAGGTCATGCAGTTCGTCGACGGCGTGACGGTGGCCGACCTGCTCGCCGAGCACGGGCCGCTGCCGGTGCCGTGGGCCGCGGCGATCGCTGCGCAGACGTGCGCGGTGCTGACGGCCGCCCACGCGCTCGCGGTGTGCCACCGCGACCTCAAGCCGTCCAACCTGATGCTCGGGCCGGACGGCGGCGTCAAGGTGATGGACTTCGGGCTCGCGGTGCTCCGCGAAGCCGACGCCGCGCAGTTCACGCGGGCCGGGCAGCTGCTGGGGACGCCGTCGTACATGGCGCCCGAGCAGATCCAGCGGGGCGGCGCCGAACCGCGAAGCGATCTGTACGCGCTGGGGTGCGTGCTGCACGAAATGCTCACCGGGCAGCGGCTCTTCGACGGGCCCACCGCGTACGCCGTGTTCGAGCGGCAGGTCAAGGAGCTGCCGCCGCCGGTGCCGGGGCTGCCGAAGCCGCTCAACGCCCTGCTCGCCGAGATGCTGGCGAAGGACCCGGAAGCGCGACCGCCCGGGGCGGCCGCGCTGTACGAGCGGCTCGGCGCGTTCGTCGGCGGGCTGCCGCCGCTGCCGGGGTTCCTGGTGCCGCCGTCGGTGCCCAGCCCGGGCCGGATGTACGCCCGGATGCTGGGGCGCGTCAGCGGCTGAGCGCCGCCGGCCGCTGGTCGGCGAGCGGCAGGCCGCGCCGCTGGATGCGGGAGTAGGTCGTCGCGTTCTGCACGGCGATGCTGACGCCCAGGGTGAGCGCGATCGACGCCGTGGTCAGCGGGCCGGCGACGCCGAGCGCGGTGCCCAGCGCGACCAGCCCGACCCGCACCGCGATGGTCAGCAGCCACAGCCCGACGGTGACGGCCGAGCCCTTCTGGAAGGTCGTGCCGTCGCGCTCGGTGAGCGTCGTGGTGGCACTGCGCAGGACCCCGAGCCCGGCGAGGACGACGAGGTCGGCGCCGAGCAGCCCGACCTCGGCGGGCGACGCACCGGGCAGGGCCTTCGCGGCGAGGTAGCCGCCGACGGCGACCAGGATCAGCGGCATCACGACCAGCGACTTGCGGTCGAGCAGCGTGCCGCGGACCTGCTTGTAGACGACCTTGTAGAGGACGTAGGCGGCGATGACCACGTAGAGCAGGACGTTCGCTGCGCTGGGCATTTCGGGGCTCCTTGGCTTTCGAGGTGCTCCCAGCTTCGGCGAACGGCGGCCCGGTTTCGTCGGCTTGGGGATCGGGCCCGGGTGGATCTCCGGCTCAACCCGGGGGTTGAGGCGCGACCTGTCCCAGACCGCTTCCGGACGTCTTGAACGACTCGTTCATGGCGTCGGACGAGGTGAAAGGGTCGTTCACGACACCTGAGGCGGCGCAAGCGACGGGTTGTACGGCGAAACGATCACCGTGGGTTCATCATCTACCCAAATCGTGACCTTCCCGGACGAACCTCGAACGGGTGACCGCCGTCTTTACGGGTGTCCACAAGCGATGATCGAACATGGGGGTAACGGATCGTGAAGAGGCTTCTGGCGGGAGCGGCCGCGCTGGCCACCGCGTTCGTGCTGACCGCCTGCTCCGGGGGTGGGGCGGCGTCCGGGGGGCCGAACGCCGGCGGCGGGGCTGTCGCCGCGGCCGGGTCCGGGGGCGGGGCGCCGACCACGTCGAGCACCACCGCGGCTCCCACCACGACCAGCGCCACCCCGACGCCGACGCCGACGCCCTCGACCACGAAGCCGGCGCCGACCAGCACCACGGCCAAGCCGAAGCCCAAGCCGAAGCCGGCGGCTCCGGCGAGCGACCCGGGCGTCCCGTGCGCCGCCGCGGCTGCCGCGTCGGGTACCGCCGCCTGCGTCGACCTCTCCGCGCACAAGGCGTGGATCCTCCAGGGCGGCAAGGTCGTCTACGGGCCGGTGCCGATGCTGCCGGGTCGCAAGGGCTACGCGACGCCGACCGGCACGTTCCGCGTCCTCTCCAAGGAGAAGATGCACCTGTCGAAGGAGTTCGACAACGCGAAGATGCCGAACTCGGTCTTCTTCTACCCGGGCGACGCCTTCCACACCGGCAGCCTGTCGGTGTACTCGCACGGCTGCATCCACCTGTCGGCGGGCGCGTCCCTGAAGTTCTTCAACACCTTGCACGTCGGTGACGTCGTGCAGGTTGTCCCGTAATCACTGACCGGTCAACACGGGCAGTAGGTCACAAACAGATAAATTCACTCGGCCGAGTGCAACTGGCCCCCCTGCTCAGGCGATAAGTGATCGCTTGGGAAGGGGGGCCAAATGGCCTTGGGAAAGCTAAGAGCACTACGTCACGCTCTCGTGGCGGCGGTGCTGACAGGGGCGATGCTGCCCGTCGTGTCCACGGGGGTGGCGACGGCAGCAACAGCACTTCCGCAGGGGTTCGTCCTGCGGGACACCAGCACCGGGCTGGGGAACTACCAGCTCACCGATTTCGCGTACCTGCCGGACCAGTCCGTTCTCGCCACGGCGAAGAACGGCCGCGTCCAGTGGGTCCCGGCCACCGGGACACCGCGGACGATCGCGACGCTGGCGACGCGGGAGATCAGTGACCTGGGACTGGTCGGGCTGGCCGTCGCGCCGGACTACGCGACGTCGCACACGATCTACCTGACGCGGTCGCTCAACGTCGGCAACAGCTTCGTCATGCGGCTGTCGAAGTTCACGGTGACCGTGGACGCGGACGGCGCGCCGGCCGGGCTGTCCGGCGAACAGCCGATCTTCGAGGTGCCGGGCTTCTACGACGTCCACGGCATCAACGGCGTCATCGCCGCCGCCGACGGGACGCTCTGGATGTCCATCGGGGACAACGGCGACTTCACGAAGGTCGACTCGGGCGCGCTGCGCGCCCAGGACATCAACCAGCCCTACGGCAAGGTCCTGCACCTGGCCGCCGACGGGAAGGGCGTGCCGGGCAACCCGTACTACGACGCGGCCAACCCGGCGTCGACCGCGAGCAAGGTGTTCGCGCGCGGGTTCCGCAACCCGTTCCGGTTCACCATCGACCAGAACCTCGGCCTGCCGGTCGCCGGCGACGTCGGCTGGAACAACTGGGAAGAGGTCGACGTCGTCCAGCGCGGCGGCAACCAGGGCTGGCCCTGCTGGGAAGGCAACCACGCGACCCCGGGCTACAGCGCGCTCGCGGGCTGCGCCGGCGTGGCGAACCAGGCGCCGATCTTCGAGTACCAGCACGGCAACGGCGCCATGCAGGGCAACAGCGTCACCGGCGGGATCGTCTACAACGGATCCAGCTACCCGGCGTCCTACCGCGGTTCGTACTTCTTCGGCGACTACGTGACGCACAAGATCTGGACGATGCGCTACGACGACCAGGGCAAGCTCACGCAGGCCCCGGAGAACCCGCCGAAGTTCACCGACATCGGCGGCCCGACGAAGTTCGCGGCGGCGCCGAACGGCGACATCGTCTACGCCGACATCCTCACCGGCACCCTGCGGCGGCTGAGCTACTCGGCCAACAACACCGCGCCGGTGGCGAAGGCCACGACGACGACCGATCCGGACACCCGCACCGTGTCGTTCGACGGCTCCACGTCGGTCGACTACGACGGCGACCTGCTGAAGTACGACTGGGACTTCGGTGACGGGACCACGGTCGCCGACGCCGGCCCGGCGGTGAACCACGCCTACGCGGCGGGCACCGAGTCGTTCACCGCGAAGCTGACGGTCCGGGACCCGCTGGGGTCCACCGGCACGACCACCATCGCGGTCGCGCCCGGCAACCACACCCCGCAGCTCGCGGTGACCACGCCCGGGGACTCCGCGACGTTCGCGGTGAACCAGGAGGTCGGCCTGAGCGCCACCGCGACGGACGCCGAGGACGGCACGCTGCCGATCACGTGGACCACCGCGGTCCGGCACTGCCCGAGCGAGGCGACCTGTCACTCGCACCCCGGCGTCGGCGGCACCGGGACGAGCTTCGCGCAGCCGTTCACCGAGCACCCGGACTCCCGGATGGAGTTCACCGCGACGGTGACCGACAGCGCGGGCGTCACGACGTCCAAGACGTACACTGCGATGCCGCGCCAGCACCGGATCACCCTGCTCAGCACGCAGCCCGCGGCGCTGAGCATCCCGGTCGAAGGCGGCGTCAACTCGGCGCTCGTGACCGAGGGTGCCCGCTTCGACGTCGAGGCCGCGCCGCTGGGCACCGACGGCGTCTCGAAGTTCGCCGGCTGGCAGGACGGTCCGACGGAGACGAAGTGGATCGTCACGGTCGGCACGGGCGACATGACGCTGACGGCGAACTACGACACCCCGATCGACCAGCGCTACAACGCCGACCCGGCGTTGCGGACGAAGCTCGGGGCGGCGACGGGGACCGAGGTCACCGACGGTCCGGTCCACTACCGGACCTACGCCAATGGTCGCCTCTACTGGAGCGCGGTCGGCGGCACGAGGGTTCTCACCGGTCCGGTGCTGGACAAGTACCTCGCGCTGGGCGGCCACGGCTTCTTCGGCCCGCCGACGGCCGACACGGCGGTGACCCCGGACGGCGTCGCGCAGTACGGCCACTTCGTGAACAACGGCAACGTCGGGTCGATCTACTACACGGCCGCGACGGGCGCGCACGCGCTCTACGGCGAGATCCGGAAGAAGTGGGCGGCACTCGACTACGAGCGCGGCCTCGGCTACCCGACGACCGACGAGCTCGGCACGCCGGACGGCGTCGGCCGGTACAACCACTTCATCAAGGGCACCAACGTCGGTTCGATCTACTTCTCCCCGGCGACGGGTGCGCAGGCGATCTACGGTGAGATCCGGAAGAAGTGGGCGGCGTACGGGTACGAGCGTGGCCTGGGCTACCCGACGACCGACGAGCTCGGTACCCCGGACGGCGTCGCCCGGTACAACCACTTCAGTCTCGGTGGCTCGATCTACTTCTCCCCGGCGACGGGCTCGCACGTGGTGCAGGGCGAGATCCGCAAGCGCTGGGGGGTGCTCGGCTGGGAGCGGTCGTACCTCCGCTACCCGACGACGGACGAGTACGTGACGAACGGGGTGTACCGCAGCGACTTCCAGGGCGGCTACATCACGTTCACGCCGGCGACGGGAGCGGTCGACCACCATTGGTGACGGGTGTTCGAAGGCAGTGAACGAAACAGGCGCGGGCCGTCTCCGGAATCCGGAGGCGGCCCGCGCCGCGTCGCTCGTGGGGCCGGTCAGGAGCGCAGGTCCGCCGGTGTCGTCCCGGCCGACGTCAGCGGCAGCCCGAGCGCCACCCGCTCGGTCAGCCACGGACTCGGCCGGTACCGCGGATCCCCGGTGGTCGTGGCCAGGCCGCGCAGGATCCGCAGCACGATGTCGCCGCCCACCAGGTCTCCCCAAGCCAGCGGGCCGCGCGGGTACCCGAGGCCCAGCCGGACCGCCGTGTCGATGTCCCCCGGGGACGCCAGGTTCTGGCCCGCGATGAAGCACGCCGTGTTGACGATGGACGCCAGGAGGCGCTGGGCGATCGGGGCCGGGCCGTCGCGGACCACCGTCACCGGCTGGCCCGTCGCGGCCAGGGCGCCCCAGGCCGCGCGGCCCACCGCCGGGTCGAGGCCCGGGTGGACCGACAACGTCAGGCGTCGCTCGTAGCCGCCGAGGGGGTCGACGCCGGCAACGCGGGCCAGCGGCAGTCCCGTGCGGGTGGCCGCGTCCACTGTGGACTCGCCGTAGAGCGGGACGAGCAGGACCGCGTCCGGGTACGCGTCCGACACCACCTGCACGCCGGCCGCCGACAGCAGCCGGCCCAGGTGCTCGTCCGCCGTGAACACCGGGCTCGACGGCTTCGGCGGCGCCGGCGGCTCCTCGACGACCTGCTGCTTCCCGTCGACGTAGGAGTAGAAGCCCGAACCGTTCTTGCGCCCGAACAACCCGGCGGCGACCCGCGGCCGCGTCAGCCACGACGGCCGCAGCCGCGGTTCGCCGTGGAAGCCGCTCCAGATGCTCTCCAGCACCGCGTGGGACACGTCGAGGCCGGTCAGGTCGAGCAGCTCGAACGGCCCGAGCTTCAGGCCGAGCACGTCCCGCGCGACGCGGTCGACGTCGGCGGGCTCGCCCAGCGCCTCGGCGAGGATCTGCAGGGCCTCGGTGTTCAGGCCACGCCCGGCGTGGTTGACCAGGAAGCCCGGCGCGTCCTTCGCCAGCACCGGCTCGTGGCCCCAGCTCTTGACCAGTTCGAGGGCTTCGCCGGGCAGCCAGTCGTGCGTGCGCGTGCCCGGCACCACCTCGACCAGGCGCATCAGCGGCACCGGGTTGAAGAAGTGCAGGCCGATCAGCCTGCCGGGGTCGGCCAGCTCGGCGGCGATCTCGGTGACCGACAGCGAGCTGGTGTTCGTCGCGAAGATCGTCTCCTGTGGACAGACGCGCTCGAGGCCGGCGAACAGGGCCCGCTTCGTCTCGACGTCCTCCCGCACGGCTTCGACGACGAGGTCGACGCCGTCCGCGGGCGCGTCGGGCGCGTCCACCGGGACCAGCCGGTCCTTGACCGCCTGCGGGTCGTCGAGCTTGCCCTTCGCGGCCAGCTTGTCGACCATCCCGCCGACGTACTCGATCGCTTCGGCGACGGCCTCGCGCCGGACGTCGGCCAGCTCGACGGTCACCCCCGCGGTCGCGGCGAGCTGGACGATCCCGCGGCCCATCACCCCGGTCCCGATCACCCGGATCCTGCCGACCTTCCCGGCCCACCCCGTCACGTCGCCTCCGCCTTCCCGCCGATGTCGTCGCGCCGACGGTACCGTCTCGGCCGTGACGGGGAAGCGGCTGACGCGGGCGGAAAGCCGCGAACGGACGAAGGAGCGGCTGCTCGCGGCGGCCGCCGAGCTGTTCGCCGAGCGCGGGGTCAACGGCACGTCGGTCGAGCAGATCGCCGAACGCGCCGGGTACACGCGCGGGGCGTTCTACGGCAACTTCGAGGACAAGCACGAGCTGGTCGTGGCGTTGCTGGCCCAGCGCCGCTCGCGGGAAGCGGTGGAGGTGGCCGCGCTCGAGGGTGACGTCATGGCGCGGCTGAAGGAGTGGCACGCGGCGCGCGCGGAGCACCTGCCCGAGTGGTTCGCGCTGCGCACCGAGCTGACGCTGTACGCGCTGCGCAACCCGGACGCGCGGCCGTCGGCGGGGGAGAACGAGCGCGCGGCGCGGGAACTGATCGAGACGGGCGTGCGGGCGACGTTCGCCGCTCGCGGTGTCGAGCCGCCGGCCGATCCGGCGTTCCTCGCGCTGATCATCCACGCGCTGGAGGACGGCTTGCTCCGGCAGCGGTACCTGAGCCCGGAGGGCACGAGTGACACCGTGATCGCCGACGCCGTCGAGCTGCTGCTGCGGACCTGGCTGCGCTAAAGGCCGACGAACTCCGCCATCCGCTTCGCCGAGTGGGCGAAGAACTCGTCGGCCGGGTCGACGCTGCCGACGTACTGGCCGAACAGGTCGAAGTTGATCGCCCCGAACAGCTGCGTCCACGCCATGATCAGCCGGGTCACGGTCTCGGGTCCGGCGATGATCCCGAGGACCTTCGTGAGCGTCTCGGCCTGGGCGCGCAGCTCGGAGGAGACGGCGCCGTCGACCGCCCGCAGCTCGGTGTGCGTGAGCACCTTGACCAGGGCGAGCGCGACGCGGGCCGCCGGCGCGACGGTGTCCTGCGGGGCCTGGTAGCCGGGGATCGGGGAGCCGTAGATCAGCGCGTACTCGTGCGGGTGCGCGCGGGCCCAGTCGCGTGTCGCGTGCCAGATCGCGAGCCACCTCTCGCGGGGGGCGCCCTTGCCCGGGTCGGCCTGTTCGGCTGCCTCGCCGATCGCGTTGTAGGCGTCGACGATCAGGTCGGTCAGCAGCCGGTCGCGGCTGGGGAAGTACCGGTACAGCGCGGACGACACCATGCCCAGCTCCCGCGCCACCGCGCGCAGCGAAAGCCCGTGCGCGCCGACCTCGGCGAGCTGGCGGCGGGCTTCGTCCTTGATCTCCTGGGTGAGTTCGGCGCGGGCACGTTCGCGCGCGGTCCGGGTCGCGGTCATGAGGATCAGTGTGCCATGACGAGAGCGCCGCACAAAATAGAGAGCAGTGCTCTTGACAGTGCGTGCGAGTGGGTGTTCACTGCTCTTAACCGAGAGCACTGCTCTCCCGGATCGTCGGAGGACACCATGACTGCCGCCCGCTACATCGAGCCGAAGAAGGCCACCAACGCGTTCAACGAGGCCGTCGCGAAGCTGACCCGGATGGGCTTCAGCGTCTGGGGCAGCCGGGTGCTGACCGTCGTCGGCCGCAAGAGCGGCGAGCCGCGGTCCGTGCCGGTCAACCTGCTGACCGTCGACGGCGTGCGCTACCTCGTCGCCCCGCGCGGCGAGACGCAGTGGGTGCGCAACCTGCGGGCCGCCGGCCAGGGCACGCTGCGCGTCGGCAAGCGCGTCGAGGAGTTCACCTTCCGCGAGCTGGGCGACGACGAGAAGCCCGGCATCCTGCGCGCCTACCTCAAGCGCTGGAAGTTCGAGGTCGGCGTGTTCTTCGACGGCGTCGACGCCAAGGCCTCGGACGAGAAGCTGCGCGAGATCGCGCCCGGCTACCCGATCTTCGAGATCTTCACGAAGTAGGTTTGCGCCGCTTGGTCAGGTTCGCGGCGACCAGGACCACGCCGACCAGGAACGCGACGAGCCCGATCAGGAACCACAGCTTCTGGCCGGTCATGAAGCTGCCGGTGATGACGCCGATGCCCTGCAGCACCCAGACGGCGCCGACGAGCACGAGCACTACCCCGACCGCGAAGGTGATCCAGCGCCTCATGCGGCCAGTCTAGGCAGGTCGCTCGCCCGGGACGAGTTCGTGGCGGTAGGCGTAGACGACAGCGTGCACGCGGTCGGGTAACCCGAGCTTCGAAAGCACCCGCGACACGTGCGTCTTCACGGTCTCCTCGCCGACGTGCAGCTGCCGCGCGATCTCGGCGTTGCTGCAGGCGTTGGCGATCAGCAGCAGGACCTCCCGTTCGCGGGAGGTGAGCCGGGCCAGCTCGGGCGGTTCGGCGGCCGCGGGTTCGAGCACCGAGGCGAACTTCGCGACCAGCCGCCGCGTCACCGACGGGTCGATCAGCGCGTCGCCGCGCGCGGCCACCCGCATCGCGGCGACCAGCTCCTCCGGCGCCAGGCTCTTCAGCAGGAACCCGCTCGCCCCGGCGCGCAGCGCGCGGTAGACGTACTCGTCGGCGTCGTAGGTCGTGAGCACGAGGACGCGGGTGTCGTTGCCCGGCGCGGCGAGGATCGCCTCGGTCGCGGCGAGGCCGTCGAGACGGGGCATCCGGACGTCGAGGACCGCGACGTCCGGACGCAGGCGCGCGGTCTCGGCGACGGCTTCGCGACCATCGGACGCCTCGCCGACGCAGGTGAAGTCGGGCTGCGTGTCGAGCAGCGCGCGCATCCCGGAGCGGAACATCGCGTGGTCGTCGGCCAGCAGGACGCGGATCATGTGCTCTCCACCGGGAAGGTCGTGCGCAGCTGCCAGTGCTCGCCGGTCTCGCCGTAGGAGACCTGGCCGCCGAACAGGGTGACGCGCTGGCGGATCCCCGCCAGGCCGCGGTGCGCGTGTTCGTGCTGGCTCGTGCGGCCGGGACGCAGGTTGTTGGTCACGGTGAGCACGACTTCGGTGCGGCCGTGGTTCAGCTCGACGTCGACCGGGCCTTCGCCGTGGCGCAGCGCATTGGTCAGGGCTTCCTGGGCGATCCGGTACAGCGCGACGTCGAGCGAGCCGGGGAGCTCGCGAGGTTCGCCGCGCAGGGTCAGCCGGGTCGGCAGGCCGGCCGCGCGGACGGTCTCGACCAGCTCGTCGAGGTTGTCGAGACCGGGCTGGGCGGCCGTTTCTTCGGCGTGCAGGAGGTCGAGCAGCCGGCGCAGGTCGGCCATCGCCGAGCGGCTGGCGGACTCGACCGCGCCGAGCGACTTCCGCACGGGCGAGTCGCCGTCGGGCAGGCCGAGCCGGGCCGCGCCGGCGTGCACGCCGATGGCGCTGACGTGGTGGGAGATGACGTCGTGGAGGTCGCGCGCGATGGTCGTGCGCTCCTCGGTGACGGCTCTTCGGACGGCTTCTTCTTCGTGCTGGCGGCGTTCGTCCGTCGCCCGCTCGAGATCGGCGATGTAGGCGCGCCGGGCGGTCGTGTACCGGCCGACCAGCCACGGCAGCAGCCCGCTGACGCTGACGCTGATGGCGATCAGCCGCCAGTCGGCGGCGGTGCGCCCGCCGCCTTCGATGCACCCGGCGACGACGCCGGCGATCAGGGCGAGGAGCGCGAGGACGGCGGGTTTGGGGCGGAGCCAGGCGCCGGCCCGGTAGCCGGCGATGAGGATGCCGGCGTTGTTGCCGACGACGTACCCCTGGCAGGTGCAGAGCAGGAGCGGCGAAGAGGCGAAGAGGAGGGCGTGCGCGAGGGCGACCCAGCCGGAGTACCGGGCGGGGCCGGCGAGGGCGGCGTTGACGGCGACCCCGGCGAGCAGGACGGCCCAGGCACGCCAATCGGCCACGACCCCTGCTTCACTTCCGCCGATCGGCCCGCGGAGGGTGAAGAGGGCGGCGTCGCAGACGACGCAGACCAGCGCGACCAGCAGCGACTGGCGCCGCAGGGATCCGCTGATGTCGTGCACCCCCGCAACTCTGCCCTAGTCGGCGGGCGCGGTGGGCGGGAACGCCCCGATGCGCGGGAGGGGTACGCGGCACCGGGGCGCTCCCTGGACGGGAGGGGCAGCGGGTCGGGTCCCGAGCGCCCCAATGTGGCATTGGGTGCGTTGGACGCACCGAACGCCACATTGGGGCGCTTGGTCAGTTCGTGGGGCGGGCCGAGTAGTCGCCGCCTCGGCGCTGGCCGCCGCCCGGACGCTGGCCCTGGCCTTGGCCCTGGAGCGCCTGGCCCAGCGAGGTCGCTGTCGCCGTCTGGCCGTCCACCTTCGCCACCACCGTCACGTTCGTGTCGCCCTGCTTCACGTCGCCCGTCTTCTGGGTCGATCCGTCGAGCGTGTACGTCTGCTTGTAGCCGTCCTTGCTCGTCAGCGTCACCGACGTCGCGCTCAGCTCCGTCACGTCGCCCGTCTGGAGGCGCTCGGTCGTGTAGCCGCCGCTGCCGTTCGACACCACGAAATCTCCGTGGAGCGCCTCGCGCAGCGCCGTCATCCCGCCGCCGAAGTTCCCGCCCGGCCCGCCCTGGCCGCGGAACTGGCCGCCGCCCGGGCCGCCGAAGCCGCCTGGGCCCTGCTGGGCCGAGTTGTCGGCGCTGCTGGTGCCCGCCCAGATCGCCGCGCCGCCGCCGGCCGCGATCACCACCGCGATGCCGGCCGCGATCGCCGTCTTCTTGCCGGACCAGCCCTTCTTCGGCGCGGCCTGGGCCGGGTCGCCCCAGTTGGCGGGGGCCGGTTCGCCCTGCGGTGGCGTGTTCGGCGTCGGCTCGGTCGTCATCGTGTCCTCCGGTCGTACCCACACTGGTCCAGGCCAGACTCACCGCCGAGGCTGTGTTTGAGCTGTGCGGGGCGTCAGCACGCGCTGTGGCTCCCTTACCCGGACGAAGGACTCTCACAGGAAACGCACAGCGAGGTCACAGTGAGCACTGAAGCGCCGTCGAGAAGATGGCACTATGACCGCTATGAACGCCACGTCACCCGGCCCCGGAAAGGCCGACCTGCGCCGCGCCGACGGGAGCCCCGTGCGGGTCCTCGTCGTCGACGACGAGGCGACGCTGGCCGAGCTCGTGTCGATGGCCCTGCGCATGGAGGGCTGGGAGGTGCGCAGCGCGGGTGACGGCACCGAAGCCGTCCGGATCGCGCGCGACTTCCGGCCCGACGCCGTCGTCCTCGACGTCATGCTCCCCGACTTCAGCGGCCTCGAAGTACTGCGGAGAATGCGTTCCGAGGCGCCACACCTGCCGGTGCTCTTCCTGACGGCGAAGGACGCGGTCGAGGACCGCATCGCCGGGCTCACCGCGGGCGGCGACGACTACGTCACCAAGCCCTTCAGCCTCGAAGAGGTCGCGCTGCGCCTGCGCGCGCTCCTGCGCCGGGCCGGCGGGGTGACCGGCGCGAGCGGGTCGACGCTCGTCGTCGGCGACCTCACCCTGGACGAGGACAGCCGCGAGGTGCACCGCGGCGGCGCCCTCGTGCCGCTGACCGCGACCGAGTTCGAGCTGCTGCGCTACCTCATGCGCAACCCGAAGCGGGTGCTGTCGAAGGCGCAGATCCTGGACCGCGTGTGGAGCTACGACTTCGGCGGCCAGGCCAACATCGTCGAGCTCTACATCTCCTACCTGCGCAAGAAGATCGACGCCGACCGCGAGCCGATGATCCACACCATGCGGGGCGCCGGGTATGTCCTCAAGCCAGCAGGCTGAGCCGCGGCGGTTCCGGACACAGCGGCCGTGGTCGTTGCGGCGGCGGCTGATCGTCCAGCTCGCCGCGTTGCTCGCGCTGGTGTGCCTGGTCGTCGGCGTGGTCACGGAGTTCGCGCTGAGCGAGTTCCTCGTCGGGCAGCAGGACAAACGCCTCGCCGCGGCGACCGACCGCGCCGCGCACGCGCCGGACCGGTCGACCTGGCCGTACGGCGACGCCCCGCCGCCGGACCCCCTGCGCGCGCTCGGCCAAGGCGACGGGACGCTCGCGGTCGTCCAAAAAGGACCGCTCGCCCAGGGCAGCGTGCTCGACTCCAGCGTCGGCCTGCCGTCGAAGCGCAAGCCGCCGTTCCGCGCCATCCCGGCGAACCAGGTGCTGGCGCTGCTGGCGGTGCCGTCCGACGGGAAGCAGCGCAGCATCGACCTCGGCGGCAGCCTCGGTGACTACCGCGTCGTCTCGACGATGTCGCCCAGCGGCGAGAAGACCGTCATCGGGCTGCCGCTGAAGGACGTCAACGAGACGCTCTGGCGCCTCGGGTTCATCCTCGGCGGCGTCGCGCTCGCCGGGATCCTCGTGGCCGGCGCGGTCGGCGCCGCGACGATCCGCCGCACGATGAAGCCGCTCGACCGGCTGGCCGCGACGGCGACGCGCGTCTCCGAGCTGCCGCTGGACCGCGGCGAAGTCGCGCTGTCGGAACGGGTCCCGGACGCCGACACCGACCCGGGCACCGAGGTCGGCAAGGTCGGCTCGGCGCTGAACCGGATGCTGCAGCACGTCGCGAACGCGCTGAGCGCACGGCACGCGAGCGAGAACCGCGTCCGCCAGTTCGTCGCGGACGCGAGCCACGAGCTGCGCACGCCGCTGGCGGCCATCCGCGGCTACGCGGAGCTGACCCGCCGCAGCGGCGAGGAGGTGCCGCCGGACATCGCGTTCGCGATGAGCCGCGTCGAGTCCGAGTCACGCCGGATGACGACGCTGGTGGAGGACCTCCTGCTGCTCGCGCGCCTCGACTCCGGCCGCCCGGTGGTGCACGAGTGGGTGGACCTGTGCCGGCTGGTGGCCGACGCGGTCGCGGACGCGCACGTCGCGGGCCCGGGCCACAAGTGGCTGATGGACGTCCCGGGTGAGCCGATCGGCGTTCTCGGTGACGCGGGTCAGCTGCACCAGGTGGTGATCAACGTGCTGGCCAACGCGCGCACGCACACCCCGGCGGGCACCACGGTGACCACCTCACTGTCCACTTCGGACGGGATACTCCGCCTCCGCGTGGCCGACGACGGCCCGGGCATCCCGCCGGACATCCTCCCGGACATCTTCGAGCGCTTCGCCCGCGGTGACAATTCGCGTTCGCGGGCGGCCGGGAGCACCGGCCTCGGCCTGGCGATCGTGGCTGCGGTCGTGGGCGTGCACGGAGGCCGGGTCGGCGTGCACAGCCGGCCGGGGCGGACGGAGTTCGAGATCACCTTCCCGGAGGCCCCGGCGCCGGAGTGACGGCGGTCGCACCCGATCGGGGCCGATGCACAGCGCGCGCACAGCTTCGGCACAAGTTCACCACATGCGGCGCCGACACGGTGAGGCTCATGACGACCACGCTGGCGGCGCCCGAACACGCCCAGCCCGCTCCCGAGGCTGCCCGGAAACCTCGCTGGGTCAGGCCTTCCGTCGCCGCGCTGCTGCTCGGCACCGGCTTGCTCTACCTGTGGGACCTGGCGAAGACGGGCTGGGCCAACGACTTCTACGCGATGGCCGCCCAGGCCGGCACGTGGAGCTGGAAGGCGCTGTTCTTCGGTTCGCTCGACCCGGGCAACGTCGTCACCGTCGACAAGCCGCCGTTCTCCCTGTGGGTGATGGGGCTGTCCGGCCGGCTCTTCGGCTTCTCGAGCTGGAGCCTGCTCGTGCCGAACGCGCTCGCCGGCGTCGCCTCGGTGGGTCTGCTGTACCTGGCCGTGCGGCGGCTGTCGGGACCGGGCGCCGGCCTGCTCGCCGGGGCCGGGCTCGCGCTGACACCGGTCGCCGCGCTCATGTTCCGCTACGACAACCCCGACGCCTTCCTCGTGCTGCTGCTCGTTGCCGGCGCGTACTGCGTCGTGCGCGCGCTGGAGCACGCGAGCACGAAGTGGCTGCTGCTCGCCGGGGTCGCGGTCGGGTTCGGCTTCCTCGACAAGATGCTGCAGGCGTTCCTCGTCCTGCCCGCGTTCGTGCTGGCGTACGCGGTCGCGGCGCCGACGTCACTCGGCCGTCGGATCGGCCAGCTGTTCGCGGCGGCCGGCGCGGTGCTCGTCTCCGCGGGCTGGTGGATCGCGGTCGTCGCGTTGTGGCCGGTCGCGGACCGGCCGTACATCAGCGGTTCCACCGACAACACCGTGCTGGAGCTGGCTTTCGGCTACAACGGCCTCGGCCGGATCTTCGGCGAAGGCCGGGGCGGCGGTGGTGGCGGGACGTTCACGCCACCGTCCGGAGCCGGCGGACGCGGCTTCGGCGGCGGGTTCGGCGGCGAAACCGGGCTGAGCAGGCTGTTCAGCGGCGAGTTCGGCGGGGAAGCGTCGTGGCTGCTGCCCGCCGCGGTGCTCGGCCTGGTCGCCGGGCTGTGGTTCACCCGGCGCGCGCCCCGCACCGACCGGACCCGCGCGGCCCTGCTGCTGTGGGGCGGCTGGCTGGTCGTCACGACGCTCGTGTTCAGCTACATGAGCGGCATCATCCACCCGTACTACACGGTCGCGCTGGCGCCGGGGATCGCCGGCACGCTGGGCATTTCCGCGCGTGAGCTGTGGCGGGGCCGGGCGAACTTCGCGGCCCGCACGGTGCTGGCCGTGATGCTGGCGGTCACCGCGGTCTGGGGCTTCGTACTGCTCGCGCGGACGCCGGACTGGCAGCCGTGGATCCGCTACGCGCTGCTCGTGCTCAGCGCGGCCGGCGTGCTGGCGCTGCTCTTCGGCCCCGACCGGCTCCGGCGGTCCGGCCCGGCGGTGGCCGCGCTCGGCCTGTGCGGCGCGCTGCTCGGGACGGCGTCCTTCACCCTGGCCACGGCGGCGACCGCGCACTCCGGCGGCACCCCGTCGTCCGGCCCGGCCGTCGCGAGTGGACGCGGGTTCGGCGGGTTTGGCGGGTTCGGCGAGGGACAGACCGACGCCGCGGTGATCGACCTGCTGAAGAACACCACGACGAAGTGGGCCGCCGCGCAGAGCGGCGCGATGCAGTCGGCCGGGCTGGCGCTGTCGAGCGGTCGGCCGGTGCTCGCGATCGGCGGCTTCAGCGGCAGCGACCCGGCCCCGACGCTGGCGCAGTTCCAGCAGTACGTCGCGGCGGGCGACGTCCACTACTTCGTCGCCGGCGGCCGGGGCGGCTTCGGCGGCGGCGGCCGCGGGACCTCGGGTGAAATCCAGACCTGGGTCGAGCAGAACTTCACCCCGGTCACCATCGGCGGCACAACGGTTTATGACCTGACAAAATCTGTCGGTTGATCGAAATCCGCCGATTGTTTCAGGCGTGTTAACAGTCGAGGAATCATTCGTGGATCCGGGCCCGGTGCGATAGCGGCGAAGGCGCACACCTGTTCGATTCCCGTCGCGGTGAACGACCCATTCCGAACGATTGTTCGCCGCCGCCGGATAGTGCTCGGTGATGATCACGGCGTGGGGTGACGACGAGGGACTACGGCCGTGCGGCTGCCCGCGGTCGCGGCCGCGATCTTGGCCGGGCGGCCGACCGGAAGCCGGTCGACGGTGCCTGTCGAAAGTGTCGATGACCCTGGTTGGCCCGGGCGTGGATCACTCGTTCGGCGGCATCCCCAAGGCATTGTGGTGATCTTGTGCGCCTCGCTAGGCTCTCCGCCGGGTGAGGGACAAGGGGTAACTGATCCGGTGCGCTGAGGGGTCGGATCTCACTGGGTGTGGGTGATCCCTGTCCGCGTTTTCTCATCCGTGACCCGATCAGGTGCGTCTGGAAGAGGGCAGCGATGACTGTGCGCTTTCGGCGCCGCAACACTCCACTTCCCCCGCCTTTTGGAGTTTCGCTGTGACTTCCCGCCCCCGTCCGCTGACGGTGTTCCTGACCTTGCTGACCCTCGCCGGGGTCACCGCGCTTTCGGGCTGCAGTGACAGTTCCGCGAGCGGCAGCGGCGACAAGATCACCCTCGGGTTCAGCGCCTGGCCGGGCTGGTTCCCCTGGCAGGTGGCGCAGGAACAGGGATTGTTCGCCAAGAACGGCGTGAACGTCGACCTGAAGTACTTCGACAACTACACCGACAGCATCAACGCGCTGTCCAGCGGGGCCATCGACGCGAACAGCCAGACCCTCAACGACACGCTCTCCTCGGCTTCCGGCGGCGCCAAGCTGTCGATCGTGCTGGTGAACGACAACTCCACCGGCAACGACAAGATCATCGCGCGGGACGGCATCAACGCCATCGCCGACCTGAAGGGCAAGAAGGTCGCGGTCGAGCAGGGCACGGTCGACCACTACCTGCTGCTGCTCGCGCTGCAGGAGGCGAAGCTGACCGAAAAGGACATCGAGCTGGTCAACCTGCCGACCGACGCCGCCGCGGCCGCGTTCGTCGGCGGCCAGGTCGACGCGGTCGGTGCGTTCGCGCCGTTCACCTCGAAGGCCCTCGAGCGCCCGGGCAGCCGCGCGATCTCGACGTCGGCGGAGTTCCCCGGCGCCATCCCGGACCACCTCGTCACGTCGCAGAAGCTGGTCAAGGACCACCCGAAGGACGTCCAGGCCCTGGTCGACACCTGGTTCGAGACGCTCACCTGGATCAAGAACAACAAGGACGCGGCCGTCGGGATCATGGCCAAGCGCGGCGGGGTCGCCGACGCGGACTACCAGACCTACGACGCCGGCACCACGATCTTCACCCGCCAGCAGAACCTCGACGCGTTCACGCCGGGCGTCACCGCGCAGCACCTCGACTTCCAGGCGAACAAGATCGCCGACTTCATCGTGAACACCGGGCTCGCCCAGCAGCGGCCGTCGCTGGACGGGCTGTTCGACGACCGGTTCGTGAAGGCCGCGCCGCAGTGACCGGTCCGACCCGGCAGCTCGCGGAACGCCGGGAGTCCGGCCGCCCGGCCTGGGCACCGCTCCCGCGCCGGACCCCGCCGAAGACCGCGTTGCCGCTGTTTTCGTTGCGCACGCCCATTTCCGCGTCGGCGCGCTGGACGCTGGCGGTGCTGTCGTTCGCGATCCCGTTCCTCGCGTGGATCGTGCTGAGCGTCAGCGGAGTCGTCGACTCGACGTTCCTGCCGTCCCCCGCCGCGGTGGTCAAGGCCGGCGTCGGCATGGCGAGCACCGGCGAACTTTTCGACGACCTCTGGGCGACGACCCAGCGGGTGCTCGAAGGCTTCGGCCTCGCCGTGCTGGTGTCGGTGCCGCTCGGCATCCTGATGGGCGGCTTCAGCGCCGGGCAGGCGTTCTTCGAGCCGTTGATCGGGCTGCTGCGCTACCTGCCGGCGAGCGCCTTCATCCCACTGCTGATCATCTGGCTGGGCCTCGGCGAGCCGTCGAAGATCGCGATCCTCTTCATCGGGACGGTCTTCTTCAACACGCTGATGACCGCCGACGTCGTCCGCGGCGTGCCGAGCGCGCTCATCGACGTCTCCTACACCCTGGGCGCGCGCCGCGGTGAGGTGCTGCGCAAGGTCATCGTGCCGCACTCGCTGCCGGGCCTGATCGACGCGATCCGCGTCAACGCCGCCGCGGCGTGGAACTTCGTGGTCGTCGCCGAGCTGATCAACTCCTCGGCGGGCCTCGGCTATCGGATCGTCCGCGCGCAGCGGTTCCTGCAGACGGACAAGATCTTCGCCGTGCTCGTGGTCATCGGGATCGCCGGGCTGGTCATCGACGTCCTGCTGCGCCTCCTGCGCACGCGGGCCGGGAAGTGGGCGGCATGACGCTCGAACTGCGGAACGTCGCGAAGGACTACAGCGTCCGCGGCCGGGTCACGCGCGCGCTCGACGGCGTTGACCTCGAAGTGCTGCGCGGCGAGTTCGTCTGCGTCGTCGGCGCGAGCGGCTCGGGCAAGTCGACGCTGCTGTCGCTGGTGGCCGGGCTCAGCCGGCCGACCGAGGGCGAGATCCTGCTCGACGGCGTCCCGGTGACCGGCCCCGGCCCGGACCGCGGGCTCGTCTTCCAGGCCGGCTCGCTGTACCCGTGGCGCACCGTCGAGAAGAACGTCGCGTTCGGGCTCGAGCTGCTGCCGGTCGACGCGGCCGAGCGCGCCAAGCGCGTGGACTGGTACCTCGCCGAGACCGGGCTGCACGCCGTGCGCAAGTCGCTGCCCAAACAGCTTTCCGGCGGCCAGAAGCAGCGCGTCGCGATCGCGCGGGCGCTGGCCTGCGAGCCGGAAGTGCTGCTGCTGGACGAACCCTTCGGTGCCTTGGACGTCCAGACCAAAGAGGACATGCAGGTGCTCATCCGCCAGGTGCAGGCCGACACCGGCACCACGGTGCTGATGGTCACCCACGACGTCGAGGAAGCGGTGTTCCTGGGCGGCCGGGTGGTGGTGCTCGCCTCCGACCCGGGCCGGATCGCCGCCGACGTCGAGGTGACGCTGCCCGCCGAGCGGGACCTGGCGGTGAAGCGCGAACCACGGTTCCTCGCGCTGCGCGCCCGGATCGAGGACCTCGTCCGGGAGCAGCACCGCGGCCACGTGAGCCGGGTTGCCGCGGACGGGTGAGAACGGAAGACGGGAAGGTGTGGGGATGAGGCACGGCGGGGCGGCCGCGGAACGGGCCGGCGGCGGGGGAATCCTGGCCCGGCTCGGCATTCGCGGCAAGCTGAACCTGCTGCTCCTGCCCCCGCTGGTCGCGGTGGTGCTGGTGTCGGTGCCGTTCGTGCTGACCCAGGCGAGCAGCGCCATGGCCGCGACGCAGTCGGCGACGGTGGCGCGGCACACCCAGCAGCTCGGCGGCCTGGTCTGGCAGCTGCAGCGCGAACGGCTGCTCACCGGCGCGTACGTCGCGACGCCGTCGATGTCCGCCGGCCAGATGCTCCAGCAGCAGAAGGCGGTGAACACGGCGGTCGGGGACGTGCGGTCGTCGCTCGGTGCCGACGCGCCGGACGAGCTTTCCGCGGCGCTGACCCGGATCGGCTCGCTGAACGAGCTGCGGCAGAACGCCGAGCGTCGCGGGGTCGCGCTCGACAGCGTCGCCCGTACCTACCACGCCGTGATCGGCGCGGTGATCGATGCACTGCGGCTCGTCCCGCAGCTCACCAGTGACGCCGAGGGCACGCGGGAGCTGACCGCGCTGGAGGCGCTGCTGCGCGCGAACGAGGAGAACTCGTTGCGCGGCATGGCGTTGATCGTGACGGCGGTGTCGCCCGACGCCGGCCGGTCCATCCTGGACGACGCGACGCAGCAGGCGCCGATCTTCACCGACCGGTTCGTCCAGCAGGCGGACAGTGCGCAGTCCGCCCTGGTCGTCAACGTCGAGCAGAGCGACGCGGGCCGCCGGATCGACGACCTCGCCGCCGGGATCGGCAACCCGCGGGACGCGGCGGCGACCTCCCAGTACGTCACGGACGTCCTCACCGCGTCGGAAAGCCAGGCGGGCCAACGGAAGCTGGTCCAGGAGCGGGTCACCGGCGAGATCGCCGACGCGGCGAACGACCGGGCGGACGCCGGCACGCGGCTGGCGTGGCTGGTCGGCGCCGGCGCGGGCCTGCTGTTCCTGCTGGTCGCCTTCCTCGCCGTCGCGGTGTCCCGCTCGATCGCCGTGCCGCTGCGGCGGCTGACCACCGCGGCGACGTCGGTCGCCGACCTCGCCGGCACCGAGCTCGTCCGCGTGACCGACACCGAGGAGGCCGAGGAGCAGGTTCCGCGGCTGGCCACCATCGACGTCGTCTCGAGCGACGAGCTGGGCGAGCTGGCCGCGGCGTTCAACCGGGTCCAGACCACCGCGGCCGAGCTGGTCGAACGGCAGGCGCTCACCCGGCGCAACACCAGCCTGATGTTCGCGAACGTCGCCAAGCGCACGCAGAACCTCGTCGGCCGCCAGCTCGCGCTGATCGACGAAGTCGAGCGCGACGAGCAGGACACGCGGCTGCTGGCCAGCCTCTACCGGCTCGACCACCTCTCCACCCGCTTGCGCCGCAACGCCGACAACCTGCTCGTGGTGTCCGGCACCCGCGACGAGACGCGCATCGCGGGCCCGATCGAGCTGTCCACGGCCCTGCGCTCCGCGCTCGCCGAGATCGAGGACTACCAGCGCGTCAAGCTCGGGGTGGTCGCGGAGATCCTGCTGTCGTCGGCCCTCGGTGCCGACCTGGTGCTCGTGTTCGCCGAGCTGCTGGAGAACGCGACGTCGTTCTCGCCGCCGGGCTCGACGGTCGAGGTCGACACGATGTTCCTCGCCGACGGCTCCTGCCTGGTCAGCATCGTCGACCACGGCATCGGCATGACCGCGCAGAAGGTGGCCGAGGAGAACCAGCGGCTCGTCGAGCGCGAACGGCTCGAGCTGGCGCCGACCAGCGTGCTCGGCCTGTTCGTGGTCGGCCGCCTGGCGCGCCGCCACGACCTGGGCGTCGAGCTGCTCGCGACGCCGTCCACCGGCGGCGTGACCGCGCGGCTGACGATCCCGCCGTCGCTGTTCAGCCACCGCGCGGGGGTGCGCGTGAAGCCGGTGATCCCGGCTCCGGCCGTCCCCGGGGCGCGTCCCGCGGAGGCCGTCGCGGTGGCGGCCGCGGCGTCCACTTCGGACGCATTGCGTCCGGTCGAACTGCCGTCGCCGGCGATCCCGGCGCTTCTCTTTTCCCGCAACGGCTTCCGCTGGTTCAACCAGCTGGAACCGGTGTGGCCGGATGCCGAGCCGGACGTCAAGGCCGAGCGGGAGCCGGAGAGCCGGAGCGGGCTCAAGCGGCGCGTTCGCGGCGCCCAGCTGCCGAGCCCGGGCACCACCGCGCCGGTGGCCGCCGAGACCAAGCCGCGGCACGACCCGGAGGCGACCAAGGCCGCACTGGACGGGTTCCAGGACGCTTTCGCCCGGGCCGCCGAGGCCCCCGTGACGGCGGGCGACGGCGCGTCGCTGCCGGTCCGCGTGCCCGGCGGCTCGGCGATGGCCACCGAGGCCCCGGCGTCCCGGGACGGCCTGATTCGCCGGGTCCCCGGTGCCCAGCTCGCCCCGGGCCTGCGCCCGCAGACGGCCGCGGGCAGGCCGGTCGCCCGAGCCGTCGTGAACCGACCCAAGCGGGACCCCGCGGCCGAGCGGGCGGCGTTCGACTCGTTCGCCGCCGGCCTCGCCAAGGCGGACGAGATCACGGCGGACAGCCCGCCGCAAGGCGTGGCCGCCGGTCGTGTGTCGGAACAAGGAGAAGAGAGCAGGAAATGAGTATCCCCGCAGCCGGCGTCAGCGTCGAAGCCCAGAACTTCAACTGGCTGGTGAGCCGCTTCGCGCAGCACACCGCGGGCGCGATCGCCGCCATCGCGGTGTCCGCCGACGGCTTGCTGATCGCGGTGTCCTCGGAGCTCGAGCGGTCCAACGCCGACCGCCTCGCCGCGATCTCGTCGGCCATGCTCGGCCTCGCGCACGGCGTCTCCGAAAGCCACCCGCTCGGCTCGCCCGACAAGGTGATCATCGAGCTGGAGCACGGGTACCTGCTGGTCTGCACCATCAGCATCGGTTGCTCGCTGGGCGTCCTGGCCACCAAGCAGGCCAGCCTGGGCACGATCGCCTACGAGATGGCGATGTTCGCCAACCGCGCCACCGAAGTCCTGACGCCGGGCCTGATCGAGGAGCTCAAGAACACCGTGGGTTCGTGATGGCCGAAGAACCTTCGCTGCTGCGGCCGTACCTGATGACGTCGGGACGCGCCCAGCCGGTGGACCAGAGTCTCGAGATCGAGGCGCAGGTCATGACGTCCCGGCTCGGGGCGGCGTCGCACCCGAAGCTCACCTTCGAACGGCAGGAGATCGTCTCCCTCTGCCGGAACACCATGTCGGTCGCCGAAGTGGCCGCCATGCTCGGCCTGCACATCGGCGTCGCCCGGGTGCTGGTCGCCGACCTCGCCGAGCTGGGCTACGTCGTCGTCCGCAGGCCGGCGAGCGACTCGCACGACCTCGGCATGATCGAAAGGGTCATTCGTGGACTCGAAGCCATTCACTGAACCGGTGGCCCGCCCACCGGCGCCGGTCAAGATCGTCATCGCGGGCGGCTTCGGCGTGGGCAAGACGACGACGGTGTCGTCCATCTCGGAGATCAAGCCGCTGACCACGGAGGCGGCGATCACGACGGTCGCCGCGTCGGTCGACCGGACGGGCCACGTCCCGGCGAAGACCACGACGACGGTCGCCCTGGACTTCGGCTGCATCACGATCGACGAAGAGGTGAAGCTGTACCTGTTCGGCACGCCCGGCCAGGACCGCTTCGGCTTCATGTGGCAGGACCTGGTCCACGGCGCTCTCGGGGCGCTGGTCATCGTGGACACCCGCCGCATGGACGACTGCTACCCGGCGGTCGACTACTTCGAGAACGCGGGCCTGCCGTTCGTGGTGGCGGTGAACATGTTCGACGGCGCCCTGGGGCACGACCTCGAGGACATCCGCTGGGCGTTGGCGGTCAGCGAGGACGTCCCGCTGATCACGTTCGACGCGCGGCAGCGGCTTTCGGTGCGGGATGCGCTGCTGGAGGTCCTGCGCAACACGTTCAAGAAGGCCCGTGCCCAGGCGGGCGCGGGAGCCTGACCGGAGCCCGCTACACTTGACCACGGACCCCGCGCGGCGTCCACCCTGTGAACCTCCCCAGGGCCGGAAGGCAGCAAGGATAAGCAGGCTCTGACGGGTGCGCGGGGTCCCCTTCTTTTCGGCTCCGGCTCTCGGGGCTTCGCCCCTTCGCCGGGCCTTCACTTCGTCCTTTTGCCCGGGGGCCGAGCCCCCGGACCCCCACGGTGCCTTCGCCGCGGGCTGGGAGCTCTGCCGTGACCCTCTAGAACAGGCCCAGCACGTCGTCTGGTGGCTGAGGCGACGGTGGGCGGTCCTCGTCCGTGATCGGGGCCGCTCTTCCCGCCAGCTTTCGGAGCTCCGTGCCCTGTACGCACCTCGCCGGGAAGGCCGCCGACGCCGTTCGCTGGGCGATCTCCGCCGCCGGGAGGTCTGACGCCGAGGCCGCGAACACCAGGTTGCCGAAGCGGCGGCCCTTCAGCACCGCCGGGTCCGCCAGCAGCACCACCTGCGGGAACACCGTCAGCAGCGTCGCCAGGAAGCGGCGGGCGAACGGGAGACCCGAGCCGTCCGTGATGTTGGCCAGGTAGATCCCCTCGGGACGCAGGATCGTCGCGATCGCCCGCGTCGCCTCCAGGGTCGCCAGGCCGCCGGCCAGGGTCGCGCGCTCGAACGCGTCGACCACCACCAGGTCCGCCGTGTCCTCGCGGCGCGTCGCCAGGCCTTCGCGGCCGTCCGTCACCCGGACGCGAAGGCCCGGCACTCGCAGCCCCAGCTGGGCGCGGACCAGCTCGACCAGCTCGCCGTCGGCGTCGAACACCAGCTGCCGCGACCCCGGGCGCGACGCCGCGACATAACGCGGCAGCGTGCACGCCGCGCCGCCGATGTGCAGCGCGTCCAGTGGGCCCGGCGGGAGCTGGTCCACGACGTCGCCGAACCGCCGGACGTAGTCGAACTCCAGGTTGGCCGGGTCGTCGAGGTCGACGTAGGACTGGGCGACCCCCTCCACGGACACCAGCCAGGCGTTGCTCCGGTCGACGTCCCGGAGGAGCTCCGCCATCCCGAACCTGACCGGGTACCGCCCGGGCACCGGACCAGCCTTTCGCGCACGCGCCACGACCGGCGAGCCTAGTTGTCGGGGGTCCCCGGTACTCCATCCATGCCCCCACCACCGCCCTCAACGGAGACGCTTCGCGTCGCGGTAGATTCACGGACGTGGCTCTCGCGCTGTACCGCAAGTACCGTCCGGCGACGTTCGCCGAGGTAGTCGGTCAGGAGCATGTGACCGAACCCCTCCGCACGGCGTTGTCCGCCGGGCGCATCAACCATGCCTACCTCTTCTCCGGCCCCCGCGGCTGCGGCAAGACGTCGAGCGCGCGCATCATGGCGCGCTCGCTGAACTGCGCCAAGGGGCCGACGCCGGACCCGTGCGGCGAGTGCAACTCGTGCAAGGCGCTCGCCCCCGAGGGGTCGGGCAGCGTCGACGTCACGGAGCTCGACGCGGCCAGCCACGGTGGCGTCGACGACGCCCGCGAGCTGCGCGACAAGGCGTTCTACGCGCCGGCGGAGTCGCGCTACCGCGTGTTCATCATCGACGAGGCGCACATGGTCACCACGCAGGGCTTCAACGCCCTGCTGAAGATCGTGGAAGAGCCGCCCGAGCACGTCATCTTCATCTTCGCGACCACCGAGCCGGAAAAGGTGCTGACCACCATCCGCTCGCGGACGCACCACTACCCGTTCCGGCTGATCCCGCCGGGCGCGATGCGCACCCTCCTGGAGGGCAACGTCGCGGCCGAGGGCGTCGAGGTCGAGCCGGCGGTGTACCCGCTGGTCATCCGGGCCGGCGGCGGTTCGGCGCGGGACACGCAGTCGGTGCTCGACCAGCTGCTCGCCGGCGCGGGCCCGGACGGCGTTTCGTACTCGCGCGCGGTGGCGCTGCTGGGCGTCACGGACGTCGCGCTGCTCGACGACATGGTGGACGCGCTCTCGACCGAGGACGCCGGCACGGTGTTCGGCACGGTCGAGAAGGTCACCGAGGCCGGGCACGACCCGCGTCGGTTCGCGACGGACCTGCTCGACCGGCTGCGCGACCTCGTGCTGCTGCGCGCGGTGCCGTCCTCCGCGGGCGGGCTGGTGTCCGCGCCGGAGGAAGAACTGTCGCGGATGGTGGGGCAGGCGGAGCGGATCGGCCTGGCGACGCTCTCGCGGTACGCGGACATCGTCCACAATGGACTGCTGGAGATGCGCGGGGCGACCTCGCCCCGGCTGGTGCTCGAACTGTTGTGCGCACGGATGTTGCTGCCGTCGGTGACGGAGGCGGAGAACGCGCTGCTGGCCCGCATCGAGCGGCTGGAGCGCCGCGCGACGCTGGCCGGCGGAGGTGGCGCGCCCGCCGAGGGCGGCGTGGAGCCCCCGGTCCGGGCGGCGCCGGACCGAGCGTTCTCACGGCCTTCGCAGCGGCCGGCCTCGGCCGGCCCGGCGCCGGTCCCTGAGCCCGCTGCGCCCGAGCCACCTGCGGCTGCGAGCGCCTCGGCGGCCCAGCCCGCCGATGAGGGCTCGGGAGCTCGCCCGCCGGTGGCCACCGGCGCTCCGGCCGGCCAGTCCGCGGACGGCGGCTGGGGGACGACGCGAACTCCAGGTGGTGGCCCGCCGGCTCCGGCGGCTTCGAGCCCCAGCGCCCCGGCGGCCACGAATCCGGATGCGGAAACCCCGGCTCCGGCGGCCGCTTCGCCCGCTCCGGCGGCCGCAAGCTCCGGCGCGCCGGAAACCGGCGGCTCCGCTCCGGCACCCGCGGCAACTCCGGCGTCCGGGGGCTTGGATGCCGCCGCGATCCGGAACGTCTGGCCGCAGCTCATGACCGCCCTGCGCAAGTTCACCGGTGGCCGCAGTCTCGAGGCGATGCTCACCCAGGCCACGGTCGCGACCGTCGAGGGGCACGCCCTCACCCTCACCCACAAGTCCGAACCCCTGGCCCGCCGCCTGTCCGACCAGGACAACGCCCGCAAGATCGCCGGTGCGCTGGCGGACGTCGTCGGGGGCGACTGGCAGGTCCGCTGCATCCACGGCAACGCCCCGGCCGCGTCCACCGCGCGGGCGCAGCAGGCCGCGCCCGCGCCGGAACGGTCCTTCACCCGGCAGTCGGCGGCTCCGGCCGCCGCCGCGGCACCCGCCGAAGCGCCCGCCCGGCCCGCGCCGGCACCGGCGCCCGCCGCCCCGGCCCGGCCGCGGGTGGCGACGTCCGAGCCGGACATCCCGCTGCCCCCGGAACCCTCCGACGAGGACGACGACGACCTCTACAACGAGGACGCCAGCCCCGCCCCGCCGCCGCCCCCACCGCCGCCGGACAAAGACCCCGACGAGCTGGCCCGCAAGCTGATCTCGGACCACCTCGGCGCCCGCCCGCTCGACTGAACCCGGACGGTCGGCTCACGTACCCAGGGAGTCGGCTCGCGTACCCAGAGGGTCGGCTCGTGAGCCGACCCTCCAGGTACGTGAGCCGACCCTCCAGGTACGCGTCAGGAGGCCCAGGGGCCGATGCCGGTCACCCGATCCGCCTTGATCCGGACGATCACCGCCGTCGGCGAGCCCTGGTTGCCCAGCAGGTACTTCGGCACGCCCAGGTACCGCTGAGCCTGCCGGTCCATCAACGCCGTGAACTCGTCGGCGATGTCCGGGCCCACGATCGACGCCGTCCCCCGGACCAGCAGGTACTGCGGCAACCCGCGCTCGTCGTGGCCGTCGTGGTCCTCGATCAGCACCGTCACCCGCGGGTCGTGGCGGATGTTGCGCACCTTGGGCCGGCGGCCCTCCATGCCCATCACGATCTCGTCGCCCTCGCGGCTGGCCCAGACCATCGACGTCTGCGGCGAGCCGTCGGGGTTGATCGTCGTCAGCACCGCGTTGAACGGCCGCTCGAACAGGCGGTGGCTGCTTTCGGGAAGTTCCATGCTCCCGAGACTAGGAACCCGACGGGTACCGCTCGGTACCTTGGTTCCCATGGGTGACTTTCCCGGCGACGTCTTCCTCGCGGACTGCCCGGCCCGGCTGGCGATCGAGATCATCGCCGACAAGTGGGCCGTCGTCGTCGTGTTCGCGCTCAGCCGCGGCCCGCGGCGCCACGGCGAGCTCGTCGACCTCATCGGCGGCATCTCCCGCAAGGTCCTCACCCAGACGCTGCGCAAGCTCCAGGGCTACGGCCTCATCGACCGCCGCGCGTACGCCGAAGCGCCGCCGCGTGTCGAGTATTGCCTGACCACCCTCGGGCAGACGCTCGTCGAGCCCATCGGCGTCCTCACGAAGTGGGCGACGAGCCACGGCGAAGCCGTCCTCGAAGCTCAGGAAGCCAGGTAGGCCTCGATCGCCGCCGCGATGGCGGACGCGTACTGCTGGCGTCCCTCCGCGCTGGTCATCCGGGCCGCTTCCGCCGCGTTGCGCATGTTCCCGCACTCGACGAGCACCACCGGCCGCGTCGAGAGGTTCAGCCCGCCGAGGTCGGCGCGCGCGGAAAGGCCGCTGCCGCCGATGTAGTTCGACGTGCTGAAACCGCTCGTGCGCAGCGTGTCCCGCACGGTCTGCGCCAGCCGCGTCGACGGCTCGCCCTGCGCGGCGTTCAGCGGCGGCGACGAGTACGCGACGTGGAAGCCGTTCGCGCCGGCCGCGGTCGAGCCGTCGGCGTGGATGGAGACGACGGCGTCGGCGTTCGCGTCGTTGCCGATCGCGGCCCGCTTGTCGACGCAGGGGCCGACGCCGGTGTCGTTCGGTCGCGTGTAGACAACACGGATTCCCTTGCCCGCCAGCGCTTTCCCGACTCGCTGCGAGACGTCCCAGGTGAACTCGTGCTCGGGGTAGCCGGCGTTGGTCGCGGTGCCGGTCGTGTTGCACGGCTTCTTCTGGCCGCGCCCGGCGGGCACCTGCCGGTTGATCTCCGCCGGGTGCGCACCGTTGCCGCCGTTGTGGCCGGGGTCGAGCACGACGACCTTCCCGGACGCGGGCGCCGGCGGGGGTGCCACCGAGGAAGACGGTGTCGGGGACGGCGTCACCGTCGTGGGCGGTGGCGTGACCGTCCGGGTGGTCACGGGAGCGGGCGCCGGAGCCGCCGGGGTGTCTTCTTCGCAGCCGGTGAGCAGCAGGGCACCGGCCAGCAGGAGGGGGGCAATCGCGCGTCGCACGGCGACCACGGTGCCACAGCCCGGCACCCGGCGTGGCGCGACTACCCTGGCGGAGGACACAGGCGTGCAGAGAGGACCGAGTGCGATCATGGTGCAACCCGGCGGCGGCTTCGACATTTCCCAGCTGATGCAGCAGGCCCAGCAGATGCAGCAGAAGCTCGTCGAGGCCCAGGAGGAGCTCGCCAACACCGAGGTCACCGGCACGGCCGGTGGCGGGCTGGTCACCGCGACCGTCTCCGGTGACAGCCAGCTGAAGAACCTGCAGATCGACCCGAAGGTCGTCGACCCGGACGACGTCGAGACGCTGTCCGACCTGATCGTGGCGGCGGTCCGCGACGCGTCGGCGAGCGCGCAGAAGCTCACCGAGCAGAAGCTCGGCCCCCTGGCCGGCGGCCTCGGTGGCGGTGGCGGCATGCCCGACCTCGGCGCCCTCGGCTTCGGCGGCTGACGAACTTGTACGAAGGTGTCGTCCAGGACCTGATCGACGAGCTCGGGCGGCTGCCCGGGGTCGGGCCGAAGAGCGCCCAGCGGATCGCGTTCCACCTGCTGGCCGCGGACCCGGTGGACATCTCGCGGCTGCAGGACGTCCTCGGCAAGGTCAAGGAGGGCGTGCAGTTCTGCGAGGTCTGCGGCAACGTCTCCGAGCAGCAGAGGTGCCGCATCTGCCGCGACGAGCGCCGCGACCTCACGGTCATCTGCGTGGTCGAGGAGCCGAAGGACGTCCTGGCGGTCGAGCGCACGCGCGAGTTCAAGGGCCGCTACCACGTCCTGGGCGGCGCGCTCGACCCGCTGTCGGGCATCGGCCCGGAGCAGCTGCGGATGCGTGAGCTGCTCAAGCGCATCGGCGAGGCGGACATCAGCGAGATCATCATCGCGACGGACCCCAACACCGAGGGCGAAGCGACGGCGACGTACCTGGTGCGGATGCTGCGGGACTTCCCGGGGCTGAGCGTGACGAGGCTGGCGTCGGGGCTGCCGATGGGCGGTGACCTGGAGTTCGCGGACGAGCTGACCCTGGGCCGCGCGCTCTCGGGCCGCCGGGTGCTCTAAGCGGCGTCGAAGCGGCGCAGGTCGTAGAGGTCCATCAGCCTGATCACCTTGTTCGCGTACTCCGGATCGGTGGCGTACTTGCGCGCCACCGCCCGGACGAACGCGTCCGGGTCGTTCCGCACCGGCAGCGCCGCCGCGTAATTCGACGAAGTCGTCAACAATCGCCCGTAATCACGAAATGAGTCGGAAACCGACGCGTACGACCGGAAAAACGCGTCCACCGGGTGGCACGGCGACGGAATGCACTCCGTGGTCGGATACCGCGCACAGCGCAACGCAATAGGCCCCGGGCTTGTCGGCGTCACGCACTTGAACCCGAAGTAGTTCAGCTCCGCCGTCGACAGCTTGCTGCGGCCCCAGTTCGACTCCAGGATCGACTGCGCCACCGTCACCGATGCCGGGATGTCGTACGCCGCGTGGATCGCGCGGGCGATCGGGCCCGCCGCGTCGACGTACGCCGATTGGTAGCCCGCGTCCAGCGCCGCCGACCGGACCGAGGCCTGGTCGATCGGCGGGGTCACCAGCAGCAGCGCCGCCAGTCCGATGTGGATCATGGCCGAACGCTGCCCGATCCACCGGGAAAGAGCGACCCGAGGGTCACCCTAAAGAGACGTCAGCAGTAGCCGAGCTGCGCCAGCGTGTCCACGACGATCTCGGACGGGTGGTACTTGTCCATCCAGGACTCGCCGCGGCGGTTCTGGTACGTGTCGAGGAAGTTCTGCAGCTTGTCGCCGCGCATTTCGGTCAGCACGACCGTCTCGCCGAGGTGCTGCGGCGTCTCCGTGCGCTCGCGGTGCACCGCGCAGGGGAGGCCGAGGTAGTAGCACTCCGCCGAAAGACCACCCGAGTCGGTGACGACGTACTCGGCGCGCGCCACCAGTGGGAGGAACTTCAGGTACCGCATCTTCGGCTGGACGATGAACTGGTCGTCGAAGATGTTCCCGATGCCCAGCGCGCGGATCTTCTCGCGCTCCGGCGCCCCGGCCATGTACAGGATCGGCATCTTGCGGCTCTGCTCGCGCAGGATCTCCAGCGCCTCGCGGTACTTGTCCGGGCGCGAGACCAGCTCGAAGCGGTGCAGCGTGGCCAGGCCGAACTTCTCCGGCAGGTTCGGCACGTCCAGCGGCTGGTTGATGGCCAGGCGCATCGCGTCGATCGCCGTGTTCGCCTCGGTGTCGACGACCACGCCGCGGGCGTTGCGCAGGTTGTTGACCTCACGCGCGCTCGGCGCGAAGTGGATGTCGACGATCTTCGCCGCGATCTTGCGGTTGAGCTCCTCGGGCAGCGGCGACAGGATGCTGCCCGACCGCGCGCCCGCCTCGACGTGCCCGACGCGGGACTTGAGGATCCGCTTCCCGATCAGCGAGCCGTACGGCGTGGTGAACGTGTCGCCGTGCACCAGCACCAGCGGGGGACGGCCGTCCTCGGTCAGCGCGGCGCGCAGCTCGTGGCGGCGGCTCCAGGCGGTGCGCATGACCTGCGCGGCCCAGCCCGGCACCTGCGCCGGCGACTCGAGGTTGTGCGCCTTCTCCTCCGGCACCAGCCAGACGTCCGGCTCGGGCATGTTCAGGTCGGCCAGGACGTCCGCGACCTCGTCGACGTGCTGGGCGGTGAACCAGATCTTCGGCCGCATCCCGCGCTCGCGGATCCCGTGGTAGACGGGCGCGATCTTGATCAGTTCCGCGGTGGTGCCGAGAATGAAGGAAATCACCGTGAAGGCCCATTTCTGGTCGGGTGCGGTGGCGCAAGGATACTGGCCGACCCGGCGCGGGGGCCGCCGGGTAGCCTCGGCCCGGTGAGTGCGAACCCGCTCCTCCCCTCGCTCAGCGTCGTGATCCCGGTCTACAACGAGCAGGACTGGATCGAACGCAGTGTCGGCGCGCTACTCGCCTCCGCCACGGAGGCCAGCTGGCCGATCGAGGTCGTCGTCGTCGACGACGGCAGCACGGACGCCACCCCGGCGCGGCTCGACGAGCTGCGCGAACGCCACGGCATCACCGTGCTCAGCCAGGCCAACTCCGGCCGCTTCGAGGCCCGGCGGGCGGGCATCGCCAAGGCCTCCGGGAACCAGATCCTGCTGCTCGACAGCCGGGTGGTGGTGGACGCCGGCGCGCTGACGTTCCTGCGCGACCAGCTGGTCGACCACCCGGAGCGGACGGTCTGGAACGGCCACGTCAACGTCGACTCCGAGAACAACCCGTACGCCGGTTTCATGGCCGGGCTGGTGAAGATTCCCTGGCGCCGGTACTGCGCGAACCCGCGCCTGATGTCCTTCGGCATCGAAGAGTTCGACCTGTTCCCGAAGGGCACCGGATTCTTTTCCGCGCCCCGCGCGGTTCTCGAGTCGGCTTCGGACGCTTTCGTTTCGCTGTTCGATGACGTGCGCTTCGCCAGTGACGACACCGGTGTCCTGCGCTGGATCGCCGAGCGGCACCGCATCTTCCTCGCCCCGGAGTTCTCCGCGACCTACCACGGGCGCGAGAGCTTCAAGAAGTTCGCCGCCCAGGCCTACTTCCGCGGGACCACCTTCGTGGACTCCTACCTCGGCTCGCCGGGCCCGGCCCGCAACGGCCTGTTCGCCGCGTTCGGCGTCGGGCTGCTCGGCCTCGGCCTCGCGGCCAAGCGCCCGAAGACGGCCGTGGTGCTCGCGGCCGCCGGCTCGGCCGCGGCCGGTGCGGCGGTGACGCGCTTCGGCGCGACGACCGCGGAGGCCAAGGCCGTCGCGAAGCTGGCCCCGGTCTTCGGCGCCGGCTTCGGTGCCGGTGCCGTCCGTGGCCTCGTCATGGCGCTGCGTGCCCGCCGGCGGCGGGGACGATGAGCTCACCGGTGACCCACGAGTCCGACGAAGCCGACGGCCGCAGCCTCGCGAAGGAGACCGGGCGCTCGGCCGGGAAGATCGGCATCTCGCTGCTCGTCGCGATCGCGCTCGGCTACGTGCTGACGCTGGTCGCCACCCGCTGGCTCGGGCCGGAGAACAGCAAGGTCTACCTGTCGTTCTGGGGCATCCTGATGGGCCTCGGCAGCGCGCTGTCGCCGCTGGAGCAGGAGCTGTCCCGCCAGTCCGCGGTCGCCGCGCTCGACGGCGGCCGGGCCGGCAAGCCCGCGCTGCGCGCCCTGACCGTCGGCGCCGTGACCGTCGCCGTGGTCGCGGCGCTGACGATGGCCGTGCCGGTGCTGTCGGACCGGCTCTACGGGGGCAACACCGCGCTCGGCGTCATCGTGCTGTGCGGCGCGATCTCGTTCGCCTGCCAGTTCGCCGCCCGCGGCCTGCTGGTCGGCCAGCAGCGGATCAAGCCGTACTCGGGCCTGGTCGTCGCCGAAGCCGCGGTCCGCGTGGTCGTGCTGCTCGGGATCGCGGCCGCCGGGCTCACCGGCGTGACGTCGTTCGCGATCGCGGCCGCGACCGGCTCGTTCGCCTGGCTGCTGTTCGTCAAGCCGGTCTCCGGGCTGGTCGACCCGCACGCCGACGGCGAGGGCTGGGGACCGGTGACCGCCCGGATCCTGGTCCTGCTGGCCGGCGCCGCGCTGACCGCGAGCGTCATCACCGGCTACCCGGCGATGGTGAGCCTGCTCGCGCCCGGCGGCTCGGTGGCCGACGTCGGCGTCCTCTTCGCGACGCTCACCGTGTCCCGGGTGCCGCTCCTGCTGCTTTCCCCGCTGCAGGCGCTCGCGGTGCCGACGGTCGTCCGGCTCTCCGGCACCGAGGAGGGCACGCACCGGCTGCGGCGGCTGCTCGCACTCGGCGCGCTCGCCACGGTCGCCCTCGGCGTCGTCGGCGCCCTGGTCGGCTGGCTCATCGGACCGTGGCTGGTCTCGCTGCTCTACGGCTCGGACTTCGTCGCCCAGGGCTGGTGGGTGGCGTGGATGGTGTGGGGTGCGGTGCTGCTCACGGCGCTGCAGCTGATGACCGCGGTGCTGGTGGCCCGCAAGGAGGCGAGCAAGGTGCTCGTTTCGTGGGCGGTGGTCGCGGTGGCCACCGCGGCGACGCTGCTGCTCGTGCCGGGCGACCCGATCCTCAAGGCGGTCGCCGGGCTGGCCGGGGGGCCCACGCTGGGTCTCGTGGTCGTGTTGATGTTCGTTTTGCGGCGTCCGGGCAACGTGCGGCCCGCTCCGGACGTCCCAGTAGGGTGACCCCGGCCGGAACCCGGGACAGGATCGGCGGGATGACGCCGGTGAGGTTGGACAGCGGAAAACCATGAACGTACTTCTGGTCGTGCTCGCCTTCTGGCTGCCGGGCCTCGTCTTCGGGGCCGCGATCCGGCTGCGCGGCTGGTTGCTCGCCGCGGCCGCGCCGATCCTCACGTTCGGCATCGTCAGCCTGGGCGTGCCGGTGCTCGGCGGGCTCGGCATCCGCTGGACGACGCTCGACGTCGCCCTGTGGACGCTCGTGCTCTCGGCCGTCGGCTTCGGGCTCGCGTTCGTCGTCCAGCGCTTCACCGCGCGGCGGCACCCGGACTGGGCCGAGAAGGACGCCGCCGCGGCGGCCCCCGCCCGGTCCCTGCGCGACCACCTGCTGATCGGGGCCGGCGTCCTGGCCGGCAGCCTCGTCGGCATCGTCACGTTCCTGCGTGGCGCCCGCGGCCTCAACCAGGTCCAGCAGGGCTGGGACGCGCCGTTTCACGCCAACCTGGTGCGCTGGATCGCCGAGCACGGCGACGCCCGGCCTTCGACCGTCGGCACGATCGCGAACCTGCCGGACCAGACGAACTACTTCTACCCGGACACCTACCACGCCCTGCTCGCGCTGGTCTTCGACAAGGCCGGCCTGGCGATGATGCCGACGCTGAACATGGGCGCGCTCACGGTGATCCTGTGCGTGCCGATCGGCGTCGCGGCGATGTGCCACGTGTGGCGGATGCCGGCGCTCGCGGTCGCCGCGGCCGCGGCGGTGTCGGCGTCGTTCACCAACTTCCCGTACGACTCGCTGTGGCGCGGCCCGCTCTGGCCGTACGTCGCCGGTGTCGCGCTGATCCCGGCGATGCTCGCGCTCGCGCGCCGGTTGCTGGAGCCGCGCGGGATCTCCGGCCCGGTCTCGATCGGCGTCGGCGTCGCCGGCCTGATCGGCCTGCACACCAGTGTCGCGTTCGTCGTCGTCGTGTACTTCCTGCTGATCCTGGTCGCCGTGCTGTTCAAGGCCGAGCGGATCGACTGGCGCCGGTCGGCGGCCTCGCTCGGGGCCACGGTCGCGCTCGCGGTCCTCTGCGGGCTGCCGCTCGCGTTGCCTTCGCTGTACAACGCGGGCGGCGTCACGAGCGCGTTCTGGGCGTCGGAGGCCACCGTCAGCGGCGGGCTCGGCGAAACGCTCACGTTCTCGCCGATGGCGGCGTTCCCGCAGTGGTGGATCGGCGTGCCCGCCCTCATCGGCATCTTCCTGCTGGCGAAGCACCGGCGGATGCTGTGGATGGTCGCCGCCTACGTCGTGTTCGGCGGGCTGTTCGCGGCCACCGTGTCGCTGGAGACGCCGCTCATCCACACCCTGACCGGCATCTTCTACAACGACCACTGGCGGATCGGCGCGCTGGTCCCGCTGGCCGGGGCGGTCGCGTTCGGCGAGTTCACCGACACCGCGGCCCGCTGGTTCGCGCGCAAGGCGGGCACCCGGCTGCCGAACGTCTCCCCGGCGACGCTCACCACCGTCGGCCTCGTGCTGCTGGTCGTCGTCGTGGGCGGGCTGAGCCGCGGCGGGTACATCGGCCGCAACGCCGCCCGCCTGCAGGCCAACTACAGCGGCGGCCCGACGGTCAGCAACGACGAGCGGCAGGCGTTCGACTGGCTGGCCGCGCACGTCGGGCCGGGCGAGCGCGTGATGAACGGCAAGGCCGACGGCTCGGTCTGGATGTACGCCCTCGACGGCGTCCAGCCGGTCGAATGGACCTTCTACGGCGCCGAGCCGGACACCCCGGCCGGCTACCTCTCCATCTACCTCGACGACATCGACGAGTTCCCGCACGTGCGGGAACTGCTCACCGACCTCAAGGTGCGGTACGTCTTCGTCGGCAAGGGCAAGGTCACGTCGTCGACGTACAGCGGGCCCGGCCTGAGCCACCTCGACACCACGTCCGGCTTCAAGGTCGTGTTCCAGAACCCCGGCGCGTCCGTCTACGAGATCGAGGGCCAGCAAGGTGTCGCCGCAGCTGGGGCGGCTCCAGGGTCCGCGGCCGGTGACGGGCAGTGAAAGGCTAGAGTGATCGCGTGTCCAGCACCTCCGTGACCAGCCGCCGCGTGCTCATCGTGATGCCCGCGCTGAACGAGTCCGCGAGCGTCGCTTCGGTCATCGAGCAGGTGAAACGCGCCCTGCCGGGCGGTGACCTGCTGGTCGTCGACGACGGCTCGGTCGACGACACCGCCAAGCTCGCCCGCGCGGCCGGGGCCGAGGTGGCCCGCCTCGCGGTGAACCTGGGCGTCGGCGGCGCGATGCGCACCGGCTTCCGCTACGCCGCCGCCCGCGGGTACGACGTGGTCGTGCAGGTGGACGCGGACGGCCAGCACGACCCCGACGAGCTCGACGCGCTGCTGCGCGGCCTGGACGACGCGGACATCGTGATCGGCTCCCGGTTCGCCGGCAAGGGCTCGTACAAGGCGAGCGGGCCGCGCAAGTACGCGATGGTCGCGCTCTCGCTCGTGTTCTCGCGGCTGGCGAAGACCAAGCTCACCGACGTCACGTCGGGCTTCAAGGCGATGGGACCGCGCGCGATCCGGCTGTTCGCCGGCTACTACCCGGCGGAGTACCTCGGTGACACCGTGGAGTCCCTGGTGATGGCCATCCGGGCCAAGCTGACCATCAAGGAGATCCCGGTCGTCATGCGGGAGCGAGTGGGCGGCACGCCCAGCCACTCGCCCGTGAAGTCGGCCGTCTACCTGAGCCGGGCCGGGCTCGCGCTGCTGCTGGCGCTGGTGCGCCGCCGGCCCGCGGTCGACTCCTCCGACTCGGCGTAAGGGGAACTGGAAATGGCCGGTTGGCGCATCCTCAGCATCGTCGTCGCCTGCGTGGTGCTGTTCGTCGTCCTCGAGATGATGCGGCGGCGGAAGCTGCGGGAGAAGTACGCGGGCGTGTGGCTCGTCGTCGCGGTCGGCGTCGTCGTCCTCGCGGTACTGCCGCAGGCGGCCGACTTCCTGGCCAAGCACACCGGCGTGCAGACGCCGTCGAACTTCGTCTTCCTCCTCGCCGGCGTCGTGCTGGCCCTGGTGTCGCTGCACCTGTCCACCGAGGTCGGGCACCTGGAGGAAGAGGTGCGCACGTCGGTCGAGGAGACCGCGCTGCTGCGCTGCGAGCTCGAGGACGCCAAGCGCGAGCTGGCCGGCCGGATCGCCGAGCTGGAGGCGCGCACCGCGGCGCCGGACAACGTCAAAGGGCTTCCCGAGGTCGAGCGCGTCAGCAAGTGACGGGCTGATCGAAGCCCTGCTCGCCGCGCCCGCCCGGTTGGGGGCCGTGCGCCTGCTGGCCGTCGACGGCCCGTCGGGTGCGGGGAAGTCCACACTGGCCGCCGAGATCGTCGCCGGACTGCGTGCTCGCGGGTGCCGGACCGAGCTGGTGAGCACCGACGCCTTCGCGACGTGGGACGACCCGGTTTCGTGGTGGCCACGGCTCGCCGGTGGAGTCCTGCGGCCCCTCGCGAACGGCGTCGACGGCGCTTACCGGCCGATGGACTGGTCCACCGGGACACCCCGGCCGGGTGAGCTCGTCCGGGTGATCGTGCCGGAAGTGCTGGTGCTGGAGGGTGTCTCGTGCGGCCGCACTTCGGTAAGACCCCTGCTTTCGCACCTGTGCTGGATCTCCGGTGGCTCGGCGGCCGAGCGGCTGGCGAAAGCGGTGGCGCGGGACGGCGAGGCCGCACGGGCCGAACTGGGCCGCTGGCAACGGTTCGAGCGTGGCTGGTTCGCCGTCGACGGCACTTCCCGGGCCGCCGATACCCGACTTTCGTCGGAAACCGCACCGTCACCGTGCGTGAACGGGCCACTCCGGATCGATCAAGGGAACCCGTTCGGCTCACCACGACCGGGCTAACGTTGGTACCGCCATCAGAGTCAGTGATCCGCCACTGGGTGGAGTGGTCTGCCACAAATGGTCACATTCTGTCGCGATTTACGGACACATTGCGGTCAAATCGACGCCCACGTAGCGCGATCGTAACCTCACGTGCTTAAGTGCGGGCCGAGTTCCCGCTAGTGTCGGCGAGCACACCGATCGTCCGTCGAGTTCCTGACCGACCGGACGGTGACTTTGAAACCCGAACATCTCCCAAGGGGTGCCAGATGCAGCAATTGCGGCTGACCCGAACACGCCGCGTGGCCCTGATCGGGCTCGCCGGCGCGCTCGCGGTTTCGCTGTCCGCCTGTGCGGAATCCAAGCGTGAAGAGGGCGCCGGGGGTGGTACCGGAGGCACGATGATCTTCGGTGCGGCCGGTAACCCGAAGATGTTCGACCCCGCGTTCAACGACGAGGGCGAGACCTTCCGGATCACGCGGCAGATCTACGACACGCTGATTCAGAACAAGCCGGGCACCGCCGACCTCGAGCCCTCTCTCGCCGAGAAGTGGGAGTCGAGCAACGAGGGCAAGACCTGGACGTTCACCCTGAAGTCCGGCGTGAAGTTCTCCGACGGCACCCCGATGGACGCCACAGCGGTCTGCTTCAACTTCAACCGCTGGTACAACATGAAGGGCGCCGCCGCCCAGAGCCAGATGATCTACTACGGCGACGTCTTCGAGGGCTTCGCCAAGAACGAGGGCGACGCGAGCGGCGACCCGGTCTACAAGAGCTGCGAGGCGAAGGACCCGGCGACCGCGGTCCTGAACCTGAACAAGGCCAAGGGTGCGTTCCCGGCGGCGTTCACGCTGCCGTCGTTCTCCATCCAGAGCCCGACCGCGCTCAAGCAGTTCAACGCGGACACGGTCACCCAGAGCGGCGACTCGTTCACCTACAGCGAGTACGCGAACAAGCACCCGGTCGGCACCGGCCCGTTCAAGTTCGAGAGCTGGGACCAGGCCAAGGGTGAGATCACCCTGGTGCGCAACGACAACAGCCCGTCGCCCGCGAAGCTCGACAAGCTGATCTTCAAGGTGATCCCGGACGAGAACGCCCGCAAGCAGGCGCTCAAGGCCGGCGACATCAACGGCTACGACTACCCGAGCCCGGCGGACTACGGCCTGCTGCGCAACGACGGCGAGCAGGTGCTCATCCGCCCGTCGTTCAACGTGCTGTACCTGGGCATCAACCAGGCCAACAACCCGAAGCTCAAGGACGTCAAGGTCCGCCAGGCGCTGGCCTACGGCATCAACCGCGAGCAGTTCGTGAAGTCGAAGCTGGCCGAGGGTTCCGAGGTCGCGACCGAGTTCGTCCCGAAGGTCATCTCGGGCTACACCGACGACGTCACGAAGTACCCGTACGACGTGAACAAGGCCAAGCAGCTGCTGCAGGAGGCCGGGGCGACCGGGCTGACCCTGAAGTTCTACTACCCGACCGAGGTCAGCCGGCCGTACATGCCGAACCCGGCGGACACCTTCACGGCGATCTCCGAGGACCTCAAGAAGATCGGCGTCAACATCGAGGCCCACGCCGAGCCGTGGAACGGTGGCTACAAGGACGACGTGCAGAAGGCCGGCAAGCAGGACCTCCACCTGCTCGGCTGGACCGGTGACTACAACGACGCCGGCAACTTCGTGGGCACGTTCTTCGGCCGCAAGAAGGCGGAGTTCGGCTTCGACAACCCGCAGCTGTTCTCGGCTCTGGGTGCGGCGGACGCTTCGCCCGCCGGTGACGCCCACGCCAAGGCGTACCAGGAAGTGAACAAGCAGATCATGGATTACCTCCCGGCGATCCCGATCGCTTACCCGACCCCGGCGATCGTGGTCGGCCCGAAGGTCAAGGGTCTGGTGGCGAGCCCGCTCACCGATGAGCGTTTCAACACCGTGACCGTGAGCTGATTCTGGATTTCAGCCAAAGGCAGGGGGTGGGTGCTACCGCACCCACCCCCTGCGCCTGATCCCGGGCTGGCAACAAAGGACTGCAAGTGCTTCGTTTCCTCGTGCGTCGGCTGCTACAAGCGATCCCGACGCTCTTCATCCTGTCCATCCTGGTCTTCGCTTGGCTCCGGTCCCTGCCCGGCGGTCCCGCCGCCGCTCTGCTGGGGGACAAGGCGACGCCGGAGAAGATCGCCAACCTCAACCACGTGCTCGGCCTCGATCAGCCGATCTTCGTGCAGTACTTCGGGTTCCTCGGCCGCGCGCTCACCGGCGACTTCGGCAACTCCCTGGTGTCGACCCAGCCCGTGATGGGCGAGATCGTCACCTTCCTGCCGGCGACCATCGAGCTCGGCATGACCGCGATGATCATCGCGATCGTCATCGGCATCCCCGCCGGTTACCTGTCCGCGCGGTACCGCGGCGGGCCGGTCGACAACGTGGTCATCGTGCTGAGCCTGATCGGTGTCGCGGTGCCGGTCTTCTTCCTCGGCTACATGATGCAGGACATCCTGGCCGCGCCGCTGGGCCTTCCCTCCCAGGGCAGGCAGGCCGCCGGCCTCGACGCCACGGCCATCACGAACTTCGCCATCCTCGACGGCATCATGACGAGCGAGTGGGACGCCGTCTGGGACGCGATCAAGCACCTGATCCTGCCCGCGTGCGCGCTGGCGACGATCCCCCTCGCGGTGATCACCCGGATCACGCGCGCGTCGGTGCTGGACGTCCTCAACGAGGACTTCATCCGCACGGCCAACTCGAAGGGCCTGACCCAGCAGGTGGTGCGCACCCGGCACGTCCTGCGCAACGGCCTCCTGCCGGTGGTCACCACGATCGGTCTGCAGACCGGCGCGCTGCTCGGCGGCGCCGTGCTGACCGAGCGGGTGTTCAACTTCCGCGGCCTCGGCTTCCTGCTGGCCGAAGGGATCGAACGGCGTGACTACCCCCGGCTGCAGGCCCTCCTGCTGTTCGGTGCCGTGGTCTACGTCCTGGTGAACATGCTGGTCGACATCTCGTACGGGATCATCGACCCGAGGGTGCGTGTGCGATGAACACTCTGCTGAACAAGAAGAAGGAACCGATCGACAAGCTCGCCGCGGCGAGCGGGCGCAGCCTCGGTGGCGAAGCGATTCGCCGGATGCTGCGCAGCCCGGTCGCGATCACCGGTGGCATCATCACCGGCCTGTTCCTCATCGTCGCGATCTTCGCGCCCCTGCTGGAACCGAAGGACCCGGACGTCCACTACCTCGGCGACCAGATCCGGCCGAACTTCATCCCGGGCGCGCAGTCCGGGTTCCCGCTCGGCGTGGACGACTTCGGCCGCGACTTCCTGTCGCGGCTGATCGCCGGTGCCCAGCAGACGCTGATCGTCGGCGTGCTCGCCACGATCGTCGGCGTGCTCATCGGCGTCATCATCGGTGGCCTGGCGGGCGCGTTCGGCGGCTGGGTCGACACCGTCCTCATGCGACTGGTCGACGTCATGCTGTCGTTCCCGTCGCTGCTGCTGGCCATTTCGATCGCGGCGCTGTTCGCGCAGCCGAGCCAGTGGACGGTCATCCTGGCCGTGTCGATGATCGGCGTGCCGATCTTCGCCCGGCTGCTGCGCGGTTCGATGCTGTCGCAGCGGGACGCCGACCACGTGCTGGCGGCGAGGTCGCTCGGGGTCAAGCGCGGGGCGATCGTGTTCCGGCACATGCTGCCGAACTCGCTCGGCCCGGTCATCGTGCAGGCGACCCTGACGTTGGCCACTTCGATCCTGGAGGCCGCGGCGCTGTCGTTCCTCGGTCTGGGCGACCCGGACCCGTCACGGGCGGAGTGGGGTCTGATGCTGGGCAAGGCCTCGCACCAGTTCCTCGACGTCCGTCCCGAGCTGGCGTACTACCCGGCGATCGCGATCATCATCGTGGCGCTCGGGTTCACGCTGGTCGGCGAGTCCCTGCGTGAAGCCCTCGACCCGAAGAACAGGCGGTGAGAACCCATGGCACTCCTTGAAGTCCGCGACCTGAAGGTCGACTTCGTCCGCCGTGGCGAGCGGTCGTTCACCGCGGTGGACGAGATCAGTTTCGACGTCGAACCGGGCCAGACCGTCGGCCTGGTCGGCGAGTCCGGCTGCGGCAAGTCCGTGACGTCGCTGGCGATCATGCGGCTGCTGGCCCGGCGCGGCAACAAGGTCAGCGGTTCGGTGCGCTTCGAGGGCACCGACCTGCTCAAGCTGTCCGACCGGGAGATGCGCGACCGCCGCGGCCGCGACCTCGGCATGGTGTTCCAGGACCCGCTGTCCTCGCTGAACCCGGTCATCCCGATCGGCCTGCAGATCACCGAGGTGCTGGAACGCCACCGCGGGATGTCGCGCAAGGCGGCGTCCGTCGAAGCGACGGACCTGCTCGACAAGGTCGGCATCCCGGACCCGTCGCGCCGGCTTTCCGAGTACCCGCACCAGCTTTCCGGCGGGATGCGGCAGCGCGCGCTGATCGCCATCGCGCTGGCGTGCCGGCCGCGGCTGCTCATCGCCGACGAGCCGACCACCGCCCTGGACGTCACCATCCAGGCGCAGATCCTGGCGCTGCTGCGGGAACTGGTGCAGGACACCGGCACCGCGCTGATCATGATCACGCACGACCTCGGCGTCGTCGCCGGGCTGTGCGACGAGGTCAACGTGCTCTACGGCGGCAAGATCGTCGAGCGGGCGCAGCGGCACCAGCTGTTCGGCGAGCCGCGGCACCCGTACACCCACGGCCTGCTCGCCTCGATCCCGCGTCTCGACGCGGGCCGCGGCGAGAAGCTGGTCCCCATCCGCGGTTCGGTGTCCGACAACATCCCGTGGGAGGGCGGCTGCGCGTTCGCGCCCCGCTGCCCGAACGCGCTGCCGGTCTGCCGTGAGGTTTCGCCGCAGCTGGTGCCCGACCAGGGCGGCCTGCTGCGTTGTCACAACCCCGTGCGGCCGGCGGTCGCTGCGGGAGGAGGAGCCCGATGACCCGTCCTGCTGGCGACGTGCTGCTGGAGGTCAACGACCTCAAGGTGCACTTCCCGATCAAGAGCGGCGTCGTGTTCGACCGGACGGTCGGGCACGTGTTCGCGGTCGACGGCGTCGACCTGGCCATCCGGCGCGGGGAGACCTACGGCCTGGTGGGCGAGTCCGGGTGCGGCAAGTCCACCCTGGGCCGGGCGATCCTGCGGCTCAACGAGCCGACCTCCGGTTCGGTGAAGTTCGACGGCACCGACGTCGCGAAGCTCAAGGGTGAGGAGCTGCGGAAGGCCCGGCGCCGGATGCAGATGATCTTCCAGGACCCGATGTCCAGTTTGGACCCGCGGCAGTCCGTCGAGTCGATCCTCGTCGAGGGCATGCACGCGCACGGCCTCGACAAGGACAAGGAGGCCACCCAGCGGCGGCTGCGTCAGCTGCTGTCCGCCGTCGGCCTCCCGGAGTCGTCGCTGCGGAAGTACCCGCACGAGTTCTCGGGCGGGCAGCGCCAGCGCATCGGCATCGCGCGGGCGCTGGCCGTGGAGCCGGACCTGATCGTCGCCGACGAGCCGGTGTCCGCATTGGACGTCTCGGTGCAGGCCCAGGTGGTGAACCTGCTGGAGGACCTGCAGGACCAGCTCGGCCTGACGTACGTGGTGATCGCGCACGACCTCGCGGTGGTGCGGCACATCTCCGACCGCATCGGCGTGATGTACCTGGGCGCGCTGGTCGAGGAGACCGACGCGGACTCGCTCTACCAGGACCCGCTGCACCCGTACACGCGGGCGCTGCTGTCGGCGATCCCGGTGCCGGACCCGCAGGTGGAGGACACCCGCGAGCAGATCCTGCTCGCGGGCGACCTCCCGTCACCGGCCAACCCGCCGACGGGCTGCCGGTTCCACACGCGCTGCCCGTGGAAGCAGGCGAGCCTGTGCGACACGGACCGCCCGCAGCTGCGGGAGATCGGCGCCGGTCACCGGGTGGCGTGCCACTACGCGGAGGACATCCGCGACGGGCGCATCCAGCCGCACGAGGTGAAGCCGGAGCTGGTGGAGTTCTCCGGGGCGCTCAACCCCGACCTGGGCCCGCCGGACGTCGGCACGTCCGCCGAGATCCTGTGATCCTGTGATCTTGTGAGTGCGCGGCCGGCCGGGGTTCTCCCCGGCCGGCCGTCGCCGTTTCAGGGCTTGAGGTCCAGGGCGGCGCTCATCGTCGCGTCCATGTAGAACGGCGTCGAGTCGTGCACGTGGGTGATCAGCCAGTCGCCGTCCCGCTTGCGGAAGCACACCGTCGAGCGGAACCACAGCTCGAACTTCTGCGGCATCCCCTGCGGCGTCGCCGACAGGTAGGTGAGCGCGTGGCAGTACGCGAGGTCCTCGCCGACCGTGATCGCGAGGTCCCGGGTCGAATACTCGATCGGGCCGTCGAACGACGCGAACCACGCTTCCCGGGCCGCGACGTCCTCCCCGTGGTGCACCAGCGGCGGGGCCAGCGTGAACGCCACGGCCTCCGGTACGTACTGCGCCGCCAGCGCCGTGGCGTCCCGTGCGGTCATCGCCGCTTCGCGTGTCGCCATCAGTTCGCGAATCCGCTGCTCCGTCATGTCATCCTCCTGAGGTGTGGTGCCTGTCGGAAGGGACGTAGGCGCCGCCACGCGGATTTCGACATCGACCGGGAGTGTTTCGTGAAATACGTGGTCCTGATCTACGGCAACCCCGAGTCCCGGCAGGCCTGGGCGGGCATGAGCGACGACCAGCGCGCGGCCGGGCTCGCCTACTACCAGCAGCTCAACGACGACCTCGACGCGTCCGGCGAGCGGATCGTCTCCGAGCGGCTCGCCTTCCCCGAGCTCACCACGCAGGTCAGCGTCGGCGACCGCGGCACGACGACGACCGACGGGCCGTTCGCCGAGGCCAAGGAGTTCCTCGCCGGTTTCTACCTGCTCGACTGCGAGAGCCGCGAACGCGCCGTCGAGATCGCCGGGCGAATCCCCGAAGCCGCGTTCGGGGTGGTCGAGGTGCGGCCGGTGATGGGGCTGCACGGGCCGGACCTGTGATTCCCGAGCTGCTGCGCTCGCTCGCGCCCGAGGTCCTCGCGGCCCTGGTCCGGCGTTATGGCGACTTCGAGGCCTGCGAGGACGCCGTCCAGGAGGCGCTGCTGGCGGCGTCGCAGCAGTGGCCGGCTTCGGGGATCCCGGACCACCCGAAGGGGTGGTTGATCACGACGGCATCCCGGCGGCGCATCGAGCAGTGGCGCAGCGAGACGGCCCGGCAACGGCGTGAAGAAGCGGTGGTGCTGGCTTCGCCGCCGGAGCCGGAGCCGGTCGGGGTCGACGACACGCTGACGTTGCTGCTGCTCTGCTGCCACCCGTCGCTGACCCAGCCGTCCCAGGTGGCGCTCACGCTGCGCGCGGTCGGCGGCCTGACGACGGCGGAGATCGCCCGCGCGTTCCTCGTCCCGGAGGCCGCGATCGGCCAGCGGATCAGCCGCGCGAAGCAGAAGCTCCGCGGGGAGCGGCTCACGCGGGACGGCGGTCCGGAACGGCTGGCGGCGGTACTGCAGGTGCTGTACCTGATCTACACGGAAGGCCACACGGCCAGTTCGGGCGACGCGCTGAACCGCGTCGAGCTGACGACCGAGGCGATCCGCCTGGTCCGCCGGCTGCGCGCGGAGCTCCCGGACGACGGCGAAGTCACGGGCCTGCTGGCCCTGATGCTCCTGACGGAAGCCCGCCGCCCGGCCCGCGCTTCGTCGTCGGGCGCGCTGGTTCCGCTGGCCGACCAGGACCGCACGCGCTGGAACCGCCCGTTCATCGAGGAGGGCATCGCGCTGATCACGGACGCGCTGTCGACGGCCCCGGTCGGGCCGTACCAGCTCCAGGCGGCGATCGCGGCGGTCCACGCGGAGGCGCCGACGGCGGGCGAGACGGACTGGGCGCAGATCCTCACGCTGTACGACCTGCTGCGGGTGGTGGCGCCGGGGCCGATGGTGACGGTGAACCGGGTCGTGGCGTTCGCGCAGGTCAACGGGCCTGAGGCCGGGCTGGCGGAGCTGGCGGACGTCGGGTTGAAGGAGAACCACCGGGTGGAGGCCGTCCGGGCGCACTTGCTGGAGCAGGCTGGGGACTTCGCCGGGGCGCGGGCGGCTTACTTGGCCGCCGCCCAGCGGACGTTGAGCCTGCCCGAGCAGAGTTACTTGCAGTCGCGGGCCGCGAAGCTCGAGCCCTGACCGGCCGGCGCTGCGGTGTCATGAACGACTCGTTCACCTCGCCTGACGACATGAAAGGGTCGTTCATGACGTCCGGGCCGCCGACCGAGGACCGGCTCCCGCCCCCTACCCGCCGGAGTTGTCCACATGGGGGTGAACCCTGTGGACAACTCTTTCACCAGGCAATTGGGTCCTCGCCACGTTCGGCTGAACCCGACTTGAGTCGTACCCCTGGCAATACCTGAGTAGGCCGCCCCCAACGTGCCGCCCCCGGTACTCTGCGAAAAGCAGATCGCCGGACAGCAGGGGGTACGGGCAGTGCACATCGACCAATGGCTGGAGGCGATCCCGCCGCTCTCGGTGTACCTGATCGTCGGTGCGGTGATCATGATCGAAAGCCTCGGCATTCCGCTGCCCGGCGAGATCGTGCTGGTCAGCGCGGCTTTGCTGGCTTCGCAGCACAGCAACCTGAGCCCGCTGTGGATCGGCATCCTGGCCAGCGCCGGCGCCATCATCGGCGACAGCATCGGCTACCTGATCGGAAAGACCGGTGGTCAACGGCTGTTCGCCTGGGCCGGCCGGAAATTCCCGAAGCATTTCGGCCCGACGCACCTCGCCAACGCCGAAAGGATCTTCAATAAACGCGGCGTGTGGGCCGTCTTCCTCGGCCGGTTCATCGCGTTCCTGCGCATCCTCGCCGGCCCGCTCGCGGGATCGCTGCGCATGCACTACCCGAAGTTCCTGCTGGCGAACGCGGCCGGCGGCATCGTCTGGGCGGGCGGCACGACCGCGGCCGTCTACTACCTCGGCGTCGTCGCCGAAGAGTGGCTCGGCCGGTTCTCCAAGTTCGGCCTGGTCGCCGCGATCATCATCGGCGTGGTCATCTTCTTCGTCATGAAGAAGCGGCTCGGCCGCAAGCACGACGAGGACGAGACCGTCGGCGCCGAGGAGAAGCCGGTCAACGAGCCGACGGCCTAGACCGGCACCTCCTCGGGCAGCAGCTCCGGGTCGGGCTTGCGCGCCCGCCGGAGGGACCCGAGCAGCACCCCGGCGATCACGACGGCGGCGGCGCCGACCTCCAGCCAGGTCGGCCGCTCGCCGAGCAGCAGGAACGACGCCGTCAGCCCGACCACCGGCACGAGCAGCGAGAACGGCGAGACGACACTCGCCGGGTTGCGCCGCATCAGCGTCGTCCACACGCCCGACCCGACGACGGTGCCGATCAGCACGACGTAGGTCAGCCCGCCCAGCGCGGTCAGCCCGGTCGGCGTCCCGAGCGTCGTCAGCGACCGCCACTGCGCGGCCGGGCCCTCCATGACCAGCGAAAGCGCGAACATCGGCAGCGGCGGCACGACCGACATCCACAGCGTGAAGTGCAGCGGGTTGTCCGGCTCGGCCTTGCGCGTGCTCAGGTTGCCGAACGCCCAGCTCAGCGCGGCCAGCAGCGTCAGGAGCATCGGCAGCAGGGCCGCGTGCCCGGACTGCTGCCACGCGATCGCGGCCATCCCGGCGACGGCCAGCGCGATCCCGGCCAGCTGGTGCGGGGTGACGCGTTCGCGCAGGAAGACGGCGCCGAGCAGCACCGTGAACGGCGCCGACGCCTGCAGCACCAGCGACGCCAGCCCGGTCGGCATCCCGGAGTCCATCGCGATGAACAGGAACGCGAACTGCCCGGTGCCGAAGCCGAGGCCGTAGCCGAGCAGGTGCCGCACCTTCACCTTCGGCCACGGCACGAACAGGATCGTCGGCACGGCGATCACGGCGAACCGCAGCGCGCCCGCGAACACCGGCGGGAACTGGCCGAGCGTGGCGTGGATGGCGAGGAAGTTCAGGCCCCAGAGGACGGCGACGAGCACGGCGAGCAGGCGGTCACGGGTGGGCATGCTTCCACTGTGACGGCGGCGATCGTGAAGGACCAGCGAGAATATCTGCAGGGACTGTTTAGCCACCCTTCAAGGAAAAGCCCGTGACCTGGGCCGTTCGGTGGAGATGACGTCTTGAGCGTTGCTCACCGGTCGGCGTGGTATTGCCCGCGATGTCCGGATCCGGCAACGATGAGCGTCCGCCGACGACTGGGAGATTCCGATGCTGCGAGGCGTACTGCCGCTGACCGGGTTCGCGGCGCTGACCGCGGCGCTCGACGTCTTCGCCGGCAACCAGCTGGAACAGCTGCGCCCGGCGACCGTCGCCGCGGTGTCGTTCACCCTCGCCGCCGTGTTCTTCCTGGGTTTCGCGCTGCTGCGGGACGGCGTGGCCGAGACGTTCCGCCCGCTGCGGGAGCTGCGCCGCGACGTCGTGATGATCAACGTGACGACCGCCGCGACCTGGCTGTCGATGCTCTTCGCGCTGCGCTACCTCGAGCCCGCGGTGGTGAACGTCGTCGGCATCGCGCTCGGCCCGGTGCTGACCCTCGCGTTCAACCCGTTGCTGCGCAAGGGAACCGCGATCCTGCGCGCGGAGTCGTGGGTGGCGGTCGGGATCGGCGTGCTGATCGGGCTGCTCGTCTGGGGCTCGTTCACCGGCCACAGTGGACTCGACCGGACCCCCGGCGAGACGCTCATCGGGGTGGCTCTCGTGCTCGTCACGGGCGTCGGCTCGGTGACGAACGTGATCTACTCGAAGCGGCTGAGCGACGCCGCGCTGCCGCCGCGGCGGGTGCTCGCCGTGCGGTTCTTCCTCATCCTGGCGATGACCTGGGCGCTCGTCGCGGTCGACGACGCGCCGGGCTTCGGGCCGGCGTTCGGGCCGTCCGCGCTGATCGCCCTGCTCGGGGTCGCGCTGCCGCTCTACCTGCTGCAGGTGGGGATCCGGCGGACCGAGCCGATCACCGCGTCGATCCTGCTGACGCTCTCGCCGCTGTTCGCGTACGTGCTGCAGCTCGCCGACAGCCGCCTGACGCCGTCGGTGCTCACCCTCGGCTGTGTGGCCGGGATCGTCGCGCTCGTCAGCGCCGGGACCGTCGCGCGGCTGCGCCACGACCGTGAAGTGGCGAAGGTCGAAAGCGTCGCCACTGTGTAGCCGTACTTCAACTACGCTGGGACCCGTGGATCTGGGTCGCCTGCGCACGCTGCGGGAGTTCGCCGACCGCGGGAGCGTGACGGCGGCCGCGCGGGCGCTGCACTGCACGCCGTCCGCGGTCTCGCAGCAGCTGCGGGCCCTGCAGGGCGAGGTCGGCCTGCCGCTCACCGAACCGGCCGGGCGGGGGCTGCGGCTGACCGATGCCGGGCGCGCGCTGGTGGCCCGGGCCGACGAGGTGCTGGCCGCGCTCGAGCGCGCGGAGTCCGAACTGGACACCTACCGCAGCGCGCCGCGCGGCCGCGTGCGGATCGCGATCTTCCAGTCGGCCGGGCTGATGCTGCTGCCGGGCCTGCTGACCCGCGTCGCCGGGTACGAGGGCCTGGAGGTCGACGTCCGCGACGTCGACATGACGCCGCCCGAGGTGCCCGGCCTGGTCGCGGACTACGACGTCGTCGTCGCGCACCGGGACGAGCACGCGCCGGAGTTCGACCAGGACCGCCTCGACGTCGTGCCGCTGCTGCGCGAACCGCTCGACGTCGCGCTCCCGGCCGGGCACCGCCTGGCGAACCGGCGCCGCGTCGAGCTGGCGGAGCTGGCCGACGAACGCTGGATCAGCGTCGACTTCGGCTTCCCGGTGGACGACGTGCTGCGCTCGCTGACCATCCGCACCGGCGTGCGGCCGGTGGTGGTGCAGCGGATCAACGACTTCCGGATCACCGAGCGGCTGGTCGCGGCCGGCCACGGGATCGCGCTGCTGCCGCGCTACACGATGAATACTGGCCGCGGCCGTGGCCTGGTCGCGCGACCGCTGGCGGGGATCCGCGCGGCGCGGCTGGTGGAGGCGGTCTGCCGCACGGGGGCGCTGCAGCGCCCGGCCGTGGCCAAGGTGATCGACGAACTGCGCGCGGAGATCGCTCAGCTCACGGCTTGAAGCCGCGCAGGTAGGCGAGTGCGATCGCCAGCGCGTCTTCCATCGCCGTGAGGTCGTGCCGGAGGTGGGCGAGCAGCAGTCCACCTTGGACGGACGTCATCGCCGCCTGCGCCAGCCGGGCCGGGTCGGCGCCGGGAGCCAGCTCTCCCTTGTCCCGCAACGTGACCAGCCCACGCGCCAGGTGGGATTCCCAGGTCCGGTAGGCCTGGTCGACCAGCGGCGCGAGCTTCGGGTTGTCGCCGACTTCCCCGGCGAGGTTGCCCAGCGGGCACGCGATCGGGCTGCCCGCGCGGCGGTGGACGTCGAGCAGCTGCTCGGTCCACGTCTCGAGGTCGGCCCAGGAGGCCAGCTCGAAGATCGCCGGCTGGTTGGCCAGGATCTGCTCGAGGTAGCGGTCGATCACGGCCGCGACCAGCTGGTCCTTGTTCTTGAAGTAGTGGTACATCTGCGATTTCCCGGCCCCGCTCGCGGCGAGCACCTTGTCGACGCTCGTGCCCGCGACGCCGTCCACGTACATCAGTCCCGCCGCCGCGTCGACGATCGCGTCGCGGGTCTGTTTGCCGCGCGGGGTCGAAGCCACTTGCGTCTCCATGTACCGAATAGTACAGTCCGTTCCACTGTACCAATCAGTACAATCGCTAGGGGGATCCATGACGCTCGAAACCGCTCTGACCGGGCTGAACGACCAGCTCCGCGGCGCTCTGCCGCCGGAGATCGCCGAGGCTCTCGACGCGGACCGGCGCCGCGCCGCCGGAACGAAGTTCGCCGACGTGGGTAGCAAGATCGAGGACTTCACGCTGCCCGGCGCCGACGGAACGGCGGCGAGCCTGGGCGACCTCGTCGCGAACGGCCCGGCGGTGCTGGTGTTCTACCGCGGCCAGTGGTGCCCGTACTGCAACCTGACCCTGCGCACCTATCAGCAGGAACTGCTGCCCGAGCTGGCCAAGCGCGGCGCGACGCTGGCGGCGATCAGCCCGCAGAAGCCGGACGGCCCACTCCCGGACCTGGAATTCCCGGTGCTTTCGGACGTCGGCAGCACCGTCGCGCGCGGACTCGGGCTGAGCTATCCGGTGTCCGACCCGGTGCGCGAGGCCATGCGAACACTCGGCACAGACCTCGAAAAGGTCAACGGCACCTGGGAACTGGTCCACCCGGCCGTCGTCGTGGTCGGCCGGGACCGGGTGCTGCGGTTCGTCGACGTCCACCCGGACTTCGTGACGCGCACCGAACCGACGGACATCCTCAAATCGCTTTAGCGCCGCGCTTCACGCCGTAGGTGATCACCGAACCCAGGACCAGGGCCACGCCGAGGGAGAGCAGCAGGCTGATCCAGGGTTCGGTGATGATCTGTCCGCCCGCGTAGCCGAGGAAGGCCACGTAGGACGTCCAGAGTGTGACGCCGACGGCCGACGCGGTGAAGAACTCCGCCATCGGCCACCGGAGTGACCCGGCGAGCAGGGCGCCGACCGTGCCGCCGGACGGCAGCCAGCGGGCGACCACCAGCACCGGCCGGGGGTGGCGCTGCAGGCGCCCGTCGAGCCAGCCGATGCCGGCGGCGATCTTCTTCCGCCGGCTCAGCCGGTCCAGCGCCGCCCGGCCACCGAACCGGCCGAGGGCGTAGAGCACCTGGTCGGAAACCAGGCACCCGGCACTGGCCACGGCGATCACCACGGCCAGCGACGTCCCGCCCTGCGCCGCCGCGATGCCCATGCCGAGGAGCGTCACCTCGGTGGGGAGCAGCGGCACCAGCGAGACGACGAACAGCAGCAGCAGTCCCGCCGTCGATCCGTCCACATCTCCATTAACCGCCTGCCGGGGCCCGATGAGTCCCGATCACCGGGGACTCACAGGAACCCGACAGCCGGCCCACAGGTTCAGCGGTTGGCGCGGTTCACCGCCGAGACGACCGCGCGCAGCGACGCCGTGACGATCGAGGCGTCGATCCCGATGCCCCAGAATACGCGGTCCGAGATCGCGCACTCGATGTACGACGCGGCGCGCGCGTCGTCGCCCGGCGAGAGCGTGTGCTCGGAGTAGTCCAGCAGGCGCAGGTCGAAGCCCACGGTCGAGAGCGCGTCGAAGAACGCCGCGATCGGGCCGTTGCCGCGGCCGGTGACCTCGTGCTCGTCACCCTCCACGCGCACGGTGGCGGTGATGTCGTACTCGCCGTCGCCGTTGTCGCGGACGTGCTGGCGGACCAGCTCCAGCGGCGTCTTCAGCTCCAGGTACTCGGTCGCGAAGGCGTTGTACATCGTGGTCGGGTCGACCTCGCCGCCCTCGGTGTCGGTGTAGCGCTGGATGACCTTCGAGAACTCGATCTGCAGGCGCCGCGGCAGGTCGAGCTGGTGCTCGGCCTTCATGATGTAGGCGACGCCGCCCTTGCCGGACTGCGAGTTCACGCGGATGACGGCCTCGTACGAGCGGCCGACGTCCTTCGGGTCGATCGGCAGGTACGGGACCTGCCACGGGTACTCCTCGAGCGGCACGCCCTGCTTGTCGGCGGCGTCCTTCAGCGCGTCGAGGCCCTTGTTGATCGCGTCCTGGTGGCTGCCCGAGAACGCGGTGAACACCAGGTCGCCGCCCCACGGCGAGCGCTCGGGCACCGGCAGCTGGTTGCAGTACTCGACGGTCCGCTTGATCTCGTCCATGTCGGAGAAGTCGATCTGCGGGTCGATGCCCTGGCTGTAGAGGTTCATGCCCAGCGCGACCAGGTCGACGTTGCCGGTGCGCTCGCCGTTGCCGAACAGGCAGCCTTCGATCCGGTCCGCGCCGGCCTGGTAGCCCAGCTCGGCGGCGGCGATGCCGGTGCCGCGGTCGTTGTGCGGGTGCAGCGAGAGGATGACCGAGTCGCGGCGGGCCAGGTTGCGGCTCATCCACTCGATCGAGTCGGCGTAGACGTTCGGCGTCGCCATCTCGACGGTCGCCGGCAGGTTCAGGATCACCGGCTTCTCCGGCGTCGGCTGCCAGATCTCGGTGACGGCGTTGCACACCTCGAGCGCGTACGACAGCTCGGTGCCGGTGTAGGACTCGGGCGAGTACTGGAACCGGAAGTCGGTGTCCGGTTGCTTCGCGGCCAGCTCGACGACCAGTTCCGCGGCCTGCGTCGCGATCTTCTTGATGCCTTCGCGCTCCTCGCGGAAGACCACGCGACGCTGCAGGATCGACGTCGAGTTGTAGATGTGGACGATCGCGCGGGGCGCGCCTTCGAGGGCCTGGAAGGTCCGCTCGATCAGCTCGTGGCGGCACTGGGTCAGCACCTGGATGCTGACGTCGTCCGGGATGGCGCCCTCGTCGATGATCTCGCGGACGAAGTCGAAGTCGGTCTGGCTCGCGGCCGGGAAGCCGACCTCGATCTCCTTGTAGCCCATGCGTACGAGCAGGTCGAAGAACTTGCGCTTGCGCGCGGGCGACATCGGGTCGATCAGGGCCTGGTTGCCGTCCCGCAGGTCGACGGCGCACCACAGCGGCGCGCGGTCGATGCGCTTTTCGGGCCAGGTGCGGTCGGGCAGGTCGATGTTCTCGACGAGGTCGTACCAGGGGCGGTAGCGGTGGACCGGCATGGACGTGCCGCGCTGGGTGTTCCAAGCGGGCTGGTCAGCGGGCGCGGTGCGAGAAGGCTTGCGAATCTTGCTCATGCGAATTCGGGGATCTCCAGCTCGACGGGTGCGACCGGCACCACGAAGCCCCGCGACGGGGAGCCGGTCCGGTCAGGCCCCGTCGCGGCAGCGAAGCAGGAGAGCACGCGCCACGGCTCCACCATAACCACGGAACGCCGGGTGAGGGAAGCCGGGCGTCTCGTTCCGGGGGTTACCTGTGGGTAGCAATTGGTCGGTGGCCGTGCGAAACTGCGGACATGGCTGAGCACGCAGAGTCGTCTTCGGCGGCGTCGGACGAGGAGACCAAGGTCTCTCGCCGGGACCCGGTCGACTGGCGCCGGACCGGCGGCCGCATCGCCTCCATCGTGGCGTCGATCGTCCGCTGGGTGGGGTTGATCTTCGCCGCCCTGCTGGTGATCCACGTGATCTTCACGGTCGGCTCGGCCAACCCGGACAACGGGATCGTCTCGTTCGTGAAATCGTGGGCGAACGGCCTGGCCCTGGGATTCGACGACCTGTTCACGCCGAGTGACGAGAAGCTGCGGGTGCTGGTGAACTACGGCATCGCGGCGATCTTCTGGCTCGTGGTGTCGGGAGTGCTGGCGAAGGTCATCCGCCGGGTGGGCGGAGCTTCCTGAGCCGGCCTAGCTCTCGGCGAGTTCGTCGTACACCCGGTCGCAGATGTACCGGCGCCCGTAGTTCCCTCCGGTGACCTCGCGGAGGAAACCGGCTTCCTCCAGTTTCCTGATCGCGCCGGCGGCGGTCGGATAGGACACGCCGAGGTCGGCCTGCACCTTCGGAATGGTCATCATCGGGTACCCGATGATGTTCACCGCCAAGTCGTGAACGCTGCCGCGTGCGCCCGCGTCCTTCATCGTTTCGATGACTTCCCGGGAGAACGCCATCAGGTTCCGGATGGTTTCCGCCGCCGCCAGGGCGCGTGCCTTGACCGCTTCGGCGAAGAATCGAACCCAAGGGTCGAAGTTTCCTGTCCGGCTCACGGTGAGCAGGTGGTCGATGTAGTCGTCACGACGTGGTTCCAGCCAAGGGGACAGGTTCAGCACGGCGTGCTTCAGCACGTGCTCTTCGATGAGCTGAAGAGTGATGATCAGTCGGCCGATCCGGCCGTTCCCATCGCTGAACGGGTGCAGTGTCTCGAACTGGTAGTGGCCGAGCGCCACCTTCACCAGTGCCGGCATCTCCTGTTCGGCGTTTATCCACTTTTCCCAGTCGCTCACACCGTCGCGCAGCACGTCGCCATTGGGTGGTGGGACGAACCTGGACTGTTCGATTCCCCGGCCACGGTCTCCGATGCAGACAAGCCGTTCTCGGAGCCGGCCGGCGTCGTAGGCGTCGCCCCGTGTTCCCGTCACGAGGATCTGTTGAAGCTTTGACACCACCTGCAGGCAGATCGGCAGTTTCTTGATGAGGTCGAGACCGGCGAAAGCCGCTTGGACGTAGTTCTGCACTTCGTGCACCTCTGCCGTCGGCCGCTGACTTTCCGTGTATTGGGCTTCCAGCACATCGGCGTAGGGGGCGAAGGTTCCTTCGAGCGCCGAGGTGCTGACGGCTTCCCGGGTCAGTGACGGTCGTACCAGCAGGTCGGGGTTGGGTAGCCGGTCGGTCAGGGCGTCCAGCGAGCCCAGGGCGCGGTCGGCTTCACTGATGAGCTTGTAGGTGCCGGGTAGCAGGTCGACTACGCTGGGGAGTGGAGCGGGCACGAAGGCGAAGTGGTTGTAGGACTGCTTGGTTCGGCCATCTACGCCGCTGATCGGCACCAGCTGACCGACGGGTGACTTGTCGAACGTCTCTACCTGCACTTTTAAAGCTTAGCGCATAAAGCTTTAGTTCTGGTGGCGGCATCTAAGGGTTCTTGCAGTCTCGGCTCAAGATTTCAGGGTATCGACCCAAACCTTGAAATCTGACCTTTGTCGGATGGTCACTGATCCCCGAGCGCCGGCCGGCCCCACTGGCCGGTGAACGCGAACTCCTCCAGCGGGATCCGCTTCCGTTCCGCCTTCTCGCGCTCGACCCGCCAGTCCTCCTCCAGGACGTCCGGCGCGGCCGGCTTCCCCACCGCGATGGCGACCCGAGGCACCGCGTCCTCCGGAAGGGCGAAGGAAGCGCACACCTCATCCGGCGAAAACCCCGCCATCTGATGCGCGACCAGCCCCAGCTCCACCGCCTGCAGCACGAGGTTCTCCGACGCCAGCCCGAGCCCGTACTCGGCGTACGGCACCGCCCCCTTCTCGTTCGTCGTCACCATCACGCCGATCAGCAGGAGGCTCGCCCGGTGGGCCCACGCCCGGTTGCCCGAGTTGAACGTCGCCAGGATCGCGTCGAACGACGGCGTGCCGCGCAACCCGACCAGGTAGCGGGCGGGCTGGGTGTTGCCGAACGACGGGGCCCAGCGGGCCGCCTCCAGGAGGGCCCTCACCTGCTCCGGAGTCACGGCAAAAGACGCGTCCAGGGCCCGCGGGCTCCAACGCTCCGCCATCACCGACGCGATCGGGACGCTCGTCACAGCTGGCTTTCGCACGATCATCACGGTACCCAGGCGTGCGCTGCATCACTCGGGAGGAAGGGCTTCGCGTATTTCCTTGGTGTTACGGAAGATTTACTTCCGGGCTGCCTCCATCCGGTGCCCGCCCCAAGTCAAGAGGGTGGCGGGCCGCGAAACCCCCGGTAGGCTCCTCTTCAAATCATGGGACGCGGGGGCTCTCCGGTGCCCACCAGGGAGCAGACCCGGCCCGTCGAGGAGGTTCGGGCGTGGCCCTCGTGGTCCAGAAGTACGGCGGATCGTCGCTGGAAAGTGCCGACCGGATCAAGCGCGTCGCCGAGCGGATCGTCGCCACCAAGAAGGCGGGCAACGACGTCGTCGTGGTCTGCTCGGCGATGGGTGACACCACCGACGAGCTGCTCGACCTGGCGCAGCAGGTGAACCCGGCGCCGCCGGAGCGGGAGATGGACATGCTGCTCACCGCCGGTGAGCGCATCTCGAACTCGTTGGTCGCGATGGCCATCGCAGCCCAGGGCGCGGAGGCGTGGTCGTTCACCGGGTCGCAGGCCGGCGTCGTCACGACGTCGGTGCACGGCAACGCGCGCATCATCGACGTCACGCCGAGCCGCGTCACCGAAGCCCTCGAGCAGGGCTACGTCGCGCTGGTGGCGGGCTTCCAGGGCGTCGCGCAGGACACCAAGGACATCACCACGCTGGGCCGCGGTGGCTCGGACACCACCGCCGTCGCGCTGGCCGCCGCGCTGAACGCCGACGTCTGCGAGATCTACTCCGATGTGGACGGTGTGTACACCGCCGACCCGCGGGTGGTGCCGGACGCGAAGAAGCTCGACACCGTCACCTACGAGGAGATGCTCGAGCTCGCCGCGAGCGGGTCGAAGATCCTCATGTTGCGGTGCGTCGAGTACGCGCGCCGCTACGGCGTCCCGATCCGAGTCCGCTCTTCCTACAGTGACAAGCCGGGCACGACGGTGACCGGTTCTATCGAGGAGATCCCCGTGGAACAAGCCCTGATCACCGGTGTGGCGCACGACCGCTCCGAAGCCAAGATCACGGTCACCGGGGTGCCGGACCACGCCGGTGCCGCCGCCCGGATCTTCCGCGTGATCGCCGACGCCGAGATCGACATCGACATGGTGCTGCAGAACGTGTCCAGCACGGTGTCCGGTCGCACGGACATCACGTTCACGCTGTCGAAGGCCAACGGCGCCGCGGGCGTCAAGGAGCTGGAGAAGGTCAAGGCGGAGATCGGCTTCGAGTCGGTGCTCTACGACGACCACGTCGGCAAGGTCTCGCTGGTCGGCGCCGGGATGCGCTCGCACCCGGGTGTCACGGCGACGTTCTGCGAGGCGCTGGCCCAGTCCGGCGTCAACATCGAAATCATCAACACCTCCGAGATCCGCATTTCGGTGCTGATCCGGGACGCCCAGCTCGACGAAGCCGTGCGCGCGATCCACGACGCGTTCGAGCTCGGCGGCGACGAAGAAGCTGTGGTCTACGCGGGGAGTGGTCGCTGATGGCGGACGGGCTGCGGATCGGGGTGGTCGGCGCGACCGGCCAGGTCGGCGCGGTGATGCGCAAGCTGCTGGCGGAGCGGGAGTTCCCGATCGCCGAGCTGCGGTACTTCGCCTCGGCGCGCTCGGCGGGGTCGACGCTTCCCTGGCGCGACACCGAAATCACGATCGAAGACGCGTCGACGGCGGATCCGTCCGGTTTGGACATCGCACTGTTCTCCGCGGGCGGGTCGACGTCGAAGGCGCAGGCGCCGCGGTTCGCCGAGGCGGGCGCGACGGTGATCGACAACTCCTCGGCGTTCCGGATGGACCCGGACGTGCCGCTGGTCGTCAGCGAGGTCAACCCGCACGCCATCAAGGAAGCGCGTAAGGGGATCATCGCGAACCCGAACTGCACCACGATGGCCGCGATGCCGGTGCTGAAGCCGCTGCACGACGAGGCCGGGCTGGTCCGGCTGGTGGCGTCGACGTACCAGGCGGTGTCCGGCAGCGGGCTGGCCGGCGTGGACGAGCTGGCGGGCCAGGTCAAGGCGGGCGCGGAGCACGCGGCGCTGCTGACCCACGACGGCGCGGCGATCGAGTTCCCGGCGCCGAACAAGTACGTCCGCCCGATCGCGTTCAACGTCCTGCCGATGGCGGGGTCCATTGTGGACGACGGTGAGCTCGAGACGGACGAGGAGAAGAAGTTCCGCAACGAGAGCCGCAAGATCCTGAGCATCCCGGGGCTCGGCGTGTCCTGCACGTGCGTGCGCGTGCCGGTGTTCTCGGGGCACTCGATCTCGGTGAACGCGGAGTTCTCGCAGCCGCTGACGCCCGCGCGCGCGGCGGAGCTGCTGGCGCACGCGCCGGGCGTCGAGCTGTCGGAGGTCCCGACCCCCCTGCAGGCGGCGGGCAACGACCCGAGCTACGTCGGCCGCATCCGCACCGACCAAGGTGTCGAGGGCGGCCGCGGGTTGGCACTGTTCATCGCGAACGACAACCTGCGCAAGGGTGCGGCGCTCAACGCCGTGCAGATCGCGGAGCTGATCGCACAGCAGCTCTGAACCGGTGAGAAGCCGCCCGGTCCCGCTGTGCGGGGCCGGGCGGTCTCACTTCTTCTTCTGCCGGGGCTGCATCGGCGGCAAGCCGAACGCCGCCCGCAGCTCCGGCTTCTGCATCGGCCGCAGGACGGCCATCATCAGCGCGCCCCACAGGATCAGGCCGACCGGGCTGCCGGTGGATCCCGAACTCGTGGCGAGGCTCACGATCAACCCGATGAGCAGCATTGCCATGAACGCGCATTCCAGCAACATGATCGCGAAGGCGACCTTGCGCTCGCGCGTGCTCAGCAGCACGCTGCACACCACCAGCGCGATCAGCAGCACCACGTTCACCGACACGAGCAGCAACGGCAAGACGACGTCGCGGGCGTCGTCCACCCCCGCGGCGAGGTACCAGAGGAAGCCGGCGAGCGTCAGGTAAAGCACGGCCTGGGCGGCGATCGCCGCGCGTATCGTCCTGATCCCGCGGCGCACCTCCCGTTCCGCGTTCGCGTCGGAAGCGGGCAGCGGCTGGTAAGGGGCCGGCTCGGTCATGGCGGGGCGCACCTCTCGGGAATCACGGCTGCGACCGGTGCAGGAGACCACGAGTGCCGGGGGACCGGTCCCGCGGCGAGGAGCCGACCGGGAAAACCCGTTGTCGCGGCCTCCCCCTCCCGGGATCCTGAAGAGGAATCACCCGTGAGGAAAGGAAAACCATGTACACCGCTGTCGAAGGCGCCCGCGTTCCGATCCGGATGTGGGCGGACCCCGCGTCGGTCGAAGAGCAGGCCATGCGGCAGCTGCACAACGTCGCGAACCTGCCGTGGGTGCACGGTGTCGCCGTGATGCCCGATGTGCACTACGGGAAGGGCGCGACCGTCGGCAGCGTCATCGCCATGCGTGACGCCGTTTCGCCCGCCGCCGTCGGCGTCGACATCGGGTGTGGCATGAGCGCCGTCCGCACCTCGCTCACCGCGACCGACCTGCCCGACGACCTCGGCAAGCTGCGCCGGCGCATCGAAAGCGCCGTGCCGGTCGGCTTCGGGCTGCACAAGACGCCCGTGAACCCCGCGAAGGTGCACGGCGTCGGCGGCTGGGACGCCTTCTGGCAGGGCTTCGGCGAGCTGCACTCCGGCGTCCAGGAGCTGCACGACCGGGCCGCGCGCCAGATCGGGAGCCTCGGTGGCGGGAACCACTTCATCGAGGTCTGCCTCGAAGAGGGCACCGGGCAGGTCTGGCTGATGCTGCACTCGGGTTCGCGCAACATCGGCAAGGAGCTCGCGGAGCGGCACATGGCCGTCGCGCGGAAGCTGCCGCACAACGCCGACCTGCCGGACCGGGACCTCGCGGTCTTCGTCGCCGGCACGCCGGAGATGGCGGCCTACCGGCGTGACCTGTTCTGGGCGCAGGACTACGCGGCGCGCAACCGCGCCACGATGGTCGCGCTCGTGAAGCAGGCGCTGAAGGACGTCGTCCCGGAGACGACCTTCGACGACGCGATCTCCTGCCACCACAACTACGTCTCCGAGGAGACGTACGACGGTGTCGAGCTGCTCGTCACCCGCAAGGGCGCGATCCGCGCTGGATCGGGTGACCTCGGGATCATCCCGGGCAGCATGGGGACCGGTTCGTACATCGTCCGCGGCCTCGGGAACGAGTCGTCGTTCCACTCGGCGTCGCACGGTGCCGGCCGCCGGATGTCGCGCACCAAGGCCAAGAAGCTCTTCACCGCCGACGACCTCGCGGCGCAGACGGCCGGGGTCGAGTGCCGCAAGGACTCGGGCGTCGTCGACGAAATCCCGGCGGCGTACAAGGACATCGATGCGGTGATCCGGGCCCAGACCGACCTGGTCGAGGTGGTGGCGCACCTCAAGCAGGTGGTCTGCGTCAAGGGCTGAGCGGTACCTTGGCGCCATGACGAGGGGTGGAACGACGGCCGCGCTGCTGGCCGGGGCCGCACTGCTGCTGAGCGGGTGCGACCAGGTCAGCGACGCGGTCGACCAGGGGTCGAAGACCGCGGACAAGGTGGGCGCGTGCACCGAGGCGCTCGGGCTGGCGGACCTGAACCCGCTGGTCGATCCGGACAGGCTCAAGGCCCGCGCCGCGGACAAGGAGAAGCGGCTGCGGGAGCTCGCGGGGAACGTCCAGGACCAGGACGTCAAGAACGCGCTGCTCGGCATGGCCGGGTCGTACGTCGAGGTGCAGAAGGAACGCATCGAGGACGCCGGCGTGGTGGCCCAATGGGTGCAGCGCAACGTCAAGAAGCTCGACGCGCTCCGCGTGGCCTGCGGCGGCTGACCCACACCGGAGGCCGCGAATGACTCATTCGCGGCCTCCGGTGCCCCGAATGAGTCATTCGCGACGCGGGCGGCGCTAGCTTTCGGCCAGTGCCGAGACCGGCTCCGCCGCGGGTTCCGGCGCGCGGCGGTACAGCAGGCCGGCCGCCGCGATGACCAGACCGCCGAGGCCCGCCGCGGCGAAGCCCCACGCCGGGCTCGAGTGGTCGATCGCGAAGCCGACCACCGGGCTGCCCAGCGCCAGGCCGAGCCGTGTCGACGCGTCCTGCAGCCCCATCGCCTCGCCGCGGACCTGCGGCGGGGCGATCCGGCTGACCGTCTCGGTGGTCGCCGCGAGCGTCGGCGCGCAGACCAGGTTCGTCGGGATCAGCACCAGCATCAGCAGCCACCACGGCTGGTCCGCCAGCCCGACCGGCACCACCAGCAGCGCGAGCAGCAGCATCAGCAGGCCCTGCGGCAGCGACTTCTTCACCGCGCCGTGCACGATGCCGCCGAGGATGGACGCCACGCACATCACCGCGATCACCAGCCCGGTCACGCCGATGTCGCCGTTCGCGCGCAGGGCCGCGAGCGTCGCCAGTTCGGTGCCGACGAGTACGAACAGCGCGCCGGCGGCGATCAGCAGCGTCGCCACGAGCCGGCCGCTGAGCCAGCTCCGCAGCGGCGGCCGGGTCGTCGACGCGCCGGGCTCGACCGACTCGCGGATCGGCGGGTTGACCAGCCAGATCAGGAACGCCGTGCCGCCGAACAGCGCGCCGAGCGCGCTGAGCGTGAAGGTCGGCGAGAGCGTCGTGATCGCCGCGATGCCGAGCGCGGGGCCGATCATGAACGTCGCTTCGATGGAGATCGTGTCGAGCGAGTACGCCGCGCGGCGCTCCTCGACCGGCACGAGCGTGGCCAGGACCTGGCGCGCGAGTGAGCCCGCGGGCACCGAGAGCATCCCGGCCGGGACCGCGACCGCGGCGAGCACCTCATACGGCAGGTGCGGTGCGGCGAACCAGAACACCGTCGTGCCGATCCCGCAGACGGTGACGATCGGACGCAGGCCGTAGCGGTCGAGGCAGCGCCCGAGCAGCGGCGCGCCGAGGGCCATCCCGAGGGTGACGCCGGCGCCGACCAGCCCGGCGGCGCCGTAGCCGCGGCCGAGTCCGGTGACGATGTACAGCGTCATCAGGACGCCGTTCATGGTCATCGGCAGCCGCGCCAGGAACATCAGCGCCATCGTCGACGGGACGCGGGGGACCGAGAGGACCCGGCGGTACGGCTGCAGTGGCACGTCCCGATGAGAACCCAAGGTGGTACGCACGTGCAACTTATTTCCCGCGTCACAACGGCTGGCGCCAGGAGATTCTGACAGTTACTCTCATTTGGTAGACACTACCAACTGGGGGTCACTATGACTCAGCTCTATCCACGCAGGTGGTGGGCGCTCGGCGCGCTCGCCGTGAGCCTGCTGACCGTCGGCCTCGACCTGACCGTGCTGAACGTCGCCGTGCCGACGCTCGCCGTCGACCTCGGCGCCACGACCACGCAGCTGCAGTGGTTCGGCAACGCCTACACGCTGGCGCTGGCCGCGCTGCTGCTGCCGGCGGGCCTGCTGGGCGACCGGTTCGGCCCGAAGAAGCTGCTGCTCGGCGCGCTCGCGCTGTTCGGGCTGGCCTCGCTGGGGTGCGCCTACGCGAGTTCGCCGGGCCAGCTGATCGCCGCCCGGGTCGTGCTCGGTGTCGGGGCCGCGTTCCTCATCCCGCTCTCGCTCTCGCTGCTGAACATCCTGTTCCCGCCGGAGGAGCGGGCGAAGGCGCTGACGACGTGGGTGATGGCGACGTTCGTCGGCATCCCGCTCGGGCCGCTGCTCGGCGGCTGGCTGCTCGACCACTTCGCGTGGGGCTCGGTGTTCCTCATCAACGTCCCGCTGACCGTGGTCGGCCTGGTCGCGGTGCTGTTCCTGATTCCGCTGACGCGCGGCTCCGGCCAGGGCGCGATCGACTTCGGCGGCATCGTGCTCTCGGCGGCCGGGCTGGTCGCGCTCACCTACGGCTTCGTCTACGCCGGCGAGCACGGCTGGGCCGACCCGGCGACGTACGGCCTGCTCGCGCTCGGCGCCGCGCTCCTCGGGGTGTTCTGCTGGTCGCAGACGCGGACGGCCGCGCCGCTCGCGGACCTCGCGCTGTTCCGCGAGCCGCGGTTCGTCTGGGGTGCGGTGCTCGCGACCGTGGCCTCCTTCGCGCTGATGGGCGTGATGTTCGTGCTGCCGCAGCTGTTCCAGGCGGTCCAGGGGGCCGACGCGCTGCAGACCGGGGTCCGGCTGCTGCCGCTGATCGCCGGGATGCTGGTGGCGTCGAAGGTCGCCGAACGGCTGGTCGCCGCACTCGGTGTGCGCGCGGTCGTCACCGCCGGGTTCGTGCTGCTCGCGGCCGGGCTGGCCTGGGGTTCGACGACGACGCCGTCGGACGGTTACGGCGCCACCATCGGCTGGGAGCTCGTCATCGGCCTCGGCACGGGCTGCACGCTGACGCCGCTGATGACGATGGCGATGGGCGCGCTCACCGAGGGTCGCTCGGGTGCCGGCTCGGCGCTGATCCAGGTGCTGCGCCAGGTCGGCGGCACGATCGGCGTCGCGGTGCTGGGCACCGTGCTCAACAGCGCCTACCGCGACGGCGTCGCCGTGACGGGCCTGCCCGCGCCGGTCGCCGACGCGGTGCGCGGCAGCGCGTCGGGCGCGGTCGCCGTCGCGGAGAAGCTCCACCTGCCCGCGCTCGCCGACTCGGCGCGGCTCGCGTTCACCGACGGCATGGCGGCGACGCTGTGGGTCTGCGCCGGGCTCGGCGTCGCCGGCGCCCTGCTGGCGTCGCTGTTCCTGCCCGGGCGGGCGGCCACCGGAGCGCAGCGGCGAGAATCGGAGCATGACGTCGTCGCCATCTGAGCCCATGGGGCTGCGGGAGCGGAAGAAGGCCAAGACGCGGGCCGCGATCCAGCGGCACGCGTTGCGGCTGTTCCGGGAGCAGGGCTACAGCGCCACGACGGTCGACCAGATCGCGGCCGCGGCGGAGATCTCGCCCAGCACCTTCTTCCGGTACTTCGCGACCAAGGAGGCGGCCGTCCTCTACGACCCCGTCGACCCGGTCTTCATCGCCATCGCGATCGCGCAGCCCCCTGAGCTCGGCCTGATCCCGGCCATGCGGGCGACGGTGACCGACGTGCTCCAGCGGTTCTCCGCGGAGGAGATGGAGTTCGTCCGCGAACGGCAGCTGCTGGTGTTCCGCGAGCCCGACCTGCGTGCCGCGACCATGGACCAGTTCGCCGAGGGGATCGATCAGATCGCCGGGGTGGCCGCGCAGCGCACCGGCCGGGCGCCGGACGACTTCGTGGTGCGCAACTGGGCCGGCGCGGTGGTGGGAGTGCTGCTGGCGGCGTTCCTGAAGGCCGCGGGCGACCCCGAAAGCGACTACCTGGTCGTGCTCGACCAGGCGCTGGTCCACCTGGAAGCGGGCCTGCCGCTGTAATCGTCCGGCCGGAGTGTCGGATCCGGGCCGCGTCGTTCGTAGCCAGAGTGAGAGGCCGTCCACGAAGGCGCGGCCACGGTCCCAGGAGATGTCGACGATGCCGCACACCCAGGTCAAGGTCCACCGCGTGTTCGAGCTCGTCGAGCCGATCGCCACCATCACCTTCTCCGAAGCGGTGAACGAGGAGTTCCTGGCCCTGGGCATGCGCAACTACTGGGACGGGTACTTCGCGGGCCGGGCCGCGCCGCTGGGGATGGCGCCGGCCGAGGTGGTGCACGCGGTCTTCTACAACTTCGCCGACGGCGAGGTGGCGCGCCACATCCCGTGGGTCTGGGGGAAGCTCACCCCGGAGGAGGCGATCGCCGTGCGCGAGCGGGCCAGCGCCGCCGCGCTGCGGCAGCAGATCGGGGAGCTCGCCGACTCCCCGGCTCTGGTGCGGATCGCCGACCTCGCCACCCGGGCCGCGGTCAGCGCGCCGACCGACGGGCGGGCGCTGTACGCCGGGCTCCGGGCGCTCGACGTGCCCGAGGAGCCGGTGGCCAGGCTCTGGCACGCGGCGACGCTGCTGCGGGAGCACCGCGGAGACGGCCACAACGCCGTCCTCGTCGCCCACGGCATCGGCGGCACCGAGGCCCACGTCCTCCTCGCGCTTTCCCTCGGGATAAAGGCGGCGGAGTTCGGCCGGATCCACCACCTGCCCAAGGCCCGGTTGGACGCGGTCGTCGACGGGCTGCGCGGCCGCGGCCTCGTGGACGCCGCCGGCGGGTTCACCGACGCCGGGCGGGAGCTCAAGGAACGGATCGAGGCCCGCACCGACGAGCTGGCGGCGCCGCCGTACGACGTGCTCACCGCGGACGAACTCGACGAGCTGGTCGCGGGGCTCGAACCGATCGCCGCGGCCGTTTCCCGGAATTGATTTCGCATTTCCGCCCCGACCAGGGGAGCGCCTTGTGGGTGGCGGTGCGACAGCGGGAGATGCCCCCTTCTGGAGCAGTCTCGACACGCGGTCCGACGGAGTGATGAAGCCAATAGATCACCGTTTACACCCGCGTGAGTGATCGAACCGCTCTACAGTGGACGCTCGCTACCAGGAGTAATGACGAGGATCGCTCAGGATGATCTTCAGGGGGATGGGCAAGGTTTCGACGTTAATCAATTGTGGTCGAGTTCGCTTCCTGCGCATCCGGCACGTAAGGGTTAGAAAACGTCCCTAACCGGTGATCGGGTGGCTTATCTCCGATACGGGGGGTATCGATTTAACCCGTCAGGTCTCCCGAGGCCATGGAGGTAAGTTATGAAAGGCAAGTTCGGGCGGTCCATCGCCCTGGTAGCCGCGAGCAGTCTGCTGGCGGTCGGAATGGCGGGGATCGCTTCGGCGAGCCCGGACGGGGGCAAGGGTTCCTCCAGCACCCAGGCCCTCGCCGCACAGGTGCTCCAGATGCGGGACGGCCTGACCAAGGTGGCCTACGCGGGCGACGTCGGTGCCACGCGCGCCGACCTGGGGCAGATGAGCCCGGTGCTCGCGGACATCGCCGCCGGAAAGCGCTACACCGTCCAGACCGACACCGAGCAGCTCGCCGGCCTCGCCAAGGGGCGGGCGGACGAGTCCAGCCGGTTGCTGACCGACCCGACGGCCAAGGCCCGCCAGCTGCCGCCGCTGCCGCTGCCGATCCCGTCGCTGCCGGACCTGCCGGGCCCGCTGAAGATCGTCAGCGACCTGGTGAAGGCCCTGCTCGGCGCCGTCACCGGCATCCTGGGCGGGTTGCTCGGCGGGCTGCCGGTGCCGCCGCTGCCGGTGCCGCCGTTGCCCGCGCCGGCGGGCTGAGTCGAAAACCAGTGAAAACAGGGGGCCCGGAGCCCGGCCGCGGACATTTCTCCGCGCCGGGCTCCGGGTCGTTTCCCGGGCGGCTCAGTCCCGTTTGGACAAACCCTGCCGCAGCGCGCCCGCCGTCTCGGCCAGCGCCTCGCGGAACCGGGTGCCGACGCCGGTGAAGTTGATGAACCCGTGGATCAGGTCGTCGTGCCGGCGCAACGCCACCTCGACACCCGCTTCGCGCAGCTTCTCCGCGTACGCCTCGCCCTCGTCGCGCAGCGGGTCGAAGCCCGCCGTGACGACCAGCGCCGGCGGCAGGCCGCTCAGGTCGTCCGCGCGCAGCGGGGAAAGCCGCGGGTCGGTCAGGTCGGTGCCCTCCGGCACGTAGTGGCCCTCGAACCACTTCATGTGCACGTCGGTGAGGAACAGGTCCTCGGCGAACAGTTCCTGCGAGCGGTAGCGCCGCGCGAAGTCCGTCGCCGGGTAGATCAGCAGCTGGAACGCCGGTGCCGGGCCGCCGCGCTTCACTGCCTGCTGCGCCGTCACCGCGGCGAGGTTGCCGCCCGCGCTGTCGCCGCCGACGGCGATCCGCGCGGGGTCGGCGCCGAGGTCGCCCGCCTTCGCCACCGCGTACTCGAACGCCGCGAGCGCGTCCTCCGCGGCCGCCGGGAACGGGAACTCCGGCGCCAGCCGGTATTCGATCGACAGGACCCGCACTCCGGCGTGCTTGGCCAGGAAGCGGACGGCGTTGTCGTGGCTCGCGCGCGTGCCGATCACCCAGCCGCCGCCGTGGAAGAACACCAGCAGCGGTGACTTCTCGGGCAGCCCGACCGGCGTGTACAGCGTCGCCGGCAGGTCGCCATCAGGCGTCGGCACGGCGATCTCCCGCACCGAGACGGGCTCGATCGGCTTGCCGCTGACCAGGTGCCGTCCGACGTCGAGCAGGGCGCGCGACTGCTCCACCGAGCCCCGCACCAGCTCGGCTTTCGCGACCTTCTGCAGCCGGAGCAGCAGCTGGGCGTCGAGCGCGAGGTCCTGTCCGTCTAGGCGCACCGGGCGGCCCGCGGCCAGCCTCCGCAGCGGCGTGGGCAGCCAGAACGCGAGCTGGGACGCCGCCGCCTGGATGCGGACCGGGAGCGGGATCGCCATCGTTGCCTCCTGAGCGTGGGTGCCGCGAGGGATGTTACTCGCCAGTAGGTAACAGGTCCACCTGTGACGCGGACCTCCGTCCCAAAGTCTGGATATCCACTTAAGTCGAGGGGTTAGCCTGGAAAGCGTGACTTCAGCCAGGACGGTCAACGTGCTCGGGATCGGCGGCTCTCTGCGCGAGGGCTCCCAGTCCGAACGCGCTCTGCAGATCGCGCTCACCGGTGCGGCCGAAGTCGGCGTCCGGACCCGGATGCTCACCGGTCCGGAGCTGGTGCTGCCCTTCTACGACGCCGGCGAGCCGGGCCGCGACGACCGCGCCGCCACGCTCATCGAAGCCGTGCGGCAGGCCGACGGGCTCATCGTCGTGTCGCCGGGCTACCACGGCGCGTTGTCCGGCCTGGTCAAGAACGCCCTGGACTACGTCGAAGACCTGCGGGACGACCGCCGTCCCTACCTCGACGGCCGCGCGGTCGGCCTGGCCGCCGTCGCCTACGGCTGGCAAGCCGCGGTGACGACGCTCGAGCAGCTGCGCACGATCACGCACGCGCTGCGCGGCTGGGCCACCCCTCTGGGTGGTTCGATCAACTCGGCCGAGACCAAGTTCGACGAGGGCGGCGGTGCGTCGGACGAGAAGAGCGTTCGCACCCTGCGCCTGATCGGGCGCCAGGTCGCCGAATTTGCGGTGACGCGCGCCGCTTGAGGTTTTGCCCGGGGGCTGCCGGGTAATCGATCCACGTGACGCCTGCCATGTGGGGGCACTGTTCCGCGGGTGCGGGATGTTGTGCTCAGTGAGACGCTCGCTGTGGAGCGTCCGCGACAGAAGGCAGGCATGAGCATGGGTCAGGCGATCTACACGGCGGTGGCGACAGCTCGCGGCGATGGCCGCAACGGCGAGGTGACCTCGTCCGACGGCGTCATCGACGAGTCGCTGGCCATCCCGAAGGAGATGGGCGGCCCCGGTGGGGACAAGACCAACCCCGAGCAGCTCTTCGCCGCCGGCTATTCGGCGTGCTTCCACAGCGCCCTGCAGCTCGTCGCCCGCCAGGCCAAGGTGACGCTGCCCGAGTCGACGGTGACCGCCGAGGTCAGCGTGCTCAAGCAGGACGTCGGCTTCGGTCTCGGCGTTGCACTGAACGTCTCCCTGCCGGGTCTCGAGCAGGCCCAGGCCGACCAGCTGGTCGAGCAGGCCCACCAGGTGTGCCCCTACTCCAACGCGACCCGCGGCAACATCGAGGTCGCGCTCTCCGCCACCGTCTGACCCCCGCTTTCGCGTCCCAACGAGTCCGAGGAAAGGAACACCAGAGATGAGCAAGTCTCCGATCAAGAGCCCGCTTTCCGAGGCCGACAAGGAGATCACCGGTAACGCCCTCCAGGCGACGCTGGTCGACCTGGTCGACCTGTCCCTCATCGCCAAGCAGGCGCACTGGAACGTCGTCGGCTCGAACTTCCGCAGCGCGCACCTGCAGCTCGACGAGCTCGTCGCCACCGCGCGCCAGTACGTCGACGAGGTCGCCGAGCGCGCCAACGCCATCGGCATCTCGCCGAACGGCAAGGCCAAAACCGTCGTCGAGAGCTCGGGCGTGCCCGACTACCCCGACAACTGGCAGTCCGTGGAGTCCACGGTCGCCGCGATCGTCGACATCCTCGCGTCGCTCATCGAGCGGCTGCGGGCCCGCATCGACGAGACCGACAAGAGCGACCTCGTGACGCAGGACCTGCTGATCGAGATCACCCGCGCGCTCGAAGAGGCGCACTGGATGTGGCAGGCCCAGCAGGCCTGACTTTTCCGCACAAAGGGGCCGTTCCGGGTGGAACGGCCCCTTTCGCGTCTGCTGAAAGCCGGGATTCGCAGTACGTTCGGCGGCATGGTGCTGCATCAGGGGAAGACGGACCGCCCGGACCGCGTCGGCGGCACGAATCCGATGTACGCCGGGGCGAACCCGGCGCTGGCGGCGGGGTTCGTCATGCCGCACGACAAACTGCTCGACACCTCGCTGCCCCCGGACACCGCGCTGCAGCTCGTGCGCGACGAGCTGATGCTCGACGGCAACGCCCGGCTCAACCTCGCCACGTTCGTCACGACGTGGATGGAGCCGCAGGCGCGCGAGCTGATGGCCGAGTGCGTCGACAAGAACATGATCGACAAGGACGAGTACCCGCAGACGGCCGAGCTGGAGCGGCGCTGCGTGAACATCCTCGCCGACCTGTGGCACGCGCCCGACCTCGCCGACATCATGGGCTGCTCGACGACCGGATCGTCGGAAGCCTGCATGCTCGCCGGGATGGCGTTGAAGCGGCGCTGGTCGAAGCTCGGCCGCACCGGGAAGCCGAACCTGGTGATGGGCGTCAACGTCCAGGTGTGCTGGGAGAAGTTCTGCGAGTACTGGGAGGTCGAGCCGCGGCTGGTGCCGATGGACGGCGACCGCTACCACCTCACGGCGGACGAGGCGGTGGCGCGCTGCGACGAGAACACGATCGGCGTGGTGGCGATCCTCGGTTCGACGTTCGACGGCAGCTACGAGCCGGTCGCGGAGATCGCCGCGGCGCTGGACGCCCTGGCCGAGCGCACGGGCTGGGACATCCCGGTGCACGTCGACGGGGCGTCGGGCGCGATGGTCGCGCCGTTCCTCGACCCGGACCTGGAGTGGGACTTCCGGCTGCCGCGCGTGGCGTCGATCAACACGTCGGGCCACAAGTACGGGCTCGTGTACCCGGGCGTCGGCTGGGTGGTCTGGCGCGACCAGGCCGCGCTGCCGTCGGAGCTGGTGTTCAACGTGAACTACCTGGGCGGCGACATGCCGACGTTCGCGTTGAACTTTTCCCGCCCGGGCGCCGAGGTCGCGGCGCAGTACTACACGTTCGTGCGGCTCGGCCGCGAGGGATTCCGCGCGGTGCAACAGTCTTCGCGTGACGTTGCGACGCACTTGTCGGCGGGGATCGCGTCGCTCGGGCCGTTCTCGTTGCTGACCCGCGGAGACCAGCTGCCGGTGTTCGCGTTCACGACCCGCACGGACGCGGGCTTCGACGTGTTCGACGTGTCACGCCGGCTGCGCGAGCGCGGCTGGCTGGTGCCGGCGTACACGTTCCCGGAGAACCGGACGGACCTGGCGGTGCTGCGGATCGTGGTCCGCAACGGCTTCACGCACGACTTGGCCGACTTGCTGCTGGCCGATCTGAAGCGGGTGCTGCCCGACTTGGAGAAGGAGGGCGGCCGCCCGAAGGACCCGGCGAAGGCGACCGCTTTCCACCACTAGTGCCAGGACTTGGCTCGGGCGTACTGGTCCGGCCACCGCACGTCCGCTTCGAGGGTGTTCGCCGCGCGGAGCGGCCAGTGCGGGTCCCGCAGCAGGGCACGGGCGAGGAACACCGCGTCCGCTTCGCCGCCGGTGATGATGTCCTCCGCCTGCTGGGGGTTCGTGATCATGCCGACCGCGCCCGTCGGGAGGCCGGTCTCCGTGCGGATCCGCTCGGCGAACGGGACCTGGTAGCCCGGTCCGACCGGGATGTCCGGGTTCGGGACGTTGCCGCCCGAGGACGTGTCGATCAGGTCGATCCCGCGCTCGGCCAGAAGCTTCGCCAGCCGGACCGATTCGTCGAGGGTCCAGCCGTCGTCCGTCCAGTCCGTGGCCGACAGCCGGGCGAACAGCGGCACGCTCACCTCGGCGCGGACCGCGTCCGCGATCTCCAGCGCCAGGCGGGTGCGGCCGTCGAAGTCGCCGCCGTAGCCGTCGGTGCGGCTGTTCGACAGCGGGGACAGGAACTGGTGCACCAGGTAGCCGTGCGCGAAGTGCAGCTCGAGCAGGTCGAACCCGGCGTCGACCGCCCGCCGGGCCGCTTCCGCGAACGCCGCCGGGAGGGCGCTGACCTCGTCCGTGGCCAGCGGCCGCGCCGGGGCGTAGGTCCCGAACGGCTGCGCGTCGGCACCGACGCTCTGCCAGCCACCCTCCTCGGCCGGGACGCTGCCCGGCCCTTCCCACGGCCGCCGCGTCGAGCCCTTGCGGCCGGCGTGGCCCAGCTGCATGCCGATCGCGGTGCCCTGCTTGTGCACGAACCCGACGATCCGGCGCCACGCCTCGGCCTGCGCGTCGTTCCAGATGCCGGTGTCCTGCGGGCTGATCCGCCCCTCGGGCACGACGGCGGTCGCCTCGGTCATGACGAGCCCGGCGCCACCGGTGGCGAACTGGCCGAGGTGGACGAGGTGCCAGTCGTCCGGGACGCCGTCGGTGGCGGAGTACTGGCACATCGGCGACACCCACGCGCGGTTCGGCAGGGTCAGGCCGCGGACGGTGATGGGGCTGAAGAGTCGGCTCACGTCTGGATCAACGACACGTGCCCGGCGTCTCTTCCCGTCGCCAGGGCGTCTACCGACGGGTAACGTCGACCACATGGGTGTCGCTGCTGACGAACGCCAGGCATTGAGCTCGCTCCTCCAAGACCTCGGGCCCGACGCGCCCACGCTGTGCGAAGGCTGGACGACGCGGGATCTCGCCGCGCACCTCGTCGTGCGTGAGCACCGGCCGGACGCCGCGCCCGGGATCATGGTGCCCGCGCTCGCCGGGTACACGCAGAAGGTTCAGGACCGCTACGCCGCCAAGCCGTGGGACGGCCTGGTCGAGCAGGTGCGCCGGGGGCCGTCGAAGTTCTGGCCCACCGCGATCGGCCCGCTCGACGAGCTGACCAACGCCGCCGAGTTCCTCGTCCACCACGAAGACGTCCGGCGCGCGCAGCCGGAGTGGACGCCGCGGCCCGCGGACCCCACCCGGGACGCGGCCGCGTGGCGCTCGGCGAAGGGGGCCGCGAAGCTCAACCTGCGCAAGTCCCCGGTCGGCGTGACCCTGCGCACGAAAGACGGCCGCGAGGCCGCCGTCAAGACCGGGCCCGACCCGGTGACGGTCGTCGGCGAGCCCGTGGACCTGCTGCTCTTCGTCTTCGGCCGCGACGCCGTCCACCTCGACTTCGAGGGTGACGCGGCCGCGGTCGCCAAACTTCAGTCGGTCAAGCGCGGCCTCTAGGCTGCGCGGCATGCCGATGATCAGCGTTGCCATGTTCCCCGGCCGCACGCCCGCCCAGAAGAGTGCCCTGGTCCGCGAGCTGACGGACGCGTTCGTCCGCACCTGCGGCGGCAAGCCCGAGGGTGTCCAGGTGACGCTCGTCGAGATCGGCGCGGACCACTGGGCGACCGGCGGGGTCCTGCACTCCGAACGCTGAAAGCCGTGAGGGGCACCTTCAGGGACATATAAGCCCTGAAGGTGCCCCTCAGGGCAAAAGGTCAGCGCAGGCCGAGGACCCGCTGGGCGAAGTTGACCTCGATCGACGTCTGCTTGATCGTCTCGGCGATCACCAGCGAACCGTGGCCGGCGTCGTAGCGGTAGAACTCGTGGTGCAGCTCGCGCCCGCTCAGCCGGTCGAGGTAGTTCTCGATCTGGCGGATCGGGCAGCGCGGGTCGTTGTCCCCCGCGAGCACGAGCACCGGCGCCGTCACGGCGTCGACGTACGTGATCGGTGAGCACTCCGAGTACACCGCGGGCACGTCCTCCGGCGAACCGCCGAAGAGCGCGCGGTCGAACGAGCGCAGCTGCTCCATCTCGTCCTCGTACGCGGCGACGTAGTCCGCCACCGGCACCCCGGCGACGGCCGCCGCCCACCGCGTCGGCTGGGTGCCGATCGCCAGCAACGACAGGTAACCGCCCCACGAAGCGCCGTTCACGACGCACTTGCCCGGGTCGCTGAGTCCACTTTGGACGGCCCAGTCGTGCACCGACGCGACGTCTTCCAGCTCGGTCAGGCCCGGCCGGCCCTCGATGGCGTCGCGCCAGGCCGAGCCGTAGCCGGTCGAGCCGCGGTAGTTGACCTCGACGACGGCGAACCCGGCGTCGAGCCAGGTCGCGCGGTAGGCGGAGAAGCGGTCCTCGTCGGCCGCGTGCGGGCCGCCGTGCAGCGAGAACACCGTGGGCAGCGGGCCCTCCGGCGCCCCGGACGGCCGCGAGACCAGCGCGTGGATCCGCCCGCCGACACCTTCGACGAACGCGTCGGTCACCGGCTCCGACCCCGGCGCGCGGTCGCCCGGTGGCTCGAGCAGCACGGAGTCGGCGCCGTCGACAGTCCGCGCGCGGACCGCGGCCGGCTCGGCGGCGCTGGACCACGAGTACTCGACGGTCCCGTCCGGACGGACCCCGGCGCCGCCGATGCGCCCAGCCGGAGTGTCTACAGAGGACAATTCGGCCGTGTCGAGGTCGTAGCGGTACAACGAGCTCCGGCCTTCGTGGAAGTGGACGACCAGCAGGGCGCGCGCGTCCGGGTACCAGCCGGCGACGACCTCGCCGGGCAGGTCGAGCTCGAGCTCCGTCTCGGTGTCGTCCCGGACGTCCCAGACGAGCAGCTCCTCGCGGCCCCGGCGTTCGTGCAGCACCAGCAGGCGCTGGTCGCCCGGCAGCGGGGAGAACTCGAGGGCGGTCAGGCCCTTGCCTTCGCCGTCCCACTTCTCGGCCACCGCGGCGAACCCGTTGGCCGCGATCACGCGCAACGCGGGGTGGCGCGAGTCGCCGTGCTCGGAGTGGGAGATCGCGATCAGGCTCTCGTCGCGGGAGAGCGACGCGATGCCGGCGTCGTCCGCGTGGCTGTAGAAGCGGTGCGTCTCGCCGTCGATCCGGGCGAACAGCTCGCTGCCGTCGTCGGTCGAGACGCCGAGCGTGATGATCCCGGCGCCGATCTCGAGGCCGGCCGGGTAGCCGTCGTGGACGTCCGGCACGGCCTTCTCGGGCTTGCTGCCCTCGGTCGCGGCGAAGGGCTCGCGCACCCAGGAGCCGAACTCGTCGCCGTCGGTGTCGTCGAACCACCAGATCCACTCGCCGTCCGGGGACGGCGCCGAGTGCAGGGTGCCGTTGGGCCGATCGGTGACGCGGCGGTGCTCGCCGGTCGCGCGGTTCCAGGCGTAGACCTCCCAGACACCGCTGGAGTTGGAGACGTAGAGGTTGGCGTCGGGGGCGTCGCGGGCCCAATCGGGCGTGGAGATGCGGGGGGCGTGGAAGCGGGCGCGCCAGCGGGCTTCGGCTTCGGCGTCGTCGAACAGCCGGTCCGGGACCACCGCGGGCGGGAATTGCTTGGCTGACTGCGTGCTCACCCCTCGATCCTGCCACCTTCTGGCCGTACTGTGTGCGGGGTGCTGGAGGGTTACGCGCCGGGCTACGGGCGAGACGCGGTTTCGATGATGTCCGCGCGCACGGCGGCGGAGCGCGCGACGTTCGCGCAGCCCCTGTTCAAGCCGGGCATGTGGGTGGTCGACCTGGGCTGCGGTCCGGGCTCGATCACCCTGGGGCTCGCCGCGGAGTCCCGGGTGACGGGGGTCGACCTCGACGCGGACCAGGTGGCCATGGCGCGCTCGCTGGCCCGCCGCGCTGGAAGGTCCACAGTGGACTTCCTGGTGGCGTCGGCGTACGACCTGCCGTTCGCCGACGCGAGTGTGGACGTGGCGTTCTCCCACGCGTTGTTCGAGCACCTGGCGGCGCCGCCGGCCGCGCTGGCGGAACTGCGCCGGGTGCTGAAGCCGGGCGGCAGACTTGCGCTGTCCACTTCGGACTGGAGCAAGGCCCGCGTGCGCCCGAAGACGGCGAACGTCGACGCGGCCCTGCGCGGCCACTACCTGCTGCGCCGCCAGGCGGGCGGCAACCCGTTCGCGGGCCGCGTGATCGCCGAACAATGTGCGACGGCGGGGTTCACGGAGGTCGTTTCGCACGCCCGCTACCGCGCGGACATGACGTACCGGGACCTGGCGAAGTACGTGCAGACCCGGTTGGAGGCGGCGGTCGCGGAGCCCGGCCGCGACCGCGACCAGCTGGCGAGCGCGGCCCGGTCGGCGTTGACCTGGGTCCGCAGCGGCGACGGCGACTTCAGCCAGTGCTGGGTCGAAGTGACGGCGACGCGCTGACCCCGGAAACCAGAAGAGCCGGTGTCCGAAGACACCGGCTCTTACTCGTCGGGGTGGCGGGATTCGAACCCACGACCTCCTCGACCCGAACGAGGCACGCTACCAAGCTGCGCCACACCCCGAGGTACTGCTTAACGGGTCGTGGAGAAGTCTAGCGGACGGTGTCTCGGGCTTTTCGGGGGGCCGACTTTCGCGGCTCCGCCGTCCCCGACCCACGCGGGACCAGCGTCAACAGGCTCGCCTCGGGCGGGCACGCGAATCGCGCCGGCGCCCACGGCGACGTCCCCAAGCCCGCCGAAACGTGCAGCCACATGTGCGCGCCCCAGCGCGAGGCGCCGCGGGCGCGGGTGCGATCCAGCTCACAGTTCGTGACCAGAGCGCCGTAACCCGGGAGCCGGAGCTGGCCGCCGTGCGTGTGGCCCGCCAGGACCAGGTCGTAACCGTCCGTGGCGAACGTGTCGAGCACCCGCGGCTCGGGCGAGTGCGTGACGCCGATGCGGACCGCCGCGCCGCTGTCGGCTGGGCCCGCGATGTCGGCGTAGCGGTCGCGGCGCAGGTGCGGGTCGTCGACGCCGGCCGCGAACACCGGCTGCCCGCCGACGTCGATCGTGCGGCGGACGTGCGTCAGGTCGGTCCAGCCGTGCTCGACGAACGCCGCGCGCAGGTCGCGCCACGGCAGCTGGACGCCGTGGATGCGCTTCTTCTTGCCCTTCGGCATCAGGTACCGGGCCGGGTTCTTGGGTTTCGGCGCGTAGTAGTCGTTGCTGCCGAAGACGAACACGCCCGGGCGGTCGAGCAGCGGGCCCAGCGCGCGCAGCACGGACGGGACCGCCTGCCGGTGCGACAGGTTGTCGCCGGTGTTGACGACGAGGTCGGGCTCGAGCTCGTCGAGCGCCGCGACCCAGCGCTGCTTGCTGAGGTGGCTCGGCAGCATGTGCAGGTCCGAAACGTGCAGGATGGTGAACGGCCGTGACCCGGGCGCCAGCACCGGGAGCTGGGCGGTGCGCAGGGTCCAGTGGCGCCGTTCGATGCCGACGGCGTAACCGAGGGTCGCGGCGCCGAGCGCCAGCGTCCCCGCGGCGAGGCGTGCCGCTTTCGCCCCCGACGTGGATTTGTTACTGAGCGTGCTCACGGAGTCCAGGATACGTGCTCAACAGTTGGATGACTTCGCCGCCGTTACGGGGAACCTTCCGCTTAGCATTTGCGTCGGCCCGACGACGGGTTTCCAACCGGGGGGTTGGGGAGAACGATGGAGCAGTTCGGGCCTTACCGGATCGAGGGCCTGCTCGGCCGAGGGGGCATGGGCGAGGTCCACCGCGCCTACGACACGGCGCACGACCGCGTCGTCGCGCTGAAGCTGTTGTCCGGGCCGAACGCGGGCGACGACGCCTTCCGCGCGCGGTTCCGCCGGGAGTCGCAGATCGTCGCGCGGCTGCGTGAGCCGCACGTGATCCCGATCCACGCGTACGGCGAAATCGACGGGCAGCTGTACCTCGACATGCGGCTCGTCGAGGGCAAGGACCTGAAGGAGCTGCTCGAGGACGGGCCGCTGACGCCCGAGCGGGCGCTGGGGATCGTCGAGCAGGTCGCGGGCGCCCTCGACGCCGCCCACGAGGACGGCCTGGTCCACCGCGACGTGAAGCCGTCCAACGTGCTCGTCACGAGCGCCGACTTCGTGTACCTCGTGGACTTCGGCATCGCGCGCTCGATGTCGGGCGAGGGCACGTCGATCACCGGCACCGGCAACGTGATCGGCACGCTCGACTACATGGCACCGGAGCGCTTCGGTGACGCGCCGATCACCGGGCTCGTCGACGTCTACGCGCTCGCGTGCGTCTTCTTCGAATGCCTGGCCGGCCGCCGCCCGTTCCCGGCGGAAGGGGCGGCCGCGCAGATGGGCGCGCACCTGAACGCGCCGCCGCCGGTGCTTTCGCAAGAGCGGCCGGGCCTGCCCGCGGCGCTGGACGCGGTGGTGGCGCGCGGGATGGCGAAGAGCCCGGCCGACCGGTACCCCACGGCGGCCGCGTTCGCCGACGCCGTCCGCGCGGCCCTGACCGCGCCGGCGCCGCCGATCCCGACGTGGCAGAAGACCCTGCCGGGCCCGGTGACCCCGCCGCGGCCCACCCTGGCCGCGCCGCCGCCCACCTTCTCCGGACCGATCCCGCAGCAGCACGCGGTGTCCGCGCCGACAACCCCGCCGCGGCCGATGCCGGCCGCGCCCTACGCGGGGCCGCCGACCGGCGCGTACCCGGGCCCGCCGAACGGGACGTACACCGGGCCGCCGACGGGACCGAAGCCGTTCACCGGACCGTCGGGCAAGCTCGCCCCGGTCGCGGGCGGGCCGGCGAAGTCCCAGCGGAACCGGTGGATCGCGCTGTGCGCCGTGCTCGCCGGGATCGTCGTGGTGGCGCTCGTGATCACGTACGTGGTGACCAAGGACGACAAGACGCAGACCGGCGCCCCGGGTCCGCTGACGCCGGTGACGGTCGACCCGCCGACGACGTCCGAGAAGACGACCACACCGCCACCGTCCACTTCGGAATCCAAGCCGGCCCACGACGAGAAGCTGTACGGCGCGCTTCCCGCCGTCTACAAGCAATACACGTGCGAAGACGCGGCGGTGCCGGCCGGCTCCGTCGCCGCTGTCGAGTGCGGGGACTCGAACGTCGGGGACGTCAAGGCGGGCAACGTGGTGTTCCCGCAGCCGACCGGGGCGAAGTTCCTGCGCTTCGCCGACGCGGCGGCGATGGACAAGTGGTTCCAGGACATCGTCAAGGCGCAGGGCCTGACCCGCAACGACGCCCAGGGCGCCTGCCGTCCGTTGAAGGTGCCGAAGATCTGGGGCACGTACTACCGCGCCGAAACCCGGGCGCCGGTCGCCGGCGACTACCTGACGTGCTTCCCCGGCGATCCCGCCCACCTGGTGTGGACGGACGCGAAGAAGCTCATGGGCGGGGTGCTGCTGTCCACGAAGGTCACGAACAACGACCAGCTGGACCAGCTGTACTACTGGTGGAACATGGAAATCCTGTCCGACATGCCCGGGAACTGAAAACGCGGGGTGCGGGAGCCGCGCTCCCACACCCCGCGTTTCAGTTGCCGGTCAGCGGGCGCCGCCACCCATGTACTGCGGATCCGGTTGCGGCAGTTCCATTCTCGGCTGGCTGGCGTCCATGATGTTCTTCATCGCGCCGAACCACGTCCTCGCCGGGGCCTTGCCGCCGAAGATGTTGCCGGTGGGGCACACCCGGACCGAGCCGGGCACGTTCCCGTCGCAGATACCGCCCTGGCCGCCGCCGAACTTGAACGTCATCGCCGCGCCCGCCAGCTGCGGGGTGCCGCCGACGAACGTCGCCGAGACGTTGCCCTGGGTCGTGCCCGTCTTGCCGATGATCGGGCGGTCCCACTTCACCGCGGCCGCCGCGCCGGCCGACGTGCCGCCCGGCTGGTCGTCCTTGCTCATGCCGACGGCCAGGGTGTTCGCCAGCCCCTCGGGCACCGCCTGCTCGCACGGGGCTTCCTTGATCGGCACCGGCGCGCCGTTGCGGTCGGTCACCCCGGCGATCGGCGTCGGCGGGCACCAGACGCCGCCCGACAGGATCGTCGCGGCGACGTTGCCCAGCTCCAGGCCGCTCAGCGGGGAGAAGCCGAGGGTGAACGCGCCGAAGCCGGGGCTGCGGCCGTTCGGACCGTACGCCTCCGCCTGGCTCGTGTTCTTGCCCGAGTCGTCGGACTTCGGGTCGACCGTGCCGCCGCCGATGTTGCTCGCCATCGTGTCGCGCATGCCCAGCCGCTTGGCCATGTCGATGCCCGGCGCCGTGCTGCCGAGCTGGTCCTCCAGCTCGACGAACGCAGTGTTCGGCGAGGTCGCGAGCGCCGTCTGCAGGGTCGCACCCTGAGCGATCCGGCTGTAGTCGCCGGCGTTGCCGACGCAGTACCACTTCGAGTTCAGCGGTGGCCCGGTCGGCGGGCAGCTCTTGCCACCACCGGTGAACACGCGCGAGGTGTAGGAGTCAGGCACGAGGACCGGCGAATAGATCCCGGCCACACCCTTTTCGAGCGCCGCGGCCGAGGTGAAGATCTTGTACGTCGACCCCGCGCCACCGGTGTTGTAGACGCCGGTGGGCAACGCGTACGTCGTCTGGCCTTCGTCCTGGTTCTGGCCGTAGTCGCGGTTCGCGGCCAGCGCGACCACCTCGTGCCGGTTCTTGCCCGGTCTGATCAAGGACAGCGTGTTGGCGACGTACGGCTGGGTCTTCTTCACCTGCGTCTCGGCCGAGACCTTCGCCTCGTGGTTGGCGCGCTCGTCCAGCGTCGTCTTGATGGTGTAGCCGCCGGTGTAGAGCTGGTCCTTCGTCATCCCGCCGGCCTTGAGCAGGTAGTCCTCGACGTACTGGCAGAAGAACCCGGACTCCGGGCCCGCGCCGATGCAGTTGGCCGCCGGCTTGGCCGGGAAGTCCGGCACGACGCCCAGCGGCTCGCCCTTGAAGCGGTCGGCGTCGGCCTTGGCCAGCTTCTTGTTCTCCACCATGCGGTCGAGGACGAGGTTGCGGCGCGCGGTCGCCTTGTCGGCGTGCTTCCACGGGTCGTTGTTGATCGGGTTGTTCACCAGCCCGGCCAGCAGTGCGGCCTGCGGCACGGTCAGCTTCTCCGGCGTCGTGTCGAAGTACGCGTGCGCGGCGGCGCCGATCCCGTAGATCTGCCGGGAGAACTCGACGATGTTGAGGTAGCCGGCGAGGATCTGCTGCTTGGTCAGCTTCGTCTCGAGCTGGATCGCGATCCGCGCTTCCTTCAGCTTGCGGGCGATCGACTGCTCCTGGGCCTTCTTCTGGCCCACCTGGTCGGTCCGGTAGACGACGTTGATCAGGTAGTTCTTGACGTACTGCTGGGTCAGCGTCGAGGCGCCCTGGGTGTCGGCGCCCGTGGTGTTGCTGACGGCCGCGCGCAGCGTGCCCTGCCAGTCGACGCCGTGGTGGTCGTAGAACCGCTTGTCTTCGACCGAGACGAGCGCCCACTTCATGGCCTCGTTGATCTGGTTCTCGTTGACCGGCAGCCGGTACTGGTCGTACAGGGTCGCGATCGGCTTCCCGGTGCTGTCGGTGACCGTCGTGACCAGCGGCGGCGGGATGTCGGCGAGGTCGGACGACGTCTTCTCCACCGTCTCGCTGGCCTGGTTGGACATGACACCGGCCGCCCCCACGACCGGGAAGAGCATGCCGGCGACGAGCACCCCCGCGAGCAGACAGAGGCCGATGAGCTTGAACAAACCATCCGCTTTTCGCACGAGGGCCAGGCTACCCGGAGTGAGTCAGGCGCCGGTGACGCCGTGTCTCCGGAGGTGTGAATTCAGTGACAAAACCGACCCCCTTCGGTGACAACTGGTAACGGAAGGCATCCTAGGTCTCGACGGGGGGAACCGAGGGCCCCTACAGTCCGTCAACGTCTCACGAAGACAAGCCGTCGGATGGATCAACGCGGGTGGGAGCTCGCTTGGTCCGAACGGCGGCACCTGGCACCGGGGAGGTGCCCGGAACCGACGTGAGCAGAGGGAGACACGCTCGCGGGGGCAAGGAGCGCAGTGCCTTTCCCCGCTGGTGCGTCGATCACCAGGGTAGGGAGCTGGGGGTATGGAAACCAACCAGTCGAGCTGGCGAATGAACGCGTCCTGCCGGGACGCCGACCCGGACGGCCTGTTCGTCCGGGGCGCGGAGCAGAACCGGGCCAAAGCGGTCTGCATGGGCTGCCCGGTCCGGACGGAATGCCTCGCCGAAGCACTCGACGGCCGGATCAACTTCGGTGTCTGGGGAGGCATGACCGAACGGGAGCGGCGGGCGTTGCTGCGCCGCCGTCCCGACGTGCTGAGCTGGGCGGAGTTGCTGGAAGCGGCCAAGCGCGACGCGCTGGAGCGGGTCGAAGTCGGTTGAGCGGACGCGGGCGGCGCGGCCCTGCCGGCGCGCCGCCCGTGCCGCTCAGCCGGCGAGCTTCACGCCGATGTCGCGCAGACCTTCCAGGTCGTGCACGTCACCGGCCAGCGCGGGCACCCGGGCCAACGCCACCTCGGGGTGCGCCCGGGTGAACCGCGCCAGCAGCCGCTCTTCGCGGGCCGCCAGGTCGACGCGGTCCGCGTGCAGCCGCAGCACCGCTTCGGCCAGGGGTGCGCCCTGCAGGGAATCCGCCGCCGTGCGCGCTTCCGAACCGGACAGCTTGGCCAGCACCGGGTGCGTGCGGTTCGCGATCAGCCCGGCCAGCGGCATCGACTCCGACGACAGCCGCTCCACGAAGTAGGACGCCTCACGCAGCGCGTCCGGCTCCGGCGCGGCCACGACCAGGAACGACGTCCCGGACGAGCGCAGCAGCTCGGCCGTCTTGCGGGCGCGCTCGCGGAAGCCGCCGAACATGCTGTCGAACGCCTGCATGAACGCCGACGCGTCGGTCAGCAGCTGGCCGCCGATGATCGTCGACACGGCCTTGGCGAACATCGAGAACCCCGCGTTGACGACCTTGCGCAGTCCCCAGCCGCCGGCCTTCGCCGGGCCGGTCAGCAGCCGGATCATCCGGCCGTCCAAAGCGGACGACAGCCGGGTCGGCGCGTCGAGGAAGTCCAACGCGGACCGGCTCGGCGGGGTGTCGACGATGATCAGGTCCCAGTCGCCGGAAGCCGCGAGCTGGCCCAGCTTCTCCATCGCCATGTACTCCTGCGTGCCGGAGAACGACGTGGAAATGGTCTGGTAGAAGGGGTTCTGCAGCAGCTGCTCGGCGCGTTCCGGGCCGGCGTGCACGCGCACCATGTCGTCGAACGTGCGGCGCATGTCGAGCATCATCGCCCACAGCTCACCCTTGGGCTCGAACCCTTCGACCCGCACCTGCTTCGGGTGGTTGCCCAGCTCGCGCAGCCCGAGCGCCTGCGCCAGCCGCCGCGCGGGGTCGATCGTCAGCACGACGGTCTGGCGGCCGCGCTCGGCCGCGCGCAGGGCCAGCGCCGCGGCCGTGGTCGTCTTGCCGACGCCGCCGGAGCCGCAGCAGACGATGACGCGGCTCTCCGGGTCGTCGATCAGCGCGTCGATGTCGATGGTGGTGGTCACAACCGCACCCCCTGGTCGGTCAAGGCCTCGGCCAGGTCGTAGAGGGCCGCGACGTCGACGCCGTCGGTCAGGTCCGGTAGTTCCAGGGTCGGCAGGTCGGCCTCGGCGAGCTGCTCGCGCGCCCGCTGCTCGGCCGCGACCCGCACCGCGTGCTCGACGGTCTCCTCGACCAGCGCCTCCAGGGTGGCGTCCGGCAGCTTCAGTCCGGCCGACGCGAGCCCGGAGCGCACGCGGGAGGCGTCGACGCGGCCGTCCGCGGCGGCGGTCACCGACCGGGCGGGCAGCCGCGGCGGCCGGACCCGGTTCACGAGCACCGCGCCCGGGCGCAGGTCGGCGCCGTCCAGCTCGGCCACGGCCTCGACGGTCTCGCGGACCGGCATCTCCTCCAGCAGCGTGGCGATGTGGATCACGGTCTCGCCGGAGTGCAGCAGCCGCACGACGCCCTCGGCCTGGCCGCGGATCGGGCCGGTCTTCGCGAGGTCGGTCAGTGCCTTGGTGACGTCCAGGAACTTGACGACCCGGCCGGTCGGCGGCGAGTCGACGACGACGGCGTCGTAGGTGTGCCGCCCGTCGGACTCGGTGCGGCCGACGCACTCCTTGATCTTCCCGGTGAGCAGGACGTCCCTCAGCCCCGGCGCGAGCGTGGTCGCGAACTCGATCGCGCCCATCCGCCGCAGCGTCCGGCCGGCGAAGCCGAGGTTGTAGAACATCTCGAAGTACTCGAGCAGCGCGGCTTCGACGTCGATGTGCAGCGCGCGCAGCTCGCCCCCGCCGGGGACGGCGGCGATGCGCTGCTCGGCGTAGGGCAGCGGCTCGGTGTCGAAGAGCTGGGCGAGGCCCTGGCGGCCCTCGACCTCGATGAGCAGCACGCGCCGGCCTTCGCGGGCGAGCGCGAGCCCGAGCGCCGCGGCGAGCGTCGTCTTGCCGGTCCCGCCCTTGCCGGTGACGAAGTGCAGCCGGGCGCGGGCAAGCTCGTCGGTCCAGCCGGCATGGGAGGTGGTCACTTCTTCACCCTAAATCAGCGCTCAGCTGGCCAGCAGCATGACGCTGACCGCACCGGCGACCGCCGCGACCAGTACCCAGGTGACGAGCCCGGGCAGCACGGTGAGCATGAGCACACCGAGGACGACCAGCAGCGTGAAAGTGATCACCCCGCCGACGGCGACCTGGCCGGAGTTCTGCGTCCGGTCGCGCACCTTCGCCATCACGACGAGCACCAGGGGCAGCCCGGCCACCGCGAGCAGCACCGTCGCGATCACGCGCCACGTCTCCACGGGGCAACGCTAGCGGCGTGAGATGAACCACACCACGGCGCGTCGTCCCCGGATTTCCGGCGGCGGCCCCCGGCGGTCTTGCCCGCTTGGCTACGCTCCCGGTCATGAGCGCCACCAAGTGGGAGTACGCGACCGTCCCTCTGCTGATCCACGCCACGAAGCAGATCCTCGACCAGTGGGGCGAGGACGGCTGGGAGCTGGTCACGGTGCTGCCGAACCCGACGGGCGAGCAGCACGTCGCGTACCTCAAGCGTCCGAAGGGCTGATCCCGTGAGCTGGAGCGAACGGCTGAAGGAGCTCGGCATCGAGCTGCCCGGCGTGGCCGCCCCGCTGGCCGCCTACGTGCCCGCCGTCCAGAGCGGGAAGCACGTCTACACCTCCGGCCAGCTGCCCTTCGTCGACGGCGTCCTCGCCGCGACCGGCAAGGTCGGTGCGGAGATCAGTCCCGAAGAGGCGAAGGGCCACGCCCGCACGTCGGCGCTCAACGCGCTCGCGGCCGTGCACGCACTGGTGGGCATTGACAACGTCGCGCGGATCGTCAAGGTTGTCGGCTTCGTGGCTTCCGCGGAGGGCTTCACCGGCCAGCCCGCGGTCGTCAACGGCGCGTCCGAGCTGCTCGGCGAGGTCTTCGGGGACGCGGGCATCCACGCCCGCTCGGCCGTCGGCGTCGCGGAGCTGCCCATCGGCTCGCCGGTGGAGGTCGAACTGATCGTGGAGGTGCAGTGATGGATCCGGACATCGAGCAGTCCACCCACGAGCTGCTGCTCCGGCTGGCCGGGCGGCTGCCCGACCAGCTGCTGTGGCGGTTCCGCGACTGGCTCGGCGAGGGCGCCATGGGCACCCTCGCCCGGACCCTGCCGAGGTCTTTGCTTAAGCACAGGATTGACCTCGACCAGACGGAGTACCGGCTGCTCGTGGCCGGGCTCATCCCGCACGGCGCCGACTGGCACCAGGTCAGTTCGACGCTGGGGGTAGACGACGTCACCGAGAACCGGTACACATTCACGTCGAGTGCGCCCGAATGGGTTAACTCGGTCGACTCCGTGTCCGTGTTGATCCACGCAACGTTGCGGGGACGCCCGGACGTGGGGGAAGTGCGGCAGAGCTGGCGACACGTCGGTGTGGTCGGACAGGGCACGGCCAAGCGCGTCCTGCTGATCACCGCGCTGAGCGGTCTGCCGAGGTTGACCGGCGAACTGCAGCGGGTGCTGCGCGTTCTGGGCGACGAAGAGCCCAGCGTCGAGGTCATCCCGCCGCGCTTCGACCTGCCGGGTTACCACCGGGCCGCGCTGGCCGACTCAGAGCTGGTCTGCGTGGGCGCGGTGACGGGGAACCGGCTAGTAGCCGCATAACGCTCGCCCGCCAGCGAGCTGGGAGGGAGCAAGGCAATGGTGGAGGTCCACGACGGCCCGCCCATGGACGGGTTCTCGGTGCCACTGCGCCTGCACAACCTGTTACTGGCCCTGGCGGGCCGGATCGACGACAGCGCGCTCACCGAGGCGCGTGAGCTGATCGCCCGGGCGCACATCGACGAGGCGGTCGAGCTGACCACCGGCACGCTCATCGCGGGCCGGATCCCGGTCAGCTCCGCCGAGCAGCGCGAGCTCGCGCTGGTGCTCGAGATGAGCCGGTCGGACGCGACGCTGGCGAACGACCTGCTGGTCGACGAGGCCGAGCAGGTCAGCACGCACCGGTTCAGCGGCGAGAACTCCCCGGAGTTCGGCATCGCCGAGGCGCTCGACCGGACCCTGCAGGTGCTGCCGGACGTCCGTTCGGTGCACGCGGTGTGGCGCAACACCCCGGCCGGCAGCGTGCCGGGCGCGCTGCCGCAGCGCGTGGTGCTCGTGGAGCTGGGGCCGGAGGGCAACCCGCCGGCTGTCGCGTTCCGCGTCGACACGGCGCTGCGCCGGGCCGGGATCCACTCCGTCGTCGAGGTCAGCGGACCCGGCGTCGCGCACTCCGAGTACCACCAGGCCGCTTCGGCGGCCGCGTCGCCGGCCTGGGTGACCGGGAGCACGACGTCGACCGCGTCGGTGTACCGGCCGGAGCCGGCCAAGCCGCCGGTCTCGGTGGCGCCGGAACCGGTCGCGGAGTCGTCGGGCAGCCGGCACAGCATGCGCTCCAGCACCACGACGACGACCTCGCCGGAGCCCGTCGCCCCGGTGGTGCCGATCGTGTCGCCGCCGCCCGCCCCGGAGCCGCCTCGCCAGTCGCGGTCGGAGCGGTCGTCCGAGCGGGCCGAGTCGCGGGCGGAGCGCACGGCCGACCTGACCCCGGCCGAGGTCGCGCAGCTGCGGCAGGCGCTGGCCGAGGACCCGGAGAAGGGCCGCGAGATCGCCGCGGGCAAGCCGTCGATGCACGAGGTCGTCGAGCTGCCGGCGCTGGACCTGGACGACCCGAGCCTGAGCGAGCGCGACCGGGCGCTGCTGCGTGAGCTGCACGCCGAGCTGGCCGAGCGCGAGCGCGCGGAGGCGGCGAAGATGCGGCTCAACGGCGCTTCCCGCTCCGGCGGCGACCAGCGCGGCTGGACCGCTCCTTAGTCCTCCTCTCGAGAAAAGGCGGTGCTTCCTCCGGGAGGCACCGCCTTTTCACTGTCTGAGACGCCACAACTGCGCGACGGGACGTCGGGGTCCGGAGGTATGTTTCCCGGGTGGAGCAGTCAACGGAGTTCGTCTTCGACATCCCGGTAGGAGCCGGCGTCGCGACGCGGGCCAACGCCGACGGCCCGCCGGCGACGCCGAAGGACGCGGCCACCGTGATCCTGGTCCGGGACGGCGCCGACGGCGTCGAAATCTTCCTGCAGCACCGGGTCAAGGGCATGCCGTTCGCGGGCGGGATGACCGTCTTCCCGGGCGGCGGGGTCGACAAGCGCGACGCCGACGCTTCGGTCGCGTGGGCCGGCCCGGAGCCGTCGTGGTGGGCTTCGCGCTTCACCTGTGACGATGCCCTCGCCCGCGCGCTGACCTGCGCGGCCGTGCGCGAGACGTTCGAGGAGTCCGGCGTGCTGCTCGCGGGCAGCGCGGACGCGGTCCTCACCGACGTCACGCCGTACGCGGCCGCCCGCAAAGCCCTCGAGACGCGCGAGGTCTCGCTCGCCGGGTTCCTCGCCGACGCGGGGCTGACGCTGCGGGCCGACCTGCTGCGCCCGTGGGCGCACTGGATCACGCCCGAGGAGGAGCCGCGCCGGTACGACACCCGGTTCTACGTCGCGAAGCTGCCGGAAGGCCAGCAGGCCGACGGCGCGACGTCGGAGGCGTCCAGCTCCGGCTGGCAGCGCCCGGAGGACGCGATCGCCGACGCGCGCGAAGGCCGCCGGATGCTCATGCCACCGACCTGGCTGACGCTGAGCGAACTGGCCGAGTTCGCCACGGCCGACGACGTCCTGAGCGCGCCGCGCGAGATCGTCCGGATCGCGCCGATGCTCATCCGCGAGGGCGACCACGTCCGCGTAGTGCTGGAGAAGCGATGACCGCCCCCGCGTACGGCGTGCTGCGCCAGGTGACCGGGACGGCGTCGGTGCTGCTGGAGAACAACCCGTCGTCGATGACGCTCGAAGGCACCAACAGCTGGGTGCTGCGGGCGACGCCGGACACCCCGGCCGTCGTCGTCGACCCGGGGTACCGCGACCTCGAGCACCTCGAGCTGCTGGCCGGGGTGGGCGAGGTCGAACTGGTCCTGCTGACGCACTTCCACCCCGACCACGCCGAGGGCGCGCCGTGGTTCGCCGAGCGCGTCGGCGCGCCGGTGCGGGCCTTCGACCCTTCGCTGTGCCTCGACGCGTCGTCCTTTGTGGATGGTGAAGTCGTCTCGGCCGGTGGTCTCTCGATCCGCGTGCTGCACACGCCCGGGCACACCGGCGACTCGGTGTCGCTGGTGCTCGACGGCCAGGTGCTGACCGGCGACACCATCCTCGGGCGCGGCACCACGGTGCTGCACGACCTCGGTGACTACCTGCGCTCGCTGCGGAAGCTGATCGAGCTCCCGGCGGGCACGCTCGGGCTGCCCGGCCACGGTCCGGAGCTCCTCGATCTGCCCGCGACCGCCCGCGAGTACCTTGCCCACCGGGAACAGCGGCTGGACCAAGTGCGTTCGGCTCTGAAGACGCTCGGTGCGGACGCCACCCCGCGCCAGGTCGTCGAGGTCGTGTACGCCGACGTCGACCGGGCGCTGTGGGCGCCGGCCGAACTGAGCGTGCAGGCGCAGCTGGACTACTTGCGGTCGGAGGACCAGGGATGAGCAACGTCGAGGTCGAGTTCTACTGGCGGCCGGGGTGCGGGTTCTGCGCCGCGCTGGACCGGCCGATGTCGAAGAGCGGCTTCACAATCCGGAAGCTGAACATCTGGGAGGACCCGGACGCGGCCGCGCGCGTGCGCGAGGTCGCGAACGGGAACGAGACGGTCCCGACCGTGATCGTCGGGTCGACCGCCATGGTCAACCCCTCCTTCGCCGAGGTCGAGGCCGCCGTCAAGGCCGCATCGGCCTGAGCCCTTCCCAGTCCGCGCTGGGCCGCTTTCCGTGCAGGAAGGCGGCCCAGACTTCGCGCAGCCCGCGTTCGTCTTCGAGACCCTTGGGCGCGCCTTCGAGCATCGGCGCGTCCCAGCCGTCGTGGGTTCCGAAGAGGAACGGGATGTCGATGCAGTGGCACGCCTTGAACGGGTTGCCGGGCGCGTGCCAGTCGATGCGGTAGACGACGGCGTCGAGCTTCTCGGCCAGCCTGTCGCTGACGAAGAAGCTGTTCGCGGCGTCGACTGTTTCTTGCGGCGCGTCGGGGGCGAAGGCGCGTAGCTCGTCTTTCGTCGAGCTGATCAGCGCCGGGCCTTCCGGTGCGCTCTCGATGAGGTCGTCCGCGACGAGATCGCCGTCGGCGACCAGCTGGAACGGCGGTTCCAGCGAGCCGGGTCTCGCGGTCTTGGCCGCGACCCTGAGTTGAGCTTCGAGGAGCTTCCCGGTTGGTGCCGTGCGAATGTCTTCGCCGAGCTCTTCTTGTAGCAGCAGGGCGTTCTGGTTTGCTTCGTCCCAGGTGGACGGTCGCATGCCGAGGGGTGCGCTCTGCAGGGCGATCCGCTTGATGAGCCCCCTGGCGCGCGGTGCCGACCACAGGGCGAGCGTCGACTGCGCGCCGGCCGACTGCCCGCCGAGGGTGATGTCGGCCGGGTTGCCGCCGAACGCGGCGATGGTGTCGCGCACCCATTCGAGGGCGGCGAGCTGGTCGGCGATGCCGAGGTTGGGCGGAACACCGTCCAGGGCGAGGAAGCCGAGCGCGCCGAGGCGGTAGTTGAGCGTCACGACGACGGCGTCGGCCTCGCGGGCCAGGCGCGTGCCCGCGTACCAGTCCTGGCCGCCCGAGCCACTGGAGAACCCGCCGCCGTGGATCCACACCAGCACCGGGCGGCTCCCGGTGGTCGACGGCGTGAAGACGTTGAGCGACAGGCAGTCCTCGCTCTGCGGCAGGGGCATCCGGCCCAGGGCGTGCTCCAGGCGTGACGGCGGTTGCGGCGCCGCGGGCCCGGGCTCGAGTGCGTCCCGGACGTCGTTCCACGGCTTCGGCTTCACCGGGCGTTCCAGGCGTTTCGCGGTGGCGTAAGGGATTCCGTAGAAGGCACCGTCCGTTCCGCGGACCCGGCCGGCGGCGGTTTCGACGATCATCGTGCCTCCTGGAAGTACACCGCGGCGCCGTGGGCGTCCTCGGCGCGGACGAAGAACCCGCGGTGGTGCGTGGTCGTCGGGACGTGGTCCTCGACCAGCTTCCGCGCTTTCGCCAGATCCGCAACCACGACGCCGTGGGCGGCGAAGTACGGCAGGTCTTTCGCGGTTTCCCCCGGCAGGAGGGTGTCGAGGTCGCTCGCTCCGGCGATGTCGACCAGCTGCTGGCCGTTGGTGATCACGTCGTAGCGCTTGCGGTAGGCGCCGACTTCGTCGTCGGGGACGATCAGGACGATCCCGGCGATTCCGCGGGCGCCGTTGGGGTGGTCGAGGTAGCGCGGCTGATGGACGTACTCCGGGGTGAGGTGCTCGGCGGTGTGGAGGATGCCCTCGGGCGTCCGGTCCCGGCTGATGTGGACGCTGCGGAAGCGTGCGGTGCGGGTGCCTTCGGGCAGCTCGACGTCGCGTTGCAGCTTCAGCACCCCCGAGGCCGAGAGGCCGGCTTCGCTGAGCCTTTTCGACGCCTCTTCGGAGTCGTCGACGCCGAAGGAGCAGCCGTGGAGGCCGTCGCCGCGGGCGTCCAGGATGGGCAGCACGTGCCAGGGGTCGCCGGCGGCTTCGTCGACGATGCCGATGAACTCGAGGAACGAGTCGCCGAAGTAGGCGCAGCGGTTGGCGGTGCAGCTCGGGACCGGCTCGGTGGTGTCGGTGGCGGCGGCGAAGTGCCGCGACGGCGGGCTGAGCGTGAAGCCGAGTTGTTCGTAGCGCAGCCAGGTTTCTTCGTAGTCCCTGGTCAGGAAGACGGTGTGGTCGATGTTCATGCGTCCAGGGTGGCTCCCGGCGGCACTTTCTTCCGCCTGCTCGCGGATTGTGCCCGGAATCCGACATTGCTTAGGCTGAGGTGGTGGAATCCGGCCTGCTCGACGACCTGGACCGCCGCCTGGCGCACGCGCTGCAGCTGGACGGGCGGGCGTCGTTCAGCACGATCGCGTCGGTGCTGGGCGTCTCCGACCAGACGGTGGCGCGCCGCTACCGGAAGCTGCGGTCGTCCGGGGTGCTGCGGGTGGTGGGCGTCCCGGAGGCGGCGCCCCTGGGTCAGGTGCACTGGCTGGTGCGCTTGCGCTGCGTCCCGGATTCGGCGGCGGCGATCGCGGCGGCCCTGGCCCGGCGCGCCGACACGCAGTGGGTGAGCTTGATGTCCGGCGGCACGGAGATCGCGTGCTTCATCCGGGCCCCGCTGCGCGAGGAGACGGACGGTTTGCTCCTGGGGCAGCTGCCCCGGACCCCGCGGGTGGTGTCGATGACGGCGTACCGGATGCTGCGCCGGTTCGCGGGCGGGCCGGCGGGGTGGAGCGGTCGGTCCAGCGCTTTGTCGGCTTCACAGGTTTCCGCGTTGCGGCGCGCACCTGGGCTTGCTTCTTACCGCCCGGAACCGGGAGACCTCGACTTGCTGGCGGCGTTGGCCCAAGATGGCCGTGCCGACATGTCGACATTGTCGGCGGCATCCGGCCGCTCGGAGTCAACGGTCCGCCGCCGCTTGGAGGCACTGCGAGACTCGGGAGCGCTGTACTTCGACGTAGAGATGGACGCGGCCCTGCTGGGCTACCCGTTGACGGCAACGCTCTGGCTGACGGTGGCGCCCTCGGCATTGGAGTCGACCGGCCAGGCGCTGGCAACGCATCCGCAGGTGGCATTCGCGGCGGCGACAACGGGCCCGGCGAACCTGGTGGCGAACGTGGGCTGCCGCGACGACGCGGCGCTGTACTCGTATTTGGCCGATGACTTGAGCGGGCTGGCGGGAGTCCGGCAGGTGGAGACGGCGCCGATGATCCGGACGTTGAAGCGCTTCGGCACGGTGGCCCCTTAGCGGGCCAGCATCGGCATCAGGTAGTACGTCAGCTGCACCTCCCCGGGCTCCGCAGCCCGCAGGATGCACGCCCGCATCCCCGGTTGGATCGACAGCACCACCCGCTCACCCGTGAACGCCTGCAACGCGTCGAGCAGGTACCGAGCCTGGAATGACGGCGATGTCCGGCCGCCGCCGACGTCGGCCTTCAGGGTCTCCTCCGCCTCGCCCGTGTCCTGGCGGGCGCTCGCCAGGCGGACCTGGGCGTCTCCGACCTCCAGGGTCAACACCCGGCGATCCTCGGCATACACCCCGACCCGGCGGACCGCAGAAGCCAGGGCATCCGCGTGCACAGTCACCGTCGTGTCGACCGCGCTCGACGGGATCGAGTCCTCCGACAGGAAGCCCGCGTCGAGGACCGCCGTGCCGACCAAGCCGCCCTCCCAGCTCAGGCCGAACCGGCCCGGGCCCGCGTGCAGGCCGACGGTGCCCTTCGCCTGGCGGGCCGCCTCCGTCAGCAGGGTTGCCGGGACCAGCACGTCCAGCGAGCCCGGCTTGTGCAGCGGCAGCCGGGCCACCGCCATCCGGTAGCGGTCGGACGCTGTCAGCGTCAGGCGGTCGGCCGCCTGTACGCGGACGCCGGTGAACAACGGCAGCGGGTCGTCCTTCGACGCCGTTCCCGCGACGATCCGCAGCGCCGACGCGAACGCCGTTCCGTCCACTTCGGACACTTGCGGTGGCTCGGGCGCCGGCCGGTCGGCTTCGGCGGAAAGGAGGGGGAGTGCGAACCGGGCGTTGTCGAGCCGCAGGGCCAGGCGGCTGCCTTCGACGACCAGGCGCACCAGGTCGGTGTCGAGCATCCGCAGCGTCTCGGCGAGGGGCGCCGCGGGGACGGCGACCGAACCGTCGGTGTGGGTGGTCGCCGGGCAGTCGAACCGGACGGCGAGATCCGGATCGCTCCCGGTGACCGTCAGCCCGGCCGCGTCCGCCCGCAACCGCAGTCCGGCGCGGGCGGGCAGCAGGCGCGAAGCAGCGGAGACGGCCGCTGAGAGGCGGTGGGCAGGCGCGGTGACGTCCATCCCCGCAAGCTAGCGGCGAGCACCGACAAAAACGGCAGACCTACTGGCCGGCGCCGACCAGCTCCGGAACCGCCGAAGCCCGCTGAGGCTCCCGGACCGTCCCCCGCAGCAGCCAAACGACCACCGCGAGCACCAGCCCGGCCACACTCGCCGCCAAGAACGCCGTGCCCGGGCCGGCGTGCTCCACGACGTACCCGCTGACCGACTGGCCGGCCGCCAGCCCCAGGGTCACCGCCGTCAACACCCAGCCGAACGCCTCGGCGGCCGTCCCGGACGGTGCCACCAGCTCGATCGCCGACGAATGCGCGGTCGACTGCGGCGTGATCAACGCCCCCGCCAGCAGCATCATCAGCGCCAGGCCCCACAGCGACGACGGCCACGCGAGCAGCGCCACCAGCGCCCCGAAGCCGCCGAGCAGGGCCGGCAACCGCAGGCCCATGCGGCGGGGCCACGGGCGCAGGCTGTACGCCACGCCGAACGCCACCGAGCTCAGGGACCACGCCGACAGCAGCAGCCCGCCGACCGAAGGAGAGCCGGCCGCAGTAGCCGATGCCGGGACCGCGACCTCGACGAACCCGATCACGATGCCGAAGCCGAGCGCGGCCAGCGCCAGCGTCCGCATGCCGGGGCTCGACAGCGCGCCCAGCAGCGAGCCGGACGAACCCGGGGACGCCCGCCAAGCCCGCACCGCCGGGCTCAGCGCGAACAGCACCGCCCCGGTGAACTGCAGCGCGACGCCCAGCACCAGGCCGGTCCCCGCCCACGGGGCCAGGACCAGCAGGCCGGCCAGGCCGGGACCGAGGATGAAGAACACCTCCATGCTGATCGCCTCGTACGAGAACGCGGCGTTGCGCGCGCCACCCGGGGGCAGCAGCCGCGTCCACAGCGCCCGGGACGCCGAGCCGACCATCGGTTCCGACAGGCCGGTCATCGCGCCGAACGCGACCATGACGGCCGTGGCGGCGTGCGACTCGATGCTCACGACCAGCACCGCCATCGACAAGGCCGAAAGCAGGGCGGAGACGAGGAGCGGCCGCGTCGGGCCGAACCGGTCGATCAGCCTGCCCTGGATCACCGCGCCCACCGAGACGCCGACGAGCGAGCCGGCCGAGACCAGCCCGGCGGCGGCGAAGGACCCGGTCTCGCGCTGGACGTAGAGCAGCGCGGAGATGCCGATCATGGCGATCGGCAGGCGGGCGAGCACGGACGCGACGGCGGGCCGCCGGGCCGCGCGGGTCGTCAGCGCGCTGCGGTAGTCGGCCAGAGACGTACGACCTTCAGACTGGGACACGCGTACCAGTATGCCGCAGAGTGGTACGTCGGTACCAGTTATTTGCCGGTCAGGTGCGTCACCGGGTGACCGACGTCCGCTCAAATGATGTCTCGATCAGGTAACACTCACGATATTCTCCGTGGACCCGTGCAACAAAACGGCGTGGACGGCGTCCTTGAGAGTGAATGGCCTTGAATTCGTGGGTATGGGCCGTGATGGTTGAACAACAGCACACAACCCAGCTCCCTCCGGCATATGGGTCGGGGCCTGGTCCGGAGGGCGGGGAGCGCGGATCGTCGGGGGATGGTCCGCGCGACGAACAAGGAGCCGGTGCGCCACGTCGGGGGTGGCGCCCGGCTCCTTGTTCGTCGCAGGACGTGAAGAAGGCCTCCTCACCTGGGTGAGGAGGCCTTCTTTCGGGAAAAGCTCAGCGGGCCCGGCGGGCGAGCCGCTCCGGGTCCAGGATCAGCACGCTCTTGCCTTCGAGCCGCAGCCAGCCGCGGTGGGCGAAGTCGGCGAGTGCCTTGTTGACGGTCTCGCGCGAGGCGCCGACGTACTGGGCGATCTCTTCCTGCGTCAGGTCGTGCGTGACCCGCAGCAGGCCCGCCTCCTGGCTGCCGAACCGCTGGGCGAGCTGCAGCAGCGCCCGCGCCACGCGACCGGGGACGTCGGTGAAGATCAGCTCCGCGACCATGTTGTTCGTCCGGCGCAGGCGGCGCGCGACCACGCGCAGCAGCTGCTCGGCGATCTCCGGGCGGGTCGAGATCCACTGCCGCAGCGCCGGGCGGTCCATGGTGACCGCGCGGACCTCGGTGACGGTGGTCGCGCTCGACGTCCGGGGGCCCGGGTCGAAAATGGACAGCTCGCCGAACATGTCGGACGGGCCGAAGATGCCCAGCAGGTTCTCGCGGCCGTCCGGGGACTTGCGGCCGATCTTCACCTTGCCGGACTGGATGATGTACAGCTTGTCGCCGGGTTCACCCTCGTTGAAGATGACATGGCCGCGGGGGAACTCCACGGATTCCAAGGTCTGGGCCAGCGCCTCCGCCGCTGCCGGCTCCACACCCTGGAAAATGCCCGCACGGGCCAGGGTTTCATCCACCTCGGGTGCCTCCTCGTCGAGAAACGTTCACGCTCCCCCGTGGCTGGAAGAGCGTGACGCCGATCACTTGCGCGTCAGTCTAGGGCGTACTCGCGAGATCGCCTGTCGGACGCGCGCGCCCGCCAGATGATCTCGTTCGAACGTGGAGCCTAACTCCGCACGCGCCGCGCGCGTAGCCTGGCCGCCCGTCCGCCCAGCCTACGCAGCCGGAACAGCTCCAGCGCGCGGCCGATGCCGTGCCCGTAGAGCGCCCTGACCTCGTTGGGCTGCGCCTGCTCGAGGAACTCTTCGACCTCGTTCTCCTGCACCGCGACGTGCTTGAGCCGGCTTTCGACGCGCTCCATGAACAGCGCGAAGAACATGATCACCAGGGGGACCAGGATGACGAACCAGACGGTCATGACCGGACCCCGAAACACTCAGTGGGAAGCATCTACTCCAGATCCTCGCTCATGGCGGCCGGGAAACTGCGCCGAGGTGGTGCTCTGGCGTGTCGGTCGTCCACCGGTGCACTGACCGGCTCGTCCGACGGCGCCCGTAGGCTATCGGGGTGCCACCTGCCACCACGAACGCCCCCCGTGAGGGCGCTGGTGAAAGCCGGTTAGCTCTGGTGAGACGCGCCAGGCGGATGAAGCGTTGCCTCGACGACGTGTATCCCGACGCCCACTGCGAGCTCGACTTCACCACTCCACTGGAACTGCTGGTCGCGGTCGTGTTGTCCGCGCAAACCACCGACGTCCGGGTGAACCTCGTCACGCCCGCGCTGTTCAAGCGCTACCGGACCGCCGCCGACTACGCGGGCGCCGACCGCACCGAACTGGAGGAGTTCCTCCGGAGCACCGGCTTCTACCGGGCCAAGGCGAACTCCGTGATGGGCCTCGGCGCGGCGCTCGTCGAGCGCTTCGACGGCGAGGTCCCCGCCAAGCTCGACGACCTCGTCACGCTGCCCGGCGTCGGCCGCAAGACCGCCAACGTCGTGCTCGGCAACGCCTTCGACGTCCCGGGCATCACCGTCGACACCCACTTCGGCCGGCTGGTCCGGCGCTGGGGCTGGACGGCCGAAGAGGACCCGGTCAAGGTCGAGCACGCGGTCGGCGAACTGATCCCCCGCAAGGAGTGGACGATGCTCTCGCACCGGGTGATCTTCCACGGCCGGCGCGTCTGCCACGCCAAGAAGCCCGCCTGCGGGGCGTGCCCGCTGGCCAGGGACTGCCCGTCGTACGGCACCGGCCCGACCGGCTTCGAGGAAGCCGCGAAGCTGGTCAAGGGCGTCGAGAAGGAGCACATCCTGGCGCTGGCGGCGCCCCGGTGACGACCGTCACCAAATGGGCGCTGGCCGCCGCCGTGCTGGCGGTGGCGCTCATCGTCGCCCTGCTGCCCCGTGGGGGTGATGACAGCACCGCGCAACCGGCTGGGGATCTCGCGCCCGCGCGGTCGGCGGCGGCGCTCCAGCCTTGCCCCGCGGCCGGCCCCGCGCAGCCGGTGAAGCAGTTCGACGGGGTCGAGGCGGACTGCCTCGGCGACGGCGCGAGCGTCGACGTCGCACGTGCGCTCGCGGGCGCTCCGGTGCTGGTCAACGTGTGGGCGTCGTGGTGTGAGCCATGCCGGACCGAGCTGCCGGTGCTCCAGGAGTACGCCCGGCAGCCGGGCGCGGTGCGCGTGCTCGGCGTCCAGGTCCAGAGCCCGGCGAAGGACGGCTTGAACCTGCTGGCCAAGCTGGGCGTGCACCTACCGTCGGTGTTCGACGGCGACGGGCCGAGCGGGCCCGTCCGGACGGCGCTGAAGGTGCCGCCGCGGCTCCCGGTGTCCTACCTGGTCACCGCGGCCGGTGAGGTGCGGTTCATCGCGAACCCGCCGACCTTCGGGAACACTGACCAGGTGCGCGCGGCAGTCGAGGGGGCATCGTGATCGGACCACTGGTCGAGCCGGAGTCGGTGCCCGAGTGGCTCCGGCCGCTGGTCAAGGTGAGCGCCGAGGTCGATTCGAAGACGTTCACCCGGTTCAGCCCGCCCGAGGCCGCCTACACGCGCGCCGCGGCGGTGCTCATCCTCTTCGGCGAGCGCGAAGCCGACGGCGAGCCCGATGTCCTGCTGCAACGGCGGGCCGACACGCTGGGCTCGCACGCCGGGCAGGTCGCGTTTCCCGGCGGCGGCGCCGAGGACGGCGACGGCGGCCCGGTCGGCACCGCGCTGCGCGAGGCCGAAGAAGAAACCGGGGTCGTCCCTTCGGGCGTCCGGCCGGTCGCGGTGCTGCCGGAGCTGTTCGTCCCGGTGTCCGGTTTCGCGGTGACGCCGGTGCTGGCGCACTGGGCGGAGCCGTCGCCGGTGCACGCGGTCGACCCGGGCGAGACGGCGTCCGTCGCCCGCGTCGCGATCGCGGACCTGGTCGACCCGGCCAACCGGTTCACGATCCAGAAGGCCGGCATGCCGTGGAAGGGGCCGGCCTTCGAGGTCGGCGGCCTGTTCGTGTGGGGGTTCACCGCCGGGTTGCTGTCCGTCCTGCTCGGCCTGGGAGGCTGGGAGCGCGAATGGGACGACGGCGACGTCCGGGACCTCGACGAATCGCTGGCGGCGTTCCAGGAGCGGTTGAAGGGCGGGGAGTGAAGCGGTGAACTGGGTCGATGTGCTGGTGCTGCTGCTGGCCGTGCTGGCGGCGGTGTCCGGCGCATACCAGGGCGTGATCGTCGCGCTGCCGTCGCTGGTCGGCGTCGTGCTCGGTGCGCTCGCCGGGATCAAGCTCGCGCCGGTCGTCGTCTCGTTCTTCGACGACCCGGTGTGGAAGGTCGCCTTCGCGGTCGCCACCGTGGTGTTCCTGGTCGCCTTCGGCGAGGCGATCGGCGTCTACACCGGCCGGCGCCTGCGCCAGAAGATCAACCCGGACAAGCTGTCCGGCGTCGACAAGACGCTCGGCGCGATCGTGCAGGCCGTGGTCGTCTTCGTCGTGGCGTGGCTGGTCGCGACGCCGCTGACGACCGTGTCCGCCGTGCCCTGGCTGGCCAAGGGGATCAACAGCTCGCTGGTGCTCGGCAAGGTCAACGACGCCATGCCGGAGGCCGCGCAGGGCTTCCCGAACCAGCTGCGCAAGCTGCTCGACGCGTCCGGCTTCCCGTCGATCGTGCCCCCGTTCGAGAAGGCTCCGACGGCGGACACCTCGCCGCCGGACCCGGCGTTGCAGAGCAGCGGGACCGTCCAGCAGCTGCACGGCAGCGTCGTCAAGATCCGCGGTAGCGCCAGCTCGTGCTCGCGGTCCCTGGAAGGCAGCGGGTTCGTGATCGCGCCGCAGCGGGTGATGACGAACGCGCACGTCGTGGCCGGTACCGACACCGTCGGCATCGAGACGCCGCAGGGTGACTTCCCGGCGCGCGTCGTGTACTTCGACCCGGAGGTCGACATCGCGGTGCTCGCCGTGCCGCGGCTGCGTGCCCCGGCGCTGCAGTTCGCGTCGGAGACCGCGCGGGCGGGCGACAGCGCGATCGTGCTCGGCTACCCGCTCGACGGCCCGTACCGGGCGACGCCGGCGCGTGTGCGCGGCCGCATCAACCTGCGTGGCCCGGACATCTATGACGCCAACACGGTCCAGCGGGACGTCTTCACGGTCCGTGCGGAGATCCGCAGCGGCAACTCGGGCGGCCCGATGGTGACGCCGGACGGCCAGGTCATCGGCGTCGTGTTCGGTGCGGCGGTCGAGGACCCGGAGACGGGCTTCACGCTCACGGCCGAGCAGGTGCGGGCCGAGGTCGACGCGGCGCCGTCGCAGTCGACGAACGTGTCGACCGGCTCCTGCGCCGCCTAACGCCCGAACCGCAGGGCGAGGCCGTCCAGCAGCGCCCGCATGCCCGACTCGAAGATGTCGTCCAGGACGAGGTCGTAGCCGGTCTCGCCGAGTTCGTGGAGCATCCTGGTGAACACCGGCCGGCCGCTGGTCATCGGGGCCATCAAGGGCGTCTGCCGGTCCATCCACTGCTCTTCGGACAGTCCGGACGCGGCGAGGGCGTGCTGCTCGCGTTCGAGGTGGATCGCGATGCCCTGGATGTAGCTGAAGAACAGCACGTGCAGGTCGCACAGCGTCGCCGCGTCGACGCCCAGCTCGGACAGCGCCGCCAGCGCCCATTCGGCGTGCGTGCCGAGGTTGCGCAGCGGCAGCGGGCGGGTGATCGGGGCGAGCTGGGCCAGCCACGGGTGCCGGCGGTAGAGCGACCAGAGTGTCCGGCCGCCGAGCGTCAGCCGCTCGCGCCAGTCTCCGGACGGCTCGGTGGGGTAGCCGCGCTCGCCGTACACCGCGTCGGCCATCAGCAGCACCAGCTCGTCTTTGCCGTTCACATACCGGTACGGCGCCATGGCCGCGGCGCCGAGGCGGGCCGCGATCCCGCGCATGGAGAGGGCGGCCAGCCCTTCCGCGTCGGCGATGTCGATGGCCGTGCGCACGATCCGCTCGCGGGTCAGCGCCTGCTGGCTGCCGCCGCGGCGCTCGCGGCCGGCGACGACCGTGCCGGACCGGGGCTCCGCGCGCACCAGCCCTTCCTGGCTCAGCAGGGCGAGTGCCTTGGCCGCGGTCGCCATCGCGACGCCGTGGTCGGTCGCGAGCCGCCGGGTCGAGGGCACCCGCGCGCCCGGCCGGAGCTCGCCACGCGTGATCCGGCCGCGCAGCTCTTCGGCGATGAGCGCGTACTTCACGGCTGCTCCCTGACCTAGTGCAGTCGGCTTTCTGTACTAGTACAGATTTGGCCTTAAACTGCTGAAACTCCAGCGTGGTGCACACAAGCGTACGACTCTGGAGGGAAACATGCGAAACATCCTGATCTCGGGTGCCGGTGTCGCCGGCGGCACGCTGGCCTGGTTCTTGGCCGAGGCGGGCTGGGCCGTGACCGTGGTGGAGCGCGCGCCCGGCCCGCGCACCGGCGGCCAGGCGATCGACGTGCGGGGAGCCGCGCTCGACGTCGTCGACCGGATGGGCCTCGGCGAGCGGATGCGGGCGATGCGCACCCGGATGCGCGGGATGTCCGTGGTGGACGGTGCCGGGCAGGAGCTGTTCCGGTCCGAGGAGTTCACCTACAGCAGCGGCCGGCTCGACAGCGACGACTTCGAAATCCTGCGCGACGACGCCGTCGCGATCCTGCACGAGGCCACCGACGTCGAATACGTCTTCGGCGACTCGATCACGGCGTTGACGGAGGAGGCGCACGGCGTGCGGGTGGAGTTCGAGCGCGGCGGCTTCCGGACGTTCGACCTGGTCGTCGGGGCGGACGGCCTGCACTCGGCGGTGCGGCGGCTGGCGTTCGGCCCGGAGGAGGAGTTCAGCACGCACCTCGGCCAGTACCTGGCGATCTTCCCGACGGCCAACTTCCTGGGCCTCGAGGACTGGCAGGTCTGGTTCCGGCACGAGGAGACCGGCGGGGCGATCTACCCGGTCCGCGGCAACACCGAGCTGCGCGTCACCCTCGGGTTCGGCTCGGACCCGCTGCCCCGGTTGGACGTCGAGGCGCAGAAGCGGCTCGTCGCCGAGCGGCTGGGCGGGATCGGCTGGGAGGTGCCGAAGCTCCTGGAAGCGATGGCCGAAGCGGACGTCTTCTACTTCGACGCGATGGCGCAGATCCACCTGGACCGCTGGTCGGCGGGCCGGGTCGCGCTGGTCGGCGACGCGGGCTACTGCCCGTCGGCGCTGTCCGGCCAGGGGACGAGCCTCGCGCTGGTCGGCGCGTACGTCCTCGCCCACGAACTGGGCCGCGCAGAGCACGAAGCGGCCTTCGCGGCTTACGAGCGCCGGATGCGGCCCTTCGTCGCGCTCAACCAGGCGCTGGCCACGGAGAACCCGACCGGTGGCCCGGCGGAAGAGTCGGTGGGGCGGGCGAAGAACGCCATCACGCTCGACTGAGGAAGTCCACCAGGGCCGCCGACGTGCGGTCCGGGACCTCGAGGTGGGGGAAGTGCCCGACGCCCGGCCAGACTTCCGGCTCGGCGTGCGGGCCCGCCCAGCGCGTCGACGACGTCGCCGTCTCGGGGAGGATGCAGGTGTCGTCGGCGCCGTGCAGCTGGAGCGTCGGCGCCGTGATCCGGCTGCCGACGGCTTCGGTGAAGCGGCGGCCTTCGCCGCGGAACTGCGCGCGGAACGCCCAGCGGTAGTACTCGAGCGCGCTGTGCGCGACGCCCGGCACGAGCATCGCCTGCCGGAACGCCTCGACGCTGCCCGCGAAGTCCGAAGTGGACCGCCAAGCGCGGCCGGCCCAGGTGTCGAACAAGTCCTCGACCGCCTGGGCGTCCTCGCGGACCAGCCACTTCTCCGGTGCCATCGGCATCTGGAAGCGGAAGAGGTGCCCGGCCGCCCGGCCCTGGCCGCGCCAGAGCGTGCGGGCGATCGACGACCGCAGCGCGAGCGGGTGGGCGGCGCCGATCGCCGTCACCGACGATACGAGCCGGGGGTGCAGGGCCGCGACCGTCCAGGCGAGCATGCCGCCCCACGCGTGCCCGACGAGGTGCGCCCGGCGCGCGCCGAGCGACTTGATCAGGCCGCCGACGTCGCCGGCGAGAGTCCACGCGTCGTAGCCGCGCGGCGGCTTGTCCGAGTCGCCGTAGCCGCGCAGGTCGACGGCGATCGCGCGGAACCCAGCATCGGCCAGTGCCCGCAGCTGGTGGTGCCAGGTCCACCAGAACTCGGCGAACCCGTGCAGCAGCACCACGACGGGACCCTCGCCGAGCTCGGCGACGTGCAGCCGGATGCCGTTCGCGGACACGTCGCGGTGAGCCCACGGGCCGTCGAGCCGGACGCTCGACGGGTCGGGGGACGCGGGCAACGACTCAGTCGCGCGTGGTGGTCAGGTCGGCGTCGGGCGCCTTGTGCGGCTTGAGCGCGGCGGCGGTCTCCTTGACGCTGGCGATCGTCCGCTCCGGTGCCTTGAACTTCTTCACCTTGCGGTAGCCGAGGAACCCGGCCGCGCCCGCGACCAGCAGCATCAGGAAGAACACGATGCCGAACGCGATCCAGCGGTAGCGCACCCACTCCGCCAGCCCTTCGGCGGCGAAGAAGAACAAGAAGAACGTGCTGTACAGGAAGACGGTCAGCGCGATCAGGAAGTAGACGGCTCCCTTGAGACCCTTCTTCACCTCGCCGACGAGCTCGGACTTCGCCAGTTCCATCTCGGCCCTGACCAGGGTCGAGATGTGCTGGGTCGCGTCGCCGACGAGCCTGCCGAGCGACTGGTCGCCGGGGACGTCGGTGTCGGAGGACAGCGGGAGGTAAGGCACGGCCCCCACGCCGTCGGGGCCGATGCGTTCGTGCTTGGGGCTGCTCACCGGGTCATCGTGCCATGTGTCCCGAAACCAGGCGCGGCGGCGTAGCCGAGTGTCGCGAGATCACTCCGCTTGGGCGTGTGCCCGGCTCCGCCGCAGGAGCAGCGCGGCCGCGAGCAGGGACGCGATCGCCGAGGCGATCAACACCGCCGCCTTGGCCAGCTCGCTCGTCTCCGGCGGCAGCGACAGGTCCGCGATCAGCAGGCTGACCGTGAAGCCGACGCCGCCGAGCACGGACAACGCCGCCAGGTCCCGCCAGCCCATGCCCCGCGGTTTCTCAGCCAGCTTGAACTTGACCGCCAGGAAGCTCGCGCCGAGGATGCCGACGACCTTGCCGCCGAGCAGCCCGGCGAGCACGGCGAGCGGCAACGCTGTCGTGAACACCGCGCCGAGCGAGTCGCCGCTGACCGAGATCCCCGCCGCGAACAGCGCGAACACCGGCACGGCGACGGCGGCCGACCACGGCTGGAGCCGGTGCTCGAGCCGCAGCGCCGGGGCTTCGGCCTCGCCTTCGTCGGCGCGGACGCGGGTGAGCAGGCCCAGCGCGACGCCGGCGATCGTCGCGTGGACACCCGCCGAGTGCACCGCGACCCAGGTGACCAGCGCGAGCGGCACGTACAGCCACGGCGTCCGGACGCGGCGGCGCTGCAGGAAGGCGTACAGCGCGAGTGCCACGACCGCGACGCCCACCGCGACCAGGTCGAAGCCGGTCGTGAAGAGCACCGCGATGACGACGATCGCGCCGAGGTCGTCCACGACGGCCAGCGACAGCAGGAACACCCGCGCGCTCGAGGGCAGGTTGGACGCCGTCAGCGCGAGCACGCCCAGCGCGAACGCGATGTCCGTCGCGACCGGGATCGCCCAGGCCCGGTCGATCCCCGGCGTCCCCCAGCCGACGCTCAGCGCGACGAGCGCGGGTACGGCCATGCCGCCGATCGCGGCCACGACCGGCAGCACGGCCTGCTTGAACCGCGACAGCTCGCCGATGACGAGCTCGCGCTTGAGCTCCAGCCCGGCGACGAAGAAGAAGAGTGCGAGAAGGCCGTCTTTCGCCCAGTCACCGATCGTGAGATTCAGGTGGAGGAACTCCGGGCCGAGCCGGAAGTCGCGCAACGCGTGGTAGCTGTCCCGCAGGGGGGAGTTGGCCCAGATCAGGGCGACGGCGGTCGCCGCCAGCAGGATGATCCCGCCGGTGGTTTCGGTGCGTAGGTAGCGCGCGAACTCGGTCAACGGGCGGGACACGGGCGGCTCCAGGGGTCTCTGATCACTGTTGCCGACCAGACTTCCCGGCGCACCTTGGCGAAATTTTAACGCCTCTTTGTCACGGACCGTTATGGCGGTCGCCACACGTCGTACCGGTGGTGGGTCACACGGTGTGCTCATAGCATGCCAAGCGACAACGAAGTCCGAGACAAAGGAAGACAGAGTTGTGAGCACCTCTACCGAGGTCCAGCAGGACACGAGGTTCTTCGGGCACCCACGAGGGCTGGCGAACCTCTTCGGCGTGGAGATGTGGGAACGCTTCTCCTACTACGGGATGCTCGGCATCCTGCCGATCTACCTCTACTACAAGGTCGAACAAGGCGGCCTGGGTCTGGCGCAGGAATCCGCGCTCGGCATCGTCGGCGCGTACGGCGGTCTGGTGTACCTCTCCGCGGTCATCGGCGCCTGGGTCGCCGACCGGCTGCTCGGCTCCGAACGGACGCTCTTCTACAGCGCCGTGCTGATCATGATCGGCCACATCAGCCTGGCGCTGCTGCCGGGCCTGGGCGGCATCGGCGTCGGCCTGGTCTGCGTCGCGGTCGGCAGTGGTGGGCTGAAGTCCAACGCGACGGCGATCGTCGGCACGCTCTACGCCGAAGGTGACGAGCGGCGCGACGCCGGCTTCACGATCTTCTACATGGGCGTCAACCTCGGCGGCTTCGTCGGGCCGCTGCTGACCGGGCTCGCGCAGACGGAGGTCGGCTTCCACCTCGGCTTCGGCCTCGCCGCGATCGGCATGGCGCTCGGCCTGATCCAGTACACGTTCGGCCGCAAGAACCTCGGCGACAAGGCCAAGGAGGTGCCGAACCCGCTGCCGTCGTCGCAGCGCGCGCTGGCGATCGGCGCCGCGCTCCTGCTGGTCGCCGCGATCGTGGTCCTGGTGCTGACCGGTGTGGTCAACCCGGGCAACCTCGCCGACGTCGTCGTCGTGGTGGTCGGCGTGATCTCGGTGATCTACTTCCTCGTCATCCTGACCAGCCGCAAGATCACCGGCGACGAGCGCAGCCGGGTGTTCTCGTTCATCCCGATGTTCATCGCCAGCGCGGTGTTCTTCTCGCTGTACCAGCAGCAGTTCACGGTCGTCGCGGCCTACACCGACCAGCGGCTGAACCGGAGCCTGTTCGGCTGGGAGCTGCCGGTGTCCTGGGTCAACTCGATCAACCCGGTGTTCATCATCCTGTTCGCCCCGGTGCTGGCGGCGCTGTGGACGAAGCTCGGCGAGCGCCAGCCGTCGACGCCGATGAAGTTCGTCCTCGGCACGGTCCTGATGGGCGCGGCGTTCCTGCTCTTCCTGCCGATGGTGGGCAGCGGCAAGAACGCCAGCCCGATGCTCGCGATGGTCGGCATCCTGTTCGTCTTCACGATCGCCGAGCTGTGCCTCTCGCCGGTCGGGCTGTCGCTGTCGACGAAGCTCGCGCCGGCGGCGTTCCGGACGCAGATGGTGGCGCTGAACTTCCTGTCGATCTCGTTCGGCACCGCGATGTCCGGCAAGCTCGCCGAGTACTACTCGGTCGACGACGAGACGCCGTACTTCAGCACGGTCGGCGGGGCCGCCATCGGTGTCGGCATCCTGCTGTTCCTGGGCATCCCCTTCATCCGCAAGCTGATGAAGGGCGTCCACTGAGCTAGCCGACGGTCACGCCGAAGATCACCCCGACGAAGTAGGTCACCACCATGGTGAGGGCGCCGACGCCGACGTTGCGGAGGATCGCGCGCCCCACGTTCGCGTCGCCGAGCCTCGCGCTGACCCACCCGGTCAGCGTGAGGCCGACGACGACCGCGGCTGCGCACGCCCACACCCGCAGGGAGACGCCGGCCCAGGCGATGGACAGGATCGGCAGCAGCGCGCCGAACGAGAACGCGAGCAGGGACGCCCAGGCCGCCTGCCACGGGCTCGTCAGGTTGTCCGGGTCGATGCCGAGCTCGGCCTCCGCGTGCGCCTGCAGGGGGTCCTTTTCGGTCAGTTCGCGGGCGACCTGGCCGGCGAGTTCGGGCGAAAGGCCCTTTTCTTCGTAAATCCCCGCCAGCTCGCGCTCTTCGGCCTCCGGCATGGTCTTCAGCTCCTGCTTTTCCAGCCGGAGCAAAGCCTGTTCGGTGTCGCGCTGGGTGCTGACGGAGACGTATTCCCCGCCGGCCATGGAAAAGGCGCCGGCGACCAGCCCGGCGATTCCGGCGGTGAGGATCGTGGTGCTTTCCGTGGTCGCGCCGGCCACCCCGACGACGATGCCGGCGACCGACACGATCCCGTCGTTCGCCCCGAGAACCCCGGCTCGCAGCCAGTTCAGCTTTCCGCCAACGCCCTGGTGCGGTTCGTGCGCGTGCTGCACGGCGTCACCGTCGATCGTTTCGGTCACGGGACAAGTGAAACACGAATGGAGAATCGTGGCGAGACCTCCGGTTTGGGTCAGGTTCGCCTAATTAACGCGTGCCTAACCTAAGCCAAGTCCTGTGTGGACTCCGGGGTTCTGGGTCATCATGGGCAGCATGGACGAGCAAGTGTGGCAGCCGCTGACGACGGTGGAGGGCCTGCCGCTCCGGGGCGGCGAAGGCCGGTTCCGGCTGTTGGAGACGGCGGAGAGCGGTCTCGCGTACTTGATCCACTACCCGGCGGGGGTGGGTTCGCCGACCCACGCGCACGACCACGACTCGATCGTCTACGTCCTGTCGGGCAAGCTGCGGGGAGTGGTCGACGGCGTCGAGGCGGTGCTGGAACCGGGGGATTCGGTGACGCACCCGCGCGGGGTGGCCCATCGCGTGCAGGCACTGACGGACGCCATGTGGGTGGAGTTCAAGTCACCCCTGCCGGCCCGCCCACCCATCGCCTGAGCCGTGTCGACCCTCAAATCACGCGTGTCGACCCTCTGATCACGCGAGCCGACCCTCCAGGCACGCGAGCCGACTGTCTGGGTACGCGAGCCGACCCCTGACAAGCGGAAACGCCCGGCCCCGCCAACGCGGAACCGGGCGCTTCCTGGAGTGAAGCTCAGCGTGAAGCTCAGCCGTCCAGCTCGGCGAGGGCCTGCTTGGCCTTCTCGAGCTCGGCCTCCAGCGCGGCGACCTTCGCGGCCTGCGCTTCGCGGGCCTGGTTGATCACCTCGTCGATCGGGCCGGACAGGTCGGAGTGCAGCTCCTTCGCCGCGCGCGACACCGCGGCGGCGGGGATCTCCAGGCCCTTCGCGACCCACTTGGAGCCGTTCTTCAGCTCGGCCTGCCACTCGCCGTCGGCCGTGCCGGTGACGGTCAGGATCAGCTCGACCGTGCGGGTCTTCTTCGCCGTCGACGCGGTCGCCGCACCCTTCGGGCGGCCACGCTTCGGCTTGGGGGCCTCTTCGGCGGCGGGCTCGGCCGGAGCCGAGTCCTCCGAAGCGGCCGGGGACGCGGACTCGGTGACGGTCGTCGCCTCGTCAGTGGCAACAGCGGGCGCCTCAGTGGTCGCCGAAGCCGTTTCCTCGTCGTGCGTCAGGACATCCACGGTCATCGTCGTGTCGTCTCCTTGCCCGGGAAGGGGGTGTGGTTCGCGGCACAGTGTAGAACATGCGTTCGAAGTGCGCCGCTCGGGGGTTCATGAAAGAGCCCTCCCGGCGCGAAGCCGGAAGGGCTCTGACAAGAGGAACGCTAGCTCACTCCTCGGACTTGCCCGACTTCAGGCCCGACGAGATCAGGTCCATCACCGACGAGTCGGCCAGCGTGGTGACGTCGCCGACCTGCCGGTTCTCCGCGACGTCGCGCAGGAGACGGCGCATGATCTTGCCCGAGCGCGTCTTCGGCAGCTCCGGCACGACCATGATCTGCCGCGGCTTCGCGATCGGCCCGATCTCCTTCGCGACGTGGTTGCGCAGGGCCTGGATGGCCTCCTCGCCGCCGTCGACCGCGTTGCCGCGCAGGATGACGAACGCGACGATGCCCTGGCCGGTCGTCGGGTCGGTCGCGCCGACGACCGCGGCCTCGGCCACCGTCGGGTGCGAGACCAGCGCCGACTCGACCTCGGTCGTCGAGATGCGGTGGCCGGACACGTTCATCACGTCGTCGACGCGGCCCAGCAGCCAGACGTCACCGTCGTTGTCGTACTTCGCGCCGTCGCCGGCGAAGTAGAAGCCCTGGTCCTTGAAGCGCGACCAGTAGGTGTCCCGGAAGCGTTCCTCGTCGCCCCAGACGCCGCGCAGCATCGACGGCCACGGCTGGTCGAGCACCAGGTACCCGCCGCCGCCGTGGCCGACCTCGGTGCCCTGTTCGTCGACGACCTTCGCGGAGATGCCCGGCAGCGCCTTCTGCGCGGAACCCGGCTTGGTCGAGGTGACGCCCGGCAGCGGCGAGATCATGATCGCGCCGGTCTCCGTCTGCCACCACGTGTCGACGATCGGCGCCTTGCCCGCGCCGATGTTCTCGCGGTACCAGATCCACGCCTCGGGGTTGATCGGCTCGCCGACCGAGCCCAGCACGCGCAGCGACGACAGGTCGTACTTCTCCGGGATCTCCGCGCCCCACTTCATGAAGGTGCGGATCAGCGTCGGCGCGGTGTAGTAGAGGGAGACCTTGTACTTCTGGATGATCTCCCAGTGCCGGCCCTCGTGCGGGGTGTTCGGCGTGCCTTCGTAGACGACCTGCGTGACGCGGTTCGCGAGCGGGCCGTAGACGATGTAGCTGTGGCCGGTGATCCAGCCGATGTCGGCGGTGCACCAGTAGACGTCCTCGCCGGCCTTGTGGTCGAAGACGTTGTGGTGCGTGTACGCCGTCTGCGTCAGGTAGCCGCCGGAGGTGTGCAGGATGCCCTTCGGCTTCCCGGTCGTCCCGGAGGTGTAGAGGATGAACAGCGGGTGCTCGCTGTCGAACGCCTCGGGAGTGTGCTCTTCGGACTGTGCGTCGACGAGCTCGTGCCACCAGAGGTCGCGGCCCTCGGTCCACGGGACGTCGCCCTCGAGCTTGTCGCCCGTGCGCTGCACGACGATGACCTTCTCGACGGTTTCGGCGCCTTCGAGCGCTTCGTCGACGTTGGCCTTCATCGGCGCGGCCTTGCCCCGGCGGAACTGGCCGTCCGAGGTGATCACGACCTTCGCGGCGGCGTCGTCGACGCGGGCCCGCAGCGCCGTCGGGGAGAAGCCGCCGAAGACGACGTTGTGCAGCGCACCGATCCGCGCGCACGCGAGCATCGCGAAGATGGCCTCGGGAACCATCTGCAGCTGGATCGCGACGACGTCGCCGGCGGTGACGCCCAGCGACGCGAGTGCGTTGGCGGCCCTGGAAACCTCGGTCTTCAGCTCGGCGTAGGTGATGTCCCGCGTGTCACCCGGCTCGCCGACCCAGTGGATCGCGACCTGGTCGCCGTGCCCGGACTCGACGTGCCGGTCGACGCAGTTGTACGCGACGTTCAGCTTGCCGCCGACGAACCACTTCGCGAAGGGCGCATTGGTCCAGTCCAGTACCGTGGTCCACTTCGTGTCCCACGTCAGCCGCTCCGCCTGCTTCGCCCAGAACGCTTCGCGATCGGCGTCCGCCTCGGCGTAGAGATCGGCCTTCGCGTTGGCCTGGCCAGCGAATTCGTCGCTGGGCGGGAACGTGCGGCTCTCGGTGAGCAGGTTGTCCAGGGCTGGGGACTGCTCGGTCATGGTTGCAAGGCCTCCTGTAGTGCGCCGACATGACGGCTAGCGGCACGCTAGCGACGTTAGTCCGCCTTGTAAAAGGTTGCACCCACGTTGCCCTGTGGTTTCACCGAGCCAGGCGAGTCCTGGTGACTAAGCGTTCGTTCAGCCGCGCCTTCGCCGCGGGCCACTCCGGCGCCAGCATCGAATAGGTGACGGTGTCGCGCGACGACCCGTCCGGCCGGATCCGGTGCGCCCGCAGCACGCCTTCGCGAAGCGCGCCAAGCCGTTCGATGGCGCGTTGCGAGCGCAGGTTGCGGATGTCGGTCTCCCAGCAGACCCGTTGCGCGTCAAGGGTTTCGAACGCGTGGGTGAGCAGGAGCAGCTTCGACTCGGTGTTGAGCCCGGTGCGCTGCCAGTCCGCGCCGATCCAGGTGTGCCCGATGCCGAGGATCCGGTGCTTCTCGACGACCTGGTAGTACGACGTCGTCCCGGCGACGCGGCCGGAGGCGACGTCAATCTGCGCCCAGGGCCGCCGGTCGGGGTCGGCGAGGATCTGCTCGACCATCCGCTCGGCCGCGGGGAGGTCCGCGGGCTGGCGCAGGCTCAGCCAGGCCCAGATGCCCGGGTCGGCGCCGGCCTCGAACAGGCCCTTGGCGTGCTCGGGCGTCAGCGGCTCCAGACGGACGTGCTCGCCGGCCAGGGTCGGTTGGGTGCTCCACTCGCTCACGGGATCACCGTAAGCCCGGTAATGGCTTTCCCTGATAGCCAATTTTCGAGCATTTCCGCAGGCCACTTCGGCGTTGCCTATGCTCGGCTGACCACGACGAAGGGCGAGATCGATGGCCGAAGAGCGGGAAGAGCTGAGCTGGGAGCTGTTCGGCACCGCGAGCCGTGAACTGGCTCACACCATCGCCGACGACGGCTTCGTGCCGGACCTCATCCTGTCCATCGCGCGCGGCGGGCTGTTCGTCGCCGGCGCGCTCGGCTACGCGCTCGACGTGAAGAACCTGCACGTGATGAACGTCGAGTTCTACACCGGCGTCGACCAGCGCCTCGACCTGCCGGTGATGCTGCCGCCGGTGCCCAACGTCGTCGACCTGACGAGCAAGAAGGTGCTGATCGCCGACGACGTCGCCGACACCGGCGCCACGCTCAAGCTGGTCCGCGACTTCTGCGTCGCGCACGTCGCCGAGGTGCGCTCGGCCGTCGTCTACGAAAAGCCGCACTCCACGGTCAAGTGCGAGTACGTCTGGCGGCACACCGACCGCTGGATCAACTTCCCGTGGTCGGTGCTGCCGCCCGTGGTCTCCCGCGAAGGCCAGGTGCTCGATGCCTGATCCGCTGAAGCCCCTCCTCGACCTCGAAGGCGTCGCCGCGGCGGCGAAGTCCGCGCAGGACGCCGTGTTCGCGGTGCACCGCCTCCCCGCGAACCTCCGCGGCGGCGCGGCGACCGCGTCCGAAGCGTCGGTCCGCGCGGCTCGCGCGTCGGCGGGCATCGAAGGCGCGAACCCGGAACTACCTCTTGACGGCGCGGTCGCCGACCCGGTCCTGGCCGGTGCGCTGCGTGTCGCGGAAACGCTGGAGACAATGCTCCCGACGTGGCGCCGCGCGCCGATGCAGGCGCTGGCGCGCATGCACGTCCTGGCCGCGGCGGACCTCGTCGACGACCCGGACGCGCTGGGGCGCCCGCACTCCGGCGGCGGCCGCCTGGAGCTGCTCGCCCAGCTCGTGACCGGCGCGTCCTCGGTGCCGGGGCCCGTCCTGACGGCCGTCGTGCACGGGGAACTGCTGGCGCTCAAGCCCTTCGGCAGCGCGGACGGCGTCGTGGCGCGGGCCGCGGCCCGGCTGACGATGGTCGCGACGGGCCTGGACCCGAAAGCCCTGAGCATTCCCGAAGTCGCGTACTTCCGTCGCGTGCCCAAGTACTTGGAAACCGCGGCAGGGTTCGCGAGCGGGACGCCCGAGGGCGTACGCGCGTGGCTGCTCTTCTGCTGCGAAGCGTTCGAAGCCGGTGCGCGCGAAGCGAAGAGCATTTCCGACGCGGCTTCTTAGACCTGGTCTCAAAACTTAAGGCGCCGCGCGGTCCGGGTGGGCGGCCCCGGATCGATGACCGTGCCGCGCTAGAGGGGATCTTGTTCGTGCTCGACACCGGCTGCCGCCGGCGAGACCTACCCGAGGAGCTCGGATGCGGTTCCGGGCACACCGCATGCTGTTCGAGCCGCTGCTGGACACGAACCCGACCGTGCGCGGCCACCACGGCCGGGCGGGCCGGCCACGATGCCGACCGGACAAGCTGCACGCCGACAAGGGCTACGACTACCGCCGCTACCTGACCCGCCGCGGTATCAAGGTCCGTATCGCCCGGCGCGGGATTGAGGGCAAGTCCCGCCTCGGCCGGGTCCGCTGGGTCGTCGAACGCACCATCTCCTGGGGCTGCGCTACGACCGGACCGAACGCACCACGCTGGCGCTACTCACGCTGGCCTGCACCGTGATCACGTCCGCCGGCTCATAAAGATCGAGCTCTGCGACCAGGTCTAACGCATCCGTCCACGCCCCGTCACCACGAGGGAGATCGATCTCCTGGAGGAGGCTGCAGCCGCGTTGCTGACGGCACCATCGACGGGGATGAACGAGCACTCTCGTCGGGAAGCGATCAGCCATCGGTGGGGCCGCCTCGTCAGAGGCGTTCGATGCGGTCGGCCTGCGGGCCCCGGTCGCTCTGACGCACCATGTACCGGACCCGGTCACCCTTCTGCAGCGGTTCCGACCCCATGATCACGGACGCGTGGGCGAAGAGATCGTCGCCGCCTGCGTCCGGGGTGATGAAGCCGAAGCCGCGGTCGTCGTCGTAGCGCGCGACGACGCCCTCGCCGCCTCGTACGGGCACGTCCCGCGCCGCCGGCCCTGCGGCCGCGGCAGGTGCCGACCGCTGCGGCGCCGTCTGGGGCTCGGCGCCCCGGACCAGGTGCACGTCGCGGGCCTGCGGGCCCTTGTCTCCACTAGCCACCTCGTAGGCGACGCGGTCGCCCTCCGCGAGCCACGTCAGCCCCTCGGCCAGGGCCCGGGCGTGGACGAAGACGTCCCCGGCGCCGGAGTCGGGGTTGATGAAGCCGAAGCCCTTGTCCTCGTCGTACCAGGCCACCGTGCCGTCGGCACCGTCCGCGATACCAGCCGCAGCGGGTGAGCCGGCCCCTGCTCCCAGCGGGATCACGTGCCCGGCCTGAGGGCCGCGCTCGCCTTCGACGATCAGGAAGGCCACCCGCTGCCCCTCGGTGACCACGCCGCCGGTCACGATGGCGGAGCTGTGCACGAAGATGTCGGCGCCGCCGCCGTCCGGCGACGCGAAGCCGTACCCCTTGCCCGGCTCGTACCAGTTGATGGTGCCGAGCAGGCCCACGGCGCTGCCGGTGGCCGCATCGGCGGTGACGCGAACGCGCAGCGCCTGGGGCCCGCGGTCGTTCTCGCCGACCTCGAACACGACGGCCTGACCCTCGCGGAGCAGTTTCGCGCCGCCGTCCCCGACGATCTCGGAGGCGTGCACGAACACGTCCGGCGAGCCGTCCTCGGGCGCGAGGAAGCCGAAACCCCGTTCGGCGTCGAACCAACGGACGGTCCCTTGCGGCATCAAAAGCTCCAGGTCGAGAGGGCGGGTAATGGCCCCCAGTCTCTCTGACAGACCTCCGGTCCGTCGGGCCGGGTCCACAGGCGGGCGGTGCGGAGCCACGGGCGGGCCGTTGGTTCACCTGGCGACACGCCGAGTTTTGAGACCAGGTCTTAACCGGACAGTTTCGCCGACCACTTCTCTTCGATCCGCCCGAACCGCCACACCGCGAGCGCGACGACCCACGTCAGCACGAACAGCCCGACGATCCCGAAACCGACGTAGTCCAGGTTCACCGAAGCGATCGCGGCCAGCGGACCCGAGGTGATGTCCAGCTTCTCGGCGAGGATCGACACCAGCTCGATCGTGCCGATGACGAACGCGACCGCGACCGACAACGTCGTCACGGTGATGTTGTAGAAGATCTTGCGCACCGGCTTCGCGAACGCCCAGCCGTAGGCGAAGTTCATGAAACAGCCGTCCACGGTGTCGAACAGGGTCATCCCGGCGGCGAACAGGATCGGCAGCACGAGGATCGCGTACCAGGGCAGGGCGAACGTGGCGGCGCCGGCGGCGAGCACCAGCAGGCCGATCTCGGTCGCGGTGTCGAAGCCCAGCCCGAACAGCACGCCGACGGGGTAGATGTGCCACGGCTTGCGCACGGACTTCGTCGCGCCGCGCAGCAGACGGTTCATCACGCCGCGGTTGTTCAGCTGGTGCTCCAGCGCGGTCTCGTCGAACTCGCCGTGGCGCATCCGCTTGAACACCCGCAGGATGCCGATCAGCACGACGAGGTTCAGGATCGCGATCACGTACAGGAACACGCCGGACACCGACGTCCCGATCACGCCGGTCGCGTTGTGCAGCGTCGAGGAGTCGTCCTCGACCTGCCCGGCCAGCGCACGAACGCCGAGGGAGAGCAGCAGGCACAACGCGAAGACGATCGTCGAGTGCCCGAGGGAGAACCAGAAGCCGACCGACAGCGGACGCTGGCCGTCGGCCATCAGCTTGCGGGTGGTGTTGTCGATCGCGGCGATGTGGTCGGCGTCGAACGCGTGCCGCATGCCGAGCGTGAACGCCGTGACGCCCAGCCCGATCCCGAACACGCCCGTCGTGCCCAGCGCGTAGTGGTGCGGTGCGACGAAGGCCGCCAGCACCACCCAGCCCACGACGTTGAGGAGCAGGATGAAGCCCGCCATCCCGCCGATCGACACCCACTCGCGGCGCGAAAGCCCGCGCCGCGAGTCCTCGGTCGTTCCCGTGCCCGCCATCGCCGCCCGCCCTTCCTCATCTGAGAGGTTAGACAGGTGAACAGATGAACGGCAATTAGTTCTAGCTGGCGCGCACCCGCACCAGATCCAACGCCTTCCGGACGTGCCCGCCCGACGCGTGCAGCGCCTTGGCCGCACTCTTGACGTCTTCCCCGGAAAGCAGGTGCACCAGCGCCACCTTGAGGTCGCCCCCGGCCTCGGTGAGCGCGTCCGAGCAGTCCGCCATCGTCATGCCGGTGGCTTCCTGCAGGATCCGGATGGTCCGGCCGCGCAGCTTCGCGTTGGTGGCCCGCATGCTGACCATCAGGTTGGAGTAGGTCCGGCCCAGCTTGATCATCGTCGCCGTGGAGAACGACGTGAGGATCATCTTCTGCGCCGTGCCCGCCTTCATCCGGGTCGAGCCGGCGATCGCCTCCGGTCCGGTGTCGACGGCGATGAGCACGTCGACACCCGGCGGCTTGGCGGCGTTCGCGTTGCCCGACACGAGCCCCGTGCGGGCACCCTGGCGTGACGCGGCCAGCAGTGCGCCCAAGACGTACGGCGTCCTGCCCGACGCCGTCAGCCCCAGCACGAAGTCGCCCGGCTGGACCATGGCGGCCATCTCGGCCGCGCCGGCCCCGTCGTCGTCCTCCGCGTTTTCGACGGCCTGGCGCAGCGCGCGCTCGCCGCCCGCGTGGTGCGCGATGAACCAGTCCGCCGGCACGTTGAACGTCGGCACGAGCTCGGCCGCGTCCAGCGTGGCCAGACGCCCCGAGGTCCCCGCGCCGACGTAGTGCACCCGGCCGCCGGCCCGCAGGGCGTCCACCGCGTAGTCCACCGCGCGCGCCACCTGGGGCAGCACGGCGGCGACGGCGCCGGCGACTGTGCGGTCCTCGGCGTTGATCGCGCCCAGAATCCCCGCGGTGGACATCAGGTCGATGTCCGTCGTGCGGGGATTGCGAGTCTCGGTCGGCGAATCGACGTGCACCGCCTGCGTGGGGACGGTCATCATGCGCCTCACATTTTCTCCGGTCATTACTTGCCGGTTTCCCGCGGACGGCGACGACCGTCCGGCCTCACTCCCAAGCGGTGCGAGCCGACCGCGTCCCGGGTCGCGTCCAGGGCGTTGACCGACGCGTCCATGTGTCGCTGCGCGACGCCGATGAACAGGCAGTCGATGACGGTGAGCTGGGCGATCCGGCTCGCCGTGGCCCCCGAACGGAACGTGGTTTCCCGCGCTGCCGTGGTCAAAACGTAGTCGGCGACCTCGGTGATCGGGGACCGCGGGAAGTTCGTCACGGCGATGGTGATCGCGCCGTGCTCGCGGGCCACCCGCAGCGCCTCGACGGTGTCGGTGGTCGCACCGGTGTGCGAGACGCCGATCGCGACGTCTCCCGGGCTCAGCACCGCGGCCGAGGTGAGCATGATGTGCGTGTCCGACCACGCGAAGCACACGCGGCCGATGCGGTGCAGCTTCTGCTGCAGGTCCGCCGCGACGAAGGCGCTGGCGCCCACGCCGTAGACGTCCGCGCGGCCGGCGCTCGCGACGACCTCGATCACGCGCTCCAGCGTGGCGACGTCGAGCTGCTCCGCCGTCTCTTCGACGGCACGCGCGTCGGCGAAGCTGACCTTCCCGATGACGGCCGCCAGGTCGTCGTCCGGGCCGATCTCGCCGCCGAGGTTGCGCGTGGTGCGCGCCTCGGTGCGTGCGGTGTCCGCGGCCAGCGCGATGCGCAGCTGCGGGTACCCGCCGACCCCGACGGCCTTGCAGAACCGCGTCACCGTGGTCTCACTCGTGTTGGCGGCCAAGGCCACCTCGGTGATGCTGCGTCTCGCGACGTGCGCGGGATCCTCCAGCACCACCTTCGCCACGCGCTGCTCGGCGCGGGCCAGGCCGGGGAGCAGGGACCGGATCCGGACCAGCGGGCTGGCGTCCGCGTCCCGTACGGCCGTCTGGACCGATACGGGCTCGGACGGTGCCGTGCCGACCACGGATTCGGTATCACTCACCGTCGGAAAGTTACTAACCGTTGGCATCTGCGACAAGGCTACCCACACCCTTCAGTCTCATCGCAACCCGTCCGTGTCTGCGGATCTGGATTTGCGATTAATCACTGACCAGAAAGTCGCCAACCAGGTCGCTCTTGTTAACGAGGTCAAGCTAACGACTTGGCAACTTAGTGTCGCGGCGCAAACGGCAAGGGGAGGGTTAACTCGGCCAGAAGTTCGGCGGTGAGCGACGGCACGGTCACCGTGAGCTCAACTGCCAACCCTCTGCGACGAAAGCGGCCGGGTTTCGTTCACCGTCGAGGAGTGATCGGCCGCTCTCGGTGACTTTCACACCGTCGACCGAAACACCGCGGCCCGTGTAGTTCGGGTCGGTGCTGTAACGCCAGCGGAGGCTGACCGTCGCGCCCTGGGGCAGCGTGCCGCTCGCCTTCCACCAGGCACGGTGTCCGTGTCCGGAGAGCGACGTCACATCTCCGGAGGGTGCACCCGGCCCGGAAACCGACAGCGAGATCGGTTGCCAGTTCACCCCGTCGGTGGTCGCCTGCAGCTGTAATGGATCTGTACTTCCCTCGGTGTCCACGAAGGCGTAGAAGGACACCCGTGCTTGATCACTTTGTGTAGTAAAGGGGCGGGTACTCAGCGTCGCGGCGCTCGCGTTACCCAGCGTGCTCGTCCAGGCGTCCTTCCCGGCCTCGGGCCGCACGGCCATGGCCCTCGCCAGCGACGTCGCCCACACCTGGCGCGCGGTGTTGATCGAGCCCCAGTTCCGGCTCGGGTGCACGCGGTTGGTCAGCAGGATCGCGAAGGAGCGCGACTCGGGGTCGATGACCAGCGTCGTCCCGGTGAAGCCGGTGTGCCCGGCGGTGACTGGGGAGGCCAGCGCGCCCATGTACCAGGGCTGGTCGAGCTCGAAGCCCAGGCCGTGCGCGTCGTCCGGGAACTGCTGGTTGTAGTTCGTCAGCATCATCTGCCGCACGGTCTCCTGGCCCAGGATCCGGTGCCCGCGGTAGGTGCCGCCGTTGAGCATCGTCTGGGCGAGGGTGGCCATGTCGTTCGCGGTGCTGAACACCCCGGCGTGCCCGGCGACGCCGCCGAGCGACCACGCGTTCTCGTCGTGCACGCTGCCGCGCACCATCCCGCGCGGCGGGGTGGCCTCGTACTCCTCCGCGGCGACCCGGTTCAGCTTCGACGCCGGCGGGTTGTAGCCCGTGTCGACCATGCCCAGGGGCGCGGTGATCCGGTCGTGGACGACCTTGTCCAGCGACTGCCCGGTCAGCTTCTCGACGATGAAGCCGAGGGTGAGCAGGTTGATGTCGGAGTAGAGGTAGGTCGTGCCCGGCTTGTTCTTCAGCGGGCTGTCGAGCACCGCCTGCCGGCGCGACGGGATGTCCGGGTAGCCGGCCCACAGCGACGGGATCGGGTCGGCGTCGAACCCGGAGACGTGCGTGAGCAGCATCTTGATCGTGATGGCGGCCTTGTCGCCGGTGGCGAACTCCGGGAAGAAGCGGCTCACCGGGGTGTCGATGGTGAGCTGCCCGCGTTCGACGAGCTGCAGTACGGCGATCGAGGTGAACAGCTTCGAGATCGACGCCATGTCGAAGATGGTGTCGTTGCGCATCGGGACCTGCTGGGCGGGCGGTAGTTCGGTGCCCGCGGCGTCGGCGTACCGCAGGGCGCCACCGACGGCGTACCGGTCGACGACCACGCCGTCGTGGGCCAGCAGGCCGACCGCGCCGGAGAAGTGCGGGTGCCCGGTGGCGTCCGGCTTCGTCCAGCTCGCGAGGAAGTCCTCGGCGGCCTTGATCGGCGCCGGGTCGAGGTTCACCTCTTTCGGCTTGCCGTCGCGCAGGGTCGTCCACGGCGAGGCGAACCCCTGCTGTGGGCGGTCGAAGCGGCCCGCGGCGTCGTCGTGGTGTCCGGTGATGGCGCTGGCTCCCGAGGTCAACGTGGTCAGCGCGACCAGCACTCCGGTGGCCGCGGCGAGGACCTTCCTAGCACGCACGAGTTCTCCCTCAGCGGTAGAGCAGGTAGCGACGACGTTTCCGGTCGAACTCGGCCAGCTCGGCCCGCCAGGCCCCGGTGACCTCGTCGACGCCCGCGCCGGCGTCGATCATGGTCCGGAGCCGGTCGGAACCGGAGAGCTTGTCGATGTAGTTGTCGGGGCGCCAGGCGAAGACGTCCGGGTGCAGCACCTTCGCCGTGACGAGCATGGCGACCGCGGTCCGGATCGCGTCGAAGGACCGCGGGTCGTCGACGCTGACCTGGACACCCCCGCAGGTCAGGTTGACGAACTTGCTGAACGTCGGCACGAAGTAGGCCTCGCGGAACCGGGCACCGGGCAGCGCGAGGTCCTCGAGCTTCTCGCGCCAGCGCCAGTCGAGGCCGGGCGCGCCGATGATCTCGAACGGCCTGGTCGTGCCGCGGCCCTCGGAGAACACCGTGCCTTCGAACATGCCGGTGCCCGGGTAGACGAGCGCCGTGTCCGGCGTCGGCATGTTCGGGCTCGGCAGCACCCAGTTCAGCCCGGTCTGCGCGAAGAGCATGTCGCGCTGCCAGCCGCGTACCTGGACGACGTCGAGCTTCGCGAGCTGCACGCCTTCGCCGGGGAGGAACTCTTCGGCGTAGAAGCGCGCCAGCTCGCCGGCGGTCATGCCGTGCTGCTGGACGATCGGCTTCTTCCCGATTCCCGAGGAGAACTTCGGGTCGAGCAACGGGCCGGCCGCCCGGCCGCCGATCGGGTTGGGCCGGTCGAGCACGACGAAGGCGGCCTTGACCTGCGCCGCGGCCACCATCGCCGTGTAGAGCGACCAGATGTAGGTGTAGAACCGCGAGCCGACGTCGGCGATGTCGAAGACGACTGTGTCGACGCCCGCCTTGGTGAACAGCGAAGCGAGCTTCGCCGCGTCGGCGCCGTACGCGTCGTACACCGGTACGCCGGTGCGCGGGTCGGTGTAGTCGCCTTCGGAGCCGCCGGCCTGCGCGCTGCCGCGGAAGCCGTGCTCGGGCCCGAAGGCCGCGACCGGCCGCACGCCGGCCGCGACCATCGAGTCGACGATGTGGTCGCCGTTCAGCAGGACCCCGGTCGGGTTCGACAGGACGCCGAGCTTGCGGCCCTTGAAGGACCGCCAGCCCTGCGCGGCCAGCTGCTCGGCGCCGGTGAGGACGCGACCGGGGTGGGCCTGGGCTTGGTCCTGCGGCCCGGGCTGGGCACCGGCGACGGCTGAGCCGCCCGCCAGGGCCGGGACCGCGAGCGCACCCGCGCCGAGGAAGTGGCGCCGGTTCAGGTTCACCAGGTCAGCCCGTGGCCGAAGGGGTACTTCACGGTGTGGACGTCGGCCCCCGCCGGGATGTCGACCGGCAGCTTCCCGACCGGCTTCGTCTCCCCGAGGATCACCTTGGCCAGCGCCTCCAGGGTCGGCCCGATGTAGCCGTAGGTCGCCAGCCAGGTCTGCACAGCGCTCTGGTAACCCGCGTCGTAGGGGATCTGCGCGGCGACCGCGACGACCGGCTTGCCGGTGGCGCCCACGGCGTCGAGGAGCTTGGTCTGCAGGGGGAAGCCGCCGATGTTGTTGGTCAGCACGACGACGAGGTCGACGTTCTTGGCGTTCGCGACCGCCTGCGCGATCTGGGCGTCCGTCGGGGCCTGGCCGGTCTGGTAGGCCGTCGCGGCCGTGCCGTGGGCGGTCAGCTTCTGCGCGAGCGTCGTCGTGGTGGAGACGCCCCAGCCGGTCACGAGCGCCGTGGCGGGCTTCTGCTTCAGCGGCAGGAGGCCGGCGTCGTTCGCGACGGCCGTGATGCCGCGGTCGGCGATGTCCTGCGCCGTCTTGAGGTTCGCCGGCGTACCGACGGTCTTCATCACCCGGTTCGGGTCGGCGAACGGCGAGAAGAGGATGCCGCGCTCGAACTTCAGCTTCAGCACGCGCAGCACGCTCTGGTCGATCCGCTGCATCGGGATCTCACCGGACTTCACGGCGGCGAGCACGGCGTTGACGGCGACGTCGAGGTGCACCGGCATGAGCAGCTGGTCGACGCCGGCCTTGAGCGCGAGGACCGGGATCTCGGCGTCGCTGTGCATCTCGCGCACGCCCTGCATTTCGAGGGAGTCGGTGATGACGACGCCGTTGTAGTGCAGCTCGTTGCGCAGCTTGCCGGTGACGATCGGCTTCGACAGCGTCGCGGGCTCCAGCGACGGGTCGAGGCTCGGGAACTGGATGTGCGCGGTCATGATCGAGTCGATACCGGCCTTGATGGCGGCCTTGAACGGCGGCACGTCGGTGGCCCGCCACTGGTCCTCGGTGCTGTCGATCCGCGGCAGCCCGGTGTGGCTGTCGGTCGGTGCGGCGCCGTGGCCGGGGAAGTGCTTCGAGGTCGCCGCGACGGACTTCTGGAAGCCCTTGATCTCGGCGGTGACGAAGTCGCTGGCCAGGCCGGGCTGCCCGGCGAAGGCCCGGACGCCGATGACCGGGTTGACGGGGTTGGAGTTGACGTCCGAGTCGGGCGCGAAGTCCTGGTTGATCCCGACGGCCCGCAGCTCCTGGCCGAGGATCGTGGCGGCCTTCGTCGCGCGCCCGGTGTCCCGGCCGGCCGAGATGGCCATCGCGTTGGGGAACTCGGTGGCCGGCGCGCCCATCCGGGTCACCGTGCCACCCTCCTGGTCGGCGCCGATCTGCAGCGGGATGTGCGCCCCGCTGCCGATGGCGGCCTTCTGGAGGCCGTTCGACAGCTTCGAGACCTGGACGGGGTCGTCGAAGTTGTCGCGCGAGTCGTTGTTGAAGTAGATGACGCCGCCCAGGTGGTACTTCCGGATCACCTGCGCCGCGGTGTCGACCCCGAAGTCCGTCTGGTTCTTCGGGTTCACCTCGTCGGCCGACTTGCCGTTCACCCAGGTGACGAACAGCTGCCCGACCTTCTGCTCGAGCGTCAGCCCGCGCAGCGCCTGCGTCGCCGCGGCCTCCGCCTGCGCCTCCGCACTCACCCTCGACGCGCTCGGCGGTGCGCTCGCGGCGGTCGCGACACCCACACCGGTGAGTGCGAGCACCCCCGCGACGGGCAGCGCGAGCGCATGGAACCTCCGATTTCGGGTCGTCACGACCAGCCTCCCAGAAAGTTGCGGACGCTCGGCGGACGTCAGAAGTCCACTCGGAAGCGTCAGTATCGGGAAGCTACTCACCGAATCCGTCGATGTCCATCGACCGACAGCACCAATGGACCGTTCGTACCCGGATCGGTAAGAAATTCGCCGTTCGCAAGGTGCAAGAGGACCGAACGGGTGGTGGGCGGGGGCGGTCGGTGGGCCCACCCTGCCGCATAAACGAGGCGGCGCCCGTGGCCTAGGGCCAACGGGCGCCGCCTGCAAGCGCGAACATCTCGGGCGACCAAGCGTGCAACTCTGGTCGTACCTACATGGACTCGGCGTGTGGCGTCCCACTACGCAGTCCCTAGACGACGAGCCTCCCGCGGCGCGCTGCGCGTGGGTACCCGGAGTCCGCGCACGGAGATTTGCCGGGGTGGAGCAGGCTTCTCTTCTACCTGTTCCCTGGCCGACCAAACGTCCGCACCTACTTTCTACGCCGTGAGCCCGGTCACTTCAAGTGCGCGGACGGGTGCACCGGTACAGAGGCTGGATCGGGTGACACGGGCACCCTGCGCGACGGACAATTCGGGGCTGGGCCAAGCAAAGTGGACGCCGTACGGCCGTGTGGGTGGCCCGACCGCCGCTATCGGGACCGACGGCGACGATTGAGGCCGTACCAGGTCGCCCCGGCGGCCATCGCGCCGACGCCGAGCGCCACGATTCCCGCCGATCGGGTCGGGATCCGGCTGCGCAGCGACATGGGCCGGTCGAAGGCCAGGATCGGCCAGCCGCGGTCGAGGGCCTCGCGCCGCAGGAGCTTGTCCGGGTTGACCGCGTGCGGGTGCCCGACGACCTCGAGCAGCGGGATGTCGGTGCTCGAATCGGTGTAGGCGAAGCACTCGGCGAGGTCGTAACCGTGGGTCGCGGCGAGCTGCTTCGCCGCGACGGCCTTGTTGGCGCCGTAGCAGTAGAAGTCGACTTCGCCGGAGTAGCGGCCGTCGACGATCTGCATCCGCGTGGCGACGCTCCGGGTCGCGCCGAGCATTTCCGCCACCGGCGCGACGACCTCCTCGCCGGTCGCCGACAGCACGATGACGTCGTGCCCGTCCTCGCGGTGCCGCGCGATCAGCTCCGCCGCCTCCACGTACACGAGCGGGTCGACGACGTCGTGCAGGGTTTCGCGGACGATCGCCGAAACCTGCGCGACGTCCCAGCCGGCGCACAACGCGGAAACCTCGGCCCGCAGCCGCTCGGTCTTGTTCTCGTCGGCGCCGGCGAGTGAGAACACCAGCTGCGCGTAGGCGCTGCGCAACGCGGCGCGACGGTTGATCAATCCCTCTTTCAGTAATGGTTTGCTGAACGCCAGCGCGCTCGACGAGGCGATGATCGTCTTGTCCAGGTCGAAGAACGCGGCCACCGCGTACTCCGGGCCCGGCTTCCGGATGCGCGGGAGCGCGCTGCTCGGTTCGGCCACGTGCCCAGGATAAGAGCTTGATCGCGGCGCGTCCCGTTGGTCCGCCACCCGCGTGCCGCGGCGGGCGGAAAATCCATGACAGGAAGGCACTTCCGGGGCGCTGTGCCGTTATCGAACTGTATGCCTCGCCCGGCGCGCGATCCGGCCATCGGCGGAGTTACAGTGAGGGAGCCCGGTGTCCAACCGGGCTGGTTCAGTCCGACCCCCCGGGGCTGAACCCGCGGCGGCCCCCGTCCCTCCCCCCTGGCGGGGGCCGCCCTCTTAACCATCCGCAGGCCTTTCGGTTCGCGCTCTCGGCAGGGCCTTCTTGTCTTCCGCTTACCTTTCTCGATTCCGTTTTCCCGGGCCGCATTGTCATTTCTTCGGCACGGTCGAAACCATCGAATACGGTTATCGGCGGCGTTTCCCGCCGCACGTGCGTCGCGGGCGGGCGCGATCATGCCACAGCCCACCGACGGAACCGGCCCGCGAGCCGGTCACCGGACGGCAGTTGTCCACAACACCCCGGTTGTCCACAGCTGCCCGCCCGCCCCATTGCGCCCCCGAGCCGCCCACCGCGACGGTGGAACCCGGGCCACCCAGGCCCGCACCGACGACGGGGGAGGAACGCATGACGGGGGAACGACCGATCGTGGTCGCCGCGGACGAAACCGTGCTCGACGAGATCCTGCGGGTGGCCGCGGTCGCGGGCTGCGAGCTCGACCGGGCACCGGACCTGACGGCGGCCCGCGGGCACTGGGCCCGGGCCCCGCTGGTGGTCCTCGACGAAGAAGCCGCGCGGCAGCCGGCGGTCCTGCCCCGGCGGAGCGGGATCCTCCTGGTCTGCAAGGGCAGCCCGGGGCCGCGGACGTGGGAGCACGCGTTCCGCGTCGGCGTCGAGCGCGTGATCTCGTTGCCCGACGAGGAGACCGAGCTCGCGGGCGCCTTCGCCGACGTCGTCGATACTCCGGCGGAGGAAGCCGGCCTGGTGCTCGGCGTGGTCGGCGGCCGGGGCGGCGCGGGCGCGTCCGTCTTCGCCGCGACGCTGGCGCTGGCGGCCGACCGGGATCCGGGCGGCGCCCTGCTGGTGGACTGCGACCCCCTCGGTGGCGGCCTGGACCTGTTGCTGGGCCTGGAAAAGACGCCAGGACCGCGCTGGTCGGAGGTGCGGCTGAGCGGCCGCCTCTCGGTGCCGGCACTGGCGGCGGCCCTCCCGCAACGACGACATCGTGGTGGCAGCCTGCCGGTGTTGGCGTGCGGCCGGGAGGGCGAGGGCCCGGCGGTCGAGTCCCTGTCGGCGGTCCTCGCGGCCGGTCGGCGTTCGGGCCGCACGGTGGTCTGCGACCTCCCGCGAACCTTGGGCGACGCGGCGGCCGAAGCGGTCGCGGTGGCCGACCTGGTGGTGCTGGTGGTACCCGTGGAGTTTCGCGCCTGCATGGCGGCGAAGCAGGTGCTGCGGAACCTTTCGGCCCTGACGGCCCGGCTGGGCGTGGTCGCGTGTGGACGGTCCAGGGCCGGCGTCTCGCCCGTCCGGACGGCCGGTCTCCTCGGTCCGCCCCTGCTGGCGTCGATGGCCCCGGAGCGAGGCTTACCAGTGGCGATCGAACGCGGCGAGTTCCCGGCCAAGCGGGCCGGTCCCTTGGCCGCGGCGGCAGCGGACGTCTTGGCGGTAGCGCGTCGCGAGGCCCGGGCGGCGGCCCGATGAGCGCCCTGCTCCGCCCGCCGGGACCGCCGATCAGGGTGGCCGAGCTCCTGCTGCCCACGGTCCTGGCCCTCGCCGGCCGCGGCCCGGTGAGCGCGGCGAACTTCCTGGCCGTGCTGGCCGGCACCCGCGTGACAGCCGACAGCGCCCGGTCCAAGGCGGCGAACCCGTGACCACCGACTTCGTGGACCGCGTCCGCAACCGCCTCGCCGGCGACCGCCGCCAAGCCGATCCGGTCGCCGTCGCGACGGCGGTCCGAGCCGAAGCCGGGGGTGCCCTCGGCCACGAGGCGGTGCTCGACGCGGCCCGCCAGGCCCGCGACGAGTTCGTCGGCGCCGGCCCGCTGGTCCCGCTCCTCGAGCACCCGGCGACGACCGACGTGCTGGTGACCGGCCCGGACGAGGTCTGGACGGACGGTCCGGAGGGCCTCACCCGCACCGGCATCCGGTTCAAAGACGAAGAAGCCGTCCGTCGCCTGGCCCAGCGCCTCGCGCTCGCGGCCGGCCGCCGGCTCGACGACGCACAGCCCTATGTGGACGGCTGGCTGCCCGGCGCCGGCCCGCACGGCCGCATCCGCGTGCACGCCGTCCTCCCGCCGGTCGCGGCCGGCGGCACGTGCCTGTCCCTCCGCGTCCTGCGCCCGGCAACGCACGACCTCGCGACGCTGCAAGAGCTCGGCGCGTTCGACGTGAACGGCGCGAAGCTGTTGAAGTCGGTTGTTTCGCGGCGGATGGCGTTCCTCGTGACCGGCGGGACCGGCGCGGGCAAGACGACGCTCCTGGCCGCGCTGCTCGGCGCGGTCGACCCGGCCGAACGGATCGTCTGCGTCGAAGACGCCGGCGAGCTCCAGCCCGCACACCCGCAGTTCGTCAGCCTCGTCGCCCGCCCGGCCAATGTGGAGGGTGCGGGCGCGGTGGGCCTGCCGGAGCTCGTCCGCCAAGCACTGCGCATGCGTCCCGACCGCCTGGTGGTCGGCGAGGTCCGCGGCGCCGAGGTCGGCGCCCTGCTCACGGCGTTGAACACGGGCCACGACGGCGGCGCGTGCACGGTCCACGCGAACTCACCGGCCGAGGTACCGGCCCGCATCGAGGCCCTGGCGGCACTCGGCGGCCTGGGTCGCGAAGCGGTGCACAGCCAGCTCGTCGCGGCGATCCGCGTGGTCCTCCACATGCGACGCGAGCCCGGCGGCCGAAGGCGTCTCGCGGAGGTCGGCGTGCTCCGCGCGGACCACGGCCGGGCGCGAGTCGTGCCGGTGTGGCGCGCGGGCCGCTGGACGGTCGACCGTCACCTGTTCGTCACGACGGGAGCGATCGCGTGCTGACCCTGCTGCTCGTGCGCATCTCCTTGCTGGTGAACATCTTCCCGCGCCGCGGAAGGAGACGACGATGATCACGCCGTGGTTCCCGCTCTGCGTCGGCGCGGCCCTGGCGTGCTGGCCCGCGGCGCCGACCCGGCTCCAAGCAGTGGTCGAGCAACCCACGACAGTCCACCTGCCAGACGTGTGGGCCGTACTCCGATGGCTGCTCCCGGCGGCCGTCGCGGGTCTGCTCGCAGGAGCCGGAGGCGCGATCGCTGCTGCAGTGCTGACGCTGGCGTGGCGCCAGGAGCACCAAGCCCACCGCCGAGTGACGGCGGACCTGGAGACGGCGGCCCACACGGCAACGGCGTTGCGCACGATGGTGTCCGAACTACGCTCCGGCGCCCACCCGGTAACGGCAGCGGAAGCGGCGGCCGAGGTGGTCCCGGCGGTATCGGGCGACCTCCGCGCCCTGGCGACATCGGCCCGCCTCGACGGCGAGCTGCGGGCTTCGGCCCTCCCAGAGCTGGCCGCGGCCTGGACGTTGGGCAAGCGCCACGGCCTACCAATGGCAGACGTCCTGGACGCAAGCCGCCGCGACGCGGAAGCAAGCCTGACATTCGCCCGCCGAACGCGAGCGAAGCTGGCAGGCCCCCGAGCGAGCGCAGCGGTACTGACGGGCCTCCCGGCGTTGTGCATCCTGCTCGGCCAAGCCATGGGCGCATCGCCGGTGCCGGTCCTGACCGAGAGCGCACCGGGCCAGCTGCTGCTGGTCGTCGGCAGCATTCTGCTCTGGGCAGGAACAGCCTGGTGCCGAGCCCTGACGGGCCGGGTGCAAATCCGATGAAGTCAACGAGACCCGCCCACTTCGCCGACCTCCCCATCGGACAGAGGCGGCGCCGATGAACGCAATCCCTCTCCTTCTCTTTGCCGCGGCTCTCCTCATCTGGCCGAGCGACTCTGCCGCAGAGCGGCGCTTCACCTGGCTGGCCGGCAGCCAAAAGCCCGAGCCGCGCAAGTGGTCCCGAGCAGTCCCGCACATCGCGACCACCCTGGGCGGCGTATCGACGGCAGTGCTCATCGGCGGACTGCCCGGAGTGGTCGTAGGAGCACTGGTGACCGCCGCCGGATGGTGGACGATCCGCCGCACCCGGCGACCGCGGGCACCCACCATCGACCTGGCGGCCAAACTCCGCCTGGCCGGAACGCTCGACCTGCTGGCGGCCTGCCTCCGAGCCGGACTACCGGTCCCCTCGGCCCTCGACGCGGTGGCCGCCACGGCACCGGCCGGGGCAGGCGCGGCACTGCGCTCGACCGCCGGCCTGATCGCCCTCGGCTCCGGTCCGGAGGAGGCGTGGGCGCCGGTGCAGGCCATCCCGGGCCTCGGCGAGTTGGCGGCCGCGGCGATCCGGACGTCCCGTTCGGGCGCGGCCTTCGCCGCGGCGGCCGCCGACCTCGCCGGACGGTTCCGCGAGGAGCTGGCCACCGAGGCCGAGGAGCGTGCGGAACGAGCCGGCGTGGCCCTGGCGCTGCCGGTCGGCCTGTGTTTCCTGCCGGCCTTCTTCTGCCTGGGCGTGCTGCCGGTCGTCCTGGGCCTGGCCGGACGTCTCGGCCCGCTCTTCTGACCCCCGACAAGTACTGAAGGGAAAACCCATGCGCGCGTCCCACCGCCGGCCCACCTCCGACGACGGCTCCACAACGGTCGAGTACGCGATCGTCACGGTCGCCGTCGCGGCCTTCGCGGCTGTCCTCTACACCCTCCTCACCGGCGACTCGGTGGTCTCGTGGCTGACGAGCCTGGTCATGAAGGCCCTGACGGTGCCGTCGTGAGCCGCAAGGACGAAGGCGCGGTAACGGTCGAAGCGGCCCTCGGCCTGGCCGGCCTGACGGTGGTGACGGTCCTGCTGGTCGCGGGCCTCACGCTCCTGACGAGCCAGCTGCGCTGCACGGACGCGGCCCGCGAGGCCGCACGGCTCCTGGCCAGAGGCCAGCCCCACGAGGCGGCGGCAGCGGTCCACGAGATAGCCCCACCCGGAGCGAACCTCGACATCCACCAGGCAGGCGACGCGATCACGGTCAAGGTGAGCGCCCACCCAGCAGGCGGCCTGCTCCCGGCGATCGACCTGAACGCAACGGCGTACGCGGTGGCCGAGCCGGGAACGGAGGCCGCCGGTGCACCAGGCTGAGCCGCACCACGGCACCAAGCGCCCGGACGACGGCGTGGCCACGATCTGGACAGCGATGGCGGTGGCCGCACTGACCGGAGTGGCGGTCCTCGCGTTCTGGCTAGGCACGGCGGTCCTCGCCCGCCACCGAGCAGAGAGCGCGGCCGACCTGAGCGCACTCGCCGCGGCCTCGCACGCAGCGGAAGGCCCAACCCGAGCCTGCGATCGCGCAAGGTGGATCGCCGACCGGATGGCGGTCAGCCTCCTGACCTGCCGATGGCAGCGACTGGACGCGTTCATCGAGGTCCAGGCACCAACCCTCGGCTTCGCCGGCCTGCCAGGCCCATCAGCAAGGGCCCGCGCGGGACCCACCGGCCAACCACCGTGAGGCCGAGGAGAGCAGCCGCGCCACCCGGGCAGTGCGGCACGAGCGCCCTCCGGGCTGCGACCAGCCCAACCCCGACCAGCCCAACCCCGACCAGCCCAACCCCGACCAGCCCAACCCCGACCAGCCCAACCCCGACCAGCCCAACCCCGCCCCGCCTCGCCTCGCCCCGGCCCCGCCCCGGCTCTGGTCCAGCCGCAGCCGCCGCCCAGCAAAGCTCGGCCCAGCCCCGACCGCGACCCATCGCCCACAACAACCGGCAACCACCCCCGCTGCCCGCTCACCGGGACCCCTCTCACCACCCTCCGCCCAGCGGACGCCGACCGGTCGGTATGCCACGGTGACCGGCTGATCCGTCGGGCCGGACGATGAGCGGCTGGTGGTCACGGGCAGCGGTCGGTCGTGCACGGCGAGCGGTCGAAACCGCCGCCTACCTGGGCCGATAGGGCGCGTCTCGGCGGCCACACGCCCTGCGGACGGCCCCTGGATCCTGGGGTTCCGCGCGACGAACGGTCCGTCAGCGGGTGCCGTTCACCGTCGATCCGCGCCGCCGGGTTCGGTCGGGCGGTTCGGGCTACCGGGCGTTCATCGCCGCGTAACCACCGGTTGTCGCGCGGGGGTTCCGGGCAATGTGCAACTTGCCGTTAAGTGAGATGTGCGACACCACGACAGCGTTTAGCTCGGGGGTCGCGGAGAACCGGAACCCCTAAGGCAGGAAGACAATGTTGGACGCGAATTGGCCGGACAGCTGGCGGAGTGCCTTCCGCATCGAACTGCGCGCGGAGGCGATCGGTCTCGCCTGGCGTGGCTGGCCGGTGCTGCCGGGCGTCAACCCCGCTCCGCTCAGCGGCGGCGACGACCTCACCTGGCGTCGTCCGGTCCCGGCCTCTGACAACTGGCGCGAGCAGATCGGCACCCACGCCCACGAGGTCGCCACCTGGTTCTCCGACCGCACCCACAGCCTGCTCGTCGCCACCGGCACCGTTCTCGACGCCATCGAGGTCGACGACGAACTCGGCAAGCGCGCCTGCCGCCTGCTCCGCACCCTCGGTCACCCGGCGCCGATCATCGCGCTGCCGAACGGCCGCTGGCTCTTCCTCACCACCGTCGCCGACCACGTGCCGGCCGAGCTGGCCACCCGCGCGTCGATCCAGTGGCACGGCAAGGACAGCTACATCCCGCTGCCCCCGTCGCCGTTCCAGCACGGTGTCGTGCACTGGCGCGTCAAGCCCGAGGTCTGCGGCTGGCAGCTGCCGGACGCCGCCGAGGTGCACGACGTCCTCGTCCGCGCCTTGGCCGGCGCCGACGCCGCGCAGCTGGTTCAGACCACCGCGGCCTGATCCACCCGAACCACCGCCGCCGGCCGGTCCCAACCCGGCCGAGGCGGAGCAGGACACAACTCCATGAACCACGAAGTGGCCGTTCTAGGCGCCGTGTTGACGCAACGCCCCGAGCACGGTGTCCAGGACAGCCACTGCACCCGCCTTGTCCAGCGGATCGTTGCCGTTCCCGCACTTCGGCGACTGGACGCAGGACGGGCAACCCGTCGGGCACTCGCAGGAGACGATCGCCTCCCGCGTAGCGACCAGCCACGGGACAATCGCGGCATAACCGCGTTCGGCGAATCCCGCACCCCCGGGATGGCCGTCATGCACGAACACCGTCGCCTCCCCGGTGTCTTCGTGCCACGCGGTACTCACCCCGCCGATGTCCCATCGGTCGCACGTAGCGAACAGCGGTAGCAGGCCGATCGCCGCGTGCTCGGCGGCATGCAGGGCACCGGGGACCCGTGCCGGAACCAATCCGGCACCCCCCGGTGTCCTGCCACCCTCGTGAGCGGACCCCCGACCGCTCGCCAGGGTCTCCTCCCCGGTCCCCACCGGCCCCGCAGATTCGGTCCCCACCCGATGGCCCCCGGTCCCCGCCACGCCATCAGCCCCGGAAACGCGCCGCGGCTCCGCAGGCCCGAGCAGTTCCGACGAGACCGTGTACCAGACCGCCCGCGTGCGCAGGCTCTGCTCCGGCAGGTCGAGCGGCGTGTGGTCCAGCACCTCACCAGACGGGCGTCGCCGCAGGTAGCCGACCACCTGGGACGTCACCGCCACCTCGCCGAGGCACACGCTCACCCCGCCGAAGTCCTGCTTCTCCTGCGTGCCCAGCACCGCGATGTCCACGATCTCGCGCGGAGTCGTCGTCCAGTCCGGGTTCTCCGCGTGCACCATCGCCAGCCCCTGCTCCAGGTCCAGCTCGTCGACCACGTACGACGACCCCTGGTGCAGGTACACCGCGCCGGGATGCACCGCGAAGCACGCCGACCCCGGGTCGACCGTTCCCAGCATCCGCCCGGAGTCCGACTCGACCACCGCGATCTGCTCGCCGCCCGTCCCGCGGATCCCGACCTCGGCGTGCGGCCGGTCCCGGGACGTCCAGTACCAGCCGCTCGACCGGCGGCGCAGCAACTTCTGCTCCGCCAGCTCGGCCAGCACTTCCTGGGCTGCCGCGCCGCCGAACATCGCCAGCTCGGCGAGCGTCAGCGGCAGCTCGGCCACGGCGCACGCGAGTTGCGGCGCCAGCACGTACGGGTTCGCCGGGTCGAGCACCGCCGTCTCGACCGGACGCTCGAGCAGCGCCGCCGGGTGGTGCACCAGGTACGTGTCGAGCGGATCGTCCCGCGCCACGAACACCACCAGCGCCGAGTCGCCGGAGCGGCCCGCCCGCCCGGCCTGCTGCCAGAACGACGCGAGCGTGCCCGGGTAGCCGGCCAGCACCACCGCGTCCAGCCCCGCGATGTCGACGCCGAGCTCCAGCGCGTTGGTCGTCGCGACACCGAGCAGACGCCCCGACAGCAACGCCGCCTCAAGCGCCCGCCGCTCCTCCGGAAGATAACCGGACCTATACGCCGCAACGGTTTCCGCCAACGCTGGGTCCACTTCGGACAATATGCGACGCGCACCCAGCGCGGCCAGCTCCGCGCCCCGCCGCGACCGGATGAACGCCAGTGACCGCGCGCCTTCGACGACCAGGTCGGCCAGGATCCGCGACGTCTCCGCGCCTGCCGAACGCCGGACCGGCGCGCCGTTTTCCCCGGTCAATTCCTCGAGCAACGGCGGCTCCCACAACACAACCGTCCGAGCCCCGCGCGGCGACGCGTCCTCCGTCACCGCCACACATGAAACTCCGGTGAGCCGCGAAGCGAACGAAGCAGGCGAAGCCGTCGTCGCCGAAGCGAGTACGAACACCGGCGAAGCGCCGTAATACTCGGCTACGCGCCGAAGCCGGCGAAGCAGCAGCGCGACGTGCGAGCCGAAGACGCCGCGGTAGCTGTGGCACTCGTCGACCACCACGTAGCTGAGCCGCCGGAAGAACCGCGCCCACCGCCCGTGCTGCGAAAGGATCCCGCGGTGCAGCATGTCGGGGTTCGTGAACACCCAGTTGGCGTGCGCGCGCACCCAGTCGCGCTCCACCATCGGCGTGTCCCCGTCGAACGACGCCGCCCGGACGCCGGGGACGTCCAAAGAGGACACGGACCGCAGCTGGTCCGCGCCCAGCGCCTTCGTCGGCGACAGGTACAGCGCGTTCGCCTTCTCGCCCGCGGCGAGCCGGGACAGCACCGGCAGCTGGTAGGCCAGCGACTTCCCCGACGCCGTTCCGGTCGAAATCACGACGTGCCGGCCCTCGTACGCGTGCGCCGCCGCCTCGGCTTGATGCGCCCAAGGAGCCGAAACGCCGCAGTCACGCAGCGCAGTCACCACGGCCGGATCGGTCCACGATGGCCACTCTGCGTAGCGCGCGTTCCGGCCCGGCAGGTCCGCGACGTGCGTGACCGGGTCCTCGCGCGACGGGATGCCGGCGGTCACTCGCCCCAGCAGTCGCCGCCCCCGTGAGTCGTCCACCAGCCGAGCTTCGCACAGGGGTCCGACAGTTTCCGCATCCCCGAGCGATCCCCAAGCGCGGCAACGGATCGGCGAATGAGTGATCGATCAAGTGAGGAGCCTCACAAGGTAACGGAATGTACCGTCACCGGGACGGCGTGAAGGTGCTGGTTGCGATACCAATACACTCCCGCAATCCACACCCTCTGTGGTGAGCGTCATGTGAGACGTGCGTTGCTGCCCGGCTAGCGTGTCGCTCCGTACAGGGTCCATGCCAGCGCCGGCCGTGTCGAACCCTCGGCTTGCCGTCGACGCTGGCGATCGGCGACGTCTCCTGGAGGACGAATGTCACGGCAGTTCCTCGCGGAGGGCGCGGGCAGTATTGCGCTCTCCGGAGGTGGCTACACGATTGTCGGTGTAGTCGCCGTGGTCGCGCTTGCCGCACTCGTCATCGGCTACGTCCTGCTCAAGGAGGTGCTGGCCGCGGGCCAGGGCACCGCCAAGATGCAGGACATCGCCAAGGCGGTGCAGGAAGGCGCGGCCGCTTACCTCAAGCGGCAGCGGAACACCCTCGCCATTTTCGGCGTGATCGTGTTCCTCCTGCTCTTCGCACTTCCCGCCGACGACTGGAACGAGAAGATCGGTCGTTCGATCTTCTTCCTGGTCGGCGCGGTGTTCTCGTTCGCGATCGGTTACCTCGGCATGTGGCTGGCCACGCAGGCGAACCTGCGCGTGGCCGCCGCGTCGCGCGAGGAAGGCGGTCGTGAGATCGCCATGCGCGTGGCCTTCCGCACCGGTGGTGTGGTCGGCATGATCACCGTCGGCCTCGGCCTGTTCGGCGCCGCGGTCGTCGTGCTGGTCTACACCGGCCAGGCTCCGAAGGTCCTCGAAGGCTTCGGTTTCGGTGCCGCCCTGATCGCGATGTTCATGCGTGTCGGCGGCGGTATCTTCACCAAGGCCGCCGACGTCGGCGCCGACCTGGTCGGCAAGGTCGAGCAGGGCATCCCGGAGGACGACCCGCGCAACGCCGCGACCATCGCGGACAACGTGGGTGACAACGTCGGCGACTGCGCCGGCATGGCCGCGGACCTCTTCGAGTCCTACGCCGTCATGCTCGTCGCCGCGCTGATCCTGGGCAGCACCGCCTTCGGCGTGCACGGCCTGATCTTCCCGCTGATCGTGCCGGCCATCGGCGTGATCACCGCGGTGATCGGTGTCTACATCACGAAGGCCCGCGTCGGCGAGCCCGGCCTCGTCACGATCAACCGCTCCTTCTACATCTCCGCGGTCATTTCCGCGGTGCTGTCGGCGATCGCGGCGTTCGTGTACCTGCCGAGCAGCTTCTCCGACTTCGGCGCCGGCTTCGAGAACTCGGGCAACCCGGCGGTCATCGCGACCATCGCGGTGATCATCGGCATCGTGCTCGCGGCGGTCATCCTGAAGCTGACCGGTTACTACACCGGCACCGAGTACAAGCCCGTCAAGGACGTCGCGCAGACGTCGGAGACCGGCGGCGCGACCGTCATCCTCTCCGGCATCTCGGTCGGCTTCGAGTCCGCTGTGTACACCGCGCTGGTCATCGGCGCGGCCGTGTTCGGCGCGTACCTGCTGGGCGGCGGCATCGCGCTGTTCGCCGTGGCGCTGGCCGGTACCGGCCTGCTGACCACCGTCGGCGTCATCGTCGCGATGGACACGTTCGGCCCGGTTTCGGACAACGCGCAGGGCATCGCCGAGATGTCGGGCGACGTCGACGAGAAGGCGGCGCAGATCCTCACGGAGCTGGACGCGGTGGGCAACACCACCAAGGCCATCACCAAGGGCATCGCGATCGCCACGGCGGTCCTCGCGGCGACGGCGCTGTTCGGCTCCTACTCCGACGCGATCACGAAGACGCTGGCGGGCATGGGCAACGGTGTCGTCACCGGCATGGACGCGGCCAAGTCGTTCGTCAACACGATCGTCAGCCCGAACACCCTCGTCGGCGTCATCGTCGGCGCGGCCGTGGTGTTCATGTTCTCCGGTCTCGCGGTCAACGCCGTGTCCCGCGCCGCAGGCGCGGTGGTCTACGAGGTTCGTCGCCAGTTCCGCGACATCCCGGGGATCATGGAGGGCACCACCCGTCCCGAGTACGGCAAGGTCGTCGACATCGTCACGCGCGACTCGCTGCGTGAGCTGACGACGCCGGGTCTGCTGGCGGTCTTCGCCCCGATCGCGGTCGGCTTCGGCCTGGGCACCGGCGCGCTCGCCGGCTACCTGGCCGGTGCGATCGCGTGCGGCACCCTGATGGCGATCTTCCTCGCCAACTCCGGTGGCGCGTGGGACAACGCGAAGAAGCTGGTCGAGGACGGCAACCACGGCGGCAAGGGTTCGGCCGCGCACGAGGCCACCATCATCGGTGACACCGTGGGCGACCCGTTCAAGGACACCGCCGGCCCGGCGATCAACCCGCTGATCAAGGTGATGAACCTGGTCTCCGTGCTGATCGCGCCGGCCGTCGTGCAGTTCTCGATCGGCCCGGACGAGAACGCCGCGGTGCGCATCATCATCTCGCTGGTCGCGGTCGCGATCATCGTGGCGGCGATCGTGGTCTCGAAGCGCCGGGGGACGGTCCTGACCGACACCCCGACGGAGATCAAGGCCTGACGCAGTAACCCGTTCCCGGGCCCGGCACGCAGCGTCGCGTGCCGGGCCCGGGGCGTGTCAGGCCATCCCACACAGGCTCGGCGACTTGCGAAGCGGCACCGAGTCGGTACCGTCGGGCGTTCCGGGACGTCGTCGAGCAGGAGGTGTACAGGTGCGGCCGCGGTCAACCGTCTTCGCCGCCCTACTGCGCCGTTCGTTGCCAATCCGACCACAGTCACGGCCGAATCGGCCCGTGGAAACGGTTACGTGCCGCTCGCGGGTCGGCCTGCTTTTGGCCGGATTGGCAACAGCGACGATCACGATCGGCCTCGCCGGCTGCGGGCAGCAAGCCGCCACGCAGGCGCCGGCGCGGGACCAGGGTCTGTCGGTGACGACCGTGGTGCCGCGGGCCGATCCCGCGGCGAGATGGGCGGACGACTACTGCAGTGCGGTGACGCACCTGGTCCGCACCCTGGCGGCACTGCCCGCCGTCGATCCCAGCACGCCGCAACAGGCGTCCCGGACCTCCAGTGACCTGCTCTCCTCGGTGGTCGGCGGGCTCGACCAGAGCCTCGCCGGGCTGAACGCGCTCGGCGCGCCACCGGTGCCGTCGGCGGACGGCGGCCGCGAGGACGTCATCGGGCAGTTCGCCGACATCCGCGCGCAGGCCGAGAACGCGCGTCAGCGCATCGAAGCCGTCCGCGGCGACGCGGGAGCGACCAAGGAGGCCCTCGGCGAAGCCAGGGCCACGCTCGACCGCATCGACGCGCTCGACTACCTCAGGGGCCTCAAGGACGTCCCGGCCCTGGAGGCGGCCGAGCAGCGCGCCCCCGCCTGCCGGCAGCTGGATCAACCGCCCCGGTGAAGATCGGTCGTGACTATCGCCACGAATCGAACTTGTGTTCTAGTATGGCGCGGTGGATCGGACGATCTCGCTCTTCTCCGCCGAGGCCAGCGGGCCGGGTCTGGGTGACCTGGCCGGGCTGTTGTGCTGTCACGGCCAGATCACCGGCTTCGGGCGCACCGCCGCCCGGCTGTCGGTGGTCGTCGAGGAGCCGTGGCGGGCGCACATCCTGGCGCGCGAGTTCCGCAGCCGCGGCGCGGACGCGCAGGTCTCGAAGGCCGACTGCGGCAGTCCGCAGGTCCGGACGTCCTTCCGGGTCGACCTGCTCCCACTGGCCCTGCGGTGGCTGCGTGAGGGCCGCGCGGGCCCGGTCGAGGACGACTCGGGCAAGGCGGTGCCGGACGGCTTCCGGCTGAGCGGGGCGATGCTGCGGATGTGGGCGCTGGCCGGCGGCCGTCCCGGCACGCAGGGCTACCTGCTGGGCGTCGACCCGCTGGCGCCCGGCATGCACGAGCGGCTGGTCGAAGCGCTGACGCCGCTGGGTGTCGCGGCGAAGCTGACCGGCCCGAAGGCCGAGGTCCCGGCCGTCAAGGTCAGCGGGAAACGCCGGTTGGAGGCGCTGCTGGAACTCATCGGAGAGCCGCCGCCGGGCGCCGAAGCGGCGTGGCCCGGCGCGGCGCCGCCGCAGCCGGTCTCGCACCCGGAGGCCGTGACGAGCACGGCCTGACCGGATGCGAGAGCAGCATCAGGGCCGGGGCAGGGTGCAGCCGGCCTGGGTGAGGGCGATTTCGTTGGCCGCCGTGAGGCAGGCCGGGATGCCGTAGGTCTCCTGGCCGTAGTTGGTCAGGTGGTGCACCGTCACGTTGCCGGCCTGGTCGACCTCGCACGGGTTGTTCTCCGTGCAGCGCTGGCCGTCCTCGTTGCCGGTGTTGTTCACGCCGATGACCTTGCCGCCGGAGACGATCGGCGAGCCCGACGTGCCGCCGATGGTCTGGCAGGCGGACGTGTAGCGGATCGAGTCCTTCCAGGTCCAGCTGCCCTCCTTCAGCCGGTAGACGAAGCCGTCGACGTTGCAGGAGTAGATCCGCTTCCAGTAGCCCGAGACGACGTCGATCGCGGCGCCGGCGGACGGGTGGGTGTTGGACAGCTCGAGCGGCGAGATCCCGTAGCTCGACTTGATCTGCGCGTAGGTGGTGGTGAGCTGGTAGAGCGACACGTCGGTGTCGGTCATCGTCCCGTAGACGATCTTCTTCGCCCGCAGGGTGCCCGCGTTGCCGGCGTTCGCGTTGAGCAGCGTGAACGTGCGGCTGGAGGTCCGGTTGGTGATGACCTGGCCGGGGCCGGGGAAGCCGGTCTCGAGGCAGTGCCCGTTGGACATGACAAGCGCGGGTGCGGTGTCGGGGGTCGCGGCGGGCTTGACCACCGAACCCGAGCAGTTGGACAGGGCTACCGTGCCGGCGAAGTTCGCCGCGGCCGCACTCGCCGGAGTGGTCCCCAGTAATACTGTGGCGGTCGCGGCGGTGAGCAGGGCGCCGAGGAGGCGTCGGGTCATGGCGGATCCTTTCGGCTGAGCGGGGAAACCAGTGAAGCGGTGACGTCCCTGCTCCCACCACCGTCGAACGGAGGGTATCCGGATGGTCACGCGCTAGGCTGCGCGGGACGTGGCCGAAATCACCTTGCAGGTACGTTGGGGAAACATCGCCGAGGTCAGCGGCGATGCGCTGGGCACAGGACCGGCGGCGTGTTGGGCCACCTCCGCGCCGTCCGGGCCGGAACAGCGTGCACACTGGCAGGCCGAGACACGGGCCCGGACCCTCAGGGGGCCGGGGCGTTGTGCAGTCCCGCGGCGGTGGGACGAGATGAGCGGAGAGCAGGACAGCGTGGCAGGAGCACGGACCAAGAAGACCGGAGACTCGGCGGACAACGGCGCCGGGCACCGGCGGCTGGTGATCGTCGAGTCCCCGACGAAGGCCCGCAAGATCGCCCCCTACCTGGGCGGCGGTTACGTCGTCGAGTCCTCCGTCGGGCACATCCGCGACCTGCCGCGTGGAGCAGCCGACGTCCCAGCCCAGTACAAGGGCGAGTCGTGGGCGCGCCTCGGCGTCGACGTCGACAACGGCTTCAAGGCCCTCTACGTGGTCACCCCGGACAAGAAGTCCAAGGTCACCGAGCTCAAGAGCCTGCTGAAGGACGTCGACGAGCTCTACCTCGCGACGGACCCCGACCGCGAGGGCGAGGCCATCGCGTGGCACCTCCTCGAGACCCTGAAGCCGAAGGTCCCGGTCCGCCGGATGGTCTTCCACGAGGTCACCGAGCAGGCCATCCTCGCGGCCGCCGACTCGACCCGTGAGCTGGACGCCGACCTGGTCGACGCCCAGGAGACCCGCCGCATCCTCGACCGTCTGTACGGCTACGAGGTCTCGCCGGTGCTGTGGAAGAAGGTCATGCCGAAGCTCTCGGCGGGCCGCGTGCAGTCGGTGGCGACCCGGATCGTGGTCGAGCGTGAGCGCGAGCGGATGCGCTTCACCTCGGCGTCGTACTGGGACATCTCGGCCACCATGGACGCGGGCGAGGAGGCCTCACCGCGCAGCTTCGGGGCGCGCCTGGTCGCCGTCGACGGCGCGCGCCTGGCCACCGGCCGCGACTTCGGCTCGGACGGTCAGCTCAAGTCTTCGAACAACGAAATCCGCGTGCTGGCCGAGGCCGACGCACGACGCCTGGCCGACGCGCTGAAGCAGCGTGACTTCAAGGTCTCGAGCGTCGAAGAGAAGCCGTACACGCGGAAGCCGTACGCGCCGTTCATGACGTCGACGCTGCAGCAGGAGGCGGGCCGCAAGATGCGGTTCACCTCGGAGCGCACGATGCGGATCGCGCAGAAGCTCTACGAAAACGGCTACATCACTTATATGCGTACCGACTCGACGACTCTCTCCGAGTCGGCGATCTCGGCGGCGCGCAGCCAGGCCACGCAGCTGTACGGCAAGGAGTACGTCTCGCCGTCGCCGCGCCAGTACACGCGCAAGGTCAAGAACGCGCAGGAAGCGCACGAGGCGATCCGTCCCTCGGGCGAGGTCTTCCGCACGCCGGGCCAGGTTGCGAGCGAGCTGGACACCGACGAGTACCGCCTCTACGAGATGATCTGGCAGCGCACGATCGCGTCGCAGATGGCGGACGCCAAGGGCACCACGATGTCCGTGCGCATCGTCGGCAACGCGACTTCGGGCGAGGAGTGCACCTTCGCTTCTTCGGGCCGCACGATCACCTTCGCGGGCTTCCTCAAGGCGTACGTCGAGGCCGTCGACACCGAGACCGGTGGCGAAGCCGACGACAAGCAGAGCCGCCTGCCGGTGCTGGAGAAGGATCAGGCCCTCACCGCGACCGAGCTGAACCCGGACGGCCACACCACGTCGCCGCCGGCCCGGTACTCCGAGCCGAGCCTGGTCAGCAAGCTGGAGGAGCTGGGCATCGGCCGCCCGTCGACGTACGCGTCGATCATCAAGACCATCCAGGACCGCGGCTACGTCTGGAAGAAGGGCTCCGCGCTCGTTCCCTCGTGGGTCGCGTTCGCCGTGATCGGCCTGCTGGAGCGGCACTTCGAGCGGCTGGTCGACTACGACTTCACCGCCGGCATGGAGGACGAGCTCGACCGCATCGCCAACGGCGACGAGCAGCGCGCGCAGTGGCTGTCGAAGTTCTACTTCGGCGGTGACATGGGCGTCGACGGCTCGATCGGCCGCCTCGGCGGGCTCAAGAAGCTCGTCGAAGGCAGTGTCGAGGACATCGACGCGCGCGAGATCAACTCGATCCCGCTGTTCAGCGACTCCGAAGGGCACAAGGTCGTCGTCCGCGTCGGCCGTTACGGGCCGTACCTCGAGCGCGAGGTCGACGGCGAGTCGCAGCGCGCGAACCTGCCCGAGGACCTGCCGCCGGACGAGCTCTCGCAGGAGATCGCGGAGAAGCTGTTCGCGACCCCGCAAGAGGGCCGCACGCTGGGCGCCGACCCGGTGAGCGGGCTCGACATCGTCGCGAAGGAAGGCCGTTTCGGGCCGTACGTGACCGAGGTGCTGCCGGAGATCGAGATCCCCGAGGACGCCACGCCGGCGCAGAAGAAGGCCGCCAAGGCGAAGGCGCCGAAGCCGCGTACGGGTTCGCTGTTCAAGTCGATGGACATCGAGACCATCACGCTCGAGGACGCGCTGAAGCTGCTTTCGCTGCCGCGCGTGGTCGGCAAGGACCCGGAGTCCGGCGACGAGATCACGGCGCAGAACGGGCGTTACGGGCCGTACCTGAAGAAGGGAACGGACTCGCGTTCGCTCTCGACCGAGGACCAGTTGTTCTCGATCACGGTCGAAGAGGCGCTGAAGATCTACGCCGAGCCGAAGCAGCGTGGGCGTTCCGCCACGGCGAAGCCGCCGCTCAAGGAGCTCGGCGAGGACCCGGCGTCGAAGAAGCCGATGGTCGTCAAGGAAGGCCGGTTCGGCCCGTACGTGACCGACGGCGAGTACAACGCGACGCTGCGGAAGGGCGACGAAATCGAGTCGCTGACCGCCGAACGGGCGTCCGAGCTGCTCGCGGAGAAGCGGGCGAAGGGCCCGGCGCCGAAGCGGAAGGCGCCGGCGCGGAAGCCGGCTTCGACGACGGCGAAGACGGTCAAGGCGGGCACGAGCAAGACCGCCAAGGCCGCTGCTTCGAAGTCCACCACGACGAAGCGCGCCAGCTCGACCGCGACGAAGTCCAAGTAAGACCGCTCATGAAGGCCCCTGGTGCGCCAGGGGCCTTCATGGCGTCCGGCCACACTTTCGGGTGACACCTCGAACGGATGTTCGGGAAATTGTCGGTGGTCCCGGGTTTCATGAACGCGTGACCACAACACCACGCACCGTGCACACGGTGACCACCAAGATCCTCAAGCCGGTCCGGGCGGCGGCCGCCGGCAGTTCCACCGCCATCGACCTGATCGAGTCGCTCCCCGGCTTCGCCGGCAGCGGCGGCGTCTGCGGCGTGGCCGTCGCGGCGTTCGACGAGCCGTGGACGTCGGCGTTCTTCGACGACCGGACGCGGTTCGGCGTCGCGGGGGACGGCCTGCGCCTGTCCGGGCCTTCGCCGGATTCGGTCGCGGATTTCCTCGCGCTGGCGTTGACGCGCCTGCCGCCTCGCCCGCCGGCGCCGGGCCAAGGGCTGTACCTCGACGCCGACGAACGCGGAGTGCTCGAGCCCGAGCAGGAGTGCCTGGTCTTCGATCTGATGGAGGACCTGCGCCGGAAGCGGCTCGGCACGGTCCAGCTCGACATCACCCGTGACGGCTCGCGGTGGCCGTGGGAGATGCTGGCGTTCGTCGACGACGACCGCGGCCGGCACCTGGCGGCGCTGGGCAGACGCCAGGGCGGTCACCGCCGGTTCTGATGGCTGCCCGGAAGCGTGGACAAGCTCGCGGAGTTCGTCGAAGGGCGGGTGTCGGAGTGTCAATCCGACCAAAAGTAGGCCGACCCGAGCGGTCCGCAACTGTTGTCGCGCAGTTGGATGGCCGTGGCTGTGGTCGGATTGACACCCAGCGGCACAGCATGCCTGAGGCGCTCGCCGACCGCTCGCCGAACGATCTCGCCAAGTCGAACATATGTGCGAGAAATTGTCGGTGCCAGGGTGTTCAATCTAGGGGTGAACACTTCAGTCGCCGTCTTCGACGTCATCGACGAGGTCATCGCCCCGCTGTCGGCCGAGGTGCCGGAGCGGCCCTCGGTGATGGAGTTCTACGACCCCGAGTTCGAGATCCCGCCGGTGCTGGCGGACACCGAACCGCTGCCGGGTCGCCGCTCCTCGCCCGCGCGGAGCCTCGCTGACGAGGTCGAGCAGTACACCCGGTTCGTCGCCGGGATGGCCGCGATCGGCCTCGCCCCGGGCGGCGAGGTCACGCCGGAAGCCGTCGGGCTGTACCGGGCGCTGCGGGGCGGCTTCATCCGCGGTGTGGTCACCGGCGTCTTCCCGGCGCGGCGGGAGCCGTGGGAGGTGCGGTTTTTCGGCGACGAGGACTACACCACGGTGCTGCACAAGCTGGGCAACCGCGCGCGCCTGCGGTCCGGCTTCCTCAGCGAGCTGCCGGGCTGGGTGTTCGACGGCCTGCCCGACCGGCCGCCGGGTCCGGGGCAGCACGTGCGCATCGAGACCGACGAGGGCGGGCTGATCCCGCGCCGGTGCGAGCGGGCGGTCGAGCTGATCCGGGAGTGCGCGGCCCGGCCGCGGCTGGGCACGGTGCTGGTCGACCTCGCGGTGCGCGACGCGATCCTGGCCGAGTACCCGCACGGCGCGTTCGGGCTGGTGGACAACGACCTGGGCCGGTACCAGTTCAGCGCCGCGGTCGGCCGGACCGGGCGCTGGACGGTCACGTGGGGTCCGGCGTCGCGGAGCACGGCCGAGCAGTGGATCGTCGAGGCGGTGCAGAACCATGCCTGAGCAGGTGTCACAGGAGGGAGTGGAGGAGCCGGCGCGGATGGGCCTCACGGTCCGCGACGCGATCCTCGCGGCGGCCGAACTGATCAGCGACGTGCCGATCCCGCGGAGTCCGGCGCCGGCCGGGGAGCCGTCGGCGGGAGAGGAGGTGCGAAGCCATGGCTGAGCGCACGGCGGCCCGGGAGCTGCTCGAACTGGCCGCCGGGCCGGTGCTGGCCGCGATGCCGGACCGCGAGCCGGTCGACCGGCTCTACAACCCGGAGGTCAGCGACCACGAAATCCTGGTCCACGGTCCGGTCTCCGACGACCCGGCCGACCTGATCGAGGAGGTCGAGCGGCACACGGCGTGGGCGGCGTGGATCGACGGCACGCCGTTCGGCGTGGACGGCGAGCTCAACGAGGTCGGCTTCGAGGTCGTGTCGCTGATGCTGCGCGGTTCGGTTCGGGCGGCGCTGTGCGGCGTGTTCGACGAAGGGCCGGAGACGGCGGACATCCGCTGCTACGCGGACGGCGAGCGGGCGTTCATGATGGGCTCGCTGCCCGGTCGCACGGCGATCCACCTCGCCGACTTCGAGGAGCTGCCGGAGATGCTGGTGGCGGAGCTGCCGGAGGCCCCGTTCGGCGCTTCGCCCCGCGCGATCTGGCTGTCGGTGGACAGCGACGGCCTGGTCCACGACGGCCAGGACGACGACGTGGGCGCGATGCGCGACCTGCTGGCCCGCCCGCGCTCCGGCACGGCGGTGCTGGACATGCTGGCGTTCGGCGGCCTGTGCGCGGAGTTCCCGGACCACGGGTTCGTCCTGGTGGACACGGACCTGGGCCGCTTCGCCCTGGCGGCCCTGGATCGCGGCGACGGTCGCCGCCAGCTGGTCCTGAGCCCCTTCAGCCGCGGCATGCTCCGCGACTGGTGCCGGAAGATGATCGACCTGGGACAGGAGGAGGTGCCCTGAGAGGAAGGGGCCGGTGGAAAGACCGCGGCACGTCCAAGCCATCAGACTTGCCACCTGGTCGCCCGTTACCCGGTCATCGGACCCCTTGCCGCCTGGCCCCACGCAGCCCACTGCTCGGCCGCACACCACCCGGCGCGGCCGGTTGCCCGGCCGGCGAGCCGTCACTGACCGTGTCGGTACTTGGTCGCGCAGTCGAAGCGGCCGATCGCCCCGCGACGATCCAGTGCTCCAACCAGCCGAAACCAAGCCCCCAGCCGGCGCACCCCACTATCCCGGAGGCTCCAGGCAAACCCATGCCCGACCCGACCGCTAACCGGCAAACTGGTCACCGCCGGCCCGCCGCTGGCCAGTGCCCGCCCGGCACCCCTGTGAGCGGACTCACTACGATCCGTCACCATTAGCGGTCGACCGGACCACCGGCGGACTGGACACTGCAGGGGGTTCGGGTACGGGCTTGCGCTGCGTGACCGTCCCTCCATTACAGACAGAGCCATTGGGCGGATGCGTTATCCGCCATCGTCGCTACCCTGGAAAGGCGAGGACATTCCGTAGTGAGGTGGTCACCATGAGCGCGAACGGTGAGGCTCCCTTCTTCAATGCCCCCGAGCTCACTCAGCGCGACGGCACATTGTCCGAAGTTCCCGGCGAGATGTTCGCCGACCCCGTCTCGGGACTGGTCACGGCGGCCCCCGAGCCCCGGGCCGCGGTCGCCAATGGCCAAGAGCCCGGCGCCATCCAGGTAGCCGGGCCCGTGCCGCACGACGAGGAAGCCGTGCGGCGGATGGTCGAGGAAACTCTCCGGGAGGATGACGCCGGGACTCCGAGGGCGATCCCGCCGGCGGGCACCACGAGCAACGTCGGCGAGGACATGGGTCCGCCGGCCGGGGTGCTTCCGCGGCAGCGGAACCGGCGGCGCACCTGGCCGAACCGGCCGCCGCTGCAACGGCCCGTGCGGCAGAAGGCAGCCGCCGAGGACGACGTCGACGAAGACCTCGAGGTGGTGCCCGTCAAGCGGCGGAGGCTGCCGGCGATGTCGATGCCGGCGTTCAACCGGCCGTCGTCGAGTGCGGCGGGCGTCATGCTCGCGGTGGTGTTGCTGATCGTGTTCGGTTTCGTCGCCATCGAGCTGGTGTCCAGCCTGGTCAGCAGCGTGACCGGGCTGTTCGACTAGCGTTCGCTCGCTGTTCCCCACCCCACTGGGACCTCGGGGTCGTCCGCGAGGCAAGGTCCGATCGGGCTACCCTGGCTTCACGGTCGGGCGACCTCACGAGGGCGTCCGGCACCGCGTGACTAGTGGGGTGGGCGTATCAGCGAGGGCGTGCGATCGGTACCCGGGGCCGGCCCGGGTGGGTCGTCGGGCGCCGAGGCGTCCACGATCAGCCGGGTCCGGCGGGTACTGGCGATCAAACCGTTCCGGCGCCTCTGGGGCGTCACGTACCTGTGCAGCGTGGCCGACTGGCTGAACATCCTCGCCCTCACCGGCCTGGCCACGAAGCTGACGAACAACTACTTCGCCCAGAACTTCGCCTTCGTCGGCGTCGTGCTGACCGGCCTGGCCCCGGGGCTGCTGTTCGCCCCGGTCGGCGGGCTGCTCGCCGACCGGTTCGACCGCCGCAAGGTGATGGTCGTCGCCGACCTGCTGCGGTGCGGCTTCCTGCTTTCCATCGCCCTCATCAGCGCGCCTTGGTGGTTGCTGGCCGGCAACTTCCTCGTCGGCAGCGCGGCGAGCATGTGGATCCCTTCCAAGGAAGCGGCGGTCCCCAACCTGCTTCGCCGGCCCGACCAGGTCGAGACGGCCAACCAGCTCGGCATGGTGATGACCTACGGCCTCGCCGTCATCACCGCGGCCGGCGCGAACGCGATCATCACCGGCGTCAACACGACCTTCCACCTCTTCCCCGGGGAGAGCGCGAGCCTCAGCATCGCGAAGCTGGTCGTCATCATCACCGGCCTGCTCTACCTGGCCAGCGCGATCATCATCGCGACCCGCATCCCCGAACTGTCGCTGCGCAACGTCCACGCGCTGCCGGAGCAGAAGGTCAAGGCGGCCGACGAGGAGAAGCTCGGCATCGGCGCGATGATCGCCGACGGCTTCCGGTTCATCCGCAGCACGCCGCTCGTGCGCGGCCTGCTGGTCGGCGCGTTCGGCGCGTTCGCCGCCGGCGGCGCCGTGATCGGCTCCGCGAAGCCGTACTCCTCGAGCCTGCTGGCCGGTGACTCGGCGTTCAGCCTCCTGGTGCTGGCCATCTTCCTCGGCCTCGCTTCCGGCATGGCTTTCGCGCCGAAGCTTTCCCGGCGGCTCCCGCACGACCGGCTGTTCGGCGTCTCCATCATCGCGGCCGGGCTCTCGCTCGCGCTGGTCGCGTTGTCACCGCACCTGTCGGTCTCGCTGATCACCGTGGTCCTGGTGGGGTTCTGGGCCGGCACGGCGTTCCTCACCGGTGTCACGATCATCGGCTCCCGCGTCGAAGACGCCATCCGCGGCCGGATCAACGCGATCTACCAGCTGATGATGAAGCTCGTGCTGTTCGGCACCACGGTCACCGTCCCGGTCCTGGTCGGCGTCGTGGCACCGCACACCATCAACGTCTGGGGCAGCCCGGTCACGATCGACGGCACGCGCCCGATCATGCTCGTCGGCGCCGCGCTCGCCCTGATCGCCGGCTTCTTCGCCTACCGGCAGATGGACGACAAGCGCACCGAGCCGATCCTCTCCGACCTGCGCAACGCGCTGCGCCGCACACCCCGGCGCGTCAACGGCTTCCTCATCGCCGTCGAGGGCACCACCGCGATCAACACGGCGATCCAGGCCGTCAACCTGGCCGACTGGATGCGCGGCGGTACCCGGCCCGTGGTGGTCGCCGCCGACCCGGCCCTCGACGATAAGCGGCTCACCGCACTGGTTTCCGGCGCTTCGCTGACCGGGGCGCGGGCCCAGGCGCTGGCGGCCGCCGCGGTGCGGGCCGACATCGTCGAGCGGCACGTGCAGCCGGCGCTCGACGCCGGTTCGGTCGTGGTGATGGAGCGGTTCGTCGACTCGCCGCTGGCGCACCTCTCGGCCGTGGCCGGGCTGGACAGCGACGAGCTCGAAGGCCTCGCCGACTGGGCGACCGGGCGGCTGCGGCCGGACCTGACCGTCCTCCTGGACTCCGCCCCGCCCGGCGCCCCGGTCGACCGGTCGACGGCGATGAACGACCAGTGGCGCGTCCAGCACCTGCTCACCGAGATGGCCGCGGCCGACCCGGAGCGGTACGTCGTGGTCGATGCCGACGGCAGCGACGCCGAGGTCGCCGAGCGCATCCGCACCGCGCTGCGCGCCGTGTTCGTCGGCCGCATGTCCGCGCTCGCCCCGGCGGGCGCCGGGCCGGTCACCGGACTCCAGGCCACCACCGACGGGCCGGCGACGGACCGCCCGGCCACCCTCCCGCTGGATCTCGACGACCCCCTGCCCGTCGAGACGCCGGAAGAGCCTCGCGTGGAGGCGAAGTGACGACGACCGAACGCATCGGCGTCTGGAACCAGCTGGTCGGCCAGGAGCCCGCGGTCGAAACGCTGAGCTCGGCCGCGGCGGCCGCCGCGAAGATCGTCGCCGGCGAGCCCGCGCCGCCCGGCGCGATGACGCACGCGTGGCTGCTCACCGGCCCGCCGGGGTCCGGCCGGTCGGTGGCCGCGCGGACGTTCACCGCCGCCCTGCAGTGCAGCACCGGCACCGGCTGTGACGCCTGCCCGGGCTGCCACACGACGATGGCGGGCACCCACGCCGACGTCCGGCTGGTGGTGCCGGAAGGCCTCTCCATCTCCGTCGCCGAGATGCGCGCGCTGGTGCAGGCGGCCGCACGCCGGCCGACCAGCGGCCACTGGCAGGTCGTGATCATCGAAGACGCCGACAGGCTCACCGAAGGCGCGTCGAACGCGCTGCTGAAGGCCGTCGAGGAGCCGCCGGAACGCACGGTCTTCCTGCTCTGCGCGCCGTCGGACCACCCCGACGACGTCTCGGTGACGATCCGTTCGCGCTGCCGCCTGGTGACGCTGCGGACACCGCCGCCGGAGGCGATCGCGGACGTCCTGGTGCGTCGCGACCACGTAGACCCGGAGCGCGCGCAGTGGGCGGCTTCGGTGTGTGGCGGCCACGTCGGCCGCGCGCGGCGGCTCGCCACCGACGAGGCCGCGCGGCAGCGCCGGGCCACCGTGCTGCGCATCCCGACGGGCCTGCGCCGGCCCGGTGACGTCTTCACCTGCGCCGACCAGCTGATCAGCGCGGCGGAAGCCGACGCGGGCGAGGCGAGCAAGGGACGCGACGAGGACGAGCGCAACGAACTGCGGACGGCGATGGGCGGCGACGGCATCGGCAAGGGTGTCGCCGGCGCGAAGCGAGCCGCCGAAGCGGCGGTGAAGCAGCTCGAGAAGAAGCAGAAGTCCCGCGCGACCCGCACCCAGCGCGACACGCTGGACCTGTCGCTGATCGACCTCGCCGGCTTCTACCGAGACGTCCTGGTGACGACGACCCGCTCCGGCGCGACGCTCAACCACCCCGACCACGCCGACCAGATCGCCGAAGCGGCTTCGGCGTGGACGCCGGAATCGATCCTTCGCCGGCTCGAAGCGGTGCTGGAATGCCGCGAGGCGATCGACCTGAACGTGAAGCCGCGCATCGCCGTCGAGGCGATGGTCACCACGCTTCGCCAGGGCTGAGCACAAAGAAACCCGCCAAGAGCCGGAGCTCTTGGCGGGTTCCTTCACTGCCCCCGGGGGTGCTTCCAGGTCACTCGCGCGGACGCGGTGACGGCTTGAACGGCTTCTCCTCGACTGCGACGGCCAGCGGACGACGTCGCCCGCCCGGCATCGCGGCCACCATGACCACGCCGAGCAGCAGCATCGCGGTGCCCGACCAGAACAGCGGCACGGTGTCGTACGCGCCGCCGGTGTAGGCGAGGTTCTTCACCGGCCCCTTCGGTGCCTGGCCACCCGCGGGCGGCGTCGACGCGGTCCCGCAGATCACGCCGCCGGTCGGCGCGTAGGCCCGCGCGACCTGCTCGCCGAGCGACAGCTGGGCCAGCGACGACGGCAGGTTCTTCGCCTGCTCGTCCGGCAGCAGGCTCTTGAGCTTCGTCGTCGGCAACAGCTGCAGGTCGAACAGGCGTGCCGACGCGCCCAGTTGGAAGCCCTTGAACGGCGCGGACATCTGCGCCGACTTCTGGTCCAGCCCGGCGATGCTCAGCCGCAGGACACCGAGGTCCAGCACGGTGCCCGCGGTGTTGCCGACCTGCTGCAGGCCCTTGGTCAGCGTCGAGACCAGCCCGCCGACCACCGGGATGTCGTTGAGCTGCCCGAACTGGTCGCTCAGCCCCTTCAGCGGCAGCCCGATCGGGATGTCCTTCGTCGGGTGCGCGGCATCCAGCGTGTACAGCGTCTTGCCGCCCGCCTCGATGGTCAGCACCGGCGCCGAGTACTCCACTTTGGACGTCTTCGCGTCGCCGGTGGAGGTCACCTTCAGCGTCGGCTGGCTGGCCACCTTGATGCTCAGCGCCAGCGGCGTGCCCTTGAGGATCTCGATGTCCGCGGCCTGCAGCGTCGACGTCGACTGCACGGCCTTGTTCTTCGAGCCGGGCACGTCGACGAGCTTCACCTGCGACCGCGACGACAGCGTGTTCGGCAGGCTCAGCAGCGAACCGTTGCCGTTCGCCGCGGTCTGCCCGCCACCCTGCAGCAGGCCACCGAGGCTCTGCAGGCCCTTGGTCAGGTCGAACCCGCTCGCCAGCGAACCCGGGTCGAGCTTCGGCTTGAGCGCCTCCAGGCCCAGGTTCGGCATCGACGGGATGACGTTCAGCAGCGACAGGCTCGCCACCGACGTGCTCGCGTCCGCGATGGTGTCGACGCACGGACCGAGCGTCGGGCTCCACCGCGCGTGCGCGCTCCCGTTGAGCAGCCCCACGTTCAGCAGCGGGTTCGGCGGCGCGTTCAGCCCGCCGCTGATCGGCTGCGGGTTGTCCGGCAACGCGGTCTGCACGACGCTGCCCGGCGTCTGCGGCGCGTTCCCGCCCACCGACAGCCCGAACGGCGACGCCTGCGCGACCGCCTTCTCGTAGCTCAGGTAGGCGTCGGAGTTCGCCGAAGCGCTCGACAGGCCCATCCCGGCCTCGAGCGCCGACTGCTTCGGCAGGGTGTCGCCGAACCCGGGCAGGATCGTCGTCGTCGGCACGGCGTTGGGCAGCAACCGGATGATCCCGAGCGCGGTCCCCGCGTCCCCGACGGCCTGCCCCAGCGGCTGCGGCCCGTTCGGCGCCGAAATGGGCGCCTGCCCGGAACTGGCCGGCTGCGGGATCGGCGTCGTCGGATAGGTCGGATCGGCATTCGCCGGCGCCGCGCTGAGCAGGAGCAACGCCGCGGCCGCCGGCAGGGCCACCGAACGGGGCAGTCTTCGCCGCATGTGCCAGAGCCTCCAGATAGGTCGATCGGGGGACGAGACCGACGTCATAGGGCCCTAACGACAGTCCCCCCGGAAAGTGACGCTGACAGCCTCCGCTACACTTGTCCCCGTCGCCAGCGCGAGCCGGAGACATGCCGCCTTAGCTCAGTCGGCCAGAGCGATTCACTCGTAATGAATAGGTCAGGGGTTCGATTCCCCTAGGCGGCTCCGCAGGTCAGGCCCCATCCGAGAGTCTTCGGGTGGGGCCTGACTCGTCTGGTGGGTGACTAAGTGGGTGACTAAGACGCCTGGTCCGTGGGTGGAGAAAGCTCCGCAGGTTCACCCGTCGCGGGGAAGATTCGGTCGGTCGTGGCCACCGGGATCCGCCGGACCACTCGGTGAAAGTGTCGGGCTCCCGCGCCGCGACCTGCGGGCTTGGTACGCCGCCTGCAGGAATGGTGGATCGAGTGTTCAGTGATGGGCTGACTACGCAGAGTTGGTATCAGAATGGAGGTCGCGCGCGACAGTAAAAGTGGTGGGTGGTTACCGAGCGGAGGCGCGGGCGAGGTGGAGGAATTGTGGTGAGGTTTCGCCGTTGGCCGCGAGTCGCGGTGGTGTTCGGCGTGGTGGCCGCGGCGGTCTGGGCGGTGGGAACGTTCGGTCTTCCGGGCTGGCTGGTGGCCGATCAGCATCCGATACGCAACGTTTTGGAGGGACTGAGCTGGCCTGCGGGAATCGTGGCTGCTCTGGCGCTAGGCGTGCCTGGATGGTGGCGATGGATCCGTGGCCGATCGGCCACCTTGCCCTCAGCGATGGAGGGACGGGCCCTAAGTCCGCTCGTGGGACGAGCGCTGCACCTGGTCGATGGTGAGCTGCCGCCGGTGTCAGGCGTGGGATTGCTCGACCTGCGGGTGAAGCCGGCGATCGACACCCACGCCGAGGACGGCTCCGATCTACCTCCTTATGTAACCAGGGACATCGATGAGGACCTGGAGTGGGCCATCCACGCCGGAGGGATGGTGCTGTTGCACGGCCCAGCAGCGGTGGGTAAATCTCGGGCCGCGGCCGAGGCGCTGCGCCGGCTACGACCCGACCACAAGCTACTCGTTCCGGACGGCGGCCCGGCGCTGCGGGAAATCGTCGACGCCGGCGTGGACTTATCGGATACGGTGCTCTGGCTCGACGACCTCGAACGCTATCTCGGCGCCGAGGGCCTCGATGTCGGGCTGTTGCAGCGACTATGCGCGCCCGGGAGTACCGGGATTGCGGTGGTCGCAACAATGCGCGATGAGCAACTCGCCCTCCACACCCACGCCACTACCCGCCCAATCGCCGAGACCGGCACAGGTATCGACCAGGCTGCGATAGAAATCCTCGCCGGGGTCCGTGGTCGCCGGCGAATCAGGGTTGCCGCGGCGCTCACCGACACCGAACGAACCCGTGCTGCCCAGGTTGGTGAACGTGACGCCCGGGTCAGGCGGGCGGTCGCCGCTCCGGAAGGATTCGCTGAGTATCTGGCCGCAGGACCGGCGATGATGGACCGCTGGAGCACCGGCGAGACGCCCGAGTTCATCCGCGGCCAAGCCCTTATCAGCGCGGCGGTCGACTGCCGCCGTGCCGGACACCACGACCCCGTGCCCACCGCACTCCTGGCCGACCTGCACACCCAATTTCTGCCGCCCGCCTGGCGGAACCGCGCCGACCTGCCCTCGCTCGACATTGGGTTGCGCTGGGCTACCCGGCTGGTCCTCGGCGCCAGCTCCTGCCTACAACCCGCCTCCGACCACCATTACCTCGCCTCCGACTACCTGCTCGACCGCGCCCAGCAAACCCCCACCGACTCAGCCGCACCGCTCACTGGACCCGTCAGAGACAGAACCTGGACCGTCCTCACCGCCGCGCTCACCCCCATGCAAAACCTCCGCATCGGCGTTAGCGCCTATTTCGCCAGCCGTCATGACGTCGCCGAACAGGCTTTCATCTCCGCCGCCACCTACGACTCGAAAGCCCTGCTCTACCTCGGAATCATGCTCGACGAGCAGCCCGGGCGTGAAGGTGAGGTCGAGAAGGTCTTCCGCGCCGCCGCCGCCGCAGGCGACACCAAGGCCCTGAACAACCTGGGGGCGTTACTGATAGGGCAGCCTGGACGTGAAGTCGAGGCCGAGGAGGTCTTTCGCGACGCCATCACCGCGGGCGACAGCAAGGCCTTGAACAATCTGGGTGTTTTGCTGAGCAAGCAGTCTGGGCGTGAGGCTGAGGCTGAGGAGGTCTTCCGCGACGCCATCACAGCGGGCGACGCCGATGCCCTGGGCAACCTGGGTGTTTTGCTGAGCAAGCAGTCTGGGCGTGAGGCTGAGGCTGAGGAGGTCTACCGCGACGCCATCACAGCGGGCGACACCGACGCCCTGAACAACCTGGGGATTTTGCTCGGCGGGCAGCCTGGGCGTGAAGTCGAGGCTGAGGAGGTCTTTCGCGACGCCATCGCCGCAGGTAGCACCAAGGCCCCGGTCAACCTGGGTGTTTTGCTGAGCAAGCAGTCTGGGCGTGAGGCTGAGGCTGAGGAGCTCTTCCGCGACGCCGCCGCCGCTGGCGACACCAAGGCCCTGAACAGCCTGGGGGCGTTGCTGAGTAAGCAGTCTGGGCGTGAAGTCGAGGCTGAGGAGGTCTTTCGCGACGCCATCGCCGCAGGCAGCACCAAGGCCCCGGTCAGCCTGGGTGTTTTGCTGAGCAAGCAGTCTGGGCGTGAGGCTGAGGCTGAGGAGCTCTTCCGCGACGCCGCCGCCGCTGGCGACACCAAGGCCCTGAACAGCCTGGGGGCGTTGCTGAGTAAGCAGTCTGGGCGTGAGGCTGAGGCCGAGCGGGCCTACCGCGACGCCATCGCCGCAGGTAGCACCAAGGCCCCGGTCAACCTGGGGATTTTGCTCGGCGGGCAGTCTGGGCGTGAGGCTGAGGGTGAGCAACTCTTCCGCGACGCCGCCGCCACTGGCGACACCAAGGCCCTGAACAGCCTGGGTGTTTTGCTGAGCGGGCGGTCTGGGCGTGAAGTCGAGGCTGAGGAGGTCTTCCGCGACGCCGCTGCCGCGGGCGACACTGACGCCCTGAACAACCTGGGGATTTTGCTCGGCGGGCAGTCTGGGCGTGAGGCTGAGGCTGAGGAGGTCTTCCGCGACGCCATCGCTGCTGGCGATACCAAGGCCCTGTTCAACCTGGGTGTTTTGCTGAGCGGGCGGTCTGGGCGTGAAGTCGAGGCTGAGGAGGTCTTCCGCGACGCCGCTGCCGCGGGCGACACTGACGCCCTGTTCAACCTGGGTGTTTTGCTGAGCGGGCGGTCTGGGCGTGAAGTCGAGGCTGAGGAGGTCTTCCGCGACGCCGCTGCCGCAGGTAACACCAAGGCCCCGTTCAACCTGGGTGTTTTGCTGAGCGGGCAGCCTGGGCGTGAAGTCGAGGCTGAGGAGGTCCTTCGCGACGCCATCACCGCGGGCGACACTGACGCCCTGAACAACCTGGGGATTTTGCTCGGCGGGCAGTCTGGGCGTGAGGCTGAGGCTGAGGAGGTCTTCCGCGACGCCATCGCTGCGGGCGATACCAAGGCCCTGTTCAACCTGGGTGTTTTGCTGAGCGGGCAGCGTGGGCGTGAAGCTGAGGCCGAACGGGCCTACCGCGCCGCCGCCGCAGGTGACCCCGATGCCCTGAACAAACTGCGAACCCTGTTTGGTGAGCACGAAGCCGAAGAGGGTCGGTAGCGTATATGAGTTCGCACTGTTCGGTGGCACGTCGGTCGTGTCTTTCGGTTGGGCCGGGCGTACCAGCTCGCCGTGGGCGTCTGCCTCCAGCGTTAGATCGCCGCGCAATGGCTCTGGGTACAGGCTAGCCATCTATTCAGACGGCTCGTGTCAACCGCGGCGCATGGGGATCTCCTCAACGTCGTAGCGCTGCGGCTGGACGTGACGGTTCCGAGCCAGGCCTCACCCGATAGCTCGGGCGAGGCCTGGCTCGTCTGGTGGGCGGCTAAGGCGCCTGGTCGATGGACGGAGAACGTTCCGCAGTTTCACCCGTTGCGGGGAAGAGCCGGTCCATTGCGGTGGCACCCGACTCGACCACCGGCCGGATCTGCTTCCGGTAGACCAGTTCCGTCACGGCGGTGCTGCTGTGCCCGACCAGTCGTGAGATCTCCTCGATCGGCATCCCGCCGTCCGAGAGGATCGAGACGAAGCTGTGCCGCAGCTCCCGGGGCGTCCACTGGGTCGGGTTGAGCCCGGCCGCCTTGATCACCCGGCGGAAGTCTCGCCGGACGTTGTTGACGTCTCGCTCGGTGCCGACGTTGGTTGCGAACACGAGCCCTAGTTCGCGCCAATCGTCGCCCGCCACCGCCTTCACCGCCTGCTGGGCCACTCGGTGCGCCTCCAGCGCCTTGACGGCTCGCTCAGGCAGCGCGAGCGTGCGCCGGGACTTCCTCGTCTTCGTCTCACCGCGGGCGCGGACCGAACGCCACACCTTCACGTTCGGCGGGATCGCCGGCGTCGCCTCCGGCTTGCCCACCAGGTCCACGTGGTCCCACGTGAGCGGCCGCATCTCCTCGGTCCGCGCGCCGGTCAGCAAGGACACCACGATGTAGGCGCGCATCGGCGACGACTCTGCTGCCGCGAGCACCGCCTCCGCCTGAACGAGCGTGAGCGCCTTCGACGGCCGCCCGGCCCCCTTCCCCGCTGGCAGCTCATCGCACAACAGCACCACGTTGTACCGAACCCGCTTGCGCACCTGAGCGCGGTTGATCGCCCGGCGGAGGATCGAGCGGAGGTTTCGCAAGGTCGAGGTCACCAGTACTTCGGCCTTCTCGGCCAGCCAGTCTTCGACGTCGTCGACTTCGAGCTTCACCAGCGGTCGGGCTCCGATCGAGGGCACGATGTGGTTGTTGACCAGGGACCGGACGGCCTTGACGGTGTTGGGGTCCCGCTCGCCGCGTTCGTAGCTCACGAGCCAGTCGTTCACCGCCTGCTCGACCGTGTACCCGGCCGACGCGTTGGCGGCGCCCTCTTCGACGTCACGAACCAGCTCCTTGAGCTTGTCCTTGGCTTCGGTCTTGGTCTTGCCGCTGGCCTTGCGGACGATCCGCTTCCCGTTCGGCCGGTAGCCGGTCGTCAGCTCGGCGATCCAGCGCTGGCGCGCTTCCGACCAGTAGAGCCCGCCGTCCCCGCGACTACGCCGACTCGCCATAGCTGACCTCCGCTTCCCTCATCAGCAACTCGACGTACTGCTGGATAGCGACGGCCGGCACGAGCCGGGCGCGTCCCTGCTTGACCGAGCGCAAGCGCCCCGAGCGCAACTGCTCGTAGATGACCGAGCGGCTCATCGAGAGCAGGCGCATCGCTTCGGTGATCCGGTAGAGGTGCCGTTCGGGCACTGCGACCGGCATCGGTAGAGCGTTCATCGATCCCCCTCGGTGTCGTGGTCGGGCTTGGCGGGCGCGACGTCCGCGACCTCCGCGACCGGGCTGGCCAGCGCGGGTGCGAGCGGCTGTTGGGTGCCGCGACTGTCCGCGACCCCGGTTGCGGAGGTCGCGGCCGAGCTCGGCGACTCCGCGGCGCTGGATATGGCGTTGACCTGCGGGGTCGCGTGGGTCGCGGAGGTCGCCCTGGAATCGAGCGGTGGCAGGTAGCGGCTCCAGGCGTCGGCCAGTCCACTGTCGCCGTCGATGCGGTAGCCCTTCAGCGTCTTGCCGCTGACCTTGAGGTCCTTCGGCCGGACCAAGTACCGCTCCAGTTCCTTCGCCAGGCGGCGGCTGTCGAGCGGCTTGCCCTGCAGGTCCGTCCACGGCCCGTCTTCGATGGCGTGCAGCTCGCGGATCAGCTCGGCCGTCACCATGCGGTCGGTGTTCTCGACCGTGAAGATCTGCCGGATGTCCGCCAGGAGCCGCACGCCGATCGAGGCCGGTTGCGCGGTGGCTTCGAGCACGAAGTGACGACAGGCCTTGCGCGCTGTCTCCGGCCAGTGCCCACCGGCCGTGTCCGCGATCGCCAGCAGCGGGCGCCAGATCTCCGCGGCGCGGTCGCGCACGCCGTCCGGCCGGTCCGGTCGTGCGCGGCTCACCTCGTCGCCGACGCGGCCGACCCAGTTCGCCAGCTCGGTGCGCACCGTCGCCGACTCGCGTTCGACGTCCTCTTCGATGAACTCTTCGACCACCTCGTCGAACCGGCGCTTGCGCATGTGGATGGTGATCGCTCGGGTGGTGATGGTGTCTGGCATGCCGCCGGCGATCCCGGCGAGCGCGACCGGTGCGTAGACCGGGAACCGCGTGACGTTCATGCTCTTGGCGTCGCCGACGCACCGTGTCACGGTCGCCGACCGCTTGTAGCCGGCGTTGAGCAGCGCGCGTAGGTCTTCGTTGTTCCCGCCCGTCTTCGGGTTGAACACCGCGTCGATCTCGTCGAACAGCAGCGTCATCGGTCCGTCGGCGAGCATGCGGAAGATCGCGGCCGGCGTGATGCTGATGGTCATCTCCGGCTTGGCCACGAGGTACTGCGCGACCTCCAGCACGCGCGTCTTGCCGCTGCCGGGCTCCGCCGAGTCGAGGATCAGCCTCGGCGTGACGTACAGCCGGTCGGCGACGTGGGTGTGGGCGTACCAGAGCGCGAGCGTCGGCGCGGCGTGCTCGTTGGCGAAGGCCGAGAAACGCGACACGAACGTCACGACCGAGTCGAGGACCTCGTGACCCGGCTTCGTGACGGCACCGGCAGGGACCGGCCCGAGCCAGGCGAGCGGGGTGACCGGCGCGGCTTCCGGCAGCTCGCTCGGGTGGGCGCCGCCGTCGGCGGCTGGCTTGGCCGCGATGTGGCGGCCGCGCCAGACGCGCTGGCAGTTCTCCGAGCAGAAGTCGCCGGACGGCGAGTCACCACGCGGCCGGCCGCACTGCTGGCACTTCGGTGCCGCCTGGTCGGAGATCACGAAGTCGATCACGGACAGGGTGTCGTCGAATCCGGACATCAGGCGGCCACCTCCAGACGTGCGGTCGGTTCGTCGTCGTCTCCGGCTTCGCGGTAGCGCCGCCACAGATCGTCAAGCCGCTCGGTGTCGTCGACCTGGTGGCGGAGGACGTCCGTCGGCGAGTCGTCCTCGACGGCCTGCACCAGCCGAGCCGCGTGCTCCCGGACCGCGCGGCGGTACGCGTTCTTGAGCACGACGGCTTTTAGCCAGGCGCCGTAGTACGGCGGCGGCAGTATCGGGCCGTCCGTGTAGGTCTCGACGATCCAGAGGCCGAGGCTGTGCAGGCGGTGCGCGCCACCGGACCGCGGTTCGGTCGCTGTCCTCTCGCGGGCGTGGTCCATCACAGCCATCGGGGTCGGTGCGTGGCCCGCGCCGGTCAGCTCGATGACCAGCTGGAGAACGCGAGCGGCGATCGGTGAGCCGAAGTCGTCGGCGCGCATGCCGGCGAGCAGTCGGCAGGCCCCGGTCAGCCGGACCTGCATCACGCAGCCAAGGAACTGACGCTCGGGGTCGAGCAATGTGGTCTTCATGGGGTTGCCTTTCGGGTGACCTGCGAGTCAGCGGCTGTTGTCGCGGCGGTCGCGGTCGCGGAGATCGCGGTACGACCGGCGAGCGCGGAGGCAGGAGTTGTAGGCGCGGCGGCCGACGCGGAGCGTGCGGCCGGTGCCGCTGCACCGGCGGCAGAGCCGGATCGCGCGGAGCAACGGCGAGCGAAAAGCACCGAAGCCCCGGCAGGAGCGGCACGGCTTGTAGGGGTAGATCGCGCACGACCAGGAGTAACCAAGAGTGACGAGTGAGAGAAGGATCAGCAGCAGGACGGTCGGGTTGCTGAGGGGGTTCAACGGATCCTCCGGAGCTGTTTTTGGCCGCACTCGACCCGCGCCTCTAGGTGCTAGGGCGCTGATCAGCGGTGTTGTGGTGGTCTAGGGAGGGCTCTAGGTCTAGAGGGACGAGGCTCTAGACCTAGAGCCCTGCGAGAGCTAGCCGCTCTTGCGTTTCCGATCACGCTCGGTCAGTGCGTCGGCAATCCATTCGCGCTTGACGCCCATCCGGTTGGCGCCCTTGCCGGTGTCGACGTCGTTGCCCCACACCTGCTTGGTGGTGATCCCGAGCGGCTTCAGCGCGGTCGAGAGCTGGGTTGCCTTCGCCGAGCCGGTCGGCAGTTCGGCCCACGGGCCGTAGACCGCCGGCCGCAACTCGGCGAGCCGGTCAACGATCCGCTCCGACCACGCCTTCTCGGCGTCGCCGATCGCGGTCAGCACGTCGGCGAGCAAGGTGCTCGTGTCCTCGTCGTCCTCGGGCGTGAGGTCGAGGCCCGCGGCGTAGCCGGTCAGCCGTCCGGCCGCCAGCCGCGCCGTTCGTGCGCGGGCGGCGATCTTCTCGGCGTCCGGGCCGTCGATGTACACGCCGCGGGTGATGCGCGGCTCGTCGCCTTCGCCGGCCAGGTACCCGATGCCCTTGTCCCGAAAGGACAGCGTGGTTGCCCGGATGCCGTTCCGGTACGACGAGGTGCCGAGCACCATGTCGTTGGCCTGCTGGCCGGTGACCTTGAGGCAGAACCGCATCACGGCGTTGTCGCTGATCGCGGTCGGGATGCTCTTCGCGTCCGGTCGCTGCGTCGCCAGGATGATGACGATCCCCAGTGCCGGGCCGCGCTTCACGAGGTCGGTGCAGACCTCCTCGATCTCCGCGCCGTACTCCGGGTGCTCGAACCACTTCTGACACTCGTCGACACCGATCACGATTGGGTGCAGGCCAAGGGACTTCTTGTCGGCCAGCTCCGGCGTGACCTTGTTCTCCGGGCACAGATCCTTCGGCAGCTCCCGGATCACCTTCGCTCGCCGCCGCAGCTCGTCGGCGAGCGCCCGGAGGTCGGCGACGGCGTACGCGATGTCGTCTGGCTCGTCGCCGGCGCGGTACCGGTGCGACACCGGCGCCAGCGGCGAGAGGTCGCCGGTCCCCTTGAGGTCGAACGAGTGCAGCTCGGCCCTCGGGTCCAGCGCGGCGATAAGCAGCAGTTCTCGCAGCGTGAACGTCTTGCCCATCCGCGGGATCGCGCCGATGACCATGGAGATGAACATCAGGGTGACGTCCACCCACCGGCCGCGCTGGTCGGTGCCGAACGGCTGAGGCTTGAACAGGTCGACGGTGCCGAGCTTCCGCAGCGGCCAAGCTGCCTGTCGCGACTTGGACAGGTCCTGATCGCCGACCCACAGGACCATCCGCCCGGGGTGAACCTCGGCGTTGCCCTCCGGCCAGACGCAGCCGAGGGGACGGCCGAGGCCGGACGCGAGCTTCGCCCGCCGCTCGACCACTTCGGACACCGTGACGCCGGGCGGAAGGTCGACGTCGGCCCGCCAGCCGGGGCCGTCCCGGGTGATCGGCGCCGTGAACCCGATCGCGTTCGGGTTCTTGGTGAGGGCCTGGTTGATACCTGCGATGCCGAGCACCGACAGTGCCTGAATGACGTTGTCGCTCGTCAGCTTCTGCACCTGCGTCGACAGCACCGCGCGAGACGGAACGACCGGGTTGTCCCGCGTGGAGCCGAGCTTTCCCAGCAGAGCCAAGGCAGTTGCACCGCAGGCCCAGATCACCCACTCGGGCAGGACGTTCGGCAGTGTGAACACCAGGACCAGGCCCACCGTCGACACGAGACCGAGCTGAATCAGCCGGAGCACAACCCGCCGGTCACGCTGTTGCGACAGCTTCAGGTACAGGTCGGCCTTATCGGCCGTGGCCGTCTCCGATCGGGCCGGACGCCCCTCGGCGTCGGTCACGTACCGGCCGGTTGCTGCCAGCAGGAGGAGAAGGCCACGAGGGGAGCGCACCGCGAGCCGGAGCGCGTAGAGCGGTGACCGGGCAGCGTGGTAGCCGGCCTTGTGCGCGTAGTGCTTCCCCACCCACTTCGCGGCGTCCTTCGCGTCGGCCGCGGACTTGAGGTAGCTGGGGATGATCGCCTGGCGGTCTTGCGAGCGGAGGCGGTCCAGCCACGACGAGCCGTTCGAGACCGGGCGGTCCACCGGGACGGCCGGCGACTGCTCCGCGGACTCGTCGCCGGGCTCGGCGTCGATGACGAACTGGTCGGCCTCGACGGGAGCCGTGTTCGGGAAGGCGATCACGCGGCCACCGTGCGGTTCGTTGGTGGTGCTCATCAGTCGTTCACCTCCTGTCGGTGGTGTCGCGGACGAGGTGTGCAAGGGCAGCACCGCAGCCGAGGACGACCACCGGCAGGCAGGAGACGAGCGTGGTCACCGGCCAGGGAGCGCGTTCGACGTCCGCGGCGGACATCAGGTGGTAGGCGACCTGGCCGACCATGCCGAGGACGAGCGAGCCCAGGGCGGACCACTTCGCGAAGTTGCGGACTCGGTGGGTCCGGGTCGCCGGGGACAGCCAGACCCGCAGGGCGAATGCCGCGTAGGTCTCGACCCCGATCGGGAGCGTGATCGCCGAGTTGATCGTCAGGTGATCCCAGATGCCCGGCAGGAGCTGGATCGGGCCGAACCCGGTCAGCCTGCCGAGGCCGACCCAGCCGCTCCAGACGGCGACGAACGCCGGTAGGGCCAGCAGGAGCACCGGCCACAGCTTGATCCGCCGTGCCTTTTCCGGCCTTGCGCCCGGGTCTGCAGTGGTGCTGACCTGCGGCTCCGATTCGTCTGTGGTCGGTCCTTCGGGAACCTCGAACTCCGGAGTCGTTTCCGCGGCCTCGGCGGGTTCAGCCACGGCGTGCAGCTTCCGGACGGGTTTGGTGTCGGCGTCCTCGTTCAGCGCGGCGAGGATGGCGCGGGCCTTCGGCGCACCCACCTTGAACTCGGTCATGATCCGGTTCCGGGAGGGGCATTCACCCAGGTCCGCGGCGAACTCCCGGACACGAGGCAGCAGGTCGGCGACCGAAGGCGGGTACGCGCTTCGGGTGTTCGTGGGCGTGTCGAGCCCTACCATGGGTGTTCTCCTGACTGGCTTGGAAGTGGTTGGGAGAAGCCCGGTCCGGCGGGTGGTTCTTGGCGGTTCCGTGCGCCGGGCCGGGGCGGCTTCAAGCAGCCGCGCCGGGGCTGTCCGACCGGCCCCGGAGAGCCGAGCTGATGGTCTGGCGGCTGATGCGCCGGACGTGTCGATGCGTGGCGGCCCGGTCCGTGCTCGGCGCCAGGCTGGTGCTCACCGTTTCCTGGTCGTGAGCCGTCACGAAGTACTCGGCGATCATCGCGTCAATGTCCGACTCGGTCAGGCCGTCCGGCGCGTAGCTGGGCAAAGGGATGAGGTCATCCATTGGTGTGAACTCCAACGATTCGTAGGTCTCCCGCTCGGGAGCGGCCGGGGCGGCCGAGATCCAACGTAAGTCCTGTCTATTAACTCTGTCAACTGACATGGGAGAACTGACTTAGCCAACTGACTTGGCCTACGCTGGTGGTATGGCATCCCTGAACCCGGACGACCCGCGTGCGCCGTTCTTGCAAGTAGCCGGCGGTCTCCGGGCCGCGATCCTGTCGGGGGAGTACGCCCCCGGGGCGCAGCTGCCGACCTACCAGGAACTGGCCGATTCCTGGGGGGTCGCGGTGAACACGGCCAAGAGCGCCGTTGCCCACCTCAGGGAAGAGGGCCTGGTGGTGATCCGGCACGGCAAGGGTTCGTTCGTCCGCACCCAGCCAGCCGAGGGTGACTCCACGGTTCGCTCCGAGGCCTCGGGAGACGAGCGGGTCTGGCAGGCCATTGCCGAGATAAGGAAGCGTCTCGGCGAGATCGAGCGGAAGTTGGGGGAGAGCTAGCCGAACAGGGCGCGGAGGAACGTCACGACGCCGTCGATCACGGCGCCGATGCCGTGCGCGGCTCCGCTCGCCCAGTTCGCCGAGTCGGCCGGGTACTTGACGATCAGCACGACGATCGCGAGTCCGACGACCAGCCCGATCGCCTTTCCGACCAGGCCGCCCCCGCTCTTCATAACCGGGAAGTTGTTCTTCGCCATCACGGTCTCCTTTCGTTCTGCGACGGGCCTGGAGGCCGATCCGAATCGAAGTTTTCGATTCGGCGTTGTCGCTGATGAACACAGGAAACCGCGCAGGGGCGGGGGTGCAGCAGTGTGCACGCGGGGGTGCATTTCTGCACGTGGGGGGTGCACGGGGGGTGCTTTAATGACCTTCGGAGGTACCGGTGGTCGACAAGGGGAAGCAGCCGAACGCACTTCTAGCTGCGGTTATGCGACAGGCGGGGGCGACGAACAAGGGCTTCGCCCGCCGTGTGCGCGAACGCAGCCAGAGAGACGGCGGCGAGCTGGTCAGCGCGGACCACGTGTCGGTCAAGCGCTGGCTCGACGGCACGAAGCCGCACCCGCGCACCTGTCAGCTGATCGCCGGCGTCCTCGGCGAGCTGCTCGGCCGGCCTGTCAGCCTGGAGGAGCTCGGCTTCGGCGGCGGCGCCGAGACCACCTCGGGCGACGTCGGCCTGGAGTACCCCGAGGAGATCGCACACAGCCTGGTCGCGCTGGGCGCGATCACCGAACTCGAGCTGCGAACACCGAAGCGGGTCGGCCCGCTGGCCGTCGTGCCGGAGGCCTGGAGTGGCCTGGTCATCAGGTGGTTGACCGACTCCGACACCGAAGGGTCTCGGCCGCCGTCCGAGCCGCGCTCGATCACCGTCGTGGACGTCGAGGCGGTTCGCGAGGCAACCGCGATGTTCAGCAGCTTCGACTACAAGTACGGCGGCGGCCGCCCGAAGTCGCTCGTCGCATCGTTCCTCGACCAGGAGATCTTGCCGAACATTGGGCACGTCTCCCCGCATGACCCGGTCGGGCGGGAGTACTTCCGGGAGGTCGCTGCCCTGACGCGGCTGGCTGGTTGGACGGCGTACGACACAGGCGCGCACGGGCTCGCACAGCGATACCTGACGCAGGCGTTCCGCTTGGCGAAGGCGGCCGGCGACAAGCCGCTGTGCGGCCGAATCCTCGCGGGCATGTCGCACCAGGCGAACTTCCTCGGTCACTTCCAACGGGCCGTCGATCTTGCACGCGCGGCGTACAAGGGGGCGAACGGCTACGCCACCCCGACGACGATGGCGCTCTTCCATGCGATGGAAGCAAGGGCGCTCGCGTCGCTCGGCCGGCAGGAGGACGTCACAGCCGCTTTGCTCACCGCTGAGCGGTGGCACTGCCAGGGGATTCGTGAAAACGACCCCGACTGGATTCACTACTTCGACGAGGCCGAGCTACACGCCGAGTTCGCGCACTGCTTCCGTGACATCGGGAATGCGGAGTTGGCGAACCACCACGCCGCCGCGTCTATAGCGGCCTCGGAGTCCACCTACGTTCGAAGCCTCTCGTTCTGTCGGACCGTGCTGGCGACGTCCCACCTGCAAGGGGGGAACCTCGAAGAGGCATTGGACGTGGCTAGGTCGGTCGTCGAGACCGCGGCGAAGCTGAAGTCGTTCCGTGTGATCTCGTATCTCGACGACTTCCGCGGGCGACTGGGCGGGCATGCAAGCGACCCGTTGGTGAGGAATTCCTCGACTTCGCCAGCATCCACCTGCCGTCAGAAAACCTTCCAGTGACGGGGCGCCTGATCGTCGCGTAGGTTGGCGATGCGCTTCTGTACCTCGGCCTTGACCTCGGCGGACTCATCAACGGTCTGCGAGAGCCACATGGTCATGTTCAGCTCTCGTGTCGCCCTTAGCACGGGGAAGCCCGGCCAGCTGATCGGGTCGAACCCGTAGGCCTCTGTGTAGGAGTCGTATTCGGCCTCGGAAGCCCACCCGAACGCCTGATGGCGGACAGAGAGCACAGCCGCGTCCCACTCGCGCGGTCCGAAGGCGAAGTCCTCGAAGTCGATCAGGTTCAACGTCCCGTCCGGCGCACGCATGACGTTCCCCGGGTGCGCGTCGCCGTGCACAGGGCCGGCAGGTAGCGGGAACTCAAGGCCTTGGAACTTCTCGGAAAGTTCCTCGTACCGCTCGCGAAGAAAGTCGAGGTCAGCTTCGGGGAGCTTGCCCTTCAGGGCTTGCAGACGCGGTTCAACCTTCGGCATCGGAGAGAAGGCCGGCAGACGGAAATCCGTCGGGTGGGGGAGAGCGTGCAGGTCGTGGAGCAGCGTCCCGAACTCCGCCGGCGTGACCGGAGTGTCGTCCTCTTCGAGGCAGTTCCAGAACGTGACGGGTAGCCCGTCCTCGACGAATGGCCGTTCGGAGCCAGCCAGCGACGTGGCAGCAGGGAACCCGTTCTCCGCGAGCCAGCCAGCGACGAGCACTTCTTTCGTCGCCGCCGGGATCGAGCGGCCGACGCGGACGACAGCCGAGCTGTCGGCCAGACGGAAGATGGCGTTCTCCCCGAATCGGACTCGCTTTGCGCCGGCCGCGTCGAGCCCGGCGAAGGCGCAAGCTGCCTCGAAGACGGCTTGTGTCCGCTCTGACGTGAAGGCCTTCGTCGTGGTCATCAGACTCCTCTATCGGGGTGCCTCAGCCAGGCTAGAGCTTCAGCAGGAACGTGTGCTCGGCGAATGACGCAGAGGGTGGAACCCGGCCGGCGCGCCGCCTAGAGGGAGGTCAGGACGCACCGGCCGGGAGCGAATCAGCACCACGCGTTGTCCGTCGCGCGGCGTTGTAGCGACTTGGCCGTCTTCTTGTAGGCCGTCACGGTGTCTCCGTGCGTGAGGAAGACGGCGCCGCGATGGTGCGGCACGGCGACCGCGAATGCGCCGGCGCGGTTCTCGTAAAGGGTGAATCGTTCGACCAGGCCGGGTGGGCACACGGCGGACGGAACGAGACGAATGGACATGTGTGGGTGCCGTGTCAGGGCGATTACCGCGTCGAGCTGGGCGCTGAACTCGCCTGCCGAGCTGGAATCGGGACGGGTGGCGGCTTCGCCGATCAGGTAGGTACGTCGCGGTTCCGTGCCGCTCGGCGAAGTGAGTTCCTGGACTGTCAGGGCGAGGGATCGCCGGTTGGCAGAGGTGCCGACGTCGACCAGGCCTGTATCCCGCAACGCACGGGCGTACTCGACGGTTTGCAGCGCCTCCGGAAACAGCGTTGGCGACCAGTCGAACACCTGTGTCGATCGCTGCTCGTACGCCGCGCGCAGGAGGTTCTCAGCGTGCCCGGTGTGGTCGATGAAGTCGCGTTCGCGAGCGCGACGAGCAAGGTCGACGAGCTGATCGCACACGGTGGTCGGTGATCGCAGAACACCGAGGATGTGCGCCACGGTGGTGTCCGGAGGAGTGCGATTGCCGAGTTCGAAACTCGACAGCACTCCTGGGCGAAGGTTGACCATGTCAGCGAGTCGGCGAAGGCCGACGCCGCGTCGGTTGCGGGCGTCGCGGAGGCCGCCTGCAAGAGCGATGACGGCGGGCCGGGGTACGCGGTCGGTCACAGTTCAGACCGCTCCGTTCAGTCGTTGAATGTCTTCGTCCGGGCTGTTCAGCAGCGTCATCGGAGCCAGGTCATTGCCGTCCAGCTCGCTAGCGCGCTGAGCAAGCGCTGCGCCGATTTGTGCTAGCTGATGGCCGAGTGCGCGCAACGCGGCCGCGTAGCGCGCGTCGCTCGGTTGGAGGGTCAGCAGCTCGACCGTCACGCTCCCGACCTTGGAATTCACCTTTGAGAGGCCGGCCAGCAGTTCGCGATCACGGGCGTGCATGTGGCACCTCGATTCGCCGGTGCTCGTTCTGGCTTGCGCAGACGGGACACATCCGACCAGGCTTCGGGATCACCCGACCGCGGCTGACGCTCGGGCGGTCGTGCTCCAGTGGAAACGGATCGTTGACCAGGCACCAGGGCAGCAACAGGACGAGTCGCGGATTCGCCATCTCCGAGTGCAGGTACAGGTGAGCCCACCCGTCGCCCTCGGTGAACTCGTGCCACTCCCAGAAATCGCGCCGTGGTCCGGCAGCGCGACTCACCGGCCGGTCGTCCAGCGCGGTCACCGAAGGCCCCGCTCGACTTCGAACACTTGAAGCGCGGCATCAGCCTGCTCCCAGTCGGTATCGGTCATGTTCGCGTGGGTCTTCGGGTGCGGGGTCTTGCTCCAGTCGATCTCGTTGAGCCGCTGGCCGCCGGTGTTGAACAGCGAGCCGCCGCACCAGAACGTCGGCCGGTCCTCGCGCCCGGTCGAGCCCCCGTCTTGTGCCGTCACCTGATCAACTGTTGTCGAATGCGGACACTCAAAACACAGCCGGTAACCATGATTTCGGCAGCTCAACGCGTACTAACTAGGCGTGAAAGGCATAGATCAGCGGGACGTCGCGCGCCGCCGGTAGCCTCGCCTGGTGGACTTGCTCCCCTTCGACGAGTACGTGCGTTCGCTCAACCGCAAGCGCATGTCCGCCGGCGTCCTCTTCCGCGACGAGGCCGGCCGCGTGCTGTTCGTCGAGCCGTCGTACAAGTCGCACTGGGATATCCCGGGTGGCGCGTGCGAGGAGGGAGAGCCTCCCTGGCGTACCGCGGCCCGGGAGGTCGCGGAGGAGGTCGGCATCGATCGGCCGCTCGGCAACCTGCTGGTGATCGACTACATCCCGGACGACTCGCGCATGCCGGAGGGAATGGCGTACGTCTTCGACGGCGGTCAGGTCACCGAGGCCGAGATCAAGGCGCTGAAGATCACGGACCCCGAGATCCTGTCGGTGGAGCTACTGCCGCTCGACACTGCGGCATCGCGCCTGAAGCCGATCCTCGCGCGCCGGATCGCGGTTGCTCTCGACGCTGCGCGCGCCGGTGAGCTGCTGATATGTGAGGACGGCAGGCGCATAGCGCGATAGTCTGGTTACTGCGTGCACACAGCCGGAGGACGGATGACCGCTCACAACCCGCTCGCCGAGAACCTGACGCGCATCCGCAAAGCCCGCGACTTCTCCCAAGAGGGACTCGCCGAGGCAGCCTCAGTCGGCGTCGACACCGTGGCCCGCATCGAGCAGGGCACTCGCACGACCAGCCGCCCTGCCACCCTCCGCAAGCTCGCGGCCGCACTCGGCGTCCCGGTCGATGCGCTGCTCGGCTCGCTGCCGGCGCCGCACTCCCGTGAAGTCGACGTAGCGCCGCTCCGCCGGGCGATCACCGCGGATGCGTCCATCCCCGGTCTTGAAGACCTGGCGGACACTCGCGAGCTGCTGCCACTCCCGGAACTCACGACCAGCGCGCACGCCGCTTGGCGAGCGTATGTCGACGGGCGTCACGCAGAGCTGCTGCACGCGCTGCCGGTCGTTCTGGCCGACGCTCGCCGAGGCGTCCGCGACACCCGCGACGAGGAGCGCGCCGGCGCGCACCGTGTCTTGTCGACCGCGTATCGGCTCGGCGCCGGCATCGCGGGTCGACTCGGCTTCGACGACTTGGCATACACCTCCGCCGCCCGGGCGATCGAGGCCGCTGCCGAGTCGGACGCTCCCGAGGTCGAGGCCGCTATCTCGCTGCGCTACCTGGCGTGGACGCTGGTTCGCCAAGGCCGAGCGGAGGACGCTGAGCGAGTTGCTACGCAGGCGGCCGCCGCGATCGAGCCGCGGATGCTCGACCGAGACCCGGTACGCGCTGGCGTGTTCGGCAACCTGCTGTTCAACGCCGCAACCGCGGCACTGCGCACGGGTAGCGCCAGCCGCGCCGAGGACCTTCTCGCTGCCGCTCACGCTGCTGCGATCCGGTCACGAGGCGACACGGCTTCCGAGGCCGCGATCTTCGGCCCACGCGTCGCCGCACTCCAGAACATCGAGCTTGCGGCGCGCGCAGGCGACCCCGAACAAGCTCTCCGTCTGGCAGCTGCAGTGCCGGACACAACGGGCGACGTCCCGGCCTTCTGGGAAGCCGGCCACCGACTGCTCCTTGCAGCTGTGGCCGCGGACCTCCGCCACGATCGGAACGCCTTGGCTTGGCTCGCCGAGGCACGAGACCTTGCGCCGGACTGGGTGCGATATCAGCCGCTCGGCAAGACTACGATGCGGCGGCTTGTCGATCGAGCAACCCGACGCCGCGGGACGGACTTTGCCGCGCTCGCCACCCACTACGGCGTCGTCGAGTAGACCCTGTTCGACGACTTTGGCAGTTCTGTCCACAACGGTCGATTGCGAAGAAGTCAGGGGCCTCCACCGTTTGGAACTGCGCCAATATCGTCAGATCTGCTGCGAGTGCGCAAGCGTAACGTGGCACAAGCTGGCTGACGACGCGGATCTTGCGACGTCGTCTGTTTGCAATCGGGACATCGTAGTTTATGTGCTAGCTACTCGGCTCCGTCGAATAGCCGAGTGGCCCTTCGATGATTTCGAAGACCTCAGCGGCAACCCAAAGCGTTCGTCCGCCTCGCCCGATGGTCGTATACTTCTGTACCCATCCATAAGATTCCGCTTTGTTTAGCAGGTCTCTGGCGCCCTGGGTGGTAACTCCGATGGCGCGCTGAACATCCAAAACGGATATATACGGGTTGCGAAAGACTAGAGGGACAATCGCGGACACGCGTGACCGGTCCGTTTGACTTTGAGTAATATACTTTTCGCGCAAGTTTACGATGTCTGAGGCTCTTCTGACAGAGTCAAGTGCCTGCTCGCGTACGGCGCGAAGAAAGAACTGAAGCCAGGACTGTATGTCGCCCCGCTCTCGGACTGCTTGCAGTCGTTCGTAGTACTCGGACCTGTGGTTCTCCAGGTAGCCAGACAGATAAAGTAGCGGCCTGGTCAATCGCTGCTCGTTTACAAGCATGATTCCGATAAGCAGGCGTCCAATTCGACCGTTCCCGTCTAGGAACGGGTGAATGGTCTCGAACTGGTAGTGCATCAAGGCGCAGCGGACTAGGACTGGCAGTTTACTGGCTGGGTCGTTTACAAAGTTCTCCCAGTCCGTCAATAGGTCGGGTATATGTGACGGCAGAGGGGCAACGTACTGTGCGTCCTCTATTCGATGAGTTCCCGTGCCAATCCATACTGGTGATGTGCGGATCGTGCCAGGCTGCTTCTCTTCGCCTCGGACGCCGGCCATCAAGACTTCGTGTATCTGGCTAAACATCCGCTGCGATATTGGCAGCTTGTCGATAAGACGGAATCCCAGGTCGCTAGCGCGGAGATAGCGAATCACCTCGTCGGTGTCGCTGGTTCTCTCTCCTTCGGCCATCTGCTCGGCCTTCAGTACGTCAGATAAGGACGCTCGTGTCCCCTCGATGCGAGAGCTGGCGACTGCTTCTCTAGTCACGAACGGGCCGATGAGCAGGTCAGGATCCCTGACCAGTTGCCCCAGGCCTTGCAGGTGGCCCAGGGCGCTGTCGGCGTCCGAGAGTGCCAGAACAGTGCTGTCGTCGAGGTTGAGTTGCCGTGGGAGGTGGTTGGGGAGGAAGTAGTCGAACGCCCACTTGTTACCAGGCTCGCGAGCAGGCTTGCCGAAGGCGTCCGACATGTAGCGCCGAGGGTCCATGTGCACACGCTACAGGCAGACTCGGTGTTAGCTTGCAACGTCATGTACACGCGCCAAGCATGTCGAGATCAGACTTGCAGTGTGGCGCAGCGCTGCAGACGGACTTTGTCCGTGGGGTGACGTGACAAGTCTCACGTCCTAGAGCTTGCAGCGTCAGTTGTAACTGCAAGTGGTCTTGTCTAGTCCGGAGAACGCGCAAAGATAAGCGTCAGTTAACTTGCTGCGTCAGGTGCCGTTGGCAAGCTAACTTGGTGCGTCGGTGCACGTGCCAAGTGTTAGGTTCGAAAACTTTGATCGTGATTGTAACCCGTCTGGGCGGTGTTGGCGGCAGTGCCCTTCTGTCTTGTCGGACAAGTATCCGGTGCGCCAGTAGGTTGCCCAAGGCTCTGACCTGCTGATTTGTTGACTTCGGGGGTTGGGAAGTCGGTACCTCCGGGTGAGATCGTTACTATAAGCTAAGGAATCCTGTACAGGATTCTATGTAGGATACAGGGGCTGCTGCAGTAGCGGAACCGCGCATCCGACAACACGCTCACGACGGGCAAGCGACGCCACCGCACCGAACCCACCACGTCAGCCCACCACACCACAACCACGAGACGAGACCCGTGCCGCGCATCCCCAAGGGACCAAGCTTATGAACATCGATTCCGACGACATCGTCAGCGTGACTGACGCTGGTCAGCGCTTCTCCAGGCTGGTCAGCGACGTCAGCGAGACTGGTCGCCGCTTCGTTGTCATGCGTAACAACCGTCCTGCCGCAGTCATCGCGAACATCGAATCCATGGAACGGCTACAGCGCATCGAGGAGGTTGAAGAGGACTTGAAGCTACTGAGCATCGCCTGGGTCAGGACCATGACCGACTCCGGCGCTCGGCACAGCCTGGAAGACGTCGCTGCCGAGTTTGACGTTGATCTAGACGAGGAATGAGTATCGATGGCCAGGGTCTACCTGACGGACGACGCTAAAGAAGACCTTAGGGACCTGGATGGGTCCGCACGAAAGATTGTCTTGAAGGCCCTGGTCAAGCTGGAGGAAGAGCCGGAGCAGCGAGGGCAGCCGCTCGGCAGTCGTGCAGATGGCAACCTGACTACGTTTCGGAAGCTCGTCATTGGCGACCGCGACTACCGAGCGGTCTATCGGGTTGAAGAAGACGGGACTGTTGTCGTCGTTTGGGTGATCAAAGAACGAGCAGACGGCGAATGCTACGAACTGGCGGTCAATCGCCTCCGTCTGCACGGAGATCGTCAGATGGCAGAGCTTGCTCAGAGCCTGTTGGTAAGCGCCTGGCGCTATAAGCGACCCGACAAATCTGACGAGGTCGTCGAACAGTAGCTAGTCGACAACGAGAAGTGGCCTTGGAGTGCGTGTCAGGGCCGCTTCTCGTTGTGCTAGATCGCGCGACAAAGCTGAAGAAGGCTGAGGAATCGGCGAAGCCGCCAGGAGCTGCACGCGTGGTCATCGATGCAATCGGTTTGAGACGCGCCGAGTGTGGATGTCTTCGTGCCTGGGGGAGGTTGCAAGACGGTGATCGTTGCACTGCCGGCAACCGGTTGAAAATCATCGCCGAGCGACGCTCGCGGAGGTGAATTTTTCACATTGCCTGGTCGCGCGTTGAGGCTCTGCGCGTTGGAAGTTTCACTGTTGGCAACGAGTCTCGGCTGGAACGCTCATTCGTACCAACCTGTCACTCTGGGTAGTAAGAGCCTTGCCGGGTGATGTACCCCAAGGGTGTGATTTTAGAATCCACGAACGGGTGGTGCCGACTCTGTTAAGTGATGTCAGGCGTCAGAATCTGACGAAACATTAAACGGTTTCATGTTACTTGACGGTAATTTCGTTCGTCTGGGGGAAAAGGTGGCGTACGCTGTGCTACATCCCAAGTCTTGTTTATTTGGAGTCTCTTCATGTACATGTACGCACAAGGCGGCTCGTGCTAACTTGATCAGGACGCCCTCGCCGGGGCATGGACGAGGGCGAGCTCAAGAAAAAGGCACGAAAGATTGGCGCGTGGAATGTAGAACTCGTTACTCCTATCGGGGTCCGTTCAATAAGAAGGGCACCTGGCTGGTTGCGTCAGACCAGGTGCCCGTACGACACCCCAAGTCGGCGGTTAACCAGGTCTAGGAGTGTCGCAATTAGAAATCCTACCCCAGATGAAGAGCATGATCACATGGGCGTCAGCCGTTTGGCTGCAGATACCCTCCGGTTCCTCGCTCTTGCATTGAGTGATGAGCGGCGGTTTCGCCTCTTCATGCGCTTCATGACGACGGTATGCGTGACCCTTGTCCTCCTTGTCGGGATGCCAACCGTGGTGCTGCTCGCGCACCCGGGGTTGGTGCCCACCTACGCGCAGGAGGTGTCGGGCAAGTAACTGAGCGGGGATGGGGCTGCCGACTCGGAGAGCCGGCAGCCCCATCCCCGTGTCGGTATGCGGACGAGATCACGTTGGCCCGGCTGGGTGTCCAAGTGAGTGACAATCGGCGTAGCTGACCTCGGACGTACACGGACGTTCAGGGACCGTGGACGTGCAGGTCAGAGGCCTGAGTCCAAGGTCAACAAGTGACGAATTGCGCTCGTAATGAATAGGTCAGGGGTTCGATTCCCCTAGGCGGCTCGACAAGGTTGCAAGGCCCTTGCCCTCAGTGGGCGGGGGCCTTTTTCCTTGTCTCGCGTGTCTTGTGGGGCTTCGCCCGACACCCCGTCCGGGGCTCCGCCCCGGCCCCCGCCGTGGGTTGCGTCCTCTTGTCGGCCGGCGGATTTTGTTCTTCAGAACCACCCTTATGGGTCATGTTTCGGATGGCGAAGGCCCCCGGCCTTGTGGGCTGGGGGCCTTCGCGAGGGGCTTTGGGCTGTTACTTCGGGGGCGTTACCTTCAGGACTGTGGCCTTGGCGTCGCCTCGGGGGGTTCGGTAGGTGATCTCGTCGCCCGCCTTGCGGCCCACCAGGGCCAGGCCCAGGGGGCTGTCCGACGTGATCGCGTCCGCGTCTTCGCCTGGGACCGTTACCACCTGGAACGTCTCTTCGTCGCCGTCCGAGAAGCGGAGGGCCACCGTTGTGCCGTCGGGGAGCTGCGCGTTGCCGTAGCCGCCGTGTTCCATCTTCGCGGCCAGATCCGCGATCTGGCGGTCGAGCCGGGCTGCCGCCTCCGCGCGGTCGATCACGTCCGCCTGGTCCGCCGCGTCCCCCGTGCGCTCCTGCTCGCCGGGTTGCGGCGCGAGAGCTTCGCGTTGAGCGCGCAGGTTCGCGATTTCCTTCTCCAGCTGGCTGCGCGCAGCCGGGCTGAGCCCCTTGTCCCCTGAGATCACCATGCGCGCATTGTCCGCTGCGCGGACCGGGGTGGCCAATCCGGTTTTTCACCCCGGGGCCGCCCGCAGGACGTCTGCCCTAGGATTCGGGGCTGCAGTCCAGGAAGAAGGTAACGAGAATCACCGTGAGCGCAGTCCCCGGTCGCAGCGAGCGGCTCTCTCCCAACCAGCTGGCCAAGCAGGAACAGATCGTCGAAGCCGCGCGGGTCGTGCTCGCGCGCGACGGGCTCGCGGGGTGCACCGTGCGCGCCATCGCCGACGCCGGGCCGCTCACCAAGAGCGCGATCCACTACTACTTCGCCGACATCGACGTCCTCATCGACCGCGCTATGGCCGCGCACATCACCGCCTTCGCCGCGGGTCTGCGCGAAGTCGGCGCGAAGCACGACGAGCCCCGCAAGCGCCTCTTCGCCGTCCTCGAGGAGTACCTGCGCGTCTTCGCCGCCAACCCGAACGCCGCGTTCCTCTGGTTCGAGTACTGGATCGCGGCCGGGCGCGCGCAGCACCCGCAGGCCATCGACGTCATGCTCACCTCGCTCACGGAGCTGCTGGCCGAGCTGCTCGCCCCACTCGACGTCGACGACCCGCGGGCGCGGGCCCGCGCGCTGCTGTCCTACCTGCTGGGCACGGTCGTCCAGCAGCGGGTGCGCCCGCGGTCGTTCGCCACCCTGCGTGCCGACATCGAGGCGCTCTGCTTCGCCAACTACGGCTAGCAACGTCCTTTAGATCCGTAGACGTACGGATTGCGCGTTACGTCCGGCTCCCGCCAAGGTCGAAGCACCCCCGAGAGCAGGAGACGCTATGCGCCCACGAACGTGCCTGGCGGCGGCCGCGGCCGCCCTCTTGATGCTCACGACCGGCGGCCACGCCGGTGCCGCCCAGCCCACCGGACCGCAGGTGTACGAGGTGACCGGCACCGGCACGGCCCAGCAGCGCACCGAGGTCGCCCGGACCGGCGCCGACATCCTCGCCACCGAAGGCGCGACGACCACGGTCATCGCCAACCCGGCCGAAGCCGCCCAGCTGCGCGCGCTCGGCTTCGGCGTCAGGACGCTCGGTGCGGTCAACCGGCCGCAGACCACCGCGACCGTCGAGGACTTCCCGGCCGGCTACACCGGCTACCACACCTACGCCGAGACCCAGACCGAGCTGCAGAAGGCCGTCGCGAACTACCCGTCGCTGACGAAGCTCGGCAGCGCCGGCACCTCCTACGAGGGCCGCGCGCTTTCGCTGATCAAGATCTCGGACAACGCGGCCACCGACGAGAACGAGCCCGAGGTGCTGTTCACCTGCAACCAGCACGCGCGCGAGCACCTCACCACCGAGATGTGCCTGCGCATCGTCCAGCGGCTGACCAGCGGGTATGCCACCGACAGCGCGATCAAGCGGCTGGTCGACAGCACCGAGATCTGGGTCGTCCCGAGCGTCAACCCGGACGGCGCCGAGTACGACATCTCCGGCGGCACGTTCCACAGCTGGCGCAAGAACCGCCAGGGCAGCGGCACCGACACCAACCGCAACTGGGGCTACAAGTGGGGCTGCTGCGGCGGCTCGTCGGGCTCGACGTCGAGCGAGACCTACCGCGGCACGGCGGCGTTCTCGGCGCCCGAGGCCCGGGCCGTCTCGAACTGGGTGACCTCGCGCGTGGTCGGCGGCGCCCAGCAGATCAAGACGCACATCGACTTCCACACCTACTCCGAGCTGGTGCTGTGGCCGTTCGGCTACACCTACGACCGGACCGCGCCCGGGCTCACGGCGGCCGAGGCGACGAAGTTCGAGACGCTCGGCAAGCAGATGGCCGCGACCAACGGCTACACGCCCCAGCAGTCCAGCGACCTCTACATCACCGACGGCAGCGTCAACGACTGGATGTGGGCGACGCACAAGATCTGGAGCTTCACCTTCGAGATGTACCCGAAGGGCAGCAGCCCGGGCTTCTACCCGCGCGACACCCAGATCGTCCCGCAGACCACGCGCAACGACAAAGCCGTCGACATCCTGATCAACGCGGCGATCACCGGCTGAGGCGCTCAGCGGAGCTTGCGACGTTTCTTCTGCCGGCCACTTTCGAGCTCCTTGGGCCGCCCGGTCGCCGCCTCCTCGCTGCGAGCCAGCACCAGCTGGGTCTCGGCGTCGAGCAGCCGGTCGTTGTTCGCCAGGTTCTCCCAGGTCTCACGGCGGAGCTTCCGCTCTCGCTCGAGGGACAGCCGGACCTCTTTCAGATCGCCGCGCAGTTGCTTGTCCAAGCTGCGAGCGCCGGCCACGCAGCCGCCGTTCAGCAGCGAAAACCCGCCGCCGATCAGTGCCAGTGGGAGCAGACCGGTCATGAGCAGGACCGCGCCGGCTGCGCCGCCCACGAACATCAGCCCGATCGCCGAGGCCTGGACGCGGTAGCAGAACGTCCGGCGGCCCAGCAGGGTGGCTTCCTCGGACTGCAGCCGGCTCACCGCGTTGTCGGCGTCCGACAGCATGTTCCTGGCGTAGATCCGGTGTGCGTTCGCCACCACGATGCGGTGTGGATCGTGCTGGGTCCCGTCGTCGCGGTGCTGGCGGCTAGACGACATTCTCGGTGCCTTCGCCCAGCGCGGGAAGCGCTGCGGGGGCCAAGTACGCGCCGAGCCGCCGCAGCTCGTCCGTTTCGGGCCGGCCGATCATCCGGACCTTCGCGCCGGTCAAGGGACGCTCGTTCACGTTCGCTCCCGCGAAGTCCAGAACACCGGCGAGTTCGGTCTCGGTGAAGATCGTGTCGATCAGGTCGGCCCCGGCGAAGCTGCAGTCGGCCACGTAGGCGTCACCCAGATCCGCCCGGGTCATCCTCGCGTCGCTGAAGTTGGTCTCGGCGACCGAGGCCCGAGCGAACTTCGCCGCGCGAAGATCAGCCGAGGCGAAGTTGACGGCGACGGCCAGCACCCCCGAAAAGTCCGTGTCGGCCAGCCGGCCGCCGGCGAAGTTCGCCTCGTTCAGGACGGCTTGCGCGAACCGGGCGCCACGGGCTTGAACTCCGTTGAGCGAGCTCCCGCTGAGATCGGCACGGGTCAGCGTCGCCCCGGTCAGGTTGGTGTTCCCGAGACGCGCGTTCCGCAGCTGGAAGCCGGTGAGGTCGATGCCCGTCAGGTCGAGACCGGTGAGGTCGACGCCGGACAGGTGCACCGGGCGCTCGGTCCGCGGCCCGAGGTCGGCCAGCGCCCGGATCGCCAGCCGCAGATCGTCCGACCGGCTTTGCTCCCTTTGCCGGCGGGGTGCCGGGTCCGCTGCCGGGAGCGGCTGCGCTCCGGGTCGTGGGCCGTCATACGTTCCGACGAACTCCTCGAGGACGGTGACCACGAACTCCGGCGGCAGCGCGCCTCTCTTGGCGAGGTCCGACAGTGCGTAGATGGCGTGGAGCCTGGCCGGCCCTTCTCCCGAAACGAGGTCGGTGGTCCAGGCGCGAGATTCGAGCATCGCGCTGCGATCCGCAGCCGCGGCCGTAGCAGGCCGCCTGCTGCGAAGCAGGTTCATGAAGAGGAACGGAGCGATGATCACTGTGGCCGCGCACACGGCGAACGTCAGGTAGTAGATCCACGCACGCGGCGTGACGTCGTAGGCCAGGTTCAGCACGATCGTGCTGACCGACGTGCCCGCGATGACCGCAGTCGCCGTCATGACCTGGTGCCGGTCCAGGGACACCCGCATGGATACCTCGATTCGCTGCTCGTCGGCGGTGACCGGCCTGAAGTCGCGAGCCGTCGAGCGGGTGTTACGTCGTTTAAGGTGCGGGCATGCCTCTGTTCTCGTTCGAAGGGCTCAGCCCGCAGGTCCACCCGGACGCCTGGATCGCGCCCACCGCCACGCTCATCGGCGACGTCGTCGTCGAGAAGGACGCCTCGGTCTGGTACGGCGCCGTGCTGCGCGCCGATTTCGGCAAGATCGTCGTCCGGGAGGGTGCCAACATCCAGGACAACTCCGTCGTGCACGTCAACGTCGGCAAGGTGTGCGAGATCGGCAAGAACGCCACCGTCGGCCACCAGTGCCTGGTGCACGACTGCACCGTCGGCGAGCAGGCCCTGATCGGGAACGGCTCCACGATCCTGGACGACGCGAAGATCGGCGAGCGGACGCTGGTCGCGGCCGGTGCCACCGTGACGCCGGGGACCGAGGTGCCGTCCGAGGTCGTCGCGATGGGCAGCCCGGCCAAGAAGTTCGTGCCGCTCACCGACTCCGCGCGGATGTGGGTGGAGCACAACGCGCCCGTCTACCAAGACCTGGCGAAGCGGCACAAGGCTGGCATCGAAGCCCTGGATTGAAGTTGACTCTCCAGTAGCTGGAGACTCTAGCTTCGGGGCATGGCTCCGAAGAAACTCACCCACCAGGTCACCCTGGAACTGTCCGCGGGCAACGCCCCGGTCGTCGACCTCGGCAAGATGCTGGGGCAGACCGGGGTCAACCTCGTCGAGATCAAGAAGGCCTACGACGCGGCGACGGCGGCCCAGCGCGGCGACATCGTGCCGGTCGTCGTCTCGGTGTTCGAAGACCACTCGTTCGCGCTGCGGCTCAAGACACCGCCGACGGCGTTCCTCATCAAGAAGGCGTTGGGGAACAAGGGTTCTTCACGACCCGGGCACGAGGTCGCGGGGAAGATCACGAAGGACCAGCTGCGCGAGATCGCCGAACGCAAGCTGCCGGACCTCAACACCCCGGACGTCGAGATGGCGATGCGCACGATCGCGGGCACGGCCCGGTCCATGGGCGTCGTGGTCGTCGACTGACGTGCGCAAGCACGCGGTCGTGCCGCCGTTCCACGCGCTCGACCCCGAGCTCGGGGTGGCGGAACGGCTGCTGCGCAAGGGAAACCCCGCGCTGTGCGGGATCGCCGCGCAGCTGCCCGACGAGCGCGCGGCCGCGCGCCGCCTCAACGCCGTGCTGGCGGAGGCCGGGGCGCGGCCGCGGCTCGTCGACACGGGCGCGGCTTGGCGGATCGTCTACGTGACGTCGCTGATGAGTGAGAGCGAGCTGGCGGCCGGGGCCGCGGGACTCGCGGAGCTCGTCACGGTCGGCGGCTGGCGGCGGGTGAAGCGCTGCGCGACCTGCGCCCGGCCGTTCTGCGACCGCACCTCGGGCTGCACCCGCAAGTGGTGCGCCGAACACCGTCGAGCCTCCAGCGCCGTGGACTAGGCTCTTCCCCTGCAGCAGCGACTGGCGCCATCGAGGTGGAGCACCACCGGGAAGCGACGACGAGGCCGGCACCGCGCGCCTGGGTGAAGGCCACTCCAGAGCCGGAGTACGCCATGACACACCAGCCGAAACTGAACGCCCTCGCCGCCGCCGACCCCGCGATCGCCGGGCTCGTCGAGGACGAAGCCAAGCGCCAGCACGACAAGATCCGCCTGATCGCGTCGGAGAACTACGTCTCGCAGGCCGTGCTCGAAGCGACCGGCACCGTGCTCACCAACAAGTACTCCGAGGGGTACGCGGGCAAGCGCTACTACGAGGGCCAGCAGTTCATCGACCAGGTCGAGCTGCTCGCCATCGAGCGCGCGAAGGCCGTGTTCGGCGCCGACCACGCGAACGTCCAGCCGTACTCCGGGTCTCCGGCGAACTTGGCCGTGTACCTGGCCTTCGCGCAGCCCGGCGACACCGTCCTCGGCATGGCGCTGCCGGACGGCGGCCACCTCACGCACGGCTGGAGCGTCTCCGCGACCGGCAAGTGGTTCACCCCGGTGCGCTACGGCGTCGCGAAGGAAACCGGCCGCGTCGACCTCGACCAGGTGCGCGACCTTGCGCGTGAGCACCGGCCGAAGCTGATCTTCGCCGGCGGCACGGCGATCCCTCGCACGATCGACTTCCCGGCGTTCGCCGAGATCGCGCGCGAGGTGGACGCGGTGCTCGTCGCCGACATCGCGCACATCGCGGGCCTGGTCGCGGGGGGCGCGCACCCGTCGCCGGTCGGGCACGCGCAGGTGATCACGACGACGACGCACAAGACCCTGCGCGGCCCGCGCGGCGCGATGATCCTTTCGGACGCTTCGCACGCGAAGGCCGTCGACAAGGCGGTGTTCCCGGGGCTGCAGGGCGGCCCGCACAACCACACGACGGCGGCCATCGCCGTCGCGCTGGGCGAAGCGCAACGCCCGGACTTCAGCGACTACGCGCACACGATCGTCGCGAACGCCCGCGCGCTGGCCGACGCGCTGCTCGCACGCGGGTACGACCTGGTCTCCGGCGGCACGGACAACCACCTGCTGCTGATCGACCTGACGAACAAGGCGGTCGCGGGCAAGCCGGCCGCGCAGGCGCTGGACCGCGCGGGCATCGAGCTGAACTACAACACGGTGCCGTTCGACCCGCGCAAGCCGTTCGACCCGTCCGGCATCCGGCTCGGCACGTCCGCGATCACGACGCGCGGTCTGCGGCCCGAGCACCAGGTGCAGGTGGCGGACTGGATCGACCGCACGGTGACGGCGGCCGCGGCGGCCGACGAGTCCTCGCTCGACTCGATCGCCGCGGAGATCCGCGAGTTCCTGGCGCCGTTCCCGATCCCGGGTTACTCCGCCTGACCTCGTCCGCCGAAGGCCACTTCCGCAGCTCGGAGGTGGCCTTCGGCGCGTCCGGGTGTGGAGACGCGGCTCACAGGAAACTTGATTGCATCATACAAGCTTCCGAGGAATACTTGGCCAAGACAAGTAGTTGAGAGGTACAAGCAACTACGGCGAAGCTTTCCGAGGGAGACCACCATGAGCGACACCACCACGGCGGAAGGAGCAGCCGCTACGAACGGCAAACTGTCCCACCGCCAGATCCTGACCATCCTGTCCGGGCTGATGCTCGGCATGTTCCTCGCCGCGCTCGACCAGACCATCGTGTCGTCGTCGATGCGCACCATCGCCGACGAGCTCCACGGCCTTTCGCTGCAGGCCTGGGCCACCACGGCGTACCTGATCACCGCCACCCTTTCGACGCCGCTGTACGGCAAGCTGTCCGACCTCTACGGCCGCAAGCCCATGTACCTGACGGCGATCTCGCTGTTCCTGGTCGGCTCGCTGGCCAGCGGCATGGCGACGTCGATGTACGAGCTGGCCGCGTTCCGCGCGTTCCAGGGCCTCGGCGCCGGTGGCCTGATGTCCCTCGCGCTGGCGATCATCACCGACATCACCGCGCCGCGTGAGCGCAGCAAGTACCAGGGCTACTTCATGGCCGTCTTCGGCATCTCGAGCGTCGCGGGCCCGGTCGTCGGCGGCTTCTTCGCCGGCATCGACACCTTCGCCGGCATCACCGGCTGGCGCTGGGTCTTCCTGGTCAACGTCCCGATCGCGCTCGCCGCGCTGGTCGTCGTCACCAAGGTCCTCAACCTCCCGCACACCCGCGTCGACCAGAAGGTCGACTACTGGGGTGCCGTCGCGCTGGCCACCGGCCTGGTGCCGCTGCTGATCGTCGCCGAGCAGGGCCGTGAGTGGGGCTGGGGTTCGGCCGCTTCGATCGCGATGTACGTCGTCGGCGGGCTGGGTGTGGCCGCCTTCGTCTGGATCGAACGCCGCATGGGCGACGCCGCCCTGCTGCCTCTGCGCCTGTTCAAGCGGCCCGTGTTCCGGATGGCCACGCTGGTCACCGTCGTGCAGGGTGCCGGGATGTTCGGCGCGATGATGTCGCTGCCGCTCTACCTGCAGATCGTCAAGGGCGCGACGCCGACCCAGGCCGGCCTGCAGATGCTCCCGCTGACGCTCGGCATCATGATCGCCAGCCTGACCAGCGGCCGCCTGATCTCCAAGACCGGGCGCTACAAGATGTTCGCGGTGGCCGGGATCGGCCTGATGGCGGCGGCGCTGTTCGCGCTGTCGACGATCACCGTCGACACCTCGCTCAACCTGGTCATGGTGATCGCCTTCGTGATCGGCCTCGGCCTCGGCGCCTCGATGCAGACGCTGGTGCTGGCCGCGACCAACGACGTCCGGCCGCAGGACATCGGCGTCGCCACCTCGGCGGCGACGTTCTTCCGGCAGATCGGCGGCACGGCGGGCACCGCGGTGTTCCTGTCGATCCTGTTCGGCACGGTCGGCGACAAGATCGCGAACGCCATCCGCTCGGCGATGACCACGCCGGCCTACGTGTCGGCGCTGGCCCAGCACCCGGAGTTCGCGCAGCAGATGAAGAGCGGCCTGGACGTCAACGACACGTCGTTCCTGTCCTCGCTCGACCCGACGCTGGCCCGGCCGATCCTGCAGGGCTTCGCCGAGTCGATGAGCACGGTGTTCCTGGTCGGCGGGATCGTGCTGACCGTCGGCTTCGCCCTGGTGTGGTTCCTCAAGGAGAAGCCGCTCTCGGACAAGTCGGCAATGGAACAGCGCGCGGACGCCGAAGCGGAGGCCGCCCCGGCCCTGGCCTTGGCTCACTGACCCGCTGAAACGCCGTGAGGGGCACCTTCAGGGACATCGAATCCCTGAAGGTGCCCCTCACGGCATTTGCGGGCTCAGTGAGCGGCGCCGCCGTCGGCCTTCTCCTTGGCCAGGCGGTCGGTCTCGCGCTCGTACGAGCGGCCGATCTCGGCCTCGGCCTCGGTGCGGCCGACCCAGGACGAGCCTTCGACGCTCTTGCCGGGCTCCAGGTCCTTGTAGACCTCGAAGAAGTGCTGGATCTCCAGGCGGTGGAACTCGTTCATGTGGTGGATGTCGCGCAGGTGCTCGAGGCGCGGGTCGTTCGACGGAACGGCGATGACCTTGTCGTCCGGGCCCTTCTCGTCGGTCATCCGGAACATGCCGATCGCGCGGCAGCGGATCAGGCACCCGGGGAAGGTGGGCTCCTGCACGAGCACCATCACGTCCAGGGGGTCGCCGTCCTGGCCGAGGGTGTCGTCGATGAAGCCGTAGTCGGCCGGGTACTGCGTGGCCGTGAACAGGGTCCGGTCCAGCTTGATGCGGCCGGTCTTGTGGTCGACCTCGTACTTGTTGCGCTCCCCTTTGGGGATTTCGATCGTGACGTCGAACTCCACGGCGTCCTCACTGCTTCTTTTGGATCTGGGCGTGCCCGCACGTCGCGGGCGGCAACCTTAATGACGGTCTTGACGTCTCCTAGTGTGGACTACGCCCTGCCTCGCGGTCGCATCGATGTCGGCCACCTGGCATGTGAGCTTGGCCCCTTCCGGGGCAGGTGAGAAGGAGTGGTGGGTGCCGGAAAACGACCAGCCGATGTGGCCTTCGTCGGACGAAGACCGCTCGTCGTCCGGCGCGCGGAAGACCACGCCGATGTCGCTGCCCGACCCGCCGGCGAGCCCCGCGGAGGGGTCCGGCGTGCCCAAGGTCACAGGCAGTGAGCCGCCGAAGGGATCGTGGTTCGCGGCGAACGTCGAGCCCGAGCCGATCCCGGGCTTGAACGCGCCCGCCGAGGAGGAGCCGCCGCCCCCGCCGACCACGGCCAAGCAGGACCTGGCCGACCGGCTCGGCTCGCGCGGCTCGAAGCCGAAGCCGGCCGAGCCCGAACCCGAGCCGGCGCCGACTCCGGTCGCGGAGAGCACTCAGTACATCCAGGTGAAGCAGGCCGAGCTCAAGCCCGAAGCGCCGGTCGGGGAGAGCACTCAATACATCGAGGCGGAGCAGGAGCCCGAGACGCCGGTCGGGGAGAGCACCCAGTACATCGAGGCGGAGGCGCCCGAGGAGAAGCCGGATACCCGGCGGAAGACGCCGTGGGTGCCCGTGGAGCGCGACGTCTGGCCCGGTGACAAGCCGGATCGTCCCGGCGAGCCCCAGCCCGACAAGCCCGAAGCGCAGCCTTGGCGGGAAGAGCTGCAGCTCTGGCGCGAGGAGCAGCAGCGCCGCGAAGAGCAGCTGAAGCACCCGGAGCCGCCGCAGCCGCGGCAGGACTTCCAGCAGCGCGCCGAGGCGCCCTGGGCGCAACGCCTGGACGTGCCGGACAACCGCGTCGCCGAACCGGACGGCCGCCGTCCCGGCCTGCCGCCGGAGCCCCCGCGCGGGATCGTCCCGCCGGCGTCCGCCGGGTCGCTGGCCCGGCCGATGCGGATCGAGCCGGACGGGCAGCGGTTCGACGCCGAGGCGACCGTCGGGATCGAGCGGCCCACCCAGTTCCCCGCGGCCTTCCAGCAGCAGCCGCAACCGCGCACCGAGCCGCCCGCGGAACCGCCGCCCCCGGCCGAGCCCGCGACCGCCGGTGAGCCGCCGAAGAAGCGGCGCAAGGGCAAGATCATCGCCCTCGTCGTGGTCGTCCTGCTGCTGCTGGCCGGCGGCGGGGTGGCCGCCGCGATGCCGAAGGTGTCGAACCGCCTCGGCCTGCCGTGGGCGCCGAACGCGCCGAAGGGCGACAGCCCGGACCCGGTCGCGGCCACGCGTCAGCTGCAGGGGCCGGACACGGCCGGGCAGGCGCCGACCGCGAACGGCGTCAAGTCCGTGCTGACCGGCCCGGCCGGGAACAGCGCGCTCGGCCAGCTCAACGGCAGCGTCGTCGACCCGGTCAGCGGCACCACGCTCTGGGACCACAGCGCGTCGGCGGCGGTGACCCCCGCGTCGACGACGAAGGTGCTGACCACCGCGGCCGCGCTGCTCGCGATGGACCCGAACACGCGGTTCTCGACGAAGATCGTCCAGGGTGCCGACCCGGGCACGGCGATCCTGGTCGGCGGCGGCGACGTCACCCTCACCGCGCTGCCGCTGGGCACCGAATCGCCGCTGTACCCGGGCGCCGCGCACGTCGACGACCTCGTCGCGCAGGTGAAGAAGGCCAACCCGAACGTCAAGAAGGTGCAGGTCGACCTGAGCCTGTTCAAGGGCGCGACGACCGCGCCGGGCTGGGCCGCGGGCGACGCACCCTCGACGTTCGCCACCCAGATCGGCTCGGTGATGGCCGACGCCGGGCGCCAGGACCCGAAGAACAACAACTCGATGCGCGTGCCCAACGCGGGCAGCGTGCTGGCGTCGACGATCGCGTCGAAGCTCAGCGCCTCGCCCGGCGGCCAGGCGGCCGCGCCGAAGGACGCCAAGGTGCTCGCGGAGGTCAAGTCGGCGCCGCTGACCGAGCTGGTCTCCGACACGATGGAGCTGTCCGACGACGTCCTCGCCGAGGCCCTCGCCCGGCACGTGGCGCTGGCCACCGGCCAGGAGGCGACCTTCGCCGGCGGTGCCGCGGCGACCATCAAGGTGCTCAAGGACGCCGGCTTCGACGTCGCCGGCGTCAAGCTGTCCGACGGCAGCGGCATCTCGACGGAGAACAAGATCCCGGCGAAGCTGCTGACCCAGCTCATGGCGGCCGCGGCGGCGCCGGAGGGCAAGAACCCGAACACCGCCAAGCTGCGCGCGATGCTGGCCGGCCTCCCGGTGGCCGGCGGCTCCGGCACCCTCGCCGACAAGCGGTTCGAAACGTCCGCGTCGCAGGCCGGCCGCGGCTGGGTGCGGGCGAAGACGGGCACGCTCACCGGCGTCAACACGCTCGCCGGTCTGGTCCTCGACCAGGACGGCCGGGTGCTGGTGTTCGCGTTCATGTCCAACGGCTCCGACCAGCAGCCGGGCCGGGACGCCATCGACGCCCTCGCCACGAGCCTCCGCAAGTGCGGGTGCTCGTGACCGCGGACGCCGAACCGTACGAAGATCGTGGCCGGAAACCCGCCCGGGGCAGGTAGCGTCGGAAGGGTGAGTCAGGAAACCGAGACCCGGCCCATGGTCGACTGGGCGCTCGCCGCGCAGACCGGCGCGCTGCTGGTGCGCGGCGGCCCGCAGGTCCCGCGCGAAGAGGCCGAAGCGGCCGTCACCGACCTGCGCGAGCTGACCATGGAGGCCGAGGGGCACGTCCGGCAGCTCACGAACCTGGGCCTCGACCTGCCGCTGCTGCCCGGCGAGGTCGTCGACCGCCCCGGCTGGGTGCGCTCGGCCGCGGCCGGGCTCGACGCGCTGACCGGGCGGGCGCTGCCGCAGCAGGGCGGGCCGTTCGGGCCGATCCTGGCCGGCGGTGCCGGCGTGCAGACCGGGCTGGTGCTCGCGTTCCTGGCCAGCCGCGTGCTCGGCCAGTACGACCCCTTCGGCGGCCCCGACCGGGAAGGCCGGCTGCTGCTGGTCGCGCCGAACGTCGTCGCCGCCGAGCGCGCGATGGACGTGCCGGGCCACGACTTCCGGCTCTGGGTCTGCCTGCACGAGTGCACCCACCGGCTCCAGTTCACCGCGGTCACCTGGCTGCGCGACTACTTCGCCGACGAGGTCGAGCGGCTCGTCGCCGGGCTCGCCGGCGGCGGCAGCGACAGCCTCGCCGACCTGGTCGGCCGGCTCCCCGAGGCGATCAAGCAGGGGCCGAAGCTGAACCTCGCCGAGCTGCTCCAGTCGCCGAAGGAGCGCGCGGTCTTCGACCGGCTGCTGGCGCTCTCGACGCTCCTGGAAGGCCACGCGGACTTCGTGATGGACGCCGTCGGCCCGCAGGTCGTGCCGAGCGTCGACACGATCCGCGCGCGGTTCACCGCCCGGCGCAAGGGCGGCGGCGTCTTCGACCGGCTGCTGCGCGCGCTGCTCGGCGTCGACGCGAAGATCCGTCAGTACGAAGAAGGCGCGAAGTTCACGAAGTACGTCGTGGACGCCGTCGGCATGGAGGGGTTCAACGCCGTCTGGCGGTCGCCGAACACCCTGCCTTCGCGCGCCGAGATCGCCGACCCGGCCGCGTGGGTCCGGCGCCTGCACGGATGACCGGGACGGCGGTCGCGGCCGTCCGGCGGGCGGTCCGTGCGTTCCTGGAGACCGTCGAGGCCCCGCCTGAGCTGTGCGTCGCGGTCTCCGGCGGCGCCGACTCCCTCGCGCTCGCCGAGGCCACGGCGTACGTCGGGCACCACCGCGGCCACCGCGTCCGCGCGCTGGTCGTCGACCACGGCCTGCAGGAGGGCTCGGCGAAGATCGCGCGCGACGCCGCCGCGGCCGCGAAGTCGCTGGGCGCCGACGAGGCCGAGGTGCGCCGGACCGACGTCACCGGCCCGGGCGGCCCGGAAGCCGCCGCGCGCAAGGCCCGCTACCGCGCGCTGGCCGGCCACGACCTCGTCCTCCTCGGCCACACCCTCGACGACCAGGCCGAAACGGTCCTGCTCGGGCTCGGCCGCGGCTCCGGCCCGCGCAGCGTCGCCGGGATGCGGCCGCACGACCCGCCGTGGGGCCGTCCGCTGCTCGCGGTGCCGCGCGCGACCACCCGGGCCGCGTGCGCCGAGCTCGGCGTCGAGCCCTGGGACGACCCGCACAACGCCGAAGCGCGCTTCACCCGGGTCCGGTTGCGCACCGAAGTCCTGCCGTTGCTGGAAGACGTCCTCAACGGCGGCGTCGCCGGCGCACTCGCCCGCACGGCCGCGCAGCTGCGTGAGGACAGCGAGGCGTTGGACACAATGGCGGACATGATCTTCACCCGCGCGGGCGGCTCCGAAGGGCTGGATGTCGGCGTCCTCACGGCCGAACCCGCGGCGATCCGGCGGCGGGTTATCCGCAGGTGGCTGCTGCAATCGGGTGTGCGCGAGCTCACGGACGCGCACCTGCGGGCGGTCGATGACCTCGTCGCCCGGTGGCGTGGTCAGGGCGGTGTCTGGTTGCCGGGCAACTTGGAAGCCCGGCGGTGCCGTGGCAGGCTCTGCGTCATCTCCCAACCCACCACCCGAGGGGAATGACCCGTGTACGAGGGCGAAATCGCCTCCGTGCTCGTCACCGAGCAGCAGATCCAGGACAAGATCACGGAGCTGTCGGCGCAGATCGCCGCCGACTATCCGGCCAACGGGCAGGGTGAACTCCTGCTGGTGGGTGTCCTGAAGGGCGCGGTCATGTTCATGACCGACTTCGCCCGCGCGCTGCCGCTGCCGACGCAGCTGGAATTCATGGCCGTCTCCTCCTACGGCTCGGCGACGTCGTCGTCCGGCGTCGTGCGGATCCTCAAGGACCTCGACCGCGACATCGCGGGCCGGGACGTGCTGATCGTCGAGGACATCGTCGACTCCGGCCTGACGCTGTCGTGGCTGCTGAAGAACCTCGCCAGCCGCAACCCCGCGTCGCTCGAGGTCGTCTCGCTGCTGCGCAAGCCGGAGGCGGTCAAGGTGGACGTCCCGGTGAAGTACATCGGCTTCGACATCCCCAACGAGTTCGTCGTGGGCTACGGCCTGGACTACGCCGAGCGCTACCGCGACCTGCCCTACATCGGGACGCTGGACCCGAAGGTCTACACGGCGTAGTTCACCGACCGTTCACCGCAACGACCGGATTCGCGGAACCCCGGCATCGCGGATTGCGTCATAGGCTCTGATCACGTGCGTTAACCTATGCGAAGACCATTCGTGCCCGCGGTGACCGGGTCGGGGGAACGGGAGAGAGCTCAGATGGCGAACAGCAGCGCTGCCGACGCGAACGCCTTCAAGGCCGCGGCCGCGGCGGGTCAGGTCGGAATCGACCCCGACGCCGCGCAGACCGTGCTGAACAAGATCCGCACCGGCAAGGACGCGGTCGAGGCACTGCTCAGCGGAGCGGGCACCCTCGCCCAGCCGCCGAAGCTCGGGGACAACCCGGTCGGCAACGCCATGGCCGCGAAGTTCGTCCAGCGCGCCGACGGCGGGAACGACTCCTACGCCTCCGCGCTGCAGAACCTGCTCGACCAGTACACCGCCGCCGAAGAGGGCATCGTCACGGCGATGTCCCGGTACCACGAGATCGACCAGGCCGCGGCCGACCCGTTCCGCAACGCCTGAGCCCAGAGGGGGACTCGAAATCATGGCTCCGAACCACAGTGACCAGCCGTCGACCACTCCGGGCTCTGGTGACCCGGGCTCGCTCGTCCCGCTCGGGGACAACTCGGCGTCGCAGAACATCGTCGCGGACGCCCGCGGCCGTTCCGACGGCTTCGACATGGGCAGCGACCGCGCGATCGCGAACCCGCCGAACTGGAACGCGCAGGACAGCCAGCAGCTGTACGACGGCGCGGTCAACAACAACGACCCCGGCACGGCCAGCGCGACCGGGCAGGTCTGGTCGCACCACGGCACCGAGCTGAAGCAGGCGTCCGACCACCTGTACAACGCGATCTCCGAGCTGGGCAACGCGTGGGTCGGCCGGGGTGCCGCGGGCGCGCAGGGCGCGCTGGTGGCCATCGCCAACTCGGGCTCGCAGGCCTCCGAGGCCGCGCACACGATGTCCGACCGGCTCGCCCGGCAGGCCACGGCGGCCGAGCAGGTCAAGAAGATGCCGAAGCCCAAGGACTACGACCCCAAGCAGGCCATGGCGGCCGCGCTGGCCGGCGGCCCGGCGGCGCTGATCGCCGACCAGAAGGTGCAGGCGGACGCGGCCAACGACGTCAAGGCGCAGCAGGTCGCGTTCTTCAACACCTACACCCAGCAAATGAGCGAGGTCGACGGCTCGACCCCGAGCTTCGGCCCGGAGTCGCTCGGCATGAAGCCGACGGGCTCGCACAACTCGGTGTCGTTCAACGGGATCAACAGCGTCGGCAACATGGGCCCGGTGCAGGGCCTCTCCGGCGCGGGCGGCGCGGTGTTCGCCTCCGGCACCTCGGGCTTCGGCGGCCACGGCGGCGCGTTCGACGCGCAGCACGCGGGAGTCGGCCCGAACGGCGTCCACGGCGCCGGTGTCGGCGGCTTCGGCCAGGACGCGGCGACGCTGGGCAGCGACGGCGCCGGCGGCTCCGTCGCAGGCGCGGGCGCGGGTACGACCTCCGGCGCGGGCCAGGTCGCCCCGGGCGCCGGGCAGCCGGGTGGCAGCAACCCGCTGAGCAAGATCGGCATGGGCCTCGGCCTCGGCGGTGCCGCCGGCGGCCTCGGCGCGCTGGCCTCCCGCGCACTGGGCAAGGGCAACCGGTCCGGCGCGAAGAACCAGAACGAGACGTCGCTGGCCTCGGCCGACGGCCAGGGCCAGAGCGCCGCGTCGGCCCAGGCGCCGCAGCAGGGCCTCGTCTCGTCGGCGGGCACCATCGGCGGGCAGACCCCGCCGCCGATGAACCCGGGCGGCATGGGCGGCATGGCCCCGCAGGGCGCTCAGGGCCAGCAGGACGAGGAGCACACGCACGCGTCGTTCCTCATCGAGGCGGACCCGGACGCGGCCTTCGGTGCGAACCAGGCGACCCCGCCGCCGGTCATCGGCGCGTGGTCCGAGGACGACGAAGACCGCTGATTCCTTCGGGCCGGGCACGCTGCGGCGGGCCCGGCCCGTTTCTCTTGGGGGTGGCTCGATGCCGAACGCTGAGCTGCTCACCCCGGTCGAGGTGGACTTCCTGTGGGAGTCCGCCGGGCTGGGCGAGCTGCCGTACCCGCTGCGCATCCGCTCGCACGGCGCGACCGAGGACGAGCGGTCGCTGCTGCGTCAGCGCACGTTGGAAGGACTGGTCGCCCGCGGGCTGGCCGACGGCCGCGGCCGGCCGGAACCGCACGTCGAGGACTACTTCGGCGTGCTGGCGCAGTCCGAGCTGAGCCTGGACGCGGTCCAGCTGATCGCCCCGGACGCCGAGCCGCTGCTGGCGCTCGCCGGCGTGCTGGGCGGGCAGGGGCTGCTGGCCGTGCAGGACACGCGTGGCCTGCACCTGCAGCCGTGCCCGGTGGACGGGCTGGCGAGCGCGATCGTCTCGCTGCTCCCGGGCGCCCCGCGCGGCACCGAGAAGTCGGTCACGGTCCCGCTGGAGCAGCTGGTCGGGGCCCACGGCGTCGACTTCCTCTCGCGCCGCGGCAACGGCGACGAGCGCTCGTCGGCCGACGAGGACCGCAAGGCACTGGCGAAGCTGCACGCCCAGCCGCGGCTGCGCGGGGGCCAGATCGCCGCCAACGCGCGTTCGCGCATGGGCGGCCGCACACGGACGCCGGTGCTGAGCTGGTTCGACACGGAGACGGGCCGCTACTTCACCCAGGCGACCCGTGGCCGCGACGGCCGCGACTGGATCACGATCGCCCCGGCCGACGCGGCGACGCTGCGCCACCGGCTCGGCGAGATGCTCGCGGGAGCGTCGACGACCAGCACGGTCTGACTCCCGCGCGAGAGCCATGAGGGGCACCCTCATGGCAGCGCCGAGGCGACTGCGCCGGGATCCCGGCTCGTCCGCCCGGCCTCACCGTCCCGTGCCCGGACGGTCTCTGCCAAGATCGGGCTCCGGCTTCTCCGAGCGTGCTCGGCCGATGATCACTTTTTGTCGGTGGTGCGGGCTACGCTGAGCAAGAGTCGGATCCGGGAGAGTAGTGATGCAAGAGTTCTTCTCGCCGCCGGCGTTCGACTTCCTCTGGGAGTCGGCGCAGGTCGGGGAGCTGCCGTACCCGCTGCTGGTGCGGTCGCACGGCGCGACCGAAGACGAGCGCTTCTCGCTGCGCCACCGCGTCGACGCCGAGCTGAAGGCCCGCGGCATCCGCGAACCGCGCGGCAGGCTCGCGCCGCCGATCGAGGACGCGCTGCACCTGCTGGCCTTCGCCCCGCTGACCATCGACGCCCTGCACATCCCGCGGTTCGAGGCGCCCACCATCGGCGTCCTCGCGGCGGCCGATGACACCAAGGGCGTCCTCGCGGTCCAGGACGCCGACGGCATCTGGCTGCGGGACGTCCCCCCGGACGGCCTGGTCTCCGCCGTCGTCGGGGTGCTCCCGGCCGGCCCGCGCGGGAGCGAGGCGTCGGTCACACTTCCGCTGGACGACGCGCTGCGCACCGCGCCGATCCGGGTGCCCGTGTCCCTGCCTTCGAGCCCGGTCGAGGAGCGGGGGAAGGCGCGCCGGACACCGCTCAGCGAACGCGTCACGGCCGACCCGCGGGAGGCTTACGGCCGCATCTCCGGGCAGCCGCGGCAGTGCGGCGGTCAGCTGGCAGCGAACAGCCGTTCGCAGGTCGGGGCCAAGCAGCGGTCCCGGGTGCTGGCCTGGTTCGACACCGCGACCGGGCGCTACCTCAGCCTCTCCCGCGCAGGTACGGACGGTCGCGAGTGGGTCACCGTGGCCCCCGCCGACCCGGCCACCCTGCGGACCCGGCTGGGCGAGATGGTGAACAGTGTGTCCGACGGCACGCGATAGCGTGACGGGTGAGGACACCGGCCGGGAACCCGGGCGCGGTATCGCCCGTTGACCTGCGAGAGGCTCACAGGGGATGAACGCGGCAGCGGACGGTACCCTGATGGGACAGGTGTCCAGGCACCACGGGTTGTCAAGATCGTGATGGCGGGTATCACAGGAGCCGCCCAACCAGGGAGGGTCGAGGCCACCAGGGCCGAGTCGTATGAACCGGAAGAGCGTGCTCAGGAACCCACTGCTGTGGATCGTCGCGGGGTTGCTGGCGTTGTTCGCGTACAACACGATCTTCGACAGTGATCGTGGGTACACCCAGGCACCCATCTCGGTGGCGAACTCCCAGATCTCCTCGAACAACGTCAAGGAAGCCAGCCTCGAGGACAAGGAACAGCAGCTCAAACTGCTGCTGGCCAAGCCCATCGACGTCGACGGCCAGCAGGTCACCCAGATCATTTCGCAGTATCCGGCGGATGCCACCCGCCCGATCTACGACTCGCTGACCGCGGCCAAGACCGGCGGCCAGCCGATCAAGTTCACCACCAAGGTGACCCAGCAGGGCGTGCTGACGCAGATCCTCATCTTCGCCATCCCGCTCGCCCTCGTGCTGGGCCTGCTGATGTGGATGATGAACAACTCGCAGGGCGGCGGCAACCGCGTCCTCAACTTCGGCAAGTCCAAGGCCAAGCAGCTGAACAAGGACATGCCCAAGACGACCTTCGGGGACGTCGCGGGTGCCGACGAGGCCGTCGAAGAGCTGTACGAGATCAAGGACTTCCTGCAGAACCCGGCGCGATATCAGGCGCTCGGCGCGAAGATCCCGAAGGGCGTCCTGCTCTACGGGCCACCCGGTACCGGCAAGACGCTGCTCGCGCGGGCTGTCGCCGGCGAGGCCGGCGTGCCGTTCTACACGATCTCCGGCTCGGACTTCGTCGAGATGTTCGTCGGTGTCGGTGCGTCGCGTGTCCGCGACCTGTTCGAACAGGCCAAGCAGAACGCGCCGTGCATCATCTTCGTCGACGAGATCGACGCGGTCGGCCGCCAGCGCGGCGCCGGCCTCGGCGGTGGTCACGACGAGCGCGAGCAGACGCTGAACCAGCTGCTCGTCGAGATGGACGGCTTCGACGCCCGCGGCGGCATCATCCTGATCGCGGCGACCAACCGGCCCGACATCCTCGACCCCGCGCTGCTGCGTCCCGGCCGGTTCGACCGGCAGATCCCGGTGTCCGCGCCCGACATGCGTGGCCGTCGCGCGATCCTCGAGGTGCACTCCAAAGGCAAGCCGATCGCCCAGGGCACTGACATGGGCAGCCTGGCCAAGCGGACCGTCGGCATGTCCGGCGCCGACCTGGCCAACGTGCTGAACGAGGCCGCGCTGCTCACCGCCCGCAAGAACGGGCACGTGATCAGTGAGGTCGAGCTGGAGGAGTCCGTCGACCGCGTCGTCGGCGGCCCCGCCCGCAAAAGCCGGATCATCTCCGAGAAGGAGAAGAAGATCACGGCTTACCACGAGGGCGGGCACGCGCTCGCCGCGTGGGCGATGCCGGACATCGAACCGGTCTACAAGCTGACCATCCTGCCGCGCGGCCGCACGGGCGGGCACGCGCTGCTCGTCCCGGAGGACGACAAGGACCTGATGACCCGCTCCGAGATGATCGGGCGGCTGGTCTTCGCGATGGGTGGCCGCACGGCGGAGGAGCTCGTCTTCCACGAGCCCACCACCGGCGCGTCCTCGGACATCGAGCAGGCGACGAAGATCGCCCGCGCGATGGTCACCGAGTACGGCATGAGTGCCCGCCTGGGCGCGGTCAAGTACGGCCAGGAGCAGGGCGACCCGTTCCTGGGCCGCTCGGCCGGCCGTCAGGCGGACTACTCGCTCGAGGTGGCGCACGAGATCGACGAGGAGGTGCGCAAGCTCATCGAGACCGCGCACACCGAGGCGTGGCACGTGCTCAACACCTACCGCGACGTGCTCGACGAGCTGGTCATCGAACTCCTCGAGAAGGAGACGCTGACCCGCAAGGACCTGGAGCGGATCTTCGCGACGGTCGAGAAGCGCCCGCACATCACCGTGTTCAACGAGTTCGGTGAGCGGACGCCGTCGGACAAGCCGCCGATCAAGACCCCGGGCGAGCTGGCGATCGAGCGCGGCGAGCCGTGGCCCCCGCCGGAGAAGGAGAAGCCGGTCCTGAAGCCGGAGCCGACTCCGGTCGGCACCGCCCAGGGCGCGGGCGACCTGCCCGGTGGCCCGCCGTACCCGACGTCGGCACCGGACCCCAACGCCAACCCGTACGCTCCGCCGCCTCCGGGTGCCTACCCGAACGGCGGCCGTTCTTACGGCGGCCCGAACGGTGGGGGTCCCAACGGCACGGCGCACTGGCCGCAAAACCACGGCCAGCAGGTCGGCGGCTACCCAGGCGGTCCGGCGGGCCAGAGCGGCCCCCCGAACTACGGTGCCCCTCCGGGCTGGACGCCCGCGACCTCGCCGGGCGGTCAGCCGGGCCAGTCGTGGCGGCCCGGTGGTGACGAACGCGCTCGCGAGCACGGCTGGTTCGCCGACCAAGCCGGCAACCAGCAGAGCGAGGGGGAGCGTCGTGACGTGGATGGACCAGAGAAGCCCCAATGACGCCGACCGCCCGGTCTTCGACCACGACCGGGCGGAGAAGGCGATCCGCGAGCTCCTCTTGGCGTGCGGCGAAGACCCGGAGCGGGACGGTCTGAAGGAGACCCCCGCCCGGGTGGCCCGCGCGTACCAGGAGATGTTCGCCGGGCTGTACACCGAGCCGGACTCGGTGCTGGACCGCACGTTCGACGAGTCCCACGAGGAACTCGTGCTGGTCACGGACATCCCGATGTACAGCAGCTGTGAACACCACCTGGTGCCCTTCCACGGCGTCGCGCACGTCGGGTACATCCCGAACGCCGGCGGCAAGGTCACCGGGCTCTCCAAGCTCGCCCGGCTCGTCGACCTCTACGCGAAGCGCCCCCAAGTCCAGGAGCGCCTGACCTCCCAGGTCGCCGACGCCATCGTGCGGAAGCTCGAGCCGCGTGGCGTCATCGTCGTGATCGAGGCCGAGCACCTCTGCATGGCCATGCGCGGTATCCGGAAGCCCGGCGCCCGCACGACCACCTCCGCGGTGCGGGGGCAGCTGAAGAACTCCGCCTCTTCCCGGGCGGAGGCGCTCGACCTGATCAGGGCGCGCCGGTGAGCGTGGGGCTTCCCGCTCCCGGCCGGTGCGTCGTGATGGGCGTGCTGAACGTGACGCCCGATTCCTTTTCGGACGGTGGCCGGTACCTCGGGCTCGACCAGGCGCTGGAGCACGCCCGCGAGATGTGGGCGCGCGGGGCCGACCTGATCGACGTCGGTGGCGAGTCGACCCGGCCGGGTGCGGCCCGGGTGGACGCCGGCACCGAGCTGAAGCGCATCATCCCCGTGATCCGGACGCTCGCCGGTGAAGGCATCCAGCTGTCGGTCGACACGACACGTGCCGCCGTCGCCGCCGCGGCGCTCGACGCCGGCGCGAAGGTGATCAACGACGTCTCGGGTGGGCTGGCCGATCCGGACATGGCGCGCGTCGCCGCGGACTCCGGCGTGCCGTGGGTGCTGATGCACTGGCGTGGGCACAGCAGGGACATGCAGACCCTCGCCGAGTACGAAGACGTCGTCGCCGACGTCCGCGCCGAGCTGCTGTCCAGAGTGGACGAAGCGCTGGCGGCGGGCGTCGCCGAGAGCGCGATCGTGCTGGATCCCGGGCTGGGCTTCGCGAAGAACGCCGAGCACGACTGGGCGTTGCTGCGCGGGCTGGATTCGCTGCTTTCGCTGGGCTTCCCGGTGCTCGTCGGCGCTTCGCGAAAACGGTTTCTCGGCCGCCTGCTGTCCGAAAAGGACGGCACGCCGCGTCCGCCGGACGGCCGCGAGGACGCCACCGCCGCCATCTCCGCGCTGGCCGCGGCCGCGGGGGCGTGGGGCGTGCGGGTGCACGAGGTCGGGGCGTCGCTGGACGCGGTCGCCGTGGCCGCCGCTTGGTGGAAGGGTTCGCCGGATGTCTGACCGGATCACGCTGACCGGCCTGCGCGTGTTCGGCCGCCACGGCGTGTTCGAGCACGAGAAGCGGGACGGGCAGGAGTTCGTCGTCGACATCACGGTGTGGCTGGACCTCGGGCCGGCCGCCGCGTCGGACGACCTGGCCAAGACCCTGCACTACGGCGAGCTGGCCGAGCTGGCGGCGGGGATCGTCGCGGGCGAGCCGTACGACCTCATCGAGAGCGTCGCGGGCAAGATCGCCGACGAGGTGCTGCGCGACGAGCGGCTCGGCGCGGTCGAGGTGACGGTGCACAAGCCGTCGGCCCCGATCCCGCTGACGTTCGACGACGTGGCCGTCACGGTCCGGCGCGACCGATGAGCCGGGCGGTCCTCTCCCTCGGCGCCAACCTCGGCGACCGGCTCGGCTTCCTGGAGCTGGCCCTCGACGCGGTGCGGCCCGCGCTGGTCGCGGTGTCGAGCGTGTACGAGACCAAGGCGTGGGGCGTCGAGGACCAGCCGGACTTCCTGAACGCGGTCTGCGTCGTCGACGACCCGGCGCGCGACCACTGGGCGTGGCTGCGCACGGGCCAGGCGGCCGAGCGGGCGGCGGGCCGGGTGCGCGAGCTGCGCTGGGGCCCGCGGACGCTGGACGTCGACGTGGTCACGGTCGACGGCGTGACGTCCGATGACCCGGAGCTGCTGCTGCCGCACCCCGGGACGCCGGACCGCGCGAGCGTGCTGGTGCCGTGGGCGGAGATCGAGCCGGCCGCGGTGCTGCCGGGGCACGGCCCGATCGCCGCGCTGCTGGCCGCCCGCCCGGCGGACGAGGTCGCTACGGTCCGTCGTACCGACCTCGCCCTGCGCTGAGCAAGCCCTGAGCAAGTCAAGCCCCCGGCGCCCGCCGATCGCCGAGCTGCCGTCTTGGTTCGGCGAATGCGGTGAACGACCCTTTCAAGCCGTCCGGTGGCATGAAAGGGTCGTTCATGACGTTCGGGCCGGTCAGCCGCGCAGGGCCGCGATCATGAACCCGACCGCCGGCTGGGCCGTCGGGACCGGGGGCCAGCCGTTGATGATCGCCAGCAGCTGCCAGTAGCGCTCGGCCCGCGGGTCGCCGCTCGTCGCGAACCGGTCCGCCATCTCCGTGCGGAACTCCGCCGACGACGGGTCCTGGTCGGGGCGGGCCGTCGCCGCCGCGACTTCCGCCGCAAGCGTTTGCCCCACCTCCGACGTGGGCGAATCGCCGGCCGCCACGGCCGCTTCCGCGCGGGAGACCCAGCCCGGCCAGTTCTGCTGCCAGGCGTCGGCCGGCTGCTGGAACTCGCCGTCGCGGATCTGCTGGGACTGGGTTTCGCTCATGCCGCGGATCAGCGCCCGGAAGTCCGGGTCCTGCACGAGCTCGGCGAACTCGATCCAGGCCTCGAGCTGCTCGGGCGACGGGTCGTCGGGCAGCTCCGGCTTGCCCGCGCGCATGCGCCGGTAGAACTCTTCGTCGATCTCCAGCCCCGAAACCATCTCGTCCCAGAACTCGTCGACCAGCCGTTTGCGCTCTTCGTCGGACATCGACGCGAGACGGTTCATCAGTTTCACTTCCTCCAGCTCGGAATCACGCTTGGCCACCGCGCGCAGCACCGCCCGGCGCAGCCGCAGCCGCCGGATCTGCTCGTCCAGCGCTTCGACGTGCCGGGTCGCCAGCTCGCCGACCGTCGCCGACTGCGTCAAGGCCGCGGAGACGTCGGCGAGGCCCAGGCCCAGCTCCCGCAGCGTGCGGACCAGCTCGAGCCGGGCCATCGCCGCCGCGTCGTAGAGCCGGTACCCGGCGTCCGTCCGCTCGGTCGGGGGCAGCAGGCCCTCGTCCGAATAGAAGCGGATGGTCTTGACCGGCAGGCCGGTCCGCTTGGCCAGCTCGCCGATGGTGAAGGTCGCGGTGGTGCCCACAAGACGCATGATGAACTCTCCAGTAGGGGGAGAGTCAACTTTATGCTTTCGGGGGTCCGGGTAGCGGAGGCCCCGGCCGGCGCGGAGCGCCGCATGTCACAGCTCGGTAAGGTTGGGCCATGCACTTCACCCGGCCCCGTGACCTGGTGGCGGCCGGGCTGCTCGGCCTGGTCCTCGGCTACCTGCTCTTCATGGTGGCGTACGGCTCGCTCCCGCAGCTGCCGACGTTCGCCGGCGTCACCTTCGCCGTGCTGGCCGCGGTCGAAGCCGGGATCGCGTTCTCCATCCGCTCCCGGATCAAGAACGGCCGCGTAGTTGCCGCTATCGGGATCGCCCGATCGGTGGCCCTCGCCAAGGCTTCGTCACTCGCCGGAGCGTTCATGGGCGGCGCCTGGCTGGCCGCGCTCGGCTATGTCCTCCCGCGACGTGACGAATTCGTCGCGGCGGTGCTCGACACCCGCGCCGGCGTGGTCGGCGTGGCGTCCTCGTCAGCCCTGGTAGCAGCGGGTTTGTGGCTCGAGCACTGCTGCCGGACCCCCCGGGACCAAGAGCGGGAGCGCACTCGCGGGACGACCGGTTAGCGCTCGATTCCCACCGCTCGCGGGACCGAGTAGGTCTCGTTCGGATTACGAGCAGGTACGGTGTCAGTCATGACCGGCGTGGGTGACGACTCGCGCGGCCGCCTACTGGGCAGGCCGTGGCTAGTCGTCGGATTCGTCCTCGCCATCGGAGCCACCCTCGCACTGGTGCTCAGCGACGATCTCCGCTATCTCCGGCTGGGGATCGTCGCCGCCCTCTGGGCTGCCCTGATCGGCGCTTTCCTCGCCGTGAAGTACCGCAAGCACGCGGCACAGAGCGAGGATGCAGTTTCCGAGGCGCAGGCTGTGTACGAGCTGGAGCTGGAACGCGAGATCGCGGCCCGGCGCGAATTCGAGCTGGAGGTGGAGGCGGAGAACCGCAGCGAGTCCGACTCCCGCGGCCGCGAGGAGCTGGAGGCGCTGCGCGTCGAGGTGTCCGCGCTGCGCGACAGCCTCCAGTCGCTGTTCGGTGGCGAGGTGCTGCTCGAACGCGTCGCGCTGACCGCGCAGGCGACCCGGATGCGCAAGCTGTCCGACGACAACCGGATGATCCCCGACGCCGCGCCGAAGAAGAAGCCGGCTCAGCTGATGGCCGGGAAGAAGCCCGCCGAGTCGGGTGAGCGGCCGACCGAGCTGATCGACCGGGTGCTCGACGAGCGCCGGCGCAAGGCGTCGAACGGCAAGCCCGCGAACGGCAAGGGCCTCGGCAAGGGAAAGGGCTTCGGCGGCAAGCCGGCCCCGAAGGCCCCGGCGAACGTCAACGCGCAGAGCACCCAGCAGATCGCCCGGCCGGCGCCGCTGAGCGACCGCCGTCCGCCGGTGCCGGCCGTCGACCCGGCCCTGAACGCCGCGCAGCGCGAGCTGAAGGCCGCCGAGCTGCGGGCCGAGGCGGCCCGCCGCCAGGCCGAGTCGCAGCCGATGCGGCTGCCGAATGCGGAAGAGGTCGCGCAGCAGCAGCCCGAGCGCCGTCCCGAGGCCGCCGCCGAGCCGACGCGCCAGGTGCCGCGGCCCGACCCCAAGACCGAGATCCGCCGCGCCCCGGAGCCGAAGACGGAGATCCGCCGTCCCGAGCCGCCGCCCGCCCGCCGGGCGGAGATGTCGCGGCCGGCGATGCGACCCGCCGAGATGTCACGGCCGGACCTGCCGCGGGTCGAGATGTCGCGCCCGGCCATGCGCCCGGCCGAGGTCTCGCGCTCGGACATCCCTCGCGTGGAGATGTCGCGCCCGGACATCCCGCGCGTCGAGCGCTCGATGCCGGACATCCCGCGGGTCGAGCGGTCGATGCCCGCCATTCCCCGGGTGGAGATGTCGCGTCCCGACCTCCCGCGCGTCGAACGATCCCGGACGGACCTGCCTCGCGTCGAACGGTCCCGGACGGACCTGCCTCGCGTCGGCGGCCAGCCGAACGGCGCGCGTCCCGAGCAGCGCAAGGCGCCCGAGCCGCCGCGGCCGGCGCCGCCTCGCCCGGCCCCGCCGGTGAAGCCGTCGGAGATGTCCCGGTCGGATCTCCGGCCGGTGACCGACCTGAGCGCGGCTTTCCAGAACCGCGACGACTTCGCCGAGCGGCAGCGGCCGAACCGGCCGAAGCCGCCCGAGCCGAAGGCCCCGCCGATGCCGAGGGACGCCACGGCATCACGGCGTGACCTTCCTCCGGTCCCCCCGCCGACGACACCGGTGCCGAACAACAGCCCGGCCGCGCGGCAGCAGCCGTCGCGCACGAACCTGCCGCCGGTGGTGCCGCCGACCACGCCGGTCCCGGCCGCCGACGGCCGCCGTCCGTCGCGGCTGGAGCAGTTCTCGCGGGCGGACATGTCGCCGATCCTCGACGAGCCGGCCTCCCGGCACGGCGGCTCGCACCGTGCGCCCGCCGAGGCCGCACAGGCCGCCGCGCCGATGGCGAACCCGACGCTCCCGGATTCGGTCCGCGACTACCAGGGCCGCTCGGGTGGCCGTCGCCGCAAGCCGGACGAGTCGCAGCAGATGCCGGCGGTCCCGGCCCCGGAGCCCACGGGCGGCGGCCGTCGCCGTCGTCCGGACGGCGAGCCCCCGGCGTGGGAAGGCATGGTCGCCGAGCGGGCGTCGATGTCGCGCCGCAACATGGCCCCGGTCGACCCGGCGGACGTGCCGCAGAACGGCAACGGCCACAACGGCGCGAGCAACGGCCACGCCCGCAACGGCCACCGCTCGCCCGAGGCCCCACCGGGCAGCGGTTCGCACACGGCGGGCCGCTCGGTGAGCGAGCTCCTGGCGGCCAACGGCGGCACGGGCTCGACGCCCCGCCGCCGCCGTCGCGCGGAGGACTGAGACCCAGGGACCCCAGCGCCCCAATGTGGCCTTCGGTGCGTTCAACGCACCCAAGGGCCCCTTCGGTGCGTCTGACGCAACCAAGGCCACATTGGGGCGCTCGGGAACGGCTGACGTGCGGGACGCGCCGTGTGTGCCAGGTGGCGTTCAACTTCCTGTCCGGTCTGCGTAGGGTGACCCGCTGTGAGCGGAACCCTCTCGCCCGCGACGGGACTCGATCGCGGACGGCGGCCTCGCCGGATCACCGTGCTGTTGCCGGTGCTCGGGCTGATCGTGGTCGCCCTGTGCGGCCTGTTCCTGTTCGGCCTCGCGACGGCGCGGGTCGGCCCGCTGGCCGTCACCATCGGGGTCCTCGCCGCGCTCGTGCCGGTCGCGGGTGTGGTCGCCGGGTTCCTCTGGGTCGACCGCTGGGAGCCCGAGCCGGCGAAGTTCCTGCTGCTCGCCTTCGCCTGGGGCGCCTGCATCGCGACGATCACCGCGCTGCTCATCAACACCACCGCCGAGGCGGTCGGGGACGAGCTGCTCGGCAAGGGCAGCGGCAACACGATCGCCGCGCTCGTGTCCGCGCCCGTCGTCGAAGAGGCCGCCAAGGCCCTGTTCGTCGTGCTCATCCTGTGGCGCCGGTCCACTGAGTTCGACGGCGTCGTGGACGGCGTCGTCTACGCCGGGTTCAGCGCCGCCGGGTTCGCGTTCACCGAGAACATCTACTACTTCGGCCGCGCGTTCTACGAACACGGCTTCGGCGACGGGCACAGCCAGGGCGTCATCACGGCGTTCTTCCTCCGTGGCGTGCTCGCGCCGTTCACGCACCCGCTGTTCGCCGTGCTCACCGGGATCGGGATCGGCATCGCCGCGCGGACGACGACGAAGGCGATGAAGGTCCTGGCGCCGCTCGCCGGCTACCTGGCCGCCGTCTGCCTGCACGCGCTGTGGAACAGTGCCGCGCTGCTCGGCGGCTCGAAGTTCCTCACCGTCTACTTCCTGATCATGCTGCCGCTGTTCCTCGGCGTGATCTACCTGGTCGTCCTCCAACGACGACGCGAACAGCGGATCATCGCCACCGCTCTGCCGCACATGGCCGCGGCGCGCTGGATCGCGCCGTCGGAGGTCGACCTGCTGGCCAGCCTGCCCGGCCGCCGGGCCTGGCGGCGGCAGGCGAAACGCCAGTCCGGCAAACAAGCGGCGAAAGCTGTCGCCCTGTACCAGGCGAGCGTGACGGAGCTCGCGTTCCTGGACCGGCGGGAGCTCACGACCGACACCGACCGGCAGCGCCAGCAGGAGCTGCTGCGCACGTTGAAGACCGCCCGGGCGGAGGCGACGCGCCTCGCCGACGAGGCCACCCGAGGGTGACCCGGTCCGGGTGAAGCTGGTCACCCGGGCTCAACGCTTCGCGCTCAACCGAGTTAGTCTCGCGCCGTTCGTCCGGTACCCGGATCGGGACTGGAACGAGAGCAGAGGGAGTCTGCCAACCATGAGCGTCCACAGGCGCACGCCATGATGAGACCCGCTCGCCTCGCGGTCGGGGTCGTCTCCGCCGGCCGGGTGGGCAGCGTGCTCGGCGCCGCGCTGGCCCGGGCGGGACACACCGTGGTCGCCGCGTCGGGGCTGTCCGCCGCGTCGCTGGCCCGTGCCGAACGCCTCCTCCCGGATGTGCCCCTGCTGCCGCCCGACGAAACCGTCCGCCGGGCGGACCTGGTGCTGCTCGCCCTCCCCGACGACGCTTTGGCCGGCATGGTCCGCGGGCTCGTCGCGACCGAGTCGCTGCGGCCTGGGCAGATCGTCGTGCACACGTCCGGTGCGCAGGGCATCGACGTCCTGGCGCCCGCGGCCGAGGCCGGCGCGCTCCCGCTCGCGCTGCACCCGGTGATGACGTTCACCGGCCGCGAAGAGGACCTCGAGCGGCTCGCGACGTGCAGCATCGGCGTCACGGCGACGGCGGACGACGACGCCGCCTGGAACGTCGGTGAAGCGCTGGCGGTCGAGATGGGGGCCGAGCCGGTGCGCATCCCCGACTCCGCGCGAGCGCTCTACCACGCAGCGTTGACCCACGGCGCGAACCACCTGATGACCTTGGTCGCCGACTGTGCGGAAGTCTTGCGGGAAGCGGGAATCGAGCACTCCGAACGCCTGGTGGCGCCACTGCTCTCGGCGGCGTTGGATAATGTGCTCCGACACGGCGACCGCGCGCTCACCGGCCCGGTCGCCCGTGGCGACGTCGGCACCGTCCGCAAGCACCTGGAGGTGCTGGCGGACCGGGCGCCGGACGTGGCGCCGGCCTATCGCGCGCTGGCCAAGCGCACGGTGGCGCGTTCCCTCGCAGCAGGAGTGCTGCAGGACACCGCGGCCGCCAAAGAACTCAACGACTTCCTCGACGAACCCGCCGAAGGGCACCAAGACCAGTGAGCACACCGAAATTCAGCCGCGGCACGCTGAACACGTTCGCGTCGCCCGAGCAGATGAGCCAGGTCAGCCGGGCCCTGCACGGCGTCGGCCGCAAGCTCGCGCTCGTGCCGACCATGGGCGCGCTGCACGCCGGGCACCGTGAGCTGATCCGCCGCGCGAAGCGGCTGCCGAACAACGTCGTGGCCACCTCGATCTTCGTCAACCCGCTGCAGTTCGGCGAGGGCGAGGACTTCGAGGCGTACCCGCGGCCGCTGGAGAACGACCTGGCCGTGCTGAGCGAGGACGGCGTCGAAATCGCGTTCACGCCCAGCGCCGACGCGCTCTACGGCGACGGCGCCGCGATCACCGTGCACCCGGGCCCGCTCGGCGACGAGCTGGAGGGCGCGGTCCGGCCCGGCCACTTCGCCGGCGTGCTCACCGTCGTTGCGAAGCTGTTCAACCTGCTCCGCCCGGACTACGCGCTCTTCGGCGAAAAGGACTACCAGCAGCTGGTCCTGATCAAGCGGATGGTGCGGGACCTGAACATCGACACGCACGTCATCGGCGTGCCGACCGTGCGGGAACGCGACGGGCTGGCGCTGTCGTCGCGCAACGTCTACCTGACGCCCGAGCAGCGTGAAGACGCCATCGTCTTGTCGGCCGCCCTCACCGCGGGGGCGTTCGTCGGGCGCGACGGTGCCGAGGCGGTCCTCGAGACCGCGTGGAAGACCCTCGCCGCACGGCCGGCGGTCGAGGTGGATTACCTGGAGTTGAGGGGAACCGACCTCGGGCCCGCGCCCGTCGATGGTGAAGCACGACTGTTGATCGCGGCCCGGGTGGGGAGTACCCGGCTGATCGACAACGTTCCGGTGTTGCTCGGCGCTGCTGTCGAACATCCGGAGCGGCTGGACGCAGGGGAATAGGAGTCCACGATGTACCGCACCATGCTCAAGTCGAAGATCCACCGCGTCACCGTCACCCAGGCCGACCTGCACTACGTCGGCTCGGTCACCGTCGACGAGGACCTGATGGAGGCCGCGGACCTGCTGCCGGGGGAACAGGTGTCCATTGTGGACGTCACCAACGGTTCGCGGCTGGAGACCTACGTCATCAAGGGCGAGCGCGGCAGCGGCGTGCTCGGCATCAACGGCGCCGCGGCGCACCTCGTGCACCCGGGCGACCTGGTCATCCTCATTTCGTACGGTCAGATGGACGACGCCGAAGCCGCGACGTACGAACCGCGCGTGGTGTTCGTCGACGCGGACAACCGGATCGCCCACCGGCACGCCGACCCGGGCTACGCGCCCGAGGGGTCGGGGCTGCTGTCCGGCACGGTGACCCTGCCTCCCGAAGAGGAGACGGCGGTGTTCCCGGTCGCAGAGACGGCGGACGCTCGCCGCCTCGACGCGTTGCTGCACGCGGAAAGCTGACCCGCTTGCTGCTCACCGTCGACGTCGGCAACACGAACATCGTGCTGGGCCTGTACTCCGGCAGCTCGCTCGTGGGCGACTGGCGCATGCGCACGGACGCGCGCATCACGGCCGACGAGCTGGCGTTGATGGTGCGCGGCCTGCTGGGCCCGCACGCGGACGCGGTGACCGGCATCAGCGCGTTGTCGACGGTGCCGGCGGTGCTGCGCGAGCTGCGCGTGATGCTCGCGCGGTACTACGACCGGATCCCGAAGATCGTGGTGGAGCCGGGCGTCCGCACGGGCGTGGCCCTGCTGGTGGACAACCCGAAGGAGGTGGGCGCGGACCGGCTGGTGAACACGCTGGCCGCGCACCACCTCCACACCACGGCGTGCGTGGTGGTCGACTTCGGCACATCGACCAATGTGGACGCCATCTCCGCCCGGGGCGAGTTCCTGGGCGGGGCATTCGCGCCGGGGATCGAGATTTCGGTGGACGCGCTGGCGTCGCGCGCGGCGGCGTTGCGGAAGGTCGAGCTGGTCCCGCCCCGGTCGGTGATCGGGAAGAACACTGTGGAGTGTCTGCAGTCGGGGATCCTGTACGGCTTCGCCGGGCAGGTGGACGGGCTGGTCAAGCGGATCGTCCGGGAGCTGTCGCCGGGTGGGACGGAACCGGTGGCGGTGCTCGCGACCGGAGGTCTGGCGCCGCTGGTGATCGGCGAGTCGGAGACGATCACCGACCACGTGCCGGATCTGACGCTGCTCGGGCTGCGGCTGGTCTTCGAGCGGAACATCCGCCCCTGACCTGGCTTGGTGGGTTCTTGAAAGACCCTTTCACCTCGTCCGGCGAGGTGAAAGGGTCTTTCACAGCACCGCAAGCGCGCGATCGCGCCCTCCGACCGGCGCACCCGAACTCCGACTTCGCCGGAGCCCCGCTAGGGAGGGCGGGGCCGCGTCAGCCGCGGGCCAGCCTGCGCCGCTCCAGCACGTACCCCAACGCCGTCACCGCCAACGCCGGGAACGCCACCACCGCCTGGGGAAACTTCGCCGTCCCGGGCGGGTCGACGGCCTTCGAACCCGGGTAGGCCAGCGCCGAGATCTGCGTCAGCCAGTACAAGGACGCCACCGTCGCACCCGCGTCGAGACCCTCCCGGGTCGGTCGTCGCCAGAGCTGCCACAGACTGGTGGCGCCGAGCGCGAGCCCGAGGCTCATCGTCTGGCCGTTGTGGAACTTCGCGTGCGGTGGCCAGGCGGGGTTCTTGACGTGCGTTTCGTTCCAGTCGGCGCGGTACGGACCGGCGGCGGTCACCAGCGACACCACCGAGATCAGGGCTCGGCCCCACGGTTTCCTGCTCATCATTCCAGTATCGAACCTCTAGTTCGATCGAAGTCAAGGCAGCAGTTTCAGCCCGATCACGCCCGCGACGATCAGCGTCAGGCACGTGAGCCTGGCCGCCGTGACCGAGTCGCCGAGCGCGAAGATTCCGTAGAGCGCCGTGCCGATCGTGCCGATGCCGACCCAGATCGCGTAGCCGGTGCCGAGCGGGATCTCGCGCAGCGCGTACGCCAGCCCGCTCATGCTCAGCACGAGCGCGACCACGAACGTCACGATCGCGGCCGGCCGGAAGAACCCCTTCAACGCGGCAGCCCAGACGGTTTCCAGGACTCCGGACAGGACGAGAACGAGCCAGGACATGAGAACCCTTTCGCAGTGCTTGCTCACACTGCGCCGTCTTGTCCTGACCGGGTACGACGCGCTCGTCCGGGACCTGGGGTCACTTCCGAAGCTAGCACGCCGCCATGACAAAAAATGTCAACGGCGCCGCGCGCGGAACGTCCACGTGCGCAACGGCAGATCGAACTCGCCGGACGCGGTGTGCGGATTCGCGGTGAGGAACCGCCGGATCTCCGCCAGGCGGGCGGCCGCGTCCGCCGGATCCGCGACGATCAGGTGCGAATGCGTCGCGATCGTTTCGACGAGGCTTTCCGCGGTGCGCCGTTGCACATGGTGAAACGCGCGGCTTTCGAACGGTTCGAACCCGGGGTGCGTGGCGGGCTCCTGCTCGCCGTTGGTCCAGGCGCGGCTCACGCCGGTGCGGCCGAGATCGCCGAACTCCGCGACCCACGGCACCGAATCGTCTTCGTAGTTCCACAGCGGCACCAGCACGCCGCCCGGGCGCAGTACGCGCGCGATCTCCGTCATCGCCGCCGGCACGTCGAACCAATGGAACGCCTGGCCGACGAATACCGCGTCGACTTCGGCGTCGGGCAACGGGATCCGTTCCGCCTGGCCCGCGAGAGACGTCGCGGACGGCACCACCCGCCCCAGCTCGGCGCGCATTTCCGGGTCGGGTTCGACCGCGGTGACCTCGAGCCCGAGCTCGGTCAGGCCGAGGGTGAGCTTGCCCGTTCCGGTGGCCAGATCGAGGACCCGGCGCGGCGTTCCGCTCGCGCCCGAAAGGCCCCATTCGATCGCTTCCCGCGGGTAGTCGGGCCGGTGCTCGGCGTACGCGGCCGCTCGGCTGCCAAAGGACGAAGCCCGCCGGGCGCGGGTGGGATCACTCACCGGCCCAGGTTAATGGACGGAAAGGAAAGGTAATCCGGTTGGCGTAGCGCGCGGCCGGGTTCGTACCCTATGGCCATGACCGAAAAGCCCCCTCCCACCAGCGAGCCCGCCGAAGACGAACTGCCCGAGCAGATGCGGGTACGCCGGGAGAAGCGCGACCGGATCCTCGCGGAGGGTATCGATCCCTACCCGGTCGAGGTCCCCCGCACGCACTCGCTCGCCGAGGTGCGCGCGACCCACGCCGGTCTGCCCGTCGACACCGCCACCGGCGAGACCGTCGGCGTCACCGGCCGGGTGATGTTCCTGCGCAACACGGGCAAGCTGTGCTTCGCCAGCCTCCGCGAGGGCGACGGCACCGAGCTGCAGGCCATGATCAGCCTGGCGAAGGTCGGCGAGGACGCCCTGGCGGCGTGGAAGTCGGACGTCGACCTGGGCGACCACGTCTTCGTGCAGGGTGAGGTCATCACGTCCAAGCGCGGCGAGCTGTCCGTGATGGCCGACGCCTGGCGCATCACGTCGAAGGCGCTGCGCCCGCTGCCGAACGCCTACAAGGACCTCGCCGAGGAGACGCGGATCCGCCAGCGCTACGTCGACCTGATCCTGCGCCCGCGCGCGCGGGACGTCGTGCGCACGCGCGCCGGCGTGGTCCGGTCGCTGCGGGAGTCGTTCCACCGCCGCGGGTTCACCGAGGTCGAGACGCCGATGCTGCAGACGCTGCACGGCGGCGCCGCGGCCCGGCCGTTCGTCACGCACTCGAACGCGTTCGACCTGGAGCTGTTCCTGCGGATCGCGCCGGAGCTCTACCTCAAGCGCTGCGTCGTCGGCGGTATCGAGAAGGTCTTCGAGATCAACCGCAACTTCCGCAACGAGGGCAGTGACTCCTCGCATTCGCCGGAGTTCGCGATGCTCGAGTACTACGAGGCCTACGCCACGTACGACACGAATGCGGTGATGACGCGGGAGCTGATCCAGGAGGCCGCGCAGGCGGTGCTGGACAGCCAGGTCGTCACCCTGCCCGACGGTTCGGAGTACGACCTGTCCGGCGAATGGACCACACTCGGAATGTACGAGTCGTTGTCCGATTCCCTCGGTGAAGAGGTGACGCCGGAGACACCCGCCGCCAAACTGCACGGATTCGCGCAGGCCAGGGGCCTGGAAGTGGATCCGAAGCTGACCCACGGCAAGCTCGTCGAGGAACTGTGGGAACACCTCGTCGGAGATCACCTGCACGCCCCGACGTTTGTCCGTGATTTTCCGCTGGAGACGTCGCCATTGACGAGGCAGCACCGCTCACGGGCCGGCGTGGCCGAGAAGTGGGACCTCTACGTGCGCGGATTCGAACTCGCCACCGGATACTCCGAGCTGGTCGATCCGGTCGTCGAACGGGAACGGCTCACCGAACAGTCCCGGCTGGCCGCGCAGGGCGATAGCGAAGCCATGCGGCTCGACGAGGATTTCCTGCGGGCCCTGGAGTACGGAATGCCGCCGAGCGGCGGCGTCGGAATGGGGATCGACCGGCTCCTGATGGCGCTGACCGGTCTCGGTATCCGGGAGACGATCCTCTTCCCGCTCGTGCGCCCTGAATAACCCGGCCGTGTGGATAGCGGCCGGTTATCCATATGAGATTTGCGCTGTCCTCCAGAAGCGGGTACTAATGTTCTAGACAAAGTCTTCTGTCCCGGGGCCCGCCCCGTAACCAGATCATTGCGCAAGTCCCCGCAGGAGGAATCGGATGGCACAGAAGGTGCTCGTCTCGCTGGTCGACGACCTCGACGGCAGTGAGGCGGAAGAGACCGTCGAGTTCGGTTTGGACGGCGTCAGCTACCAGATCGACCTCTCCTCGGATAACGCCGAGGAGCTGCGGGACGCCCTCGCCCAGTATGTCGAGCACGCGCGTCGCGCGGGTGGCCGCAAGCGCGCTTCGGTGCGCCCGGTCTCGGGTAAGGGGTCCGCCCGCCCGGCCGCCGTCGACCGCGAGCAGAACCAGGCCATTCGGTCGTGGGCGCGCAAGAACGGTTACGCCGTTTCGGACCGGGGCCGGATCCCGTCCGAGGTCGTCGAGGCCTACCACAAGAAGAACTGAGGATTCTTCAGCTGTCCGGGTGGCCACAGGTCACCGGGGCGACTGGGGAAACTCCTCGACGCGGGGTTCCAGCCGAGGCCGCCGGGCGAATTCGCCCGGCGGCTTTGTTCATGTCCGGTCGCTGTCCGATGTCCGTTCGGTGTCCGCCCGGGCCGCCCGCGCGTACTCGCCGGGCGGCTGACCCGTCACCGCGTGGAAATCGCGGATGAAGTGCGACTGGTCGCTATAGCCCAGTCGAACCGCCAGACCGGCGTAATCCGGCTCTCCTTCCGCGGCGATCCGCTGTGCCGCGTCGTTGAGGCGGTATATCCGGATCGCCCACTTGGGCGCGCAGCCGACGTGTTCGGCGAACAGCCGCTGCAAGGACCGGGTGGTTAGACCAGTATCCGCGCACAGTTGCGCCACCCGGGTAATTCCCGGATCACGGGCGATTGATTCCACGGCCCCGGCGGCCCGTCGCGCGGCCGTCGACAGCCGGGCGGGATTTGCGATCAGCAAGTTGTCGATCGCGCGGACCATTTGCGCGTCATCGGCGGCGGTCCGCACCGATTCCACGGCTTCGCTCGCCTTCGGCCCGAAAACGTCCGCGAGCGGGACAGCGCGGTCGGTGATGTCACTCACCGGGCCGCCGAGGAACGCGCGGAAGCACCCGGGCCGGAAACGCACACCCAAGCCCTGGACGCGGCCTTCGAGACGGTGGGAAAAGACGTCGTGCATCGGGCCGTACACCCCGGACGCGCCGGCGAAGAACGTCGCGTGCACCGAGAGGTTCGGCAGTACGCGCTGTTCATGGGGCGGTTTGCCGCACAGGTCCCAGTGCAGCACCCAGTGGTATTCGACGAACTCCGCCAGCTCGGGCGCGGGTGCGTGCCTGGTCAGTGTGAACATCGTGCGCGCGGTGGCCTCGGCCACGATGCCGCGCGGGATCCGGTGCACGCGTCCACGTTAGCTGTCGCGTTCCTTCAAGACGGCTTCTCCGGTCGGGGGTTTGGATCGCGGGATGACTGCCGAGCTCATGCGGCCCGCCGCGGCCGAATTCCTGCGGATCGCCCACGCCGTGGCCGACCTGTCCGCCCCGACGCCGTGCGCCGGCTACGACGTCCGCGGGCTGCTCAACCACCTTCTCTATTGGGGCCCGTGGCTCGTCGCCGCGGGACGCCGCGAGGACCCGCCGTCGCCTGGTGCGGGCGAGGCGGAGGCGGCATTGGTGACCGAGGACTGGGGCGCGGCGCTGGAGAAGCAGACGGAGACGCTGGTGGACGTGTTCGGGACGCCGCCGGCGTGGGACGGCATGACGGCGCTGGGCACGGCGCGGATGCCGGCGTCGCTGGTCGGCGACATGGTGCTGGGCGAGTTCGTCCTGCACGGCTGGGACCTGGCGCGGGCGAGCGGCCAGGAGCTCAGCTGGGCCCCGGAGGCCGCGACGGCGGTGTACGAGTCCGCGGTGGCGATGGGCGAGCAGGCGCGTTCGATGGGAGTTTACGGGCCAGCTGTTCCGGTGCCTTCGGACGCTTCGGCGTTGGAGCGGGCTTTGGGTGCTTCAGGGCGGGACCCGCGCTGGACTCGCTGACGTCTTGAAAGACCCTTTCACCTCGTCGGACGAGGTGAAAGGGTCTTTCACAACACTGCAAGCGCGTGATCACACGGCGCCCCGGGCCTGGCCAGGCCCTCGTGCCGGCCACGCAGACCCGACGTTGCCGGGGCCCTGCAAAGGGACGGCAGGATTCGGGCGAAGTCGGGGCGGGTCGCGGTGGCGGACGCCGTGAATGACTCATTCCTGTCGTCGGACGAGGTGAACGAGTCATTCACTCACTGCACCACAACCGCGCGATCGCGCCCTCCGACCGGCATACCCGAACAGCGCCAGAGTCTCAAGCCGCCCACGCGGACCCGGCCTTGCCGGGGAAGGTCGGGCCTGGCTACCGGGCGCAGGTGCGCGGGCAGCCGTCGCACTCCGGCTCCGCCGGGAGCAGGTACGAGAAGCAGCAGCTCTCGCGGCGCCGCGTCCACTCGCGGTCCGCCAGGCGCAACGTCGAAGCCGACGTCAGCGGCGGGTACCGCGCGTCGAGCACCAGGGCCGCGTCCGCGACGCCCGCGCCCTCCGCCTCCGGTGTGCCGCCCGCCCGGCCCGCTCCCCACAGGGCGTTCTCCAGGGCGTCGGTCGCCGCGGCCCAGAGCGTGCGGTGGCCGAAGCGGCTCTGGGGCCCGTACGCCTGGATGAACCGGGCCGCGTGTGCCGTGTAACGGGCCCGGAGGACCGCCGCCAGGGCTCGCTCGTCGCGGACCACCGTCGCTCCCTGGGCGGCCGAGGCCGGGTCGGTCGGCAGGCAGCAGAACTCGTCGCCGAGCACCGCCAGCGCGTCCGGGTACGGCTGACCGGCTCCGATGCGGAAGGCCAGGTCCGCGGGCCGGAGCGAGGGCACTCGCCGCTCGTGGTGCAGCAGCAGCGCGCCGACCTGGGCCGGGACGTGCAGGTACCACGCGATCAGGTACGCGTCAGCCGTTCGGGGTGGTGCCTCGCCGTACTCGCGCCGCAGCCAGGTGGTCAGGCGCGTGCGCCATTCGTCGAAAAACTCAGGGGCCGCGGAGCAGCGGATCCAGCCGTCCGGGACGTTCCGTCGCAGGTCGAGCCGCCGGAGGGACGGCGCGAGGCCGTCTGCCGTCTCGCGGGTGCTCGGTTGCGTCAAGGCGTCCTCCTTAGGTCTGCCTAACCTAACAGGACTCCGCCGATCGGGTGGCCGTCGCCCCGGTCACTCCCAGGTTGCGGACCTGTTCGCGGTGAGCGGACACCGCCCGGCTGGCGGAATCCGGGTGGCTGCCCGCACGTTGGGGTTGACGTAAAGGTGCAGGGCAACCTGATGATGGGAGTACCCGGAAGACCCCACGTCCGGGTGCGGAAATGACCGCGAACAGCCGTAGTGGTACGCCAGCGCTACCAGTTGGCTACTAGAGTGGTCTCACGGTGCTGAATCCATCGCGGTGAAAGCACGGATGGATAACGGGCCGCCGGCGCAGCAGTCGAGGGAGTGCACATGTTTGAGAGGTTCACCGACCGCGCGAGGCGGGTGGTCGTTCTGGCTCAAGAAGAAGCCAGGATGCTCAACCACAACTACATCGGCACCGAGCACATCCTCCTGGGTCTGATCCACGAGGGTGAGGGTGTCGCCGCCAAGGCGCTGGAGTCGCTGGGCATCGCCCTGGAGGGCGTGCGCCAGCAGGTCGAAGAGATCATCGGCCAGGGCCAGCAGGCGCCGAGCGGGCACATCCCGTTCACGCCGCGGGCGAAGAAGGTGCTGGAGCTGTCGCTGCGCGAAGCGCTGCAGCTCGGCCACAACTACATCGGTACCGAGCACATCCTGCTGGGCCTGATTCGCGAGGGCGAAGGCGTCGCCGCGCAGGTGCTGGTCAAGCTGGGTGCGGACCTGAACCGCGTCCGCCAGCAGGTCCTGCAGCTGCTCTCGGGCTACCAGGGCAAGGAGTCCACCGAAACCGGTTCCGGCGGCCGTGGTGAAGGCACCCCGTCGTCGTCGCTGGTGCTGGACCAGTTCGGCCGCAACATGACCGTGCTCGCCCGCGAGGGCAAGCTCGACCCGGTCATCGGGCGCGGCAAGGAGATCGAGCGGGTCATGCAGGTCCTGTCCCGCCGGACCAAGAACAACCCGGTGCTCATCGGCGAGCCCGGCGTCGGCAAGACCGCCGTCGTCGAGGGCCTCGCGCAGAGCATCGTCAAGGGCGAGGTGCCCGAGACGCTCAAGGACAAGCAGCTCTACACGCTGGACCTGGGCTCCCTGGTCGCCGGCTCCCGCTACCGCGGTGACTTCGAAGAGCGCCTGAAGAAGGTGCTCAAGGAGATCAAGACCCGCGGCGACATCATCCTGTTCATCGACGAGCTGCACACGCTGGTCGGGGCGGGTGCCGCCGAGGGCGCGATCGACGCGGCTTCGATCCTGAAGCCGATGCTCGCCCGCGGTGAGCTGCAGACGATCGGCGCGACCACCCTCGAGGAGTACCGCAAGTACATCGAGAAGGACGCCGCCCTCGAGCGCCGGTTCCAGCCGATCCAGGTCGGCGAGCCGTCGCTGGAGCACACGATCGAGATCCTCAAGGGCCTGCGTGACCGGTACGAGGCGCACCACCGTGTCTCGATCACCGACTCGGCGCTGGTCGCCGCCGCGACCCTGGCGGACCGGTACATCAACGACCGGTTCCTCCCGGACAAGGCGATCGACCTGATCGACGAGGCCGGCGCCCGGATGCGCATCCGCCGGATGACCGCGCCGCCGGACCTGCGCGAGTTCGACGAGAAGATCGCGAACGTCCGTCGCGACAAGGAGTCCGCGATCGACGCGCAGGACTTCGAGCGGGCCGCCCGCCTGCGTGACGAGGAGAAGACGCTCCTCGGCCAGAAGGGCGAGCGGGAGAAGCAGTGGAAGGACGGCGACCTCGACGTCGTCGCCGAGGTCGACGACGAGCAGATCGCGGAGGTGCTGGCCAACTGGACCGGCATCCCGGTGTTCAAGCTGACCGAGGAGGAGACCACCCGGCTGCTGCGCATGGAGGACGAGCTCCACAAGCGCATCATCGGCCAGGAGGACGCGGTCAAGGCCGTCTCGCAGGCGATCCGCCGTACGCGTGCCGGTCTGAAGGACCCGAAGCGCCCTTCGGGCTCGTTCATCTTCGCCGGCCCGTCCGGTGTCGGTAAGACCGAGCTCTCCAAGGCGCTCGCGGCGTTCCTCTTCGGTGAGGACGACGCGCTCATCCAGATCGACATGGGTGAGTTCCACGACCGCTACACCGCTTCGCGGCTCTTCGGTGCCCCTCCGGGCTACGTGGGCTACGAAGAGGGCGGCCAGCTGACGGAGAAGGTGCGTCGCAAGCCGTTCTCGGTGGTCCTGTTCGACGAGATCGAGAAGGCGCACCAGGAGATCTACAACACGCTCCTGCAGGTGCTGGAAGACGGCCGCCTGACCGACGGTCAGGGTCGCACGGTCGACTTCAAGAACACGGTCCTCATCTTCACGTCCAACCTGGGCACCTCGGACATCTCGAAGTCCGTCTCGCTCGGGTTCGCCGGGTCCAACGACACCGGCACCCGGTACGAGAAGATGAAGCAGAAGGTCAACGAGGAAATGAAGAAGCATTTCCGCCCGGAGTTCCTGAACCGGATCGATGACATCATCGTGTTCCACCAGCTGACGCAGGACCAGATCATCATGATGGTCGACCTGATGATCGGCCGCGTGGAGAAGCAGCTCAAGGCCAAGGACATGGAGCTGGAGCTGACGTCGAAGGCCAAGGCTCTGCTGGCCAAGCGCGGCTTCGACCCGGTGCTCGGCGCTCGGCCGCTGCGCCGGACGATCCAGCGCGAGATCGAGGACCAGCTGTCGGAGAAGATCCTCTTCGGCGAGGTCGAGCCCGGCCAGATCATCCTGGTCGACGTCGAAGGCTGGAGCGGCAACCCCGAGGACAAGGACGACCAGGCCAAGTTCACCTTCCGCGGTGAGCGCAAGCCGTCGTCGGTCCCGGACGCCCCGCCGGTCAGCATCGGCGCGGGCCACGAGGAGAACACCGGCGAAGCCGAGAGCGAGTGATCGGCTGACGTAGTACGCGAGAAGGGCGGTTCCCCGGAAGGGGAGCCGCCCTTCTCGCTGTCCGGGCCCCGAAAGCCACATCGGGGCGCATGAGACGATGCCCGCGGGCTCGGGAGGGGAATCCGCTTGGACGTGCTGTCGATCGACTTCGGGACTTCCAGCACCGTCGGTGTCCTCTCCGCCTTCGGGCGCGGGCCGCGGGCGATCGAGGTCGATGGGTCGGTCACCATGTCCTCCGCCGTCTTCGCCGGCGATGATGGCCTGCTCGTCGTCGGGCAGGATGCCGAACGGCGGGCGCGGCTCGATCCCAGCCGGTTCGAGCCCAATCCCAAGCGGCGCATCGACGAAGGCACCCTGCGGCTCGGCGAGACCTCTGTGGACATCACCGACGCCTTCGCCGCCGTCCTGCGCCGGCTGGGCGAGGAAGCCGAACGGCAGCTCGGCCGCCCGCCCGGGCAGACGCGGATCTCGCACCCCGCCGGCTGGGGCGCCACCCGGCAGGACGCCATCCGCACCGCCGCCGCCAAGGCCGGGTTCACCGATGTCCGGCTGATCCCCGAGCCGGTGGCCGCTGCCGCGCACTACGCGAGCATGGGCAACCGCAACGCCGGCCCCATCGGCATCTACGACCTCGGTGCCGGCACCTTCGACTGCGCCGTCGTCGGCGTGTCCCAGCAAGGCTTCGCCGTGCTCGCCGAAGGTGGCCTGCCCGACCTCGGCAGCCTCGACATCGACCAGGCGCTGCTCGTGCACATCGGCCGCTCGGTCTCGCACGCCGATCCGGCGCAGTGGCAACGGCTTCTGCGCCCGCAGTCCACCGCCGACCGCCGGACCCGGCGTGCGCTGCTGCAGGACGTCCGTGACGCCAAGGAAAGCCTCTCCCGCCACACGCAGACCCACGTGCCGATGCCCGAGCCGTTCGGTGACGTCCTGGTCAGCCGAGACGAGCTCGAAGCGCTCGTGCGGCCCAGCCTGCTCCGCAGTGCCGAGCTGCTCGCCGCGACGATCCACCGGGCCGGCCTGAACCCCGGTCAGCTCGCCGGCGTTTACCTCGTCGGCGGGCCGAGCCGGATGCCGCTGCTGGCCACGCTGCTCGGACGCCAGCTCGGCGTCGCGCCCACCACCCAGGACCAGCCCGAGACGGCCGTCGCGTTCGGCCTCCACCACGTTCCGCTCGGGAACAGCACCGACGTCACCATGCCCGCCTTCGCGCCGGTGCGCCCGCCCGCGACGCCGCCGCGGCCGCAGCCCTGGCAACAGCAACAGCTGGTCCGGCCGCCTCAATACGCGCCGCCGCCGAGGCCGCAGAAGAACCGCAAGCCGTGGCTCATCGCGCTCGCGGTGCTCGTCGTCGTCGCGATCGTGGTCACCGTCATCGTTCTCGCCACCAGCGGCGACTCCTCGGCTGAGTCCACAGTGGACTGCACGACGACGGCGCAGCGCGACCAGGCCGGCTTCACCCCCTGCCTGCGCTCGCTCGCCGGCAGCGTCCCGGACCGCGCCACCTGCCAGGCCGCCGACTCCGTGGGAAAGCTGGTGCAGGCTCAGGCGGCGGTCACCTGTGGGTTCGGCCAGGGCAACGTCGTCAGCTACTACCAGGGCGTGACCGTCGACGCGATCGAGGCGGGCGCGAAGCTGCAGATGGGTGACGGCGATGTCGAGCGCGGCACCTGGGACGGCGGCGGGCTCCACGGCCGGTACGTCGCCGGGGTCGGCAGCTTCTCCGGGATCGTCCTCTTCGGCGCGGACAACCGCCAAGCGGCCGGGCTCTACGTCTCGATCGACGTCGGCGACCGCCGCGCCGACGACCTCGTCACGTTCTTCACCAACCAGCTCAAGCCGGCCTGACTCACCAGGCCTGACTCACCAGGCCTGACTCACCAGGCCTGACTCACCAGGCCTTGTCGAACCGCATGCCCTTGCCGTACCAGTCGTCGTCCCCGACGGGCCCGGACGGCGGCTTGGCGGCCGAGGCGTCCGAAGAACGGTCCTGCAGCACGGCGTCTCCCGCGGGAGGGGGCGGCGACGGCGGCGCCGAAGGGGCCGGCTCGAACTGCTCCCGCCAGCGCAGCCGGTCCATCAGATACCCGCCGGAGCCCAGGGGCGCCAGCAGCTGCCCGGTCCGCTTCGCCGAGTCCCGCTGCGCCTCGACGTAGGTCCGCAGCACGGCGTCGGCGATCTCGTCCGGCGACATCCGCGAGACGGCGTCGGTGAGCCGCAGCCTGGTCAGCACGCCGTCGGTGTTGACCGACAGCGAGACGGCGCCATCGGCGGACGTCGCCGTCGCCGACAGCGCGGAAAGCTCGCCCAGAAGGGCTTCGCGGTCCGGTTTCTCCGAGCGGTCTGCCATCCCGCCATGTAAACACCGTTCAGCCGCCCGGCAGGATGATTGACGGCCGGTGTGCCCCAGATCACGGGAGCGGCTAGTGCTCCGCGCCCGCGCTGACGACGATGTCCTCCGTCGTCTTCAACGCCGTGTCCACTAGCACCTCCAGCGCGTCGGCCACCCGGTCCACCCCCAGCGACGCCGCGGCCTTGCCGGACGTCGCCACCTGCTCGGGGCTGAACGGGACGTGCACGAACCCGCCGCGGACGTCCGGCAGGGCCGAAAGCAGGTGCATCAGCCCGTAGAAGACCTGGTTGCACACGTACGTCCCGGCGGTGTGGGACACCGAAGCCGGCACACCCGCCGCGCGGATCGCCGCCACGCACGCCTTCACCGGCAGCGTCGTGAAGTACGCCGCCGGTCCGCCGGGGACCACCGGGACGTCCACCGGCTGCTCGCCCGCGTTGTCGGGGATGCGAGCGTCGATCAGGTTGACCGCGACGCGCTCCGGCGTCACCTCGAGACGGCCGCCCGCCTGGCCGACGCACACCACCAGCGACGGCCGGTGCTCCTGCAAAGCGCGCCGCAACGCGGGCAGTGCCGCGGAAAACTCGCACGGCAGCTCCACCGCGGCGACGTCGTCCCGGCGCGCGCCGAGCAAGGAAACCGCCTGCCACGACGGGTTCACCGACTCGCCGCCGAACGGCGCGAACCCCGTCATCAGCACCTCGGCCATGCATCCTCCTGAAAAGCCGTGAGGGGCACCTTCAGGGACATCATGTCCCTGAAGGTGCCCCTCACGGCAGTAGGTCAAGCGGCGGGCTTCAGCCCACCCGGGAAGAGGTACTGGTCGGCGGGCTTGCCGGCGCCGTACACCCACGCGTCGAAGAACCCCTTGAGGTTCTTGTGCGCGACGCTTTCGGTGTACCGCTGGAAGTCCTGCATGCTCGCGTTCCCGTTGCGGTGCAGCGACGGCCAGGTCTTCAGGACCCGGGAGAACGCCTGCTCACCGACGTAGTTGCGCAGCGCGTGCAGCATCATCGGGCCCTTCGAGTACACGTACGTGAACTCGTTGCCGGCACCCATGTCGTACAGCTTGCCGTTCCAGAACGCCGTCGACGCCGTCTTGACGTCGTCCGCGTACTGCTTGTTCAGGTCGACGCCTTCCTTGCCCTCGTCCCAGAGCCACGTCGCGTACGACGCGAAGCACTCGTTGAGACAGACATCGCGCCAGTGCTCGACCGCGACCGAGTCGCCGTACCACTGGTGGGCGTTCTCGTGGACGATCGTCGGCACCGTGCCGGCCCAGCCCGCGGAGTAGATCGGCCGGCTCATCGTCTCCAGCGAGAAGCCGATCTGCTCGTTGAGGAAGATGCCGCCCGCCGCGTCGATCGGGTACTTGCCGAACTTCGACTCGAGGAAGTCGAGGATCTCCGGCAGCCGCGCCTCGGCCTGCTTGGTCGAGTCGGGGACGCCCGGGGCGAACGCGCTGACGATCGGCGTGCCGTCCTTGCGCTTCTGGCGGTCGAAGGTCCACTTGTCGATCGCGACCGTCGTCATGTACGGCACGATCGGCGTTTCCTCGGCCCAGACGTGCGTGGTGCCGCCCGGCGCCTTGAAGGACGGGTGCTCGCGGCCGTTGGCGATCACGCCCCACTCGTCGGGCACGGTGATCGCGAGGTGGAACGTGGCCTTGTCGAGCGGAGTGTCGTTGACCGGGTACCAGGTGGTGGCCGACTTCGGCTCGCCGGCGACGAACGCGCCGCCCGCCTGGGCGTACTGCCAGCCGTTGTTGCCGAGCGACGGGTCGTTGATCGGCGCGGGCACCCCGTGGTAGTCGATCTTGACCTCGAAGTGCTCGCCGCGCCGCAGCGACCGCGACGGCGTGACGACCAGCTCGTGGTCGCCGGTCCGGCTGAACTTCGCGCCGCGGCCGTCGACCTTCACCGAGTCGACGGTCAGGCCGCGGAAGTCGAGGTTGAACGAGCTGAGCGACTGCGTCGCCCGCGCGGAGATGTCCTGCGCGCCCTTCAGCTGGTGCGAGGCGGGGTCGTAGGTGACCTTCAGGTTGTAGTCGGCGACGTCGTAGCCGCCGTTGCCGTCCTGCGGGTAGTAGCTGTCGCCGGCACCGTCGCTGCCCGGCTTCGCGGCGCCCCAGTCGTTCCCGGCGGCCGCGACCCCGCTGCTCAAGCAGATGCCGGTGAGCAGCGCGACGGCGAGCACGACCGGTTTCTGTCCCCTCATGAACGCTCCTGTCTGGGGTGGACGTGGAACCGCAACGTATCGCCACGAACGTCCCGCCGGGCGGTCAGACGTCGCATTTGTCCGGAAAATCAGCACTTCCGTCGGTGCCGCTCCGGCCATCCGCCCCCGGCGCCCCGGCGAGGTCTGGAAAGCTGGACACGTGCGCGTCGCGCTGCTGGGCCCGCTGCGGGCGACCGATGACGAAGGCACGCCGATCGACATCGGCGGAGCCCGCCTCCGCATGCTCCTGGCCAGGCTCGCGCTGGACGCCGGGCGCGCGGTCCCGGCCGACGCGCTCGTCGACGGCCTCTGGGGCGCCGAGCCGCCCGCCGACGCCGCCAACGCCCTGCAGTCGCTGGTCTCGCGGCTGCGGAAGGCGCTGCCGGTGGCCGTCGAATCGGGTCCTGGCGGTTACCGGCTCGCCGTGGCCCGCGAAGACGTCGACGCCGAGCGCTTCGAACGGCTCGCCGCCGACGGCCGCCGGGAGCTGGCCGCGGGCCGGGACGCCCGCGCGGCCGAGCTGCTGGCCGAAGCGCTCGGGCTCTGGCAGGGCGGCGCCCTCGCCGACGTCCTCGACGCGCCGTTCGCCCCGGCGCCCGCCCGCCGGCTCACCGATCTGCGGGCCGAGGCGGCCGAAGACCGCTTCGAAGCGCTGATCCGGCTGGGTGAGCACGCCGGCGTCCTCGCCGACCTGGCCGCCGCGGCCGACGCCGACCCGCTGCGCGAGCGGCTGGCCGGGCTGCGGATCCGCGCGCTGTGCGCGGCCGGGCGGCAGTCGGAGGCCCTCGGCGTCTACACCGGGATCCGCCGCACCCTGGCCGACCAGCTCGGCGTCGACCCGTCGGCCGAGCTGCAGGAGATCCACCTGGCCGCGCTGCGCGGCGAGTTCGCGCCGCCGTCGCCGGTGACCGACCGGCTGCCGACCCGGCTGACCACCTTCGTCGGCCGCCACGACGAGCTCAAGCTGCTGGCCGAGCTGCTCGGCGGCGCCCGCCTGGTCACGCTGGCCGGCCCGGGCGGGGCGGGCAAGACGCGGCTGGCCACCGAGGCGGCGTCGCGGCACCCGGCCCACGCGCGCGGCCGCGTGTGGTTCGTGCCGCTGGCCGGCGTCCGCGACTCCGCCGACGTCGTCGGCGCGGTGGTCGGCGCGCTGGAGGTGCGCGACATCCGCAGCGCCGACACCGAGGTGCGGCGGCGGCCGGACCTGCTCCGCCACGCCGTCGAGGTGCTGGCCGGCGGGGAGGCGCTGCTGGTGCTGGACAACTGCGAGCACGTCATCGACGCGGCCGCGAACCTGGCCGACGAGCTGCTGAGCCGCGCGCCCGGGCTGCGGATCCTCGCGACCAGCCGGGAACCGCTGGCCATCACCGGTGAGGCGCTCTGCCCGCTCGGGCCGCTGCCCGTGCCCGCCGAACGCGCGGCGCCCGCCGAAGCCGCCGAGCTGGACTCGACGCGGCTGTTCCTCGACCGGGCGAGCGCGGTCCGGCCGGACTTCGTGCTCGACGAGTCCACTGTGGACGACGTCGGCCAGATCTGCCGCCGGCTCGACGGGATGCCGCTCGCCCTGGAGCTGGCCGCCGCACGGCTGCGGTCGATGACGCCGGCCCAGATCGCCGCCCGGCTCGACGACCGGTTCCGGCTGCTGACCTCGGGCAGCCGCACGGCGCTGCCGCGGCAGCGGACGCTGCGCGCGGTCGTCGAGTGGAGCTGGGACCTGCTCACCGAGCCCGAGCTGGTGCTCGCGCGGCGGCTCGCGGTGTTCCCCAGCGGTGCGCCGATGGACGCCGTCGAGCGGGTCTGCGCGGATGGGCTGCTGCCCGCCGCGGACGTCCCGTACGTGCTCGGCACGCTCGTCGAGAAGTCCATCGTGGACACCGTGAACCGCGGCGGGGAGCCGCGGTACCGGATGCTGGAGACCCTGCGGGCCTACGCCGGCGAGCGGCTGGCCGAGTCCGGCGAGCGGGACGCGTTCCAGCGCGCGATGGCCGGCTACTACGTCGACTTGGCCGAGTGGGCGGAACCGTTGCTGCGCACCGGCGAACAGCTGTCCGCGATCGACGTCTACGAGGCGGAGTCGGCGAACCTGACCGGTGCCCTGCGCACGGCCATCGAAATGTCCGAAGTGGACACGTCGGTGCGGTTGCTCAACGGGTTGTTCTGGTACTACACCATCCTCGGGCAGGGGGAACGGGCCGAGGAGTTCATCGACGCGGTGCTCGCCTTCGGCGACCGGCTGCCCCCGGACGTCCTGGCGGCCTACCGCGCGATCACGCGGTTGTTCCACCAGATGCCGTCCCGGTTCCCGTTCGAAGGCGTCCGCGAGCTGATCGACGAGTGCGTCCGCACCGGCGCGGCGGGGAAGTACCCCGGGCTGGCCGTGGCGCTGCCGATGCTGGCGTTCCTCGGCGGCGAACGCGAGCTGGCGATGCGGGAGGTGCGCCGCTCGCAGGCCGCCGACGACCCGTGGACCCGCGCCGGCGGGTTCTGGGTGGAGAGCTTCCTGCTCGACGACGCGGGCGACGTCGAGGGCGCCGACCGGGCCCGGGACCTGGCGTATGCGGGCTTCCGCGAGGTCGGCGACCGCTGGGGCACGGCCATGACGTTGAGCTTCAAGGCGAACGCGTTGTCGCAGGACGGCGAGGGCGAGAGCGCGATCGAGGTGTACCAGCAGGGGCTGGCGCTGTCGATGGAGCTGCGCTCGCAGGAGGACGTCGTCCAGCACTGGTGGCGCCTGGCCGTCGAACGGGCGCGGCTCGGGGACATGGAGGGCGCGTGGCGCGACCAAGAGGCCGCCGAGCGCTACGGGCAGGGGGTCGAGAGCCCGCAGCAACGGGCGATCCTGATGTTCGGCCGGATCGAGCTGTGCCTGCGCAGCGGACGGCTGGCCGACGCGCGCGCGGCGCTCGCCCAGCTCCGGGCGCTGACGTGGGAGACCGCGTTCCCCGAGGGCATGGGCGTGGAGTGGGTCAGCGCGTTCGAAGGGCGGGTCGCGCTCGCCGAGCACCGGCCGGACGTGGCCGAGGCGCACGTGGTCAAGGCCATCCTCGCGACCCGCGACCGCGGGGACATGCCGGATCTCGCCGGCGCCGTGGAGCTGCTGGCGCTGGTGCGCGGTGCGCAGGGCCGGCCGGTCCAGGCGGCCCGCATGCTGGGCACGTCGGCGCTGATCCGCGGCCGGTTCGACCTCGGCAGCCCGGAGGTGCGCGAGCTGATCGCCCACCTGCGCGCGGAGCTTTCCGACGCGCGGTACGAAGAGCTGATCGCGGCGGTGCGCGCCATGTCCAAAGTGGACGCCATCGCCGGGGTGTACGTCGAAATAGGCTGAAGGGGACGCCCTCGCGGACGTCCCCTTCAGCTCCCCCTGGCGCGACTCACCCCCGTGGGTCGGCGCCGTTCAGACCCGCCGGCGGTAGGCCCAGGTGGCCAGCGGGAAGAACACGATCACCGCGCCGGCCATCCAGGCCAGCGCCCCGGCCAGCGGCCCGGCGACGGCGCCGCCGTTCATCAGGCCGCGCAACGCGTTGGCCATCAGGCTGACCGGGCTGATGTCCGCCCACGCCTTCAGCCAGCCCGGCATCGTGCTCGTGCTGACGAACACGTTGCTGCCGAAGGTCAGCGGCATGATGAAGACGAACATCAGCGCCGTCGCCGCGCCCGGCGACTTCATGATCATGCCGACGAACACCGAGCCCCAGCAGAAGCAGAGCCCGAACGCCACCGCCAGCAGGATCGCCACGATGAACTCGCCGGGGCTGGTCGCGATCCGGTAGCCCATGATCGTCGCGACGACCATCAGCACGGTCAGGCAGACGATGTAGCGCACGACGTCGGCGAGCACCGCGCCGATCAGTGGGGCCGACCGGGCGATCGGCATGCTGCGGAACCGGTCGAACACGCCCTTGGTGATGTCGGTGTTGAGGTTCGTGCCGACCGTGAGGCAGGCCTGCAGGATGTTCATCACGATGATGCCGGGCACCACCATCTGCAGGTAGGCGTCGGTCGACCCGGACAGCGCGCCGCCGAACAGGTACACGAACATCACCAGGAAGATGATCGGCATCAAGGTGACGTCGGCGAGCTGTTCGGGGTTCTTGCGGATCTTCAGGATGCCGCGCCAGGCCAGCGAAAGCGCGTGCTGGAAGCCCTTGGCGGGGCTGATGTGCCGCGGCGGGGCCGGGCGGTCGAGCGCCAGCGTCGTCATGCCAGGCTCCCTTCGAGATCGCGGGTGGTGTCTTCGGTCGGTGCTTCGGCGGCGTGCCCGGTGAGGGCGAGGAAGACCTCGTCGAGGCTGGGCAGCCGCAGCGCCAGCTCGTCCGCGGTGATCCCGGCTTCGTCCAGCTTGCGGACCAAAGTGGACAGCAGCACCGGGTCGCTGACCGGCGCGGTGAGCAGCCCGGTCGCGTTGTCGCGGGTCGGGTGCACGCCGGTGAGGTCGCCGAGGATCCGGTTGACGGCGTCCATGTCGGACAGCTGGGTCGGCCGGACCTGCAGCGTCTGCCCGCCGACGCGGCGCTTCAGCTCGTCGGCGCGGCCGTCGGCGACGACGCGGCCGTGGTCGAACACGGTGATCTTGTCGGCCAGCTGGTCGGCCTCCTCCAGGTACTGCGTGGTCAGCAGCACCGTCGCGCCCTCGGTGACGAGGTTGCGGACGACGTCCCAGACCTCGTTGCGGGCGTGCGGGTCGAGCCCGGTGGTCGGCTCGTCGAGGTAGAGCACCTCGGGCCGGCCGACGAGGCTGGCGGCCAGGTCGATCCGCCGCCGCATGCCGCCCGAGTAGGTCCGGATCGGCCGCTTGGCCGCCTTGGTCAGCTCGAAGCGCTCGATCAGCTCGACCGCGCGCGCCTTGGACTGGGCGCGGGAGTGGCCGTACAACCGTCCGATGAGGACGAGGTTCTCGATCCCGTTGAGGTCCTCGTCGACGGACGCGTACTGCCCGGTCAGGCCGATCAGGCTGCGGACCTGCACCGGGTCGGTCACGACGTCGAAGCCCCCGACCGTCGCTCTGCCGGCGTCGGGTTTCATCAGGGTCGCCAGGATGCGGACGGCGGTCGTCTTGCCCGCGCCGTTCGGCCCGAGCACCCCCACGACCTGCCCGAACGGGACCTCGAGGTCCACCCCGTCGAGCGCCTTGGTGTCCCCGAAGTGTTTGACCAGGCCCTCGGCCTGGATCGCGTGCGACATGGGCGTTCCTCCTTCACTGTCGCTGTCTGAGGGCAACTGTGGTGGTAGGCGCTGGCAAGCCGCGCACAGCGCGCTGGCAGGCGCTGGCAGCCGCTGGTGGAGATCTTGTGGAGGAGTTGTCGGCGCCCGGGCCGCTTGCCCGCCGCCTCGGCATACTCGGCACATGACCGTTGCGGAAGAGACGCGGGTCCGGCGGAAGAACCCGCTGGTCACGGCCCTGCTGGTGGTGCCGCTGGTGCTGCTGGCGGCCTTGGTCACGCTGCGCCTGATCGGCTACGACGGCGACTGGTACACCCTCGTCGCGTTGTCGCTGACGCCGTACGTGGCGGCCGCGGGCGCGCTGCTCGGCGGGCTGTCCCTGGCCCTGCGGCGCTGGTGGGTCGGCGGGACCGCGCTGGTGCTGGCGATCGCGCTGGCCGTCCTCGTGCTCCCGCGGCTGGCGGCGAGCGACCAGCGCGAACTGCACGGCAAGACCCTGCGCGTGCTCGCGTCGAACCTGCTCTACGGCCAGGCGGACCCGAAGGCCGTCGTCGACCTGGTGCGCGAGCAGCGGATCGACGTGCTGAACCTGGTCGAGCTGACGCCCCGCGCGGTCGACGGCCTGACCGCGGCCGGGCTGTTCCAGGCCCTGCCGTACCGGGTGCTGCACCCCGCACCGGGCGCGTTCGGCTCGGGGATCGTGTCGCGCTTCCCGCTGAAGGAGGTCAACCTGACGGGTGATTCGGCGGCCAAGCAGCCGGGCGCGCAGGCCGACCTCGGCGACGGCGTGGTGGCCGAGATCGTCGCTGTCCACCCGATCTCCCCGGACGTCGACACCCCGCAGTGGGAGCGCGAGATCAAGGACCTTTCGCGGGCGGCCGGCGAGCACGGCCTGCGCATCCTGGCGGGCGACTTCAACGCGACGCTGGACCACGCGGCGTTCCGGACGGTGCTGTCGCGCGGCTACAACGACGCGGCGGAGGAGCACGGTTCGGCGCTGACGCCCACGTGGCCGTCGTCGTCCCCGGTGGTGACGATCGACCACGTGGTGGTCGACAACCGGGCGGCGGTCCAGGACTACCGGGTGTTCGACGTCGCGGGCAGCGACCACCGCGCGGTGTTCGCGGAAGTCCGGCTGCCGTGATCGAGTTCCTGGCAGGCTGACGGGCATGCGAAGACTCGTGCCGCTGGCCCTGGTCCTGCTCGTCGCCGGCTGCGGGCAGTCCGCCGCGTCGCCGGAAGACGGCCCGAAGAGCGCGCTCGGCTTCACCGCGCGCGCGGGCGCGGTGGAGTTCCCGTCCGACACCGACTGGATTCCCACGACCGGCGGGCTGAACGCCCTGGTCCCGGTGAAGGACTGTGTGCTCGGCGTCGGCGACTACGCGACCGGCAACCGCATGCTCACCGTGAACTGGACCGGCGGTGCGGACTGCACGACGTTGCGGATCGGTCCAATCGGCGGCGGCCTGCCGGCCGTGGCCGCCGTGCCGGGCCCGGACGGCTCGGTGTCCGGGGTCGGCACGAAGTTCTCGCAACGGGACGCCGGCGGCACCGTCACCGAGCTCGGCGAGCTGCGCGGCCGGCGTGACTCGAAGGCGCTTACCCGGTCGGGCGGCAACCTCGTGGCGGTCGGGACGGCGTTCCTCGACGCGAAGACGACCCGGCCGGTGGCCTGGGTGTCGCCCGACGAAGGCAAGACGGAACGCACGGTTGTGATGCCACTCCTCGACGGCGTGACCGGGGCGAACGGGCCGTCGACGGTGGCGGCCGCGGGGCCGGAGCTGCTCGCGGCCGGGTATTCGAGCCCGCGGCTGCAGATCTGGGCGTCCCACGACGGCGGCGGCAGCTTGACGGTGTCGGAGCTCCCGACGCCGTCGGACGAAACGCTCGTGTACGGCATTCTGCCGGTGGCCGGGCAGTGGCTGCTCTACGGGGAAACGACGGATGGTTTCAAGCAGACGCCGTTCGCGGTCACCGGCAAGCCGGGCGCCTGGTCCACAGTGGACGCTCCGGGGCCGGGTGGGGTCGTGGCGGGCACGCTGGACGCGCACGGCACCCGGTCCTGGCCACGCGGACCTTCGAACCGGTGCCGGCGAACGCCCGCCCGCGCTCGTGTTCGGCTGTGCTGGTCCGGGACGCCACCGGCTGGCAACGCGGCGAGCTGGGGTGCGCGGAGGCCCCGGTGCGGATGGCGGCCACCCTGGCCGACGGCCGGGTCATGCTCGCGGGGAACCGGGACCTGTGGCTGCGGCCAGCGCCGTGAGCGTTTCCAGGGCGCCGGCCGCGATCGAGACACCCCGGTCGTGGCGGATTTCCGGCTCCCGCGGGTTGATCCGGATCAGCGCGCCGGTCGCCGCGCTCGCCAGTTCGGCGTAGCGGCGGACCGTCGGGATCGCCTGGCCCGCGCCCAGTTCCACCACCACGAGGTCGCGTGCCGTGCGGCGCCACGCCGTCAGCTCCTGGAGCTGGGCCTGGCCGCGGTCCGGGACCCACGAGTCGTCGCCGAACATCAGGATGTTGGGGCGCGCCAGGCCGCCGCAGCGGGGGCACGACGGCAGCGGCGGCACCGCGCGCATCGTTTCGGGGTCGATCGAAACGTCGGTTTCTTCGGGAGCCGGCCAGATCGCGCGGGTGCACCCGGCGAGGCACTGCAGGTGGTGGATCGAGCCGTGCACCTCGGAGACGAGCCCGAAGCCCGCCTCCTGGAACTGACCGTCCACATTGGACGTGAACACGCCGGTGCCGCCGGGCAGGCGGGCGCCCAGCTCGCGCAGGATCCGGAAACCCTCGTGCGGCACGGTCTTCCGGTAGAGCGACAGCCGGTGTCCGTAGAAACCCCAGGCCAGCTCGGGGTCGTCGGCGAAGTGCCGCGGGTCGGCCAGCTCCTCGAACCGCAGCCCGAGCCGGGCGTACGGCGGGTACGCGCGCCAGAACCCTTCGCCGCCGCGGAAGTCCGGCAGCCCGGAGTCGACGCCCATGCCGGCGCCGGCGCAGATCAGCAGCGCGCCGGCGCCGTCCAGGAGCTCCGCGGCCCTGGCGAGCTCACTCACCCGGGTTAGAGCCGAGGACGACCTCGAACTCCAGCAGGTTCGCCCCGGTCGACACGGGCTTGGCCCGCTCACCCGAGTGCGCCGCCGCGGCCGGGCCGCCCGTCGCCCAGGCCTGGTACGCCTCCTCGGTCTCCCACTTCGTGTAGACGAAGTAGCGCGTCTCGCCGGAGACCGGGCGCAGCAACTCGAACCCGAGGAAGCCCGGCTGCTGGTCGACGGCGTGCAGCCGCGCCGCGAACCGCTTCTCCAGCTCGGGGCCGGCACCTTCGGGGACCTCGATCGCATTGATCTTCACGACACTCATGGGCTCCAGCCTAGTTGGCCCGGCGCTGTGATCCGTGCCACTGTGGATCACATGGGCAGCACAGAGCGCGACCTCGCGACCGACCTCGCCCGGATCATCCGCGCGACCGCCGACGAGGTGACGACCGGCCGGGGCAGCGAGCTCATCGACCGCGTGACCGGCCACCTGGCGGCCCCGCTGACGGAAGTCGTGGTGGTGACCCGCAACTGGCCGGCGTGGGAGCACGCGAACATCCAGCGCGGGGTGGAGGCCTACCTCGCCGAGCACGGCACGGCCGTCGACTGGTTCGGCATCGCGGGTGGCCAGCGCACGCACGAGGACCTCATCGGGATGCTCGTGATCGCGCGCAAGCAGGGGACCTTCGAGCTCGGCTCGGTGGACTACACGACGACGGCGATCGGTCCCGAAGACGCGACCGAGGCGGTGCAGCTGGGGCTCGTCGGCACGAGCGCCCCCGGCGGCGAGCCGGTGCTGGTGGCGATCCGCGGCGCGAACCCGCAGTGGGGGCAGATGGAGTGCCGGCTGGAGGTGCTGGCGACGTCGCGGGCGACCGCCACCGGCGTGCGCGACCGCGTCGAGCGCCTGATGGCCGAGCACGACGTCCTGCGCGGGCAGGTGCTGGCCTTCGGGACCAGCGAGAACCGCGGCAACGACCTGCTGACGTTCCTGCCGCGGCCGACCCTGGGCGGTGAGGAGGTGGTGCTGCCGGACGGCGTGCTCGACGCGATCGAGCAGCACACCGTCGGCATCGCGCGGCACGGCGAGCGGCTGCTGGCCGCGGGGCAGCACCTCAAGCGTGGCCTGCTGCTGCACGGCCCGCCCGGCACCGGCAAGACGCACACCGTCCGGTACCTGATGGGTCGCCTGCCGGGCAACACGGTGATCATCCTGACCGGCACGGCGATGCGGTTCGTGGCGAAGGCGGCGGAGCTGGCGCGCCGGCTGCAGCCGAGCGTGGTCGTGGTGGAGGACGTCGACCTGATCGCGCAGGACCGCAGCTACGGCCCGGGCGCGCACCCGCTGCTGTTCACGCTGCTCGACGCGATGGACGGCGTGGGCGGCGACGCCGACGTGACGTTCCTGCTGACCACCAACCGCGCGAGCGAGCTGGAGAAGGCGCTGGCCGACCGCCCGGGCCGCGTCGACCTGGCGGTGGAGATCCCGTTGCCGGACGCGGTGGGCCGCGAGGCGCTGCTTCGCCTGTACGCGCGGGGGTTGAAGCTGACGGCGGACCTGGCCCCGATCGTGGCGGCGACGGAGGGAGTGACGGCGTCGTTCGCGAAGGAGCTGCTGCGGCGGGCGTCGCTGCTGTCGCTGGCGGCCCGGCCGGACGCGGACGTCGCGGTGGGCGACGAGGAGCTGACGACGGCGCTGCGGGAGATGCAGGAGGCGCGGAGTGCGTTGACGCGGTCGTTGCTGGGCAGCTCAGCTGCGCAGTGAGCCCGGGAAGAGGTCGGCGTCCGCGGGGAGCTTCGTGCCGCGGAACCACTCGTCGAAGAACGATCGCAGGTTCTGGCCGCTGACCTGCGAAGCCATCTTCTCGAAGTCGGCCCAGGTCGCGTTGGCGTGGCGGTAGCGGGACGGCCAGTCGTGCAGCAGCCGGGTGAACGCCGGGTCGCCGATCCGGCGGCGCAACGCGTGCAGCGCCAGGATGCCCTTGTTGTAGACGCCTTCGAACTCGTGACCCTGGCCCATGCCGACCAGCTTCTGCGCCCAGAAGTCCGTGCTGCCGCGGGTGATCTCGATCGCCGCGCGGTAGCGGTCGTCCAGGCTCTGGCCCTCGCGCTCGGCCCACAGCCACTGCGCGTACGACGCGAAACACTCGTTCAGGCAGATGTCGGACCAGTCGCGCAGCGACACCGAGTCGCCGAACCACTCGTGGGCGTTCTCGTGCACCAGCGTCGGCAGGTCGGCCCACTTCGCGTACGTCGGCCGGGTCTGCGTCTCGAGCGAGAAGTGGACGTCCTCGTTCAGGAAGATCCCGCCGGCCGCCGACTGCGGGTACGGCCCGAACTTGCTGCTCAGGAAGCCGAGCACCTCCGGCAGGCGGTCGCCGATCGCACGGCGGTCCTCGGTGCCGGGCGCGTACGCCGAGACGACCGGGGTGCCGTCCGGCAACGTCGACCTGTCGACACTGAACTTGCCGATCGCGATCGTCGTCAGGTAGCTCGCCACCGGGTTCGGCTCGGTCCACGTCCCCGGCGGCCCCTCGCGGCCGTTCGAGATCACGGTCCACCCGGCCGGGACGTGCGCGGTGAGCGTGAAGGACGCCTTGTCGCGCGGGGTTTCGTTCACGGGGTACCAGAACGCGGCCGAGTGCGGCTCGCCGACCATGTACGCGCCGCCGTCGCCCGAGTGCTGCCAGCCGTTCTCGCTGCCGCCGTCGTGCGGCGTCTTCGCCGGGTCGCCGCCGTAGCGGATGCGCGTGCGGAACGTCGTCCCGGCGCGGATCGGCGCCGCCGGTGTGACGACCAGCTCGAACGCCTTCTCGCGCGTGAACTTGGCCGGCTGCCCGTCGACCTCGACGCTGTGGACGTCGAGCCCGCGCAGGTCGAGGTCGAACCGGCTGAGGTCCTGGGTGGCCTTCGCGGTGACCGTCGTGTCGCCGTCGAGGTGGCCGCTCGGCGGGTCGTAAGTCGCGTCGACGTGGTAGTTCAGGGCGTCGTAACCGCCGTTGCCGTCGTCCGGGTAATACGGATCACCGGCACCGGACGCGCCCGGCGCCGGGTGCATGGGCGGAGGCGGGGGCACCGCGGTGACGGCGTCACCGCTGCAGGCCGCGGCCACGATCACCGCGGCGCAGACAGCGAGGGCGGTCAGTCGGCGGCGCACCGACCCAGCCTAGGTCATCCACAGCGACGGTTCGGTCACGTTCCGCACCAGCGGGTTTGTGGTTAGGTGGCCGCGTGCTCTGTTTCGGCGGCACCGGCGTGCCGATCGTTCTGCTCCACGGACTGATGGGCCGCGCGCGGACGTGGCGGCGTGTCGCGGAGTGGCTCCGGCCCTACGGCGCGGTGTACGGCCTCGACGCGCGCGGCCACGGCAGCGCGCCGCGCGTCGGGCCCTGGACGACCGAGCGGTTCACCGACGACGTCGCCGACGCGCTGCGGACCCTCGACGCGGGCCCGGCGGTGCTGATCGGCCACTCGATGGGTGGCCTGCACGCGTGGGCGACCGCCGCGAAGTACCCGGAGCTGGTGCGCGCGGTCGTGTCCGAGGACTTCGCGCCGGACCAGCGCGGCCGGACCGTCGAGACGTGGCGCGGGTACTTCGAGAGCTGGCCGGTGCCGTTCGAGTCCCTGGAGCACGTCCGCGAGTTCTTCGGCGACGCGGGCGAGTACTTCGCAGACTGCGTCGAGGAGCGTTCCGACGGGTTCCACCTGGTCGCCGACCTCGAGGACCTGTACGTCATCGCCGCCGAATGGGGCCGCCGGGACTACTGGGACGTCGTCGACGCGATCCGCTGCCCGCTGCTGCTGGTCGAGGGCGAGCACACGGCGATGCCGCCCGGCCAGCAGGCGCTCGTCGCGTCACGGGTCGCCGGCGCGAAGCACCTGGTGGTGCCGGGCTCGGCCCACCTGCCCCACGACGAAGCCCCGGAGACCTACCGAGGCGCGGTGGAGGCGTTCCTCGCCCAGGTGCTCGCGCGCTGAAAAGGTCGACACGCGTGATCGCGGAGTCGACACGCGTGATCAGAGGGACGACACGCCGAGCGCGCCGTTGAGTCGCCGTGTCGTCGCCCCAATCACGCGTGTCGACCCTTCAGTCCCGGGTCAGGTCCGCTCGCCAGGCTGCCGTCGAGCGGTCGGACGGGACGATCAGCGGCCAGACGTCCGAGCCGAGGAAGCCGGTCTCGTCGGCCGCCTTCGCCGCTGTGCAGGTGTCGCGCGGCAGCCCGGCCTGAACGGACAAAGCAGCCACGGCGTCCTTTGTGGACTTACCGAACACGCCATCAGTCGGCACGCCGAAGCCCGACGTGCGCAGGAATCGCTGTGCCTGTTGGACCTGACGGCCCGTGTCGCCCGGCTTCAGCAGCGGCCATTCGGCTTCGGACCGCGCCACCGAGACGCCGAGGACGCGGCCCACCGCCGTCCGCAGCTCCGGCAGCCGGTTGTAGAGCACCTGGCCGGGGCATTCGGTCGAGTTGAAGTCGCGGTGGCCCTTGATGAACTCGGGCGCGATGCCGTACTGGTGCGCGATGTAGGCGACCAGGTTCACCAGCGAGTCCCACAGCGCCTGCGGCACGTCGACCGTGCTGTACAGGCCTTCGTTCTCGATGCCGATGACTTCGCTGTTGTGGTTGCCGACGTTCGCGCCCTGCACGTGCTGGGTGCCGCCGCGCAGGATCTCCAGGCTGCGGTGCCTGCCTTCGGTGACGAACCCGCCGCGGCTGTTCGTGAACTGCTGGCCGCTGTCGATCCAGCCGTTCTTGTCCATGTGCAGGTCTTGGATGAACTTCGCGACGTAGAACGCGCGCGCCAGCGAGAAGTCGTTGTTCATCGGCGGATCGACGGCATGGTGCACGACGATGTAGGTCGGTTTGTGGTTCTCGACGACGATCGGGCCGGTGGCGGCCCGTGCGCCCCACTCCGAGGTGGGGTGGATCGTCGGTGTCGGCACGGCCGCAGCGGCCGTACCCGTGGTCGTCATCCCCAGTGCGCCGGCCGCGGTAACGGTCATCCCCGCCTTGAGCAGGGTCCGGCGGTCTACATGGACCATGCGGGAAAAGGTAGCTCCGGACCGCGCCGTTGACAACTATTGACCAACTTTGGTTGTAGCGCGTTAGTGTTCACCTGGGAGCGCGAACAGCCCGCCACTGGTCTGTTCGAGGAGGCCGTCGGCGAGCAGGGAGTCCAGGCAGCGGTCGCGCTGGCCGCCGTCGTGCCACACCAGGTCGAGCCGGGCCTTCTCCACCGGGCCCTCGGACCCGCGCAGGACGTCCAGCAGCAGGCCGCGGACCTGCCGGTCGGTGCCGGCGAACCGCTGTACGGGCTTGGCCGGGCCGGCGTACTCGGGCCGTCCGGCCAGCTGCCACGCGCATTCGTCGTAGACCGGGCAGTCCGCGCACCGCGGACTTCGTGCCGTGCAGATCAGCGCGCCGAGCTCCATGATCGCGGCGGAAAACCGGGCGGCGGGGGCATCGTCGGCGGGCAGCAGGGCCTCGACGTCGTTCATGTCCCGGGTGTTCGACGCGGGCCCGGCGTCCCCGGCCCCGTGCACGGCCCGCGCGACGACACGCCGCACGTTCGTGTCGACTACGGGTGCGCGCTGCCCGTAGGCGAACGCGGCGACGGCGCGAGCGGTGTAGGCGCCGATGCCGGGCAGCGCGAGCAGAGTGTCCACATCGGACGGAACGACGTCACCGTGGTCGCGCGCGATCACCCCGGCGGCTTCGTGGAGCCGCAGCGCGCGCCGCGGGTAGCCGAGCTTGCCCCAGGCCCGCACGACCTCGCCCGGCGACGACGCGGCCAGCGCCGACGGAACCGGCCAGCGCGCCATCCACTCGTGCCAGATCGGCTGCACCCGCGCGACCGGCGTCTGCTGGAGCATGATTTCGCTGACCAGCACGCCCCAGGCCGAGCAGTCCGGCTCGCGCCAGGGCAGGTCCCGGCCGTGCGTGGAGAACCAGTCGAGCAGTACGTCAGCGTCCACAGCCACGCCGGGAGGCTACTTCGCCCACTTCGGCAGCTCGCGAGCGACCTCGCCGGGCGACGGCATCGCGGCGATTTCGTCGGCGATCGCGCGGGCCGCGTCCCGGCAGGAGGACGCTTTCCGGGCCTGTTCGGTGACGGCGTCCGCGCTCAGTTCGCCAGGCAGGAGCCGCAGCGCGGCTCCCGCGGCGATGAGCGTCTCGGCGTTGGCGAACTGGTCGGCGCCTTGCGGCAGGAGCAGCTGCGGGACGCCGGCGGCGAGCGCGCCCAGCGTGGTCCCGCTGCCGCCGTGGTGCACGACGAGACCGGCGCGCGGCAGCAGTTCGGCCTGGTCCACCCACGCCCGGACCGTGACGTTGCCCGGCACGCTGCCGAGTTCCTCCGGCCGCACCCGGCCGGTGGCGACGACGACGTGCTCGCCGAGGGCGGCCAGGCCGTGGATCGCGGTGGTGAGCACTTCCGGCGTGCCGAACGCGGTGCCGAGCGTCAGGTAGATCACCGGGCGGCCGGGCACGGACGGCGCCGGCTCCGAGAAGGGCACCGGACGCAGGGCGATCCGCTCGGCGGTCGCGAGGAAGTCCTTGTCCTGCAACGACGGCGGGCAGACGTCCAGGTGCGCCCCGCCGCTGGGGCGCTCGAACCCGATGCCGTCGGGGATCATCCGGCCGAACCCGTGCCACAGGGCGGGGATCCCGGCGCGCCGGGCGGCGACGCCCACCTCCGGGACGCCCCAGCCGTGCACCACCAGGTCCGGCCGCAGCCGGGCGAGGTCCGGTTCGAGGTCCTCGGCGTAGATCTCGTAGAACGAGTCCGCGGGCCGGAAGGGATTGAGCCCGAGCCGGTGCAGCGGTGGGTGGACGTGCTCACCCGCCGCGAAATGCACCTCGTGCCCGTTGTCCCGCGCCGCGACCGCGAGCGGGATCATCGGGTACGTGTGGCCGGCGGACGCGAGCCCGGCGAAGAGGACGCGCACGAGATCCCCGTTCAGATGGTGACGACATCTGAACGGGAATGCTACTCGACCTCGGTGAGCTTCCCGGTCTTGACGTCGTAGACGAAGCCCCGGACGTTGTCGGTGTGCGGCAGGAAGTCGCTGCGGCGCACGCGCTCCACCGACGTCCGGACGCTGTTCTCGACGTTGCGGAACGCCTCGACCGCCCAGGTCGGCCGCAGTCCGGTGTCGCTCTCCAGCTCGTCCTTGAAGTCGTCTTCGGTGACCATCGAAAGGCCGCACTCGGTGTGCTGGACGATCAGCACCTCGCGGGTGCCCAGCTTGCGCTGCGAAAGGGCCAGCGAGCGGATCATGTCGTCGGTCACCACGCCGCCCGCGTTGCGCAGGACGTGCGACTCGCCCTGCAGCAGGCCGAAGAGCTCGAACACCCGGATCCGGGCGTCCATGCAGGTCAGGATGGCCACGTGCAGCGACGGCTTGGGCGACGAGCGGTCGCCGGGCGTCACTTCGCCGAGCTCTTGGTTGCGCTTGAGCAGAACGTCGATCGAGGTCATCGGTCACCTTCCGGCCAGTGGCCCCGCGGCGCGGGCGTACCACTCCATTTGACCTGGTGCGCACCTCTACGAGCAATGCACTACGAGCTATGTCACGGGTCAGCCCCCGAACCAGGGCTCCTCGACCGTTCTAGGGGGTGCCGACGTGCGCCCGACGCGCAGCTCGGTCGGCAGCGTGATCACCTTCGGCGCGCTCCGCTCGCCCGAGCTGAGCAGCAGCCGTCCGGCCATCTTGCCCTTTTCGAGCACCGGCTGGTGGACCGTGGTGAGGCCGATCCGCTCGGCCTCGGCGATGCCGTCGAAGCCGGTGACGGTGAGGTCCTGCGGCACCCGCAGCCCGCGCCGCTCGGCTTCGGCCATGGCGCCGAGCGCGAGGATGTCGGAGGTGCAGATCACGGCCGTGATCTGCGGGTACGCGTCCAGCAGCTGACGGGCGGCGGACGCGCCGTCGTCCACCGTGTGGTCGAAGCGCTCGACGACCGGGACGCCCGCCCAGTCGACGCCGGCCGCCGAGAACGCCACGGCCAGCGCCTCCAGCCGGGTGCGCTGGACGTGGAAGTGCGCGCCGCTCTGGCGCGTCGGGGAGACGAAGTCGTCGTTGCGCTCGCGGGCCAGCCGCATGCAGATGACGCCGACCTGCCGGTGGCCGAGGCCGACGAGGTGCTCGGCGATCTTGCCGACGGCCGCCGCGTCGTCCGGGCCGACGCGGTCGATGCCTTCGATGCTCGGCTGGTCGATGATCACCGTCGGCACCGGCCGTTCGAGCACGGCGGCCAGGTGCGGGTCGTCGTCCGGCACGGAGTAGACGACGAAGCCGTCGACGCCCGCGCGGTGCACCGCGGCGACGTCTTCCCGGCCCGGGCTGGCCGGCACCAGGTGGAGGCCGACACCGGCGTCTTCGCAGGCCAGGGCCAGTCCTTCGAGCACGCCGACGGCGGCGGGGTCGCGGAAGGCGTAGGAGAGGTTCTCGGTGAGCAGCAGCCCGACGGCGCCGGCCCGGCGGGTGCGCAGCGAGCGGGCGACCGGGTCGGGACCGGGGTAGCCGAGGCGGCGCGCGGTCTCGAGGACGCGGCGGCGCAGTTCGGGGGACAGCTGGTCCGGCCGGTTGTAGGCGTTGGACACCGTGGTCCTGGACACACCGAGCTCCGCCGCGAGCGACGCCAGCGTCGCCTGCCTCCGGGTGCGAATAGGACGTCCCATCAGCAAACCGTAACGGTTCAGATCGAATTCATGAAGAGACACCCCGGGTGGTCGATGTCTCGATCCGCATGCACGAAGACGCATACACCAAACCGCGATCGGATGGCCAGGAAGTCATCCGGATGGGGTAAGGTGAATCTGACAACGGTTTCCATTAGCGTTTCGGTCTCGATCCAGGAGAGTTCTCGATGAGTTCCCGCCGCACCAGGAGCGTGCTCGCCGCCGCTTCGGCTCTGTCCGTCCTCGCCCTGGCCGGGTGCTCCGGTGGAACGTCGGGCTCCGACGGCGGCGGGCAGTCCGGCGGCTCCGGGAAGATCAAGGTCGTGGCCTCGACGGACGTCTGGGGCAGCGTCGTGAGCGCCGTCGGCGGCGACAAGGTCGAGGTCAAGTCGATCATCCACGACCCGTCGGCCGACCCGCACTCGTACGAGACCACCGCCGACGACGCCCTCGCGGCGAAGGACGCGAAGCTGCTGCTGTCCAACGGCGGCGGCTACGACGAGTTCTTCGACAAGCTCACCGGCCAGGCCGGGGACGCGAAGAAGCTCGTCGCCTACGACATCGCCGCGACCGGCGACGAGAACGAGCACGTCTGGTACGACCTGCCGGGCGTCGACAAGGTGGCCGACCAGGTCGCCGCGCAGCTCGGCGAGCTGGAACCGGCGTCGAAGCAGGCGTTCACCGACAACGCGACGGCGTTCAAGGCGAAGGTGGACGCGCTGGAGAAGCGGCTCGGCGAGCTCGGCACCACGCACCCGGGCACGAAGGTCGTCGTCACCGAGCCGGTGGCGCACTACCTGCTCGAGAGCGCGAAGCTGACGGACGCGACGCCGAAGGCCTTCTCGGACGCCGTGGAGAACGACACCGACGTCCCGGCCGGCGCCGTCAACGAGTACAAGCAGCTCATCGCCACCAAGCAGGTCAAGGCGCTGATCAACAACGCCCAGACGGTCACGCCGCTCACGCAGGACGTCGTGGCGCAGGCGAAGGCCGCCGGGATCGGCGTCGTCGACGTGACCGAGACGCTGCCGCAGGGTGCGACGGACTACATTGGCTGGATGACCGGGGAAGTCGAAGCGCTGGCAGGAGCGTTGAAGTAGGTATGCCTCCCACCTCCGTCTCCGACGACGTACGCCCCGCGGTCCGGGTCCGCGGGGCGGGGCTCGCGTTCGGTCCCCGGACCCTGTGGTCGGGGCTGGACCTCGTCGTCGAGCCGGGGGAGTTCCTCGCCGTGCTCGGCCCCAACGGCTCCGGCAAGAGCAGCCTGCTGAAGGCGCTGCTCGGCATGCAGGGCCTGTCGGCGGGCACGGTCGAGATCGCCGGCGGCCGCCCGGGCGGCGCGAACCGCAAGGTCGGCTACATCCCGCAGCAGCGCGCGATCGACGAGTCGCTGACGCTGCGCGGCGTCGACCTGGTCGGGCTGGGCCTCGACGGCCACCGCTGGGGCCCGGGCCTGTTCGGCATGGGGGCACGACGACGCCGGGTTTCCGAAGCCATCGAAGCGGTGGGGGCGACGCGGTACGCGAAGCAGCCCGTCGGGCGGCTGTCCGGCGGCGAGCAGCAGCGGCTGCGGGTGGCCCAAGCCCTGGTCGGCGACCCCGAGGTGCTGCTCTGCGACGAGCCGCTGCTGTCGCTGGACCTGGCGCACCAGCGCGCGATCAGCGAGCTGATCGACCGGCGCCGGAGCACATCGGGCACCGCGGTGCTGTTCGTGACGCACGAGATCAACCCGGTGCTGCCGTTCGTCGACCGGGTGCTGTACCTGGTCAACGGGTCCTTCCGGATCGGCAAGCCGGACGAGGTGATGACCACCCGGACGCTGTCGGAGCTGTACGGCACGCGCGTCGAGGTGCTGAAGGTGGGCGGCCAGATCCACATCGCGGGCGCGCAGAGCTCGCTGTGCGAGCAGGAGCCGCACCACCACGAACACGACGTCGAAGAGCAAGTGGGCTGAGTCTTGGATCTGTTCGACTTCGGCAAGACGTGGGAGCTGATCACCGAGCTGGACGGCGTCCAGACGGCCCTGCTCGCGGCGGCGATCCTCGGGTTGGTGGCCGGCGTGCTGGGGCCGCTGATCGTGATGCGGCGGATGTCGTTCGCGGTGCACGGGACGTCGGAGCTGGCGTTCACCGGCGGCGCGGCGGCCCTGCTGCTGGGGATCGGCGTCGAGTACGGCGCGTTGATCGGCGCGGTGGTGGCGGCGCTGCTGCTGGGCATCCTCGGCGCGCGCGACGCGGACCGCGACTCGGTGATCGGCGTGATCCTGTCGTTCGGCCTCGGCATGGGCGTGCTGTTCCTGTCGTTCTACAAAGGACGGTCCGGGAACAAGTTCGGGATCCTCACCGGCCAGATCATCACGATCGACTCGACGAACCTGACGTTGTTCGTCGTGTCGTCGGTGGTGGTGCTGGCGGTACTGGCGCTGGTCTACCGGCCGTTGCTGTTCGCTTCGGTGGACCGGAACGTGGCTGTCGCGCGCGGGGTCCCGGTGAAGACGTTGACGGTGGTGTTCGCGCTGCTGGTGGGCATCTCGACGGCGTTGAGCGTGAAGGTCGTCGGGTCGCTGCTGGTGGTGGCGCTGATGGTGACGCCGGCGGCCGCGGCGGCTCGCGTGACGGCGTCACCGTGGAAGGCGACGGTGCTGGCGGTGGTCTTCGCCGAGGTGTCGGCGCTGGGCGGGATCGTGCTGTCGCTGGCACCGGGGCTGCCGGTGAGCGCGTTCGTGACGGCGATTTCGTTCTTGATCTACGTGGTCTGCCGCCTGATCGCCTGGCAGCGCGACCGCCGGACCCGGGTCCGCGCGGTCGACCCGGCCCCGGACCTGGTCGCGGCGGCCTGACCCCAGCGCCCCAATGTGGCCTTGGTTGCGTTGAACGCACCCAAGGCGGCCTTCGGTGCGTTCAACGCACCGAAGGCCACATTGGGGCGCTGCTAACCCAGCATCAGCAGGACCTGCAGCTCCCCGACCACGAACCCGATCACCCCGCCGACCGCGATCAGCTTCCACTCGTCCTGCCGGAACGCCGGCCGCAGCAGCCCCTCGAACTCCAGGGGCGTCAACGCCAGCATCCGCTGCTCGATCATCTTCGCGACGTCCATCGCCTCGGTCAGGTAGCCCTCGGCGTACCGGGCCGTGTCCGGCAGCTGCTCCAGCGCCTTCCGGGCCGCCGCGTGCTTCATCTCGCGCAGCCGCGTGCCGCCCACCGCGAAAGACAGCGGCAGCTGCGCGTCGACCGCCGACGACACCATCTGCTCCACCAGCGCCGCCAGCCGATCGGCGCGCGGGCCGCGCAACACCGCGTCCAGCAGGTTCTGCACCGTCAGGACCTCGGTCGCGATCAGCTCGCCGTACTGCCGCGCCACCTCCGCGCGCCGGCGCTGGAACTTGCCCTGGAAGATCACCCGGCCCAGGCGGACCGGCTCGCGCGGGACGAAGATCAGCTTGATCGCCAGCCAGTCCGTGCACAGCCCGATCACGCCGCCGAACGCCGGGAGCACCCACGGCTCGCGCGTGAACGCCCACACGATCGTCTGCACCAGGCCGAGCCCGAAGCCGAAGTAGATGCCCATCCGCGCGATGAACGACATCTCCGGCCGGGACGTCTCGCGGATCAGCCGCACCAGCAGCGCTTTGTCCCGCGTCAGCCGCTGGACCGTCATGTGCTGGACGTCGAGGACCTCGTCGAGGTTCTCGCGGACGTCGTCGAGGAACTCCCGGACCAGCCGCGGCGCCGACGCCTGGACCTGCTTGATCAGCATCTCCTGCGCCAGCGTCGGCATGACCTCCCACAGCCGCGGGTGGTGCTCGGCGAGCACCTCGCGCGCGATGTGGTCGACCGCGCGCAGCAGCGGCTGCTCCAGCTCGCTCGTGATGATCACCGGGTCGATCCGGCCGAAGACCTCGCGGAGGTCGAGCAGGTTCGCCGTCAGCAGCTCGGTCGCCACCGCCGCCATCCGCCCGCCGTGCTTCGGGACGACGCCCTGCCAGCCGAGCAGCGGCGGGATCCCGAGGAAGTCCAGCGGCCGGAACATCATTTCGATGGCGACACGCTTGGTGACGTACCCGATCAGCGCCGCGATGAACGGCATCGCCGCGTAGAGCGGCCAGTGCCGCGCGAGGTCGTCCAGGACAGCGTCCAAGCCGACCTCCTCCTGCCGAAAGCAAAACCGTACCGGCTACCCGAGCAGGGCGAGCACCTGCAGTTCTCCGACGAGCCCGCCGATCACCGCACCGACGGCGATCAGCTTCCACTCGTCCTGCCGGAACGCCGGCCGCAGCAGCTGCTCGAACTCCAGCGCGCTCAGCTTCTTCATCCGGTCGACGATCGTGTTGCGCACGTCGAGCGCGTTGATGGCGTAGTTCTCGGCGTACCGGATCGTCTCCGGGACGCGCTCCGCGGCCTTCGCGGCGGCCGTCTGCTTCAGCTCCTGGAACTTTCTCGTCCCGACGGCGATGGCGACGAACGGCTTGACGACGCTCGCCTGCGCGTCGATCGTCTTCTGCACCTCGCGGGTGATCATCGCGAAGAGCCGGTCGGACTTCGGGCCGCGCAGCACGGCTTCCAGCAGGTTCGGGATGGTGATGATCTCGCGCGCGATCATGTCGCCGTAGTCGGCGGCGACCTGGTCACGGCGCTTCTGGAAGACGCCCTGCCAGGTGTAGACGCCGAAGAACCGGCGCGGCTCGCGCGGCAGGAAGATCATCTTCAGGGCCAGCCAGTCGGTGAACCAGCCGATGAGGAGGCCGAACAGCGGCAGCACGATCGGCGACTTCGTCAGCGCCCACACCACCAGCTGCACGCAGCCGAGGATGAACCCGAACCAGATCCCCGAGCGGGCGATGAACCGCATCTCGGGTCGCGAGATGTCGCGGATCAGCCGGTTGAGCAGCGCCTTGTCGCGGACCAGGTTCGTCACGACCATGTGCTGGAGGTCGAGGACGTCCTCGATGTTGTCGGCGATCTCCCGCATGATCTTGGTGATCGCCTTCGGCGCCTCGGCCTGGACGCGCTTGAGCAGCAACTGCTGCGCGCCGTTCGGCAGCACCTCCCACAGCCGCGGCTGGTAGGTCTCCATCACCTCGCGGGTGACGTCCTCGACGACCCGCAGCAGCGGCTGCTCGATCTCCTTCGCGACCTGCTCCGGGTCGAGCCGGGCGAAGATCTCCTTGGGGTCGACGAGGTTGGTCGTCAGCATCTCGGTGGCCGTCGCCGCCATCCGCTCGGCGTTCGCCGGCAGGACGCCCTGCCAGCCGAGGAACGGCTTGACCCCGGTGAACTCGAGCGGCCGGAACATCATCTCGATGGCGACGCGCTTGGTGACGTAGCCGATCAGCGCCGCGATGAACGGCATGGTGACGTACACCTGCCAGTGCGTGCCGAAGTCCACCCGCGCACGCTATCGGCCCTTGATCAGTGCAGCAGGAGCAGCACCTGGAGTTCACCCACCAGCCCACCGATGACCGCGCCGACGGCGATGAGCTTCCATTCGTCCTGCTTGAAGGCCGGCCGCAGGATGCCTTCGAACTCGAGTGGCGTCAGCTGCTGCATCTTGTCGACGATCGTGTTGCGGACGTCGAGCGCGCCGGTGGCGTAGCTCTCGACGTGTTTCACCGTTTCGGGGAGGTAGGCGATGGCCTTCTCGGCGGCCGCGCGCTTCATCTCCTGGTACTGCTTGCCGCCCATGGTCAGCGCGACCAGCGGCTTGGCGATGCTCGCCTGCGCGTCGATCGTGCGCTGCACCTCGCGGGTGATCAGCGCGAACAGCCGGTCCGCGCGCGGGCCGGTGAGCACGGCCTCCATCACGTTCCGCACGGTCAGGACCTCGTCGGCGATCAGCGCGCCGTAGTCGGCGGCGACCTCCTGACGGCGTTTCTGGAACATGCCCTGCCAGCGGAAGAACCCGAAGCCGCGGGGCTCGCGCGGGTAGAAGATCATCTTGAGGGCGAGCCAGTCCGTGACGAAGCCCGTGACGAAACCGAAGATCGGCATGATCAGCGGTTCCTTCGTCAGGGCCCAGGCGACGAACTGGACCAGCCCGATCACGAACCCGAAGTAAACGCCCGAGCGCGCGATGAACTTGAACTCGGGCGCGGCGACCTCGCGGATCAGCCGGCACGTCAGCGACTTGTCGCGGACCATGGCGTTGATGAGCATGTCGTTGACGTCGAGGACGTCGTCGATGTTGGTCGAGACCTCCCGCAGCAGCCGCTTGACGACCTCCGGCGCCTGCGCGCGGACCTGGTCGACGAGCAGCCGCTGCGCCCGCGACGGCAGCATCTCCCACAGCCGCGGCTGATAGGTCTCCATGACCTCGCGCGTGACGTCCTCTACGGCCTTGAGCAGCGGCGCTTCGAGCTCTTTGACCATTTCCTCCGGGTCGAGCCGGGCGAAGATCTCCTGCGGGTCGACGAGGTTGCGGGTCAGCAGATCCACGGCGGTGGTGGCCATCCGCCGCGAGTTGGCCGGGATCACCCCCTGCCACCCGAGGAACGGCCGGATGCCGGTGAACTCGAGGGGCCGGAACATCATCTCGATGGCGACGCGCTTGGTGAGGTAGCCGATCAGGGCGGCGATGAGCGGCATGGTGGCGTAGACGTGCCAGTGCGCGCCGATATCCGCGAGGACTGCGGGTATGTCCACAGTGAACTCCTCGGGTCAGCCGCTGGTCAGCCGAGGTCAGAATGCCATGTGTTACCGGGGGTTCCCAAATTCGTGATGCATCCGTTTGGCGGTACGTCCTGAAGGTCCCTTGCTCATTAAGGTGGCCCGATGGTCGCGCCTGAGAAGTCCCAGTCCACCTCGAAGACATTCGCCGTGGGTGTCCGCGGCTACAACCAGCGTCAGGTAGACGAGCGTCTCGCCGCGCTGACCAAGGAGGTCCGCGAAGCGGCGCGCAGCCGCGACGAGTCCGCCGCGACGGCGTCGGATCTGTCGAAGGCTCTCGCGTACGCGCAGAAAGAGCTGGCCGAGACGAAGGCCGCCCTCGCGCGGATGAGCGCCAGCCCGTCCGGCGCCGGCGCGATGGCCGAGCGCGTCCGGATGATGATGCAGCTCGCGGAGGAGGAGATCGCCGACCTCCGCTCGGCGGCGGAGGCCGACGCGGCCTCGACCCGCGACCAGGCCGACAAGTACGCGCACGAGACCCGCCGCACGGCGGACAAGCTGGCGAAGGACGCGGAGGAGGAGCGCGCCCGCCTGAAGTCGGAGGCGAAGGGCGAGATCGAGAAGCTGAACGCGGCGGCGGGCGCGAAGAGGGTCGAGCTGGCCGCGGCGGCCGAGCGGTCCCGCAAGGAAGCGGACGGGAAGGCCGAGGCGGCGGCGGCCGAGGCCCGGGCCGCGGCGGACCGGAAGGCCGCGGAGGAGCTGGCCGCGCGCAAGAAGGCGTTCGACGAGGAGAACTCCCGCAAGAAGCAGGAGACCGAGGCGGCGTTGACGTCGGCTCGGACGCAGCAGGCGACGGCGGATCAGAACCGGAAGCTGGCTTTGGACCTGCGGTCGAAGGTCGCGGAGCGCATCGCGGCGACGGACGTGGCGGTCCAGGAGGCCATGCGGTTGCTGGCCCCGGTGGAGGAGACCGCTGCTCCCGCTGCTGGGAACGGGGACCGGAAGCCGGCTCCTGCTCCTGCCGCGAAGGTTCCCGCTGCTCCGGCTGCGCCCGCGAAGGCTCCGGCTGGTCCCTCGGCTCCCGCTGCTCCCGCGAAGGCCTGACTTTCCCGCAGACGCCGGCGCCTCTCGGATCCTCGGGAGGCGCCGGGCCAATTTCGATCCCATCAGCCCGTGGGGCCCGGCTGGGGCGACGGTGGCCCGGACGCCCCGAATGAGTCATTCGCGACACTCGGATCGCAGGCGAGCGGGTGGGGACTCGTTCCGCGGCAGCGGTCATGAACGACCCTTTCACCTCGTCTGACGAGGTGAAAGGGTCGTTCATGTCTTTGCCGGAGCGCTGCGAGGGATGGGCGGGGGCGTGTCCTCGGCCGGTCAAGAGGTGGCCGAAGCTCGTGGGTGGCTGGCAGTGTTCAGTTCAGCTGCTGATCACCCACGAGACGACGGGACCTGCGCATGATCCTCGAGACCGAGCGGGCCGCCGTCTGCGCCTATGCGCGCCGGATGGTCGGGGACGGCCTGGTCGTCGGCACTTCCGGGAACGTCTCCGTTCGGGCCGGGGATCTGGTCGCCGTCACCCCGACCGGGGTTCCCTACTCGAGCATGACGCCGGCCGATGTGGCCGTCGTCGACCTCGGGGGCCAGGTCGTCGACGGCTCGCTCAAGCCGACCAGTGAGCTCCCGATGCACCTGTCCGTGTACTGGGACGTCCGCGATCCCGACCGCGAGCCCGTCACCGCCGTCGTCCACACGCATTCGCCGCACGCCACCGCCGTGTCGACCCTCGTGCGCGAGGTGCCGCCCGTCCACTACATCGTCGCCACGATCGGCCCCTCGGTGCGCGTCGCGCGCTACGCCACCTACGGCACGCCTGAGCTCGCGGCGGCCGTGCTCGAGGCCCTGGAGGGGCGCCGCGGCTGCCTGATGGCCAACCACGGCACCCTCACCTACGGCGACGGCCTCGAGGCCGCCTACCACCGGGCCCAGCAGCTCGAGTGGGCCTGCCGGGTGTGGCTGCTCGCGCAGAGCGCCGGCCGGCCGAGCCTGCTGCCGCCGCCCGAGGTGGCCAAGGTCGTCGACCGGCTCCGGGACTACGGCCAAGGCGGCCGGCCCTAGGACGCCATCGCGTCGACCGCGTGCACCGCGTCGAGCAGCTCCGCCACCGTCGGGTCGTCGACCGCCTCCTTGATGCACTGCCACAGCTGGAGGTTCGCCATCGCCCAGCGCGAGTACGTCGCCGCCGCCTCGGGGTTGTAGAAGTAGTACCCCTCGTCGTGGACGTCGCACTGCTCGCCGACGATCTTGTGCGCCAGCTCGCGCAGGCTCAGCCCGTTCTCGCGCAGGTACCGGTGCGCGAGCACCACCGGGGTCACCGGCAGCGCCTTGAACAGCGTGTCCGCGTCGCTCAGGGCCTGCGCCTCCAGCGAAATGTCGCGGCCGCGCGTGGCCATTTCGGCTTCGTCGATGATCGCGTCGATCCAGCGCGCGACGCCGTCGGGGACCCCGCACTCCGCGAGGATCTCCAGCCGCAGGCTCCGGCCCGCCGCCGCGGGCGAGTTGCGGAGCACCAGGTAGTTGACGTCGTGCACCAGCGCCGCGACTTCGACGACGGCGCGGTCGGCCCCGTTGTGCTCGGCGAAGCCGGCCGCCTTCGCGCGGACGAAGCTCACGTGGTGCCAGCCGTGGAACTGCAACCGTTCGGCATATCGGTGACACAACCGATGAACCCGGGTCTCGACGGCCTCGATGATCACATGGTCGATCGTGCTTTCCTGCGTGCGCATACACCTCTCCGATCCCGGCCGTGGTGTTCAGACGGGTGGAGCAATGGTAAGCGCCGCTGACGCCGGTGTGTAGCTAGATGCGGTCGGCCAATTCCCCCAATCGGACCTCGACCGGAACGTGACGATGGCCGATTCCGCTGGCCGGATCGTAGGAAAGGCTGAACGTGCTCACCGGCCGTGATTTCACGAGAAACGTCATCGTGCCGGACGCCGCTTCGGGAATCCGGTGGTATTCGTCGGCCAGCATGGTGGCGCACGCCCCGGCCTGGCACAACGTCCGGCGCCGCAGGTGCGCGGAGTCGATCAAGCCGGTGCGGGGGTCGTGGGTCGTTTCGTACCTTTCGTGGAGGTAGCTGCCCCGGAGGATGGTGGTGCAGAAGTGGTACCTGTGGTTGTGCACGGAATCCGCGTACCCCTCCCGCCAGTCGTGCTGCGCCTTGTATTCGTGCAGCCAGAAGGAAAACGGGTCGGTCGGCGAATCGAGCAGGCACCAGGCGAAGTGGGTCGTGGTTTCCCGGGACGAGCGCAGCAGTTTCGCGGCCTGCGCGGGAGACAGCGAACGGAGCTGCGAGCGCAGTTCCTCCCGCAGTTCGGGGTGGTCGGCCCACGACCGGAACCAGGTGTCGACCGTGCGCCAGTCGATGGCGAGCGGGAACCCGGCCGTGCGCAGGCGCGTGGCCAGTTCGGACAGGGGGGACAGACGGGTGAGCAAGGTCAGCTCCCTAGCTCGGCGACTTCGGAGAACTCCGCGCGGAAAGCGTGGAACTTGCTTTCCAGCTCGCGGAACTGCTCCTCGGACAGGGGGGATCCGGTGATCTTTTCGAACAGCGCCAGGAAATCCGTCCGCGTCGTGGCGGACGTGATGCGGAAGTGGCGGCCGGTCCGGGACTGCGAAACGCGCACGAACTCGGCGCGCTCCATGTTGTAGAGGAAGGAACCCTCGGTGAACCGCAAGGACCGCGGGTACAGCTTCGTGGCGCCGCGAACGTCGCTGTAGAGCGACACCCACACGCTGTCGTCGAACAGTTCGAGCCGGTCGAGCGGCGGGTCGGCGACCACGGTGATGTCGACCTGCGCGCAGCGGCTGCGCGCCAGGAAGAGGCCGACCAGCCCGATCCGGATCTCTTCGTCGAGCCGGGTCTGGATCTGTTCGTAGTCGACGTCGCCCGCCTCGCGGCGGAGCAGGTAGCGGGCGCGCCCGCTGATCGAGCTGGCGTCACGCGGATCGGCGATGACGGCCCGGAGTTCGCGTTCCGTGCGGGAAAGCAACAGGCGGGCGGCCGCGTGCCGGCCGGAGAAGCCGCGGAAGAAGTACTGCCGGGTGGCGTTGAGGTCGGCCATCAGCCCCCGGTTGAACGCGGGATCGGGGTCGGTGGTCGCGTCGAACACGTCGGTGGGGAAGAACTCCTTGTTCAGCGCGCGGTATTCGGCGCTCAGGTCCTCCAGCGCGCGCCGGCTCTCTTCGATCACCGGGGTCACCAGCGCCCGCTGCGACGCGCTGGCGGTGATCAGTGTGGTGCCGAACCCGACGATCGCGGAGATCAGGGTGCCGGTGCCCAGGGACGTCACCAGGGTCTTCCCGGTGCCGGGGTCCATCAGGCCGGCGAGCCACAGGCTGAGGCCGGCGACCACGACGAGCACCGAAAGGAGCAGGCTCGTCCTGGTCCAGAAGATCTCCTGCAGTGGGGTACGGCGGAGGGGTCCGCCATCCGCGGCCACGTGCTTCACCTCCCTCGGACCACTCGAACGGACGAATGCGTAATGTGTCGGTTCGAGTGCGGGGAGTCACTTTACGCGCCCGACGGGACGCGCGAAATAAGAAGTTCGGGGGACAAGGATGACGGACAGACGTCACTCTCGGCAATAATTAACGAGGTTGGCAAGTTTTACGAAAATCACGGAAACCCGGCTCAAAGTGCGGCCGGGAGATCCTTTTCGTACCAGCCCGGACCGGGCTCGGCCGTCATCAGGAAATCCACGACGACCGGTGCCGGCGCCGGGTGGATCTCCGGGTGATCGCGCTCGCCGCGCGCGGTGTCCACCGGCCACGCCAGTTTTTCCTCGCCGAGCGAAAACTCCCCGCGGGCCCCGGTGCGGTTGCCGCGGGCGTCGAGGCGCGACCACTTGCCGTGCAGGTACACGGCATTCAGCCCGTGCAGCGCGGAGAGCTCCTGGTAGCAGAACCCGGCCGGGATCCCTTGTGCGCGCAGCAAAGCGGCGAGCAGGTGCGCTTTCGCGTGGCAGATCCCGACGCGCTCGCGCAGGACGTCCGACGCGCGCCAGGTGACGCGCGGGTCTTCGGCGTCGATCACGTGCTCGACTTCGTCCCGGACGAAGAGGAACGCGGCCTCGGCCCGTTCGGCGGGATCATCCGCGTCCGGTCGGAGGGTCGCGACCCGGGCGAGGATCAAGGGGTGCCCGTGATCGACGACGGCGTCGGCGGCGAGGTAGTCGCTCGGCCGATCGGAGGTGGGTGACGGAACCGGACTCATCCGCCCATCCTGACAGGCTCGGCCATTCGGGCGAGCCTCCTTTTCCGGGGTGGCGACGCTCCGCGTTCACCGATTACGGAAGGTAAAACTCGGGCGAAGAGCCGGTCCAGCGCAGTTCCGCGGGCAGGTGGCCGACGTCGTTGTACGTCAGCAGCGCCGCCGGGCGCCCCGGCGAGTAGCGGATCACGGTGAGCGCGGCGTCGGCGTGGTCGAGGGCGAGCCACCGCCACGGCGGCGCGTCCTGCGAGGCGCGGACGAGCCAGCCGGCGAGGAAGTTGTGCGTGACGAGCACTTCGAACCGCGTCTCGGTACCGGGCACGGGTCCGGTGAACCGCCGCTCGGCTTCGGCGGCCCTTTCCTCGTCGGCGGGCGGAAGCTGCCGCGCGAACGCGTGGAGGAGGTCGCCGGACGTCTCGGGGAGCTCTTCGCGCATGGGCGTGTAGGGGACGAAGTCGCCGGCCGCTTCGTCGACGTAGACGGGGACGCCGGGCAGCTGGGTGGCGAGGAGCGCGGCGGTCTGCGAGGTGCGCGGGAGGGGACCGTGGTGGACGGCGGAGACGGGGACCTCGCGGAGCCGCCGCCCGAGCAGGACGGCCTGCTGCCGGCCGGCGTCGGTGAGGTCGCCGGTGGGTGCCGCTTCGCCGTGGCGGGTCAGGAAGAGATACCGCGTGGCGAGCATCAGCCGACGGGGACGAGGGCGCCCTCAGGGCCTTGGGTGGGCACGAACTGGGCGAGCAGCCGCACCGGCGCGGGGTGCGGCGGCAGGATGGTCGAGGCGAACGGGGTGATCGTGTAGTCGCGTCCGCTGTTGGTCTGCAGGTGCACGCTGACGTGCACGTTCCGGTCGGCGGGGATCTCGAAGGAGACGGAACCCCAGGAGACGATGTATTGCCGGCCGTCGATGCTGGCGATCGGGGCGTAGGCGCGCACGGTGTGGCCGAGGTGCGGGATCTCGACGGCGAGCAGCCGGCGGGGGCCGGTGTGGTGGTCGACGTAGGGGATCACGCCGGGCACCTTGGCGAGATCGGTCGGCTCGGTCATCCCTGCTGCCTTTCTGACTGTTCGCCGATCATGCTGCCAGGTCGGCACCAGCGGCGTGTGCGTTCCCTGCCAGTTGCGGGCGCGACGCTGGGCACATGACGATCAAGCTGAAGCCCGGAAGCACCGTGATGTTCACCGGCGACTCGATCACCGACCTCTGGCGGCCCCCGGGCGAGGACCGGTGCGGCTACCCGCTGCTGGTCGCGGGCGAGTGGTGCTTCCGGCACCCCGAGTGCGCGGTGACCTGGCTGAACACCGGCCACGCCGGCGACAAGGTGCTGGACCTCGAGGCCCGGTGGCAGGCGGACGTGCTCGACGCGCACCCGGACGTGGTGTCGATCCTCGTCGGCGCCAACGACATGGGGTGGCACACGTTGGACCCTCGCGGCCGGGTGGTTCCGGTCGAGGAGTTCGCGGCGTGTTACGACCGGCTGCTCGCTCCGCTCGCGTCGCGGGGGACGGAGCTGATCCTCGTCGAGCCGTTCCTCTTGCCGGTCAAGGGCGTTGTCGAGCGTGTGCTCCACGGTGTCGACGGGGAGCGGGTCGTCGTTATCGACGAGGCGGTGCGTGAGGAATGGCGTAGTGATTTGGACGCGAAGATCCAGGCGGTTCGGGAACTGGCGGGTGAGTACGGTGCGCATCTTCTTGCGGCGGACCGGATGTTCGCCTCGTTGGTGCTGAGTGAGGACCCGGAACATTGGTCTGATGACGGCATCCATCCCACTCCGGCCGGACACGGGGCGCTCGCGGAAGCCTGGCTGCGTCTGGTCGCTTAGAACTGGTAGTACAAGAAGGGGCTGAACGTCCCCGTCGCGATCAGGATCGCCGCGTACACCAGCCCCACCGTCATCACGCCGATGCGCAGCGCCGTTGCCGGCTTGCTTCGGGACGACTCCAGCAGCGGCCCCGTCACCGGGTGGGCGGGGAGCAGGAACACCGCCAGTGCCGCCAGGAGCAACACCAGCCGCTGGTTCGTGAACGCCTCCTCGACGCCTGCGCCCAGGCCGTCGAAGTCGGGGATCAGCATGTGGCCGATCATCGACAGCGCGTGGCCCAGGTCCGCCGAGCGGAAGAACACCCAGCCGAACACCACCAGGAGCATCGTCAGCGCTCGGCGGGCCAGGCGGGGCCAGCGGGACGCCGGGTCGAGGTCGAGGCTGAAGCGGCGCTCGATCACCAGGAGCGCTCCGTGGTAGCAGCCCCACACCAGGAACGTCCACTGCGCGCCGTGCCAGAAGCCCGTCAGCACGAACACGATGCACAGGTTGCGGTACGTGTGCCCCGCGCCGTTCCGGTTGCCACCCAGGGGGATGTACACGTAGTCGCGGAACCAGCGGGACAGGCTCATGTGCCAGCGGCGCCAGAACTCTGTGATCGTCACCGACGAGTACGGCCGCGCGAAGTTCTCCGGCAACCTGAAGCCCAGCATGCGGCCGAGGCCGATCGCCATGTCCGAATAACCCGAGAAGTCGAAGAACAGCTGGAGCGTGTAGCCGATCGCGCCGAGCCACGCCGTCGCGAACGTCATCTGGTCCGGGGGCACCTTGAAGCACGCCTCGACCAAGGGGCTCAGCGAGTCGGCGATGATCGTCTTCTTGCACAGCCCGAGCGCGAACCGGGGGAAGCCGGCCGCGATGTCGTCGAGCCGGTGCGACCGCAGCTGCGGCAGCTGGTCGGCGATCTCGCGGTACCGCACGATCGGGCCGGCCACCAGCTGCGGGAACATCGCGATGTACGCGGCGAACGACACCGGGTTCCGCAGCGCCTGCCGCTCGCCGCGGTAGATGTCGACCACGTACGAAATGTGGTGGAACGTGTAGAAGGAGATGCCGATCGGCACCACCAGGCTCGCGACCGGCACGCTGCCGCCGAACCAGTGCGCGACGGCCGCGATCTGCTGCGTCGCGAACCCGGCGTACTTCCAGATCACCAGCACCGTGACGTCGAGCGCCACGACGGCGATGAGGATCCGGCGCCGCCGGACGCCGCCGACGTCCCACGGGCTCGGCGCCAGCAGCGGGCCGGCCAGGAAGTTGACGACCATGCAGCCGAGCAGCAGGAACACGAACGGCCCGGCGCCGATCGTGTAGAACAGCAGGCTGCCGGTCGCGACGATGCCGTTCCGCCAGCTCCGCGGGCACACCAGCACGGCGACGAGCACCGCCGGCATGAAGTACCACAGGAACAGTGGCGAAACGAACGACATCGGGTCCCCTCGGTTTTATCCGACGGTGACCTTAACCCGAGTGGGTGGTCGCGTCAGACCCGACCGGCGAGACGGCGGCGGCGCGCCACCTCGGCCAGCAGGACCCCCGCCGCCACCGACGCGTTGAGCGATTCCACGCCCGCCGCCATCGGGATCGACACCGTCGCGTCGCACGTCTCGCGGACCAGGCGCGACAGGCCGCGGCCCTCCGAGCCCAGCACGATCACCAGCGGGTCCGCCGCCAGCTCGAGCTCGTCGATCTCCACCGAACCGTCGGCGTCCAGGCCCACCAGCATCAGGCCGTCGTTCGCCCACGCCTTGAGCTGGCGCGTCAGGTTGGTCGCCACCGCGATCGGCAGCTTCGCCGCCGTGCCCGCGCTCGTGCGCCACGCCACCGCCGTCATGCCCGCGCTGCGCCGCTCCGGCAGCAGCACGCCGTGGGCGCCGAACGCGGCCGCCGAGCGGATCACCGCGCCCAGGTTCCGCGGGTCGGTGACACCGTCGAGCGCGACGAACAGGGGCACCTCGCCCGAGTTGCGGGCCGCCGCCATCAGGTCGTCCGGGTGGGCGTACTCGAACGGCGGGACCTGCAGGCCCAGGCCCTGGTGCACGGCCCGGTTCGTCTTGCGGTCCAGCTCCTCGCGCGGGATCTCCAGGATCGAGATGCCCTTGTCGCCGGCCAGCCGGACGGCGTCGTTCACGCGGTCGTCGATCTCGATGTTGATCGCGACGTACAGCGCGGTCGCCGGGACGCCGGCGCGCAGCGCCTCGACCACCGGGTTGCGCCCCGCGATCAGCTCCGGCTTGTCGGCCTTCTTCTGCCGCGCCTGGTCGCGCTTGGTCGCGGCGTTGTTCGAGCGGTACGCCTTGTGCCCGGGACGGTCCTCCGCCTTCGGGGTCGGCCCCTTGCCTTCGAGGGCCTTGCGGCGTTGACCGCCCGAGCCGACGACGGCGCCCTTCTTGGTGCCCGTCTTGCGGATCGCGCCCTGGCGCCGCGAGTTGCCTGCCATGGTGAAAGTTTCCTTGCGTAGAGAACGGCTCAGTCGGACTTGACTGTCCACTGTGGACCGTTGGGGGTGTCCTCCACCACGATGCCCGCCTGCTGGAGGCGGTCACGGGCGGCGTCCGCGCGGGCGAAGTCCTTTTCGGCGCGGGCCTGCTGACGCTCGGCCAGCAGCCCTTCGACGATCCGGGACAACGCGTCCTTGGTGGGCGAGTCGGAACCGCCCGCCTCCGACCAGCGCGCGGACAGCGGGTCGAGGCCCAGCACATCGGTCATCGCGCGGACGGCCGCGGCGAATTCGAGTGCCTTGGAGGTGTCGCCCGCGTCGAGCGCGGCGTTACCGTCCCGCACCGTGGTGTGGACCACGGCGAACGCCTGCGGGGTGGCCAGGTCGTCGTCCATCGCGGCGGCGAACGCGGCCGGGATCGTGCCCAGCGTGACCTCGCCGGATTGCGCGGCGCGACGCAGGAACGTCTCGATCCGCCGGTAGCCCTGGGCGGCCTCGGACAGCGCGCCGTCGGAGTACTCGATGGTCGAGCGGTAGTGCGGCTGCACCAGGTAGTAGCGCAGCTCCGGCGCCCGGTAGCGCTCCAGCATCGACGGGATCGAGACGGTGTTGCCGAGCGACTTCGACATCTTCTCGCCCGACATGGTCACCCAGGCGTTGTGCAGCCAGAACCGCGCGAAGGCGTCGCCCGCCGCGTTCGACTGGGCGCGCTCGTTCTCGTGGTGCGGGAAGACCAGGTCGATGCCGCCGCCGTGGATGTCGAACTCCGCGCCGAGGTACGACGTCGCCATCGCCGAGCACTCCAGGTGCCAGCCCGGCCGGCCCTCGCCCCACGGCGTCGGCCACGACGGCTCGCCCGGCTTAGCGCTCTTCCACATGGTGAAGTCGCGCGGGTCGCGCTTGCCGCGGGTCGGCGTCTCGCCCTGCTGGACGTCGTCGAGGACCTGGCCGGACAGCCTGCCGTAGTCGTCGAACGACTTGACCGAGAAGTAGACGTCGCCGTCCGCGACGTAGCCGTGGCCGCTCTCGATGAGGCGTTCCATCAGCTCGACCATCTGGGTGACGTGCCCGGTCGCGCGCGGGTTGACCGACGGCGCGAGGCAGCCCAGCTGCTCGTACGCGGTCTCGAAGGCGCGCTCGTGCGTCGCGCCCCACTCCCACCAGGGCCGGCCGGCTTCCTCGGCCTTGGTCAGGATCTTGTCGTCGATGTCCGTGACGTTGCGGACCAGCAGCACGTCCAGTCCACTGTGGACGAGCCAGCGGCGCAGGACGTCGTAGTTCAGGACGCCGCGGACGTGCCCGATGTGCGGAACGCCCTGCACGGTGGCACCACACACGTAGATCGACGCCGTTCCGCTACGGACGGGGTGGAACTCCCGCACGCTCCGGGTCGCTGTGTCGAAAAGGTGTAGGGCCACCCTGAAAGGGTACGGGGTGGGCGTGAGCGACGTCGCAGGCCCCAAGCCGGGGTCTCAGCCGACGCCGAACCCGCGCAACGCCGTGAGCAGGGCGTCCGGCCGTTCGGCGGTCGGCAGCGGGTCGACCAGCGCGAACTCGCAGCCGAGCGCGCGGGCGCCGCCGTCGGCCTCCTCGCTGTCGCCGACCATCAGCGTCTCGGTGGCCGGGACGCCGAGCGCCTGCACGGCCTTGCGGAAGATCTCCAGCTCCGGCTTGATGGCGCCGACCTCGAAGGACAGCACGAACTCGTCCACGTAGGCGTCCCACCCGCGCGCGGTGAAGGCCGGCCGGATGTCGAAGGCGATGTTGCTCAGCACGCCCACCTTGAGCCCCCGCTCGGCGGCGGCCTTCAGCGCGGCTTCGGTGTCCGGGTACGGCGTCCACTGGCTGGGATCGATGAGCCGGTCGTAGAGGGCTTCGGCCTGGTCGGCGTGCGGGACGCCGGACTTCTTGAGCACCTCGAGGTAGACCTTCCGGTGCAGGCCGGGGTCGCGGTCGCGGTGGTTCCAGGCGTGCACGTGCTCGGCGTCCAGCTCGACGACCTGCCCGACCGGCGCGGTCATCCGGCGCATCAGCTCGGCCTGCGCCTCGATGTCGAGCGGCGTGCCCTCGTGGTCGGTGAGTTCCGTGAGCCAGGTTTCGTCCTGCTCGAGCCGGAAGAGCGTGCCGGAGTAGTCGAACAACACCGCCCTGATCGTCATGGCTTTCAGCCTAACGGGATCGTCAGGCCGAATGCCCTGTGATGTGTTCGGGAACAACGCGGACGAGCACGCGCACGACCTCCGGCGGCTCGGGCGGGAAGACGGTGCCGGTGTACTTGCGGGCCAGCTCGTCGTTCAGCTCGGGGCCGCCTTCGACGGTGACCTCGGCGCGGCCGCGGATCTCGACGTAGTTCTCCGGGTCGGCCAGGTCGAAGACGGAGAGCGACACCCGCGGGTCACGGCGGATGTTGCGTTCCTTGCGCCGGCCCTGGACGGTCACGAAGACCACGGTGTCACCGTCGCGGCGCGCCCAGACGACGGAGCTCTGCGGCGAGCCGTCGGCGTTGGTGGTGGCGACGACCGGGTAGTTGCGGCCGTCGAGGAGGGCCTTGGTGGCCTCGTTGAACGTCATGGTTCAGACCTTATTTGACGTTCCCGGCGACCTTCCCGACGTGCAGCCGGACGACGACGCGCTCGGTCTCGGGGCCCTCGGGTGGCGGGTCCTGGGCGAGGTACTTGTGGCTGAGCGTCTTCGGGAGGGTCTTGCCCGGGTCGGGCTCGATGGTGACGCGGCCGCGGAGCTGGGTGTGCCGGTACGGGTTCGCGGCATCGACGATCGAGACGCTCACGCGCGGGTCGCGGCGCAGGTTGCGGACCTTCCGGCGGTCCTCGGTCGCGCTGAAGACGAGATCGCCGTCGTCGAGGCCGACCCAGACGACGGAGGTCTGCGGGCCACCATCGGGATCGAGGGTGGCGACGGTGGCGAAGTTCTTCCCGTCGATCAGCGCGCGGACATCGTCCGAGAGGGTGAGGGCCATATCACGCCGAACTCGCACCGGCGCGGGGCTATTCCGCCGCTCCGGTGGCCGGGTCCCGAAGGCCACATTGGGTGCGTGAGACGCAACCAAGGCCACATTGGGGCGCTGGCAGGCTGTCAACAGCGCGTCCGAAAGCCGGCGCGGGGCTATTCCGCCGCCAGCAGCAGGGCTGTCGCGAAGGCCGCGATGCCCTCGCCGCGGCCCGTCAGGCCCAAGCCGTCCGACGTCGTCCCCGACACGCTCACCGGGCCGCCCACCGCCTCCGACAACACCTTCTGCGCCTCTTCGCGCCGCTTCCCCACCCGCGGTGCATTCCCCACGATCTGGACCGACGCGTTCCCCACCCGCCAGCCAGCCGCCGAGATCAGCTCGCGGACCTCCGCGAGCATGTCCGCCCCGTGCGCGCCGTCCATGCGGGGGTCGCCCGTGCCGAACACCGCGCCGAGGTCGCCCAGGCCCGCCGCCGACAGCAGTGCGTCGCAGAGCGCGTGCGCCGCCACGTCTCCGTCCGAGTGGCCCGCGCAACCGTCGACGCCCGGCCAGAGCAGGCCGGCCATCCAGCACTCGCGGCCCGCTTCGACCGGGTGGACGTCGACCCCGTTGCCGATCCTCACAGCGTCTCCTCGTTCTTCGGTGCCGCCGCGATCGCCTCGGCCAGGGACAGTTCGAAATCGGTCGTGACGCGCATCGCGTCCGGGTGCCCGGGCACCGTCGCCGCGCCGGTGACGTCCCACGGTTCGGCCGACCGGAAGGCCTCGAGCGTGTAGCCGATCGGCGTCTGGACCGTGCGCAGCCGCGACCGGTCCTCGGTCCCGGTGATGAACGAGGCGTCGGTCACCTTCACCGTGTCCGCCATCGGCAGCACCGGGACGACGATCTCGGCGTCACCGACCGCCGCGATGACGTCACGCACGGTGGCCGCAGGAATGAAGGCTCGCAGAACGTCATGGAGGAGTACAACTGAGTCACGGGGAAGATCGGGCTCGACGGCGGCGAAGGCCTCCCGGAGCGAGCCGGGCACGACCCGGCAGGGAAGGCCGCTGAGGACCTCCGAAAACGACTGCGCACACCGCTGGGGGGCCGCTACGAGCACCAGATCGATCTCCGGTACTTCCAGCAGCCCCCGCACGGTGTGCGTGAGTAGCGCCTCACCATGGACCGGCGTGAGAGCGAGCTCTCCGTCGGAGGCATGATGTGCGACGGTCACGATCACGACGACGTTCATCGGTTCGCGATCGTAGAGGCACCCACCCGCCCGTCGGGCAGGACGCCTTGGGCTAGACCGTCGCGGTTTCCAGAACTTCGTCGAGGAGGACTTCAGCCTTGTCCTCGTCGGTGCCCTCCGCGAGCGCGAGCTCGCTGACCAGAATTTGCCGCGCCTTGGCGAGCATGCGCTTCTCGCCCGCCGAAAGCCCGCGGTCCTTCTCTCGCCGCCAGAGGTCGCGCACCACTTCGGCCACCTTGTTCACATCGCCGGAGGCGAGTTTCTCGAGGTTGGCCTTGTACCGACGAGACCAGTTCGTTGGTTCCTCGGTGTGCGGAGCACGCAGAACGTCGAAAACCTTGTCCAGTCCTTCTTGCCCGACGACGTCTCGCACGCCTACGATCTCGGCGTTGTCAGCGGGCACGCGAACCGTGAGATCCCCTTGCGCGACCTTGAGGACGAGGTACTTCTTTTCCTCGCCTTTGATCACGCGGGTCTCGATGGCTTCGATGAGTGCGGCACCGTGGTGCGGGTAGACGACGGTCTCTCCGACCTTGAAAACCATGTGTCCTCTGCCCCTTTCGCTGACTCCATCCTATCACGGTCCGCCAGTGCCCACCTAGCGGGCCGGACTCGTCCTCGCAGGTCAGCGGCCTGAGCGGGGGTTGACAAACGTCCGACCCCCATGCTCATGCAGGTGACCGCGACGGGTTCCGCCAGGCAAAGGGAAATCCTTTTTGGACGGTTGATCTTGGGCGCAACGCGGACCGGTTCGGTGCGGGTGATCGCGCCCGGCTAGTCTTCGCGGGGACGAGGCCGTGAAAAGGGAAGGACTGCGACGTGAGGCTGCAGAATCGTCGCGTGCTCGGCGCGGGCGTGCTGGCGCTCGGTGCCGCGCTCGCGCTCGCCGGGTGCGGGGCCGGCCAGATCACCCAGACCGACTCGCAGCAGCCCGCGGTCAACGGTACGTATGCCCAGGTCAAGACCATCGTCATGCGCGACGTCGCGGTGCAGTACCCGACGTCCGGCCCGGGGTACCCGGCCGGCGCGACCCCGGCGCTGACGCTGACGATCGTGAACCAGGGCGCCCAGGACGACACGCTCGTCTCGGTGACGACCGGGGACGGCACCCAGGCGACCGTCGGTGGCTCGAAGGACATCATCGCCGGGCACTCACTGGTGATCGGCCCGGACGACGCGGTCGAGTCCACCAATGAGGCGCAGCCCACGTCTTCGGGCGCGCCGACCTCGTCGTCGGAGGCCCCGACCGGCACCAGCTCCACCGGTACCAGCGCCACGGGCACCGCGACTTCGTCTTCGTCGTCGGAGGCCCCCTCCGCCAGCGCGACGCCGACCGCGGCCCCCGCGACCGTCGGCAAGGGCACCGTGACGCTGCCCGCGCTGAAGCAGCCGCTCTGGCCGGGTCAGACCATCAAGGTCACCTTCGTCTTCAAGAACGCCGGACCGGTCACCGTCGAGCTGCCCGTCGCGGCGCCGGCGCACGTCAAGGAGTAGGTCCCCGATTTTGTCGGTGGTCGCCGATAGCCTCGCGGGGTGAAGAAAGGGACCACCTACCGCTGCGGAAGCTGCGGGTACGAAGCGGCGAAGTGGCTGGGCCGGTGTCCGGAGTGCCAGGAATGGGGCTCGCTGGAGGAACGCGGGGCTCCGGCCAAGGCAGCGATCCAGCGCGTCGCGGCGGGGGCGCCGAGCGCGCCCGCGCGGCCGATCGGCGAAGTCGACGTCGAAACCGCCCGCGCCGTGCGCTCCGGTGTTTCCGAGCTGGACCGCGTGCTGGGCGGCGGCCTGGTGCCGGGCGCGGTGGTGCTGCTCGCGGGTGAACCGGGCGTCGGCAAGTCGACCCTGCTGCTCGAAGTCGCTTACCAGTGGGCGAAAACGGTCGACCGGTCCCTGTACGTCACGGGCGAGGAGTCCGCGGGCCAGGTCCGGTTGCGCGCGGAGCGGACGGGCAACGTCCACGACCGCATGTACCTGGCCGCCGAGAGCGACCTTTCGGCCATCCTCGGGCACGTCGACGACGTGAAGCCGGGCGTGCTGATCGTCGACTCGGTGCAGACGATGGCGTCGCCGCTGGTGGACGGCTCACCGGGCGGGGTGACGCAGGTCCGCGCGGTGACGTCCGGGCTGGTCGCGCTGGCCAAGGAGCGCGGGCTGCCGGTGGTGCTGGTGGGGCACGTCACCAAGGACGGTTCGGTGGCCGGCCCGCGCGTGCTGGAGCACCTGGTGGACGTGGTGCTCCAGTTCGAGGGCGACAAGCACTCGACGCTGCGGATGCTGCGCGGCATCAAGAACCGCTTCGGCGCGGCCGACGAGATCGGCTGCTTCGAGCTGGTGGAAGAAGGCATCGTCGGGGTGCCGGACCCGTCGGGCCTGTTCATCAGCCAGACGGCGGAGCCGGTGCCGGGCACGGCGATCACGGTGTCGATGGAGGGCAAGCGGCCGCTCCTGGGCGAGGTCCAGGCGCTGGTGTCGTCGACGTCGGCGCCCCAGCCGCGCCGCGCGGTCAGCGGGCTCGACTCGGCGCGGGTGGCGATGGTGCTGGCCGTGCTGGAGAAGCGCGGCGGCCTGAAGCTCGGCGACAAGGACGTCTACACGGCGACGGTCGGCGGCATGAAGATCACCGAGCCGGGGATCGACCTGGCGCTGGTCCTGGCGTTGACGTCTTCCTTCGGTGACGTCGCTTTGTCGCCCCGGCTGGTCTCGGTGGGCGAAGTGGGGCTGGCCGGAGAGATCCGACGGGTGCCGAGCGTGGGCCGCCGCCTGGCGGAGGCGGCCCGGCTCGGCTTCACGCACGCGCTGGTGCCGCCCGACTCCGGGAAGCCGCCGGCGGGGATCCGGGTGCTGGAGGTGGCGAACGTCGCTGACGCGTTGAACGCCGCGAGTCACGCGCGCTGATCACTCCGAGGTCCGGGTGATCGCGAACGAGTACGTCGTCTCCAGGGGCTGGGGCAGCCGCGGCTCGGCCCGGTTCTGAGGCGTGGTCGTCGTCGTTTCCGGCGGCCCCGTGGTGCCGCTCGGTGGGGGAATGACCTGGGACATGCTCAACGGCACGGCGTCGCTGCGACTGGTGGTCACCGGTGTGGGCGGGATCAGGCCGTCCCAGGACAGCAGCTGTGCCGTCGCCGGGTCGAGGAAGAGCCGCTGGCCGGTGTCCTTCGTGCCGAGGACCGTGGCGGCGCGGCCGTCCCTGGTTTGCCCCGGCACCACGTACGCGCCGGAGATCTCGCCGAACGCGTCGCGCAGCGCGAACCGGACGTCCTTGCGGACCAGGCCCGTCTCCAGCACGGACCGCACCATGCCGAGCGCTGACGTGGGGCTGTGCACCTTCCCGCTGTCGTGGATGCTGATGGTGTCGAAGTTCAGGCGCTTGGCCAGCTTTCCCCGGTCGGGGGTGAGCGAGGCGATGAAGGCGGCGTCCGGGGTCAGCCAGTTCTGGAACGGCGTGTTCCAGGTCGGCTCCTGTTGCCCGCCCAAGTTCGGGGGGCCGGGGAACCGGCCGCCCTGGCCGTACTCGTCGAACGGCGCCAGGTTCACCTGGACGCTCTTCTGCTCGCCGGGTGAGAACCCGTTCACGGCGCCGGTCCACCTCGTGCGCCGGTGCCAGACGCCGGTGGGGTCGGCCGGGATCCACAGCTCGACCTTCTGCTGGATTTCGGCTGACTGCCCCTCGAGGCTTTCCGGCAGCCATTGGAGCTTCTGCGCGTAGTGGAACTCGCCGGGCGCGAGGGCGCGGTCGAGGTCCTGGAGCGCCGCGGCCGGCTGGGCCGGCTCCGAAGGCGGCGTCCGCAGGGAGGTGACGATCGCGAGCCCGCCCACCAGCGTGACGACCGCCGCGGCGACCGCGATCCACCGCCAGGTCCCGGACCGGCGTGGCTCGGGCGGCGCTTCCGACGTGCCGGCCGCGGCCATCAGGGACGCGCGGGCGAAGGCCAGCCCGTCGCCGGAGTCGACGTCGTCGTGGAGGTCCGAGAGCGCCGCGTCGAGTTCGGCGTCGGACCAGATCTTCCGGACGTTGTCTTCACGCAAGGTCCTGCACCTCCTCCTGAGCCGGGGCGTTCGTCCTGAGCCAGCGTCTGATCCGGTGCAGCCGGGACCGGACGGTACCCGGCGGGATGCCGAGCGCTTCCGCGACCTCGGCCGGTTCCAGCCCGGCCCACGACACGAGCAGCAGCGTGTCGCGGTCGGCGGGGCTGAGCTTGGCCAGCGCCCCGGCGAGCTGCGCGGCGCGAACCTGGGCGTCGACCTGTTCGGCGACGCGGCCGTCGTGCCCGGCGTGGCTGTTTTCGCCGGCGCGCGCCAGCCGCGCGGTGGCCTGCAGCCCGCGCATCTCGGACCGCACGTGGTGGCGCAGCAGGTTGGTGGCGATGCCGTAGAGCCACGACCGCGCGGTGCCCAGCTCCGGCCGGTAGCTCTCGCGCCGCCTGAGCGCGACGAGGAAAGTCTCGGCGACGAGGTCGTTCGCCGGTTCGGCGCCGACCCGCCGGGCGAGGTACCGGCGCAACGCCGCCGCGTGGGCGTCGAAGAGCCGGCCGAACGCCGGCCCGGGCTCGGCTCCGCCCAGGTCAGGGCGGTCGTGCCCCCAGATCTCGGATCCCTCGTGGATCACCTGCATGCCCCCTGTTGCCCGCAGCGATCCCGAGCGTTCACGGGCGAACCTACCTTCGGCGTGATCCATCCGGGGTGGGGTTAGAGACGAGGTCTGATTCCGCCGGGATCATGCCTCGGTGAGGCGTTGGCCAACCGACGTCACAACTGGGGAAGGATCGTCATGCGCAGATTCCGGCTGGGATTCGTCACGCTCGTGGCCGCCATGGGGCTCGTCGCGCTGCCCGCAGTCGCCGAAGCCACCACCGAGGCCGTGCTCAACGTCCAGTACCAAGTGCAGGAGACCGGCTACTGGTGCGGCCCGGCCGCCACGCGGATCGCCATGTCCGCGCGCACCGGGAACCTGCCGAGCCAGGGCACTCTCGCGTCCCAGCTCGGCACGACCACCAACGGCACCGACTGGATCGGCCAGGTCACCGGCGTCCTCAACGGCGATCTCGGCACCTCCTGGTACGAGACCAAGGAGATGCCGAACGACCCGCCGACCCAAGCCCAGCGCGACCTGCTCTGGAACGACATCGTCCTCGACATCAACAACGGCTACGCGATCGTCGCCAACATCGTCGCCCCCGCGAACAACCACCCGCCGGGCTACCCGAACTACACGATCTACCACTACTTCACCGTGATCGGGTACGACAGCTCCGACCGGACCGTCAAGATCGCCGACCCGGCGAACTTCGGCGGGAACCAGCTCTACTGGCTCAGCTTCGACCAGCTCGCGACGCTGATCCCGCCGAAGGGCTACTCCGCCTAGATCGCCAGCAGTCCCCAATAGACCGCCCAGGGGACGAACACCACGCCGCCCGCCAGCGCTACCGCGAGCCGCGGGGTGCGGTGCCGCCGCCACGCCACCGCCGTGCCGATGGCGGCGGCCACCGCGCCCAGCGACAGCAGCTGCAACGCCAGCCACGCCAGCGGACGCCCCGCGACCACCGGGCCCAGCCCCTTGCCCATGGTCGTCTGGATCAGCACGTCCACGACCAGGAAGCCCAGCACCGCAAGGAGTCCGGTCGCCGTCAGCCAACGAGCCGAGGCAGCCGACGGTCCTCGCCGGAACAGCGGGTAGAAAGCGAACGCCAGCACCAGGAACAGCAACACGGCCAGCTGTAGCCAAGTCGACTCGTACCAGGCGAGCGGGGCCAACGCGGTGCTCTGCCGGTCCTGCGCCGGCGTCGCGTCGGCGCTCGACTGAGCGGGCGGGTCGTGCACCCACGCGCCCACCAGTTCCAAGTAGCCCGGCGCGTAACCGGGCAGCTTGTCGTAGCCGTCAGTGGTCCGGCGCAGCTGGTGCTGCGCGTCCGGGAAGACCCGCAACGTGTAGTGCGCCAACGAATCCCGGAAGATCTGCACGGCTTCACCTGGCGGTGTCAGGACATCCTCCGCGCCCCACAGCCCGAGTACCGGCTGACGCAGGCTTTTCAGCACCTGCACCGGGTCGTAGTGCGCTTCCGGGAACGCGCCGCCGTCGACCAGCTGTCGCATCATCGTCGACGACGCCATCCGTACCATCGACCCGTCCATTCCCAAGCGTCGCAACTGGTTCTCGATCGCCCACGCCTGCTGTTGCGCGGGCTCGACGCCGTTCGCCCCCAGCGTCACCACGAAAGCGACGTCGGCAGAACGGGAAGCCGCCAGTGGGGCGACCCAGCCCCCTTCGCTCAACCCCCAGACGCCGACCCGCGCCGGATCGACCTCCGGCCGTTTCCGCAACACCTCGACCGCGGCGAGTGCATCGTCGGCCAGGGTCGAATAGGAGCGCGAGAACAGCGAATAGCCTTCGGTGCGCTTGTCGTAGATGAGGGTCGCGATGCCTTGCCGCGCAAAGGCTTCCGCTTCGACGCGGTGGTCGTTCCGGGTGTGTTCCCCCGACCCGTCGACCAGGACCAGGCCCGGCAGTTTCGACCCGCCGGGTGGTGTGACGACCGTGCCGTGCAAGGTCACCCCGCCGTTCTGGAACGTCACGTCGTTGTTGGTCAACTCGGCCGCTGACGCCGGTGGCGCGAGCGCCGTGACCGCCAGGATCACCCCGGCCAGTAAAGCCCCTCTTCGCATGTGAGATCCCCTGTCATGTCATTCCCCTGGTTCCGGGAACGCGAGCAGGCGCACGAGCACGCGCCGCGCTTCCGGTGACCGGTCGTCCTCGGCTCGCCAGTACCGGCGGAACAGCTCCATGTAGTCGTTCCAGAACGCGAGCAGCTCCTCGGCGGTGAGCCAGGTGCCGCCGCGTGCGTAGAGCAGCGCGTCCGGCCAGTCGCCGGGCAGCTCGTCGCGCTTTTCCGCGAACCGGCTGAGCTTTTCGAGGTCGTCCTCGAATCCCTGCCGCTGCATGTCGTCGAACAGCACCCGGGATTCGGCGCTCTGCTCACTGCGGCGCGGCCAGCGGATGTCCCGCGGCCGCGTCCGCCACCACCGTTCCTTGCCCCGCGCGAGCTCCGGGACCTCCTCGACGAACCCGAACCGCGCCAGCTCCCGCAGGTGGTAGCTGGTCGCGCCGCTGTTCCCGCCCAGGGCTTGGGCGAGCTTCGTGGCTGTCGCCGGCCCCGCCGACAACACGCCGAGTATCCGGCGGCGCAGCGGGTGCGTGACGGCCTTGAGGGCGTCCGGGTCGAGCTCTTCCGGTGGTGGAGCGCTGGTCATGGCACCACCGTAGCCGTGCAAAGGAAATTATGCAAAGAAATCTGTGCACGTGGGATGCGCGTCGGAGAACCGAGCTGCGGTGTCCACTATGGACACACCGTGGGTCAAGAGCGGCTACAGCTCACCAAATCGGGTGATCGCTGAACTTCCGGAGTGTCTGCATCGACGGCCGCACGTAGAACATCCCCGCCAGGAAACCCATGGTGGCGAAGGCGAGCGTCGAGAACGTCGTGAGCAGGTCCGGCGCCTGGAACTCCGACGTGTCGCGCCACACCCGGAACACGATCGGCACCGCGAACGAACCGAGAATCAGCACGAGCGTCAGCACGTACGTGAACACGAGCGCGTTGCGGGCCGACGCGGCGATCGCGACCACCAGGTAGTCGCCGCGCAGGCACCGGCGGGACGAAAGCACCAGCACCGCGATCGCGAGCACGCCCAGCGGCGGCAGCACCGTCGCGGCCTTGCCGACCAGCGCGTCCGGGAAGGCGTGGCCGTGGACGATGCCCTGCAGGAACGTCGTGAGCCCGAACAGCAGGATCATGCCGGTGATCATCGAGCAGCCGACGACGACCGAGCCCCAGCGCACCCGCTCGGCGAACCGGGGTGGCAGTGGCACGAACTCGACCTGACCGAACGTCCCCTGCATCCACCACCTCCGAATGCCGTCAAGGCCACCTTACGGGCGTCCGGCGCCCGCACGGTGGCCTCGACGGCAGTTCGGACCGAAAGGGCTAACTGGCCGCCAGCAAGTTGGCGCACCGGATCAGCCCGATGTGCGAATAAGCCTGCGGATGATTGCCGAGGGACCGTTCGGCGATGGGGTCGTACTGCTCGGGCAGCAGCCCCGTCGGGCCGGCCGCCGCGACGATCTGGTCGAACAGCTCCTGCGCCTCGGTGCGCCGCCCGGTGAGCAGGTACGCCTCGATCAGCCACGCCGCGCAGATGTGGAAGCCGCCCTCACCGCCGGGCAGGCCGTCGTCGCGGCGGTAACGGTACACAGTGGACCCACTGCGCAGCTCCGCCTCGATCGCGGTCACCGTCTGCTGGAAGCGCTCGTCAGCCGGGTCGATCAGGCCGGTGAGCCCGACGAACAGCGACGCCGCGTCGAGGTCCGTGCCGTCGTAGGCCGTGGTGAAGGCCTGGACCTCGTCGTTCCAGCCGTGCTCGAGGACGTCGTCCTTGATCTCGTCGCGCAGGGTGGGCCACTGGCTGGGCACGTCCCGGCCGTACTGGGCGCCGAGCTTGACCGCGCGGTCGATCGTCACCCAGCACATGACGCGGGAGTAGACCCGGTGGCGCGGCACGTGCCGCTCCTCCCAGATCCCGTGGTCCGGCTCGCTCCAGCGCCGCGTGACAGCTTCCGCCATCGCGCGGACCATCTGCCAGTCCTCGTCACGCAGGTCGCCGCGCGCGGCGGCGAGCGTGCCGACCAGCTCGACGACCGGGCCGAAGACGTCCAGCTGGACCTGGTGGTTCGCCAGGTTGCCGACGCGGACCGGGCGGGAACCGGCATAGCCGGGCAGCGACTCGATCACGGCTTCGGCGCCGATGACGCCACCGGCCAGGGTGTACAGCGGGTGGAGCCGCTCGGGGCCGGCCAGCGTCGCGAGCACGCCGTGCAGCCACTTGAGGTAGCCCTCGGCCTCATCGAGGGAGCCCAGGTGCGCGAGCTCCCGGACGGTCATCGCGGCGTCGCGGATCCAGCAGTAGCGGTAGTCCCAGTTGCGGACGCCGCCGATCTCCTCCGGCAGCGACGACGTCGCCGCGGCGAGCACGCCGCCGGTGTCGGTGTTGACCAGGCCGCGCAGGGTCAGCGCCGAACGCAGCACGAGGTCGGTCTGGACCTGCGGCAGCTGCAGCTTGGACGTCCACTCGCTCCAGTAGCGGCCCGCGCGGTCCCGACGTTCCACTTCGGACAGTTCGTGGTCGCCCAAGTCCGTGGTGCCGCAGCGCAGCTCCAGCACCACCGGCTGGGTCGGCGTCGGCTGGACCAGCGCCGTCGCGGTGTCGTGCAGGCCGTCGGAGGTGAGGGTCCACTCGACGCCCGGCGAGTAGAGCACGAACGGCTCCGACGTGCCGAGCACCCGCAGGCCGCCCTCGGTGATCTCCAGCTTCACCGGCACGCCGCCGAACTCGGGTCGCGGCGCGAACTTGACGCTCGCCACCGCTTCGCCGGAGATGACGCGGACCAGGTCCGTCCGGTGCTGCGGGCTCTCCGGCTCGAGGTAGTCGGTGACGAGCAGGCGCGACCAGCGCGTCTCGACCGTCATCGTGTTCGGCAGGTAGCGCTGGCCGAGCGGGAGGCCGTTGCGGTGCGGCTTGATGGAGAAGTGGCCGGCCCCTTCGCCGCCGAGCAGGTCCGCGAACACCGCGGGCGCGTCCGGCCCGGGGTGGCAGAGCCAGGTCAGTTTGGCGTCCGGCGTCAGCAGCGCGACCGAGCGCTCGTTGGCCAGCATCGACAGCCGCTCGATGGGCGGCGCCGACTCGCCGTAGAGCCAGTTGCGCCGCTCTTCCAGCAGGAAGCCGAGGACGAGCGCGACGTCGACGGTGTCCGGCACGTGGAACCCGGCGAGCGTCTCGCCGTCGCCGACCTTGATGCCCAGGTCCGGGCCGGAGAGGCGGGCGAAGGCCTTCTCGTCGGTGACGTCGTCGCCGAGGAAGATCGCCGCGGTGGCGCCGACCTGGTGGCGCAGGATGTCGAGCGCGCGTCCCTTGTCCGTCTGGACGACCGCGAGCTCGACCACCTCCTTGCCGTCGGTGGTCGACACACCCTCCCATGTGGACGGTCCGGAGTGGACAGCCGCCAGCACGCGACGGCCGGCCTCGTGCTCGGCGCGGCGCACGTGCACCGCGATGCTCGCCGGCTTGACCTCCAGGGACACGCCCGGGACGTCCAGCACGAGTTGTTCGAGCTCGGACTCCAGCCGCCGGTGCAGCTCCCGCGCCTTCTCGTCGAGGGCGTGGATGAAGCCGATGTCGAACTCCGAGCCGTGGCTGCCCACGAGGTTCACCTCGGCGGGCAGCCGCGAGAGCGTCGCGAGGTCACGCAGGGCGCGGCCGGAGATGACCGCCGTGGTGGTCTCGTGCAGACCGGCGAGCGATCTGAGGGCCCCGACGGACTCCGGCAGCGGGCGCGCCTCATCCGGGTTGAGCGTGATGGGTGCCAGCGTGCCGTCGTAGTCGCAAGCGACCAGCAGACGCGGAGTACGGGCGATCTGCACGATCGCGCGCCGTAGCTCGGCGGGCAGGGCCTCGGCAGTCAACACTCCTCCTCAGGAGCTCGTGCATGGTCAAAGACTATGTCAGTCGACCGCTTCGGCACCCAAAGCTTGGAGGAACGAGCGCGCCCATCGATCGACGTCATGGGTGAGGACCTGGCGACGCATGGCGCGCATCCGGCGACGGCCCTCAGCCGGGTCGAGCGTAATGGCAGCTACTAAAGCGTCCTTCACCCCGTCCAGGTCATGGGGGTTCACGAGGAATGCGCTAGAGAGCTCGGCGGCCGCGCCGGCGAACTCCGACAGCACCAGCGCGCCCCCGAGGTCGTGCCGGGCGGCGACGTACTCCTTGCAGACGAGGTTCATCCCGTCACGCAGCGGCGTCACGACCATGACGTCCGCGGCGGTGAAGAAAGCGGCCAGCTCGGTGCGGTCGACCGATTGGTGCAGGTAGTGGACGACGGGGTGGCCGACGCGGGAGAACTCGCCGTTGATCCGGCCGACCATCTGCTCGATCTCGCCGCGCATCCGCTGGTAGTGCTCGACGCGCTCGCGGCTGGGGGTGGCGAGCTGGACGAACGTGACGTCGTCCGGCTGCAGCCTGCCCTCGTGCAGCAGCTCGTGCAGCGCCTGCAGGCGCAGGTCGATGCCCTTGGTGTAGTCGAGGCGGTCGACGCCGAGCATCACGATCTTGGGGTTGCCGAGGTCGCGCCGCAGCTGCGCGGCCCGTTCCTGGACGCCCTTCGTGCGGGCGAGGGTGTCGAGCCCGGCGGCGTCGATGGAGATCGGGAAGGCGCCGACCCGGACGGTCCGGTCGCCGACCTGCATGGTGCCCGGCCGCGACCGGACGCCGACCGCGCCGCGCGTCGACTCGAGGCCGATCAGCTGGCGGCACAGCCAGAGGAAGTTCTGCGCCCCGCCGGGGCGGTGGAAGCCGACGAGGTCGGCGCCGGTGAGGCCGCGGATGATCGCGGCGCGCCATGGCATCTGCATGAACAGCTCGACCGGCGGGAACGGGATGTGCAGGAAGAAGCCGATGCGCAGGTCCGGTCTCAGCTCGCGCAGCATCGCCGGCACCAGCTGCAGCTGGTAGTCCTGGATCCAGACGGTCGCGCCCTGGGCGGCGACCTCGGCGCTGGCGTGGGCGAAGCGGCGGTTGACCTTGACGTAGCTGTTCCACCACACCCGGTCGAACACCGGGCGCTCGACGACGTCGTGGTAGAGCGGCCAGAGCGTGGCGTTGGAGAAACCCTCGTAGTAGTCGCGGACTTCGTCCGCGCTCAGCGAGACGGGGTGGAGCACGAGGCCGTCGTCGTCGAACTCGTCCACGTCGACGTCGGGGACGCCCGGCCAGCCGACCCACGCGCCCTTCCGCGAGCGCAGGAACGGCTCCAACGCGGAGACGAGCCCACCCGGGCTGGCCGTCCAGCGGCGCTCGCCGTCGGTGCTGCGTTCGAGGTCGACCGGTAGCCGGTTCGCCACCACGACGAAGTCGGCTTGGTTCCCGTTCTCCTGTTCAGTCACGTCTGCTGCTCCTCGCGTCCTGGGTCGCGGCCCCAGAGTGAAACCCTATCGCGTGAGCGATGAACAGCCGGTGACCGTTGGGTTACTCCAAGCGTCGATCAGCGGCTTCGAGCGGACCAGCCATGCGTGGTCCGGCGAACCGCCGCTCGAGCCTGCCCAGACCGGTCCGTACCGGCTGGGCGAGCCATTCGCCGAGTACCACGCCCGCTGCCAGCGCAAGCCCGATCGCGACGGCCGTCATGAGCGTCGAGATGTCGCCACTGGGCTCGACCCCGATCTGATAAAGACCACGGTAGGTCGACAGACCCGGAAGCAGCGGAGTGATCCCGGACACGGCGACCACCAGTGGAGTAACGCCGAGTCGCCGCGCGAGCACGCCACCGCAGAAACCGACGAGCGTCGCGGCGATCGCGGACGAGCTGACGCCGTCGAGCTGGGCCAGCATCAGGCCGCCGTAGACCACGGCGCCGATGGCCCCGGCGGCCGCGGCGACCAGCATGGCCCGCATCTTGGAGTAGCTCGCGAGCGCGAAGCAGGCGGAGGCGCCGGCCCCGCCGAGCACGACGAGCGGCAGCTGCTGCGGCGTCGAACCGCTGATTTCGGGCAACGGCGTGCGCGGCAGGCCGAGCATGACGGCGATCCGCAGCGCCAGCACGACCCCGGCGATCAGGCCCGCCGACATCAGCGCCGTCTCCATGGTGCGGCCGGCGGCGGTGACGTTGTAGCCGGTGATGGCGTCCTGGACCGCGGAGACGGTGGAGAGGCCGGACAGCAGCACGGTGACGGCGGCGGCGACGACGAGCGTCGGTTTGTCGGTCGTCAGGAGGTTGCTGCTGACGATGGCCATCGCCGAGAGCGTCGCGACCAGTCCGCCGATGACCTGCTGGAAGAAGAAGGGCAGCCCGTAGCGGTTGACGAGCCGGCCGATCCGGTCGATGACGCCACTGATGACGAACGCGACGAGCGCGACGTCGGGGCCGCCGCCGAGCAGGATCGTGATGAAAGCGGCGACCCCGCCCCAGGACAGCGTCGCGACCCAGCGGGGGTAGGGGTGCGGCGCCTGCGTGATCCGTTCGAGCTCGGTCTGCGCCTGCTCGGCGCCCACGTTGCCGCGGACGATCTGCCGGATGAGCTTCTCGGTCTCGGTCAGCCGGGTGTAGTCGAGGCTCCGGCTCCGCACGACGCGCAGCGCGGTGACGGGCGAGAGGTCACTGCCGCGGTGACACGTGACGGTGATCGACGTGAAGATGACGTCGACCTCGCAGTGCGGCAGCCCGAGCGCCCCGGCGATGGCGATGATCGTCGCGGTGACGTCGGAAGCCCCGGCGCCGCTGGACATCTGGACCTCCCCGATGCGCAGGGAGAGGTCGAGCACGAAGTTGACGGTGGCTTCATCGGGCAGCTGGGGCCCCATGGCTTCGTCGGCGTCGACGGCGGGGAACTCACCGGTGGGCGCCTCGAGGACGTGCCAAGGGCGGCGCTTGAGGAGGTTGGGGCGGTGGACTCTCGGTTTCTGCTGGGGAGGCTCGAGGAGGGGCCATCTGGTCGTGCTGCCCCCGTTGGTGCGCTCGTTGATCTTCAAGATCCACCTCCTCGCTCTTCTCTCTCTTCCCGGACCATCGACCAGAGTGTGTCGACCGTTGCAGTGGCGTGCGCCACGTCGCTCCATAGTGGCCTGGAGCTGGGGATCGTGCCTCCTGGGAAGATCTTGGGCACCGCCCGATACACTGCTTGTGGTGCCTTGGGCGCCAGGCCGCTATAGCTCAGCTGGTAGAGCATCTGTCTTGTAAACAGAAGGTCAGGGGTTCGAGCCCCCTTGGCGGCTCCGGAAAGAAACGGTCAACGGCGCGATCGCGCCCATTCGCGGAGCAATCGCCGGTCGTCATCGTCTCGGTGTCGAGTCTTCTCCGTCACGGTGGACGGGTGCCGGGTGGTACGTCGAGTAGAGCTCCGTCGGTGAGGTGCGTCCGATCGGGTCAGTTTTTGACATCTCATATTCCAGATCTGGGTCCTACGCTGGGTGAACAGCTACGGCGAGTGGAGTAGCGGGCCTAGACCATAGGCCGAAAGAGTGACGCGAGTCACTCTCTCAGGTGTTGATCGCACCCGTTGTGAGCAGGCGGTCACCTTCTCTACAGTGACCCGCGTGACTCCGGAGATCGAGTCACGCACTTCCATCGGATTCGGTTCACGAACCGTCACTTTTTTGAACAAGGAGCAGGCCTTGCTTGGAAACGCCATGAGCAGTGGCCGGGTTCGCACTCGCCGCGCCGCGCTCGGGCTCGCCCTCACCGTCGCAGCAGCGACAGCCCTCACCGGCTGCAGCGCGCTCGGCTCGGACGACTCGAACGCCTCGTCGACCGGGGGCGGCCTGGAGAAGTCGAAGATCAAGGTCTCGATCTTGACCACCGTCGACAGCGCGCCGCTGTGGCTCGCTCAGGACGCCGGCTACTTCAAGGAGCAAGGCCTCGAGGTGGAGGCCGTCGTCGCGCCGAGTGGCCAGGCGGCGATGACCAAGGCGATTTCCGGCGAAACCGACATCGCGATCTCGAGCTACATGCCGTTCTTCGTCGCGAAGAGCACCGGCGCGGCCGACCTCCAGCTCGTGGCGGACGCGACTTCGATCGCCCCGAAGTCGTTCGCGATCGTCACGGCGCCGAACTCGCCGGTGAAGACGATCAACGACCTGCACGACAAGCGGATCGCGATGACCGCCAAGAACACGGCGAGCGACCTGCTGGCCAAGTCCCTGATGAAGGACCACGGCGTCGACTACACCAAGGTCAACTGGGTGCCGATCCCGTTCCCGAACGTCGCGGCGGCGCTGGCGCAGGGGCAGGTCGACGCGGCCTTGCTGCCTGAGCCGTTCCTCTCGCAGTCCGCCAAGACCGCGGGCGCGATCCCGGTGATCGACGTCAACTCCGGCGCCACCCAGGACTTTCCGCTGACGGGCTTCGGCGCGACGTCGAAGTGGGTCAAGGAGAACCCGAAGACCCTCGCGGCCTTCCAGCGCGCGCTGCAGAAGGCCACCAGCGAAACGAACCGGGACCGGTCCAAGATCGAGCCGCTGCTGGTGAAGTACGCGAAGATCGACGAAGACACGGCCAAGCTGCTCACCCTGCCCAGCTTCGGCGCCACGCTGGACGCCCGGCGCCTGCAGCGGGTGCCCGACCTGATGCTCCAGATGGGCGCGATCACGAGCAAGGTCGACGCCGCGTCGATGATCGCTCCGCAGGCGACCAACTGATGTGAGGAAACCGCTCCGCGGTCCACAGTGGACTCGCGGCAGCGCTGAACGCCCGCCGGCCGCAGCAGGTCTCGCACCTGCTGCGGCCGGCGGGCGTTCGCTTTGTCAGTAGGGCGACTCGTCCGACGAGGTGACCCGGATGTGCACCAGCGTCGGGCGCTCGTCGTCCAGGGCCGCCGTCAGGCCCGCGACCAGGCCGGCCGGCTCGCTGATCGTCACCCCCTGGCAGCCCATGCTCGAGGCCAGCGCCGCGAAGTCGATGCCACCCAGCTCCGTGCTCGGCAGCTTCCCGCCGTCGATCGATTCGCCGAAGATGCGGACCGCCGCGTATTCGCTGTTGTCCAGGATCAGGATCGTCACCGGCAGCTCCTGGCGCGCGGCGGTCCAGAGGGCCTGGATGCCGTACATGCTGGAGCCGTCGCCGATGACGCCGATGACCTTGCGGTCCGGGCAGGCGAGGGCCGCGCCGACGGTGCCGGGGACGCCGTAGCCGAGGGCCCCGCTGGCGATGGTCAGGAAGCCGGTGTCGGTTCCGGTGATCGGCAGGTGGTCGTGCAGGACACCGCGGTCGCTGGGCGCCTCTTCGATGACGATCGCGTTGTCCGGCAACAGGTCCGCGAGCGTCGAGTACACGAGCTCGCCGGTGAGCTTGTCGCCGCTGGGCTTCGCGGGGCGCACGAGCGGCTCCGGCGCGGGCCGGGTGCTCTGGTCGACGACGTCGAGCAGGGCGCGGACGCCGAGCTTGAGCGTGGCGCGGATGCCGGTGCCTTCGAAGGCGCGGGCGAGGATCTGCTCGTCGTCGCTGATGATGAACAGCGGCGGTAGCGGGGCTTCGCCGCGGCCGCGGTCGACGTGGTAGGTGAAGGCGGGCGCGCCGATCACGATGACGAGGTCGTGCGCGGCGAGCTTGTCGGAGATGGTGCCGCGTTCGGGGTCGAGGAAGCCTTGGAAGAGCGGGTGGTCCTCGGGGAACGAGCAGCGGAAGGACATCGGGGCGACGAACACGCCGGCGTTGAGGCGTTCGGCGAGGGCGACGGTTTCGGTGACGGCGCGGTCCTGGTCGACGGCTCCGCCGACGACGATCGCGGGACGCTCACTTGTCTTGAGAGCGGCGGCGAGTTCGTCGATGGCTTCGGGGTCCGGTGCGAAGCCGCGGATGCGGGGCCGGGAGATGATGGGGCGTTCGGTGGTGGCGGTCCAGTCGTCGGCGGGCACGGACACGAAGACCGGCCCGGTCGGTGCTTGCGTCGCGACGTGGTAGGCGCGGGCCAGCGCGGCGGGGACGTCTTCGGCGGTGGCGGGTTCGATGGACCACTTGACGTACGGCTTGGGGAAGTCGGGGGCGTCCTTGGCGCCGAGGAAGGGATCGTGCGGCAGGAGCGCCCGGGTCTGCTGTCCCGCGACGATGATCAGCGGGGTCCGGTTGCAGTGGGCGGTGTAGAGGCTGCCGAGGCCGTGCCCGACGCCGCCCGCGGAGTGCAGGTTGACGAGGACGGCTTGGCGCGTGGCTTGGGAGTAGGCGTCGGCCATGGCCACGACGGTGGACTCCTGCAGGCCGAGGACGTAGTCGAAGTCGTCGGGCCAGTCGGTGAGGAACGGGACCTCGGTGGTGCCGGGGTTGCCGAAGACTGTGGTGAGGCCGAGTTCGCGGAGGAGTTCGCGGGTGGCTTCCAGGACCGTGCGCTTGATCATGCCCCCAGAATAATGCTTAGTCTTGCGAAGGAAAGCCCCCAAAGGGCCGCTGCCAGGGCCTTGGTGTGCCATGTGGACGTCTCCTCGGTGCGGCTCCTCGGTGCGGCGAACCGGTCAGCCGGGCGGCTCGTCCTCGTTCACCGGCCGAAGCCTTTGCCAGCCGCCGCCGGAGTCCGGCCACGGCTCGTCCGCCGTCGCGAGCGGGGCCCAGTCCGGCGGCCAGTGCGTGTGGCTCGCCGGGCGGGCCCAGGCCCGTTTGAACATCTTCGGCCGTCGCCCGGCTGGCCAGGTGAACGTCGCGTCGTGGAAGCGGGCGGTGCCCAGGAAGACGGCGCCGTCGAACCGGATGTCCTGCTCGAAGTGCGTCTGGGTGAACCAGACGTCGCCGTGGAAGGCGGCCTCGCCGAACCAGGCGTTGGCGACGAACCGGGTACCGGTGAAGCGGGCGTCCCCGTGGAAGGTCGTGCCCCGGAACCGGACGTTGCTCTGGAACCGTGCGGTGCGGAACCGAGCGCCGTTGACGAAGGACGCGGCGCTGAACCGGGCGCTGCCGGTGAACGTCGTGCCGTCGAAGTCGGCGCGCTCGAGGAACGCCGTGCCGCCCAGGTCGGCATCGCCCTCGAACTTCGCGTCGGTGAACAGGGCCGACCGGACCCGGCAGCGCTCGAATCGGAACTCGATGAGCGTCGCGCCCCGCAGATCCAGGTCGGTGTCCGGCCAGAACGCGTCGGAGCCCGGGCGCAGGTGCTGAGCGAGGATGCGCTGCGCGGTGATGCGCACGTGCTTTTCCTGCGTCTGAGCCGGCTCGAACGGCATCCGCAGGTAGGCACACAGCACGTCGATCACGGTGTGGCGCTGCGACCGGGTGCCCTGCGCGAGCCGCTCGAGGGCGTACAGACCACCCAGCCGGACCGGGGCCTTGTCCGAACCGAGCTGCTCGACCGCTTTCGCGTACAGCTCGGTGATCCGCCGCTCCGCCGCGTCGACCTCGGTGTGCCGCTGGACGTGCTCCTTGTGCGCGAGATCGCGCCGCTTCTCGGCCAGGTCCTGTTCGGCGGTCTGCTGCCGGCGTGCGGCCAGCAGCAGGCCGACCGCGCCTCCCGCGCCGAGCACGATCGTGCCGACGGTCCGGATCGCCTCGAGCCCGAGGCCGTACACCGCGAGCAACGGCCACCCGACCCCGACGGCGACCACCACCAGCCCGGCCGCGCTCCAGGCGATCATGCGGTTGGACAGCACCTTGCCGGGGTCACCCATGCCCCCATCTTGCCGAGCACCGCGTCCATCGCCTAGGGCTCGTTAATTCGTTGACTTCGTTCGGCAGCGTGCGCGATGATGTTTTCACACGAAACGGACTGAGGAGTCGGCGTGACTTATCTGCGAGTACACAATCTTCGGGGGCTCCCTCTGGTGACGTAGTGCGTCGTCACGCCAACGGGAGCCGCCCATCGGGAAACCGGTCCGGGCGGCTTTTTCGTGCATTCTTTTTTCTGCGCTCGTTCCGGTCGCAACCAGTGCGGCCGGCGCGAGTGCGCCCCGGCCGGTGTGTCGATCCGGCCGGGCAGCGGTGGAGACGGAGCTGTGGAGCTCCAGCCGGTTGTAACCCGGACGTCCTTGTGGCACAGGGGGTTCGACTCCCTCCTCCACCACTCCGCGGCTGTGGTGAACTCGGCGGACACGTCGGTCTTCCAAACCGGAGCAGTGGGTTCGATGCCCACCGGCCGCTCTTCGCCGCACAAGCTCATTCCGGCTGAGCACCCGTCTCGTAAACGGGAGGTGCTGGGTTCGAATCCCAGGTGCGGCTCGAGGATCGCTGGCTCAACGGCCAGCGCCGCGTCCGGTAGCTCAGCGGAAGAGCGCCCCGCCCACATCGGGGTGGTCCCAGGTTCGATCCCTGGCCGGACGACTGTGGCCGAAGCCGAAGGAGACGAGGCCCCGGGCTGTGACCCCGGGAAAAGCCGGTGCGAGTCCGGCCGGCCACCCCACTGTGGAGAACGCCGGAATTGTCGGTACCCCGGTTTACGCTTCCCCCGAGTCCCGAACCCGGGGGAGGAACCCGATGACCACCACCCACGTACTGGAAACGCCCGAGGCCGACGTCGTCTACGACGTGCACGGGCCCGCGCCCGCCGACAGCCCGCGGCCACCGCTGCTCATGGTCGGGCAACCCATGGACGCCGGCGGGTTCAGCACGCTCGCCTCGTACTTCCCCGACCGGACCGTCGTCACCTACGACCCGCGGGGGCTCGGGCGCAGCGTCCGCAAGGACGGCCGTGAAGACCACGTGCCCACCATCCAGGCCGAAGACCTCCACGGGGTCATCCAGGCGCTCGGCGCCGGCGCCGTCGAGGTGTTCGGGAGCAGCGGGGCGCCGTCGCCGCGCTTGCGCTCGTCACCGCCCATCCCGAGGACGTCAGCACCCTCGTCGCCCACGAACCGCCGCTCGTCGGGGTGCTGCCCGACGCCGCCGCGGCCGAGCGGGCCGGGCAGGCCTTCCGGGACGCCTACCAGGCCCGGGGCTTCGGTGCCGGCATGGCGGCCTTCATCGCGATGACCTCGTGGAAGGGCGAATTCACCGACGACTACTTCGCCCTGCCCGCGGCGGATCCGGCCCAGTTCGGCATGCCGGCCGAGGACGACGGCCGCCGCGACGACCCGTTGATGACAGATCGCTCCCTGGCGGTCACGGCGTACCAGTTGGACGTCGAGGCGCTGAACGCGGCGCCGACCCGGGTCGTGATCGCCGTGGGCGAAGAGTCCATCGACGTCATGACCGGCCGCCGCGCCGCGCTCGCCACCGCCGAGCGCCTCGGCCAGGAGACCACGGTCTTCCCCAGTCACCACGGCGGTTTCCTCGGCGGCGAGTTCGGCTACGCCGGCCAGCCCGAAGCCTTCGCGCGGAAGCTCCGGGAGGTCCTCGAAGCCTAGAGTTTTCATCTCATCGACTAACCCAATCAAACAACTAGTTGACAGAGTGGGTCGACTGGCTGACCATTGCTGCGTCGGAGTGGCTGACGGAGCAAGGGGGACGTCGTGGAGAAGCACGCACTCAGGTGGTGGGCGCTGGCGGTCGCGGTGCTGGCCGTCCTGGTGGACATGATCGACAACCAGATCGTGGCGGTCGCGCTGCCGACGATCCAGCGCGAGCTCGGCACCGGGGAGGCCGCGCTGCAGTGGATTTCGGCCGGGTACGCGCTGGGGTTCGCGCTGACGCTGATCACCGGCGGCCGCCTGGGCGACCGGCACGGCACGAAGAAGCTGTTCGTGGCCGGGATGCTCGTGTTCACCGCCGCGTCGCTGGTCGCGGGGCTCGCCGGGCACGTCGGCGTGCTGATCGCCGCGCGCTGGGTGCAGGGTGTGGGGTCCGGGCTGATGGTGCCGCAGGTGCTTTCCTTCATCCACGCGGAGTTCGACGAGCGGGAGCGGCCGAAGGCGATGGCCTGGTACGCGGGCGCGTTCCCGGTCGGCGGGCTCGCCGGGCCGCTGCTCGGCGGCGCGCTGACCCAGGCCGACCTGTTCGGCACCGGCTGGCGCGCGATCTTCCTGGTGAACGTGCCCCTCGGCGTGCTCGCGCTGGCCGGTGCGGCGGTGACCATGGCGAGCCGGCCCGGGTTCCTCCGGCACCGCCTCGACCTCGGCGGTCTCGCGCTACTGACCGCCGCGCTGTTCGCGGTCTTCTACCCGCTGGTGCAAGGGCGCGAGCTGGGCTGGCCGGCGTGGTCGGTCGGGCTGCTGGTGGCCGCCGTCCCGCTGTTCGGCGTCTTCGCGCTGCACCAGCGGATCCAGGCCCGCCGCGGCGGCGAACCGCTGGTCCCGACGGACTTGGTACGACGCCTCGCCGGCAGCCAGGCGGTCCTGTTCTGCGTCAACACCGGCGTCGGCGTGTTCTTCGTCCTGACGCTGCACCTGCAGCTGGGCCTCGGCTTCTCGCCGTGGGAGGCGGCGCTGACGTTCGCGCCGTCGACGCTCGGCATCGTCGCGGGCAACGTCCTGGCCATGCGGCTCGCCCCGGCGCTCGGGCGGTCGTTCGCCGCGGGCGCCGTCGCGGTGTTGCTGGCCGGCCTGGTCGCCGTCGCCGCCCTGGTGCTGCAGCAGGGCGCGGCGTTGAGCGGGTGGGCGTTGCTCGTGCCGGTGATCGGCGTCGGACTCGGCATGGGCGCGGTCCTGAACGCGCTGTTCGGCACGGCGATGGCGGAGATCCGGCCGGAGCAGGCGGGCGCGGCGTCCGGTGTCGTGAACACCACCGTCCAGCTCGGCACGGCGACCGGGATCGCGCTGTTCGGCACGGTGTTCTTCACCCGGCTGGACGGCGGGTACGAGTCCGCGACGGCGGGGGCGCTCTTGGTCAGCGCCGGCGTGCTGGTGCTGGCTCTCGCGCTGACGGCGGCGCTGCCTGCTCGTCACCCTTCTGTTCCGCAGAGTCAAGCGGTTGGTTGACGTATAGTCGCGGCGTGACCGCCTCGAAGCCTCGCCGTTCGCCGAAACCCCAGGAGCGGCAACGGGATCCGGAGCGCACCCGCCGGCTGATCCTGGAGGCGGCGGGCGCGGAGTTCGCGGCGAAAGGCTACGCGGGCGCGCGGATCGCGTCGATCGCGGGCCGCGCGGGGGTGAACCAGCAGCTGATTTCGTACTACTTCGACGGCAAAGAGGGCCTGTACCGGGCGTTGTCGGAGCAGTGGACCGAGCGGCAGCGCGAGCTCGTCGCGCCGGACATGCCGCTGTCGGAACAGGTGCGGCAGCACGCGCTGGAAGGCTTGTCGGGTCGTGACGGGATGCGGCTGGTGGCGTGGTCGGGCCTGGAGTACGAGGGCGCCGAGACGGACCCCGACAACGAGCCGAGGACCCGGCGCCTGGCCGGGACGGTGGAGCAGATCGCGGCGATGAAGGCCGACGGGAAACTCCCCGAGTGGGTCGACCCGGCCTGCCTGACGGTGCTGCTGATGGCGGCGGCGATGGCGCCGGTGACCCTGCCGCACATCACCGAGGGGCTGACGCGGACCGCCGCGGACTCACCGGAGTTCGTGCGGCGGTACGCCGACCAGCTGGCCAGGCTGGTGGAGCACCTGGGGCGGTAGGAGCCGCACCTCAGTGTTCGACGGGCTCGTGTACGACGGGCTCGCTGGTGGAGACCGCCGGGCCCGGGCCGGGCGTGCTCGTCGACGCACTGGGACCCGCCAGGGCCAAGCCGGCGACCAGAGCCAGCGTGACGAGGAACAGCGCGGCGCGGACAAGGGCGGAAAAAGAACAGACGACCGTCATGGCAGGCTCCTCGAGATTTCCCGGACAACCGGGGATTTCGGCGATTCCGCGGTGGCCGCGGAATTCGGGACTGCCTCAATGGTGCGCGCCGGAAGACGGTTGCGACAAGGCGTTTCCGTTGCCGGAAACGGGAAACCTCACTCCACGCGGGAGAGTCGATTCCGGTATTCCGCCTCGCCGAGCACAGTGGGATCGAGCGTGACCCGGTACGCGGCGGCTTCCGCCCACCAATGCCCCGCCGCCTGCCGGTCGCCGCGCCCCGCCGCCGTGTTGCCCAGGCCCGTCAACGCCCGCGCGTGCTCGTATTCGCTGCCCGCGTCATCCGCCAGTTCGGCCGCACGTCGATAACATTTCTCGGCCTCGTCCCAGTGCCCGGCGCGGAATCGCACCCACGCTTCACCGTTGGCCGACATCGCCCGGTCGACGGGCAGCTGAGCGAGCTCGACGGCCTCACGCGCGCTGGACAGCGCTTCGGGAAACCGCTCCAGCGCCGCCGAAGCGAGGGCGATGCCGCGCAGGGCGATGACCACGTTCCGGGTCCGGCCGGTCCGGCGGTAGACGTCCAGCACCGTCGTCAGGTCGGTCACCGTCGCTTCGGCTTCCCCGCGGTACAAGCGCGCCCAGGCCAGGCTGGACAGGGCGTCGATGGCACCGCGGTCGTCACGGGCCTGCGCAAAGCACTCCTGCGCCTGCTGGTGGAACCGGACGGCGTCGTCGACACGCCCCGATTCGATGTGGGCCATGCCCAGGTTGTTCAGGATCATCCCGGTCGCACTCAGGTCGCCGGTCGCCCGCGCGGCCTCGAGCGCGCGCTCGTGCGTCCGGATCCACGGCTCGAACAGCTTCTCCCGGAAGAAGAATGCGCGGAGCAGGAAAGCGAGCTGCCAGCAGCGGTCGTGGAACCCGTGCCGGAACGCGGAGTCGACGACCTCGGCCAGCATCGGCCACTGCGCGGCCAGCCAAGCGAGCGCGCCGTCCGCGTCGGCGAACGGAACGCCGGAGGCGGGCGGGAGACCGGTGACCGGGCGGAAGCGGTAGGGCTCCGCGAGCTCGTCGGCGGCGAGCGTCGTCATGAGCGCGTGGTCGACCAGCCGGCTCACCGCGACCTCGCGGTCGTCCGGCTCGACGTCGGGAAGCGCGTGAGTCGAGGCGAACATCCGCATCAGGTCGTGGAGCTCGACGTACCCGCGTTCGTCGCGGACGACCAGGTGGGCGTCGTGCAGCCGGTCCACCAGCCGGTCCGCTTCGCCGGGGCCGAGGCCGGCGAGGGCTTCGACGGCGGCGACCTCCGCGGCGGTCGCGGGGTGGAGGGCGAGCAGGCCGAACAGCCGCCGCTGGTCGCCGGGCAGGGAGTCGTAGGAGACGGCGAACGCCGTGGCGACGCTGCGCTCGCCGTCGTCCAGCGTGCCGAGCCGGGTCTTTTCGTCGGCGAGCCGGTCGCGCAGCCGCGCCGCCGTCCAGCCGCCGGCGACGAACCGGGCGGCCACGATGCGGACCGCGAGCGGGAGCCGTCCGCAGTGCCGGACGATCTCGGTCGCCACACTTTCGTCGTCCGGTGCGTGCTCGCCCGCGACGGACCGCAGGAGCGCCGTGGCGTCCTCGAGCGGCAGCACGTCGACCGGGAAGTGCCAGGCGTCGTCGAGCGCGGGCAGCCGGCCCCGGCTGGTCACCAGGATCCGGGACGACGTCTCGCCCGGGACGATCGCGCGGATCTGTTCGGCGGAGCGCACGTTGTCCAGCACGAGGATCATCCGCCGGCCGCGCAGCTGGTCGCGGACCAGGTTGGCCAGGCCGTCCACGTCGGCGGGCACCTGGTCGGCCGAGACGTCCAGCAGCCGCAGCAGCCGGCCGAGGGCTTCGCCGGGCGAAAGCTCGGCCGCGCCCGGCGTGTGGCCGCGGAGGTCGAAGAAGAGACAGCCGTCGGGGAAGGCGCGTTCGACCCGCCGGGCCGCGGCGACGGCCAGCGCCGTCTTGCCCGCTCCCGCCATTCCGTGCACGACGCCGACCCGGGCGTCGTCCGGGTCCAGCAGCAGCGCGGAAAGCGCGTCGAGCTCGGTTTCCCGGCCGACGAAGTACCGGCCGCCGTCCGGCAGTCCGGCGATGCCACCGGCGCTGTGGCGCGCGGGCCGGCCTTGTTCGGTGACGAGGGCGAGCAGTTCTCCCTTGGCGTCGAGCGCTTGGTCGCAGGCCTTGGCCAGGTCCCGGTTCACCCGGGTCTTGCCGTTCTCCACCTTGCTGAGATAGCCCTTGGTGAAATGGACAGCCGCCGCGAGTCCGGTCAGTGACATGCCGACCGACGTCCGTCGACGTTTCAATTCCGCTCCAAAGTCCTGCATCGGTCAATCATCCTGCGTTCGGTGATCGGGGGGAAGGACGGCCGGCGGCCCGGGCCCGCCGGCCTGTTCCTGGTCAGCCCAGCAGGGAGACCAGCTGGCCGAGCACGATGATGAGGTGCGTGTGCATCGCGTTCCCCTTTCCGGATCGAATTGCTTGTTCCGCCGAGGGATTTCGGCGACCCAAGCTTCACCCGGTGAATTCGGCGAAAACAGATGTTTCCCGTTGCCGGTCGGGAGGAAACGGTGCTGACCAGTTCGACCTGCGCTGTTTCCCGGTTCCGGAAACAGGCCGGAAACGGGTGACGGCTCCGGGACGGGCGAGGAGGATGAGTACACTTCGCCCAGGCGACAAGACGGAGGTGGCGGCTTGGCTCAGGTGGCGGCCGACGCGAAGATCAACGCGCTCTCAACGGAGCTGAAACAGCTTCGCAAAGGCCTGGGCGTCCAAGCGAAGAACCTGCCCGCTGTCGCCGGCGAAGAGTTGCGCGAGGTGTGCGGGGTCCGCGAAGACGACCTCCCGGGAACGGTTCGCGGCAAGATCGTCACCACGCTTCGCGCGTTGATCGAAAAACTGCCGGAACCGCAGCGGAAAACGGCGCGGATCGTGCTGGGCTTCGGCACCGGCGCGAACGAGCGCTACACCGCGCGCCTCGAACTGCTGGGCACCGGAGCCGACCGCAACATCCGCACGATGCAACGCCGCGCCGACGACGTCATCTACCTCATCGCCGAGGCCGCGTACGAGACGCCGGCCGCGTTCGGGGGCTCGCCGGTGCTCAGCCAGGGCCCGTGGCACACGTCGGCGCTGGGGGTCCGGCTGACCCTCACCGGTGCCGCCGCCGAGGTCTTCGAAACCCGGCAGATCGTCAGCCACGTCGCCGGGCTCGCGGAAATCGAGCACGGGGTCTCCCTCGCGCGCCCGGCCAGCCCGACCGGCGAGCCCGACCTCTCCGGCCTCGGCATCGACGTCGTTTCGGGCGGGGAAGTGCATTCCGTGCGGATGGTCTCCTCCACCAGGGTGGCGTTCCGCCTGCGGCCGCCGCGGCCGCTGGACGCCGGTGACCAGCACGAGTTCTTCTTCCGCGTCCGGCTGGAAGAGCTGCCGGCGCCGTTCTACTGCTGCACGCCGGAATTCCCGTGCGAGAGTTTCGAGCTCAACGTCCGGTTCGACCGGCAGGCGCCACCGCACCGGATCTGGCGCATCGACGGCGACCTCTCCAAGGACGCGGGTGATCCGGTGCCGGCCCGCAAACCGCTCTTCCTCGACAGCGCGGGCGAGGTGCACACCGGTTTCCACGGCCTCCAGCCCGCGAGGTCCTATGGCGTGGGCTGGCAGCCGGCCGCCCCCTGACCGGCCGTGCCCCGTGCGCGCCATGCTCCTCCTCGGCGTGAGCGTCTTCGTCCACCTTGGCGCACCCGGCCGCGGAAAGCCGCGTCGAAGCCACGACAACAACACGACAGTTCCACGCGGAGCGGTGAACCGGCTGACCAGCGCCGTGCGTGCCATCATCGGGCATGACCACCCATCGCGACGCTCGCGAGCCGGAGCTCAACAGCGGGGTCCTGCCCGGGAACGTGCGGGCCGACGACTGGATCATGCTCGTCCTCGCCGCCGGGTCGGTCGGGTTGCTCGGGTTCATGCTGGTCAGCCCGCCGGCGCGGGACGCGGCGCTCGTGATGTTCTCCGTCGACTGCGGGATCTGCGGCGTGTTCCTCATCGAGTTCCTGTGGCGGTGGCGCAAACGCGGGTGGAGCAAGAAGTTCCTCGTGCGCAACTGGTACGAGCTGTTCGCCATGATCCCGGTCGCGCACCCGGTGATCACGGGCCACAAGTTCATCGGGGTCGTGCTGCTGCTGATCCGCATCGGGCGGGCGGCGGACCGGGCCGTCGGCGAGCAGTTCACCTACCGGCTCGTCGACAAGCTGTCCGAGCCGATCGTCAAGGCGATCAAGAAGCCGATCACCATCGCGGTGCTCGACGAGGTCGTCAAGGTGCTGGAAACCGGCAACTACCCGGAGAACCTCGCCAAGTCCCTCGACAGCAACAAGGACGAGCTGCGCACGATCATCGCCGAGAAGATCGCCGCGGACCCGCAGCTCGGGAAGCTCAAGCGGCTCCCGTTCCACGACGAGATCGTGCGGACCGTCGTCGACACGTCGTTCCGCGTGCTGCTCGACGTGCTCGTCGACCCGCGGATCGACGACTTCTTCTCCGCCGTCGTGCGCGACAACCGCGAGCAGATCCGCCAGGCCGTGCAGCTGGGGCTCAACGACATCGAGGACGAAGACAAGGAGAAGTCCTTGCCCGTGCGCACCCAGCACTCGGCCGCGCTCGAGTACGACCGGCTGCACCCACGGCGCTGATCAGGGGAACGCGGGCAGGACTTCGTCGGCGAACAGCCGGATCTGCGCGCGCATCTCCTCGACGGTGTTGCCGACGAACAGCAGCGCCGTCAGGTGGTCGACGCCCGCCGCCGCGTAGGCTGCGACCTTCTCGCGGACCTCGTCCGGCGCGCCGATGAGGTTCAGGTCGAAGTACGCGTCCTGGTCGACGCCCTTGGTCATGGTCTTGGCCAGCGACTTCCGGAACAGGTCGAACGACGAGTTCCGGAAGGTCTCCCGCGCCGCCTCGCGCGTGGGGCCGAGGCAGACGACCGACTGCAGGGCCGTGGTGATCGCCCCCGGGTCGCGGCCCGCCGCGCACGCGTACCCCGCCAGCTTCGCCCGCCCGGCGACGATCCCTTGTGGACTCATCTTGGCCGGCAGCCAGCCGTCGCACAGCTCGGCCGCGCGCCGCAGCGAACCGTCCACGTTGCCGCCCGAGTAGAGCGGCAGCGGCGACTGGAGCGGCTTGGGGAACGACTCGACGTTCTCGAACCGGACGTATTCGCCTTGGTAGGAAGCAGTGCGCTCGGTCCACAAGAGACGCAGGGCCTCGATGCGCTCCCGCACCAGCCGGGCCCGGCCGGCGTGCCGGAGGTCGGGCACGACGGCTTCGAACTCGTCGCGGTAGCCGCCGACCGCGACGCCCAGCGTGACGCGGCCGCCGCTGAGCTGGTCGAGCGTGGCGACCTGCTTCGCCAGGAGAACCGGGTCTCGCAGTGTCAGCACCATGATGCCGGTGGTGAGCCGCAGCACCGACGTCCGCGCCGCGACCTGCGCCAGCACGATCAGCGGCTCGTAGAAGTCGGGCGGGTCCGGCCAGGCGCGCCGGATGAAGTCCATCGTGGACAGGTGGTCGTTGCCGCCGGCGTCGTGGTAGCCGAGCTGCTCGGCCTCGACCGCGAGGTCGACCAGCTCGTGCGGGGCGGCGAACGGGACCGGGTGCATCATGCCGGACGTGGCGGTGGGGAGCTCGATGCCGAACTTCATCGCGGGATCCTCTCCAGTGGAGTTTCGCTACGCTACCGTAGCGTAGCGAAAGTGCTAAGCTGCGGGCAAGCGAGGAGGTTCGGGTGGCGGATCCACGGGTGGCCCGGTCGCGGCGCGCGATCCTCGACGCGGCGGTCGAGCTGCTGGTCGAACACGGTTTCGCGGGGGCGACGGTCGAGGCGATCGCGGCCCGGTCAGGCGCGGCGAAGACGACGATCTACCGGCAGTGGCCCGACAAGCAGGCGGTGCTCCGGGCGGCGGTCGAGTCGATCGTGCCGCCCGCGGCGCCGTCGGACACGGGCAGCCTGCGCGGCGACCTGGTGGCGTTCGCGCACGACCTCGACGGCATCCTGCGCACGCCCCCGACGTCGGCGCTCATCCCCGGCTTGATCGACGCCGCCGAGCGCGACGCCGGGCTGGCGGCGGTGCTGGCGGACTTCACCGCCCAGCGCCGGAAACCGGTGCACGAAGCCGTGGCGCGGGCCGTCGGACGCGGGGAGATCGAGCGCCCGGAGTTCGTCGCGGACCTCTTCCTGGGGCCGTTGTTCTACCGCCGGTTGCTGTCGCGGGAACCCCTGGACGAGGCGTTCATCGAGCGGGTCGTGGATGCCGCTCTCGCAAGTACTCGCTGAGCAGGCCAGCCGCGCCGAGCATGGCCAGGCCGCGCGCGGTGAGCCGCTCCTGCCAGGTCTCCAGTGCGGCGGCCAGCGATTCGGTGCCGCCCGCGGTGCGGACCTGGCCGACCACTGTCGCGATGTGCTCCAGCGGGTAGCCGCCGCGCCTGAGCAGGTGGGTCAGCTCCGCGTCCCGGATGTCGGCGGCGCCGAAGACCCGGTAGCCGGTCGCCGGATTGCGGTGCGGGATCAGGATTCCCGCGCGTTCCCACGCACGCACCGTCGCCGCGGTGACGCCGAGGCGATGCGCGAGCTCCCCGATGGACCAGTCGGTCACGGCCGGTTCCGGGGCCGGCCCGGTCGTCAGGTGGCCGATCGACTGGCGCACCGCGTCGAGGGTTTCCCGGTCGCGGAGCAGCCGCAGGTGCCCGCGGTCGACGAGCGTCAGGGCGCGGCCGACGTCGTCGTCGTGGACGGCGTTCATGATCCCGCCGGCCGTCGCGTGCCCGTACGCCGCCACCAGGGCGAGGAAGGCGCGCAGCGCGGCCGCGTGAACCTCCGTGTAAACCCGGTAGCCGCTCGGTGTGCGCGCGGCCGGCGGCAGGAAGCTGTCCTGCTCGTAGTTGCGGACCGCCTGCGTGGAGATGCCGTGCTCACGGGCGAGGTCCGCAGGTCTCAATGGAGTGTTCAAGGATACGATTCAACCACATGGACATCACGGACTTCACGGCCGAACTGCTCGCGTTCGGCGAGCCCACGCACTTCGAACCGGCCTTCGCGCGGCTCCGGAACGACTTCTTCGCCCAGCTCGCCGGGCACGGCTTCCGGTCGATCGCGCTGGAGACCGACCGCGTCGCCGCGCTCGACGGTGAGTTTTCGCACGGCTTCGGCGAGGTGGACGCCAACCGGGAGCTGGTCGCCTGGATCCGTGAGTACAACGAGACCGCCGCCGAACCGCTGGTCTTCCACGGCTTCGACGCCCCGACCGAGATGTACAGCGCGCCCAGCCCGCGCGGCTACCTCGAACACGTCCGCGACTACCTGGGGCTCGACGCCGACATCGCGGCCCTGACCGGGGACGACGAGCGGTGGAGCCGAGCCGAGGCGATCCTCGACCCGGCGGCTTCACCCGGTGCGACGGCCGAGGCCCGCGAGCTGCGGATCCTCGCCGACGACCTGCTCATGGCCCTCGACGCCCGCACGTCCCACCTCATCGCCGAGACCTCGCGCGCCGCGTGGGACCGCGCCCGGATCCACGCCACCGCCGGGCTCGACCTGCTGCGCTACCACGCGGCGTCGGCTCGGCCCGGGGACCGGGACACGAGGATCGCGCGGCTCGCGGGCGCCCGCGCGGTCATCATGGCCCGGAACCTCCTGGACATCCACCGGTCGGCGCCGGGCCGGACACTGGTGTTCGCGCACAACAGCCATCTCCGGCGCGGCTTGGGGACCGGCGCCGGCGCGATCGTCGCGTCGCTGCTCGGCGACCGGTACGCCTTCATTGCCGGCAGCCTCGGCCACAGCGAAGCCTTCGGCCTCGGGGAGCCGGCCGCGGACACCTACGAAGGCTTGCTGCAGCGCGAGACCGACACCTGGAAGCTGACCGCCGACGTCCCGCCCGGCCGCACGCGCACCGACGTCAAGCAGGGCTACTTCCCGCTGGACCGGGACCTGCTCGACGGCGCCGACGCCGTGGCGCACATCGCCTGAAGACACAGCAGCCCCCGCACCGGGGTCGGGTCCGGTGCGGGGGCCGCTGCTTCACCCGGTTACGGGTAGCTCACCACGTTCACCGGCACCGTGCCCGAAGGCGTGACGCCACCGGTGTCGTTGATGACGTGCGTGATCGTGCCGCGGTAGTTGAGGGACACCGACAGCAGGCTGTGGAACCGGACGCCGCTGTTGTTCGGCACTTCGAACGCGTGGTAGCTGGACACCGCCGGGTTCGTGTCGAAGAAGCAGTAGCTTCCGAGACCCCACGCCTCATGGGACGTCACGTTCGCCGCGACCTTGTAGGCGGCGTATCCGGCGACACCCGATGGCGCGTTCCACGATGCCTGGTTCGGCACGTCGTAGGGCATCTCGTTCTGGAAGAAGATCGTCTTACCGCCCTGGCCGTTCCAGATCACCTGGTACTTCTGGTAGTGCTCGACGAACAGGCCGGTCGCCAGCACGTTCGCGCCGTTGACCACGAGCCCGGTATCGGCCGTGTTCGTGTTCCAGCCGACGGTGCCGCCGTTGCCGTGGTCGGCCCGCCACGCCCAGATGTGGTCGATGACCGTGTTGGCGCTGTTGACGATCAGGCTGTTCGTCGCCTTGCCGGCGAGCGCGCCGCCGATCCGGAAGAACACGTCCTGGACCGTCGTCGGGTTCGCGGCGTGGTTCGCCGACGAGCCGGACTGGCCGACGGTGAGCAGCGCCTGCGAGTTCGTCGTGCCCGCGTCGAAGAGCAGGCCCTTGAGCCGCACGCCGTCCACATCGGACACCTGCATCGCGTTGACGCCGTTGTCCGGCACCAGCGTCGGGTAGCCGATGCCGAGGATCGTCGTGTTGGCCCGGGTCACGTTGAGCGTCTGGTTGAGGTGGTAGATGCCCGGCGTGAAGAACAGGTTGCAGCCCGCCGCAAGCGCGTTGTTGATCGACGAGGCCGTGTCGCCGGACTTGACGACGTAGAACTGGCTCATCGGCGCCGACGTGCCCGGGGTGCTGCCGTTCGCCCAGCTCGGACCGGAAGCGTTGGTGCGCAGGGAAGGCAGGAACACGCGGTACTTGCCGGTGCCGTCGACGTAGAGGTAAGGCACGTCGCGGGAGACCGGGGTCGTGGCGAGGGTGGTCTCCGGCGGGTTCGGGAACGTGTTCGCCGGCGCGCCGCTCGTGCCGGAGAAGACCATGTTCCAGACGCCGCCGTTCCAGCTGCCGAGCTGCGAGTCGCGGGTGTACCACTGCTGCTGCGAGATCGACGCGGCCTGGCCGGCCACCTTCGTGTCGGCAATGTAGCCACCGCTGGCGAAGCCGTAGCTCGCCGGGTACAGCTGCAGCCCGCCGCGGACGTCCATCCGGCGGAACGGCGCGGCCTGCGCAACCGCCCAGCGCTCCTGGCCACCGGAGGGGTTGACCGCCATGTTCTCCGCCGAGCGCCAGAAATTCTGCAGCGCGACGCCGTTGTCGGAGGCGTTGAAGGCGTCCACCGTGACGTCGCCGTTGATCACCACGTCGCCCGGGTTCTGCCCCAGGCCGGCGACCGAGGTGTAGAAGCCGACGTTGTCGTGCACGTTGTTGTAGGTGCCCGGCTTGAACAGGTGCGCGACGCGCCGGTCCGCGAACTGCGCGGTGAGCGTGTCCTTCTGGTTGTTGAAGTCGGTGTCGAGCTGCGCCTGGATCGTCGCCGCGGACATGCCCGGGTCGAAGATCCGCACGTTCGAGCCGAAGTTCGGTGTGTCCGACTGCGTCGGGCAGCCCGCCTGGGTGCCGATCGTGTAGGTCGCGCTCGACACCGCCGACGTCGTCGAACCGGACTTGAGCGCGATCGCGTTGACCGTGCGGGAGTTCGGGACGCTGATCGGTCCACTGTAGAGCGTCGAGGACGCGGTCGGCGTCGAGCCGTCGACCGTGTACCGGATGGTCGCGCCCGACGTGGCGCTGCTGATGGTCACCGTCTGGCCGGCGGAGTAGGTGCCGCCGGGCGGGCTGAACGTCGGCGCCGAGACCGCTGTCGAGCCGCCGCCCACGGTGAAGCTGAAGTGCGGGGTGTCGTACTGCGGGCCGCTCTTCTCGTAGGTGAACCAGTAGTCGAGCGTGTTCCCGGTGCTCAGGCCGTTGACGGTGGTCCGCCAGGTGCCGGAGCTGTTGGTCATCCGCACGTTCTGCTGGCCGGCGCCCGGCACGCCGGTGTAGTGGACGTCCACGTACACCGCGGGGGTCGCCGGGGTGAAGTTGAGCTGCAGCTGCGTCGAGCTGAGCTGGGTGACGCTCTGGGTGTAGTCGTCGGCCGCGAGGGCGGCGGGGGCGCTCAGCCCGGCCGCCACCAGCAGCGCCGACGCGACGAGCGCGAGCTTCGGGCCGCGTCGTCGAAGCTTGTCCAAGGTCCGGTTCACGCCGTGACACCTCCGCCGTTGGGGATCCACGAGCATTTGTTGCGAGTCACAACAAAGTAGCTCCCGCTCAGCGGGGCTTCGGTCACTTTTCGGTAACAGTTGTCTGGACCAATGACTGCGCTGGGTCAGGAGCCTCGTGACACTTCGTGGCCTCGTCTCACCTGTCGAAACCGCGTCGGGTCGGCGGCCCGAGCAGAGCGGTGAGCGCCGGCTCGACCCGGGTGAGGAGCTCGCCGAAGACGCACAGCGTCTCCTCCCACGGGTGACCGAAGGTGCCCAGGCGGAGGTCGGACGTCAGGTCCTTTGTGGATGATCTGCGGCAGCTCGTCGAGTGCGGTATCGCCGATACGCCAGGTCGCCGAGCCCGCCGGTTCGGCGATGCCGGGAAAGGCCCTCATGTCGGGCCGAGCAGGAACCGGACGTCCGGGTGGGGCCGGCCGACACGGGGGACCGCCCGCCAGTGGCGGACGAGGGCCGCTGCCAGGCCGGGGTCGGTGACGCCCGCCGATGACCATGAGGTCACCGAGGGCTTCGAGCCAGGCGGCGCGATCGCCGTCGAGGTCACCCTCGGGCAGCGGCCCGTGGTTCACCTCGTCGTGCGTGCCGTGGTGCGTCCGGACGACCGGCCCGTCCCGCTCGACCACCCCGTCGGCCGGCGGGAACGATCTTCCACGGACGGGTGACGTTCGCGCGCGGCATTTTCGCGGGTCGCGCGGCGGGGTAAGGATGTCTGCATGCTGGACACCGAAGTCCTGTCTCGGACACCTCCGCGAGCACTCGACGTCGGCACGCCGCTCGGTGACGTGCGGTTCGCCGTCCGCATCGGTGGCTGGGACGTGCCCGCGAAACCCGAACACACCTGGGGACTCGGCTCCGGGGCGCGGCTGTGCCGGTGGCGGCACCGGTCCGTGCGGCTCGACGTCCTGTCCGGGACCACCGCGCCCGAGCAGCCCGGGGTCACCCGGGAGACCCTCATCTTCCGGGTGCTGGCCCGGGAAGCGCTCAGCGAGTTCGTCGTCCAGGCTGAACTCGCCGATCCGCCGTCGGACACTCGCGGTGGCGACGGCGCCTTCACCGTCGAGACGGCCGAGACCGTGGTGAGCGTCGGCGGTCCCGACGTCGAAGCGCTGTGCCGCTGTTCCCGCGACGGGCAGCACGTGCCGCCGTACTGGTCGGAAAAGCTGGCCGGTGCCGTCGAACTCGAAGGTGCGCGGCTCACCTGGCAGCTGCCCGGCGTCGAGCGCGGGGACTACGCCGAGCTGTGGGCCTCCGTCGCCTGGAGCGAAGCGGGCGGGGACCCGGGCCGCGCCGTCGCCATCGACCCGGCTCGGGTGCTGCGTGAGCTGACCGGGTGAGCCGATCTGTCACATCTTCGCCGCGGGATACGTCAGGGTGGTGACGTACGCGAAAGGACGGATCCCGTGAACGACGATCTCCTGGCCCGCAGCTTCGAGACCCACCGTGACCACCTGCGGTCCGTCGCCTACCGGATGCTCGGGTCGCTGAGCGAGGCCGAGGACGCCGTCCAGGAGTCGTGGCTTCGGTTGAGCCGGAGCGATTCGGCGGCCGTCGAGAACCTGGGCGGCTGGCTGACGACGGTCGTCGGGCGCGTCTGCCTCGACATGCTGCGCTCGCGCAAGGCCCGGCGCGAGGAGCCGTGGGACGTCCTGGTGCCCGACCCGATCGTCAGCCGGGACGACGCCGGCCCCGAGCACGAGGCCCTGATGGCGGACTCGGTCGGCCTCGCGCTGCTGGTCGTGCTCGACACGCTCACCCCGGGCGAGCGGCTGGCGTTCGTGTTGCGGGACATGTTCGCGATGCCGTTCGAGGAGATCGCACCGATCGTCGGCCGGTCCGAAGCGGCGACCCGGCAGCTCGCGAGCCGCGCCCGGCGGCGGGTCCAGGGCGCCCCGGTCGCGCCGGACCCGGACCTGTCCCGCCAGCGCGAAGTCGTCGACGCCTTCCTGGCGGCGGCCCGCGGCGGCGACTTCGACGCGCTGGTTTCGGTCCTCGACCCGGAGGTCGTGCTGCGCGCCGACCGCGGCGCGACGCTGGGCGGGTCGATCGAGGTCCGCGGCCCGTCGGCGGTGGCCAACCAGGCACTGACGTTCTCGCGCCTCGGCGCGGGCGGCGGCGTGGTCCACCGAGCCCTGGTCAACGGCGCGGCAGGCGTGGTCGGCACCCGCGACGGCCGCCCGTTCTCGGTGCTGGGCTTCACGGTGGCCGGCGGGCGGATCGTGGAGATCGACATCCTCGCCGACCCCGAGCGCTTGAGCCGGTTGGACCTGGCGGTGCTCGACTGAGGCTGCCGGTGCCGGTGCCGCTGCCGCTGCCGCCGACGCCATGAAAGGGTCTTTCACCGCGCCAGACGCGATGAAAGGGTCGTTCATGACGTTCGTGGTGCCGCCACGGCGAGCCGGCCGCGCCACTCCGGCGTTGTCGGGACCCTTGCCGCCGATGGCATGAAAGGGTCTTTCACCGCGCCGGACGCGATGAAAGACCCTTTCATGGCGTTTCCGTCACCACCGCGCCCAGTTCGTCGGTGATCAAAGCGACCCCGTCCGCGGCGTCGAAGTGCAGGTAGTGGCGGCGGCCGTCCGCGTAGCCGCGGACTGTGCCCGCCACCACGACCACCAGCTCGCCGTCCTCGACCGCGTACAGGTCGTCCGGGGTCAGGACCTCGTGGATGCGGGTGCCGTTGGTGACCAGCGTGCGGACCTGGCGGCCGGTGTGGTCGTAGCCGTACAGCGCGTTGACGCCGTCGTCGCCGTGCACTCCGCGCAGGCGGCCGAACGCGTCGTGGATCTCGCTGCCCGTCGGCGGTTCCTCGGCGGCGCGGGGCGCGACCTCGTGCAGCAGGCCGCCCGGGCCCGTGATGACGTGCTTCGGCGCGAAGTGCTCGCTGACGCCGTTCGCGTAGTGCACCGCCGTGCGGCGGCCGTGCAGGTCGTACTGGACGGTGTCCACGAAACCGGGCACGCTCACCAGCCGTCCGACCTCGTCGTACTGGTGGCGGACGGTCAGCCGCCCGTCGCCCGCGTCGGGGTAGACCACTTCGGACAGTCGCCCGTCCGCGCGGCGCACGACGTCGAGCCGGTACTCGACGGCCACGTGCGCCGGCCGCCAGCGCCGCTCGGCCGGGTGGCCGAGCGCGTCGTAGCCGAACAGCGTCACGCCGGATTCGTCGGCGACGCGCACCAGCCGCCCGCAGCTGTGCGGCCCCGCTTCGAGCGGCACCGGGAGCCCGCCGTCGTGGTGGGTGAACGTCGCGACCGGGGTGCCGCCCGGGTCGTCGACCAGCACCGCGACCACCCGGTCGGCCGCGTCGTGCACGCGGTAAACCGTGTGGCCGCCGGTGGTCCGCGTCTCGACCGGGTTGCCGGCGGCGTCCCGCGCGTGCACGACGCCGTCCGCGCCGCGGATCTCCCGGCCGCGCAGGTCCCGGACCGTCCCGGCCACCACGCTGTCCGATGTGGACGTCCCGAGTGGACGGCCGAGCGCGTCGTAGCGGAACTCCTCCGGCGCGACCGGCGGGTCGCCGTCCCGGAACCCCCGGCTCGTCCGGCACACCAGGCCGCGCGCGCAGTACTCGTGGTGTTCGTCGACGACGTCGCCGAGCAGCTCGGCGTGCCGGCGCTGCAGCAGCCGGCCGGCGCCGTCCCGCAGCTCCGACGTCACGATCACCTCCGCCTCGCCGGACACCGCCCGCTGCTCGGTGGTGACCCGCGCCCCGGCGTAGCGGTACCGGACGGTCGGCAGGTCCGCCGAGTCGCCCGGCCGCACGACGGTTTCGGGACGCCCCAGCGGATCGAGGGTCACCGTGGTCACCGCGCCCGCCGGATCGGTCACCTCGCACACGCGCGCCGTGCGGAGGTCGTACCGCGCCGAGGTCACGTTCCCGAGCGGGTCCGAGACGACTTCGGGGAAGCACCGGTCGGCGGAGTGGCGCACCTCGTGGGTGTGGCCGTGCGGCCCGGTCGTCGTGGTGCGCAGCCCGGCGACGGTGTCGAGCCGCCCGTGGAACGTCGTGGCCCACCAGCCGTCCTCGCCGGTGCGGCGGTGGTAGCCGTGGTGCCGGAAGTCCGGCAGGATCGAGCCGTAGACGTCGGCGACGAGCGCGTCGGTGAGCACCAGCTCCTCCCGCGCGGTGAGCAGGCCGTGGGTCCCGGCGCTGCCGTCGGGACGCTCGTCGTACCGGAACACCTTGTCGGACAGCACTTTCCCGCCGCCGTCCAGCTCGCGCACGCGGGCGGGCAGGGCGACGAACCGGCGCTCGGGGGCGGTCGCGTACGTCGTGCGCGTCTCGCGGACCACCGGTTCGCGGCCGGGCCGCTTGGTGGTCTCGACCTCCCGGACCGGGTTGCCGGCGGTGTCGAAGGCCGTCTCCGTCGTGGTGACCGAGGCCGGCCGCTCCCGGCGCTCGAACGCGGTCACGACCGAACGCGTCCACTTAGGACGGCGGGCGTGCTCCACCCGGCGGTAGGGGCGGTCCTCCTCGGCGGAACCGTCGAGGCCGTAGGTCTCTTCCTTGTCGAGCAGGCCGCCGTCGCCGAACCAGCGCACGGTCCGCAGCGTGGGCGCGTACTCGTCGCCGAGTTCGTCCTGGACGACGCGGCCGAAGCCGGTGGTGCGGCCGTCGTGGTACTCGAATTCGGTGACGCCCGTCTGCCCGGTGCCCGTTTCGCGCCGCGTGACGCGCCGGACGACCGGGACCGCCTCGACGGTCGTGTACTCGACCGACGTGCGCAGCCCGATCCCGTTGTCGATCTCGCTCAGCCACCCCGTGCGCGGGAAGTCGGCGGGGTCCAGGGAGAAGTAGGACACGACGTCGTCGAGCAGCAGCACTCCGCCGTCGCCACCGCCGGTCCGGGCCTTCGCGGCGAGCCGGCCCCGCTGCGGGGCCGGCGGTTCCGTGCGGGCGTAGGCCAGCCGCAAAGCCGGCGCGGCCGCCTCGGCGCCGTGCGCGTCGAACCCGGTGAGGGCGACCGAGGTCAGCAGGGAGTCGCCGGTGACGTCGTCTTCGTCGTAGCCGAAGCGCCACCGCCGGACGAGCGGCCGCGCGTCAGTGGGCACCCGCAGGTCGACCCGGGCGCACCGCAACGCCGTGGTCACGAGGGTGCCGCTGCGGCCCCAGCGCAGGACGTCCGGCCGCGGCTCGTACGTGAACTCCACTTCGTACGGTCCGTAGGACACGCGGGCGAGGTAAGCCTGCCCGCTGTGGTGCGCCCAGCCGAACGCCAAGGTGTTGCCGAACGCGTCCTCGGTCCGTTCGAGGTACCAGGCCGAGCCGGCGGACCGGCCGCCGTCGGTCGTGCCGAGGACGTGCCGGATCCCGGATCGGGTGGTGAGCGCGAAGCCGTCGCCCCGGCGGGTGAGCCGGCCTTCGGCGCCGGAGCGCGCGCGGCCGCCGGCCAGCCGGACGTGGGGCAGCGGCAGCGCGAACCCGCCGCCGAAGGCGCCGTTCGGCGCGCCGGTCGTGTAGCGCAACGCCAGTGCGGGCGCGAGGCCGCCGGGCCCCGGCGGCAGGTCGAGCGGCACCGCGAAGCTGCCCCCGCCGGTGGCGGGTTCCGGGGTGAACGCGCCGCCCAGACCTCGCACCGGCGCGGGCCGGCTTGCCTCCTGCGCGCTCACCCGCAGCGGAACCATGCTGATCTCCCCGGCTCGATTCGTGACTCCCGGACGGCCAAGTGGGTGAGGCGGGCCCGCCAGATACGTCGTCACCCGTTTGCCGTGCCCGTTACCCATTCGTGACGTCAGTGTCGTATCCCGGTGGCGGCTCACCGGTCTTTCCCGGGTGCCATCAGTGATCAATGGCGGAGGGTGGACCCGATGGTCGTCAAGTTCGTGCGGGACGAGACCGTGGAAGTAGCGGCAGAGGACGCGAGCACGCTCAACGAGCTCCCGACCCCGCCCAGACAGTTGCTCGACCGGCACGGCGCACGGGTGCTCGACCCGGCGACGGCGGTCGTCGCCGCCGGGCAGCCGGTCCCGCGCACGACCGTCTACCGGCCGGGCACCTTCCTGCTCCCCAACCGGTACCTGCGCGACCAGGAGACCATGGCCGCGGTCAACCGCGTGCTCGGCCGCATCGGCATCCACGCCGAACCGGCCGACCGCGGCGGCGACAGCAAGGCGCTCGCCCGCGCGCGGCAGCTCGAGGACCTGCCCGCCCGCGCGCTGCTGCACGTCCGCGAGGACTCCGACCCCGTCGTCGTCGACTGCTGGAAGGCGCTGCAGCTGCTGCGGTCGGCCGCTTCGGGCGAGAAGCCCGAGATCGACCCGGAGATCGTCAAGGAGATCTCCGCCGAGCACCTGCTCTTCACCTCACCGGTGTTCGGCGGGGTGCCGTGGGAGACCAGTGGCCTCGGCGGCACGCCGTGGGAGACCAGCGGGTTCGGCGCCGGCAGCTCGTACGGGCGCACCCACGGGGCCAACCGGATCCCGGTGACGCTCGCCGCTGACCCGCCCTACCGCAGCAAGAAGCCCGCGCACCGGCGGCCGGTCGTCGCCGTGCTCGACACCGGCATCGGCCCGCACCGCTGGTTCGGGCTGGCCGACCGCAGCGGCCCGCCGCCCGCCGGCGCCGGCCTCACCGTCGCCCCGGACATCCAGGCCGCGATCCTGCAGGCCGAGCAGGACGCGGGCACGACGTTGCCGACCCAGCTGCTCACCGACTACTGGGACGCGCCGACGACCGGCCAGCCGCTGATCGGCGACGTCGACACCGACACCGGCCACGGCCTGTTCATCGCCGGCATCATCCGGCAGGCCTGCCCCGAAGCCGACACCCTCGCGATCCGCGTCGTGCACAGCGACGGCGTCGCGTACGAGGGCGACGTGCTGCTCGCGCTGCACCTGCTGGCCGACCGTGTCCGGAACGCGCAGGCGAACAACCGGCCCCAGGACATGGTCGACGTCGTCTCGATCTCGATGGGCTACTACGTCGAAGACCCGGCGGACGTCGCCTTCACCGGCCAGTTCGGCGCGGCCATCGCGGACCTGCTCGGCCTGGGCGTGCTCGTCGTCGCGGCCGCGGGGAACGACGCCACCACCCGCCGCTTCTACCCGGCGGCGTTCGCCGACCAGCCGCTCGGCGGCGGTTGCGGCCCGCAGGTGATCAGCGTCGGCGCGCTCAACCCCGACGTCGGCACCAGCAAGGCGCTGTTCTCCAACGAAGGCCCGTGGGTGAAGTGCTGGGCGACCGGCGCCGGCGTCGTCAGCACCTACCCGACCGACGTCCGCGGCAGCGCGGCCGCCGACCACGAGCTGCCCGGCCGGAACTCCTTCGACCCCGACGACTACAGCGCGGGCTTCGCGGTCTGGGACGGCACGTCGTTCGCCGCGCCGCTGGCCGCCGCCGAGATCGCCAAGGCCCTGTTCCAGTCCGGCGACCTGGCCACGGTCGACCGCGACACCGTCGTCAAGCGCGCTTGGAGCGCGCTGGGCTCGCTGTGACCGTGGCCAAGACCGACCACAGCCGGGTAGCGGCACTGTTCGACGCCGCGCGGGAGGGCGACCGCGCGGCGCTGGACGAACTGGTTTCCCTGCTCACGCCGCTGCTCTGGCAGGTCGCGCGTGATCAGGGTCTGGACGCCGATCAGGCCGCCGACGTCGTGCAGACGACGTGGTTGCGCCTGCTCGGCTCCTTCGCGGAGATCCGCTCGCCGGTCGCGCTGACCGGCTGGCTGATCACCGTGACGAAACGGGAGGCCTGGCGGACTGGGGAAAAACGCCAGGTCGAGCGGCCGCTCCCGGAGCTTCCGGAGCGGCTGACCGAAGCGTCACCGGCACCCGAGGAGGGGGTGCTGCGCGACGACCAGCGCGCGAGGTTGTGGCGCGCGGTCGACACCTTGCCCGAACGCTGCCGCAGCTTGCTGCGGATCGTGGCGTTCGTGCACCGGCCGGACTACGCCGAAGTGGGCGCCCGGCTGGGAATGCCGAGGGGGAGTATCGGCCCGACCAGGGGACGCTGTCTCGCGCGCCTGCGCGAGCAGCTACTCGCCAACGGCGAAGGAGATTGGCTGTGACCACCGTCGAACCACCCGGCGCGAACGAGCCCTTGGACGAGCTCGACTTCCGGTTGCTGACCGGACTGCGCGAGCTGTGGGAAGACGCCGACCCGATGCCTCCCACACTGGTGGACCAGATCCGGTTCGCGATCCAGCTGGAGGACGTCGACCTCGAGGTGATGCGGATCCGGGAACAGGAGGGGCTCGCCGGCGCGCGCAGTGCGGCGGAGCAGGGCCGGCTCATCACGTTCGACAGCGAGAGCTTGACGATCATGGTGAACGTGAGCCACGAGCCGGGCGGGACGATCCGCCTGGACGGCTGGCTCACGCCACCGGCCGAGCACCCGATCGAGGTCCGCACCGCGACCGGCACCCTGACGACCACATCGGACGCCGAGGGCCGCTTCGCGGTGAGCGGGGTACCGCACGGGATGGTGCAGGTGCTGGTGCGGACCTTGGGTCTTTCGAGGACGGTGAGCACCCCGGCCATCGAACTCTGACGCGCGCCCGGCACACCGGATATCGCGTGTGGCCGTGAAAATCTGCCCACCCGGTAAGAACTCCCGGACGGCCACAGCCCGGAGGTACGATCCGGGACGTCCTTCTCGGCCGAGGGGGACGGCCCCGGCCGGAAGGGCAGCCTGTGGTCGCGTCGCCGAGGGCGGAAGACCGGGTGCGCGACCTGCATCGGCGTGCGGTCGCGGCGACCAACAACGGCCAGCCCGTGGTCGGCGGCCGCCTGATCCGGTCCGCCGCGCGGCTTCTCGGCCTGCCGGCCACGAAACCGCCACCGGACTGGCCTGCCTGGCCTGACCTCGCGACGCGCGTCCTCGGCACGTACGCCGCCGTCGAAACCGCGCTGGGCAACAGCACCCGCGGGCTCGCGCTGCTCGACGAAGCCGACGTCCTCGTGTCCGACGCCGGGCGCGGGATCCTGCGTCAGCAACGGGGTCTCGTCTTCATCCTGATCGGCCGGATGGACGAAGCCTTGACGTGCTTCGACGAGGCGGTCCCCTTGCTGCGGCAGGCCGGCGAGTTCGTCGTGCTCGCCCGGACCCTGCTCAACCGCGCGATGCTGCACCAGTACGCCGGGCGCGTCCGGCTCGCGCTCGCCGACCTCGACCAGTGCGAGCAGATCAGCGCCGGACAAGCGTCGGAAGAAGGCCTGGAGCGGATTTTCGCCAAGGCGGCGCACGGCCGCGGCCAGGCGCGCATCCTCACCGGCGACATCCCGGGCGCACTGAGGGACTTCGACGCGGCGAGCGGGTTCTACGCCGAACAGAGCGTCGGGATGCTGCCGGTGCTGGCCGTCGACAAGGCCCGCGCGCTGCTCGCGGCCGGGCTGCCGCAGGAGGCCGCGGCCGAGCTCGACGCGGCCCTGGAACAGTTCCCGCGGCTGCGGATGAACCAGGAACACGCCGAAGCCGAGCTGACCCGGGCCCTCGCCGCGCTGGCGAGCGGTGCGCCGTCTGCCGCGCGGAGCTGGGCCGGTCGCGCCGAACGCCGCTTTCGGCGTCGCGGCAACGAAACCTGGGCGGCGGTCGCGCAGCTGACCGTGCTGCGCGCGGACTTCGCCGCCGGACGGCGGATCGCCCGCGTCGCCACCGAAGCGACCGCGCTGGCCGGCCGGCTCACCGGGCTGGGCCTGCGCAACGACGCGGAGATCGCCGCGCTGCTCGCCGCCCGCGCGCGCATCGCACTGGGCGATCTCGACGGCGCCCGCGCCGGCATCGCCCCGCGCGACCGCCGAGCCGCGCCGCTGGAGAACCGCCTGGTCCGCCGGCTCGCGCTGGCCGAGCTCGGGGCCGCGAGCGGCGACCGGCGCATCACCTTCGCGAACGCGCGCGCCGGCTTGACGCAGTTGGAGCGGCACCGCGGCCGGTTCGGCAGCATCGACCTGCAGACCGCGACGACGTCGCTCGGCAAGGAGCTCGCCGACGCCGGCCTCGCCGCCGCGCTGGCCCAGCGTTCGCCCGGGGTCGTGTTCCGGTGGCTCGACCGCTCGCGCGCGCAGGCCTTCCGGTTCCGGCCGGTCCGCCCGCCCGCGCACCCGGAGACCGTCGACGCCGTCGCCGAGCTGCGGTACCTCTCGATGCAGATCCGCGCGGGCGAGCTGTCCGGGAAGCCGGACGCCCAGGCCGTGAAGCGGTGCGCCGCGCTGGAACGCGAGATCCGCGCCAAGGGCTGGCAGGCCGAGGGCACCGACGTCGACCACCCGGAGGCGAAGCTGCGCGAGGTCGGCGACGAGCTCGCCGAGACCGGCAGCGCGATGGTCTGCTTCCTCGCCGACCACGGTGCGTTGTGCGCGCAGGTGATCGCGAACCACCGGGTCGCGCTGATCGAGCTCGGCCCGGCGTCGGCCGTGGCCGAACCGGTCGCGCGGCTGCACAGTGACCTCGACGCGTTGTGCGGGCGCCAGCTCCCCGCCCAGCTCGACCGGGTCATCCGTCGTTCGGTGCGGACGCAGGTCACCGCCCTGGACGAGATCCTGCTGGCGCCGCTGGCTTCCCGGCTCGGCGACCTCGACGTCGTCGTCGTGCCGACCGGCGCGCTTTCGGCGATCCCGTGGGGCTTGCTGCCGACGGTGCGCGGGCGCCCGGTGACGGTCACGCCGTCGTCGTCGGCCTGGCTCGACGCGGGCCGCCGGCCACGCCGGGCCGCGGGGGCGCCGCTGCTGGTGGCGGGCTCGGACCTGACCCACGCGGAAACCGAGGTCTCCCTGCTGGCGCCGCTCTACCCGGAGGCCGAGGTGCTGACCGGGCCGGACGCGACGGTGGCGGCGACGCTCAAGGCGTTCGACGGCTGCCGCTTGGCGCACTTCGCCGCGCACGGCCACCACGAACAGGAGAACGTGCTGTTCTCCCGGCTGAACCTGGCCGACGGCCCGCTGATGGCCTACGACGTCCAGCAGCTTTCGACGGCGCCGGAGCAGGTGGTGCTGTCGTCGTGCGACATCGGCCAGGCGGTGGTCCGCGAGGGCGACGAGGTCCTCGGCTTCACGGCGGCGCTGCTCTACGGCGGGAGCCGGACGGTGGTCTCGAGCGTGGCGCGCGTCGACGACCGGACGGCCGGCGGCGTGATGCTGGCCTACCACCGGGCGCTGGCGGCGGGCACGCCCCCAGCACGGGCCCTGGCCGACGCGGCGCAGGCGGAACCGCTGATGCCGTTCGTCTGCTTCGGCCGTAGCTGACGTTCCTTTCGACGTCTGACGATCTTCGGGGTTGCTTTCGGGTGAGCGACCCCATCGCGGCGCATCCCCCGGTGGCCCCTGGGCATCTCTCCCTGTGAGTCCGGTTGATCACGGAACGAGGGAGGATGACCATGAAGCGAACTGGTACCGCGTTGATCGTCGGGGGTCTGGCCGCCGGTGGGCTGTTCCTGACGGCCGGGGCCGCGAACGCCATGCCGAGCGACACGCCGTGCGGCGCCTCGGACGTGCACGTGAGCATCGCCGCGGACCCGTCGAACGCCGCCGGGCACGAGGCCTACGTGCTCACCTACACCGCGGCCTCGCCGACGACGAACTGCAAGCTCGAGGGCGCGCCGACGGCGTTGACCTTCATCGCCGCCGGGCAGCGGCTGCCGGTCACCGCGACCGCGGACGGGAGTGCGTCCGTGCCGGTGAACCTGCGCGACGGCCACCCGGCCGTGTCGCGGATCGTGCAGCGCTCGGCCGCGGCGTCCGTCGCGCCGGCCTTCGTGTCGTTCGACCTGCCGACCGGCCCGTACGGCCAGCCGGTGAGCGTCGAGTGGCCCGCGGGGGCGCCGCTGAAGGGCGACACCGTGCAGGTCACGCCGGTCAGCAGCTGAGCTTTTCCGACTTTTCCGACACAGGGAGGAATGTCATGAAGCGCATCTTGATGGGGATCGGCACGGTGGCGGGGGCCTTCGCGCTGGCGGCGTGCGGGACTTCGACGGCGGCTACCTCGGCGTCGGGGCCCGCCGGTGGAGCGGGGGGCGGCGTGGCCGCGGCTTCGACCGCGACGCCGCGCTGCACGACGGCGGACCTGGCGGTCTCGCTGGGCCAGCCGGCCGAGAAGTCCGACGCGCCGGGGCAGTTCGACGTGCCGCTGACGTACCGGAACACCTCGGACCACACGTGCGGCCTGTACGGCGTGCCGGGCGTCGACCTGGTCGGCCCGGACGACGCGACGTTCGGCCCGGTGTACCACCTGCCGCGCGTCGACAACGGCGTGAAGTACAACGAGGTGACCGCGGGGACGACGGCGTCGGCGACCATCACGGTCGTGAAGCCGGCCGCCGGTGAGCCGGCTTGGACGCCGGCGAAGCTGAACACGATCCCGCCGGGCCAGACGTCGGCGCTGACCGCGGAGTGGCCGGCGGACCTCCCGGTCCTCCGCCAGGACGCGGCGACCCACCCCGGCTCGTACGTGAACGGCATCCTCGCCGACCCGGCCTGACCTTGACCTGACCCAAGCGCCCCAATGTGGCCTTGGTTGCGCTCAACGCACCCAAGGGGCCCTTCGGTGCGTCTAACGCACCGAAGGCCACATTGGGGCGCTTGAGGCCCGGCGTCACTCGATCGGGTGACGTCGGGGGCCGCGCGTCATTCCTGGCGTGGGCGTCCCTCTTCCTCCATGCGGCGGTAACCGGCCGGCACGCCCCCCGACTGGCCGGTTACCGCTGCGGTGTCTCTACGCACGGTGGAGCAGCACGACGGAGTCCGTTTCCTCGACGCGCAGGTATCCCGTGCTCTTCAGCTCTTCCAACGCGAGAGCCTTCGTGGCCAGCGTGGTCGGCCAGGACTGTTCCGGTTTCGCCACCACCACCCACTCCGGCCGCGCCGTCGACACGCCGTCGAAGAACAGGACCGTGCAGCGGGACGTCAGCCGCGGGGCCAGCCGGTTCGACGCCATGACGTCCGCGCCGTCCGGGATCCGGGCCAGCACCGCGTCGATGCCGGTCCGCTGCGACGGCGTCCAGACGCCGCTCGTCAGGTGCGCTGCCTGGAGGCCCAGCGAAGCCAGCCCGGCGACCAGCGCGCACGCCGGGAGGAGCCACTGCCGGTCGAACCGCCGGACGCCGTCCGCCGCCGCGAGGAACACGATCGGCATCAGGACCGCGCTGTAGTGGTAGCCCATGCCCCAGTAGCGGTCGTTCGCCGAGACCAGCCGCCACAGCAGTGTCGGCACCGCGAGCAGCAGCAGCGGCGAGCGCAACGCGGTGAACGCCGTCGGCGCGACCAGGGCCAGCAGCATCGACACCTTGACGATCGACCCGCCGAAGGGGTTGAAGCCGCCGCCGTGCGCGTACGCGCCGGCCGGGTTCAGCGCCGGCAGCACGACCGTCACCAGCAGCAGCGACGTGGCCACGCCGAAGACGACCACCGCCCAGCCGAGCCGCCGCTGCCGGTTGAGCACCAGGACCACGCCCACCGCGGCGAGCGTCATCGGCAGGTCCTCCTTGACCAGCACCAGCGGCAGCGCGCACCAGACCGCCGCCCGCCACCGTTCGCGCAGCAGGTGCTCCGCGGCGAACGCGACCATCGGCACGGCGAAGCAGACCTCGTGGAAGTCGAAGTTCACCGCCGACAGCAGCCCCCACGACAGCACGTACCCGGCGGCCACGACCGCGCCCCGGCGAGCACCCAGCACGCGAGAAGCGCAGCGCGTCACGGGCACCGCGGAGAGCGCGAACAGGAACGCCTGCGCGACCAGCAGGCACGCCGGCGACGGCCAGAGCAGGTAGAACGGCGCGAGCAGCGCCAGGATCGGGTGGAAGTGGTCGCCGAGCGTCGGCGCGCCGGGCCCCAGCAGGTCCGACACCGGCCAGTGCCCGTGCGCGTAGGACCGCACCGCCTGTTCGAAGATCCCCAGGTCGAACCCGCTCGCGTCGAACGTCCGGAGCCGCTGCAACGACCAGGTGGCGTACCCGGCGAAGGCGACCGCGGCGACGACGTAAGGAAATGTGAGGCGCGCGCGAACCGGAGCCGGCGCGAGGTCGATCAGCATGGCGGGATGCTCTTGGGGCCACGCTGAACCGGAGCTTAAGCGAGCTGAAGACGTCTTCAGGCAAGCGGGAGACGCAGCTCCAGCCGAGCGCCGGACGTGCTGCCGGCGACGCGCAGGGTGCCGCCGTGCGTGCGCGCGATCTCCGCGGCGATCGCCAGGCCGAGCCCGGAGCCGCCGTCGTCTTCGCGGGCGCGGTCCTCGTCGAGCCGCACGAACCGGTCGAAGACGCGCTCGCGCTGCCCGGCCGGGATGCCGGGGCCGTCGTCCTCGACCGTGAGCACGCTCTGGCCGCCGGACGCGGTGAGCGTGATCGTCACGCGGCTCTTCGCGTGGCGTTCGGCGTTGTCGACGAGGTTGCGCAGCACGCGCTCCAGCCGTCCGGCGTGGCCGCGCACCACCGCCACCGCTTCGAGATCCACCCCCACCTCGACGCCGGCGTGGGGGAGCCGCGCGGCGACGTGCGCGGCCACGAGGTCCGCCAGCGCCACCGGCTCGGTGCCGGCCGGCTGGTCCGCGTCCAGCTTGCTGAGCAGCAGCAGGTCCGCGGCCAGCACCTCCATCCGCGTCACGTCGAGCACGGCGTTTTCGCAGCTGCGGCGCCAGTCGAGCCGGTCCGGGTGGGCGAGCTGCACCTCGAGCTGGGTGCGCAGCGACGCCAGCGGCGTGCGCAGCTCGTGCGACGCGTCCGCGGTGAACCGGCTCTGCTGCCGCACCGACCGGTCGAGCCGGGCCAGCATCTCGTTCATCGTCACGGCGAGCTCGGTGATCTCGTCGCCGGAGTCCGGCACCGGGACGCGGCGGCCGAGGTCGCCCGCGCGCACGCCGTCGACCTCGGCGCGGATGCCGCCCACCGCGCGCAGCGACCGCCGCACGGCGAACCAGGCGACGCCGCCGATGACCAGCGCGGCCGCGGGCACCCCGCCCCAGAGGATCCGCTGGGCGGTAGCGACGGTTTCGAGGCCGACGGGGTCGAGGGACTGGGCGGCGTCGACGAAGTAATGGCCGTCGGGCGTCGTCAAGCCGCGGAACTCCTGGTCCGGCAGGCCGTACGGCATCGCGATGACGCAGTCCGGGCCGTAGACCTGGGCCCGGCCCTCGAACGGTACGTCCGGGCGGCCGGTCGAGCAGCGGTTCATCCGCTCGGTGCTGATCATGTAGCCGCCGCCCTTTTCGAGGCGTTTCGCCACGTCGGCGGGGGTCACTCCCGAGTTCAGGAGCGCCGTGACGGCTTCGACCTTGTCGTCGGCCAAAGCGCGTGCGCTGTCCTGCAGGCCGGCCATCAGCGAGTTCACGAACCAGTACGACCCGAGGCCGAGGACGAACGCCGAGGCGAGGGCGGCGAAGAGGGCGACCCGCCACCGGGTCGACCGGGGCAGGAGCCGGACCATGAGCAGAAGATAACCGCACCTTCGAAGACCCGGGACGCCGTCCGGCCTCCTCCCGTCGGAAGCTGTGACGATCGAGCTTTCCCGGTGGCAGGCGGTGCGCACCGCGCTGCCCGAGACCGGCGCCTGGTTCGCGGACCTGGTGGCGGGGGTGCGGTACGGGCACGCGACCTCGCTCGGCGAGTGGTCGATCGCCGAAACGGCGTCGCACGTCGGGATGATCGCGCTGATGTACCACGTCGATGATCCGCGGCGACGGCGGTCCGCTGCCGCTGCCGGGTCTCGAAGGGGCGATGGGTGCGGCCCGCGTCGACACGATCTCGCGGATGAACGCCCTCGCGCTCGAGCTCTACCCGGAACGCGACCCCGTCCGGCTGGCCGAACGGCTGCGCGCGGACATCGCCGAGGTGCTGCTCGTCAGCGCGGACCTGGACCCGGAGAAGCCGGTGTGGTGGCTGGGCGGCTCGCGCGTGCCGGCTGCCGGCGTGCTCGCGCACCTGGTCAACGAGATGCTGGTGCACGGCCTCGACATCGCCCGGGCGGTCCGGCGGCCGTGGCCGATCCCCGCGTCGCACGAGGCGTTGTTCCTGGAGCTGTACCTGTTCGGGATGGTGCGCAACGACATGGGCCGCCTGCTCGACGACGCGACGCCGTCCGCGCGCCGGATCGCCGTCGAGTTCCGGTCGGCGCACACGAAACCCGCGGTGCTCGCGCTGCAGCACGGCCAGCTGCGCGCGGAAGAGGTGGACGGCCGCGCCGACGTGCGGCTGACGTTCGACCCGGCGGTGCTGGTGCCGATGATGTTCGGCCGGATCTCCCGCGCGCGGGCGGTGCTCGGCGGCGGCGTCCGGATCGGCGGGCCGCGGCCGTGGCTGCTGCCGGCGTTCCTCCGGACCGTGCGGATGCCTTAGCGCAGCACCCGGAACGTCAGGTGCGTCGCGTTCGGCGTCTCCTCGACGGCGGTGCGCTCCAGGCGGACGTGCGCGCCGGTCTCGGCGTCGAACAGCCTGACCCCGGCGCCGAACAGCAGCGGGACGACGTGCAGCCGCAGCTCGTCGACCAGTCCGGCCAGCAGGTACTGCCGCAGGGTCGTGCCGCCGCCCATCAGCAGGACGTTCTCCTCGCCGGCCGCGGCTTTCGCCTGCCGCAGCGCGCTTTCCGGGCCGTCGGTGACGAAGGTGAACGTCGTCGGGCCCTTCACGACGGGCTCGTGCGGCCGGTTGGTCACGACGAAGACGGGCTTCTTGAAGGTGCCGTCGTCGCCCCAGGGATCGACGCCCATGTCGAACATCGTGCGGCCGACGACGAACGCGCCCGTGCCGTCGAAGAGCCGGGCGCCGACCCCGGCCTCGGCGTCGGTGCCCTCGAACATCCAGTGGTGCAGCAGCTCGCCGTCCTGGCCGAGGCGGTGCTCGGTGCTGGTGTCCGGCCCGGCGACGATCCCGTCCGCCGACACGCTGATCTCCGCGATGACCTTCACCAGCCGTCACCCCATTCCGCGTCGCGGGCGGCGCGGTAGCGCGGACCCTGCTTCTTCGAGACTGCCACGCCCGGCTTGAGCCCGTCGGAAGCCGTGCACAGGTCGAGGGCGACCCAGCCCTTGTGCTTCTTGGGGTGCCGGATGATCCGCGCGTCCGGCCGCTCCGGCGCCGACCGCGACGCGACGACGTACGCGAACTTCTCGTCCTCGAACCCGAGCGTCCCGGCCTTGAGCCGCCGGTGCAGGACCGACCGCGGGAGCCGCGCGGAGAAGTGGCACCAGTCCTCGCCGGGCACGATCGGGCAGGCGGCGTCGTGCGGGCAGGGCGCGACGACGTGCAGGCCCAGCTCGATCAGCTGGGCCCGGGCGGCGCGGACCCGTTCGTAGCCCGCCGGCGTCCCCGGCTCGATCAGCGCGACGGCGCCGGCCTTGCCCGCCAGCCAGCGCACGACGTCGGCGCGAGTGGCGTCCGGCAGCTCGCCGAGCACGTAGGACAGCGTGACGAGGTCGGCTTCCGGCGCCGGCGCGGCCGGGTCGACGAACCCTCGCCGCCACTCCGCGTTCCGGACGGCGGGCCGCACGGCACCGGCGGCGAGCCGCTTGCCGAGCCCGATCGCCCCGGCGACCTGCTCCAGCACGGTGCACTTCGCCAGCGACGGCCACACGGCCGCGGCCGCCCAGACCGCGGCGCCGGTGCCTCCGCCGACGTCGATCTGCGTACGCGGCTCGAAGCCGGGTGCGCGCGAAGCGGCTTCGGCGAGCACAGCGTGTACGGCCGCGTACGTGGCCGGCATCCGGTAGCCCGCGTACGCGGCGACGTCGGCTTCGGAGCTGAGGATGGGCGAGGTCGCCGCGTCACCCTGGCGGTAGCGCGTGCTGAGCCGGTCGACGGACTGGGTGAGCCGCGGCACGGGGTGCCGGCGCAGCTCGTCGTCGAGCGCGGAGGAGAGGTCGTCGGGGAGTACCGCCACGACGGCAGGTTAGCCGGGCCCCTGCGCCGGCCCGCCCCGGCCCGCCGGTCCGAATCATCCCCGCCGGAACCGCTCTGAGCTGCTAGTTTTCCGGCGCGAAAGTTTTTTGGCGGACGCTGTCGATCCGGGGCGGGGCCGTTCGACGCGTAGGCAACAGCGAAACAAGGGAGATCTCGATGCGCTTCATGGTGATCATCAAGTCGAACGAAGAGTCCGAAGCCGGCGTGGGCCCGAGCGCCGAGCTGCTGGCCGAGATGGGGAAGTTCAACGAAGAGCTGGTCAAGGCCGGCGTCCTGCTCGCCGGTGAGGGCCTGACGCCGAGTTCGCAGGGTGCGCGCGTCGTGTTCTCCGGGAGCGAGGAGCCCAAGGTCGTCGACGGCCCGTTCGCCGAGACCAAGGAGCTCGTCGGCGGCTTCTGGATCCTGCAGTGCCGCGACCGCGACGAGTGCGTCGAGTGGATCAAGCGGATGCCGAACCCGGATGGCACTCCGGGCGTCGTCGAGATCCGGCGCGTCGCCGAGGCCTCCGACTTCGAGAACATGACGCCCGAGGTCGAGGAGCTGGAGGGCCGGCTTCGCGCGCAGGGTGCCGGGGAGGCCTGATGCGCTTCCTGGTGATGGTGAAGGCGACGCCGGAGTCCGAGGCGGGGGCCGGGCCCAGCCTGGAAGAGCTCGAAACGATGTCGAAGTTCAACGAGGAACTGCTGAACGAAGGCCGGATCGTGCTCGCCGAGGGCCTCACGTCGAGCGCGGAAGGCGTGCGCGTCCTCTTCGACGGGGACGCCGAGCCGAAGCTCATCGACGGGCCGTTCGCGGAGACGAAGGAGCTCGTCGCCGGGGTCTGGGTGCTGAACGGCGAATCGCTCGAGGACGTCGTCGCGCTGATGAAGCGGGCGCCGAACCCGGACGCCAGGGGTGGCGTGATCGAGATCCGCCCGATCAGCGAGTAGCGAGTAGCGGGTTGCACCGCGCCCGATCACCCTGTCTGATGGCCGGGTGACGGTTGCGGACACCCGGAGCACGGTGGAGACGGTTTGGCGGATCGAGTCGCCGCGGCTCATCGCGGGCCTGGCCCGGATGGCCCGCGGCGACGTCGGTCTCGCCGAGGAGCTGGCGCAGGACGCGCTGGTCGCGGCGCTGGAGCAGTGGCCGGAGTCCGGCGTGCCCCGCAACCCCGGTGCGTGGCTGATGACCATCGCCAAGCGCCGCGCGGTCGACCAGTTCCGCCGCAACGAGCGGTACGCGGAGAAACTCGAAGAGGTCGGGCGCGACCAGCAGCTCGGCGAGGGCGTGCTGCCCGACTTCGACGCCGCCCTCGACGACCACATCGAAGACGACCTGCTGCGCCTGCTGTTCGTCGCGTGCCACCCGGTGCTGAACACGCAGGCCCGGGTCGCGCTGACGCTGCGCATGCTCGGCGGCCTGACGACCGACGAGATCGCGCGGGCCTTCCTGGTCCGCGAATCGACGATCGCGCAGCGGATCGTCCGGGCGAAGAAGGCCCTCGCGGAGGCGAAGGTCCCGTTCGAGGTACCGGAGGGCGACGAGCGCGTCGCCCGGCTGTCGTCCGTGCTCGAGGTCCTCTACCTGGTGTTCAACGAGGGCTATTCGGCCACCCGCGGCGACGACTGGATGCGCCCGGCGCTCTGCGAAGAGGCGATGCGCCTCGGCCGCGTGCTGGCCGGGCTGATGCCGGGCGAGTCCGAGGTCCACGGCCTGGTCGCGCTGATGGAGCTGCAGTCGTCGCGCGCGAAGGCCCGCACCGGCCCGAACGGCGAACCGGTGCTGCTGCTGGAGCAGGACCGCACCCGCTGGGACCGCTTGCTGATCCAGCACGGCCTGGCCGCCTTGACCTTGTCGGAGCAGATCGCCGACGGCGCGTACGGGCCGTACTCCGCCCAGGCGGCGATCGCGGCCTGCCACGCCCGCGCCCGGACGGCGTCGGAGACGGACTGGACCCGGATCGCGGCGTTGTACGAGGGGCTCGGAAAGCTCCAGCCGTCCCCGGTGATCGAGCTGAACCGCGGAGTGGCGGTGGCGATGGCGTACGGCCCGGCGGCGGGCCTGCAGGTCGTCGACGCGGTGGCGGAGGAGCCGGCGATGAAGGACTACCACCTGCTCCCGAGCGTCCGCGGGGATCTGCTGCAGAAGCTGGGCCGGCTGGACGAGGCGGAGCAGGAGTTCAGACGGGCGGCGGAGATGACGGAGAACGCCCGGGAGCGAGCGTTGCTCCTCGACCGCGCGACGGCGGTGGGTCGCTAGCGGTCCCGCCAGGACATCGGTGACAGCGTCAACGCCGCTTCGGCGATCTTCCGCGCCGTCTCCGTCTTGAGCCCCTTCTGCGCCGACTCGATCCACTCGTCCACCCGCTGGACCCCGACGTCCCGGTACTCCAACGCCTGCAACAACATCTCCAGCTTGTCGGCGTCCTTGGCACACAACGCCTCGGCCGACGAACGGGTCTCGTACTCGTCCACCGCGTCCCGCACGAGCGAGCGCGAGCGGTCCGGCAGCGACGAAGTCTGGTCCGCCGTGATCTCCCGCGGCTCCGGCTTCTTCAGGTACTCCACCGCCGTCAGCGGAAGATCACCCGTCCGGGTCTCCTGCGTGTCGTGCCAGAGGGCCAGGAACGCCGCCCGCTCCGGCGACGCCCCCTCCTCCGCCGCGATCAGCGCCGCCAGCTGGGCCGCCCGGAGGCTGTGCTCGCCGACCGACTCCGGGTCGCGGACACCCGCGTGCCACCAGCCCGACCGCCGGACCCGCTTCAACAGTCCGAGCTCGTAACCGAAGGAGGCCAAGGAATCGCTCATGCCGCCCAGCCTAGGGCGACGGGATCATCGCCGTCAGGATCGTCGCCTGCAGCAGGGAGATCACGCCGACCACCGCGGTCAGCAGCAGGGACCACAGGAACGTCTGGCGCAGCAGCGATCCTTCCTTGCCGCTCTGCCCGATCGCCGTCGCGCCGATCGAGAGGTTCTGGGGTGAGATCATCTTGCCCATCACGCCGCCCGAGGTGTTCGTCGCGCCCGCCAGGATCGGGTTCAGGTTCAGCTGCTGGGCCGAGATCACCTGCATCGGGCCGAACAGGCTGTTCGTCGACGCGTCCGACCCGGTCAGGAACACGCCTAGCCAGCCGATGTACGCCGAGAACAGCGGGAAGGCCACGCCCGTCGTCGCCAGGGCGAGGCCCAGCGTCTGCGTCGCGCCCGAGTAGTTCATCACGAACGCGATCGCCAGGATCATGAAGATCGTCGCGAGCGCCCAGCGCATCTGGTGCAGCGTCTTCCGGTACGTCTTGACCAGCAGCCCCGCCCGGCCGCCCATCGCGAACCCGGCGATCACCGCCGCGATCAGCGCGACCGTGCCGGGTGAGAACAGGAAGTCCACCGTGAACGTCGCCGCGTACGGCGCGTCCTTCGCGGTGATCGGCGGGTGCTGGACGACGTGGTTGTGCAGCCCCGGCCAGGCGAAGATCCAGTCCGCCTTGTGCAACAGCTTCGTCAGGTCGAGCCACGTCGGGAGGTTCTTGAAGATCGTGCCGATCCGCGAGAGGAAGATGGCCAGGATCAGGATGATGTAGGGCATCCACGCGTACAGCGCGCCACGCTCGGACTTCGCGGCGCCCAAGCTCTTCGACGCGGCTTCTTCGCCGTCGAAGCGCCACACCGACTTCGGCTGCCAGAACCGGGTCAGGATCCACAGCGCGGCCATCGCGGTGAGCGCGGCGACGACGTCGACCAGGCTGGCGCTGATGTAGTTGGACACGACGAACTGCATGACCGCGAACGCGAGCCCGGCGGTCAGCACCGCCGGCCACACCTCGAGCATGCGCTTCCACCCGGCGAGGACCACGACCAGGAACGCCGGGATGATCAGCGCGAGCACCGGCACCTGGCGGCCGACCGCCGCCGAGAACAGCTCGGTCGCCTGGTCCGGCTTGAGGTGCATGATCGGCGCGGTCAGCCGGCCGAGGACGATCAGCGGGTTGCCGAGCCCGCCGAACGCGACCGGCGCGGTGTTCGCCAGTAGCGCCAGCACCACGGCCTTCACCGGCGGGAACCCCAGCGCGGCCATCATCGCCGCGGTGATCGCGATCGGCGACCCGCCGCCCGCGACGCCTTCGAGCAGCGCGCCGAAGCCGAACGCGATGAGCAGCGCCTGCAGCCGCCGGTCCTCGCTGAACCCGGCGAGCACGCGCTTGATCGCGTCGAACCGGCCGGTCGCGACCGTGACGTTGTGGAAGTACACGGCGTGGAACGCGATCCAGGCCACCGACCACACGCCGAAGACCACGCCCATCGCCGCGGAGTCGAACGCCAGCGCGGCCGGCATCCGGTACAGCAGCAGGGCCACGCCGAGCGCGGTGACCAGCGCGAGCGCCGCGGAAAGGTGCGCGGAGAAGCGGACCACGCCGAGCGCGACCAGCAGCACGACGATCGGGAGCGCGGCGAGCAGCGCGGAGACCCACAGCCCGCCCGCCGGCTGGTAGTCCTGGATCCAGGTCACCGGTCAGCCCCTTTGCCGTACGTAACCGAGCCTCAGCGACAGGGCGGCGGCGGTCCCGGCCACGGAGGCACCGAGCTCGTCGAGGCGGCGCAGCACGCGCGGCGCCGGCCCGGCGATGCTGATGGCGGCGATCGGGCGTCCCGAGTGGTCGCGCACGGCGGCGGCGACGCACCCGACGTCCGGCTCGTTCTCGACCTCGTCGACCGCCCAGCCGCGGCGGCTGGTCCGCGCGAGGTCGTCGAGCAGCCGGAGCGGGTCGTTGATCGTCTTGAGCGTCAGCGGGTCGAGCTTCATCCGCCGGACGCGCTCGGCCCGGTCGGCCTCGGGCAGCGCGGCGAGCCAGGCTTTCCCGAGCGACGTCGCGTGCTGCGGCCGCCGCGTGCCGAGCCGGCAGGCGAGGGTGACGGCGCTGGCACTGCGTTCGGTGGCGACGTAGACCATGGTGTCGTTGTCGGGAACGGCGAGGTAGGTGGTCTCCCCGGACCGTTCGGCGAGCGACGCGAGGTACCGCGGCGCGCACCGGTGCAGGTCGGTCGCGGCCATGGCCCGCGCACCGAGCTCGACGAGCCGCGTCCCGAGCCGGACCCGGCCGGTGACCTGGTCGGCTTCGAGGTATTCGAGGCTCTTCAGGGTGCCGACGATGCGGTAGGCGGCACTGCGGGAAAGCCCCAGTTGCCGCGCGATCGCATTGGTGGAAATCTCCTGGTGCCGACCCACGTGCTCGAGCACCGCGAGTCCGCGTTCGAGAGTTCCGCTGTTCTCCAGTGCGCGCTCCGGTCCCACGTTGCCCTCCGTTGGACGTTCCCGGTTGCCGGCTTCCGCTCAGCGGTACGCATTTCCGCTGGGTGGGGTTGGACGGTAACACCTCCGATGTATGTGGGGAAGATCTTGAAACGTCTCAGAAGAATGCGGTTACTTGCGCAGGCTAATTGGTACAACCTCCGATGGTTAAGTTTCCTACCTATGGCGGTTGCGGAGCTGTCGGCGGCCTCGTTCGACAAGTTCGACGGCGAGTGGTTCATATCCGTGAATGGGGCGTGAAGAAAGTAGAGACGGTTCCTGGCCGACGTCGCGAATGACTCATTCGGGGCGCGGGAGGTCGCGAATGAGTCATTCGCGACCTCCGGAACCGGGCGGGCCGGGGGTGCGCGCTCGCGGCGGAGACGTCATGAACGACTCGTTCACCGCGTCCGACGTCATGAACGACTCGTTCATGACGTTCGAGCCGCCGCACCCGACCAAGCGGCACCCGGCCGAGACCCGGGTCACGGACTCAGCGAACTCACAGCGCCCACCGAGCACCATCCAGCCGGTGACCGTCCGAAGCCCGCTCCGTACCCGCGCGTCCGTGACCGCCGGGCGGATCACCGCCTCGCTCTCCCGCCGTGCCGGCCTCGGCCGTGGTGGGGTCATCGGCGGCCGCGTCACCCTCGCCCTCGATCCGAAAGCCCTCAAAAGGCTCGGCCGGGAACGCACCGTCGTGCTCGTCACCGGCACCAACGGCAAGACCACGACCGCCCTGATGATCACCGAAGCCCTCGAAGCCCTCGCCGAGGTCGCCGCCAACAGCGACGGCGCCAACATGCCCGACGGCATCCTCGCCGCGCTCGCCGCAAGCCCCGAAGCGCCGTACGCCGTTCTCGAAGTCGACGAGACCTACCTGCCTTGGGTCGCCGAGCAGCTGGAACCCGCGGTGCTCGTGCTGCTCAACCTCAGCCGCGACCAGCTCGACCGCGTCGGCGAGGTGCGCTCGACCGAACGCGATCTGCGCGCCGCGATCGGTGGCCATCCCGGAACCACGATTGTCGCCAATTGCGACGACGTTCTCGTCACCTCCGCGGCGACCGCGGCCGCCAGGCCCCTCTGGGTCGGCACCGGCCGCCGCTGGACCGGGGACTCGACCGCCTGCCCGCGGTGCGACGGCCTGATCCGCCACGCCGGAGAACACTGGAGCTGCGCCTGCGGCCTCGCCCGCCCCGAGCCCACCTGGACCCTCGACGGCGACCTCGTCCGCACGCCCGGCGGCCGTCAAGTCGACTTGGACCTGCGGCTGCCCGGGGACGCGAACCGGGCGAACGCCGCCTTCGCGCTCGCCGCCGCGCACCGGCTCGGCGTGCCGCCGCACACCGCCGCCGCGCGGCTGCGAACCATCACCGACATCGGCGGCCGCTACCGGACGATCCGCCGGTCGCGGCACTCCGTGCGGCTGATGCTGGCCAAGAACCCGGCCGGCTGGGCCGAAACGCTGCGGGTGCTGGACGAGGACACCCCGGTCGTCGTCGCGGTCAACGCCCAGGAAGCCGACGGCCGCGACCTGTCCTGGCTCTGGGACGTGCACTTCGAACGGCTGCGCGGCCGCCAGGTCGTCGTCACCGGCGAGCGCGGCGCCGACCTCGCCGTGCGGCTCTGCTACGCCGAAGTCGCGCACTGGGCCGAGTCTGACCCGGTCGCCGCGATCGACGCGCTGCCGCCCGGCGGCGTCGAGCTGGTCGCCAACTACACAGCCTTCCGCGACCTGGTGGGCAGGCTGCCCGGTGCGTGACTCGATCGTCCACATCGGACTCCTGCTGCCCGAGGTGCTCGGCACCTACGGCGACACCGGCAACGCGCAGGTCCTGTGCCGGCGGCTGCGCTGGCGCGGGTTCGACGCCGAGGTCGTGCCGGTCGGGCTCGGTGAGCCGGTGCCGTCCACTTTGGACCTCTACCTGCTCGGCGGCGGCGAGGACGGCGCGCAGGCCCTGGCCGCGGCCCACCTGCGCAAGTACCGGCGAGCTCTGACGCCCGAGGCGGTGGTCTTCGGTGTCTGCGCCGGCCTGCAGGTGCTCGGCACGCGCTTCCGCGGACTCGACGGCGTCGACCACGACGGCCTCGGCCTGCTCGACCTGACCACCGAACCCGGCGAGCGGCGGGCGGTCTCCGAGCTGGTCGCGACGTCGTCTGACATCCTCGGCCACGCACCGCTCACCGGGTTCGAGAACCACCTCGGCGCCAGCAAGCTCGGCACCGGCAGCGAGCCGCTCGGGCAGGTCGTGCGCGGCACCGGCAACGGCGACGGCACCGAAGGCGCGGTGACCGACCACATCGCCGGCACCTACCTGCACGGCCCGGCCCTCGCTCGCAACCCCGCGCTGGCGGACCTCCTGCTGACCTGGGCGGCCGGGCAGGCGCTGCCGGCGCTCGAGCTGCCCGAGGTCGACCGCCTGCGCGGTGAACGCCTCGCGCGCCGCCGCCGGACGTCGTGATGGCCGGTTACGCTGCGTTGATGAAACTGGGCAGCGTGCTCGCGGCGACCGGCGTCCGGATGCGCACCACCGCGGTGGCCGTCTTCGCGCTCGCGCTGGCCATCGCGGCCGCGCTCGCCGTGGTCGTGGTGCTGCTCGAGGAGTCGCTCGACCGCAGCGTCACCGAGAGTGCCCGCAGCACCGGCCGCCAGGTCGCCATCCAGCTCGTCCGCGAAGGCGCGCGCGACCTCAGCGCGTCCGACGTCGCCAGCACCGGCGACACCGAGGCCGTCACCCAGGTGCTCAACGCGCGGGGTGTGCCGATCGCGAGCGACCCGGCGATCGTCGGGCACCCGCCGCTGACCACCGCCCGTCCGGTCGCCGGGCACGAGACGGTCGAGACGCTCCCGCTCGGGCTCAACGGCGACGGCGACGACTACCGCGTCGTGTCGCAGCAGGTCAACGGGCCGGGTGGGCCGTACACGGTGGTCTCCGCGCGGTCGCTGGAGCCGGTGACCGAGGCGTCGACCCGGCTGACGCTGCTGCTCGGGCTGATCGCGATCCCGCTGCTGGCGATCTCCGGCCTCGCGGTCTACCGCGCGGTCGGCTCGGCGCTGCGGCCGGTCGAGCGGATGCGCCGGACCGTCGCCGAGATCTCGACGCGCGACCTCGCCGCCCGCGTCCCGCTGCCGCCGGGTGGCGACGAGGTGCACCGCCTCGCCGTGACGCTCAACGAGATGCTCGGCCGGCTCGCGTCGGCGCAGGCGGCGCAACGCCGGTTCGTCGCGGACGCCAGCCACGAGCTGCGCTCGCCGCTGTCCACGATCAGCACCGCGCTCGACGTCTCCGGGCGGCACCCGGAGAGCGCCGGGGACCTGGTGCCGGTGATCGCCCGGGAGACCGCGCGGCTGCGCGAGCTCGTCGACGACCTGCTGATGCTGGCCCGCACCGACGACACGACCGACCGGCCGTCGCGCACCGAGGTCGACCTCGACGACATCGTCCGCGCGGAGGCCGAGCGGGTCCGCGGCGAGTGCGCGCTGGACGTCGAGGTCCGGGCTGGGCCGGCGAAGGTGCGCGGCAGCGAAGCCCAGCTGCGGCGGGCGGTGCGGAACCTGGTCGACAACGCCCGCGGGCACGCCCGCTCGCACATCCGCGTCGCCAGCTCGGTGCGCGGCGACCTCGCCGTCGTCGAGGTGAGCGACGACGGCCCGGGCGTCGGGGAGGCCGACCGCGAACGGATCTTCGAGCGGTTCGTCCGGCTCGACGCGTCGCGCCAGCGCGGGCACGGCGGCACCGGGCTGGGCCTGCCGATCGTGGCGGGCATCGCGGCGCGCCACGGCGGCCGGGCGCGCTACGCCGCGTCGGAGGAGCCGGGCGCGCGGTTCGTGCTCGAGCTGCCGGTGCTCGACCTGCCGGAGGAGGAGTAGTGCGGCTGCTGATCGTGGAGGACGAGCGCGAGTTCGCGGAGACGCTGCGGCGCGGCCTGGTCGCCGAGGGGTTCACCGTCGACGTCGCGCACACCGGCCGGGAAGGCCTCTGGCGGGCCTCCGAGCAGGAGTACGACGTCGTCGTGCTCGACATCATGCTGCCCGAGCTGTCCGGCTACGAGGTGCTCAAACGCCTGCGCGCGGCGGAGAACTGGACGCCGGTGCTGATGCTCACCGCGAAGGACGGCGAGTACGACGAAGCCGACGCGTTCGACCTCGGCGCCGACGACTACCTGTCGAAGCCGTTCTCCTTCGTCGTCCTCATCGCCCGGCTGCGCGCGCTGCTGCGCCGCGGCGCGCCGGCCCGGCCCGCCGTGCTGGAGGCGGGCGACCTGCGGCTCGACCCCTCGGCCCGGACCGTCCACAGAGGACAGCAGCGGATCGAGCTGACCGCGCGGGAGTTCGGGCTGCTGGAGTTCCTGCTGCGCCGGGCGGGCACCGCGCTGACGAAGAACGAGATCCTCGGCCACGTCTGGGACGCGCACTACGACGGCGACGAGAACGTCGTCGAGGTCTACATCGGCTACTTGCGGCGCAAGATCGACGTCCCCTTCGGCACCCGCACCATCGAGACGGTCCGGGGTGTCGGGTATCGGCTCGTGGACGTTACTCGATCGTAACCTTCCGGGCGGAATCGGGGAATTGGTGCGGCCGGGTGTCTGCCGTTGCGCCGTTTGCCTCCGCTGGTTGCCACGGAAAGCCCAGTGGTTCCCGCGAACCGGTGAAAAATACCGTGTCGTGGCTCTCCTGCGAGCGGTTGTGCCCGTTGCTACGGTGGGCACCACCCGAGACCAGGAAAGCGATGACGGAATCGCCGAAGCCGTTCCCTGCCCCCAGTAACAATGTTCAAGAGCCCTCTGAGAAATCCGTTTCCCGGCTCCGCGCCGCCGACGCCATTCGCGAAGCGAGGGTCCAGTTCGGCGTGGTGACCGGGTTGACCCCGCACGCCGTGACCGGGGTTCGGACCCGCGCCGACGGCGGCTGGTCCGTGCTCGTCGACGTCGTCGAGCTGGCCCGGATCCCGGACTCCACCAGCGTGATGGCCACCTACCGGGTGGACGTCGACGGGGCCGGCGAGCTCGCCGCGTGCGAGCGGCTGCGGCGGTTCACCCGGGGCGCCACCGATTCCTGAAAGGAAGGTCGACCGATTGGCCGCTTCGTCCGATTCATTGGCGGACATTCTGGAACGCGTCCTCGACAAGGGTGTGGTGATAGCCGGTGACATCGGCGTCAGCGTCGTCGACGTCGAATTGCTGACACTGCGGATCCGGTTGTTCATCGCTTCGGCGCAGACCGCCCGGGAAATGGGGATGGACTGGTGGACGAACGACCCGTTCTTCGCGCCGAATGCGGCGCGCGAGGAACTGGGGAAGGCGGATCTGGCGGCCCGGGTCGCCGAACTGGAGGCGCGGCTGCCCGCGCCGAGCGGGACGGGAGAACCGCGGTGAGCGACTGGTTGTGCGCGTACGCGATCACCCGCAACCGGCCGGCCACTTGGGACATCGGCGCGCCCCGGCTGATCGGCTACCGGGACCTCGGCGTGGTCGTCTCCGAAGTAGCGCCGGCGCGCTTCGACCGGATCGACACGCTCGACCCGGTCGACGGCGCGCTGGTCGAGCTGGCCCGTGAGCACGACGCCGTGGTGCGCGCGGTGTTCCGCCACGGAGCCGTGCTGCCCCTGCGGTTCGGCACGATCCTCGACGGTGAGGACGCCGCCCTTCGGCTCCTGAAAGCCGGTTACGACCAGGCCCGCGACTGCCTCGACGAAGTGGCCGGGCACCGCGAGTGGGGTGTCCGCGTGCGGCACGCCGAACCCGCCACGACCACCCGGCCGGACGCCACGGGCCTGACCGGCACGCAGTACCTCGTCCGGCGCCACGAACGGCTGAAGGCGATCCGGCGGGCCCGCGAGGACGTCGGCACTGCCGCCGGCCGGCTCCAGGACGCGCTGCGCCGGCACGCCGCCGACAGCATCGGGCGGGCCCGGCCGCACGGCGTGCTGGTCAACACGGCCTTCCTGGTCGAAACGGGGCGGGAGGCCGCGTTCCACGCCGAGTTCGAGTGGTTCGCCCGCGAGCTGCGTGAGGCGGGCGCGACGGTCGAGACGTCCGGGCCGTGGCCGCCGTACTCGTTCACCGACGTCGAGCTCGGGGCGGCCGATGGCTGACACCGTGGCGATCACGGGCACCCAGGCCGCCGAAGCCGTCGCCGACCTGCTCGACCGGGTGGTGCACCGGGGCGCGGTGGTGACCGGCGACGTGCTCATCTCGCTCGCCGGCATCGACCTGGTGCGGCTCGACCTGCGGCTGCTCCTGCTCGGGATCGAAGAATGACCGAGCCGCTCCGGATCCCCGCCGACGCGGGCCGCGGGCTCGGCCACCTCGTCGTCACCGTGCTCGACATCCTCCGCGAGGTGCTGGAAAGGCAGGCGCTGCGCCGCCTCGACGCCGGCACCCTCACCGAAACCCAGATCGAAGACCTCGGCCAAGCCCTGATCGCGCTCGATCTCCGGTTCGCGGAGATCCGCGCGGCCCTCGACGAAAGGATCTAGGTGACCAGACCGGGACAGACCGGCGGCGGCCTCGCCGACACGCTCGACATCCTGCTCGACAAGGGACTCGTGATCGACGCTTCGGTGCGGGTGTCGGTGATCGGGATCGAGCTGCTGGCGATCGAGGCCCGGATCGTGATCGCCAGCGTCGACACCTACATCCGCTACCTCGAAGCGATGCAGCGGCTGCAGAACACCCCCGTGCCCGGGCAGATCTCGCAAGGGCTCGGGCAGACGACCGGGCTGATCCCGCCGCCACCGCCCACGCCCGCGGTGGCCGTGCCGGTCGAGCCGGCGATCCCGGTCGACCAGCCGTGACGCTGCAGCTCTACGGCGTCGTGCGCGCCGGGCACCCGCGGACACCGCGGACGGTGTGCTGGGAGGACCTGGCGATGGTCGTCGGCGAGCCCGAGCCGGACCCGGCGGTGCACCTGGCGGTGGTGTCCGCGCTGGTGGAGGGCGGACCGGTACTGCCGGTCCGGTTCGGCACCGTCGCCGACGACGAAGACGCCGTCCGGGACGAGGTGCTCGCGCCGGCCGCTGACGAGTACCGCGCCGACCTCGACCGGCTCGACGGCCTGGCCGAGGTGCACGTCTGCCTGCGGTTCACCGAACCCGGCTCGGCGTGGCGCTCGGCGCGCTCGGACGGGCTGCTCATGGAGGTCGCCGAACGGGCCCGCGACTCCGTGGCGCTGCCGGCCGGCGACAGCGCCGACGAGCGGTGGGCGTTCCTCGTCGGGATGGGCGACCTGCTCGTCGTGCGGGACGCCGTCGCCGGCCTCGCCCACGGCGGCGTCGAGGCCGACTGGCTCGGGCCGCTGCCCGCGTACAGCTTCCTGGAGCGGCGGACGTGCTCCCGCTGGAGCTGGTGAGCGACGGCGGAACAGCTGCTGAACACTCTTTTCGGTACTGGCCGCCGTGGCTCGCGGTCGGCGATCCTGGCCAGGTGACCACCAGCGAAGTCGCGGCACTTCCCCGCGCTTTCGGCGGGCCCGGCTCGGGGCCGGGCCAGTTCCGCGCGCCGTCCGGGATCGCCGTCGACGGGCGCGGACGCGTGTGGGTGGCGGACACCGGCAACGACCGCGTGCAGGCGTTCACCCGCGACGGCGCGCTCGTGCGCGTGCTGGCCGGGCGGCTCAAGGCGCCGGAAGGGGTCGCGGTCGACGCGGCGGGCAACGTCTACGTCGCCGACACCGGCAACCGCCGCGTGGTGCAGTTCTCGTGGTGGGGCGGGTTCGTGCGCGAGTTCGGCGACTTCGGCCGGCCTCGCGCGGTCGCGCTGGACCGGGCCGGCCGGCTGCTGGTCGACGACGCCGGACACCGGCGCGTCGCGCGGTTCGACACCCGCACGGGCGCGCCGCTGACCGACACGACCGAGCCGATCAGCTCACCGCGGGACGTCGCCGATGATGGAGTGGGCGGTGTCTGGGTCGCCGAGACCGGCAACCACCGCATCGTCCACTTCGGAGCGTCGGCCTAGGTGTTTTCGGCCAGCAGCGGCAGCAGGCGATCCCAGTGGCGCCGGAGAGCGGCGGGGTCGAAGGCGTCGGTGTCGGACATCGTGAAGCCGTGGACGGTACCGGGGTAGATCTCGGACGTGTAGTCGACGCCCGCGGCGTCCAGGGTCCGGTTGAGCTCGCCGAGCGCCTCGGGCGTCAGGTCGGTTTCCGCGTGGCCGAAGTGGACCCGGGCGGTGAGCCGCTGCAGGTCCGGCCCGGCGGCCTGCACCGGGGCGTGGAACGCGGCGAGGGCGCCCACTCGCCCGGGGTGGGCCGCGGCGGTGCGCGTCGCGAGGAGGCCGCCGATGCAGTAGCCGGTCACCGCGACGGGCCCGGCGCCGACCTCGGGCCTGGTGGTGAGGAACCGGAGGTACGCGTCGGCGTCGCGCAGGACGCGTTCGGTGGTGTGGGCCGTTATCAACGGCATGAGCCGCGCGAAGATCGCGGGCCTGGCTTCTTCGCCGATGTGCTCGGGAAGCTCGAGCACCGGGGTCGGGCCGGTCCGGTAGAAGACGTTGGGGACGAGCACGTAGTACCCGTGACCGGCCAGTTCGCGGGCCAGGTCGCGCAGCACCGGACGGATCCCGAAGCCGTCGGGGTACATCAGCACCCCGGGGTGCGGTCCGCCCTCGCCGGGGAAAGCGGCGAACGCGTCGGCTTGACCGTCCGCGGTGGGAATCTGCGCCGTGTTGGTGAGCACTGTCCTCCGTCTAGTTCTTCGAGATCGCGGCCGTCGCGCGGACGACGGCGGTGCAGCGGTTCTCGACGTACTCGAGCCCGCCTTCTTCGGCGATCTTGCGGGCTTCGGCGGAGACGATGCCCTGCTGCAGCCACAGCGCCTTGGCGCCGATCTCGACGGCGTCGCGGGCGATGCCGGGGGCTTCGGGGGACGGCCGAAAAACGTCTACGACATCGACCGGCTCCGGGATGTCCTTCAGCGACCGGTACACCTTCTCGCCGAGCAGCTCGGTCGCGCTCGGGTGCACCGGGATGATCCGGAACCCGTGCGCCTGCAGCACCGCCGGTACGCCGTGCGCGGCCTTGGCCGGGTCACGGCTCAGGCCGACGACCGCGATGGTCTTCGCGTCCGCCAGGATCTCTTCTGCCTTCATACCGGTGGAACGCTCCGCGCGGCTCAAAGCTTCCAGAGCCGCAGGCCGCGGACGCGGTAGACGGGCCAGATCACATGCCACGGCTTGCGGCGGGCGAAGGTTGCGGCACAAGTGAGGATGTTGCGGGCCGACGTCGTCGCGACTTCGTGGCGGTCCTCCCAGACCTCGCCCTTCGCGCCGACGGCGATGCGGAACACCGTCAGCAGGCCACGGCCCTGGAGGTCGTACTTCGCGCCGGTGTCGCCGGAGTCCGGGGCGAGCTCGGCGATTTCGGCGCCGAACGCGCGGGCCGCCTGCGGCGCCACCTCCGCGGGCACCACGCCGACACTGCGCGTGATCGCCTTGCCGTGCAGGCGCCGCGCGTACCGGTGCAGCAGTGAGCGTTCCCACCACGGCAGCAGCCGCTGGTGGGCCAGCAGCGCGGCGCACTCGCCGTGCCCGATCGCGAAGATGCTCGTCAGCTCGTCGTAGGCGCCGTTCGTCGCCGGCTCGTTGAGGTGCAGCCGGACCTCGAACCGCGTCCGCGAGGTGAGTTCGTCGAGCAGCTCGCGATGATCGAGCCGCGCCTTCGCGCGGGAGAGGGACCAGTCGGACATCGGACCTCCAGGCGTCGCGCACAGGCTAAACGGCGCGCGGCGCCCGGAACAGGAGTTTCAGCCGATCTTCTCGCCGTACATCTCGCCGAGCGGGTCGGAGATCAGCTCGACGCGGGCACCGTCCGGATCGGACAGGTAGATGGAGGTCTTGCTCTCCAGCAGGTACTGCACGCCGGCTTCGTCGAGCTGGTCCTTGATCACGCTCCACCGTTCGGGCGTGACGGACAGGGCCAGGTGGTGCAGTCCACCGAGGACTTCCGCGTACGGACCGAGGTCCAGACCGGGCAGGTCGAAGAAGGCGACGGCGTTGCCGTTGCCGACGTCGAAGAAGAAGTGGCTGGAGCCGGGGTAGTCGCGGTTCTCGATCAGCTCGGTGAGCGGGAAGCCCAGGATGTCCTGGTAGAACGCGATGGTCCGCTCGACGTCGCTGGAGATCAGCGCGGTGTGGTGGATGCCGCGCCCGTTCGTCGCCGGGCGGTCGGCGGCCGGGTGCAGGTGGCGCTCGCGCAGCTCGTCACGGATTTCGGCGAGCTTGGTGACCTCGGCCTGGGTCGGTGCCATGTCCCTCACGTCCCTTCCTGGTGGTGTCCCGAACGCTACGCTCCATTTATCTCGCGCGCAAGAGGTTGTCTGGCGAGAGGTCCGCTGGGCGGAACATCGAGGCTTGTGTACGGACTGGGTGCACGGCAGAGTTCCCGGCGTGGACGTCAGCAAGGTGCAGGAGGCCGCCGCCGTACTGGGGCGGGCCTACGCGACGCGCGAACCGATCGAGCCGCTGATCAAGACCTACCCGGAAGCGGGGATCGAGGACGCGTACCGGATCCAGCAGGAGCAGGTGCGGCAGTGGGTCGAAGGCGGTGACGCCGTCCGCGGGCACAAGGTCGGGCTCGCGTCCGCCGCGATGCAGCGGCAGATGGGCGTCGACCAGCCCGACTACGGGCACCTGACCGGCAGCATGTTCCACCTCGAGCACCAGGCGATCCCGACGTCGGCCTTCCTGCAGCCGCGGATCGAACCGGAGATCGCCTTCGTGCTCGGCTCGGCGCTGCGCGGCCCCGGCGTCACGGTCGCCGACGCGGTGCGCGCGGTGGACTTCGTGCTGCCGTCGCTGGAGATCGTCGACTCGCGGATCCAGGACTGGAAGATCTCGCTGTTCGACACGATCGCCGACAACGCGTCTTCCGGCGGGGTGGTGCTGGGCAGCAGCCCGACGGCGCTGGGTGCGGTGGACCTGCGGCTGGCCGGCTGCGTGCTGTACCAGAACGGGCAGGTGGCGGCGACGGGCGCGGGCGGCGCGGTGCTCGGCTCGCCGCTGAACTCGCTGGTGTGGCTGGCGAACACGGTGGGGCCGCTGGGCGTCACCCTCGAACCCGGGCACGTCGTGCTGCCGGGGTCGATGACCCGGGCGATCCCGGTGTCGCCGGGCGACACGATCGTCGCGACCATCGCCGGCCTCGGCAGCGTCACCGCGGTCTTCGCGCCTGTTTCGGAGGAATCATGAACGTGCGCGAGGCGGCCGCCGCGCTGCTGGGGACGGTTTCGGAGCGCTCGCCGCTCTCGGAGGACTGGCCGGGGCTGGACGTCGACACGGCGTACGCGATCCAGGACGAGGCCCTGCGGCTGCGGCGGGCCCGCGGCGAGACGCTGGTCGGATTGAAGCTGGGCCTGACGTCTCGGGCGAAGCAGCAGCGGATGGGCATCGACTCGCCGCTGCTGGCCTGGCTGACGGACGCGATGGTCCTGCCGGCGGGCGCGCCCCTGCCGCACGACTCGCTGATCCACCCGCGCGCCGAGCCGGAGTTGGTCTTCGTGCTGGGTGAGCGGCTGGCGGGCCCCGGCGTGACGGCGGCGACCGCGTTGGCCGCCGTCGACCGCGTGTACGGCGGCATGGAGGTCATCGACAGCCGGTACGCGGACTACCGCTTCACGCTCCCGGACGCCGTCGCGGACAACGGCTCCTCGGCGTACTTCAGTGTCGGCCCGGTCGGTCTGCCGCCGTCTTCTCTGGACCTCTCCCTGGAAGCGGCTCTGCTGGAGGTCGACGGCCAGATCGTCGACACGGCCACGGGCGCGGCCGTCCAAGGTCACCCGGCGGAGGCCCTGGCGCTGGCGGCGAACGCCCTCGGCGCGCGGGGCTTGGCCCTGGAGCCGGGCTGGCTGGTCCTGACCGGCGGCATGACGGACGCGGTCCCGGTCCGCCGAGGCTCCCGAGTCGCAGCCCACTTCTCCCACCTGGGCTCGATCACCCTCTCGTCCTAGGCCGTGTCGACCCTCAAATCACGCGTGATGCCCCTCTGATCACGCGAGATGCGCGCCCAATCACGCGAGTTCCGTGCTCAATCACGCGAGATCGGAGTTTCCGCCCGGTCGGCGATGCGCGTGATGCCCCGGACCACCCGCGGCCAGACCGCGCGGGGCAGGTCGTGGCCCATGCCGGGGACGATGTCGAGGTCCGTGCCGGGGATCGCGCGGGCCGTCGCGCGGCCGCCGGACACGTGGACCAGCGGGTCGCGGGCGCCGTGCACCACCAGGGCCGGCACCCGGACGCGGCGCAGCCGTGGCCCGCGGTCGCGTTCGGCCATAATCGCCGCGAGCTGGCGCAGCGTCCCGCCCGGGTGGACGCCGCGGTCGAACGTGCGCTCGGCGCGGTCGCGCATGCGCGCTTCGTCGAACGGGTAGCCCGGCGAGCCGATCAGCCGGAACGTCCGCACGAGCATCTCGACGTAGTCCGCGCGGGTGCGCGGCGGCGTGCTGACCAGCATCGACATCGCTTTGCCGCTCGGCCGGCCGACCAGCCGCCCGCCGGTGCTGGACATGATCGACGTCAGCGACAGCACCCGCTCGGGATACCGGATGGCGAGGGTCTGCGCGATCATCCCGCCCATCGACGCACCCACGACGTGCGCGGCCGGGACGTCCAGGACGTCCAGCAACCCGGCGGCGTCGGCGGCCATGTCCGCGAGCGAGTACGGCGCGCGGTGCAGCAGGTACGCCTGCGCGAGGTTGGCCCGGCCGCGCATCCGGCTGGACCGCCCGGCGTCCCGGTTGTCGAACCGGATGACGTAAAACCCCTGTGTGGCAAGGGCTTCGCAGAACTCCTCGTCCCACCAGATCATCGGCGCGCCGAGGCCCATGACGAGCAGCAGCGGCCGGCCGCCCGCGTCGCCGAACGTCTCGTGGCACAGCTCGACGCCGCCGACCTCCGCGACGCGTTCCGCCATCAGGCCTCCCGGGTGTGCTCGGCGGCCAGCTTCGTGAGCTCGGCCAGCGCGTCGTGCAGGTGATCGATCAGGTCCCAGACGTCCGGGATCAGCTCGCGGCAGGCGACGAACCCGAAGTCCAGCTTGCCGTCGTAGGACATCACGGTGATGTTCAGCCCGCCACTCGCGTCGGTGATCGCGGACACCGGGTAGTTCGCGAGCAGCCGCGCGCCCGCGAGGTACAGCGGGCTCTGCGACCCGGGGACGTTCGACACGACGAGGTTGACCACCGGCGCGGTGGCGCCGAGGAACTTCATGGTGGCGCGGGCGGCGAGCCCGCCGAGCGCGGCCGGGAGCATCCCGCTGAAGTCGACCAGCCAGGACGCCGGCAGCGGCTGGTACCGCTGTTTCGCGGCGACCATCGCGCTGGTGACCTCGGCCAGCCGCGCGGCGGGGTCGGCGAGGTGCGTCGGCAGCGGCGCGAGCATGACCGACACCTGGTTGCCGGCGTCCTTCGCCTGCTCGGGCGTGCGCACCGACAGCGGGACGAGCGTGACGAGCGGCTGGTCGGGCAGGGCGTCGTGGTCGACGAGCCACCGGCGCATCACGCTCGCGCACAGCGCCATCACGACGTCGTTCACCGTGACGCCGAAGGCGTTCTTGACGTGCTTGACCTCGTCGAGGGGCAGCGAGCCGTACGCGAACCGGCGGTGCGGGCTGATCGGCCCGTTGAACGGAGTGTCCGGCGCGACGAGCCGCGGCCGGTCGGCCTCGTGCCGTCCGGAGCCCTGGCGGGTGACGCGGTTGAGCACGCTGCCGGCCTTCGCGAGCAGCCCGACGCCGGGGTAGCGCCCGAGGCCGGGGACTTCGTCGAGGTGCTGCAGCAGCTTCGGCACCTGCATGGCGGCTTTGACGGGGTGCAGCGCGAGCTTCTTCGTCCCGTTGAGGGCGAGTGCGACAGGAGTGGGGACGGACTCCTTCTGCGGTGTCTTCGGCGGTTTCAGCGGCGGCGGTTCGGCGGTGGTGTCCATGAGGACGCCGATGAGCTCGGCCCCGGAGACGCCGTCGATGGCGCTGTGGTGGACCTTCGTGTAGACGGCGACGTTGCCGTCCTGCAGGCCGTGGACGAGGTAGGCCTCCCACAGCGGCCGCCGCCGGTCGAGCGGCCGCGCGGTGAGCCGCGCGATCTGCTCGGCGAGCTGCCGCTCGTCGCCCGGGGCGGGGAGGGCGATCTCGCGGACGTGGTACTCGAGGTCGAACTCGGGATCGTCGATCCAGTAGGGGTGGTCGAGCCCGAGCGGCACGGGCAGCAGCCGCCAGCGGAGCGGTTTCGCGAGGTGCAGCCGCTCGCCGATGAGTTCGCGGAGGTCGTCGAGGGTCAGGGTGGCGTTCGGCGCGGTGGCGGGATCGAGGATCGAGAGGCCACCGACGTGCCCGGTCGTGGTGGTCGACTCGGCGTTGAGGAACTGCACGTCCAGGGCGGTGAGCTGACGCATCGCGCCTCCTCGGGCTGGGCACGCCAGTCTGCCCCGCGGGGTCGGCGGGGGTAAATCCGCTGGCCGGGTGCGGCGATCCACCCGCTCGGACGGTCAGAAGGCCTTCATACCGACCTGCCCGGTGTACCTGGTGCGGGGTGCGGCGCTTCTCGTGGCGACGACGAGACCGTGCCGGTGGCTCGCGGCGCTGGGACCTCGGTGCCGTTGCGGTACGCGCGCGCCTGGATTTCGAACAGCTCGTGGTACGTGCCGCGCGCGCGGATCAGCTCGTCGTGGGTGCCCTGCTCGATCAGCCTTCCCTTCTCCAGCACCAGGATCCGGTCGGCTGACCGGATGTTGGCCAGGCGGTGCGTCACCAGGACCGTCGTGCGGCGGCCGTGGTGGGACGTGCTCGCGTGCTGGAGACCCGCGAACACCCGGGCCTCCGCTCGGGCGTCCAGCGCCGCCGTCGGTTCGTCGGCCACCAGGACCGAGGCGTCGCGGTAGATGCCGCGAGCGATGCCCATGCGCTGCCACTGGCCGCCGGACAGGTCGTGGCCCTCGTCGAACTTCTTCGACAGCACCGTGTTCTCCTTGGCGGGCAACGACTCGATCACCTCGTCCGCGCCCGAGTAGTCCACCGCTTCGCGCCACGCCCGGTGGTCCGGGTCGGCGCGGCCGAGGCAGCCCACCGTGATGTTGTTCGCCGCCGTCATCGGCCACTCCGCCGGTTCCTGCGCGATCACCGCGATGTTCGCGTGCACCGACGCCGGGTCGGCGTGCGCGAGGTCGATGTCGTCCCATCGCACCACGCCTTCGTCCGGTGGGTACAGCCCGGTCAGCAGCTTGCCGAGAGTGGTCTTGCCCGACCCGTTTTCGCCGACGAGCGCGACCACCTCGCCGCGCTTGATCGTCAGCGAGATGTCCCGCAACGCCGGGCTTCCCCGGCCCGGGTAGGTGAACGTGACGCCCTCCAGCCGGATCTCGGCCGGGTCCGCGGGCGCGGACAGCGCCGCCGGCGGCGGTTGCAGCTTCGCCGACTCCACCAGCAGCTGGTTGTAGAACCCGATGTAGAACGAGTCCTCGTACAGCGAGTTGACCGCGCGCATGGTGTTGGACAGCGCCGTCGACGCCGTGCGCATCGCCAGCACCGCCGTGCCGGCCAGCGCCAGCTCCATCCCGCCGGAGTAGAGCAGCCAGCCGAGCACCAGGTACGCGACGGCGGTGCCGAACCCGGCCGCCGCCCGGCCGGTGGTCCGCACCAGGTTGCTGCGGTGCGCCAGCCGGACCTCCTCCCGCGTCAGGCTGCGCGAGATGCGCCGGTACTCGCCGAGCAACGGCTCCTGCAGCGTCAGCGCGTGCCGTTCGAGGGCCATCGACCGCCAGGTCGCGACCTCCTCGACGACCGATTTGCGGATGTTGCGCCCGACCGTGTCGATGAAGTGCCGGTAGTTCAGCTTCGCGACGCGGGCCGCGGCCCAGCCGTCGGCCGCCGCGGCGAGCAGCAGCACCGGGGCCAGCCACGGGTTGAGCAGCCCCGCGGTGAGCATCGCCGCCGCGAGCGAGATCGCCGACGACGTCAGGTCGGCCACCCGGCGCAGGCTGGTCTCGATCGCCCGGACGCCGAACCGCGCGCCTTGGCGCGCCAGCTCCCGGAAGTCCGCGTCCTCGAACGCGATCAGCCCGACGCGCACGACCGCCGCCGTCACTGCGTCGTCGGCCGCCGCGGTGACGCGTGGCCGCAGCGCTCCCTCGACGGCCGCGACGGCGGCGTCGAGCAACGCGCGCGCCGCGTACGAACCCATGACGACCGCGATCGCCGGCAGCGACTGCCGCACCCGCTCCGGGGTCGGGCCCTGTTCGAGCAGGGCGGTGAAGACGTTCGCGGTGGCGAGCAGCCCGAACGCCGTGACGCAGCCGGACACGACGTGCACGAAGCCGGCCAGCAGCGTCAGCCGCGGCGACGTCCGCCAAGCCAGCCGCAGCACGACGGCGATGGCGGCCGGCAGCGCGCGCACGGCTTGGCCGAACCCGGCGTCGGCCACGCGTTCGTCGACGCGCGCCCACTCAGGCATCTTCAGGTTCTCGACCCCGATCAGCGGGGGCGATTCCGTGGTGTCCTGGGGTGTTCCGGCGGATCTGCGCACGCCTACATCTGTACTCCGGGGGTCCGACAGTTCCGGCCGCCCGCGCGGCGGCGGGCTCCCGGTGGGCGGGTGCAGGCGCTAGGCCGTTCGGGTGAAAGTAATCGTTTTCTCTGGGCCTCCGGCGGCATCGGGGACACACTCGCTGCAGGGCGCGGAAACAAGCAAGATGGAATAACTAATAATTGTTGTGTAATTGACCCAGCGCTGGGCCGCCCGTGTCGGCAGGCCCGCGGATGTGGTGGCAGAGACCGGAAACAGGTGACGTCCTCGGGTCAGGGGGGAGGGGCGTCGCCTGTTTCCTCCTACCCGTTTTCCCGGGTGTACCGCGCCCGCAGGAATGGGCTGAATTCGCGGTCTTCGCCCATCTTGACGTCGATTTCGTGCGTCAGGGTGTCGCCGTCCGGGGTGAGCCGGTGCCGGGCCACCCCGCGAGCGGTCTTCTTGTCCAGGACGAGCGTGGCGCCGTCCCAGTCGCCGCGGGCGGGTGACTCGGGCGGGAAGCCGTAGCTGTCGAAGCCGTACCAGAGCGTTTCGCCGGTCCGCGGGTCGACGGTGAAGATGTTGTGCCCCAGGAACTCCGAGCCGTCTTCGCGGTGCTGGCGGTAGTGCTGGATCAGTGCGAAACCGTTGAGTGCCAGGCGGTATTCGCAGGTCGCGCGTGCGGTCGAGGCCGGCGCCCATGGCGAGGCGGCGAGGTCTTCGGTGCCGGTCCAGTCGCCGGCGAAGGCCTTCAGGGCGTCGTGCGCGGGGCCGAGGGTGGGCATGTCCATGGTCGTCTCCATTTCGACAGGTACCTGTCGATGTGCGAGACTAGCACGCATGCGGTCCCTTCGAGCCGAGACGTTCACCCGGGTGATCGACGCGGTCTTCGCGTGCAACGGCGGCTTCCTGGCGGCGGGTGACGCGCTGACCGAGCCGGTCGGGCTGACGGCGGCCCAGTGGCAGGTGCTCGGCTTCCTCGAGGACGGCCCGGCGACCGCGGCGGAACTCGCGCGTCGCCGTGGCCTGCGGCGCCAGAGTGTGCAGGAGACGGTGAACCGGTTGCTGCGCAACGGAATGCTCGACCGCCTGCCGAACCCGGCTGACGCGCGGGCGCCCCTGTTGTCGGTGACGCGGCAGGCGAAGGAAGCGCTGCGCGAGCTGGGGGCGGCGCAGGTCGACTGGGCGGAGGGCGTGGCGGGATCCGTGTCCCAGGAGGACCTGGAGACGACGCTGCGGACCTTGCGGCGGCTGCGGGAGGTCGTGGCCCAGCCGCGGTTGCTCTGAGGTCAGTTCGCCGCGCCGGGACCGGGGAGCGGGTCGACGTCGCGTGCGTGCATCGGCTCGCCGCAGTGGGTGCAGCGGAGGTCGACGCTGGTGATCTCGCCGCACGCGTGGTGCCGGTAGAGCACCGGCGGGCCGGCCTCGCCCGCGAGCCACTTGTCGCCCCAGCGGGTCATGACCATGAGCATGTCGACGAGTTCGGTGCCCTTTTCGGTCAGGACGTACTCGTAGCGCGGCCGCCGGTCGTACGGCCGCCGCTCGACGATGCCCTGGTCGGCGAGGTGGTTCAGGCGCTCGGTGAGGACCTTGCGGGAGATGCCGAGGTCGGCCTGGATCTGTTCGAACCGGCTGACCCCGACCCACACGTCCCGCAGGATCAGCGGTGACCAGGGCTCGCCGATGACGTCGAGCGTGCGCGCGATCGAGCACGCGGCCAGTTCGCTGAAGTTCGTCCGCTGCATGAGGGCCACTTTACCACTCAGGGTTCCCTTAAGGAACTTGAGCTGCTACGGTTCTGGAGTCTCCTCAAGGAACTCCGAAAGGATCGCGGCGATGAGCAAGGTCTTCAGTGCCCACGCGGTATCGGTGGACGGGTACATCACCGGCCGCGGCGCCGGCCCCGGGCACGGCCTCGGCGACGGCGGAACGCTTTTCGACTGGTACACCGACGGCGACACGCAGAGCCGGGTGTTCGACTTCTTCAACCTCAGCGAGCCGAGCGCCCGCGTCTTCGACGACCTCGCCGGCCGCGTCGGCGCGATCGTGGCGGGCCGCAACACCTACGAGGACTCGGACCACTTCGGCGGCGGCAGCCCGCACCCGAACGCCCCGCTCTTCCTCGTCAGCCACCGGCCGGCGCCTGAGCTGACCGAGCGGCAGACCCTGTTCGGCGACGTCAAGGAAGCCATCGAGGCCGCGCGAGAGGCGGCCGGGGGTAAGGACGTCGGCCTCATGGGCGGCGGTGTCCTGACCGCGGCGCTGGCGGCGGGCCTCGTCGACGAGTTCGTCCTGCACCAGGTGCCCGTCCTGCTCGGCGGCGGCCGGTCCTTCTTCCAGGAACTGCCCTCGCACATCCGGCTGCGGCTCGTCGAAGCCGTCGTCGCCCCCGGCGTCACCCACCTCCATTACGCAGTGAACTGAAGGGGAAACACCATGATCAACGCTGACGTCCGCCGCATCGTCGAAACCGCCGTGGTGGGTCACCTCGCCACCCTCCTGCCCGACGGAGCCCCGCACTCGATCCCGGTCTGGGTGGACCCGGAGGGGGAGTACCTCGCGATCATGACCGGGCCGGGCTCGCAGAAAGCCCGCAACCTGCGCCGCGACCCGCGGGTGGCGCTGTCCCTGACCCCGGCGGACAACCCGTTCGAGCCGGTGATCATCCGCGGCCGCTTGGCCGAGTGGATCGAGGGCGACGCCGCCTGGGCGATCGTCGACCGGATCGCGACGAAGTACATCGGCCAGCCCTACTCGCGTGACGAGGTACGCGTCGTCGGGCTGATCGAGGTCGAACGGCAGAGCGTCGGCATGAGCTGACGTCAGTCCGGCTTGATGCCCAGCAGGGTCAAGAACGTGCGGAACCCCGCGGGCACGTCGACCTGAGCCGGGTCGAGGAGCCACTGCAGCTGCAGGCCGTCCAGGACCGCTATCGCGATCGGGGCCAGCTGTTCCGGGGTGGCCCCCGGGGGAAGCTCGTCGCGGTGGCGTTCGAGCATCTGGGTCATGCCCGCCCGCACCCGCTCGTAGCGGTCGTGGAAGTACTCGCGCGCCGGGTGGTCCTCCGTGACGCTGTCCGCCGACAGGACCGTGTACGTCTGGGCGATCCCCGGCCGGGACGCGTTGTAGTCGACCAGTTCGGCCAGCTGGTTGACCGTCATCGCCGACTCGTCGCCCGGCGGGGCGTGCCCGAAGTGCAGCAGGTCCCACTCGTCGCGGGCCTCCAGCACCGCCGCCAGCAGATCCTCCTTCGCGGGGAAGTAGTGCATCAGTCCCTGCTGGGTCAGCCCGACGCGCTCGGCCACCGCCGCCAGCGATGTGCCGCGATAGCCACGTTCGGCGATCACCTCGAACGCCGCTCGGACGATGCTCGCTCGGCGGTCGGCGCCCCTGGCCCGGGTCATGATCCCGAGCCTACGGGACAGGCTGTCACGGAAGCGTAACGTTCACTACTCATCGCCAGGTACAGTACGTCTCCATGAGCTTCGACGTCGACGCGCTGCTGGCCGAGCTCGACCTGGACGCCAAGGCGGGCCTGCTCGCCGGCCAGGACGTCTGGAGCCTGCCCGCGCTCCCGCGGGTCGGGCTCCAGTCCCTGGTGCTCTCGGACGGCCCGGTCGGCGTCCGCGGGGTGCGGTGGAGCCCGGACGACCCCTCGGTGACGCTCCCCAGCCCGACAGCGCTCGCCGCGAGCTGGGACCCGCGGCTGGCCGTGCGCGCCGGCAGGCTGCTCGCGCAGGAGGCCCGCCGCAAGGGCGTGCACGTCCTCCTCGCCCCGACGGTCAACCTCCAGCGCTCGCCCCTGGGCGGCCGCCACTTCGAGTGCTACTCGGAAGATCCCCTCCTCACCGGGATGATCGGCGCCGGCTACGTCACCGGCGTGCAGGACGGCGGGGTCGCCGTCACGGTCAAGCACTTCGTCGCCAACGACTTCGAGACCGAGCGCTTCACCGCCGACGTCCACGTCGGCGAGCGCGCGCTGCGCGAGCTCTACCTCGCGCCGTTCGAGCTCATCGTCCGGCGGGCGAAGCCGTGGGGGATCATGGCCGCCTACAACAGCGTCAACGGCACCACGATGACCGAGCACGCCGAACTGCTCAACGGCGTGCTGCGCGACGAATGGGGCTTCGACGGCTTCGTCGTCTCCGACTGGCTGGCCGCGCGCGACACCGTCGCCTCCGCCAATGGCGGCCTCGACGTCGCGATGCCCGGCCCCCGCACGGTTTTCGGGAAGCAGCTCGCGGAAGCCGTGCGCGGCGGCGAAGTCGACGAAGACGTCGTCGACGAGATGGTGCGCCGCGTGCTCCTGCTGGCCCACCGGACCGGCGCGCTCGGCGGCAGCCCCGTCACCGCGCAGTCCACTGTGGATGGCGACGCGATCGCGCGCGAGGTCGCGCACCGGTCGTTCGTGTTGCTCAGCAACGAAACCGGCGTGCTCCCCCTGCGCGAACCGCAGAGCATCGCCCTGATCGGCGCGCTGGCCGCGGACCCGAAGATCCTCGGCGGCGGCAGCGCCACCGTGTTCCCCGATCACATCGTCTCCCCTCTCGACGGCCTCCGGAGGGCCGTTCCCCCCGGCACCGACCTCGCGTTCGCCATCGGTGCCGATCCGCGAACGACGCTACCGCCGGCCACCGACAATTTCCGGCTCCGCGCGACCGCCAAGGCCGCGGACGGCACCCGATTGGCTGAATTTCCGCTCAGGGAAGCCAAAATCCACTGGATCGGCGAGCTGCCGAAGGGGCTCGACCTCGCCACGCTCGCGTCGGTCGAGATCGAAGGCACCTACCTGCCGGAGCGAAGCGGCACGCACACCTTCGCCGTCACCGGCCCCGGCGACCTCCGTCTCGACGTCGGCGGCCAGACCCTCTTCGACGGCGTCAACCTGCCCGAAGGCGGTGACGTCTTCACGTCGATCATGCAGGTGATCGAGCAGCGCCGGGAGGTCGAGCTGACGGCGGGCGAGCTCGTCGACGTCAGCCTGACGTACTGGATCCCGTCGGAGATGGCGGAGTTCGCCCGCGGCACCTTCGCCTGGGTCACCTTCGCGCTCGGCCACCGCGGCCCGGTGCTCGACCCGGACGCCGCCCTCGACGAAGCCGTTGCCCTGGCGGGGAAGTCGGATGTCGCGGTCGTCGTGGTCGGCACCACCGCCGAGGTCGAGAGCGAAGGCTACGACCGGACTTCCCTGGCGCTGCCGGGAAGGCAGGACGAACTCGTCGCCAGGGTCGCGGCGGCCAACCCGAACACCGTGGTCGTCGTCAACGCCGGCTCCCCGGTCGAACTGCCGTGGCGGGACGACGTCGCCGCGGTGCTGCTCACCTGGTTCCCCGGTCAGGCCGGCGGCGACGCGCTCGCCGACGTCCTCCTCGGCCGCGAAGAGCCCGGCGGCCGGTTGCCGACGACCTGGCCGGTGCGGCTCGAAGACGCGCCGGTTACCGACGTGACGCCGGAAGAAGGCGTCCTCGAGTACGGCGAAGGCGTGTACATCGGCTACAGCGCCTGGGCGCGCGCAGACGCACAACCCGCGTACTGGTTCGGCCACGGCCTGGGCTACACGACCTGGGTGTACGAGGAGCTGGACGTCTTCCCGGACGACGAAGGCGGCGCACGCGTCCGGGTCCGCGTACGCAATTCGGGGACGCGCAAGGGTCGCGAAGTCGTCCAGCTCTACCTGGCCCCGACCGAACGCGGCGACCGGCCGCCGCGCTGGCTGGTCGGCTTCGCGAGCGTCGAAGCGGGCCCCGGCGAGGCCGTCGAGACCGACATCGCCATCAGGCCGAGGTCCGCCGAAGTCTGGCGCGACGGCTGGCAGCACATCGCCGGCGAGTACGTCCTGGAGGCTTCGCACTCCTACGCTCAGCCGCGGCTGAGCACGAGAGTCGTTCTTCAGAAAATCCGTTGACGGGGACTCGCGAGCCCTCTAACTTCGGCCGAGCACCCCGAACGAGCGAAAGGGAGGTGGGTCCGATGATCACGCAACCGATCACGCGCTCCCACCTCGCCTCGAGGGTGCCGGGTTTCTGACCGGGAGCGTGTACTCCCGGAAGGACTTCCATGACCGATCTGGTCGTGCGCCCGCTCGAAGCGGGCGAAGAAACACTGTTCACCTCCCTGCCCGACCGCGGTCTCGTCGGCCGCAAGCTGTTCGGCAACGACTTCGTCGAGATGGCCGCGAAGGGCGAATACCGGCCTGAGTGGGTCTGGGTCGCGCTGCGCGACGACGTCGTCGTGGCGCGGGCCGCGTGGTGGGGCACGCCCAAGGACGAGACGCCGATCGCGCTCGACTGGTTCGACTTCACCGACTTCGACGCGGGCGTCGAGCTGCTGAAGCGGGTGCCGCTGCGCGCGGAGTACTCCCTGACCACGCCGCCCGGCTGGCAGGACGACCCGGACGTCGCGCACGAGGTCACCATCCGCGTCGAGGCGGCCGAGAAGGCGGGCTACCGCAAGCTCGTCGAGCGCTACCGGTTCTGCTGGACGCCCGGAAACGGCCTGCCGGAGCGACCCGGCAGGCTCGAGTTCCGGCCCGAGCCGGACGACGGCGTGTTCCTGGACGTCTTCAAGCGGGTGCACGTCGGCAGCCTCGACGCGCACGTGCGGAAGACGATCGAGGAGCACGGACTCGACGCGGCCGCGCGCGAAGACCTCGACATCATGCTGTGGATGCCGGCGCCGCGGGACTGGTGGCGGCTGGCGTACACGCCCGAGGGCGAGCTCGTCGGGCTCACGCTGCCGAGCCGCAACGCCTACGACCCGGTGGTCGGGTACGTCGCCGTGGTGCCGGAGCAGCGCGGCCACGGCTACGCGTACGACCTGCTGGTCGAGGCCACGCACGACCTCGTCGGGTACGGCGCGGACAAGATCGTCGCGGGCACCGACGTCGGCAACGTCCCGATGGCCAAGGCCTTCGCCAAGGCGGGCTACCCGGTGACGCAGCACCGCATCGACCTGGTGTGACCCCCCGAGGCGGCCGCGTCTTGCCCGGCGCGGCCGTCTCGCGGTACCGTCGCTAGAGCGATCTATCAAGTCGGTTACAGGGGGCCCGAGATGGACGTTCTGCAGGAGAAGGGTCTGACGCCGCTTCGCGTGATCCTTGCCTTTTCGCTGCTCAGCACCACAATCCACTACACGCACAACACCATCCGGGTGGCGGACTACCCGCAGCTGCCGGGCATCCCGGCGATGGTTTCGGGGATCGTCGTCGCCTTCGGCTGGGTGCTGTTCACGACGTTCGGCTGGCTCGGCTACCGCGCGTACCGGCAGGGCCGCTACCCGCGGGCGCTGGCCTTCCTGCTGGTCTATTCGCTGGCCGGGATGATCACCCTCGGCCACTTCTTGACCGGCGTGCCGCAGATCCCGGGGTTCTTCTTCGCGACGATCTTCACGGATGCCGCAGCGGGGCTCGCGCTGTGGGTGTTCCTCACGTGGGCCTGGGCGACGCTCAACCGGGTGACCTCGCGAGATCAAGTTTCTACACAACATTGACGTTCGTCGGAACTATGTAGACACTCGGATGAGTGACCACCACCACACCGGTGACCTTCGACCGCCGTCCGGACGAGTACCGCCACTGGCGCCTCCAGCTCGACGGGGAGGTGGCCTGGCTGGAACTGGACGTCGACGAACAGGGTGGGCTCGTCCCGGGCTACGAGCTCAAGCTCAACTCGTACGACCTCGGGGTCGACATCGAGCTGTACGACGCCACCCAGCGGCTGCGGTTCGAGCACCCCGAGGTTCGCGTGGTGGTGGTGACCAGCGCGAAGGACAAGGTCTTCTGCGCCGGCGCGAACATCCGGATGCTCGCCGCGTCCGAGCACCACTGGAAGGTGAACTTCTGCAAGTTCACCAACGAGACGCGCAACGGCATGGAGGACGCCACCGCGCACTCCGGCCAGACGTACGTCGCCGCGGTGAACGGCACCTGTGCCGGCGGGGGCTACGAGATCGCGCTGGCCTGCGAAAAGATCCTCCTGATCGACGACAACTCGTCGACCGTCGCGCTCCCCGAGGTGCCGCTACTCGGTGTGCTGCCCGGTACCGGTGGCCTGACCCGGGTCGTCGACAAACGGCGTGTGCGCAGGGATCTCGCCGACGTCTTCGCGACGCGCTCGGACGGCGTCAAGGGCAAGACCGCGGTCGACTGGCGCCTGGTCGACGAACTGGTGCCGCGGCAAGGATTCCGCGAGGCCGTGGCGAAGCGGGCCCGCGAGATCGCGCGCGAGTCCGACCGGACCGGTGAGGGCGGCATCGAGCTGACCCCGCTCGAACATCGCTATGTCGACATAGAAGTGACCAAGGATCAGGCCACGATCACCATCAAGGGGCCCGAGAACGACCCCGGTGACCTGCACGAAGAAGGCGCGAACGGCTGGTTCCTCGCCATGACCCGCGAGCTGGACGACGCCATCCTGCGGCTGCGCACCAATGAGGTCGAAGCCGGCACCTGGATCCTGAAGACGCAGGGCGACCCGGAGAAGGTGCTCGCGCACGAACGGGCCGTGTTCGGCGCGAAGGACTGGCTGGGCAACGAGATCACGCAGTACTTCAAGCGCACGCTCAAGCGTCTCGACGTCACCAGCCGCACGCTGATCGCGCTGATCGAGCCCGGCAGCTGCTTCGCCGGGTCGCTGCTCGAACTCGCGCTCGCCGCCGACCGCCAGTACCTGCTGGACGGGCCGCCGATCGACGACGAAGAGTCCGACGAACGCGCGACGATCAGGCTCAGCGAAGCCAACTTCGGCCCGTTCCCGATGGGCAACGGCCTGACCCGCCTGCAGACGCGCTTCTACGGCGACGAGGACCACCTCGCCTGGCTCGCGCGCGAAAAGAACCACGAGCTGAGCGCGGCCGAAGCCGTCGAACTCGGCCTGGTCACCGACGCCCCGGACGACCTCGACTGGGAGGACGAGATCCGGATCGCGCTCGAAGGCCGGGCGTCGCTGTCCCCGGACGCCCTCACCGGCATGGAAGCCAACCACCGGTTCGTCGGTCCCGAGACCATCGAGACCAAGATCTTCGGCCGGCTGGCGGCTTGGCAGAACTGGATTTTCACCCGGCCGAACGCATCCGGGCCGGAAGGCGCGCTGCGCCGATACGGTACGGGTCAGAAGGCCGTCTTCGACAGGAAGCGGGTCTAGCGCAGATGCCCGAGAAGATCGACTACGACGCCAAGATCCCCAACAACGTCAACCTCTCCGAGGACCGGCGGCTGCAGCGCGCGCTGGAGGGCTGGCAGCCGAAGTTCATGCACTGGTGGGGCGAGATGGGCCCGACGCTGGAGACGCAGGGCGTCTACCTGCGCACCGCGGTCAGCGTCGGCCGGGAGGGGTGGGCGCACTTCGACCACGTCAACGTCCCGGACTACCGGTGGGGCATCTTCCTCGCCGAGCGCGACCCGGACCGGCGGATCGCCTTCGGGGAGCACAAGGGCGAGGAGGTCTGGCAGCAGGTGCCCGGCGAGTACCGCGCCGACCTGCAGCGGCTGATCGTCATCCAGGGCGACACCGAGCCGGCGTCCGTCGAGCAGCAGAAGCTCCTCGGGCTCACCGCGCCGAGCCTCTACGACCTGCGGAACCTGTTCCAGGTCAACGTCGAAGAGGGCCGGCACCTGTGGGCGATGGTGTACCTGCTGCACGCCTACTTCGGCCGCGAAGGCCGTGACGAGGCCGAAGGGCTGCTGCTGCGCAATTCCGGCAGCCCGGACGCGCCGCGCATCCTCGGCGCGTTCAACGAGGAGACCGCCGACTGGCTGGCCTTCTACATGTTCACCTACTTCACCGACCGCGACGGGAAGTACCAGCTCGGCACGCTCAAGGAGAGCTCCTTCGACCCGCTCTCGCGCACCTGCGAGTTCATGCTGAAGGAGGAGGCACACCACATGATGGTCGGCACCACCGGTGTCGACCGCGTGGTGATCCGCAGCGCCGAGCTGATCCGCGAGCACGACACGCGCGACATCGGCCCGCACGGTGGGATCCCGCTCGAGCTCATCCAGAAGTACATCAACTTCCACTACACCGTCTCGCTCGACCTGTTCGGCAGCGAGACGTCGACCAACGCGGCGAACTACTACACCGCCGGGCTCAAGGGCCGCTGGCAGGAGACGCGCCGCAAGGACGACCACAAGCTCACCGGGGACGCCCGCACGCTGGAGAAACCGGCCGGCGACGGCACCTGGACGTCGGAGGAGCTGCAGGCGATCCTGTTGCTGAACCTCGACCTGCGCAGCGAGTACGTGACGGACTGCCAGACCGGCGTGAAACGGTGGAACAAGATCCTCGCCGACGCCGGCATCGACTTCACGTTCCGCTTGCCGCACCCTGGCTTCAACCGGGAAGTCGGCATAAACTCCGGCCACCACGTCACTCCCGACGGCACCATCGTCGACGAGACGACCTGGCAAGCCGGCAAGAACAAGTGGCTGCCCACCACCGAGGACCTGACGTTCGTCCGCTCGCTCATGCACCCGGTGTACGAGCGGGGGAAGATCGCGAGCTGGGTGGCCCCGCCGCGGCAGGGCATCAACGGGAAGCCCTTCGACTACGAGTACGTCTACCTCACGTAGGAGGCCTGGTGGCGACAGGGTTCAATGCCGCGGAGTACCTGCTTTCGGCCGGGCACCCGGACGCGACCGCGGTCGTGTCGCCCCGCCGCACGCTCACCTACGCCGAGCTGGCGGCCGAGTCCCGGCGCGTCGCGGGCGGGCTCGCCGAGCTCGGGGTGCGGCCCGAAGAGCGTGTCATGTTCTGCATGGTCGACGACGTCGAGCTGCTCACCGGCATCCTCGGCGCGATGCTGGCCGGCGCGGTCGCCGTGCCGGTCTCGACCATGGTCACCGGGCTCGAGCTGGGCAAGATGCTGGCCGACTCGCGGGCGCGCCTGCTGTGCGTGTCCGGCGAGTTCGCCGAGCAGGCGGTGACCGCGCTCGGGTTCGCGCCCGAGGTCACCGACGTCCTGCTCGACCGGTCCGACGCGGCCGGGTTCGGCGTCCGGACGCACGAGTGGTCTTCGCTGGCCGGCTCGTTCCGAAGTGGACAGACGTGGGAGGACTCGCCCGCGTTGTGGCTGTACACGTCCGGGACGACGGGACAGCCGAAGGGCGCGATGCACCGGCACGCGAGCATCCGCGCGGTGTGCGAGACGTACGCGCACAGCGTGCTGGCAACTACCCCGGTCGACCGGTTCCTGTCGGTGCCCAAGCTCTTCTTCGCCTACGGGCTGGGGAATTCGTGCTTCTTCCCGCTCGGTGCGGGCGGGACGACACTGCTCGAACCTTCGCGTCCGACGCCGGCGTTGTTCGCCAGACGGGCTCGTGAAGAAGAGCCTTCGCTGTTCTTCGCCGTCCCGACGTTCTACGCGGCGCTGCTCGCCAGCGACGTCCCGGACGACTCGTTCGCTTCGGTGCGGCACGCGGTCTCGGCCGGCGAGCCGCTGCCGGCGTCGCTGTTCGAACGGTTCCGCGCCCGCTTCGGGCTGGAGATCCTCGACGGCATCGGGTCCACCGAGGCGTTGCACATCTTCCTGTCGAACCAGCCCGGCGCGGTGCGGCCCGGCAGCACCGGCGTCCCGGTGCCCGGGTACTCCGTGCAGATCCGCGACGAGGCGGGCGCGGTGATCGACGCCGCCGGCCAGCCGGGCGAGCTGTTCGTGGCCGGTCCATCGACGGCGACCGGCTACTGGGCGCGTTACGACGCGACGAAGCTCGTGTTCCAGGGCGAGTGGCTGCGGACCGGCGACAGCTACGTGCGGAACGAGGACGGCACGTATTCCTGTCTGGGCCGGTTCGGAGACATGTTGAAAGCAGGCGGGATCTGGGTATCACCGTCCGAAGTGGAGGAACGGCTGCGCCGGCACCCGGCGGTGGCGGAGGTGGCGGTGGTCGCCGCACCGGACGCCGACGGGCTCGACAAGCCGGTGGCGTGCGTGGTGGCGGCCCCCGGGTTCGCCGTGGACCCGGCCGAGCTGATCGAGTTCTGCCGCGAGGGCCTCGCGGCGTTCAAACGTCCGCGAGGAGTGGTCGAACTGGCGGAACTGCCGAAGACGGCGACGGGCAAGATCCGCCGGAACGTGATCCGCGAGCAGGTCCGGGACGTCCTGCGGGTGGTGCCCAGCACGTGATCGACGGTTACTTCGTGGTGGACGCGCACGTCCACACCCCGCGCCTGCCGACGCTCAAACCCGCCTGGACGCAGTGGGCGCACGACTTCGCGGGGTCGTACCCGTGGCGTTCGGTGTACTCCTCTTCGGGGGAGGTGATCCCCTCGGCGATGGACGAGCTGATGGAGTCCGAGGGCGTCGACCGGGTGCTGCTGTTCTGCGAATACAGTCCACGGGCGACGGGGATCCAGCCGATCGAGGACAACTTGCCTTTGGTGGCACACAATCCTTCGCGGTTCCGGCTGGTGGCGAACGTCAATCCGTATCTGCACCACCCGGCGGCTTCCGAGGTTTCGCGGCAGCTGGACCTGGGTGCGGTGGCGCTGAAGATCCACCCGGTGCACGGCGCGTTCTCCCCGGCGGACAAGGAGCTGTACCCGGTCTATTCGCTGTGTGCCGAGCGTGGGGTGCCGGTGATCCTCCACTCGGGAACGTCGAGCTTTCCGGGCTCCCGCACGAGTTTCGGGAATCCCGAGCTGATGTCCGATGTGATCGAGGACTTTCCTTCGCTGCAGTTCGTCTTCGCCCACGGTGGTCGCGGCTGGTGGTACGACGTGGCGGCGTTCCTCGCGCTGGCGCGGGAGAACGTCTGGCTGGATCTCGCCGGGCTGCCACCGAAGAAGCTGCCGGAGTACTACCAGCGGTTCGATCTGGCGCGGTTGGCGGGGAAGTTCGTGTTCGGGACGGACTGGCCGGGGGTGCCTTCGGTGGCCAAGAACGTGCGGGCGCTGATCGGGCTGGGCTGGCCCGAGGACGTCCTGACCGGCGTTCTCGGGGGTAACGCGGTGAAGCTGATGCCCGGTCTGGCCTAGCACTCAAGCGTTGAACGCGCGCAGTGTCCGCATCGCTTCCGCGAGTGCCGGCGCGTCGTTACCCAACGGCGTCAGCACGATGCGCCGCAGGATCTCCGCTGCCGCCGTCCTCGCCTTGTTCGCCATGTCCAGCCCGTGGTCGGTCAGCGCCGCGAACGTCACCCGGCGGTCGTCCGGGCTCGGGACGCGGCAGATCAAGTCTGCCGCCACCAGGCGGTCGGCCACCTTCGTGAAGCCGCCGCTGGACAGCGCCGCCTCGGTGGCCAGCTTGGTCATCGGCATCCGGTGGTCGGGCGAGCGGACCAGCCGCAGCAGGATGTCGAACGACGCCGGCGCGAGGCCGAGGCGGTCGGCGATCTCGCCCATCAGCTTGTCCTGCGTGGCCAGGTAGCCCTCGATGACCAGGCCCCACCAGGTGACGATCTCGTCGTCGTCGGTCTTCGGATCCACCCGGCCAGCCTACCGGAAAGTCTGCACGGAATATATCTTGCTCGCGAGAGGTTCTGCGGTTACCTTGAATCCAGGAGGCAACCATGGCGATCAAGACGTCCGGCCTGCACCACGTCACCGCGATCGGCGGCGACCCGCAGCGCAACGCCGACTTCTACCTGCGGACCCTGGGCCTGCGGCTGGTGAAGACCACCGTGAACTTCGACGACCCGGGCACCTACCACCTCTACTACGGCGACAGCGCCGGCAAGCCGGGCTCGCTGATGACCTTCTTCCCGTGGCCCGACGCGCCGAGCGGCCGCCACGGCACCGGCCAGGCGACGACCACGTCGTTCTCCGTTCCCGAGGCCTCCATCGGCTGGTGGAAGCAGCACCTCGACGCGCAGAAGATCGAAACCGGCCAGGTCCGCAACGCCGACGACGAGGACACGCTCACCTTCCGCGACCCCGACGGCCTGAAGCTCGCCCTCGTCGCGCACCCGCAGGGCGACCCGCGCGACCCGTGGAACACCGAGCTGGTCCCGGCCGAGCACGCGATCCGCGGCCTGCACTCGGTGACGCTTTCGGTGACCAAAGAGGACGCCACCGCCGGCATGCTCACCGACGGACTCGGCCTCAGCTTCGCCACCCAGGACGGCAACCGCCTGCGCTTCGCCGCCGGCGAAGGCGGGCCCGGCGCGCTGGTCGACGTCCTCGTGACGCCGGACGCGCCGCGCGGGCTGGTCGCCGCGGGCACCGTGCACCACGTCGCCTGGCGCGCGCCGGACGAGGACACCCAGAAGGCCTGGCGCGAAGAGCTCGTCGACCAGGGCGTGCACGTTACTTCGATCCTGGACCGCCAGTACTTCCGCTCGATCTACTTCCGCGAGCCCGGCGGCACGCTCCTGGAGGTCGCGACCGACGAGCCCGGGTTCGCCATCGACGAGCCGCTGCTGGAGCTGGGCCGCGCGCTCAAGCTGCCGCCGTGGCTGGAGCCGCGCCGCGAAGAGATCCAGCACATGCTGCCGAAGCTCGACCTCCCCACCGAAAACAACCCGGAGCTGTCATGACGCTGGAGCACGAGTACGTCGAAGGTTCGCCGGACGCGCCGCTGCTGCTCCTGCTGCACGGCACCGGCGGCAGCCCCGGCGACCTGCTCGGCCTGGCGCGCGAGCTGAGCCCGGACTCCGCCGTGCTGGCCCCGGCCGGCCCGGTGTCGGAGTACGGCGCGGCGCGCTGGTTCCGGCGGCTCGCCGAGGGCGTGTTCGACCACGAAGACGTCGTCAAGCGCGCGAACCAGCTCGCGGACTTCGTCCTGGAAGCCCGGGAGAAGTACGGGCTGGGCGACCGCCGGCTGGTCGCCGTCGGCTTCTCGAACGGCGCCAACATCGCGGCCGCGGTGACGCTGCTGCGGCCGGACGTCGTCCGCGAAGCCGCCCTCTTCGCGGCGATGTCGCCGGTCCCGGACCCGCCGTCGAACGACTTGTCCGGCTCCCGCGTCTTCCTGGCCAACGGCGAACGCGACCCGATGGCGCCCCTCGCGTCCACGGAGGAGCTGATCGGGCTGCTGCGCGCGCGTGGGGCCGACGTCGTCACCGAGCGCCACACCGGCGGGCACACGATCACGCCGGACGGCGTCCGCGCGGCCGCGAAGTGGATCATGCCCTGACGTTTGTACGGACCGTATATCGGCGCGCCCTACGATCGGGTGATGACTAACGAGGCACTGCAGCGTGCTACGAAACTGCTGGACGGGGTCATCCTCGCCGACGGGCACAACGACCTGCCGTGGGAGCTGCGGCAGCACGGCGGCCCGAACCCGGTCGAGGCGGCCGCGTCGCTCGACCTGACCGTCCGGCAGCCGGCCCTGCACACCGACTTCCCGAAGCTCGCCGACGGGAAGCTCGGGATGCAGTTCTGGTCGGTGTACGTGCCCTGTGAGTTCGAAGGCCACAGCGCCGTGACGGCGGTGCTGGAGCAGATCGAGGTCGTCCACCAGCTGGCCGAGCGCTACCCCGACCGGCTCCGGCTGGTCGACACCGCGGACGAGGCCGAGGCCGCGTTCGCCGACGGCCGGATCGCGTCGCTGCTCGGCGCGGAGGGCGGGCACAGCATCGCGGAGTCGCTCGGCGTGCTGCGGATCCTGCGCCGCCTCGGCGTCCGCTACATGACGCTGACGCACAACTTCAACACCACCTGGGCGGACTCGGGCACCGACGAGCCGGCCCACGGCGGGCTCACCGAGTTCGGCCGCGACGTCGTGCGCGAGATGAACAAGATCGGGATGATGGTCGACCTGTCGCACGTCGCGCCGACGACGATGCGCGCGGCCATCGAGGTCAGCTCGGTGCCGGTGATCTTCAGCCACTCCTCGTGCCTCGCGGTGAACGACCACCCGCGCAACATCCCGGACGACGTCCTGGCGCTACTGCCCGGCAACGGCGGCGTCGCGATGACCACCTTCGTGCCGGCGTTCATCTCGCCGAAGGTCACCGCGTGGGACCACGAGCTGAAGGCCGCGATGGTAGCCGCCGGCCAGGAGTACCGGAACCTGGCCCAGCGCGGGGAGTTCGTGAAGGAGTGGGACGGCCCGGTCAAGCCGAAGGCCACCGTCGACGACGTCGTCGCCCACATCGAGCACGCCCGCGAGGTCGCCGGGATCGACCACATCGGTCTCGGTGGCGACTACGACGGCGTCGGCTCGCTGCCGGAGGGCCTGGAGGACACGTCCAAGTACCCGGTGCTGTTCGCGGCGCTGCTCGAGCGCGGGTGGAGTGACGAGGACTGCGCGAAGCTGGCCGGGAAGAACACGCTCCGCGTGCTGCGGGAGGTGGACGGCTTCGCCCGTTAGGGGGTTTGACACAGCGCTCCCCGCGTGCGGGACGGACACTGAGCACATGACGCACGCGCGCGGGGACGCGGCCGGCCGCCCCACCGGCCCGACCAACCACGACCTGCCCGGGAACGAGGTGCCCGAGGGCGCCCTCGAACCCGCCGAACTGCGCGCCGGCGACGTCCGGCCCGGCGCCGAGGAGGTCACGCCGGTGCTCCCGGCGCCGGCCAAGACCGGCGCGGCCACCAGGAAGCGGAGCCGGCCGACGCGGATCAGCGGCACCTGGGTCGCGGTCATCGCCGGTCTGGTCGTGCTGGTCGTGCTGCTGGTCTTCATCCTGCAGAACCTCGACCCGGCGACGGTGCACTTCTTCGGCGCCGAAGGCAGCCTGCCGCTGGCCATCGCCATGCTGTTCTCGGCCATCGGCGGTGCGGTGCTGGTCGCGCTGATCGGCGGGGCCCGGATCATGCAGCTGCGCAAGCAGGCCCGCCGCCGCTGAGGCGGAAAGTGGCGGACTCAGACGATGATCGACGTCATCGTCAGTACCTGCGCGCAAACGTTTTCGTCGCCTGAAGTCCGCACGCGGCCGAGGTCGGGCGCGGCGCGGGTGCAGAGCCGCCAGAACGTGTCCAGGTCCGTCGTCACGGTGGCCAGCGGGGTGCGCGACGGCGGCGCGCCCCGGTCCAGGACCCAGCCATCGCGCTCGCGGCGGGCGTACCACTTGCCGGCGCCGGTGACCGTGTAACCCACTTGCTTCCCGACGCGCGCGTCGACGTCGCGCAGGGTGTGCGGCAGCGCGCGGACGAACGTGTCGGCGATCGGCTCGGCGTACTCGGCCTCCAGCGGCGTGTGCTCCAGCGCCTCGCGGATCTGCACGTGGTGGACCCAGAACTCCGAATAGTCGCGCGCCGCGTCGAGCCAGCGCGGCGCCGGCTCGTCGCCCGCCCAGCTCACCGGCTCGCCCAGGACGTCGAGGTCGAGCTTCGCCCAGTACTCGGTCGTCTGGCCCATGAACTCGTACATCATCGTGAGCAGGACGTCCGTCGAGAGACGGCGGCAGGCGACGACCCACTCCTCGTTGATCCGGTCGATGAAGCGGGGGAAGGACTCACCCGGGCGGGGGGCTTCCGGCGCGTGCCCGTCGCGGCTCCGGGACAGCCGGCCGACCTTGTCCCCGAGCAGGTGAGCGGCGACGTCCTTGACCGACCAGCCCGCGCACCCGGTCGGGCGCAGCCAGTCTTCGTCGGTCAGCGCGCCGAGCAGCGTCATCAGCGCTTGTTCCTCTTTGGAGAAGTACGGGAGGACGTCGATCGGCGGGCCCCAGCGGGTCGGACTCATGGTGCACATCATGCCGGTGGTCACACCACCGTTCGGCCTACCCGCAGGTAGCATCAGCCCGTGAGCAGAGGGGAGTCCGCCCGTGAACGCAGAGCGACCGAACGGCCGGGGCGCCGGTGACGAGGTGGCCGACCTGGCCCGCCGCGCCGGCCAGCTGGCCGGCTGGGCCGCGCGCACCGGGTTCGCGCTCGGGCGCAGGCTCCCCGGCGTCGAGACCGCCGAACGCGGGGTGCGGCAGGTCGAGCGGCAGCTGCTGGGCGAGCTGCGCCGCCGCCTCGACGAGGTCGACGACCCCTACCACGCGGCGCTGACGGCGGCGTCCGCGATGAACCGCCCGGCGGTGCCCGGCAAGGTCGAAGCCGCGGTCACCATCGTGCCCGCGCGCGACAACCACGCCGAGCCGCTGCGCGCCGCGATGGCCGAGCTGCTCAACCACTCCATCGGCTTCGGCCGCGAGCGCGCCCGCGAGTACTTCTACGCGATCATCCTGCGGCAGCTGACCCCGGACGAGGCACGCATCCTGTCCGCGCTGTCGGACGGCTCGCCGTTCCCCGCGATCGACGTCGTCGAGCGCACCGGCCTCGGCAGCAGCGGGCGCGTCGCGCTGCGCAACGCGTCGACGGTGGGCAAGGCGGCCGGGGTGTCGCTGCCCGACCAGGTGCCCGGGTACGTCACGCGGCTGATCGGGCTGGGCCTCGTCGACCTCGACGAAGAGGTGCCGTCGCTGGAGACGCAGTACGAGATCCTGCTGACCGACGAGACCGTGCGCGACGCCGAGAAGCACGTCAAACGCGCGAAGTACGTCCGGCGGACGATCCACATCTCGCGCCTGGGCGCGCAGTTCTGGCAGGCCTGCGACCCGAGCTTCGGCTAGCGGATGGGGTCGTTCCTCGCCGGCATCGTCGCCGACTTCGCGCAGCACTGGCCCCTCTACGTCTCGATCCCGGTCGTCGCCGCGCTGATCGGCTACGGCACCAAGCTCGTCGCGATCCGGATGATGTTCCAGCCGGTGGAGTTCATCGGCGTCAAGCCGTTCCTCGGCTGGCAGGGCATCGTGCCCAAGCGCGCCGCGCGGATGGCGAGCATCGCCTGCGACACGATGACCGAGCAGCTGATCAAGCCGGCGGAGGTCGTCGCGCGGCTGGACGCTTCTCGCATTGCCCAGGAGATCGAGAAACCGCTGCTCGCGGGTGTCGAGGACATCGTGCGCGAGGTGGCCGGGCACTACCAGCCGGGGCTGTGGGAGTCGCTGCCGGAGCGGGTGCAGCGGCTGGTGATCGAGCGCGTCCAGCACGAGTCGCCGCGGATGGTCGCGGCCGTGCTCGACCTGATCAAGTCCGATGTGGACAGTGTGTTCGACCTCAAGGGCATGGTCGTCACGAGCCTGGTCAAGGACAAGCGGCTGCTGAACCGGATCTTCCAGGAGGCGGGCGCGAAGGAGTTCAAGTTCATCGCGCGCTCGGGCCTGGTCTTCGGCGGCGCGATCGGCGTGATCCAGATGGTCGCCTGGATCCTGTTCAAGTTCCCGCTGATCATGCCGCTGTTCGGCCTGTTCACCGGTTGGTTCACCGACTGGCTGGCGCTGCGGATGATCTTCTACCCGATCGAGCCGCGGCGGTACTTCGGAGTGCAGTGGCAGGGTCTGTTCCTGAAGCGGCGCGCGGAGGTCGCGGAGGCGTACGGGTCGCTGATCGCCCAGGAGATCATCACCCCGCACAACGTCATCGAGGCGATCCTGCACGGGCCGCTGTCCGATCGCGTGCTGGCGCTGATCCAGCGTCAGCTGGACCGGGAGCTCGGGAGCGTCGCGAAGCCGGTGCTGGTGTTCGCGGTGGGCAGCCGCAGGTACCAGGACATGAAGCTGGCGATCGCTTCGCAGATCATGTCGCGGCTGCCGGAGACGATGCGCTACATCGAGGACTACGCGACCGACGCGATGGACATCCGGAACGTGCTGGTGTCGAAGATGAAGGAGCTGTCCCCGCACGAGTTCGAGCGGCTCTTGCGGCCGGCCTTCGAGCAGGACGAGTGGATCCTGATCGCGACGGGCGCGGTGCTGGGGTTCGCGGTCGGTGAAGGTCAAGTGCTGTTGCTGGAGCACCTGGCGGCTTAGGGCTTGGCCTCAGCCGAGGCGCGCAGCTACCTCTTGCCAGAGTGGTGGGGCTTCGCTGTCGAGTGATACCGCGATGATCAAGCGCCCGAGCACGTCGACTTGAATAGGATCGAAGATCGCGTCGGAGTCCGCTGAGCGTTCTCTGAGCCGTCTTTGAAAGGCCGCCGGTGGCTCTTCGCCGAGGACACCCAGGAAGAGGTGAGTCCTGGCCGCCCCGAGCAGATTCGCGGATACCCAATCTCCGCGTACTGGACCCTCGTTGAAGACCTGTGTCCGATCTCCTGGTGGCGCTGTTCTCCAGAGGCGCTCGATGCTCGTCGTGACATTTGCCTGCAAGCCTCGCACCTCGTCGCGGTCGTCTTCCTGATCGGAGAAGGAGCTCTCTTCGCGAGGCCTCTGTTCGACGCGATCAGCTCCGTTGCGGGACCGTGGTATGCGGCCGGACTCCTCGTCGGCAGAGGGAGGCATTCCCGGGCGTCGGGTGGAGCGCTCCTTCCGGGGGCGCGATCCGGTTGGGGCGGGCGTGTCGGGCGGCCGTGTGGACCGCCGCTGCGCCGGCGGTGGGAACTCTATGTGGAACAGGTCGACACTCAATGTGGGCCCGCCGAAGCAGGTCCACGCCATCGTGACCGGGTGGTAGCTGTGCCGGGCGGACCAGTCGAGGATCTCGTCGAGCCGTTGCTGTTGTGCTTTCGAGGGCATCGAGCTCGCGAGCGGTTTCGTCGACCTTCCGCGTGCTTCACCGGCAATTCTGTTCTTCGGCGCGAATGGGTCGAGAAACAGCAGATCCGGGCGGACCCCGCCCCGGAGGTAATTGCCCTTGATGTGAAGCGGCAGTGCGTCGAAGTGTTCGAGGTGTTCGTGGTTGCCGCTCCAGCGGTAGAAATCACGCATCGTTGCGGTGAGCATACCCATCCCCACGGATTCGATGACGAAGCCTCGGATGTGACGGGCCGCCGCTCTCAGATCATCGAGACGAGCAGCGACTCCGCCGGTCGGCCGTGCCTTCAGAAAACTGAGGACAAGGTTCAGTTCGTGTTGTTTGAGCCGGTACGTCAAGGCGCGGTGCAGGGGTGTCGCGAGCGCGTTGACCTCGAGCAGACTGGGAATCCGGATCGGCATCGGCCCTTGCCGGTCGAACACGGCGTCTTCGAGAACGTGTTCACCAGCGCTGTTGTAGCCGCTGGTGCAGCGGAAGACTCGCAGATCTGCGGTGGGCATTTTCGCATTTTAGCCCTCGAACCGACAGCGTGTGCACCACACGCACGGTCCTGGCAAGCCGGCAACGTCGTATCCGCTGCCTGTGCGAAAGTGCTCGAAGTAGCTCATCACCCGGCTCTCCGGGGACAGGTGCTGTTGCTGGAGCACCTGGCCGCCTGACGGGCGAGCAAGTCCACCCGAACGGCCGTACACCTGGCCGTATCCCCGCGCTTACCTTGCGCCTCTAATGTGCGTCAGGACGACGACGGGCGGGGGAGCCCATGCCTCAGACAGCCGAACCGTGGCCGCAGGAGATCCGCCTGGCGATGACGATGGTGGGCGGCGCCAGCCTCGCCATCTGGATGGGCGGCGTCGCCACCGAGACGTCGCAGCTGCTGCGCGAGTCCAGGGGGGACGCCGAAGCCGGGCTCTACCGCAAGCTGCTCGACCTCCTGCGGGCCACGGTGTCCATCGACGTCCTCACCGGGACCAGCGCCGGTGGGGTCAATGCCGCTTGTCTCGGCCTGGCCGAAGCCTTCGGTTCCACGCCGCAGGTCCTGCGGGACACCTGGCTCGAGATCGGCTCGCTGGAGAACCTCGTGCGAGACCCCGCCGAGGCGCAGCCGCGGTCCATTCTCGACGGCGATCGCGTGCTGCTCGGCGACTTCGAGCGGGCGCTGCACCGGATCACCGACTCCGGCTCCGCACCCGCCGAGCCGCCGGACGTCACCGTGCTGCTCACCGGCACCATGATCGACGGTGAGACCACCCGGTTCGACGACGCGCTCGGGAACCTCGTGCGGGACACCGAACACCGGATGCTCTTCCGTTTCGATGGTCCATTGTGGACGCAGGGGGTGCAGGGCCCGCTGGCGCTCGCCGCGCGCTCGACGGCGTCGTTCCCGGGCGCCTTCGAGCTGTCGCGGATGCCGATCGGGGCCGCCGGCACCGACGAGCTGCACCCCGACATGACCGCCTACACCGACCTGACCCGGTCGCACTGGCTCACCGACGGCGGGGTGCTGCTCAACAAGCCGCTGCGGCCGGCGCTGCGGGAGATCTTCGAACGCCCATCGCACGCGGACGTCCGGCGCCTGCTGCTCTACGTCGTGCCCGCCGGCGAACGGGAGGCGACCGAGATCGCCTGTGACGCGGCGAACCCGCCGCTGCTGTCGAACGCGATGAGCAAGGTCGTCTCGACGGTGATGAGCCAGTCGATCAGCGCCGAGCTCGAGGACCTCACCCGGCACAACGACGCCGTCGTCCGGACCCGCGACACCCGCGTCTCGCTGGCGGCGCTGGGTTTGCGCGGCGGTCCGGAGTGCCTGATCGACAAGGGGATCGCGACCGCCTACCTGGACCGGCGGACCGCCGAAGACGCCGCCGAGCTGGTCCAGGCGGCCACCCGGCGCTACGCACTGTCCGATGTGGACACCGAAGACCGGGAGTGGGCTTCGGGAATGTCGCAGCAGCTGCGCGCGGTCGCCGTGGCCGGGCTGAGCAGTGGCATCCCGCCCGAGCCGCCGTCGGCGAGCATGACCGTGGCGGACCTCGTCGCCTACCGCACGAGCGCGCTCGACGACGCCGTGGCGACCGGGTTGCAGCTGATCAACGCCGGGTTCCGGGCCGGCCCCGACCCCACGCAGGCGAAAGAGCTCAACGACGCGCGGGCGGGGCTGCACGCGGCGCGGAAGACGTCCGCCCGGAGCACGCGGCTGGCCCAGTGGGTCGCGGGGCACGACGAACCTGGCGCGAGCAGCACCCTCGAGGTGTGGATCCGCGAACTCGCCGAGGAGTGGGCCGGGCTCGGCCGCTCGGACGTCGTCGCGCAGGCCTGGCCGATGGTCGTCACCGCGTTGCGAGCCGCGGCGCCGACGCTGCGGGCGCTGACCGAGGCAGCGGAAGACGGCACGGTGAAGACGCTGCTCGACTGGCTGGCCCTGCCCGACGGCGGTGACGACGTCGTCCAGGCGCGGCTGCTCGGCCTGCACGTCGCGACGCGCGGGCTGCTCGCGCAGGCGCCGTCGGTCGACCAGCGGGTCGAGCTCGTGCAGGTCAGCGCCGATTCGCGAACGTTGCTGGACCTGAAGCGCCGCCGGTCGTGGGACAAGCTGACCGGGATGCAGGCGGACAACTTCGGCGCGTTCTACAAGGCTTCGTGGCGCGCCAGCGACTGGATGTGGGGCCGCGTCGACGGTGCCGGCTGGCTGGTGCAGTGCCTGCTCGACCCGCGGCGGCTGGAGACCCTGCGCGACCTCGTCGGGGCAGAAGCCTTCCGCGAAGAACTCAAAACCGCGCTGAAGCCGGTCTGGCGCGGGCCCGGCCGCGACGACAACGCTGAGCCCGCCGAGGTGGGCGAGCTGACCGGCCAGCTCGACGCCGAGCTGGCGTTCCTCGGGCTGGACTCGCAGCTCGACGCTGTGGACTTCACCACCGATCGGCCGGTCAGCATGCCGGTGACGGCGATGGTGCTGGCCCGCACCCGCCAGGCGGAGATCGCCGCGGAGGAGCTGCCGGTCGTCGCGGCGCAGGCGGCCGCCGACGTCAAGGTGAGCGGCGGCAGCGGCGCGGCCTCGGCCGGGTTCCGCGCGCGGGCCGCGCAGCCGATCGCCGACGCGGCCGCCGCCCAGCGCGTGTTCCAGGTGTGCCAGGTGTCGGCGGAGAAGCTCGCGGGCGAGCAGGGCACGGCGCAGCTGACGCGCACGCTGGTCAAGCTCGGCGCCGCGACGGTCAACGCGGGGACGGTGGCGTTCCACCTGCCCGGCGGCTGGCCGAAGACGGTCGCCGGCATCCTGCGGACAGTGGCCCGGAGCACGGCGAAGGTCACGCAGAGCGCGTCCAAGCTGGGGACCCCGGGTTCGCTGGCGGCGGGCGTGCTGGCGCTGCTGGCCGGCCTGGTGCTCGGCGACAGCGGCGGCGCGATCCTGCAGTGGATCGGCCTCCCGGTGCTGGCGGGCGCGGTCATCTACCTCGCGACGGCGGTGCTGACGATGGGCCGCACCGCACGCCGGCTGTTCGCGGTCCTGGGCGTAGTCGTGGTGGCGGCGCTGTTGCTGGCGTCGTTCCTGCCCCCGATCGCCCAGCCGTTCTTCGGCTGGCTGGGGAACGTGGTGGCGGGCTGGCGCCGGGGCGAGGGCGCGGTGTGGTGGCTCGTCGTTTCCGGGCTGCTGATCCTGCCCGCGGTCGTGATGCCGGTGGCCGGGATCTGGCGCCGGCTGCGGAGCCGCCGTCGCGCCTGACCGGACGATTCGCCGTCAGCGGCCCTCCCCGGCGCGAGCTGTCCGGTCGAAGGCGCCGCTCGTGCGGACTCGTGCGGAATACGGCCCGTCGCCTTGCGATCACCGGCCCGAAGGGTCATGGTGCGGGTAGGTCGTGGACCACGAGCGCGCGACCGAGCCGCACGTATGCCCCGGAACCGTCCACTTCAAACATGTTTGTGGGACTGCTCACCGGGTACTCCGCGTCGCCCCAGGTCATTGCGGGGTCCGTGAGCTGCGTCGCTGGCAGGTCGAAAATTCTCTGTTACGTTTCCTGAGTATGTCCGTAACGCACTTGATCGAATCGCCGACCAAGGCGGACGGCGCGCAGCTGTGGCGAATCGCGCGTGATTCCGCCAAGCTCGATCTCAACTCGCCGTACGCATACATGCTGTGGTGCCGCGATTTCGCCGAGACATCGGTGGTCGCGCGCGAAGACGGCAAGGCGGTCGGATTCGTGACCGGCTACCGCCGGCCGGGGGAACCCGACGTCGGGTTCGTCTGGCAGGTCGCGGTCGACGCGTCCCAGCGGGGAAAGGGCCTGGCCGGCAAGCTGCTGGACGCCCTGTACACGCGGCTCGTCGCCACCGGGGTGCGTTACCTCGAGACCACCATCACCCCGGACAACGAAGCGTCCATCCGGCTGTTCACCTCCTTCGCGAAGCGCTGGGAGGCGTCGGTGGAAACCACGGTGCTGTTCGCCGGCGCGGATTTCCCCGGCGACGGTGAACATCTGCCGGAAGAGCTTTACCGCATCGGTCCGCTCTCAGTACGCACAGATCCGGGCGAGTAGGAGAAAAGAACGCCATGAGCATCTTCGAAGAGCTCGAATCCGAGGTCCGCAGCTACAGCCGCGGCTGGCCGGTCGTGTTCGACCGCGCCCAGGGCAGCTGGCTCTACGACGAGAGCGGAAAGGCCTATCTGGACTTCTTCGCCGGCGCCGGCGCGCTGAACTACGGGCACAACAACCCGCAGCTGAAGCAGGCGCTGATCGACTACATCCAGCGCGACGGCGTCACGCACGCGCTGGACATGTACACCGTGGCCAAGCGCGACTTCCTGCAGACCTTCCGCGACAAGATCCTCGACCCGCGCGGCATGAACTACAAGGTCGTGTTCCCGGGTCCGGGTGGCGCGAACGCCGTCGAAGCGGCGCTGAAGCTGGCGCGCAAGGTGACCGGCAAGGAATCGGTCATCAACTTCACCAACGCCTTCCACGGCATGACGCTCGGCGCGCTGTCGGTCACCGGCAACTCGATGAAGCGCGGCGCCGCGGGCATCCCGCTGGTGCACGCCACGCCGATGCCGTACGACCAGTACTTCGACGGCGCCATGCCGGACTTCCTCTACTTCGAGAAGCTCCTCGAGGACTCCGGCAGCGGGCTCAACGAGCCGGCCGCGGTGATCGTCGAAGGCGTCCAGGGCGAGGGCGGCATCAACGCCGCGCGCCTGGAGTGGCTGAAGGGTCTCGACGACCTCTGCAAGCGCCACAACATCCTGCTGATCCTCGACGACGTCCAGATGGGCTGCGGCCGCACCGGCCCGTTCTTCAGCTTCGAGGACGCCGGGATCTCGCCGGACATCATCTGCCTGTCGAAGTCCATCGGCGGCTACGGCATCCCGATGGCGCTGACGCTGATCAAGCCGGAGCTCGACGTCTGGGAGCCGGGCGAGCACAACGGCACCTTCCGCGGCATCAGCCCCGCGTTCGTCACCGCGACCGAGGCGATCAACACCTACTGGAGCGACGACGAGCTCGAGAAGTCGACCAAGGCGAAGGGCGAGCGCATCGCCGCCGCCTTCTCGGGGATCGTCGAGGCCTACCCGGAGGCGAACCTGGTCGCCAAGGGCCGCGGCCTGGCGCGCGGCCTCGGGTTCGAGAACGGCGACCTGGCCGGCCGGGTCTGCGCCGAAGCGTTCGCGCGCGGCCTGCTGATGGAAACCTCCGGCCCCGACGGCGAAGTCATGAAGCTTCTGCCGCCGCTCACCCTGACCGACGACGAGCTGACGCAGGGCTTGTCGATCATCGACGAGTCCATCAAGGCCGTCCTGAAGAAGTAAAGGAGTTCGCCCGTGCTCGTCCGCACGCTCGACGAGGTGACCGACACCGACGCCGACATCAAGACCCCGAACTGGCGCAGCAAGCGCATCATCCTGGCCAAGGAGGGCGTCGGCTTCTCGGTGCACGAGACCACGCTGTACGCCGGGACGGTCAACGACTTCTGGTACGCCAACCACATCGAGGCCGTGTTCATCACCTCCGGTGAGGGCGAGGTCGAGGACCTGGCCACCGGCAAGGTGTACGACCTCAAGCCCGGCACGCTCTACCTGCTCAACGACCACGACAAGCACCAGGTCCGGCCGCGGACCGAGATCAAGTGCGTGTGCGTGTTCAACCCGCCGGTGACCGGCCGCGAGGTCCACGACGAGAACGGCGTGTACCCGCTCATCACCGAGTGACGACGGAAACGGGAGAGGAAACAGGAGGCGAACCCCGTGACGCTGATGGACACCCGGGTCGACGACGGTTACCCGACCCGGATCACCGGTACGCCGGCCCAGCTGCCGCGCGTGCACCCCACCGTGTGGGGTACCGAAGCCGATGGTCCGATCGACGCCGCCACCCTGGCGAACCACGAGACCAAGGGCTACACGGTCGTCGAGGACACGCTCTCGGTCGGCGAGGTCCAGACGTACTGGCAGGAGCTGGTGCGGCTGTCCTCCGACAAGGAGCTGGCCCGGGACGAGCGCGTCATCACCGAAGCGAGGACCGGTGAAGTCCGGTCGATCTTCGACGTCCACGAGATCTCGGCCCTGATCGCCGAGCTGGTGCGCGACCCGCGCGTGCTGGACCGGGCCCGGCAGCTGCTCGGCTCCGAGGTGTACATCCACCAGAGCCGCGTCAACTACATGCCGGGCTTCAAGGGCACCGGGTTCTACTGGCACTCGGACTTCGAAACCTGGCACGCGGAGGACGGCATGCCCACCCCGCGTGCGGTGAGCTGCTCCATCGCGCTGACCGACAACTACCCGTTCAACGGCGGCCTGATGATCATGCCGGGCTCGCACCGGACGTTCGTCCAGTGCGCCGGCGAGACGCCGGAGGCGAACTACAAGGCGTCGCTCAAGGACCAGCGGGTGGGCGTGCCGAGCGAAGACGACATCACGCAGATGGCGGCCGAGCACGGCATCGACCAGTTCACCGGCCAGGCGGGCTCGGCGCTGTGGTTCGACTCGAACATCATGCACGGCTCCGGGAACAACATCACCCCGTATCCGCGCTCGAACATCTTCCTGGTGTTCAACAGCGTGGAGAACGCCCTGGACCAGCCGTTCGCGGCGAGTGCGCCGCGGCCGGCGTTCATCGCCGGCCGTGACTCGACACCGATTTCGCGTTAAGTCACACACAACCCGGCGGTGACTGATCCGGTGCGCTTTGTTACCGTGTCGCCACCGCGCGGGCGTGTGGCCCGCGCAACAGACGTCTTCGCTGACGACTGGCGGCGGGTGCTTCGCTCGGGGTGAGCACACCTGCCCGGTCGCCGGCGGTGACGGCGGGCGGACCGCGCCCCCTGGCGGCCCGGCCGGAGTTTCATCACGACCCCGCACCAGCGGATCGGGACCGATGGTGCGGGGTCGTGTCATGCCCGGGGGTCGCCGGAGGATGCCGCACCCCTTCCGCGCCTGCGCTGCGGAATCCGCAGAAGCCCCAAAACTCCTGGTACCGGGCCTGCTGGACAGCCGGTGACCACGGTAGGTTGATTTTCCGGCGAGGGAGACGCCGATCCGACCGTGAACCCCCGGGGAGGTGGGCGCGAGCATGGCCGAATGCCGGTTCCAGCTGCTCGGGCCCGTCCAGCTCTTCGACGGTGACGTCGCCGTCCCGATCGGCGGCCCCGGGGTCCGCGGCCTGCTCGCCCTGCTCGCGCTCAAGCCCGGCAAGGTCGTCGGCCTCGACGAGATCATCGACGCCCTCTGGGGCCACGACCCGCCCGCCACCGCGCGGACCATCGTCCACGGCAACGTCTCCCACCTGCGGCGGATCCTCCGTGACATCGACGGCCCGAGCATCCTGACCACCCCGCCGGGCTACCGCCTGGACGTCGAGCCCGACCGGATCGACGTCCACCGGGCGCGCACCTTGCTGGACCGCGCGTCGCTGGCCACTCCGGAGGTCGCGGCCGCGTCGCTGGCCGAGGCCCTCGCGCTCTGGCAGGGACCGGCGCTGGGCGGCGTGCCCGAGTCGTTGCAGGCGCCCGAGCTGGAGGACCTCCGCCTGGCCGTGCACGGCGCCCGCGTCGACGCCGACCTCGAGCTCGGCCGGCACGCCGAGCTGATCGTCGAGCTGAGCCCGATCGTCCGCGCCGATCCCCTCGCCGAGCGGACCGCCGGCCAGCTCATGCGGGCGCTGTACCACGCCGGGCGCCGCGGGGACGCGCTCGAGCTGTACCGGACCGTCTCGCGCGCCACCCTCCGCACCCTGGGCGTCGAGCCGGGCGCCGAGCTGCGCTGGCTGCACGAGCGGGTGCTCAACGACGACCTCCCGGCCCGGAACGTCGCCACCCCGGCCGCCGCCGACGAGCCGCGCAAGCCGATCTCGCAGCTGCCCGCCGCGGTGCCGAGCCTGGCCGGGCGCGCCGGCGAGCTGGCCTGGCTCGACGGCCTGGTCGCCCGCGCCGAGGCCGGCGAGACCACGATCGCCATCGTCACCGGGACCGCCGGGGTCGGCAAGAGCACCCTCGTCGTGTGGTGGGCGCACCGGGTCGCGCGGCGGTTCCCGGACGGCGTCCTGTTCGCGTCGCTGCGCGGCTTCGACCCGCACCATCCGCCGCTCGAGCCCGCCGAGCTGCTTACCCAATTCCTGCTCGGCCTCGGCGTCGAAACCGCGAAGATCCCCGAGCGGCTGCACGAACGCGTCGCGCTCTACCGGTCGTTGATCGCCGGACGGCGGATGCTCGTGCTGCTCGACGACGCCCGGACGGCCGAGCAGGTGCGCCCGCTGCTGCCGCCGAGCGCGCGGACGATGACGGTGGTGACCAGCCGGTCGCGCCTCGACGGGCTCGCGGTGTCGAACGCGGCCAAGCAGCGCGTCCTCGGCACGCTCGCGCCCGAGCACGCCGTTCAGCTCATCGAGGAGCTCGCCGGCCCGGCCGGGCACAACCACACGCTCGCCCGGCTCTGCGGCTACCTCCCGCTCGCGCTGCGGATCGCCGGGGCCCGGCTCTCGGCCAGCCCGCAGCGCACCGCCGAGGAGCTGGTCGACGAGCTGGGCAACGAGCGGACGCGGCTGGCCGGGCTGCAGGTCGACGGCGCCGACGACGGGGTGCGCGCCGCCTTCGACGTCTCCTTCCGCGGTTTGCCCGGCGAGATCGCCGAGACGTTCCTGCAGCTCGGCGCGGTGCCCGGGGTCATGGTCGGGCCGCACCTGATGGCCGCGGTGGCGCAGATCCCGGTGGCCGAGGCCCGGCGGCGGCTGCGCGCGCTGGCCGCGCACAACCTGATCGCCGAGACCGCCCGGGACGTCTTCGCCCCGCACGACCTCGTCTGGCTCTACCTGCGTGAGCTCGCGGAACGGGAGCTCGACGAGAAGGAGCGCGACGAGGCGATCGGCTGGACGGTCCGCTATTACCAGGCGGTGGCAGACCGGGCGCGGCGCCGGCTGGGGCACGTCGCCGACCCGCTCGACTTCACCGGCGTGCTCGCCGACGAGGCGATGCCGCCGCTGGCCGGCTTCGCCGAGGCGCGCGAGTGGTTCGCGGCCGAGTGGCCGAACCTGCTCGCGGCCCTGGACGCCGCGTACGCCGCCGGCCGCTACGACGACGTCTGGCGGCTGGCGCGGATCGGGCACGGTTACCGCGTCGCCAGCCCGCTGCTGGACGAGTGGACGCGGATGGCCGACCTCGGCGTCGCCGCCGCCGAAGCCGCGGGCGACGTCGCCGGGCAGTGCTGGCTGCGGCTCGCGCGGTGCGAGATCGCGCTGACGTTCGAGCTGCCGGGCGCCGGCCTGGCCGACGCCGAGCGGGCGCTGGAGCTGTCCGCCGGGCACGCCGACGAGCGCCTGGTCACCTCGGTCGACCTGCATCTCGGCCGCGCGCTGAGCCGGCGCGGCGAGCACGAGAAGGCCATCGACCGGCTGGCCAAGGCGATCGCGGAGGCCGCCGATGTCACGCTGCGCGGTCAGGCGCTCAGCAGCTGCGCGCAGGCGGAGAAGCGGGCGGGCCGCCTGCCCGACGCGATCGCCCACCAGCTGGCGGGCCTGGCGATCGACCGCTCGCTGGGCGACGACGACCGGCTGGTCGTCTCGCTGGACAAGCTGGCCGAGCTCAGCCTCCGGGCCGGCGACGTCGAGGCGGCGGAGCGCTACGTCTGGGAGGCGATCGACCTGGCGATCAGCCGCGAGTTCGCGGCGCGTGAGGGCGCACTGCGGCTGACGCTGGGCCGGGTGCTGCGGGCACGCGGTGATCTCGACGGCGCGCGGGAGCAGCTGGCGTTGTCGGTGCGCATTTACGAGCGGGTGCATCCGAAGCTGGTCGGTGAGGTCCGGACCGAGCTCGCCGAACTGCAGTGAAGATTTCGCGTGACAACTTTCCAGCGGTGATCAACATTCGTGAAGAGAATTGCCGGTTGCGAATGGATCACGGACCCGGCATCCGGGGTCGATCCTTAGTGGATTCTTAGTGCCCCGGGGCGGCGTCCGCGTAGGTTCGGCAGTGCCGGCTGAGCCCTAGGGGAGGGGCAGGCTGAGACGCCGGCGCCGGGCCCCGTGCGGGAAAACCCCGCCGGGGCCGGGAGCCGCCAGGAGCGGCTCGTGGCGGCCCGGCCGGCCGACGTGGGGGTAGGCCGGCCGGTCGCCAGGCTCGCGGTCGCCGCGGCTCAGCCCACGTTCGCGGTGCAGAGCGCGATCGTCGTCCCGCTGTTTTCCGCGACCTTCTTGCCGTCGACCAGAATGGCGCAGTTGATTTCGTTGTTGAGTTGCGAATTGCGGGTGTCCGCGGTCAGCGTCAGCAGGTACGAACCATTGTTGTAGGACGCCCCGCCCTGCCACGCGTCGGTGCTCGCGGGAGAGTTTTCCGTGCGCTGGTCCGACAGGCTGCCGTAACGCACGGTCGCGCCGCCGGCGGAGGTCACCTGGAACGTCACGGTGTGCTTGTCGCCGGCCACCGCGGGCATGTGCAGCCCGGATTCGCCGCCGCCGAGGAAGGTCGAATACGCCAGCATCCCCCCGGTCGAGAGCAGCGCCGCGACCGAGACGGCGGTGGCGGTGATCGCCAGCCCGCGATCGCCCACCGCACCCTTCTTGACCTGGACCAGCCCGACGACCGCCAGCACGAGCCCGATCCCGGCCAGCGGCCACGCGACGAATCCGATGTCCGGGACGAACGCGACAACCAGGGCGGCCACGCCGAGCACCAGGCTGACGATCGCGAGGATGTTCCGTCCGGGCTTCGCGTTGGCCTGACGACGCTCCGTGGCCGTCACCGGTGGTGCGGGCCGCCCGTGGCGGGCAGCGGTCGGCGGCGGGTACTGCGGGTCGGTCATCATGCGAACCCCTTCGGGTGGGAGTGCGACGACGTTAACCCATCAGAGTGCCCGCGAACGAAATTGTTACATTCCGGAAAAAGTCATTGTCCCACCATTTCGTGCCAGGTATCGGTATTTCCTGACAACGCGCGCAGGGTGTGGCCCGGTGATCAATGGGAAGAATATCGGAGTTCCCACTGTTCGGCGGCCGATTCTGCGTCCTCGCAGCGGGTATCGTAAATATCCTGCGGAGATCCGGATACCGCCGTGGAGCCTACGACGAGTGTCGGTACCGTTGCGCACGCCGAAAGTCGTATACCCGACTTATCAGTCGAAAAGGCTTACTTCGGGCGTGATTTCGAGGAGCTCGAAAACGGGACGGCCCCGGCGTCCGTCGATCGTCGTGGTGCGTACGACGCGCAACCGCGCGGTCACCGGGCGGTCGAGGTTCTCCTTGATCTCGTCGAGCAGGTCCTCGGCCACCGCGCCCTGGATCGTCCCGCCCGACTCACGGTCGAGGTAGAAGATCCGGCGCCGGGTGCGGACGCCGTCGAGCCGCCCGCGCACCGTCTCGTAGCCGACGGCCTCGCGCGACTCCCGGAGGCTGCCCTGCAGGATCCGCGCCTGCTCGGTCGTCATGCTGCGCGTGACCTGCTCGCCCGCGGTCGGCGTCAGCGCCATGCCGATACCGGCGTTCTTCGCGACGGCGTTGACGATGTCGCTCACGGCGTTGCGGACGGTGTCGCGCTGCAGCAGCACGGCGTCGAGCGCGCCGTCGTCCGACCCGTTCGCCGGCAGGAAGTCGCACAGCTCCTTGACGGCGCGCTCGGACAGCGTCTCGATGCCGTCGACGATCAGCGCGTCGTCGACCGACTCGAGCTCGGGGAACCCGAAGAAGATCGCGTTGCCCGCCTGGCCGCGCTGGATCAGCGGCGCCTTGTCGCGGTCGGCCTGCTGGACGATCGTGACTTCGCCGGACGGGTTCCGGATGATGTGCCCGATCTTGGCCGTCGCGTCCTGCAGCGCGCGGCTGATGTCGGAGAAGGTGTAGGCGTCGATGCTCTGCTCGCCGATCACCGAGACGTGCAGCAGCGGCGACCGGGACGTCCGCTCGAACTTGGCGTTCGCCGCCATCGCCGAGGCGCGCGCGAGGTCGTCGAGCCACGTGCCACCGGGGATCTCGTCGGCGATGCGCCGGAACTCGTTCCTCACCAGACCATCTCCGGGTAGCCCCTGCCGCCTTCGGCCCAGACCTCGGCCCAGACGTCCTCGTCGCCGGGCCGGCACAGGAAGCCGTCCAGCATGCCCCCGACCGGCTGGACCTTGTCGAGGTACATCGCGGGCTGCCCGACGATCACGCCGCGCAGCGTGAGCAGGCCGTACAGCGCCGAGCGGCCGGCGTCGTCGAGCCGCTTCAGTGCGCCCCACTCGTCCGGGACGAGGACGACGTCGAGGCCGCGCGGCGGGTGGGCGGTCCGGGTGATGAGCTCGCCGCCGACCCAGGCGCGGCCGGTCGGCATGATTCGCCGGGCCACGCCGAGGTAGCTGTTGAGCGCGCTGAAGAGGATCTCGCGCTCGTTCTGGTGCGGGGCGTCGAAGACCAGGCGTTCGTAGACGTCGGCGAGGTCGCAGGCGTGGCGGCCCGGCGGGAGGACCAGCTGGGGCGTCCAATGGGGGAGCGCCACGCCACCCCCTCCTCAGGCCTCGCTCACAGTGCGTAGCCGAACTTACCAGGATGGGTGTCAGCCACCGCGGCCAGGCTGGTGCGGCCACCGCGGGGTCGCTTCCGGGAGGTCGTCGGCCTCCGGCCAGGCGGGTTCTTCCTCGGTGGGCCAGTCCTCGGCCTGCGCCCCGCGCTGCGGCGGCAGCGGCAGCCGGCCTTCGCGGTGGCCGGCGGGTTCGGGCTCTTCGTCGTCGTGGACGGGTTCGGTCCGGTCGGCCTCGGGCTGCATCCAGGCCGCGGGGATGAACTGCGTCTGCTCGGCCGCCAGCGGTTCGGGCTCGGGTTCGTAGTAGACGTCTTCCGCGGGCTCAGGGGCGGCGGGCTTGGGGCGCTGCGCGGTGCGCAGGACGAGCCACGAGGTGAGCGCGCCGAGGGCGAAGGCGACGATCAGCCAGAGCCAGATCTGCCCGAACAGCCACACCATCCGCCATCACCCCTAAACGACCGTGATCTCGACGCGCCGGTCTTCTTCGCCGCCGGTGGCGGGGCGGGTGTCGCCGAGCCCCCGGTAGGTCACGCGCTTGGCCGTCAGCCCGTTGGTGGTGAGGATCCGCGCGACGGCCCTGGCGCGGTCCCGGGAGAGCTTCAGGGCGGCGCTCTCGCCGCCGGGGCCCCGGCCGACGTGGCCGGTGACGCGGTACCGGAAGGTGCCCGGCGACTTGGCGAGGGCGATCGCGACGGTCCGGGCGGCCTGCTCGCCTTCGGGGGTGAGCCGGGCGGTGTCCGGCACGAAGCTGATCGGCGCCTCGGCGAGCATCCGGTCGATCTCGGCCTGCACCCCGGCCTTGTCGGTGGGCGGCGCCGGAGCGGTCGCACTGGTGGTCGGCGGCGGGCTGCTGGTGCTGGGGGCGCTGGTCGGCGGCTTCGTGCTGGGGGCCACGGGAGTGACGTCGCCTTGCAGCTGGGCGGCCCGGACCCCGTCGACGTTCTGGACGACCTCGAGGGCGCGCAGGGCCTGGTCGGGCGCGAAGCCGCTGAGGGTGGCGTCCCGGCCGTCGAAGGTGACGTTGCCCTTGGCGAGCCCGGCCCCGGCGAGCGCGGACCGGGTGTCGGCGGCGAGATCGCGCTCGATGTTCCCGGCTTGGGCCCAGGTGACGACCCCCGCCAGCAACGCGGTGACCAGCACCGCGATCGGGACCACAAGGATCCAGCGACGACCACCGGACATAAGGGGACTGTAAGCCGGGTGGGGCGGGTTGGCGAGCCGGGGAAGAGTGGTCGTCCACAAGTTGTCCCCAGGCGAGTCGACATGTGGACAACTGGCTGGCCTGTGATCGTTCCGGCACTTTCCGTCGGCGGTGGCCGATACGCTGGATGCGGGCGGCCCCCCAGGGAGCGGCGGGGTAGGTCTGTGGGGGCTCGGGCGCGGCCAGCGAGCGGGGCGGCGGCAGTCCGGACGTCATGAACGACCCTTTCACCTCGTCAGACGAGGTGAAAGGGTCGTTCATGACCGCAGC